>NZ_CAXPMC010000020.1:0-237437 GCF_964218355.1 Ferrovibrio sp. | reverse complement strand
CCGACCGCGTGACCGGCAAGATGCTGTACTTCGCGCCGAACGCGATCCCGGGCCACAGCACCACTGTCAACTCCGAATATTCGGCTGCTGCGACCCAGCCGCTGATGTGGTTCGCCAACTCGGGCCATGACAACGACGGCATCAACCTGTACACCGCCTCGAACCGCTATTTCGGCTCGAAGGTCGGCAAGGGTCTGCAGCTCGGCGTGTCGTACGTTCCGAACGGCTGCCAGGACTTCTCGGCTCAGGGCAGCACCGCCGGTTGCGGCGGCGGCTTCTCGTCGACCGCCAATGGCGGCCTGTCGCAGCAGTATGCGATCGCGGCGAACTACGTTGAGTCGTTCGGCTCGGTCGATGCCGCCCTGTACGCTGGTTATAACAGCGTGCATATCGAGAACAGCTCGACTGACCCGCGTCAGGCTGGCTGGCAGCTCGGTGCGCAGTTCGCGTACAACGTCGGTGATGGCTCGGCCATTCAGCTCGGCGGCGGTTACTCGAACGAAGACCGTTCGGCCACCATCGAGCGGACTGCCTGGTCGGCCGGTCTGAAGTACCTGACCAACGGCTCGAAGCCGGGTTCGGTCGGGATCGGCGTCGAGTACCACAACCGCGTCGACGAGACCGTCGGTTCCGCCGACAACGAGCTGGACTACTACACCTTCGGTGTGACCTACCAGCTGGCCACCGCCGTGCAGACCTTTGCCGGCGTCGGCGTGTCGGATAACGACACCGGTACCGCTTCGACCTCGGCGAAGCAGACCTTCGGCGTTGTGGGTCTCGGCCTGCGTTTCTAATTCGATCTTCTGATCGATTGGAGAAGAGAGGAGCAGGGCAACCTGCTCCTCTTTTTTTGGATCTGCATGTACAGGCGTGGTTGATTGAATGCCGGATATTTCGGCTTCAAGTATAGGTGACTGCTGCCAAAAATAGCGATTAAGTAGAGAGCAGGCCTGTCATCGACAGATCATCATCCTCTACTTGACCCCGCAGCGGCAGATTGTCAGTGTGGGTGACAAACTCGTCGCAGACAGGAACACAACCTGTTGCGGTGTTGGGGAACGGATCAGGCGAAAAACAGCAAGCTGTTGTGGACATGCAGCCGAACAGCCAGAGACTGTCGCCATGATGTAAGCTGACGGGGATATTATGAGTGCGAAATTGACGCCGAAAGAGGCGCAGGATGACGACAAGCAGGTCGGAGTGTCGGCGCTTGAGCGTGCAATCTCGGTATTGTCGGCTTTCGAAGCCGATGGCAAAAAGCTGACCCTCGCGGAAATCTCCGCCAAGACCGGCCTGTATAAAAGCACAGCCTTCCGGCTGATCCAGTCGCTTGTCCGCTACAGGCTGCTCCGCCGTTTCGAGGATGGCAGCTACAGCATTGGCTCAGGTGCGCTGCGCCTGGCCTCGGTATACCGGCATGGGGATGACATCGATCCGATCATCCTGCCGGTCATGCGCGAACTGGCGGGGCAATGCGGCGAAAGTGTAGGTTTTTTCACTATCGAGGACGGGCGGCAGGTCTGCCGTAATGTCATTGATCCGGGGCAGATGCTGCATCGCTACCTGCAGGAGGGCGATGCGCTGCCGCTGGAGGCTGGCTCGGCCGGCCAGGTCCTGCTGGCATTTTCCGGCGACCATGATGAGGGGGCGGCATTCGCCGAGATGGTTCGGCGCGACATGTACTGTGCCACGGTGAAGGCTCAGAATCCCGACATTGCCGGGCTGGCTGCGCCGGTCTTCGATGCGGACCAGACGATTGCGGGGACATTGACCATTCTTGGCCTGCGCGCGCGTATGGATGAACGGTTTGTGCTGGCCAACCGCGGCGGGTTGCTGGCGGCTGCGAGCCAGATCACCTGGAAGATGGGCGGAGATCCGACCCAGCTGATGGCTGTGGCACACCAGTATCGAAGCGCCGAGGCCGTCCTGTACCATCTGCGCCGCTAGGAAACTCCTGTATTACAAATACTTACTATTTTCCATAATATACATTATCCGATTATTGGCCGTGCAGGCGGGACCTCCTCTCTGTCCCGCCGGTGTCTCAGTTCCGGGCTTTTACCTTCGCCCGAAACGCATGCAGCAGCGGTTCGGTATAGCCATTCGGCTGGGCCGTACCCTCGAAGACCAGCGCCCGGGCAGCTTGGAACGCCAGGCTGCTGTCGGGATCCGAGGCCATTGGACGGTAGGTCGGATCGCCGGCATTCTGCGCATCCACCTTGGCCGCCATCCGCCTGAGCGCCGCGTCGGCCTGCCCGGCCGTGCAGATGCCGTGCAGCAGCCAGTTGGCCATGTGCTGGGAGGAAATGCGCAGGGTCGCCCGGTCTTCCATCAGGCCGATATCGTGGATGTCCGGCACCTTCGAGCAGCCCACGCCCTGGTCGACCCAGCGGACCACATAGCCGAGGATGCCCTGAGCATTGTTGTCCAGTTCGTCACGGACATCCTGTTCGGAGAAATTCTGTCCGGTCGCCAGTGGAATTGTCAGCAGCGCATCCAGCGGCGGCACCGGCTGCCTGGCCACCTCGGCCTGGCGGGCAAACACATCGATGACATGGTAATGTGTCGCATGGAGCGTGGCCGCCGTCGGGCTCGGCACCCAGGCAGTATTGGCGCCGGTTCTGGGATGGCCGATCTTCTGGTCCAGCATGTCTGCCATACGGTCGGGCGCCGCCCACATGCCCTTGCCGATCTGTGCGCGGCCTGACAGGCCGCAGGCCAGACCGATGGCGACATTGCGTTCCTCATAAGCCTTGATCCAGGCGCTGGCTTTCATGTCGGCCTTGCGCACCATGGGGCCAGCCTGCATCGCGGTGTGCATCTCATCGCCGGTGCGGTCGAGAAAGCCGGTGTTGATGAAAACGATGCGGTCTTTCACGGCTTGGATACAGGCAGCCAGATTGGCCGAGGTGCGCCGCTCCTCGTCCATCACGCCGACCTTGACGGTATGCCGAGCCAAACCGAGCAGATCCTCGATGGCGTCGAACAGGCGGTTGGTAAAGGCGGCCTCTTCCGGCCCATGCATCTTCGGTTTCACAATGTAGACCGAGCCCGCACGGCTGTTGACGAAGCGGCCGCGGCGTTTCAGATCGTGCATCGCGATCAGGCTGGTGACAATGCCGTCCAGAATGCCCTCCGGCGCCTCGCTGCCATCGGGCAGATGGATCGCCGGTGTCGTCATCAGATGACCGACATTGCGCACGAACAGCAGGCTGCGGCCCGGCAGTGAGAGCGTCTTGCCGTCCGGTGCGGTATATTCACGATCACCATCCAGCGCGCGGGTCATGCTTCGGCCGCTCTTCTCGAAGGTGGCTTCAAGGTCGCCCACCATCAGGCCAAGCCAGTTGGCATAGGCCGCAACCTTGTCCTCGGCATCGACGGCCGCCACAGAATCCTCAAGATCGACGATGGTGGTCAGGGCGGCTTCCAGCACCACGTCGGCGATGCCTGCCGGATCGCCCTTGCCTACCGGATGCGCGCGATCGATCACCAGCTCGACATGCAGGCCGTTATGCTTCAGCAGCACCGACGACGGATGGGCTGCTTCGCCACGATAGCCGACCAAGGCCTCTGCATCCTTCAGTGCCGGTATGATCTTGCCGTCCTTCACCGACCATCCGGTCACGTCCGCATGGCTGCCATTGGCAAGCGGCACGGCCTGGTCGAGAAATGCCTTGGCTTTGGCGATGACCTTGGCGCCGCGTGCGGGGTCATACCCCTTCTTTTCGTCGGCCTCGTGCGGAATGGCGTCGGTGCCGTAATAGGCATCGTACAAGCTGCCCCAGCGGGCATTGGCGGCATTCAGCAGGAAGCGGGCATTCAGCACCGGCACCACCAGCTGGGGGCCGGCCATGGTGGCGACTTCCGGATCGACATTGGAGGTGCCGATGGTGAAGGGCGCCGGCTCTGCCACGAGGTAGCCGATCTCGCGCAGGAAAGCCTGGTAGGCGGCGGCGTCATGGGGCTGCCCCTGCCGGGCCTTGTGCCAGGCGTCGATACGGGTCTGCAGGTCGTCGCGTCGGGCCAGCAGGGCGCGGTTGTCCGGCGTGAAGCGCCCGAAGATGTCGGCCACGCCCTTCCAGAAGGCGGCCGCATCGACTCCGGTACCAGGCAGCGCCCGCTTTTCAATGAAATCGGCCAGATTGGCGGCAACGGAGAGGCCCCCACGGTCAACAGCGGCGGCGGTCTGCTTGGTCATGACGTTTCCCGAATGATGGCTTTGCTTCTCGACTGATAAACGGTAGCAGAGGTTCCATTCATTCTGTAGATGAAAAGAATTGAATGCAGTCATTACTTATGAGAATGAATAAACATGGACAGGGAGTATGAGCTGTTCGCCCGGGTGATCGAGACCGGCAGCCTTGCCGCCGCCGGCCGAAGCCTGCGGCTGTCTCCGGCGATGGTCTCCAAGCGGATTGCCCGGCTGGAAGAAAGGCTGGGGGCCCGCCTGCTCCATCGGACGACCCGGCGGCTGGCCACCACCGAGGCCGGACAGCGCTTCTACGAGCGGGTGGTGGACATCCTGGCAGCGTCCCGTGAGGCCGAGAGCATGGTCAGCGGGGCGGTCGCCGCACCGGCCGGCCGGTTGCGCATGTCGGTCCCCACCTCTTTCGGGCGGCTGCATGTGGCCCCCCATCTGAAAACCTTCCTCGACCGCTGGCCGCGGCTGCAGGCCGAACTGGAACTCAGTGACGCCTATACCGATCTCGTGGCCGAGCGCTTCGATCTGGCCATCCGTATCGCCCCGGGTATACCGGCCGGGCTGGCTGGCCAGCGGCTGGCCCCGAACCGGCGCGTTCTCTGCGCCAGTCCGGACTACCTGCAGCGGGAAGGCGTTCCCCGGAGGCTTGACGCCCTGTCGCGCCATCGTCTCCTGGCGGCCGCCGGCCAGTTGCCCTGGCGCCTGCAGAGCGGCAACGACGCCGTGTCTGTGGCTGGCGAAAGTGTCGTCCGCACCAATTCCAGCGAAGTCGTGCGTGAACTGGCAATTGCCGGCATGGGGATCGCTTTGCGCTCGACCTGGGATATCGGGCCCGATCTTGCGGCCGGTCGGCTGCAGGTGGTGCTTCCACAGCATCCCGGCGCAGCAGATGTCGCGATTTTTGCCGTCCACCCGGCTGCGGGTCCCTTCGTGCCGGCAGGCGTGCGGGCCTTTATCGACCACCTGCAGGCGGTCTACGGTCCTGAACCGGAATGGGACCGCCCGCCGGGCGCTTGACGCCCTCCTCGCCGGAGCCGAGGCTTGAGACAGCCCAGCGTCCCCGGTCCGCGGATTCGTTAATGTCCCAGCCCGATCTTTCCAGCCTCGCCCGCCTGCTTGCCATCATGGCAAAGCTGCGCGATCCCGATGGCGGCTGCCCATGGGACCTGGAGCAGACCTTCAGCACCATCGCGCCCTATACCATCGAGGAAGCCTACGAAGTCGATGATGCGATCGCCCGCAACGACATGGCGGCGCTGAAGGACGAACTGGGCGACCTGCTGCTGCAGGTGGTGTTCCATGCCCGGATGGCAGAGGAAGCCGGCCATTTCGGTTTCGGCGACGTCGCCGCAGCGATTTCCGACAAGATGGTCAGGCGCCATCCCCATGTCTTCGGAACCGTGGTCGCCGATCATCCGGAGGCAGTGAGTGGCAACTGGGAGGCCATCAAGGCCGCCGAGCGGGCGGCCCGGCCGGCCGAGGCCGGCGTGTCGGAGGTGCTTGCCGGTGTGACTGCCGGACTGCCAGCCCTGTCCCGGGCCGTGAAGCTGCAGAACCGGGCGGCCCGGGTCGGGTTCGACTGGCCGGACAAGCTGCCGGTGCTGGCCAAGATCCGGGAGGAGCTGCAGGAGCTGGAGGACGAGATCGTCGCCGGTGATGCCGAGGCCGCACGGGAAGAGTTTGGTGATTTTCTCTTTGTTATTGCGAATTTGGCACGACATCTGAAACTGGACCCTGAGGAAGCTCTGCGGGCTGCAAATCGGAAATTCATAAACCGGTTCAATAAAATGGAAGAAATAATTAAATCAGAAGGCAAGGAACTTTCTGAAACTGACTTGAATGCCATGGATAAGGCTTGGGATCAGGCTAAGCGATCCGAACGCCGCCGCCCATAAAGGCCTGTGCCGGCCGGCGCCCCATTCCGGCCATAACATCATCACAACAAGACCACGCCAGCTCCGTTGTATTGCCACGGGCCGGCACTCAAATCCGGATCACCGGCGCAGCACAGCGGCTCTTCGGCCGGGCCGCGCCGCAGGAATGACCAGGTTTCATTCTGAAAACTGCCTTTGGCTGCCCGCCCCCGGGTTGCCGCAAATTCTATTCGGAGGACTTCATAATGCGCAAAGTCGCCATCACCGCCATTTCCGCCATCGCCCTGCTGGCCGCCGCCCCTGTGATCACCGTCCCGGCCCATGCCGCGAGCGCCACCTGGGAGCAGATCGAAGGCAACTGGAACCAGTTCGCCGGCAAGGTGAAGCAGCAGTGGAGCAAGCTCACCGACGACGACATCCTCTACATCAAGGGCAAGCGCCAGGAACTGGTCGGCAAGATCCAGGAGCGCTACGGCATCGCCAAGGCCGAGGCCGAAAAGCAGGTCGAGGCCTGGGAAAAGACCCAGCAGGTCAGGTAATCGCCACCCTTTCCATTCTCTGTCCCCCCAGAAACAACGGAGGCTGAATCATGCCCAGCACCGCCACTCATATCAAAGCCAACGCCAAGGCCGCCCTGCCGTCCTGGGACCGCATTGCCGGCAACTGGAAACAGATGTCGGGCGCGATCACGGAGCGCTGGGGCGAACTGACCGATGATGACCTTTCGGTCATCGATGGCCAGCATGAGCGCCTGATCGGCAAGATCCAGGAACGCTACGGCATCATCAGGGACCAGGCCGAGGTACAGGTCGCGGAATGGCTCAAGGGCATGGAATCCGCATCTGGCCGCTGAGGCTGCCCGCCGCCCCTGTCACCTGAACCGCAGACATCAAGGAGATTGATCATGGCACGTGCCACCACGCGCTCGACCCCCGACGCCGACCTCGCTGCCCTGCAGGCGCAGGTCAGCGAGCTGGGCGACCAGCTCGGCAGCCTGCTCGACCGCGCCAGGCAGGATGGCGGCTCCCTCGCTGAAGCCGAGCTGTCGCAGCTGCAGGCCCGGCTGCAGACCATGATGGCAGATGTCAAAGACAAGGGCCGGGAAGTCCTGGTCCGGGTCGAGGACACCGTCAAGGAACGTCCCGGTACGTCGCTGCTGACCGCCTTTGCGGCCGGCGCCCTGCTCACCGGCCTGCTGATGCGGCGATGAGCCTCAATCTCGCCATGCTGGCCGTTCAGGGCCTGCAGGCCGTCGCATCGGCGCGACAGCGGCGGCATCTTGCCGCCGCTGTCGTCGCCGGCCTGGCGGCCGTGCTGCTGCTGTTCGTGGCTGTGCTGATGGCCGCCGTTGCCGGCTATCTCGGCTTTTCTACAATCCTGCCGCCGCCCTGGGCTGCGGCGGCCACCGCAGCCAGCCTTCTGGCCGCGGCGGGACTGGTCGGGCTTGTGCTTCTGCGGCTGCGCCCACAACCTGCCAGTCCGCTGCAGGAGGCCGTCAGCCAGATCGAGCCACTGATCCGCCAGCACCCAACCACGGCGCTGCTGGCCGCCGCCGTGCTTGGCGGCCTGACCGGAATCGTGGCTCGGCGCTAAGCGCCGGGCGACGGTTCCTCAGAACGGAATTTCGTCGTCGAGATCGTCACGGCGCGGCGGTGCACCGCCGCCCGAACGGCCACCGCCCGACGAGCCGCCCCCGAATCCGCCGCCGCCACTGCCGTAATCGTCCCCGCCGCCGTAGGAGCCGCCACCGCCGCCTTCCCCGCGGCCATCCAGCATGGTCAGCTCGCCGCGGAAACGCTGGAGCACCACTTCGGTGGTGTATTTCTCCTGACCATCCTTGTCGGTCCATTTGCGGGTCTGCAATGAGCCCTCGATATAGATCTTGGAGCCCTTTTTCAGGTACTGCTTGGCGACTTTCACAAGATTTTCGTTGAAAATCACCACCCTGTGCCACTCCGTGCGCTCCTTGCGCTCGCCCGAGGCCTTGTCGCGCCAGGTTTCCGAGGTAGCCAGAGACAGCTGGGCGATCTCTTCACCCGACTGCATCGAGCGGATTTCGGGGTCGCGGCCAAGATTGCCGACGAGAATTACCTTGTTTACGCTGCCAGCCATAGTTTAACCCCTATCCGTTCGCGACCTGATCTTATATCATCTGGTCGGCGTATAATGAAAGTCTCATCCGAAAAGCGCAATAATCGGCCTCCCTCAGATCTGGCGTTAACCATGCAGAAGTTCATCTCGGTCCGCGGCGCCCGCGAGCACAATCTGAAGAATGTCGACGTCGATATCCCCCGCGACAAGCTGGTGGTGCTGACCGGCCTCAGCGGATCGGGCAAATCCTCGCTGGCTTTCGACACCATCTATGCCGAGGGCCAGCGGCGCTACGTCGAGTCCCTGTCGGCCTATGCCCGCCAGTTCCTTGAACTGATGCAGAAGCCTGATGTCGATCATATCGACGGCCTCAGCCCGGCGATTTCGATCGAGCAGAAGACCACCTCGCGCAATCCGCGCTCGACCGTCGGCACCGTCACCGAGATTTACGACTATCTGCGCCTGCTCTTCGCCCGCATCGGCGTGCCCTATTCGCCGGCGACCGGCCTGCCGATTGAAAGCCAGACCGTCAGCCAGATGGTCGACCGCGTGATGGCGATGGATGAAGGTACCCGCCTCTATCTGCTGGCGCCGATCGTGCGCGGCCGCAAGGGCGAATACCGCAAGGAGCTGCAGGACCTGCAGAAGCGCGGCTTCCAGCGCGTCAAGGTCGACGGCAAGCTGCATGAGATCGCCGAGGTGCCGGCGCTGAACAAGAAGCTGAAGCACGATATCGAGGTGGTGGTTGACCGCGTGGTGGTGCGCGACGGCATCCAGACGCGGCTGGCCGATTCCATCGAGACGGCACTCAATCTGGCCGACGGCATCGCTTTTGCTGAGAACGCCGACAAGGATGAGCGGACGATCTTTTCGGCCAAGTTCGCCTGCCCGGTCTCCGGCTTCACCATCGAGGAAATCGAACCAAGGCTGTTCTCGTTCAACAGCCCGCACGGCGCCTGCCCGACCTGCGACGGCCTCGGTTCGAAGATGTATTTCGATGCCGCCCTGGTGGTGCCGGACAGCGGCCTGTCGCTCCGCGACGGCGCCATCGTGCCCTGGTCGCGGGCGGCGACGCCCTCGCCCTACTACCTGCAGACCCTCGAAGGCCTGGCCAAGTTCTACAAATTCTCGCTGGCCACCAGGTGGAAGGAGCTGCCGGCCAAGACCCGCAATGCCATTCTCAGCGGCTCCGGCGACGACGTGGTTCCGATCACCTATGACGACGGGATGCGGACCTACACGGTGAAACGGCCTTTCGAAGGTGTGCTGCCCAATCTGGAGCGGCGCTGGCGTGAGACCGAATCCGACATGATCCGCGAGGAGCTGTCGCGGTATCAGTCTCAAACCGATTGCGAGACGTGTGGCGGCCACCGCCTCAAACAGGAAGCGCTTGCCGTAAAAATCAATGGCTGCCATATCGGCGAGATCAGCGCCCTGTCCATCGTCGAGGCCAGAGACTGGTTTCTGGGGCTGAACAAGAAGCTGTCGGCTAAGGAAAAGAACATTGCCGCCCGCATCCTCAAGGAAATCAACGAGCGGCTCGGCTTCCTGGTCAATGTCGGCCTCGACTACCTGAGCATGTCCCGTTCGTCCGGCACTTTGTCCGGCGGCGAAAGTCAGCGCATCCGACTGGCTTCGCAGATCGGCTCGGGCCTCACTGGCGTGCTCTACGTGCTGGACGAGCCATCCATCGGGCTGCATCAGCGTGACAATGCCAAGTTGCTCGAGACCCTGGTACACCTGCGCGATATCGGCAATACCGTGCTGGTGGTCGAACATGATGAGGAAGCGATCCGCACTGCGGATTACGTGATCGACATGGGGCCGGCAGCCGGCGTGCATGGCGGCGAGATCATCGCCGAAGGTAAACCTGCCGACATCATGGCCAGCAAAAAGTCGCTGACCGGTCAGTATCTGACCGGTGCCAAAGCCGTGCCGGTGCCGGCGAAGCGCCGCAAGCGCCAGCCCAACAAGACGATCAGGGTGATCGGCGCCAAGGCGAATAACCTGCGCGACATTACCGTCGAATTCCCGTTGGGCATCTTCACCTGCGTCACCGGCGTTTCGGGTGGCGGCAAATCGACCCTCACCATCGAGACCCTCTACAAGGCGATCTCGCGCAAGCTGAACGGCAGCCGCGACATACCCGGCGCCCATGACCGCATCGAGGGACTGGAATGGCTCGACAAGATCGTCGACATCGACCAGTCGCCGATCGGTCGCACACCACGCTCTAACCCAGCCACCTATACCGGTGCTTTCGGTCCGATCCGCGACTGGTTCGCCGGGCTGCCCGAGGCCAAGGCGCGCGGCTATGCACCGGGACGCTTCTCGTTCAACGTCAAGGGCGGCCGCTGCGAAGCCTGCCAAGGCGACGGCCTGATCAAGATCGAGATGCATTTCCTGCCCGACGTCTATGTGCAGTGCGATGTCTGCAAGGGCAAGCGCTACAATCGCGAGACACTGGAAATCCATTACCGCGACAAGTCGATCGCCGACGTTCTCGACATGACCGTCGAGGATGGTGCGGCCTTCTTCAAGGCGGTGCCCACCATCCGCGAGAAACTGGAAACGCTGGAAAAGGTCGGGCTGGGCTATATCAAGATCGGCCAATCGGCCACGACGCTCTCGGGTGGTGAGGCGCAGCGCGTGAAGCTGGCCAAGGAACTGTCCAAGCGCGCCACCGGCCGTACGCTGTACATCCTCGACGAGCCGACCACCGGCCTGCATTTCGAAGATGTCCGCAAGCTGCTCGAGGTGCTGCACACCCTGGTCGAATCCGGCAACACCATGATCGTGATCGAGCATAACCTCGAAGTGATCAAGACCGCGGACTGGATCATCGACATGGGGCCAGAGGGCGGCAATGGCGGTGGCCAGGTGGTTGCCCAGGGCACGCCGGAAGACGTGGCAAAGGTTGCCGGCAGCTATACCGGACGGTATCTGAAAGAATATCTCAAGCCGCCGGCGCAGCGCGGCAGCCCGGCTCCGGCCGGAAAAACCGGCAGCGGCAGGCGCCGCGATGCCGCCGAGTAGACAGAACAACAAAGCAAGCAGGAGCTGACCATGATTACCCGCAAGGCGCTGACCCTCGCCGATGTTCAGAAGATCGCCGCTGCTGCCGAGGCCGAGGCCGTGAAGAACGACTGGAAGGTCAGCATCGCGATCACCGACGATGGCGGCCATCTGCTGCATTTCCAGCGGCTGGACGGCGCCCCGCTGCAGTCGGTTCTGATCAGCCAGGGCAAGGCACGGACCTCGGCCTGGGCCCGCAAGCCGAGCAAGGCCTTTGAAGAGGTGGTTGCCAATGGCCGGAATGCTTTCCTGTCGGTGCCCGACATGGTGATGCTGGAAGGCGGCGAACCGATCATCGTTGACGGCATCTGTATCGGAGCGGTCGGTGTGTCTGGTGTCACCTCGGCACAGGATGCGCAGGTTGCCCGTGCCGGTATAGCCGTGCTGGCCTGATCGCTCTCTGGCTATGCCGCCGGCAGGCCGGAAAAAGCCGAAGAAAGTATCGCCTGGCTATCTCGAGCGGGCGGCCCTGTTCTATCTGGAACGCTACAGCAGCTCGGCCGAAAATCTGCGCCGGGTGCTGGATCGCAAGGTGCGGCGTTCGATCCAGCAGCATGGTGAACCCGCCACAGAAATTGCGGCCGGCTGGATCGCCGAACTGATTGCCAGGCTCCAGCGCAACGGCCTGCTGAACGACCGGACCTATGCGGAGGGCCGGGTCCGGCGTCTTTATGCCGATGGCAAGTCACTGGGACGCATCCGGCAAACCCTTGCCGCCAAAGGCGTTCTGAAACCCGACATCGAAGCGGCGCTGGAACGCTTGCAGGTCGAGGCCGATGGGCCTATTTCCGACCTGCCGGCAGCGGCAGCCTATGCCCGCAAGCGCGGCCTGGGGCCGTACCGAACCGATCCCGAGCAGCGCCGGACGATGCGGCAAAAGGATATGGGAGCGCTGGCGCGACGGGGATTCAGCCAGAATGTGGCAGCGAAAATACTGAATGCCGAGAGCGCATCGGCGCTCGAGGAGATCCTGAATGAGCAAGATTGATCCTATCCATATCGTTGGCGGCGGCCTTGCCGGCTCGGAAGCGGCCTGGCAGGTGGCGCGTCTCGGCCTGCCCGTGGTGCTGCATGAGATGCGACCGGTGCGCAAGACCGACGCCCATCAGGGTGATGGGCTGGCCGAGCTGGTCTGTTCGAATTCCTTCCGCTCCGACGATGCGGATACCAATGCCGTTGGCCTGCTGCACGAGGAACTGCGCCGCTGTGACAGCCTGATCATGCGCGCGGCCGATATTGCCAAAGTGCCGGCCGGCGGCGCACTGGCCGTCGACCGCGATGTCTTTTCGGCAGAAGTTCAGAAGGCTATCGAGGTCCATCCCCTGATCGACCTTCACCGCACAGAGGTCGCCGGCCTGCCACCGGCCGAATGGGATAACGTGATCGTGGCCACCGGCCCCCTCACTTCCCCGTCCCTTGCGGAGGCCATCCGCGACCTGACCGGCGAGCAGAGTCTGGCCTTTTTCGATGCCATTGCCCCGATCGTGCACCGCGACAGCATCGATATGTCGAAGGCATGGTTCCAGTCGCGCTATGACAAGGTCGGTCCCGGCGGCTCCGGCGAACAGGGCGAAGGTGCCGATTATATCAACTGCCCTTTCGAGAAACCGAACTACCTTGAATTCCATGCCGCCCTGCTGGCGGCAGAGAAGACCGAATTCAGGGACTGGGAAAAGAACACGCCTTATTTCGAGGGCTGCCTGCCCATCGAAGTGATGGCCGAGCGCGGGCCACGCACACTGACTTTCGGACCTATGAAGCCGGTTGGCCTGACCGATCCGCGGACCGGCCGCAAACCTTATGCCGTCGTGCAGCTGCGCCAGGACAACAAGCTCGGCAGCCTGTTCAACATGGTCGGCTTCCAGACCAAGATGAAACATGCCGAACAGGTTCGGATCTTCCGAATGATTCCCGGCCTCGAAAATGCCCAGTTCGCCCGGCTTGGTGGTATCCACCGCAACACATTCCTCAACAGCCCGAAACTGCTGGACAGCCAATTGCGCCTGAAGGTGATGCCGCGGCTGCGTTTCGCCGGACAGGTCACCGGCGTGGAAGGCTATGTCGAAAGCACGGCTATCGGCTTGCTGGCCGGCCGTATGGCAGCGGCCGGCCGGCTGGGACGCAATCAGTCCCCGCCGCCGGCGACAACGGCGCTCGGTGCCCTGCACAGCCATATCACCGGCGGTGCCGATGCAAAGCACTTTCAGCCGATGAACGTGAATTTCGGTTTGTTCCCGCCCCCGCCCGGCGATGTGCGCAAGGACGACCGCAAACGGGCCTTGACTGCCCGTGCCCGCGCCGATCTGGGCGGCTGGCTGGCGGAAGCGTCGTCCGCCGCGGCCTGAGCAATCAGAGGCGCCGGGTTACCATCGCAGACAATAGCGCAACATGCTTGCGGGTTGCGGAAACGCCGGCCTGCGGCGATTGCGGGTCCCAACCGGCGCGTAGCAGTCGCTCCAGATAGAGGCGGCCGAGAACTGCAGGCAGTATGGCCGGCAGCAAGGAACGTGGATACCGGGGCCCGTGCAGTCGGTTCAGCAGACTGAGCGCCTGTTCCCCCACGGCGCCGATTACGCCATGCAAAGCGCCTCCGGCTGGCTGTTGATACACGGCGGCAGGTGTCAGCCCGGCGGCACCTAGGCGGTCGGCCGGGAGGCAGACCCGCTGCTGAGCTGCCAGGTAGGGCGTCGCACGCAACAATCCGACCAAAGCATAGGCGGTCCCCGCACCTGCCAGGACGTGGTCCATCTCAGTAACCTGCAATGCCCCGAGATGCTGTGCGGCCAGGCGCATCAGCGGCACCGAGGTATCGCGGGCATAGGACAGCAACTCGGTCATGTTTGCGATCGGTGACGGATCCATATCGCGTTCACGACCGTCGATCAGTGCCATGACATCCCCCGCATCGGCCGTGCGGCAATGGTGATGCAGGGCAAGGATTACCGGATGCTGCCGCGGCTTATCCGTGAAAATGCCCTCCCAGGATTCCCGCCACCATTGCAGGCGGATCTGCCCGATCATCGGTTCGGAAACGGCTTCGCGGGCCCGGGCTATTTCGCTGTTGAAGGCATACAGGGCCAGCAGTCCGGGACGGCCCGAATCCGGCGCAAACAGCGCGGTGAGCCAGCGGTCTGGATCGTGCTGCCGGACTTCGCGGGCGCAATATTCCTCGGGCGACTCGGGCATGGGTGGCAGGCTGCCGTTATGAAGGTTGCTTGTCGCTATCATGAATTATGATAGCCTGACAGTCGCGAATCGCGCAGTGATCCGCACTGGCCTTTCTGTCTGGCCGGTCGCCCCTCCTTCCTGTTTGCACCAATCCGATCGCATTGACTGTTTTCATTCTGGCGACCATACCGCGGCAGACACTGCCGGCCTGACCCGAACGGCCCGTATAACAAACACCGACAAGGATACGGCTCTCATGGCAAAAATCCTGGAAAATATGTACAAGGCGCTTGGCGCGGGCGTGGTTCTCGCCCTGCTCGTCTTCCTGCTGGTGCACAGCAGCTTTGACCCCGCCTTCTGGAGCTTCTTTGTCCGCTGGCTGCATGTGCTGTCCGGCATTCTCTGGATCGGCCTGCTCTGGTATTTCAACATGGTGCAGATTCCGACCATGCCGAAGATTCCGGCCGAGCTGAAGCCGGCGGTCGGCAAGTTCATCGCACCCGAGGCGCTGTTCTGGTTCCGCTGGGCCGCGCTGGCCACGGTGGTGACCGGACTGGTGCTTTCTGGTCTGAACGGCTATGGCCATCAGGCGTTGATGCTGCAGGAAGGCAGCCGCACGATCGGTATCGGCATGTGGCTGGGGCTGTTCATGGCCGCCAATGTCTGGTTCCTGATCTGGCCGAACCAGAAGCGGGCGCTCGGCATTGTTCCAGCTGACGATGCGGCCAAGGCAAAATCGGCGCGAGTTGCCATGCTTGGCTCGCGGACCAACTTCGTGCTGTCGTTGCCCATGCTGTACTGCATGGTGGCACAGCAGAATGGCGGTGCCTGGTAAGCCGGACTAAACGGGGATAAGGGCGGCGGCCACCCGCCGCCCTTCCCCCATCAGCAGATTATAGGTCCGGCAGGCTGCGCCGGTATCCAGCGGTTCCATCACCACGCCGCGCTCCCGTATTGCGCCACGCAGGTCTTTTGGCAAATACGCAATAGAGGTTCCGCAGCCAACCAGCAGCAATTCGACGGCAGGCTCTGCGTCAAAAACCGGCAGCAGCGATTCCAGACTCATGTCGGAGAAACCGCGGACCTCCCACGCAAGGGTGCAGGCCGGAAAAACCAGAACCGGCTGCATCCAGTGCCGCCCGGAAATCCGGAATCCCCCATCACCATATGCATTCACAAACTGCCGGTCCGACGGGATACGGGGCAGCAGGTCCATAACGTCACCCCGGGTTTATGCCGGTGCAGATGTCGCCGTTGTCTCTGCCGTTTTGGTCCGACGCAGCCATTTCTCGCCGGTGAGAAGAACCAGCGGTGCTGCAATGAAGACCGACGACGAAGTGCCGACGAATATGCCGAACAGCATGCCAAGGGCAAAAACCTCGACGGCTTCGCCACCCATAAAGGCAAGAGGAATCATCGCCAGGAAGGTCGTCATTGAGGTGAAGATGGTGCGGGAAAGGGTATCGTTGATACTCAGGTCGATCAGTTCCCGAAGCGGCATCTGTTTGTACTTGCGCAGATTCTCGCGCATGCGGTCATAAACGACCACCTTGTCGTTGATCGAATAGCCGATGATGGTCAGGATGGCGGCCACAGCGGTCAGTCCAAAGGGCAGCTGGGTTACGGCAAAGAAGCCGATCATCTTGGTGATATCCAGCAGCAGTGTGACCAATGCAGCCAGCGCGAACATCCATTCGAAGCGGAACCAGATGTAAATCGCAATCCCCAGCAGCGCGAGGCCAACCGCGATCAGACCGCTCTCGAACAGCTCGGCGCTGATCTTGCCGCCAACCACTTCGACCCGCCGAATCTCAACGCCGGAATAGGTCTTCGACAGCTCGGAGCGCACCAGATTGGCGGCACTGTTCTCCGCTTCGTCGGCACGGTTCGAACCTTCAAGGCGGATCAGGACGTCCCTGGGCGAGCCGAATTCCTGCAATGCCACCTCGCCGAGATCAAGACCGCCCAGCATGCCGCGCAGAGCTGGGAAATCGGCAGGTCTCTCGAAGCGGACCTCCATCAGGATACCGCCCTTGAAGTCGATGCCGTAATTGAGGCCCGGGTAAAAGAACAGGATTATGGAAGCAATCGACAGGAAAGCGGAAGTTGCCAGGCCGGCAAAGCGGCCTTTCATGAATTTGATGTTGGTCTTTTCGGGGACCAGGCGCAAACGCATCATGACCAGTCTTCCCTTATACCGCGATCGCTTTCGGGCGGGCCCGTTTCAGCCAGACGATCATCATCAGGCGAACAACGGTGATAGCCGTGAACATCGATGTGGCGATGCCGATGGAAATCGTGACGGCAAACCCACGAACCGGACCGGATCCCATGGCAAACAGAACGGCCATGGCGATCAGTGTCGTCAGGTTTGAATCGAGAATGGTTGAAAACGCCCGGGCAAAGCCGGCATCAAGCGATGCTACCGGTGACTTGCCGAGCCGTGCCTCCTCGCGGATGCGTTCATTGATCAGCACGTTGGCGTCAACGGCCATGCCGATGGTCAACAGAATGCCGGCGATGCCAGGCAGAGACAGGGTTGCCTGCATCAGCGACAGCGCGCCCAATATCAGGACCAGGTTCAGTGATACCGCAGCAACGGCAAACAAACCGAACAGGCCGTAAGCGGAAATCATGAAAATATTGACCAGGATGAACCCGATGGTGATGGCGATCGTGCCTGCGCGAATGGCATCTGCCCCCAGATCGGGGCCGACCACACGCTTTTCGATAACCTTGAGCGGAGCTGGCAAAGCACCGGCCCGCAGCAGAACCGACAAGTCATTCGCTTCGGCCACCGTGAAGTTGCCGGTGATCTGGCCGGAGCCGCCGAGGATCGGCTCCCGGATCACCGGAGCGCTCAGCACCTTGTTGTCGAGTACGATGGCAAAGGGGAGGCCTACATTATGCTGGGTGACTTCCGCAAACCGCTTGGCGCCGGCCGCGTTGAACCGGAAGGAAACCATCGGTGTGCCGCTACGCTGATCATAGCCCGGCTGGGCATCAACGAGATCGTCGCCGGAGACTTCCACCTTGCGCTTGACGACATACTTCTGAACCGGCGCGTTGCCGGTGCGCGCCTTGTCACCTTCAAGTATCTCGGTCCCCGCCGGCGGTACCGGAGCATTCGGATCGGCTGTGGTATCGAGCATACGGAATGCCAGCTTGGCCGTGGTGCCTAGCAGGCGTTCGATGCGTTCCGGGTCGTCGACACCAGGTAATTGCACGAGAATCCTGTCGCTGCCCTGCACCTGGATAGTCGGCTCGTTCACACCAGTCTGGTCAATTCGGCGACGCACAATCTCGATAGATTGCGTGACGGCAGAGCGGGCCCGCTCGCGCACGGCGACATCGGACAGGACCATGCGGACCTGTCCGTCATCTGCGATCGTTACGGCCATATCCGTCGGGGCGGCCCCAAGGCTGAAGGCGCCGCCCTGTATGGGCTGGCCAAGCTTGCCGAGCAGTTCACGAGCCTTTGCCGCCTGGGACGGGTCACGCAGGCGCAGGCCCACCGTGCTGCCGCCGGCAATGCCCAGGTTGGTATAGCCGATGCGTTCGCGGCGCAGCTCCTCACGGGCACCTTCCACCAGCGCCTCAAGCCGCTCGCGCAAAACCGCGTTGGTATCAACCTCGAGCAGCAGGTGAGATCCACCGCGCAGGTCCAGTCCGAGGTTGACCTGCGAAAGCTGCATCCAATGCGGCAGCGCATCCAGCTGTTGCCGGGACAGAAGGTTCGGAGCGGCCGTAATCAATCCAGCCAGGGTGACCAGAACGACCAGCGCTATTTTCCAGGGCGCAAAATACAGCATCGGAATTCCTCAGGCAGCCCGGCCAACGTTCTCGGGCTACGGCAATGTCCGGCGCGGCGGGCGCGCCGGACCCCAACCAGACGTCAGGACGCCTTGGTCTCGGCCTTCTCGCCGTCGTCGATTTCGGCACCCTTGGAGCGCACTTCCGAGATCGTGCCCTTGACCACCTTTACCTTTACGCCGTCGGCAATTTCGATCTGGACGATGCCATCTTCCTGGACCTTGGCGACCTTGCCGATGATGCCGCCGGATGTGGTGACCACATCTCCGCGGCGAACGGCTTCGATCATCGCCTTATGTTCCTTCATCTTTTTCTGCTGCGGCCGGATCAGCAGGAAGTAGAAGACGACAAAGATCAGGACCAGCGGCAGCAGCGAGGTCAGCATGTCGGTCGTACCGCCCGCCGCCTGGGCATAGGCCTCGGAAATCAGCATGTATTTGGGCTCCCTGAGCGTGATTTTACCGGTTGTCCGGCGCGAGGGGGACTATAGCGAGGGCCACCGGGATTGCAAGCGCCGCCCCTGCAGCAAGGGCGACTGTGACGGCCAAATAAGACTTATACTTCAACAGCCTGCGACATCAGGGCGCAACCGCGGACTGGCCTGTCAGAGGGCGTCAGGCTAAGCTGTTGGCTCCCGGTTCACAACATGGCTGCCTATGAACATCCTGGATATTGAAGGCATGACCTGCGAGGGCTGCAAACGGGCCATCAGCAATGCAATCAGCAATGCTGCCCCGGGGACCGCCTTCGAAGTCGACCTGCGACGGCATCAGGTCCGGATCGGCAATCTGCCGCCGGAGCGGTTGGCACTGATCCGCAATGCCATCCGCGATGCCGGTTATGGCGTTGCGGATGCCCCCGGCCGCTGAAGTCCCCCGGATTCCCGCTTCCTTGCTGCAGATCAAGGCCGCAGAACTGACGCGGCGCAGACTCCCTCCGCATCGTGATGTCCGGAAGGGGAAATGCCATGCAGGAAGCGATCTCTCTCATCAAGGCAGAACACCGGTCCCTGGCTGCCGTCCTGCACGGGCTGGTGACAATCATGGGGGATTTGCAGCAATCCGGCGGCCGGACCGATTTCAGCCTCCTTGGCACCATGCTGAATTATGTCGACCAGTATCCAGACCGGTTCCACCACCCGAAGGAAGATCAATTCCTGTTCCGGCTGCTGCGGGCGCGGGCGCCGGATGCTGCCGGGCTGCTGGACACCCTGGAGACCGAGCACATGAAAAACCGCCAGCTAATGGGGGAGTTGCGCCAGGCACTGCGACGCTACCAGGAGCAGCCGTCCGACCGTGGTCGTCGCGATGCATGGGCTGAACTGGTTCGCCAGTATGCGGAATTCCACTGGAACCATATGCGGCTTGAGGAAGAGCAGGTTTTCCCGCTTGCCGAAAGCCGGCTGCGGCCGGAGGACTGGGCACAGATTGCCGCCGCATTCCGCCAGAATGAAGATCCGCTGACGGGCCTGTCAGCCAAGTTGCATTATGAGGAACTGCTGCGGCGAATCGTGACTGCCGCCCCGGCCCCGGTTGGTGTGGGTGCGCCGTGGCGCTGAGTTTCCAGAACCCGAGGGGAGAAATGGTCGGAGCGGCGGGATTTGAACCCACGACCCCCAGTCCCCCAGACTGATGCGCTACCAGACTGCGCTACGCTCCGACCGATCCGAAGGCCGCGGCCGGTTACGCTGGCGACCGCCTTCGGGCGGCGCGCACTATACCCATGGCCCGCCGCGTTAGCAACCGCGCGCCGGCACCGGAAACTGCAGGAAGTCCAATAAATTAGCGCGTCTGCCGAGCTACAATATCGGCATGGATCGCTTCGAGTTCGCGCAGGCAGCCCCTCAAAGCCTGCCGCAAATGCCCCATGTCACTGAGCAAATCGAAGGGCATGCCGATCTGGCGCGCATCCGCTTTCATGGCCGGCTTCTCGCTGCCACCGGCAATGATGCCGGCATTGCCGGCCTTGCCCCGGGCCCGGACGGCTTTGGCCATCCCGCCTTCCCGCAGCAGTTTCTGAACCCCGCGGATGGTGTAGCCCTGCTCATGCAGCAGGGCGCGAATCTCGACCAGCAGGGCCACATCCTCGGTGCGGTAATAGCGTCGCCCGCCATTGCGCTTGACCGGGCGTATCTGGTGGAATTTCTTTTCCCAGAAGCGCAGCACGTGCTGCGGGAGATCAAGTTGAGCGGCGACTTCGCCGATTGTCCGGAAGGCGGCTTCCGCTTTGTTTTTTGCGGAAGATTTGCGCGCCGGCTGCCCGGTGGGCAGTCTTTCGCTATCCGCCATCCTGTCCTGCCGTCGATTTACTGGGCCACCTTGTTCTGCTGCGCATGCATCCCGGCATTGATCTTTTCCTTCAGCACATGGCTGGCGCGGAACACCAGTACCTTGCGCGGCTCGATGGGCACTTCCTGGCCGGTTTTGGGGTTACGCCCCATGCGCCCCCCCTTCGAGCGGACCTGAAAGGTGCCAAAGGAGGAAATCTTGACCATATGGTCAGCAATCAGACTTTCAATAATCTCGTTCAGGACGGTTTCGACCAGTTGGGCCGATTCGCTCCGCGAGAGGCCCACTTCCTGGTAGATCGCCTCGCTGAGCTGCGCCCGCGTCAAGGTATTACCGCTCATCGCCACCGCCCCCTATTCGTCAAATTATATTGCAGGGACGCTAACTTAACCCCGGGCGGGCGTCAATACGACGTTCAGCGAATCGCCGCCGGGAATCGGCAGAAAAAGGCGGGGCCGGCCGCCGGCCGGGGGATTACCAGCGGATCAGGCCGCTTCCCCAGGTGAAACCACCCCCCATGGCCTCGACCAGCACAACATCCCCCCGCTTGATGCGACCATCGGCAACTGCTTCGGCCAGGGCCAGGGGAACCGATGCCGCCGAGGTATTGCCGTGCCGGTCAACCGTCAGGACGACCCGGTCAGTCCCCATCCCGAGCTTGCGGGCGGTCCCGTCAATGATCCGCTTGTTGGCCTGGTGAGGCACCAGCCAGTCAATGTCGGCCGGCTGCATCCCGACAGCATCGAGGGTTTCACGCACCACCTCGGCCAGATTGACCACGGCGTGCCGGAAGACTTCCTTGCCCAGCATACGCAGATGGCCGGTCGTCTGGGTGCTCGAGGGTCCGCCATCGACATATAGCAGATCGTGATGACGGCCGTCGGAGTGCAGATGCGTCGTCAGGATGCCGCGATCCGCATTGGTGCCGGTTCCCTCTTCCGCTTTCAGCACCAGCGCACCGGCACCATCGGCAAACAGCACGCAGGTTGTCCGGTCAGTCCAGTCGAGAATGCGTGAAAATGTTTCTGCACCAATCACCAGGGCAGTTTTCGCCTGTCCGGCTTTGATGAAATTGTCCGCAGTCGCCAGCGCATAGACGAAGCCGGAGCATACGGCCTGTACATCGAAGGCAAACCCGCGGGTCATGCCGAGCTGCGCCTGCACACGACAGGCGGTTGCCGGAAAGGTCTCATCGGGTGTCGATGTCGCCAGGACGATCAGATCGACCGAGGCAGCGTCGATGCCGGCATTCTTCAGGGCAGCTTCAGCCGCCTTGAGCGCGAGATCCGAGGTCTTCTCGCCATCCGCTGCAATATGGCGCTGCCGGATGCCGGTACGCTCGACGATCCACTCATCGGAGGTGTCAACCAGCTTTGCCAGATCGGCATTGGTCAGCACGCGTTCCGGCAGATAGCTGCCACATCCAACGACGACCGACCGGATCATAAAACCCTCGCACTCGATTCTTGTGTTTCTTGGGTCGCTTCTGTCAGACCTGCGGGCCGTCCGGACAGCGAATCGGCAAAGGCACCGGAGAAATCTGCTTTGATACGTTCGATCAGCCGATCCTGCGCCATATCGATCGCGACTTCCAGAGCTGCGGCAAACCCGACTTCATCGGTTCCGCCATGGCTCTTCACGGTGATCCCGTTAAGCCCAAGTAAAACGCCGCCGTTATAGAATCGCGGATCCATGCGGTCTTTCAGCATGGTCAGGCCGGCATTCGCGAACAGATAACCAATCTTCGTGAAGACCGAACGCTGAAATGCGGCTTTCAGCAGAGACGCCATCAGTTTTGCGGTGCCTTCTGCCGTCTTGAGTGCGACATTGCCGGTAAAACCATCGGTCACGATAACGTCGGTTTCACCAAGGGTGATGTCGTTCCCTTCCACGAAACCGACAAACTCGAAAGGCGGGTTCTCGACTGCCCGCAGAATCTCGGCTGCAGCGCGAACTTCATCATGCCCTTTTACATCTTCGACACCGACATTCAGCAGGCCCACACGGGGCCGGTGCCGTCCCAGTGCTGAATGTGCGAGATTGGCTCCCATGACGGCAAACTGAACCAGGTTGCGAGCGTCGCATTCAACATTTGCGCCGAGGTCCAGAAGGACTGTTTCGCCTTTCATCGTCGGAAAAAAGGAAGCAATTGCCGGCCGTTCGATGCCCGGCAGTGTCCGCAGCACGAATTTGGCCATCGCCATCAGCGCTCCGGTATTGCCGGCAGAGATGATGGCGTCCGCCTCACCCGAAGCGACCGAGTCGATCGCCAGACGCATGCTGGTATTCTTCCCGCGCCGCAATGCCTGGCTCGGCTTGTCGTCGCTGGCCACCTTCTCGTTTGTATGCCGCAGGTCGCACTTCTCCTGCAGCGCAGGGAAACGGCGCAGCAATGGCTCCACCTGCCCGGCATCGCCGAACAGGATGAACCTCACCTGCGGGAAACGCGGCAGAATGGCGGCAGCGCCTTTGACAACCATCTCAGGGGCATGGTCCCCCCCCATGGCGTCCAGCGCGATAGTCAAGGCCGCGGTCACACCGTTGCCCTTAACCGGTCAGCACATGGGCCTGAGAACACTCAGGCAGCAGCGGACTTCGCCACAACCTCACGGCCATCATAGTGACCGCAGGCACCGCACACATGATGCGGGCGCTTCAGCTCGCCGCAATTCGAGCACTCAACATGCGCGCTCGACTTCAGCGCATGATGGGAGCGCCCCATGTCGCGCTTCGAGCTGGACTTCTTCTTCTTCGGAACAGCCATGACACATCTCTCTCACAAGTCACGCGGGGCGGTTCGCAGTATCCTGCAGACCACCCCGGCCAGAATCCCCGCCTATATACTCTCGGCGCGCCCGGGGACCAAGGGCTTTCGCCTCAATCCTTTTTTTCCGCCTTCAGCCGGGCCAGCGCCGCGAAGGGGCTGATCTTCCCCTCCTCATCGTCCGGCTTCGGACGATATTGCTCCGGCATATCGGCCCCAGCCTTCCGCGGGTACGGATCCAGCCCGAGGGCCAGCTCCTCCGCCACCACTTCGCCAACGTCGATCCGACCATCGGCAAGCAGGTCCGGCGGGTCGGCAGAGTCCGGGTCCAGCCATTCCGGCTCGTCGGTCCCGGTTCGGGCGCCCCCGGCAGGTATGGTGGGGGCAAAACTGCGGCTGAAGCTCTCAGAAACCGCTTCCCGCACCGGCTCCAGTGACACCACGCAGGCCTGGTCCACATCCGCCTCGAAGCGGCCCATGACCAGGAAGTTTCCAGCAACAACCGGGTGCAGAACAACCTGAACGTGCGCCTCGAGCCTGTGGACAGCCAGGATCTGAAACCGGCGGGCCAAAGCGGTCCGCTCGGCTTCTGTCGCAATCAAATCCAGGTTTGCCCCTTCAGGGGGCAACTGCCCGGTCTCAACAACATGGCTGAACTCGACCGGCAGCGATTCTCTCGTCACGACGCGAACCTCCGGGCCGGTTGCGGTCAAGGCGGCGGAACATAGGGGTTTGCCCCGGGGCGGTCAACCGGGGACTGTCGGCTGCGCGACAGGAAAATCCACATGCCCGGCAAGCAGCTTGTCCGCCGGCTGAGACGCCAGCGCGGCATCGGCCCGTCTGATATAGGTCGCAACGGCGGCTATCTGCTCCTGCCGGACATCGCCCGAGGCATACAGGTTCCGTTTTAAGGCGGCTGGCAGCGTTTCATCGTCCCCGGCAAGCCCGCGATCATAGGCATCAATCCGCCCGTAATAGGCTTGGGCCATGGCCTTGACCTTCTTGCCGACACTGAGGTCGCCGACCCCGATTTCCCGCAGCGAGTTATCCATATCCGAGAACATGAGGTCGAACAGGGCCTGGTTAAGGTCCTTCGAATGATTGGAATTCTCTGCCTTCAGGCGGCGACTGACCAGAAAGGCATGCAGGATAATCATGTCAAAACGGCCATCCAGTGTGTCCGGCACACCAAAATCCCGGTAGAAGACAGGCTTCCGGGCCTGACTGACGATGGTCCGGTACAGGGCTACGGCCGCCTGGCGGGCTCCGTTTCGCGAACCGAGAGAGAAAAGTCTGCTAAGCATCTGTACTTGCACCATTATGCGGACGATCTTCAGGCGGGCATTTGCCTTTGAAAGCGCGAAAAGATAGTATGCGTCCCGCGTTATAGCGAGTCTTCTGTCATGTCCATCCGCCGGTACGGCGCGGCACTGGCCGCCCTGACTTTTTTGATGCTGCTGAATGCCTGTGCCCCGCGGGAGGATTTCCGCGGCACCAGCATTGATGAAGACAAACTGAAGCAGGTCGTGGTCGGCGAAACGACCGACGGACAGGTGGCTGCCCTGCTTGGCTCGCCATCCACGACATCAACCTTCCCTGACTGGGGCACGACCTTTTACTACATTTCCGGCGAGACCGAAGCCGTCGCTTTTCTGGCCCCCGAGGTGATCGACCAGCAGGTGGTGGCGATCGCTTTCGACAAGGACAGCCGCAAAGTGAAAGAGATCAAGCGCTACGGCATGAAAGACGGCCGGCAGATTGCCTTTGCCGGGCGGGAAACTCCGACCCGAGGCAAGGAACTCACCGTGCTCGAGCAGTTGTTCGGTAACTTCGGCCGCTTCACTGGCAATAACAGCGGCAAGTAGCACTCAGTTTCCACTGTTGACCCCGGCACCGGCAAATGTTGCCATGCCTGTGTGGCAGGCGATTGCGGCCCGCAATATGCCAAGCGCCACAGCGGCGCCGGATCCTTCTCCCAGACGCATCCCGATATCCAGCAAGGGATCGAGGCCAAGCCGCTCCAGCAGCCGGCGATGCCCGGGCTCAGCCGAGACGTGCCCTGCCAGGCAGTGATCCAGCGCGCCGGATTTGAGCCTGGCGAGTACGGCCGCGGCCGCACAAACAACAAAGCCATCCAGCAACACCGGGATCGATCGCCGGCGTGCTTCAAGGATTGCGCCGGTCATCGCCGCCAATTCCCTGCCGCCGACACGCCGCAAAGCCTCCAGCGGGTCCGACAGGGCGGTCCCATGCCACGCCAGCGCTGTGTCAACAGCGGCCACTTTCGTTTTCAGTGAAGCTCCGGTCACCCCAGTCCCGTGACCGGTCCAGTCCTGTCCTGTGCCGCCCATAAGTGCGGCGCTGAGGGCGGCCGCGGTGGTTGTATTTCCGATTCCCATTTCTCCAAGCAGCAAGAGATCCGCGTCGGATGGGACAGCTGCAGCGCCGGCATTGACCGCAGCTAGACATTCCGCGTCATCCATTGCCGCGGCGCCGGTGAAGTCCCTGGTTGGCCGGTCGAGCTCCAGGTCGATCACGGCCAGTGAAGCCTTGTGTAACTTGGCCAGCTGGTTGATGGCTGCGCCGCCATGACGGAAATTGGCCACCATCTGAACGGTCACTTCCGCGGGAAACGCCGACACCCCCTGGGCAGTTACGCCATGATTGCCGGCGAAGACCAGTATATGAACTGTCTCGAGGCAGGGAGCATGTCGCTGCCATTTCGCCAGATGGAACACACAATCCTCCAGGCGGCCAAGGGCGCCGGGTGGCTTGGTCAGCTGGCTGTCGTGACGGCGTGCATTCTCCTCGGCACTGCGATCCGGTTCCGGCAGGTCCGATAGCGCAGCGCGCAATGCTGTGAAATCGCTGTAAACACCACTCATGCCGCGCCCCACCCCAGCTTCGTTCCTGACTATCTGCGTGCTATAAGGCAGGAGCAACCGGATCGCAATCAGCAGCCATGACCGACAGCAACACCCCGCCAGATGATACCGCCCCTCGAAGGGCAGCAGTCGGCACGTTTTTTGACCAGTTCAGGATTGCCCTTTCCCTGCTGACCCGTCTGCCGGTTCCGCTCCCGCGGGAGCCGGTGTCCCTGTCGGCCACGGTCTGGGCGTTTCCCCTGATCGGCGTACTGGTCGGGCTTGCCGGGGGAGTTGTTTTCTTTGTCGCCAACCGTTTCGGTCTTGGCAACACCAGCGCCGCCCTGCTTACCCTGGGCTGCCAGATACTGCTCACCGGCGGTCTGCATGAGGATGGCCTTGCCGATACTGCGGACGGGTTCGGTGGCGGCCGTATAAAGGACCGCAAGCTGGAAATCATGCGGGACAGCCGGATAGGGACATACGGCGTGCTGGCCCTGCTGCTTGTGTTCGGACTGCGTTTCGCCGTGATCAGCGAGTTGGCCGGTAGCCTCGCCTCCATCTCGGGCGAATATGACGAAACCGTGAGCCAGAGCGGCGCCATCATTATTGCGCTGGTGGTTTCCGGGGCCCTTTCGCGTGCAGCAATGACGGCACTCTGGTATGCCCTGCCCCCTGCCCGTCAGGATGGCCTCTCGGCTGTAGCCGGAAAGGTCGGTGCCCCCTCCCTTGTCGCGGGACTGGTGATTGCTGCGGGTATTTCCTTCCTGCTGCTGGATGCCCCGCTTGTGGTCGCCAGTCTTGCGGCCGCGACGTCCATAACGCTGATAATGTCAGTCTTGTCTGTGCGCCAGGTCGGTGGGCATACCGGCGATATTCTTGGCGCCACCCAGCAGATTTCCGAAGTCGCAATCCTGCTGGCCATCAGCGCAGCCACCATTTCTGTCTGATAGAACAAGGGCCGGGTTGCCCCGGCCCTTTCCTGATCGGTATCCTGATTGGACGTCAGTGAGCCAGCACGGCCAGCAGCAGCAACGCCACAATATTGGTGATCTTGATCAGCGGATTGACCGCCGGTCCTGCCGTGTCCTTGTAGGGATCGCCGACAGTATCTCCGGTCACGGCCGCCTTGTGGGCATCAGATCCTTTGCCGCCATGATGACCCTCCTCGATGTACTTCTTTGCATTATCCCAGGCACCGCCGCCCGCCGTCATGGAGATGGCGACGAACAGGCCTGTGACGATCACGCCGAGCAGCATGGCGCCGACCGCTGCAAATGCAGCGGCCTGGCCGGCGATCCAGCTGATGACGAAATACAGGACGATCGGGCTGAGAACCGGCAGCAGGCTGGGAATAATCATTTCCTTGATCGCGGCCTTCGTCAGAAGATCGACCGCCTTGGAATAGTCAGGCTTGGCGGTGCCTTCCATGATGCCAGGGATTTCCTTGAACTGACGACGGACCTCGACAACGACGGAACCAGCCGCGCGCCCCACTGCCGTCATGCCCATGGCGCCGAAGAGATAGGGCAGCAAACCTCCGATCAGCAATCCGACAACCACGTATGGGTTGCTGAGGGAGAAGTCGATGGTGACCCCTTTGAAGAAATATTTCAGGTCTTCGGTATAGGCCGCAAACAGCACCAGCGAGCCGAAGCCAGCCGAACCGATCGCATAGCCCTTGGTGACTGCCTTGGTGGTATTGCCAACGGCATCGAGTGCATCGGTGGTCTTGCGTACATCCTTCGGCAGGTCCGACATCTCGGCAATGCCGCCGGCATTGTCAGTGACCGGACCATAGGCATCAAGCGCCACGATGATGCCAGCAAGCGCCAGCATGGTGGTTACCGCGATGGCGATACCGAACAGGCCGGCCAGCATATGAGTGGCAATGATGCCAATGACGATGAATATCGCCGGCAGCGCCGTCGCCTCCATCGAAACCGCCAGCCCCTGAATCACATTGGTGCCATGACCAGTGGTCGATGCCTGGGCAACGCTTCTGACCGGCCTGTATTCAGTGCCGGTGTAATACTCGGTTGCCCAGACAATGGCAGCAGTGACCAGCAGGCCAATGATGCCGCACCAGAACAAGCTCATGCCGGTGAAGCTGGATGCGCCGGCAGTCAGCGGCGTATCCATACCGATCATGTATTCGGTGATCGGCCAGAGCACGATCGCCGACAGGATTCCGGTTACGATCAGTCCTTTGTACAAAGCACCCATGATGTTCTGGCTGCTGCCGAGGCGGACAAAGAATGTGCCAATCACCGAGGTGATGATGCACGCACCGGCAATCACAAGCGGATATGCCATGATCTTTGCCATCAGGACGGCATCCGACGCAAAGTAGATCGACGCCAGTACCATGGTGGCAACAATCGTCACGGCATAGGTCTCGAACAGGTCGGCAGCCATACCGGCGCAATCGCCAACATTGTCGCCCACATTGTCGGCGATCACTGCCGGATTACGCGGGTCATCTTCTGGAATGCCGGCTTCGACCTTGCCCACCAGATCGGCACCGACATCGGCACCCTTGGTGAAGATGCCCCCGCCCAGACGGGCGAAAATCGAAATCAGCGACGAGCCGAATCCAAGCGCCACCAGGGCGTCAATCATTTCACGGGCCGGCGCGCCGAGGCTCTGCAGCACAAGGTAGTAGACAGCAACGCCCAGCAGCGCCAGACCGACCACCAGCAATCCGGTTACCGCTCCAGCCTTGAAGGCAATGCCGAGGGCATGTTCCATCCCCTTGCGGGCCCCTTCAGCGGTGCGCACATTGGCACGAACCGAAACGTTCATGCCGATATAGCCGGCAGCGCCGGACAGGACAGCGCCGATAATGAAGCCGATGGCAACTTTCAGCCCCAGGGTCGCACCGATGATGATGGCGACCACAACGCCGACGAGGCCGATGGTGCGATACTGGCGATTGAGATAGGCCGATGCGCCTTCCTGGACGGCGGCGGCGATTTCCTGCATCCGCGAATTGCCGGCCGACTCCGCGAGGACTGATCGCGATGTCCAGAGACCGTACAACAGCGCCAATACGCCACAGGCGATGGCGAACCACAACTCGGTCATGAGCGTTTTCCTTCCAAGGTTTATTGGTCTTGTGCTTTTACCGTAAAACACACGCCCGACCGGGCAGCGCTGCCCAGACCGGGATACGCGACTGCACTCAATTATTGGCCCCAGACTCGACGCGGGGCTGAAACCCAACGGTTATGCCAGAGAAGCCCGACGGGTGCAATATAGCTTTGTTTTTCCGGGGCTTAGGCCGCAGCTACCGCCTGGCGCCGCTGCAGGAGCAGCCAGACGGCGCCAAAAGCAGCCATCAGAATGAATGGAACGGCCCCCATCGGCACGAAATGCCAGCCCCAGTCGTACAGCACTTTGCCGGAACTGAGCGAGGCCAGGGCAACCGTGCCAAAAACCAGGAAGTCGTTCAGCGCCTGGGTCTTGTTCCGCTCGGCCGGCCGGTAGGCTTCGGTCAGCAGGGTTGTGCCGCCGATATACATGAAATTCCAGCCCACGCCGAGCAGCAGCAATGCCAGCTGGAAATGCAGGATCGTCACGTCATGCAGGGCTATGGCGATACAGACAAGATTTAGTACGGCACCGACAATGATGATCCGCAGCACGCCGAAGCGGGCAATCAGGTTGCCGGTGAAGAAACTCGGGAAGAACATGCCGAAGACATGCCACTGGATCACGGTGGCAGCCGCGCTGAACGGATGGCTGCAGAGCTGCATTGCCAGAGGCGTGGCCGTCATCAGCAGGTTCATCACACCGTAGCCGAACATGCCTGCCATCGCAGCCACAAAGAAAACCGGCTGCCGTACAATGGTGGCCAGAGGCCGCCCCTTTTCACTGATCTCGGCAGCATTGGGGGCAGGAATGGTGACGAAACTGAGAACTGCCAGCACGGCCACCGGCAATGCCGCGGCAGCCAGATAGCAGCCAAGAAACAGGTATGGCGTGAACAGGTCGCGGGTATGCTTGGCAATTTCAGGGCCGGCGAAGGCCGCAACAAGGCCGCCAATCATCACCCATGAAATCGCCCGGCTTTTCATCTGTACCGGCGCAATATCCGCGGCAGCAAAACGGTATAGCTGCACATAGGCGCTGGAGGCGCCAAAAATGAAGGCGCCGAGGCAGAACAGCCAGAATGACCCTTCGTATACCCCAAGGGCCGACAGCAGCGAACCGACAATTGCAATACAGGCGCCGGCAATAAAACCGAGTTTGCGGCCAATCCTGCGCATCAGCATGGAAGCCGGTATGGTGCTAAGTGCCGTTCCGGCCACAACGAAAGTCACCGGCAGGGTCGCCAGTGCCTTGTCTTCCGCGAGGATATGGCCGACCAGGCCGCCCAGGGTTACCTGCAGGGTGACCGCAGAGTTGGAGAGTGCCATGCAGATGGCCAGCGTCAGGACGTTCCGTTTGGCGGCAGCAGGAGATAAATCGGTCATGGCGGGAATCCGGAAGCCTGTTTTACTTATTTCAGCTGTCCAATAATATTCAGCAACAGCACCTGTGTCACTATTCCCTTGCCGAGCACGTCATCGGTCGGTTTCTGCAGTCTGTCGCGGAGGCTGTACAGATCTTTTGCCGTGAAGCGATCCGGCACGTCCAGCGGCGGGCCCTTCAGCAGTTCCGCGATATAGCGATCACGCAGCAGATGCATCTTCTCGTTCACCAGCGGCACATTGTCCGGTGGAACCTCAAGGTGAAAAATTGCGATCATCTCGCGGACCGGCTGTCCTGCCGGTTTCACATACAAACTGAATGGCTCCAGCGGCACGAAGGCTGGCCGTTTGGCAGGGATCGGCGGTGGCGGATCGTCGGACGCCATCTCTTCCGCTGCTTCCTTCGGTGCCAGCAGCAGGAGGTATACCGCCACCCCGCCGCCAGCTAGTGCCAGCAGCGCAATCAACGCGATCAGTATGAAAGCGACTTTCCGCACGTTCCGCAGTGTCCCATTCAGCTCTCAGCCAAAATGCTGAAACCCGCCCTTTGCCAGTGTCAGCGGCTGTCCGTCCCGGCCCGAAACTAGCACACCATCGCCCGCTTCGACATGGCCGATCCGCGTGACGGCCAGCTGCAGTTTCCGTGCAAGCTGAGCAATTGCACCCGCGGCCTCGGGCGGGGCCGCGAACAGAATCTCGTAATCGTCTCCACCGGTAAGGATCGTCTCCATCAGGCCCGGGTCATCCGCCAGCGCCCCCTTTGCCGCCAGCGAAAGCGGCACAGCATCAGCCTGCAGGACGATCCTGACGCCAGCCGTGTCTGCAAGATGGCCCGCATCCTGTATCAGGCCGTCGGATACATCCAGGGCGGCATTGGCAATCCCGCGCAGTCCCTGGCCGAGAGCCAGCCGCGGGATCGGCAGATGCAGCCGGCTGTCAAACATCATCATGGATGCAGACGGGAACAGGCGGTGATGCAATTTCGTTTCCAGCGCCAGGGCTGCATCACCGATACTGCCGCTGACATAGATATGGTCCCCGATCCGGGCCCCCGAACGCGGCAGCATGGTGCCGGTGGATACACAGCCGAAAGCGGTCACGGCAAGCATGATCCTGTCGGGATTCTGAACCGTGTCGCCGCCATAAAGGGGAAAGCCGAAGGTCTTCTGGTCCTGCGCGAGGCCGGCAGAAAAATCGGAAAGCCAGCCTTCATCCAGCGGTGCAGGCAGCCCGAGTACCAACTGATAACCCAGAGGCACAGCTCCTTTGGCGGCCAGATCCGAAAGGTTGACACGCAGCAGCTTGCGAGCCACGGATGGTGCCCCGTCTGATTTCAGGAAATGGATCCCTTCAATCATCGCATCGGTTGTGACGACGAGATCCTGCCCTGTCGGAACAGAAAGAACGGCCGCGTCGTCCTTCAGGCCGAAGGCTCCCGGGGCGGATGCCGTGAGAGGCGCCAGATAGCGGGCGATCAGGGTGAATTCGTCAGGGCCGCTGGACACGGCCAGCCTTCAGCCGTTCTGCTGGGCGGCAAACTCACCGGGGCGCAGTCGGCGCGCCACAGCATCGATGACGCCGTTAGCCAGCTTGATCTCGCGGGGGCCAAAGAATGCCCGCACGATACCGAGATATTCGTCGATCACAGTGGCGGCGGGGACATCAATCCGTGCCATCACTTCATATGTCGCGCAACGCAGCGCGTAGCGCAGGATTGATTCCATACGGTCTATGGCATCCGCCCGCGGCATGGCCGCACGGATAACCTCATCGATTTCAGTCTGCTGGCGCGATACACCGCGAACGATTTCAGTGAACCAGTCCGCATCGGCCTCGCGCATCTGCGCGCCGTCGATCTCTTCGGTCTGGCGCTTGGCCCGGAAATCGGCAATCACCGCTTCAGGGACGCCGCCGCCAAACTCGATTTCGTAAAGAGCCTGAACCGCAAACAGACGCGCAACCGACCTGCGTCCTGCCGGGCGGGGCGTTTTGCTGCCGCGGTTCTGGCTGCCCTCATTCATATCGAGAACAGTTGCTTGAGACCGATCATTGCCACACAGGCGAGCGCCGCCTGTCCGCCCTTGTCCTGTCGATCCTTGCGGGCGCGGTCCCAGGCCTGCTCCTCATTCTCGACCGTAATGATGCCATTGCCGATGGCGAGCTGGTGTTCGATGGCCAGTTGCTGCAAGCCACGTGCGCTTTCATTGATCACCACATCGAAATGCGCAGTTTCGCCACGGATCACGCAGCCGAGCGCTACGAAACCATCATAAGCACGTTCGCCCTTCCGGTTCATCGCGAAGCGGATTGCTGCCGGAATTTCCAGGGCACCCGGCACATCAATGCGATCGTAATCGAAGTCCGAGGCATCGATGGCTGCCTTGGCTCCCTCGAACAGAGCGTCAGCAATATCTTCGTAGAAACGGGCTTCCACGATCAGCACCCTGGGCTTGCGGATGTCGATCGACAGCCCCCCCATGACCTGACTCTTGCTGGTGGCGAATTTCTTGACTTTAGCAGGCTTCTTGGCGGCCGGCTTCCGCGCGCGCGATACCATGTTATCAGCTCTCCCTCTGAACACTGATCGGACGGGTCTCCACCACAGTCAGGCCATATCCGTCGAGGCCCACAATGGTACGCTGCACATTGGACAGGACAATCATTTCCTTAACCCCCAGGTCGACGAGGATCTGCGCCCCGATGCCATAATCCCGGAGTTGTGGATTGTTTTCAACAGGTTCGCCGATTTTCTGACGCACCCTGTCCGACAGCGCGGTCGCGCGCGGTTCCCGGATCAGCACCACCACGCCGCGGCCAGCCTCGCCGATCATCCGCATGGCAGCATGCAGCACGCCGGCGCGGCCGCCGTGATCTCCGAGAACGTCGTCCAGCACATTCAGCGCGTGCATGCGCACCATGACCGGCCCGCCGACAGAAATGTCCCCCTTCACCAGGGCAATATGCTCGGCATACTCGACCCGGTTGCGGTAGACCAGCATGCGGAACCTGCCGCCCCAGACGCTGTCTATCTCGCCTTCCACCACGCGGTCGATCAGATGGTCATTGCGGCGCCGGTAAGCGATCAGGTCCGCGATAGTGCCGATCTTCAGCCCATGCAGCTGGGCAAAGGCTATCAAATCCGGCAGCCGGGCCATGGTCCCGTCGTCGTTCATGATCTCACAGATCACGCCGGACGGGTTGAGACCTGCCAGCCGTGCTATATCCACGGCAGCCTCGGTATGCCCGGCCCTCACCAGGGTGCCGCCATCACGTGCGACCAGCGGGAAAATATGTCCAGGCGTGCCGATATCGGCCGGGCCCTTCGTCGGGTCTATGGCAACAGCGATGGTGTGGGCGCGATCAGCCGCAGAAATACCCGTGGTCACTCCTTCCCGCGCCTCAATGGAAACAGTAAAGGCCGTCTGGTGCCGTGTCGCATTCTGCTGCGCCATCAGCGGTATGCCCAACTGCTCGACCCGCTGGCGGGTCATGGCCAGACAGATCAGTCCGCGACCATGTTTGGCCATGAAATTGATTGCCGGTGCATCCGCCGTTTCTGCCGGGATGTAAAGGTCGCCCTCGTTTTCACGGTCCTCGGCATCAACCAGAATCACCATGCGGCCCTTACGGGCCTCCTCGATGATCTCCTCCGAAGATGCAATGTAGCGCCGGATGTCATCCATACCATTCACGATGCTTTCCCCCATTGCTGCAGGCGGGCGACATAGCGCGCAAGGGTATCGATTTCCATATTGACCTTGCTGGCGGCCGATAGCTGGCCCAGGGTAGTGACCTGCTGGGTGTGCGGGATCAGGTTCACGCCAAAAAGATTGCCCTGAACGCGATTGACCGTCAGTGACACGCCATCGATGGTCACCGAGCCTTTTTCAGCAATATAGCCGGCCAGGTCGGATGGGGCGTGGAACTGCAGCCGCAGAGAATCGCCTTCGGGCATGACATCAAGGACATCGGCAACACCATCGACATGTCCGGAAACAATATGCCCGCCCAGTTCATCACCGACCTTCAGGCTGCGTTCCAGGTTGACGCGGCTGCCCGGCACCCAGCTCCCGAGAGTGGTGCGCGATAGTGTCTCGGCCGAAACATCCACACTGAACCAGTCCTGGGCCTTCTGGACCACTGTCAGGCACACGCCCGAACAGGCAATGGAGGCGCCGATGGCAATACTGCCGGTATCGTAAGCCGTGCGAATCTGGAAACGGGCATCGCCCCGCATCTCGCGGGCTGTGACCGTGCCGATATCAGTAATGATGCCTGTGAACATGGCTCTAAGTTTTAGTGGGCTCTGACAAAGGTTTCCAGCAGGTCGTCACCCAGAATATCGGCCCGGATCCGTCGCCAGCGGGGCGCTTCCGCAACGATATCCACCCCGAAACCGGCTATGGCCGGCAGCCCATCGCCCCCGATCACACTGGCCGAGCGGAACCAGATCATCCGGTCGACCAGATCGGCCCGAATCAGGCTGGCGGCCAGCTTGCCGCCCCCCTCCACCAGAATACGGGTCAGTCCGCGGGCCGCCAGTTCCTGAAGGGCTTCGACCAGGTCAGGCAGGCCGGCGGCGTCAGGACGGACCGGAATGACATCAACCCCGCAATCCTGGAAAGCCCGCAGCCGCGCCCCTTCCGCATCTTCACGGGTGATGATCCAGGTCGGATTTTCCCGCGCAGTGGCCACCACCCTGGCCGTGAGGCTGAGGCGCAGACGACCATCCAGCACGATCCGGATCGGCTGACGTAACGGCAGGCCAGGCAACCGGCAGGTCAATTCCGGGTCATCCTGCAGGGCCGTATTGCTGCCAACCATGATCGCGTCGTTGCGACTGCGCAGCAGGTGGGTCCGCTGCCGGGACAGCGGAGATGTGATCCACTTGCTGTCACCTGCATGTGTGCCAATACGCCCGTCCAGACTGACCGCCAGCTTCAGTGTAACCAGGGGGCGGCTTTGCTGGCGTGTCATCAGGAAACCCGCATTGAGGTCGGCCGCCGCCAAGGACAGGCAATCTTCCTGAACGGCAAGTCCGGCTTCGCGCAGCATGGCAAAGCCTTTCCCGGACACCCGCGGGTCCGGATCCTCAATCGCAGCCACGCAGCGGACAATCCCTGCCGTGATCAGGGCTTCAGCGCATGGCGGTGTCTTGCCATGGTGGCTGCAAGGCTCGAGCGTGACATAGACTGTGGCGCCTCTTGCCATGGCACCGGCCTGTTCCAGCGCCATGGTCTCGGCATGCGGGCGGCCTCCAGGCTGGGTCCAGCCCCGACCGAGAATACGGCCGTCTTTAACAATAACGCAGCCAACCGCCGGATTCGGCCAGGTATTACCCAGCCCCCGCGCCGCCAGGTCCAGCGCGATACGCATGAAGCGCTCGTCCTGGTCCGGCCGGCCTGCGGTATCAGTCATCGTCGCTGCCGGCACCGCTCAGAGAACCAATGAACTCTTCGAAATCCTTGGCTTCGCGGAAGTTGCGATAAACGGAGGCAAAGCGCACATAGGCAACCTTGTCCAGTGCCGCCAGGCCGTCCATTACCAGTTCGCCAATCGCATCCGACTTGATTTCGCTCTCACCTGAACTTTCCAGGCGCCGCACGATTCCGTTGATCAGCCGTTCGATCCGTTCCGGATCAATGGGCCTCTTCCGCGTCGCGATCATGATCGATCGGGCCAGCTTGTCGCGATCAAATGGCACTTTCAGGCCATTCTTCTTGATGACGGTCAGCTCGCGCAACTGTATCCGTTCAAATGTCGTGAAGCGAGCGCCGCAATTTGGACAGAAGCGACGGCGGCGGATCGCCGAGTTGTCCTCGGTCGGCCGCGAATCCTTCACCTGGGTATCGTCATTCCCGCAAAACGGACAACGCATCGCCTGTGGTCTCCCCCACTCCTGGTCCGGCTTTTATTATGTGCGCGGATAAATCGGGAAGCGGTTGCACAGCGCCACCACCTTCTCCGCCACGGTGCGCTCGACATCCGAGTTGTCATTGGTCTGTTTGGCCAGACCATCCATCGCATCGGCCATCAGGTGGCCGATCTGTCGGAACTCGGCCACACCGAAGCCTCGTGTCGTGCCTGCAGGGCTGCCGACACGGACACCCGAGGTCACTGTCGGCTTCTCTGTATCGAAAGGCACGCCATTCTTGTTGGTTGTGATGCGCGCCCGCTCCAGGCTCTCGACCACAACATTACCCTTCAGGCCCTTGCCGCGCAGATCGACCAGCATCAGGTGGTTGTCCGTACCGCCGGAAACCAGATCGTAGCCGCGTTCCTGCAGCGCGGCGGCCATCGCCTTCGCATTATCCAGCACCGCCTGGCTGTACGCCCGGAATTCCGGCGTCAGCGCTTCGCCAAAGGCGACGGCCTTGGCCGCAATCACGTGCATCAGCGGGCCGCCCTGCAGGCCGGGAAAGACCGCCGAGTTGATCTTCTTTGCCAGTGCCTCGTCATTGGTCAGCACCATGCCACCACGCGGTCCGCGCAGGGTCTTGTGTGTCGTCGTGGTGGCAACATGGGCATGCGGAAATGGGCTCGGATGCACATTGCCGGCAACCAGACCGGCAAAATGCGCCATGTCGACCATGAAGACGGCGCCAACGCTGTCGGCGATCTCACGGAAGCGGGTAAAATCCCAGAAGCGCGGATAGGCCGACCCTCCGGCGATGATCAGCTTCGGCTTGTGTTCGGCAGCCAGCCTGGCCACCTGCTCCATGTCGATGCGCTGGTCATCCTTGCGCACGGTGTAGCTGACCACGTTGAACCACTTGCCTGACTGGTTGGCAGCCGAGCCATGGGTGAGGTGACCGCCGGCCGCAAGATCGAGGCCCATGAACGTGTCGCCGGGTTTCAGCACGGCCATGAACACGGCCTGGTTTGCCTGGGCGCCGGAATGGGGCTGCACATTGGCGAAGCCGCAGCCGAACAGCTTCTTGGCCCGCTCAATTGCCAAGTTTTCGGCAATATCGACGAATTCGCAGCCATTGTAATAGCGCTTGCCGGGATACCCTTCGGCATACTTGTTGGTTAGCACCGAACCCTGCGCCTCGAGCACTGCCCGGCTGACGATGTTTTCCGAGGCGATCAACTCGATCTGGTGCTGCTGGCGGTCCAACTCGCCGGTCACCGCGGCGTAAAGTTCAGGATCGGCCTGGATCAGCGGGCGCTCGAAAAAGCCGGCATGCGTGACGGTGGGCTTGGCTGCAGTGCTGGACATGGTGGGACTCCGAAAACGGGGCGTCTGAATTCCGGTCAGGCCGGCTGGCCGAGTTTGGCCACACGGCCGATATGGCGGCCGCCGCCGAAGTCGGTGGCCAGAAAAGTCTTTACACAGTCGCGGGCAGTTTCCACGCCGATCAGGCGGGCGCCGAGTGCCAGCACATTGGCATCATTATGCTCGCGGCACAGGCGGGCGCTGGTGATGTCATGACAGAGAGCGGCACGGCAGCCCGGGATACGGTTGGCGGCAATCGAGATGCCGATTCCTGTGCCGCATACGGCGATACCGCAGGCCGCCTTGCCTGCCCCCACCGCCTCGCCCAGGGCCCGGCCATAATCGGGGTAGTCGACGCTGTCCGGCCCATCGGTGCCGAGGTCGAGGATGCCATAGCCCTGGGCCTTAAGCTCGTCGCGCAGCAGGTTCTTCAGCTCGAAACCCGCATGATCGGCGGCAAAGGCGACCGTGGGCTTGGTCATGGGCAAATACCTCGGGGAAGAATGCGCCGGACCCTACAATATCCGGTGGCTGGTGCCAACCCCAGCACCAAGAAAATGCATTTTCACGTCCCAATCGCCGTCTGGAAGGGCGTTAGAACGCATAGAGTACACGCAATCAAGAAAAAAGCCCGGCGATACCCGCCGGGCTTCTTCCCCAGATCCAGGCGGATCAGTTCACATAGTCATAGGAGCCGTTCTTCCAAACATAGACCTTGTAGGCCGGGGTGGTGGTGTCACCCTTGCCGTCGAACGAAACCTCGTTCAGCACGGTCTTGAACTTGCCGGCCCGCATGGCCTTTTCCACATCGCCAGTCTTGAACGACTTCGCGGTGGTGGCGGCCTGCGCCCACACCTGGATGGCAGCGTAGGTGTAGAGGGTGTAACCCTCCGGGTCATAGCCCTGCGCCTTGAACTTGTCGACGATCGGCTTGGCGACGACGTTCTTGCGCGGATCGGCATCGAAGGTCATCAGGGTGCCCTCACCGGCCGGCCCCGAAATCGCCCAGAACTGCTTATCGACCAGGGCGTCACCACCCATCAGCGCGGCAGTCAGGCCCTGCTCCTTGGCCTGGCGGACAATCAGGCCGCCTTCCGGATGGTAGCCACCCAGATAGATCAGGTCGATACCGGCCGCCTTCATTTTCGAGACCAGCGCCGAGTAATCCTTCTCGCCCGGCGTGATGCCCTCATACATGGCTTCCTTCATGCCTTTCGCATTCAGGCTCTTCCTGGTTTCGTCGGCAAGGCCCTGCCCATAGGCGGTCTTGTCGTGCAGGATCGCGACCTTCTTGCCTTTGAACTTGGTGGCAATGTAATCGCCGGCCACCATGCCCTGCTGATCGTCACGGCCGCAGACGCGGAACGTGTTCTTGTAGCCACGGTCGGTGTATTTCGGATTGGTCGAGGCCGGCGTGATCTGGAGGATGTTTTCCTCCTTGTAGACGTCGGAGGCCGGAATCGACGAGCCGGAGCAGAAGTGACCAATCACCACTGCCACCTTCTCCTGGACAGAGCGGTTGGCCACGGCCACGGCCTGCTTCGGATCGCACTGGTCGTCACCCAGAACCAGCTGGATCTTCTGGCCATTGACGCCACCGGCAGCATTGAGATCGGCGACGGCCATTTCCGCACCGCGCTTCATCTGCTCGCCAAAGCTGGCCAGCTGGCCCGTGATCGGACCGTTCAGCGCGATCTTCACATCCGCCGAAGCCGTGCCGGCGAACAGCCCGGCGGCGGCAAATACGGCCAAACCTGCAGTCAGTTTACGCATGGATACATCTCCCCGTTTTTGATGCGCTGGTTCAAGACATTAGACAGTCATCCGGTCCCGGGCAACAACCTCAGGTATCGGATCCGATTTCCCGCCATCCGAGCAGCCCCCGCCGCGCGTATAGCCAGGGATACTGATGCACCATCTGGTCCGCCCGGGTCAGCCGGAAGCCAAAGCTTGCAAAACCAAGCACCACCCCCACAGCCACAAGATATGGCACAATGGCCAGCAGTTGCTCCCCAAACAGTGCGAAGGACAGGAAACGGTTGGTGGCGGCCAGCAGGAGACTGTAAGGCACCACCTGCAGGTAGGGCCGCCAGGTGCCGGCTATGGCCTGCCCCATCAGGAAGGCGCATCCACCGGTCAGGATCAGGGTCAGTCCGATGAAGACCCAGATATTCTCGCCAAGGATGTCACTCATCCGTGCCCCCCTTCGAGATAGGCCGCACGAATCTGCTCATCCGCCAGCAACTCGGCACCGCTGCCGGTCATCGTGATCTTGCCGTTCACCAGAACATAGCCGCGATGCGCCAGCTTCAGGGCATGATAGGCATTCTGTTCGACCAGCAGGACAGTAACACCATCCTGGCGGTTGACCTCCTCGATGATCGAGAAAATCTGCCTTACCACCAGAGGTGCCAGGCCAAGCGATGGTTCGTCCAGCAACAGCAGCCGCGGCCGGCTCATCAGGGCGCGCGCGATGGCCAGCATCTGCTGCTCGCCGCCCGAAAGCGTGCCGCCGCGCTGCTCGCGCCGCTCCTTCAGGCGCGGGAACAGCGTGAAGACCCGCTCGAGGTCGCTGTCGAAATGAGCCGGATTACCGGCCACAGCACCCATGCGGAGATTCTCCAGCACCGTCATGCGCGCAAAGATGCGGCGCCCTTCCGGAGCATGGGCCAGGCCGTGGCGTACCAGATGATGGGTCGGCAGACCGACAATATTCTGTCCCTCCAGGGACACGCTGCCATAGCGCGGCTTTGGATGGCCACAGATCGACATCAGCAGCGTCGATTTACCGGCGCCGTTGGCGCCGATCAGCGCGACGATTTCGCCCTTTCCGACGTCTACATCAACGCCTTTCAGGGCATGGACGGCACCATAATAGGTGTGAAGACCGGAGACCTGCAGCATCAGGCGGCCCCCTTCTCGTCAGAATCAGGCTCGCCGAGATAGGCGCGAATTACAGCCGGATCATTGCGGATTGCTTCCGGATCGCCATCGGCAATCTTCTTGCCGTAATCCAGTACGACAATGTGGTCGGAAATCTGCATGACCACGCTCATGTCGTGCTCGATCAGCAGAACGCCGCAATTATGCTCGTCACGAATGAATCTGAGCAAATCATTCAGTTCGGCTGACTCCCGTGGGTTCAGACCGGCGGCGGGTTCATCAAGGCAGAGCAGAACCGGCTCGGTGCACATCGCGCGGGCAATTTCCAGCCGTCGCTGGCCGCCATAGGGTAGACCACCGGCCGGTTCGTCGGCCTCGGCGACCAGGCCGGTTCGCTCAAGCCAGTACTTCGCCCGCTCAATGGCGACGGCCTCGGCCTCGCGATAACCCTGCCAGCCAAACAGCCCCAGCACCGTATAGCCAGAGGCCCGCATCAAGCGGTTGTGCTGGGCCACCACCAGATTCTCTAGCACCGTCATCTTCGGAAACAGGCGGATATTCTGGAAAGTACGGGCCACCCGTGCCCTTGCGGCAATATCATGGCCCTGCATCCGTTCCAGCAGGTAATGCTCGCCATTGCAATTGAGGGTCAGGCGGCCGACCGTCGGCCGGTAAAAACCGGCAATACAGTTGAACACGGTGGTCTTGCCGGCCCCATTGGGGCCGATGATGGCAGTGATCTGCCGCGGCATGGCGTCAAAGGATACGTCATTCACCGCGACCAGGCCGCCGAAGCGCATGGTCAGGTGTTCAACCCTCAGCAGAGGATTCGTCATGGCGAACCTCCGCTGCCGGTTTTAAGCTTGGCCAGCCTGATGGTCGGTTCGCGATGTGCCAGCAGCCCCTGGGGCCGCCAGATCATGATCAGCACCATGGCTGCACCGAATGCCAGCATGCGGTAGAGCGAGAATTCGCGCGCCAGTTCCGGCAGCAGCGTGAGGAAGGCTGCTGCGAGGACGATGCCAGCCTGGCTGCCCATGCCTCCGAGCACGACGATGGCCAGAATCACGGCAGACTCGATGAAGGAAAAGCTTTCTGGGCTGATGAAGCCTTGCCGGGTGGCAAAGAAACTGCCGGCAAAGCCGCCGAACATGGCGCCAATCGCAAAAGCAGTCAGTTTGGTGTTGGTCGGGTTGATGCCAAGCGCCTTGCAGGCAATCTCGTCTTCGCGAAGGGCCTCCCAGGCGCGCCCGACCGGCAGTTTCCGGATGCGCATGGTGAACAGGTTGGTGATCAGCGCGAGCACCAGGATCACGTAATACAGAAATATGATCCGATGTAGTGACGTGTAGTCGAGCCCGAACAGATCGTGGAATGCCGTCTGCCCATCTGGCGGACTCGCTGTGAATGGGAAGCCGAAAAACGAAGGCCGGTCGATGCCCGTGATTCCATTCGGTCCCTGGGTGACATCCGTCCAGTTCAGCAGGATGATGCGAATGATTTCGCCAAAACCGAGGGTTACGATGGCCAGATAGTCGCCCCGCAGGCGCAGGACCGGGAAACCCAGCACGATGCCGAAAATTGCTGCGAACATGCCGGCCAGCGGCAGACTTTCCCAGAAACCGAAGCCGAAATGCAGTGACAGCAGAGCGTAGGAATAGGCACCGACGGCATAGAAAGCGACATAGCCGAGATCCAGGAGGCCGGCGAGACCGACCACGATATTCAACCCCCAGCCCAGCATCACGTAGATCAGCACGACTGTCCCGAGATCGATCACCGTGCGATCCGCGAACGGCATCATCGGCAGCACAATGGCAAAGGCGATCAGGAGCGGCATCAGCCATTTGTCGGCCTTGCTGCCCAACCGGGTCAGCAGATCCCGCTGTTCTGCCTCATCGGCCGACTGGGCCATGGCGATCTTGCGATCGCGATGCCAGTCCAGCAGCCACATGAAGGCGAAGCGGCCGGCAAACACAATCACCGCTGCCCATGCCACATAATCGAACCGCGTTCGGATACCGAGGGGGCCACCGGTATCGATGGTTTCAAAGCCCAGCAGTGGCAGGGCAAGCACCGCAGCCACGAAAGCCGCCAGGACAGAATCGCGCAGGCGCTGTTGCAGTGTCATCGTTCTATACCTTCTCGACTTCGGGCCGGCCAAGCAGGCCGGTGGGCCGGAAGATCAGGACGATGACGAGGATGGAGAAAGCCGCGACATCCTTGTACTCGATACTGAAATAGGCCGACCAGAAGGCCTCGATGAGGCCAATCAGCAAGCCGCCCAGCATGGCACCAGGCAGGCTGCCGATCCCGCCCAGAACCGCTGCGGTAAAGGCCTTCAGGCCAGCGAGGAACCCGATATAGAAGTCAATTACACCGTAATAGAGCGTGACCAGAACCCCGGCGACGGCTGCCAGGCCAGCACCGAGCACGAAGGTGAGCGAGATCGTGCGATCGGCATTCACTCCGAGCAATGATGCCATCAGGCGGTCCTGCTCGCAGGCGCGCTGGGCCCGGCCCAGCGGCGTGGCGGCAATCAGCCAGGAGAAACCGATCATCAGCAAGACAGTCAGAGAAATGATGATGATCTGCATGTAGGAAAGCGTGACGGAGAATACCTCGCCCGACATCAGCTCGAAGCCACCGCGAATGACTGGCTGCAGCGGTTTGATTTTCGCGCCCTGCGCGATCTGTACGTAATTCTGCAGGAAGATCGACATGCCGATCGCCGAGATCAGCGGCGCCAGACGGAAAGATCCTCGCAGCGGGCGATAGGCAATGCGCTCAACGGTCCAGCCATAAAGTCCGGTCAACACCACTGAAACGATCAGAACGATCAGCAGCGCCAGCGGCACCCAGGTCAGGCCGACGAGGCCAAGGATTGAAAAGCTGATGACCGCGATGAAGGCACCGATCATGTAGATTTCGCCATGGGCGAAATTGATCATGCCAATGATGCCGTAGACCATCGTGTAGCCGATGGCAATCAAGGCATAGACCGCCCCAAGGGTCACGCCGTTGACCAGCTGCTGAAGGAAATACTCCATTCGCCCCCGTTTTCCCAGTCACCGGCCCTGCTGCTGCTTCTTGAGTACGAACTGCAGCTTACGCACGGCCAGTCGCGCAAGTTCCTGTTGCGACAGGCGCGGATCCCCTACCATCGACACCTCTGTGCCGGTGGCTGGATCGACAGCGATCACTTTGAGTGCCGCCCCGATACGGCGGAATTCTATGATCGCGTCGCCGTCACCGCTCCCTGTCGCGTGTGACATGACTGGTCTGTTACCATCACTGTATCGGGCGGCTCAAGCCCAATGAACAAGCTATAGGGCGAGCCTGAACAAGTGGTCAGGTTTTGTCGACTCTTACTTCGTGTGACGACCGGATCGGGACATAAAATTTCATCGCAGGCGGCAATTCCCGCCCCTTGCGTTCGACGGCAATTATATTTTAAATATAAAATATAATCGAGAGGTGGAATGCCGATGGATATCCTGAATCCGGCAGAATGGGCCAAGCCCAGGGGTTATGCGAATGGAGTCGCGGCCCAGGGCAAGATGGTCTTCGTGGCCGGCCAGATTGGCTGGACTGCCGAGGCCCGCTTCGAGAGTGATGACCTCGTCGATCAGACGCGCCAGGCGCTGCGCAACATCGTGCGTGTCCTCGCCGAAGCTGGCGGCAGGCCCGAACATATCGTGCGCCTGACCTGGTATGTCACCGACAAACACGACTACATTGCCCGCAATGCCGACCTTGGCAAGGTTTATCGCGACATCCTCGGCCGGCATTACCCGGCAATGACCCTTGTACAGGTCGCAGCGCTGCTGGAGGACCGGGCCAAAGTCGAGATCGAGGCAACCGCCGTTATTCCAGCCTGAAACCGGCCGGCTCAGCCTGCCATGGCGCGAATCATTCGGATGATACCGGAATAATCCGATCCGCCCGTCCCTCCCTCGGCATACTCGGCAAACAATGCCGTTGCTTCGGCGCCCAGCGGCGTCTGCACACCGGCCGTCCGGGCGGCTTCCTGCGAAAGACGCAGATCTTTCAGCATCAGATCGGCAGCAAAGCCTGGCATGTAATCGCGATTGGCGGCCGAGGTCGGAACAGGTCCCGGTACCGGGCAATGATTGACAAGTGCCCAGCAGGACCCTGACGAACTCGATACGATATCAAACATCGCCTGTGCCGGCAGGCCAAGTTTTTCCGCCATCACAAAAGCTTCGGAGACGGCGATCATCGAGATGCCCAGCACCATGTTGTTGCAGATCTTGGCAACCTGCCCGTTGCCGGCACCGCCGGCATGCACGATCTTCTTGCCCATGGCCTCCAGCAGCAGCCTGGCTTTGCCAAAGGCGGTATCGCTGCCGCCAACCATGAAGGTCAGCCCGGCATTTTCTGCCCCGGCCACCCCGCCGGAAACCGGCGCATCCACCATAAGCATACCTTTTGCCTCGGCCGCCCCGATCACCTCGCGGGCAGTCTTGACGTCAATCGTGGAGCTGTCGATGAACAGTGTGCCCGGCCGTGCGGCAGCAAGAATTCCCTTCTCGCCGGTATAAACGGCCTTCACGTGCTTGCCGGCGGGCAGCATGGTCACAACCGCATCGACATCACTGGCGGCAGCGGTGGCACTGGCGGCAGCGGCACCACCGGCTGCCACCACTTGCCCCACAAGGTCAGCCGACAAGTCGAAAGCTTTGACCTCGTGACCAGCCTTCAGAAGGTTACGCGCCATCGGCCCGCCCATGTTGCCGACGCCGATAAAGCCGATCTTCGCCATAACGTATCCTCCCGGGGTTTTCTTATTTAGTCGAACTGCAGGTCGCCGCCTGCGACCGGTTCGAAATAACGTTCGATGTCAGCATCCGGCACGGCATCCAGCGTGGGCGGTTGCCAGTGCGGCTTGTGGTCCTTGTCGATGATCACGGCCCGCACGCCTTCATAGAAGTCATGGCCGACCGCCACGTGATTGCACATTCGCCATTCGAGCTTCATGCAGTCACGCAGCGACAGGCTGCGCCCGCGCCGCAGTTGGGCAAAGGTCAGCTTCATCGAGGTCGGCGACTTTCCGGACAGAAACTTCAGCTGTTCCTTCGCGAAATCACTGCCATCAGCCTCCAGCGCCCGGATGATGGCCGGCACACTGTCACGGCCGAACAGCGCATCGATCTTCGGCCGCAATTCTGCCAGCGGCGAGGGGCCGGGATCGGCGACGAGTTTCTCCAGTACGGCGTCGACCTCTGCCGTGTTTCCAGGTGCGGCGGCCACCAATGCTTCTTCCAGCGCAGCCATTCTCTCACGCCTCACGAAATGGGTGGCCGCACCGGCAGTCAAAATATCCGCGCCCCGCAGCCGGGCCCCCGTCAGGCCGAGATACATGCCAATTTCGCCCGGGCAGCGCGGTAAGAAGTAAGTGCCGCCAACATCGGGGAACAGACCGATACCCGTTTCGGGCATGGCGAACAGCGCATGCTCACTGACGATCCGATGACTGCCATGTACCGAAAGGCCGACGCCGCCACCCATGAAGATGCCGTCGATCAGTGCGATGAACGGTTTCGGATATTCACCGATCAAGGTGTTGCAACGGTATTCGTCGTGCCAGAATCTCTTCCGGTAATCCGCTCCTTCAGGGCCACGATCGGCCAACTTACGGATATCTCCGCCGGCACAGAAGGCTTTCTCGCCCGCGCCTTTGATAATGACAGTCTTCACGACCGGATCGGCGGCCCAGTCCCGCAGATGGCGCTCCAGCGGCACGCACATGGTATGCGTCAGGGCGTTCAGCGCCTGCGGACGATTCAGTAAAATGAGGGCAACGCCGTTGCGGACGCTGAACTGGATTTCATCGGTCATGGGAATCCTTCGGAACTTGCAACTCAGTCAAGGACGGCGCCGGCCAGAAGCCGGCGGGAAACGATCACGCGCATGATCTCGTTGGTGCCTTCCAGAATCTGGTGAACCCGGGCATCCCGCAGATAGCGCTCCAGTGGGTAGTCCTTCAGGTACCCATAACCGCCATGCAGTTGCAGGGCCTCGTTGCAGATGGCAAAGCCGGCATCGGTGGCAAACCGTTTGGCCATGGCGCAGGAGGCTGTCGCCTCCGGATGCCTTGCATCAAGGCGAGCGGCTGCCTGGCGAATCATCAGCCGTGCGGCCATCAGCTCGGTCGCCATGTCAGACAGTTTGAACTGTGTGGACTGGAATTCTGCCAGCGCCCGACCAAACTGCTTGCGGGTGGCGACATAGTCACGGCTGGCTTCCAGGCATGCCGTGGCGGCACCGATCGAGCAGGCGCCGATATTGATACGGCCACCATCGAGGCCGGCCATGGCAATGCTGAATCCCTCACCTTCGGTGCCGACGAGATTCGCCTTCGGCACCTTGCAATCCTCGAAAATCACCATGGCGGTCGGCTGGCTGTTCCAGCCAAGTTTGCGTTCCTGTGCGCCGAAAGAAAGGCCGGGTGTGCCGGCTTCAACCACAAGGCAGCTGATACCTTTCGGACCGGCAGCTCCCGTCCGTACCATGCAGACATAGATATCCGACCGGCCACCACCGGAGATGAAGGCCTTGCTGCCATTGAGGACATAGTGATCGCCCGCATCTACTGCCCGGGTCTGCAGTGCCGCGGCATCCGACCCGGCATTCGGCTCGGTCAGGCAATAGGAGGCAAACTGCTCCATACTGCATAGCAATGGCAGATATTTCTGCCGCAGGACATCACCACCGAAACGGTCGATCATCCAGGCCGCCATGTTGTGGATCGAGATATAGGCCGCCGTCGATGTGCAGCCGGCCGCCAGCTCCTCGAAAATGATCGCGGCATCGAGCCGGCTCAGCCCGGAGCCGCCAACATCATCGCGTACATAGATGCCGCCGAAACCAAGGGCCGCGGCATCGCGCAGTTCCTTGACCGGAAAATGCTTCTGTTCGTCCCAGGCTGCCGCATTCGGCTTCATGCGCTCGGCCGCAAACCGCCGCGCCATGGCCTGGACTGCCCGCTGGTCTTCGCTAAGCTCGAAATCCATGGCGTTGCCTCCCTGTCCGCGGTCTTAATCGGCTGTCTCCCGGCCGTCAATGTCCCACCGGGCAGCCAGCCCAAAGCCGCACTTACCGGACATTAACCGGTTCCGCGCATTCTTGACGATTATGCGTTGCGTCTCTTCAGCCATCGGAGGCGGACTGTCATGTTGCCCATCCACCCCGGGATTCTGCTGCAGCGCGCCATAGCGGCACGCGGTTCCGACCCCGAGCGCTTTCATGTCGAGGCGCGCATGCCGCTGCGCCTGCTGCAGCTGGTCCTGACTGGCCAGCGGCCGATCTCTCCGGGTCTGGCGCAGCGGCTGGGGAGGCTTCTCGGAACGTCCCCCTGGGTCTGGATTGCGTTCCAGGAGAGGTTTAATAAAGCTCTCTGACATGACAGAGAGCCACTTGCCCCCACTTCCTGCCGTTCCCGCCCTCCGTCCCCGACGCCTGCGGGACCGGGACTGGACCCGCCGCCTGGTCGCCGAGAACCGCCTTGGTATCGATGACCTGATCTGGCCGATTTTCGTCCACGATAGGGCGACCAATGCCGCCATCCCGTCGATGCCTGGCGTCGAACGCCTCTCGGTCAAGGCGGCTGTCGCCGCGGCTCAGGCCGCCGAGCAGGCCGGCATTCCTGCCATCGCCCTGTTCCCGGCCACCGATCCGGCCAGAAAGACCGATGACGGCCGCGAGGCCACCAATCCCGACAATCTGGTCTGCCAGACGGTTCGCGCCATCAAGGCCGCGACAACCAATATCGGTATTCTTTGCGACGTTGCGCTTGATCCCTATACCAGCCATGGCCATGACGGCCTGCTGCACAATGGCGAAATACTGAATGACGAAAGCGTGGCTGTGCTTGTGCAGCAGGCGCTCGTCCAGGCCCGGGCCGGCTGCGATATTATTGCGCCATCCGATATGATGGATGGCCGCGTCGGAGCCATCAGAACGGCACTGGAAGCCGAGGGTTTCCAGCATGTGAAGATCATGGCCTACGCAGCCAAATACGCCTCGGCCTTCTATGGTCCGTTTCGCGATGCGGTCGGCTCGGCGGCAAACCTGGCCGGAGGCGACAAACGCACTTACCAGATGAACCCGGCCAATGGCGATGAAGCCCTGCGCGAAGTGGCGCTCGATATCGCCGAAGGCGCTGACATGGTGATGGTCAAGCCCGGCATGCCCTATCTTGATATCTGCTGGCGCGTGAAACAGGCTTTCGGGCTTCCGACTTTCGCCTATCAGGTTTCTGGCGAGTACGCGATGCTGGCAGGAGCCGCCGAGCGCGGCTGGCTCGATCGTAGCCGGGTCGCCTGGGAAAGTCTGCTGGCCTTCAAGCGGGCTGGCTGCGATGGCGTGCTGACCTATTTCGCGATGGACATCGCCCGCATGATCGCCGAGGGCCGGCAGCCCTGACGGGCCGCCGGCATCACGTCAGCCGCTACTTCTTCGTCTTGGTCGCCTCCAGGCGCGCGATCAGGCTGGATGTATCCCAGCGGTTTCCGCCCATCTGCTGGACCTCGGCATAAAACTGGTCGACCAGCGCCGCCACCGGCAGGCTCGTGCCGTTGCGACGTGCCTCGGCCAGACAGATTCCGAGATCCTTGCGCATCCAGTCGACGGCAAAACCGTAGTCGAACTTGCCCTCGATCATGGTCTTGTGGCGATTGTCCATCTGCCAGGAACCCGCAGCCCCCTTGGAGATCACCTCCACCGCCTTCATCAGGTCGAGGCCCGAGGCACGTCCGAAAGCCAGCGCCTCGGACAGCCCCTGGACCAGGCCGGCAATGCAGATCTGATTCATCATCTTGGTCAACTGTCCGCTGCCGGTCGGCCCCATCAGGTTCTGCATCTTGGCGTAGGCCTGGATGACCGGCTTGACCCTTTCATAGATAGCTGCATCACCGCCGCACATGATGGTCAACTGACCGTTCTCGGCGCCGGCCTGTCCGCCGGAGACCGGTGCGTCGATAAAGCCCTGCCCTGCCGCCTTTGCCTTCTCGCCGATTTCGCGGGCGACATCGGCCGAAGCCGTCGTGTGGTCGACAAACACAGCGCCTTTTGCGAGGCCTGCCAGGATGCCGCTCTCGCCATAGGTGACGGACCGCAGGTCGTCATCATTCCCGACGCAGGCCATCACGAACTCGGCTCCGGCAGCCGCCTCTTTCGGTGTGGCCGCAGCCCGCCCCTTGTGCTGCCCGGTCCATCGTGTCGCCTTGTCCGAGGACCGGTTCCACACCGTCACGTCATGGCCGGCCTTGGCGAGATGCCCCGCCATCGGATATCCCATGACCCCAAGCCCGATGAAAGCAACCTTGACCATAAACCCCTCCCGGGTATTCTTGTTAAATCATATACTTAGGATGAATCTATATCTGCCGGGCCAGTTTGCACCAAGCCCCGGGGGCGGGCAATCGCCTGGATCGGCTTACCCGTGCGATTGTTCCAGGCCCCGAAACAATTAGGGCTTGCATAAAGGCTTTTGTTAAGGTAAACAAGATACTGAGTTACTGCATCTGGCGTGGGAGAAGCCCATTATGCCGCTCGAAACCATCGGCATTTATGCCGGGGCGGGCAGCACCGGTGCGATTGCCCGCGGTGCCCGCCAGTCCGATAGCGCTTCCAGCAGCGCTGCAAACCTTGAGGGTTTTGCGGCCTCTTCGGCGCGTGTCGGAAACAGCGGCGGCGAAGAAGTCCTGATCGCCACGGCTTCGCCGAATGTTGCGGTCTATCTCAGCCCCTTCATTCGCCTCGACCTGCAGACCCGCCTGGCGATCGTACAGTTCCGCGACAGTCAGACCGGCGAAGTCCAGCAGCAGTACCCCAGCCCCCGCGTGGTCCGCGAGTACCAGCAGAACCTGCCTGAATCCTCGGATCTGTTGCCGGCCCAGCCGATCAATGATGGCGGCGGCGGGCCGAAACCCGAAGTCCGCATCATTGGCAGTGCCGAAGACAAGGCGGCTGCCATTGGCGGCGCCAGCTCTGCAGCCTCGGGCACGGGCGGTTCGGGCACGGAGCAGCCGCAGACCGCCCCGGCCCCTCTGGCGCAGGCGGCTTCCGCGGCGCTCACTGCGCTGTCGAATGCGCTGACCGGCGGCCGGCAGCTGGCCGTCGCCTGACCACCGCCGCCTCGCACGGCGATTCAAGACTGCGAATCACCTCGAAAATCTGTTAAGCCATCACGGTCAGGCAGAACTGCCGCTGTATCGGCCGAGGTTTAATGCGCTGGGTTTTTCGACTGTTCACGCTGCTCCTGTTCATGTTGGCCGCAGCTGCTGGAGCGGTTTACTTTGTTGCCCGCTCATCATTGCCCGATACTGACAGCCTGGATGTCCGGGTTGGGCGTCCGCTCGTCGCCCCTGTCGAGATCATCCGCGATCGTCATGCCGTGCCGCATATTCGTGCGGCCAGCCGGGATGACACGGCCTTCGGCCTCGGCTACGTCCATGCGCAGGATCGCCTGTGGCAGATGGAGATCAACCGACGCATCGCCGCCGGCCGCCTGGCCGAAGCGTTCGGTCCGGACGTACTGGAAACCGACAAATTCCTGCGCACCCTGGGAATCCGACGCCAGGCCGCCGCCTCTTTCGCAGCTCTCAAGCCGGAAACGCAGACCTACCTGCAAGCCTATGCTGATGGCGTGAACGCGTTTCTCTCTGCCCGTCGTGGCTTGCTGCCGCCGGAATTCCTAGCCTTCGATATTACGCCGGAGCCTTGGGTCCCGGCCGACTCCCTCGGCTGGCTGAAAATGATGGCTTGGGATCTCAGCGGCAACTGGGGCAGCGAATTCGCCCGCCTCGGCCTCGCACGCCGGCTCACGCGCCCGCAGATCGAAGAGTTTTTTCCACCCTATCCGGGAGATGCGCCGATCTCGCTGGCCGACTTGAGCGGGCTGTATCGCCAGGTTGCCGCAGCGATCAACATCGATCGCCTTGCCGCAAGCCTGCCGCCGCAGCCTCCAGAAGGGATCGGGTCGAACAACTGGGTTATTGGCGGAAGGCACACGGTAACAGGCGCCCCCCTTCTGGCCAATGATCCGCATCTCGGCCTGTCTTCCCCCTCTCTCTGGTACTTTGCGCATATGGCCTCGCCACATGGGGATGTCGTCGGCGCCACCCTGCCCGGTATCCCCGGCGTCATCCTGGGGCGCAACAACTTCATCGCCTGGGGTTTCACCAATACCGGACCGGATACTCAGGACATCTATATCGAACGGATCGCGCCGGACAATCCGGCGCATTACATCACCCCGACGGGCAGCGCAGCTTTTACTGAACGGGTAGAAACCATAAAGGTGCGCGGCCGAGGGAATGTTGACATCACTGTCCGGGAAACCCGTCATGGGCCGGTCATTTCCGATGTCTATGACCGCGCTGGCAAACTTCTCGACAGCGGCTATGTGCTGTCTTTCGCATGGACCGCACTGCGCGATGACGACACTACGGCCGATGCCATCGTCGGGATGGATACCGTCGGAAACTGGCCTGCCTTTGTGGACAATTTCCGGCGCTACGTCACACCACAGCAGAACATCGTCTATGCCGATCGCAACGGCAATATAGGCTTTCTGGCGCCCGGGCTTATCCCCGTCCGCAAGCCTGACAATGACCTGAAAGGCCTGGCGCCGGCGCCGGGATGGGACGACCGCTATGACTGGGCGGGCTTTATCCCCTACGAAGATCTGCCCCGCAGCTACAATCCATCTTCCGGCATGGTTGTGACCGCCAACAACAAGATCGTCCCCGACAGCTATCCGTTTTTTCTCACCAGCGAATGGGCTGAGCCCTATCGTGCCCGCCGGATCGAGCACCTGCTGAAGGAACGGTCTGTGCATTCTGTGGAGAGCTTCAAGCAGATCCAGGGAGATGTGGTCTCGCTGATGGCGGCGGATCTGCTGCCGTTAATGCTGGCCGCCCCGCTCAAGACGGCGCCGCAGAATCCCGAGATCACCAATGGCCGCGACCTCCTGACCGGCTGGGATGGCACCATGGCGGCCGGCAGGCCGGAACCCCTGATTTTTGCCGCCTGGTACCGCGAACTGACCCGACTCGTTCTGGCGGATGAACTGGGCGATGCCTTTACGTCGCTCTGGCGGTTCCGCCCGCTGCTGATGAAGAACATCCTGAGTGATACCGGCGGTCAGGCCCGATGGTGCCACAATGTCGCCACCGGCCGCCAGACAACCTGCGCCGACCTGATCAGCGAGGCACTCGACCTTGCCCTCAGCGACCTCAAGGCCCGCTATGGCTCTGATCTTGGCCGCTGGCGCTGGGGGGATGCGCATTATGCCGATGCCCAGCATCGCCCTTTCAGCAGGGTGCCCGTCCTGAAATCCCTCTTTGAGGTTTCGATTCCGACCCCAGGTGACGCCTATACGGTCGATGTCGGCCGCAGCGATCCGGCCGACGAGACCGCACCTTATGCCAACCGGCACGCCCCCTCCCTGCGGGCGATTTACGACCTGGCCGATCTCAACCGCTCCCAGTTCATCCTGTCGACCGGCCAGTCCGGGCACCCATTATCGCCCTATTACCGGGATCAGGCCGCGGCCTGGGCCGATGTCCAGTACATCCCGATCTCGGCCAATCCCGCGGAATACGAAGCCGGCGCCTCCGGGCGGCTGATTCTGAGCCGGCGCTGAACACCCTTGGCAGGTGTTTTCAATGTTCTATTTACCATATCCATACGATAAAAGAGGCTGGGTTGGCGTGCCATGGGGGTCTCTCCCCGGCACGGGCGTGGAGAGACAGAAATGCTGACCATTATCGGCTCCATTGTTGTGATCGGCTCGGTCATTGGCGGCTATGTGGCTGGTGGCGGCCATCTGAGCGTCCTGTGGATGCCCTTCGAGTTTGTGATCATCTTCGGCGCCGGCATCGGCGCCTTTGTGATCAGCAGCCCGAAACCCGTCCTCAAGCAGGCCATGGGTGGCTTCAAAGCCGCCATCAAGGGGCCCCAGTTCACCAAGGACGACTATCTTGAACTGCTGTCGATGATGTACAGCGTGTTCAAGCTGGCCAAGAGCAAGGGCATGCTGGCCCTGGAGCAGCACATCGAAAAACCGGAAGAGAGCAAGCTCTTTACCCAGTTTCCGAAATTCATGGCTGATCACCATGCGATGGATTTTCTCTGCGACTATCTGCGCCTGATGACCCTCGGCAGCGAGAATCCGCATGAGATGGAATCGCTGATGGACATGGAACTCGAGGTCCACCACCAGGAAACACATCTTGCGGGACATTCTCTTGCCGCCTTCGGCGAAAGCTTTCCCGCCCTCGGCATTGTCGCGGCGGTGCTGGGCGTCATTCACACCATGGGGTCGATCAGCGAACCCCCGGAGGTGCTGGGTCACCTCATCGGCGGCGCGCTGGTCGGTACATTCAGTGGCATTCTTGTCTCTTACGGTTTCGTGTCGCCTATGGCCGCCGCCGCCAAGGCAACCTGGGAGCACGAAAGCAAATACCTGCTCTGCATGAAAGCCGGTATGCTGGCCCATCTGCAGGGATATGCACCGGCGGTGTCTGTCGAATTTGCCCGCAAATCCCTGATGTCCAACGTACGCCCCAGCTTCTATGAGGTCGAAGAGGCCACCAGCAAGGTGCAGTCCGTTTGATCTGCGGGGAGAACTGAGCTATGGCTGCCGCCGAGGGCGAACGCCCGATCATCGTCAAGAAGATCAAGAAGGCCGAAGCCGGCGCCCATGGCGGCGCCTGGAAGGTTGCCTATGCCGACTTCGTGACTGCGATGATGGCATTCTTCCTGTTGCTGTGGCTACTCAATGTCACCACCGATGAGCAGAAGAAAGGCATTGCCGACTACTTCTCGCCAGCTTCCGTCAGCCGCAGCCTGTCCGGCGCCGGTGGCGTGCTGGGTGGGCGTACCATCATCGAAGATGGCGGCAAGATATCCAGCTTCGGCCTGCCGACAATGATCACTGGTCCCGCTTCCGAGAAATCGGATCAGCCAGACCAGCCGCAATACGACCAGAAATATGAGGACAGCCGTCGCCCGCCGCCGGCACCGGGCGACCAGGGGCGCGATTTCCCTGATCCTGCCGAGGCCAACCGCGGCAGCGGTCAGACCGACCAGCAGGGTTCGCCTCAGCAGATCACCGATCTGCAGCAGATCGATGCGCAGGCGGCGCGCGACCGCGTGGCCCAGATGGAAGCGGAAAATTTCCGCGAGGCGGAAATGCAGATCCGTCAGGCGATCCAGGAAAACCCCCAGCTGGCCGAACTCTCAAAGCAGATCGTGTTCGACAAGACGCCGGAAGGATTGCGCATTCAGCTGGTCGATCAGGAGCAGTCTTCCATGTTCCCATCAGGCAGCGCCCAGATGAACGAAACCACCCGCCGCCTGATGCAGAAGGTTGCGCAGGCGGTCTCCAAGCTGCCCAACAAGCTGGCGATCAGCGGCAATACCGACGCCCAGCCCTTCCGCGGCGGCCAGAGTGGCTATTCCAACTGGGAATTGTCGACTGATCGCGCAAACGCAGCCCGCCGTGCCCTTGTCGAGGCCGGTGTTGCGACCGAGCGGATACGGCAGGTCACCGGCAATGCCGATCAGGACCCGATGATCAAGGACAACCCCCTTGACCCGCGCAACCGGCGAATCGCTATTCTGCTGCTGAGCGATGTTCCCAAGGCCGGCTCCGGCAGCGATGCGGCACGGACTGCCGGGCGCGGTGATCAGCCTCTGCGCCCAGGCCCTCTGCGCGTGCCGCCGCCGCCGCCGCCGCCGCCACCGGGCCTCGATGGCCCGGGGCCAAGCAACGGTGTGATTCGCGTCCTGCCGGCACGCTGACCAGCGCCATGTCTGCCCGCACGCTTCCGGTCACGCCGCCCGAGCACGTTCCAGCACCAGATCCATTTAGCGATCTGCGGTTTTTCGACGGCCTTTTGCTGCGGCGCATGCTGGCCTATCTGGTCGATATCATGGTGCTGGCGGGACTCCTGGTCCTGTTCTGGGTTGCCGGCGGAATTCTCTTCGTGCTGTCTTTCGGGCTTCTGCTGCCGGTGATCCTGCTTCTGGCCGGCTTGCTGCAGACGCTCTACCACACGCTGACCATTGGCGGCCCGGCTTCCGCCACGCTTGGCATGCGGCTCTTCGGTGTCGAGGTTCGCGTCTGGAATGGCGGGAAACCGGGGTATCTGCAGGCGCTGCTGCACACCGTGGTTTTCTACATCTCGGTCAGCTTCACATGGGGGCTGGTTCTGCTCTGGCCCCTGTTCAACAATCGGCGCCGCTGTCTGCATGACATGCTCTGCGGTACCGTCGTGATCCGGCGTCTGTGATATTGCCGTCTGCAGAATCCCCCTCGCCAACGGCCTCATTTACGCTAATCTCGAAGCTGGAATATTGCTGACGGACTGCACGTGAAACACCGCCTGCAGATACCCTTGCGGCACTTCTTTGCCACGCCGCCGACACCCTGCCCCTATCTTCCGGGACGGCTGGAACGGAAGGTTGTGACTCTGCTGGCCGGTGACGATCCTGACGGGCTGCACAATGCACTCAGCCAGGCCGGCTTCCGGCGCAGCCAGGATCTGGCCTACCGGCCGGCCTGCGAGCAGTGCAACGCCTGCGTTCCGGTGCGGGTCCCGGCCCGTGATTTTCTCCCAGACAAGGCCCAGCGGCGCAATTGGCGGCGGAATGAAGGTATTCTCAGCCGCCGACTGCCCGCCTATGCCACGCGTGAGCATTTCCAGGTCTTTCGCCGCTATGTCACGGCCCGCCATGAGGGTGGCGGCATGGCTGACATGGAGTTCGCGGATTACCGGGCCATGGTCGAAGACAGCCCGGTGCGCAGCGGCCTGACCGAATTCCGCTGCCCGGATGGTCGCCTGTTTGGGGTCTGCCTGACCGACGAGATGAGCGACGGCATTTCCCTCGTCTACAGTTTTTTCGATCCGGACTTTGAAGCCCATAGCCCGGGCAGCTTCATCATCCTCTGGCACATCCGGAATGCCATGGAAACCGGCCTGCCATATGTCTATCTGGGCTACTGGATCGCAGAAAGCCGGAAAATGGCCTACAAGAGCCGTTTCCGGCCCCTGGAGGCCCTCGCCCCTGAAGGCTGGCGCCTGCTTCCCCCCGTGGCGGATGCCGGCAATCCCTGATTGCCGGGGCCAAGGCTGATTCTTGCGGAAAATCCGGACTGGGACTAACCTCCCCGGCCGTACACGGATTCTCCGTGTGCATATCGCTGTACAACCGGCCCGGACAAGGACCGAAAAACAGCTATAGCTTCGCCTAGGGAGATACCCAGAATGCTTCGTCGCAAATTCCTGAAAGGCGCCGCCCTCGCCGGCGCCGGCAGCGTTGGTGTTGCTGCCAGCTTTCCTGCACCCGCTCTGGCCCAGAGCCTGCCGGAAGTGAAATGGCGGATCGCCTCCAGCTTCCCGAAGAGCCTCGACACCATCTACGGCGGTGCCGAAGTGGTGGCCAAGAAAGTTGCGGAACTTACGGACAACAAGTTCCAGATTCGTGTGTTCGCTGCCGGCGAGATCGTCCCGGGCCTGCAGGTCCTCGATGCCGTGCAGAACGGTACCGTCGAAGCCGGCCACACGGTCAGCTACTACTATGTCGGCAAGGATCCGACCTTTGCCTTTGATGCGGCCATTCCGTTCGGCCTCAATGCGCGCCAGCAGAATTCCTGGATGGAGTTCGGTGGCGGCCGCGAGCTCATGCGCGAATTCTTCAATGAATACAATATTATCCAGTTCCCGGCTGGTAACACCGGCACCCAGATGGGTGGCTGGTTCCGCAAGGAGATCAAGACTCTTGAAGACCTCAAGGGCCTGAAGTTCCGGATCGGCGGCTTTGCCGGCCAGGTTCTGAGCAAGCTTGGTGTGGTTCCGCAGCAGATTGCCGGTGGTGACATTTACCCGTCGCTGGAGAAGGGCACCATCGATGCGGCTGAGTGGGTCGGCCCCTATGACGACGAAAAGCTCGGCTTCAACAAGGTCGCCAAGTACTACTACTATCCCGGCTGGTGGGAAGGCGGCCCGCAGGTTTCCATGATGGTCAATCAGGACCAGTGGAAGGCCCTGCCGAAACCCTATCAGGCCGCAATCGAAGCGGCCTGCGCCCACGCCAATACCTGGATGCTGGCGAAGTATGATGCGCAGAACCCGGTTGCCCTGCGTAAGCTGGTCGCTGGCGGCACCCAGCTGCGGCCTTTCCCGAAGGCCGTGATGGACGCCTGCTACGACGCGGCCAGCGAGCTTTACGACGAGACCTCGGCCAAGAATCCGAAGTTCAAGAAGATTTACGACAGCTGGGTCAAATATCGCGACGAGCAGCTGCTCTGGTTCCGGGTCGCCGAAGGCACCTACGACAGCTTCATGCTGTCGACCACCGGCCGCAAAGCCCGGAAAAAAGGCTGACCGGCGTTAAACCACGACAGCCTGAATTTAAGGCAGGGCCCCGCTTCGGCGGGGCCCTTTTTTTTGTCCCAGTTGCCCTTGTGAAATCAATCCCCTAATCTCCCGCCATCGTTCACGCGGTTCGCCGGGGGAACGGTCGGCAATCGGGTCGCAAGAACCCGGCCCGTGAACCGACAAAGTCTTAACTAGGGAGATAAAATCAATGCAACGTCGTAAGTTCCTCACTGGGGCTGCCCTTGCTGGTGCCGGCGGCATCACGGCCGCGGCCAGCTTCCCTGCACCGGCGATCGCCCAGAGCATGCCGGAAGTCAACTGGCGCATGGCTTCCAGCTTCCCCAAGAGCCTGGACACCATCTACGGCGCTGGCGAAGTGATCGCCAAGCGCGTCGAGTCCGCCACGGATGGCAAATTCAAGATCCGCGTTTTTGCCGGCGGCGAGATCGTCCCGGGCCTGCAGGTGCTGGATGCCGTGCAGGCCGGAACGGTCGAATGCGGCCATACAGCGGCATATTACTACATTGGCAAAGATCCCACCTTTGCCTTCGATACGGCCGTTCCGTTCGGTCTCAACGCCCGCCAGCAGAATGCGTGGATGATGCACGGCGGTGGCATGGAGCTGATGCGCGAGTTCTTCAAGGACTATAACTGCATCAACTTCATGGCCGGCAACACCGGCGCCCAGATGGGCGGCTGGTTCCGCAAGGAAATGAAGACCGTCGAGGATCTCAACGGTCTAAAAATGCGTATCGGCGGTTTCGCCGGCCAGGTTCTGACCAAGCTCGGCCTGGTGCCGCAGCAGATCGCCGGCGGCGACATCTATCCGGCGCTGGAAAAGGGCACCATCGACGCCACCGAGTGGGTCGGCCCGTATGACGACGAAAAGCTCGGCTTCAACAAGGTCGCCAAGTACTACTACTACCCCGGCTGGTGGGAAGGCGGGCCGCAGCTTTCGGCTCTCTGCAACATCGATGCCTTCAACAAGCTGCCGAAGGCCTATCAGAGCGTCTTCGAGGCCGCGGCTCACGAAGCAAATACCTGGATGGTTGCCAAGTATGACGCCCTCAATCCCGGAGCGCTGCGCAAGCTGCTGGCCGGTGGCACACAGCTGCGGGCCTTCCCGAAGTCGATCATGGAGGCGTCGCTGAAGGCGGCCAACCAGCTCTATGCCGAGACTTCGGCCAAGAATCCGAAGTTCAAGAAGGTCTACGACAACTGGGTGAAGTTCCGCGACGAGGAAGTGCTCTGGTGGCGTATCGCCGAAGGCACTTTCGACAACTTCATGGCGGCTGCTTCGCAGATGAAGCGGTAAGCTTCGCCCCCTGTCCTGCCGGGAAGAGGCCTCGCTTTGCGAGGCCTCTTTCTTTTTTTGCCCGGAGCCAAAAGCATCCGCCAGAAACGAAAAGGCCGGCCAATACTGGCCGGCCCATCGTTCAGCCGTCATGAGAAGCCAGGCTAGTCCGCCTTTGTCTCGGCCTCGTCCGCTGGCGGCGTGCTGAACAGATCCTGCGGATTGCTGCCCGGACCAAACGGATTCGTGTTGCCGTAGTTCGGGATTTCAATCTGCAGCTGCTCTTCCACCGCCGCTGGATCCAGCTTCGGGCCGCGGTCGAGGAAGTGCGTCACCATCCCCGGGAACATCAAAACGAGCGCAACCATGACGATCTGGATGCACACAAAAGGCACGGCACCCCAGTATATCTGACCTGTGGTGATCTTGCCTGTCAGCTTGCCCGTGACCTTGTCGATGTAGTCATGCACAGGTGCAACACTGCGCAGAAAGAACAGGGCAAAACCGAACGGCGGATGCATGAACGATGTCTGCATGTTGACGCTGAGCAGGACGCCAAACCAGATCAGGTCGATGCCCATCTTCTCTGCCACCGGAGCCAGCAGCGGGACTACGATGAAGGCCAGCTCGAAGAAATCGAGGAAGAATGCCAGCAGAAAGACCATGACATTGACGACGATCAGGAATCCTGTTTCGCCGCCGGGAACGCTGGTCAGCAGATGCTCGACCCAGAGATCGCCATTCACGCCCCGGAACGTCAGCCCGAAGACCGACGAACCGATCAGAATGAAGATCACGAAAGCCGACAGCTTGGCGGTCGTATCCATCGCCTGACGCAGCAGGGACACGTCTAGCTTACGCTTGACCAGTGCCAGAATAAGCGCGCCCGACGCGCCCATGGCGCCACCCTCAGTTGGTGTGGCGATGCCGAGGAAAATCGTGCCAAGCACCAGGAAGATCAGCACCAGTGGCGGAATCAGTGAGAACAATACGCGGGAAGCCAGTTCCATTCCCCGGAGACTGCGGGCCTCGGGCGGCAGAGCCGGTGCCGCCTTTGGAAAGACCAGGGTGACCAGCAGCACATAACCGGCATAAAGACTGGAGAGGATCAGGCCGGGAACCAGGGCGCCGGCATACATGTCGCCGACCGAGCGGCCGAGCTGATCCGCCATGACAATCAGCACGAGGCTTGGCGGAATGATCTGCGCCAGCGTCCCTGATGCGGCGATGACCCCTGTTGCCAGCCGGCGGTCGTAGCCATAGCGCAGCATGATCGGCAGCGAGATCAGCCCCATCGAAATGACCGAGGCCGCCACCACGCCGGTGGTCGCCGCCAGCAGGGCGCCGACAAAGATCACGGCATAGGCAAGACCACCCCGCATCGGACCGAACAGCTGCCCGATTGTGTCCAGAAGATCTTCCGCCATACCGGACCGCTCGAGAATCAGGCCCATGAACGTGAAGAACGGGATGGCCAGCAGCGTGTCGTTGGCCATGATGCCGAATATACGCTCCGGAAGCGCCTGAAATAATGCCGGCGGCAGCAGATCAAGCTCGATCCCGACCAGGCCGAACAGCAGACCGTTAGCCGCAAGCGCAAAAGCAACCGGATAGCCGCAGAGCAGGAAGAAGACCAGCGCCGCAAACATGATGGGCGCCAGGTTGGCCGCAATGAATTCGATCATCGTTGTTTACTCCGCCGGCTTCTCGCTGGGAGTGCCGTGGCCCCCGCCTTTTTTAGGATTGGGATTCGGGATCAGGCCCATCAGGAAAGCCGCCCGTTTGATCAGTTCCGATATTCCCTGCAGGCTCAGCAGGAAAAAACCGATCGGGATCAGAATCTTCACCGGCCAGCGAATGAGCCCGCCCGCATTACCTGACATTTCGTTGTGAATGTAGGAATCCGTGAAGACAGGCCATGACAGCCACATGATGAGGAGTGACATCGGCAGCAGAAAGAAGATGCCGCCGAAGATATCGATCCAGGTCTGCCCGCGTTCAGACAGACGTCCGGAAATGATGTCGATGCGGATATGCTCGTTGCGCAGCAGGGCGTAGCCCGAGCAGAGCAGGAAGATCGCCGAGAAGAAATACCACTGCAGTTCCAGCCATGCATTCGAACTGCTATCGAACAGATAGCGGATCGAGGCATTGCCGGCACTCACCACCACTGCCACCAGAACCAGCCAGAAGACCAGGTGGCCGATACGCTCGTTGAGCCAGTCGACTGCCCGGCTGAAAGTCAGAAGGATACGCAACTCAACCTCCCTACCCCTTTTGCAGAGCATGGCCACCATGTCCTGCCCAAGTCAGTACATCGCCCGGAGATGATCCGGGCGCAGCGAGTTAACCCCGCGGCACCGTACGGTCAAGCCCCGCATGGCCAGACCGTGTCCGGCCGGGCCATTATGTGGAAAGACCCCTGTTTTTTGCGCCCCTGTTAAGGCGCCCCCTTATAGCAGGTTTGCTGTCCAAGTGTGAAATATTCTGAACTTGTTGAACGCCTTAGCAAAAAAAGAAAGCGGTGCGGCTGGCTGGCTGGCCGCCGCCCGCTCCGGTTAAGCCTTGCTCAACCATTGCCCCGGAAAGTACTGGTACGCCAGTTGGTTGTATCGCAATATGAGCAGTCCCCGGCTTGGCGCCAGAAAGGATTTCGCCAGGATCATGTGGCGCAGTGTCGTCAAACGAGCCCGCAAGGCGCCGCCCACCCCGGCGCTTGCCCCCTCTCCGCGCGACCGTGAACGCGTCGATGGCATTATCAGCCGGATTTCCGAAGAGACGCTTCTGGTTTTCGATCTCCTGAAAGATGGCATGGTCAAGGAAGCCTCCTTCAAGACCATGGAAGAAGGCATTACCCGGGACTGTATCCTGTCTACATTCGAGCAGGTACGTGTCGACGCCTTCCGGGATGCTGCCGGCCTGGCCCGCCATCAGGCGCGCCGCTTTGCCGAGGCGGCCCTTGAGATGCCGGATCCCCAGCAGCGTCAATTCGTTCTGTCCGTCGCCCAGGCCTTTGAACGATTTGCCAAACAGCTGCAGACCATCGAACAGCGGGCCCAGCCGGAGCGGGCTCGGCAACCCCATATCGAATAGTGATTACTGCTTGCAATCTTGACCCGCACCCGGCGTAAACTGAGGTGCTTCGACGGTCTGCCACCGTAATAAAACAACGATTTGTATCCGGGGAAATACGCGATGTTCGGTTCTATGTTTGGTTCACGGGCTTATGCCTACGAGATTTACGTTCAGGTCGATGGCCGCTGGCGTCTCGACAAACGCCTCGAGGGTGAGGCCGGCATGACCAAGCATGCCAATGAGCAGCTTGAAAAATCGGCAATCGCTCAGGCCAATGCGCTGCTCAATATGGGCGATTTTACTGCCGTCAAGGTGCTGCGCTCCCGCGCACGCGATGACGGCTTTGCCACCCAGTCCGAGATATTCGCCAAGACGGCATCCAACAAGCCGAAAGCCATGACCACCCGGCCCTTCAAGGGCCAGTTCCCGCTCTGCACCGCACCGCATGACCTGTCTTCCCGACAGGCCGCCAAAGCGATCGGTACGGTCTTTCGCGAGTTTCTCGACAAGCAGAATGCCACCGGCATCGAACTGATCCATTCCCCCCAGCATTTCCGCAAGCTCAACGACATGAGCAGTTTCATGCGGGCCGGTATCTATGCCCTTGCCGGCGCACAGACGCAGCCTGGCCAGCCGAGCCAGAGCGAGCGCAGCAAAAAGCTTGAGGCGCTGTTCGACAAACAGATGCAGCTTGTTCGCGATGCCATGGCGGAAAAGGGATTGCCGGCATTCGAGAACAACAATTTCGCCGCCCTGTATGAAAAGCTGGACGCCAGGAAATTGCCGGAAGAACAGCTCCGCTTCCTGTTTTTCTTCCAGATGACCAAGGTCACACAGACCCTGTCGAGCTATGCCGGCCGTCTCGATGTGGCGCTGACCGACATGATCGAGCGGCCGCAGCCTGCCACCGCCGGCCTGATGGATGAGATCGCCGCTTCCTGCCTGGATTCAACCTCGCTGATCCAGGACCTGCTCGGGCCGCGTACCAACCTGTCGGAAGCACTGATTGCTCTTGCCGAGTTGTCCGGCGGCAAGCTGGAGATGCCGGCCCGTCCGGATCCGCTGCTCGAAAAGTTGAATCGCCTGCTGGGTGAAGGCCGGCTGCCCTGCTGCACCGATACCCTGTGGGAGCGCATCCTGTCCAATCTGGCATCCAAGGCCCTGCTGAGCAAAAGCGAGCCGAAAAAGGAATGGCAGATGTCGCGCAACCTGAACCACAAGCTGATGGCGTTTGCGCCCGAAGCCTACAAGGAACAGGTCGATCATGCCGGCCGGATGCGCATGGAACGCGCCCGCAATATGGAAGACTGAAACAAACCGGAAGGCGACGGGCTGAACGTTCTTCAGCCCGTTTTTCGTTTCAGCTCGCCGTCGGCAGTTTGGCGCCGGTCAGGTCGGCCCCTTCGAGATCGGTATTGACCATCTTGGCATCACTCAGGTTGGCGTTGATCAGCCGCGCCTTGGTCAGCTTGGCGTCGATCAGGTTTGCCCCCTTGAGCAGGGCATCCGAGAAGTCGGCCTCTGCCGCCTCTGCCGCCGCCAGGCTGGCGGACCAGAAACGCCCGATCGGCTTGCCATCCGGACCTCGCAGCGGCACCTGACCGAGCTGGGCACGCTGCAGGACCGCCTTGTTCAGGATGGCCCGCGCCATGTTCACGCCATTGGCAAGGGCGCCGATCAGATTCGCACCGGTCAGGTCGGCTTCCGACAGGTCGGTCATCACCAGCGTTGCATTCTGCAGCTTGGCACCGGCCAGTTTGGCACCCTTCATGTTCGCGCCGCTCAGGTCTTTTCCGGCCAGATCGATGCGTTCCATGTTCAGACCGGCCAGATCGGCACGGGTGCCTTCATGGCCATCGGTCTTGATCCACTTTTCATGCTCCTGAAGGATCGAGGCGACCGTATCGCCGAAGCTCGACACATCGACGAACAGTTCGGCACCGGCAAAGTTCGCCGAATCCATATCGACGTCTTCAAGCACAGCGCCCTTCAGGTCGGCCCCCTGGAAATCGGCCCCGTCGATCAGCGACAGCGACAGGTCGACGCCTCGCAGGCAGGCTCCCTTCAGATCTGCGCCGGCCAGGTTGGCCTTGCGCAGCGTAACTTTTGTCAGGTTCGCCCGTGACAGGTTTGCGCCGGAGAGATTGACGCCGTTCATGTTCGAGCCGCTGAGATTCGAGCCGCGCAGATTGGCTTCCGCCAGATCGGCGCCGGATGTGTTGGCTTTCGGCTTCTTGCCATCGGAATCAGGGCCGCCGAAACCGACACCATTGTCGGATGCCTGCATCAGCGCGCCGCCGCGGAAATCGACCCCCATGAGCTGGGCGCCGGCCAGCGTTGCCCCGCGCATCGAGGCACCGCGCAGGTCCGCCTTGGTCAGGATCGCCTTCGACAGGTCTGCCCGCTCGAGATTGGCGGCGAAAAGATCGGCTTCCGAAAGATTGGTGCCCACCAGGACGGCCCGGGCAAGGTTTGCGCCGGAAAGCTTGGCGGCCCGCAGATCGGCACCGGAAAAATCGTAGCCCTGCAGGTCGGCCAGCGACAGGTTCAGACGGGCACCACGAGGACGCTTGAGCAGCCATTCGCGATGGCGCGCCAGCATCCGTTCAACTTCCATGGGGTTCATTCTGCCCCTCTCCCCCTCTGTCGCCCGCGCCCGCCGCCTACTGCTTTGGTCGCATGAAATCTTCAACGATTTTAATGTTTTTCTCCAGCTCTGCAATCTTCCCGCTGAGCTCTGCGGCCTTGACTCGGATACTTTGCATGCCGGCTGCGGCACCCTGGGCGGCCTCCCTGGCGTTGCGCAGCGCCGCCTGCAATTCCGGTGACGGGCCCTTGGCGGCCCGCAATTTGGCCTGGACGTCGAGAATGGCCGCATCAAGCTGAGGCCGCCTTTTCGCCAGAGCCCCGGCCTCTGCCTCAAGCCGGGCCTTTTCCTCCTGGTGCCTGCGGATTTCCTCCCGCATCTGCCCGATCGCATCGGCCACGGCCCGCCTCCTCTCTGGCGCGGGGGGCCGGTTCGGCCGTCCCGCGAGCAAAAGTTTTAGACTCCGGCTACACTTTCGCCAACCTATCCAAATGGCGGGTTCCCGCCCTGATCAAAGGGTTACCTTATATCACGATGGACAAAACCAAACTCGACGCACTCCGGGCCCGATACGCGGACAACAGCGGCAGCGACATCCATGATCCGGCATTTCGCGCCGTGGCCAGTCAGCAGTTCAGTGATGGTGATCGCCGGAAATGGCCCTTTTCCGATGTGGCCACTTTCATGGGCCTGCCATACCGGCCCGAGGCGGCCGCAACGGCCTTCGCCGATCTCGATATCGCCTGCATCGGCCTGCCGATGGACCTCGGTGTCACCAACCGGGCCGGGGCCCGCCTCGGGCCGCGCGCCGTGCGGGCGGTCGAGCGAATCGGACCATACGAGCATGCCCTGAAAATGGCTCCCGCGCTTGGCTGCCGCGCCGCCGATATCGGCGATGTGCCCTTCCGCAGCCGCTTCAGCCTGGAGGACTGCCACCAGGACATCGCAGCATTCTATGCCCGCATTGCCGCCGCCGGCGTGATTCCACTGTCGGTTGGCGGCGACCATTCCGTCACCTGGCCCATCCTCAGGGCGCTTGGCGCGAAAGAGCCGGTCGGGCTCGTGCATATCGATGCTCATTGCGACACGTCCGGGCCCTATGAAGGCTCGAAATTCCATCATGGCGGCCCGTTCCGCATGGCGGTACTGGACGGCGTGCTCGACCCCGAGCGAACCATCCAGATCGGCATTCGCGGCGGCGCCGAATATCTCTGGGAATTCTCCTACGAGTCCGGCATGACCGTGATCCATGCCGAGGAGGTCGCCATGCTGGGCATTCCGGCGGTTATCGCGAAAGCCCGGACCGTGGTCGGCAGCGGTCCGGTCTACGTCTCCTTCGATGTCGACGGCCTTGATCCCGCCTTCGCCCCCGGTACCGGCACGCCGGAAGTCGGTGGCCTGTCCACGGCGGAGGCACTGGCCATCCTGCGCGGCCTGATCGGTCTCGATGTGATCGGCGGCGATGTCGTCGAGGTGGCCCCCCAGTATGACGGCACGACGAATACAGCCCAGGCCGGCGCGCAGATGCTGTTCACGATCTTCTGCCTTGCCCGCGCGGCCCTGGATCGCCGCCGGGCCGCCGCAGGGGGTTAGCCTCAGCCGCGGCCGACAAACGGCATCTTGGTGGCCATCACCGTCATGAACAGGATGTTGGTTTCCAGCGGCAGGCCCGCCATCTGCACCACGGCATCGGCCACATGCTGCACATCCATGCGGGGTTCGACGCGCGTCGAACCATCCGGCTGCAGCACGCCCTTCGCCATCCGGTCGGTCATCTCGGTCGCGGCATTGCCGATATCGATCTGGCCGACGGCAATGTCATAGGCGCGGCCATCCAGCGAGCAGGCTTTGGTAAGGCCGCTGACGGCATGTTTGGTGGAGGTATAGGGCGCCGAGAAAGGCCGCGGCGCATAGGCCGAGATCGATCCGTTGTTGATGATGCGGCCGCCGCGCGGTGTCTGGTCCTTCATGATGCGGAAGGCTTCCTGGCTGCACAGGAACATGCCGGTCAGGTTCGCATCGACCACGGCTTTCCACTGCTCGTAGGAAATATCCTCGAACGGCATCGCCGGGGTGCCCATGCCGGCATTGTTGAACAGGACATCAAGCCGGCCGAAGGCCTGCCGCGTCTTCGCGAACAGCGACCGGACGGAGGCCGGATCGCCGACATCGGTTGAAACCGCCAGCGCCCGCACGCCGTGCTTCTCGGCTTCACGCGCGGCGGTGTCCAGCGGCTCGAGCCGGCGCCCGGCGAGCACGACATTGTAGCCAGCCCTGGCCAGCGCCAGTGCCGAAGCCTTGCCAATACCACTGCCGGCGCCGGTCACCAGCGCCACCTTGTTGGTCGTCATATCCGGGAATCCTCCACCTGGCCTTGTCGGCCGTCCCGCATCCAGGACCGGCCATAATAGTGTTTTCCATTATTATCCAAAGCATTATGGAAAGGAAAGGCGCGCATCATCCACGGCCTTCGCGCTGGCGTATAATACCCGTTCCAGACTTGGCCAGCGCCGCCTGCCCACATGAAGCCCCTCCCCGATACACTGCCCCGCGACCTCACCGTCCTGCTTGTGGACAGCGACAGCCATGCGCGGCATCTGCTGCGCCTGTTTCTGCTGGAGCTTGGCGTGCGCAATCTGCTGTTCGCGGCGTCAGCGCAGGAGGCCGCAGACCTGCAGCAGGCCTGCAGCGGGCCACTCGATCTCGTCCTGTCCGAACTGCATCTGCCGGACATGGACGGCCTTGCCCTGTTCCGGCAACTGCAGATGCACCAGCCCGGACTGACCTTTATTCTGGTCACGTGGGACACAGCTGAAGAGGCCGTCAGGCGGGGCCAGGAGGCTGGTTTGGGCGGCTATCTTGCGAAACCGGTCTCGCCCGAGCAGCTGCAGGAAAAAATCGTCGGCGCGCTGCTGCGCGACCGCAGCTACAAAAGCCGGACCTGGCTGCGCTCTGCCGAAGGGCAGGCTTTCCAGGATGACGCCTCACCGGAAATGCGGGCCCTGTTCGACATCTGGGACCGGGCTCGCGGCCAGAACGCGATGCCCCCGCACGCATTCCTGAACCACTGGGACCTCCGCAGCGGCGGCCCGGTCGAGAGGCATCTGTTCATCGTGCATGTCGAGCCGCCGAAACCGCGTCTGCGCTATTCCTTCGTCGGTGCGGCATTATCGGCCCGCCTTGGCATGGATGTTGTCGGCCGCTGTGTCGATGAGCAGCATTTCCTGTACCGGCGCTATGCGCAGCCTGCCTATGACCGGGTGATCCGGCAGCGGGTGCCGCATTACCGCCGGATCGGTGCCATCGAGCGGATGATGATGTTCCGGTACCAGCGCCTGCTGCTGCCCTTCGGTGACGAGACCGGGGTGCAGACGGTGCTGGGCTGCGCCCGGCCGCGCTGATGCAGCTGAGTGGCGTGCCCTGGTGGATTCGAACCACCGACCTGCCGCTTAGAAGGCGGCTGCTCTATCCAACTGAGCTAAGGGCACCCCGGAGCAAATTCTGCCACCGCTGCCAGCGAGGCCGGCCGCGCCGCGGCACCCCGCCATGATGCAGGCTTAGCGAATTCTGGTAAACGCGAAGTTGTCGGCGTAAGCCTTGCGGATCACCTTGCGCGGCTGCGGCATTTCCACCTCGTAGGGGATGCCGTGCTTCTTGGCATAGGCTTCCGCGGCCTCACGGCTGTCGAAGGACAGGACCAGCTGGCTCAGGGTGCTGCGGGCCCCCGTCCAGCCCATCAGCGGCTCGACGAAGCGGGTACCGGCGGCATCGTATTCGAGCCGCCATTTACGGGTCTGGGCCTTGCCCGACTGCATCGCCGTCTTGGTCGGTTGATAGATCCGCGCCTTCATGCTGCCCTGCCTGCCGCCGTTGTCCCTGACTGCTGTCCTGACTGCCGTAAATCCCTGGTCGGGGCGAGAGGATTCGAACCTCCGACATCCAGCTCCCAAAGCTGGCGCTCTACCAGGCTGAGCTACACCCCGTGCCGGATTCCGCCCTCCAGCCGGCGAGCGGAAAATCCGGGGCCTGTTTATCATGAAGCGGCACCGGCAGGCCAGCCCCGGAAAACCGCGGATTACCGCTTCGTGGCGGTGCTGCTCCCGAAGATCGCATGCCGTACCCGGTCGCCGGGCCGGATGCCCAGCCGGGATGCGGTGCCGCCATTCAGTTCCAGCACGCCGCGTACCGGGCCGGCGGAGCTGATGCCGGTCTCGTCATGGGGGATCGCCCGCTGGTGGATGTTAAGGATCGTGCCATCTGCCCGGATGAACAGCATGTCCAGCGGGATGAGGGTGTTTTTCATCCAGAAGGTTGCCGGCAGTTCCTGGCCGAAATCGAACAGCATTCCGGCATCCGGCGGCATGCTGCGCCGCCCCATCATGCCACGCGACCGGGTCGCGTCGGTATCGGCCAGTTCGACGCGGAATTTTTGTGGCCCCTTTGACGTCTCGATCACCAGATCGCTCTGCGGCAGGGTCGGCTGCGGCTGGGCGGAAACCGGCAGGGCCGCGCCGCAGACCAGCATCAGCACCAGCAGGCCGCGCCGCATCATCCCGACAAAATCCATCATCTCCTATGTCCTCATCCTTTCCCGCGTGCGGCCAACCAATGCCCGCACCGCATCGCGTACGGGACCGTCACGTCCGGTATCGGCCAGACTGGTGAACCAGTGCTCCGGCGGATTGCGACCGGCGGCCCGGCTCCAGTTCAGGCCGCGCAGCAGGGCCTCAGCCGGTGCCGGCAGCCGGTCCGGAATCCCGATGCCGTTCAGCACCGCCCAGATACCGGTCCAGCAACGCGCCACCGACCACGGATTATAGCCGCCGCCGCCCAGCACCAACAGGCGCGGCGACAGTCCCTTCAGCGCCCGCACGGCCCGCCACAGCGCCAGATTCGACAATTCCTGTTTTGCCAGCGGATCGTCGGCCAGCGCATCGGCACCGCATTGCAGCACCAGCGCATCGGGGCGGAAGCTTTCGACCAGCGGACCGATGGCTCCTTCCACCAGTGCATCCATCTCGCTGTCATTCATGCCCGGCGGAACCGGGTAGTTGAACAGGTTGCCGATGCCCTCCTCGTCGGCCAGTCCGGTATGCGGCCAGCGCCCGGCCTCGTGCACCGACACCACCAGCACGCGGTCGTCACCGGCAAAGGCATCGGCAACGCCATCGCCATGGTGGACATCGAGATCGACATAGGCCACGCGGGAGAGACCGCCATCCAGCAGATGCAGGATCGCCAGCACCGGATCGTTGAAATAGCAGAAGCCGGAAGCCCGGTCCGGCCGCCCGTGATGCGTGCCGCCACCCGGACTGTGAATAATCCTGCCCTCCGCCAGCAGCAGCGCCGCCGCCATCAGGCTGCCGCCGACCCCGGTGGCCGGCCGGCGGAACATGCTGGCGTAGACCGGGTTGCCGCCACGCCCGAGATTGTAGCGCAGGGAATCCTCCGGGCTGACCGTCAGGCTCCGTTCGGCCGCCTGCACGGCCGCCACATAATCCGGAACATGGAAACGCGTCAGCTCCTCGGGCCGCGCCGGGCGGCTCTCGGCATACTGGCCGGGCGCGAGCCAGCCCAGCGCACCCACCAGGTCCAGCATGGTGGAAACCCGCGGAATCGAGAGCGGGTGTTTACCGCCCAGCGTGGAATGCCGGTAAATCTCGTTGCCAAGCAGCAGGGGGGGCGATGACATGGCGGAAAATCTAGTCGTCCCGTGGCACTTAACAAGTATTCCTCAGCCCCTATAATAGCCCTGCCTCTGAGGGGGAGCCGATGGGCGGCTGAGAGGTCCGGAACTGGCCGGACGACCCCTCGAACCTGTCCGGGTCATGCCGGCGTAGGGATCAGCGGCTTGTCACTCCGGCCCCCCGTCTTTTCCATCCGCTGCCCCGGTTTCGCCTATGACGGCCTTCCGGTGCTGGACGCTTTCACGCTCGACCTGCAACCCGGCGAGATCGTGGCCATCCTCGGTCCCAGCGGCGGCGGCAAGAGCACTCTGCTGAAGCTGCTGGCCGGCCTGCTGCCCGGCTGTACGGGCCCTTCCCTGACCGCGCAGACCGCCTGGATGGCCCAGCAGGACCTGCTGCTGCCCTGGCTGACCGTGCGCCAGAATATCCTGCTCGGCTCCCGGCTGCGTGGGGAAAGCCCGGCGCAGGCAGAGGCGGATGCCCTGCTGGCCCGGCTTGGCCTTGCCGCCCATGGCGGCAGTCGCCCGGCCACGCTGTCCGGCGGCATGCGCCAGCGCGTCGCCCTGGCCCGCACGCTGCTGGAGAACCGGCCGCTGGTTCTGATGGACGAGCCGTTTTCGGCGCTGGACGCGGTCACCCGCGAGGCGATGCAGGATCTCGCCTGCAGCCAGCTGGCCGGCCGGGCCGTCGTGCTGGTGACCCATGATCCGGCCGAGGCCTGCCGGATCGCCCACCGCATTCTCCTGCTGGATGGCCGTCCGGCCCGACTGCGCGAGATCCTGCGGCTGCCCCAGCCGGTGCCGCGCGACGTGCGGTCCTCCGCGCTGCTGCCGGCCCTGCGGCAGGTTCATGCCGCCCTGCAGGCCGGCAGCGGCATGGAGATGGCCTGATGCGCCTGCCCCGCCCCCTGCTGGCCCGCCCCCTGCTGACCCTGGCCGGGCTGCTGCTGCTGTGGGAGGCGGCTGTGCACCTGCTGGCGCTGCCCCCCTATATCCTGCCGCCGCCGTCACGGGTGGGGCTGGCGCTGGCCGGCCGGGCCGACCTGCTGGCGGCGCAGGCCGCCGTCACGGTTGCGGAAATGCTGCTGGGCCTGCTGTTCGGCGCGCTGCTCGGCGCATCGGCCGCCCTGGCCCTGCTGGCCTCGGGTACAGCCCGGCGCTGGCTGCTGCCGCTGCTGGTCGCCAGCCAGGCGGTGCCGGTCTTCGCGCTGGCACCGCTGCTGGTGCTGTGGTTCGGGTATGGCATGGCCTCGAAGATCGTCATGGCCATGCTGATCATCTTCTTTCCCGTCGCCATGACGCTGTATGACGGACTGCGGCGCACGGACAGCGGCTGGCTGGATCTTGCCCGCATCATGACCGGCGACGATCCGCGGCACCGTTTCCGCATTCTGCTGCAGATACGCCTGCCGGCCGCACTGCCGGCCCTGGCAAGCGGCCTCAAGGTTGCCGCCGCGGTCGCACCGATCGGCGCGGTGATCGGCGAATGGGTCGGTGCCAGCGCCGGCCTCGGCTTCCTGATGCTGCAGGCCAATGCCCGTGTGCAGACCGACCTGATGTTTGCCGCACTGGTCGTGCTGGCCCTCTGTGCCGTCGCGCTCTATGGCCTTGTCGACCGGCTGTCCCGCCGCCTGCTGTCCTGGCAGCCCGACAGCCACACCCTTTCCGGACCGAACTGACACCGAGGATCATGCCAATGCATCGCCTGACCGCCGCCCTGCTCGCCGCCGCCCTGCTGCTGCCGCCAGCGGCCAGCGCCCACGACAAGCTGACCATCCTGCTGGACTGGTTCGTCAACCCCGACCATGCACCGCTGGTGGTGGCCCAGCAGGCCGGAATCTTCGACCGGCACGAACTGCTGGTCGACCTCGTCGCGCCGGCCGATCCCAACGACCCGCCCAAGCTTGTTGCCGCCGGCAAGGCCGACGTGGCGGTCTCGTACCAGCCACAGCTGCATGTGCAGGTGGCCCAGGGCCTGCCGTTGCGCCGCATCGGCACGCTGGTTGCCACACCGCTGAATTCCCTCGTGGTGCTGCGTGATGGTCCCGTCAAATCCATTGCCGATCTCAAGGGCCGCAAGATCGGCTATTCGGTTGGCGGTTTCGAGGATGCGCTGCTGCGCAGCATGCTGGAACAGTATGGGCTGAATCTGTCCGACGTGACGCTGGTGAATGTCAATTTCGCCCTGTCGCCGTCGATCTTCGCCGGCAAGGTCGATGCCACCATCGGTGCCTTCCGGAATTTCGAGCTGAACCAGATGGACATTGCCGGCAAGCCAGGGCGCGCCTTCTATCCCGAGGAATACGGGGTGCCGCTCTATGACGAACTGATCCTCGTGGCGCAGAGCGGCCGACTGCAGGATCCGCGCCTGCCGCGCCTGCTGGATGCACTGGAAGAAGCCGTGGCCATGCTGCACAACCGGCCTGCAGAAAGCTGGGCCGCCTTCGTGAAGGACAACAAGGCGCTCGACGACGACCTGAACCGCCGCGCATGGAAAGACACGCTGCCGCGCTTCGCGCCGTCGCCGCGTGCGCTCGACAGCCACCGCTATGCCCGCTTCGCCGGCTATCTCGCCAAGCAGGGCCTGATCCCGAAGGCGCTGCCGGTCGCGGACTATGCCGTGGAGCTGAAATAGTCCTGCGGACAACCATGCATGAAAAACGCCGGCCTGTTTCCAGGCCGGCGTCCGATTGTATCCCGGCGGCGACGCCGGATCAGTCGACCCGGATCTCCGCGACCTGCGGACCCTTCGGGCCCTGGCCGATGCGCACCCGCACGGTCTGGCCCGGCTGCAGTTCCTGGATGCCCTCGCGGCGCAGCACTTCCATATGGACGAAGATGTCCTGGTCACCATCGCCGCGCGAAACAAAGCCATAGCCCTTCACGGCATTGAACCACTTGACCTTGGCCTCGAAGAAATCGCCCTGGGCAACCACGGCCGGGAAGCGCGGACCCCGGTCGCCGCCGAAGCCGCCGCCAAATCCCCCGCGGTCACCGAAGCCACCCCGGTCGCCGAAACCGCCCCGGTCCCCCCCGAAACGATCCCCGCCACCGAAACGCGGCTGGCGCGGCGGACGCGGTGCGCCCATGCCGCCACCCGGCCCCCGCCCGGACGGCGCTGCCGTGCTGGTGTCAACTGACAGTACACGAACGGCCTGCATGCCCTTCGGCCGCTTCGCGACCTCGAGCATGACCGTGGTGCCTTCCTCGATGCTTTCGTAGCCGGCCTGCCGCAGGCAGGAGAGATGCAGGAACACGTCACCGGAATTGTCGTCGGGACTGACGAAACCAAAACCTTTGACCGCGTTAAACCACTTGACCTTGCCAGAAATCTTGACGATTTCCGCGTCGCCGAAGCCCCCTTGATCCACTCTCTTAATCCTTCATATTGCCGCACTGGGGCCTTGAGCGTAGCACCTTTTGAAAACGCTGCAAAACGATTCTAAAGGGCTGTCCAAGGCTTACCGGGCAATGTCGGATAAACTGGACCACCTGCCGGCAAGATGGTCAGGCATCGATCAGAGGGTCGGCCCATCGACCCGGCGCTTCGGCCGCCAGCGCGTGACCGAGCGTCCGTCGGCAGTGAACCGCACCTCCTGGGTCTCCGGCGGAGCGGCCCGCAGATGGCCGACCGCTTCGGCGACCGAGGCGGTCTTGTTCGGGCTCTTGATCGGCTGGCCGCGCATCGCCCGGGTCAGGGGGTGCGCAGCCTCGCCGGCATGGGATGCGATCTTGGCCTTCAGGGCCTCCTCGAAGGGCGGCAGATCGACCGGTCCCTGCTCGCGGACATTCGGCAGCATCGGGGCGCGCTGCACGGTGGCGGGCCGGGCCGGCGCCACGCGGTGCAGTTCGACATGGATCTCGCTGCCCGGGCCGCTCTCCTGCGCCTTCTTCCAGGCCGGATCGCCGATCACCAGCTTGTGCAGCGCAATCGCCGGCAGGGCGCCGAACCGCTTCCAGAAACCTTCCAGGAAGGCTTCCGCGGTGTCGCTCATCACCGGGGTCCAGGGGTTTTCGATGCCCGCCTGGAATACGAGGTCCAGGGTCGGCTCGACCGGTCCGTCCTCGCCGACCAGGAACGTCGCCGGCATCAGCTTAGCGCCCTCGCGCAGGATCGCATAATGCGCCTGGGCGAGGTACAGCAGCCAGCGCAGCTTGGGCAGGGACATGGCGATGCGCTCGGACGCGGCGCGTTCGAGGAACCAGAAGCTGACATCGATACCGGACCGCGTCGCGGGAACCATCGCCGCCGTCACCTCACGCTGTTCATCGCCTGAATATAGAACCTGAAACTGGCTCTGCCCACGCTAGATCGCTAAAGTTAACAGGCCGTGAATCATCTGGCGGCGAATTTCCGGAGTATTTTTCATGGAACTGACCGGCGAACAGCTCATCCCCGCCCCCCGCGACAAGGTCTGGGCTGCCATCAACGACCCCGAAATCCTGCGCCAGTGCATCACCGGCGCCGAAACCGTCACCAAGACCTCGGATACCGATTTCGAGGCAACCGTCCAGGTCAAGGTTGGCCCGGTGAAGGCGAAGTTCAAGGGCAAGGTATCGCTGACCGACCTTGATCCGCCGAATGGCTGCACCATCACCGGCGAGGCCCAGGGCGGTGTTGCCGCCGGCTTCGGCAAGGGCAGCGCCGAGGTGAAACTGGCCGATGCACCCGGCGGCACGCGCCTGACCTATGCCGTGAAGGCGCAGATCGGCGGCAAGCTGGCGCAGATCGGCGCGCGGCTGGTCGATGGCGTTGCCGCGAAGATGGCCGAGGAGTTCTTTTCCAAATTCAACACCATCGTTGCCGGCCCGCCGGCTGCTGCACCGCAAGAGGCCGCAGCCGGCGCAGTAGCGGAGGCGCCCGCCACAGCGGCGCCCCCGGCTGCTGCGGCGCAACCGGCCACGGTAACCGGCGGGATACCGTCATGGCTGTGGATCGCCGGCCTGATCGTGATCGTCGGTGCCGTGACCATCCTGGTGCTGCGCGGCTGAGAGCCGCATATTTCCATGTCCGGCCGCCTTCGCCGATTTGCAACTTGACGCCTGTTGCGCGATTCCCCCAGAGTTGCATCCGGGTGAAGCGCATGAGATGTCCCGCTCCGCGCTTTGTAGGGAGGAATACATGACCATTTCCGTGACGATGACCGTCAACGGCCAGTCGGTTACGCGCGATGTCGAACCGCGCACTCTCCTGGTCCAGTTTCTTCGTGAAAATCTCGGCATGACCGGCACGCATGTCGGCTGCGACACCAGCCAGTGCGGCGCCTGCGTCGTGCATGTGGATGGCCGCAGCATCAAGTCCTGCACCATGCTGGCCGCGCAGGCCCAGGGTGCCAAGGTCACCACCATCGAAGGCCTTGCTGCCGACGGCAAGCTGCATCCGATGCAGGAAGCCTTCCGCGAGCATCACGCCCTGCAATGCGGTTTCTGCACGCCGGGCATGATCATGAGCGCGGTCGATCTGGTGCAGCGCCACCCGAACCCGAGCGAGGAAACGGTCCGCCACGAGCTGGAAGGCAATATCTGCCGCTGCACCGGCTATCACAACATCGTCAAGGCCGTGATGGCCGGGGCACAGGCAATGCGGGGGTGACGTCATGACAAACCAGGGCATCGGTCAATCCGTCCGTCGTAAGGAAGATTTCCGCTTCATCACCGGTCAGGGCCATTACACCGACGACATCAACCGCCCCGGCCAGTTATACGCCGCCTTTCTGCGCTCGCCGCATGCGTTTGCGAAAATCAAGAAGATCGACACCGCCGCCGCGGCAAAAATGCCTGGCGTGGTCGCCGTCTATACCGGCAAGGATGTCGCCGCCGACAAGATCGGCGGCCTGATCTGCGGCTGGACCGTCAAGGACAAGAAGGGCGAACCGCACAAGGCGCCGCGCCACGACATCATTGCCATCGACCATGTCCGCCATGTCGGCGACCAGGTCGCGGTGGTGATCGCCGACACCCTTGCCCATGCCCATGACGCCGTCGAGGCCATCGAGGTCGATTACGACGTTCTGAAGCCGGTGGTCGACGTGGTCACGGCGCTGAAACCCGGTGCGCCGCAGGTGCATCCCGATGCGCCCGGCAATCTCTGCTACGACTGGGAGTTCGGCGACAAGGCCGCCACCGAGGCTGCCTTTGCCAAGGCCGATCACGTCACGAAGATCGAACTTCTCAACAATCGCCTGGCGCCCAACCCGATGGAACCGCGCAGCGCCATCGCCGAATACGATGCCGGCACCGATACCACCACGGTCTACAGCACGTCGCAGAATCCGCATGTGCTGCGGCTGATCCTCTGCGCCTTCGTCTTCGGCCTGCCGGAAAACAAGGTGCGTGTCATCGCCCCGGATGTCGGTGGCGGCTTCGGTTCCAAAATCTTCAACTATGCCGAAGAGACGGTCTGCATCTGGGCGGCCCGCAAGCTGAAAAAGGCCGTGAAATGGACCTCGGACCGCACCGAGGCCTTCCTGACCGACGCCCATGGCCGCGACCACGTCACCCATGCCGAACTGGCCCTGTCGAAGGATGGAAAATTCCTCGGCCTGCGCGTCGATACCAGGGCCAACATGGGCGCCTATCTGTCGACCTTTGCCTCGGCGGTGCCCACCTATCTCTATGCTCTGCTGCTGGCCGGACAGTATACGACTCCGGCGGTCTATGCCGAGGTCAAGGCCGTCTTCACCAACACCACGCCGGTGGATGCCTATCGCGGCGCCGGCCGGCCGGAAGCCACCTATGTGGTCGAACGCATCGTCGAGGCGGCGGCGCGGGAACTGAAGATGGACCCGGTCGAACTGCGCAAGAAGAATTTCGTACCGCCGGATGCCTTCCCGTACCAGACGCCGGTCGCCTGCGTCTATGACTCCGGTCAGTACGCGAAGGCCATCGACGAGGCCTGCAAGATGGCCGATTACGCCGGCTTCCCGAAACGCAAGGCGGACGCCGCCAAGAAGGGCAAGCTGCGCGGCATCGGCTTCTGCGCCTATATCGAGGCCTGCGGCATCGCGCCCTCGGCGGTGGTCGGCTCGCTCGGTGCCGGTGTCGGCCTGTGGGAGTCGGCCCAGATCCGTTTCAACGCCACCGGCACGGTGTTCGTCTACACCGGCTCACACAGCCACGGCCAGGGCCACGAGACCACCTTCGCCCAGGTGGTCTCCGACAAGCTTGGCGTGCCGCTGGAGAGCATCGAAGTCGTGCACGGCGACACTGCCCTCGTACCCATGGGCATGGGCACCTATGGCTCACGCTCGCTGGCCGTGGGCGGCTCCGCCATTGTGCGGGCAGCCGACAAGATCATCGAGAAGGGCAAGAAGATCGCCGCCCATCTGATGGAAGCATCGGTTGACGATGTCGTCTTCGAAGGCGGCAACTTCTCGGTCAAGGGCACCGACAAGCAGGTGCCGATGGCCCAGGTCGCCTTCACAGCCTATGTGCCGCACAATTACCCGGCCGATCTCGAACCGGGCCTGGAGGCCAGTGCCTTCTACGATCCGGCCAATTTCACCTTCCCGGCCGGCACGCATGTCGCCGAGGTCGAGATCGATGCCGATACCGGTGTGACCACCGTGGTCAACTGGGTCGCGGTCGATGATTTCGGCAAGGTGATCAACCCGATGATCGTCGAGGGCCAGGTCCATGGCGGCATCGCCCAGGGCGTCGGCCAGGCGTTGCTGGAAGGCGTGGTCTACGACCAGGAAAGCGGCCAGCTGCTGACCGCCTCCTTCCTCGATTACTGCATGCCGCGGGCCGACAACCTGCCCTCCTACAAGGTGGGCATGATCGAGACCCCCTGCCCGCATAACCCGCTGGGCGTGAAGGGCTGCGGCGAAGCCGGCGCGATTGCCGCGCCGGCGGCGCTGATGAATGCCATCACCGATGCCCTCGGTACTGAAGACATCACCATGCCGGCCACGCCGCTGAAGGTCTGGAACGTGATGCAGCGCCACAAGCTGGCCGACGCCGCCGAATAGCCCCGGAGACTGCCCCATGTATGCGTTCAACTATCATCGCCCGACGTCGCTGGCCGACGCCGCCAAGCTGCTGGACGGCGCCGAAGACGGCAAGTTCGTTGCCGGCGGCCAGACCCTGCTGCCGACCCTGAAACAGCGGCTGGCCGCACCCTCCGACCTCGTCGACGTCACCGGCATTGCCGATCTGAACGGCATTGCGGTGTCCGGCGGCAGCGTCACCATCGGCGCCGCCACCCGCCATGCCGCGGTCGCCGCCTCGGCCGAGGTGAAGAAAGCCATCCCGGCTTTGGCGCATCTGGCCGGCGGCATCGGCGATCCGCAGGTGCGCAACATGGGCACCATGGGCGGCTCGCTGGCCAACAACGACCCGGCGGCCGACTATCCAGGCGCGGTGCTCGGCCTCGGCGCCACCGTGCACACCAACAAGCGCAAGATTGCCGCCGACGCCTTCTTCACCGGCATGTTCGAGACCGCGCTGGAAGACGGTGAGATCATCACCAAGGTGGAATTCCCGGTGCCGAAACGGGCCGGCTACGTGAAATTCCCGAACCCGGCCTCGCGCTATGTGATGGTCGGCGCCTTCGTGGCCGAAACGGCCGGCGGCATCCGCGTCGCCATCAACGGGGCCGGCCCCTGCGTGTTCCGCCACAAGGAGATGGAGGCGGCCTTGGCCAAGTCCTTCTCGCCGGATGCGCTGAAGGGCATCAAGACCGCGGCCGGCGACATGAACAACGACATCCACGCCTCGGCCGAATACCGCGCCCATCTGGTCGGCGTGATCGCCAGGCGGGCCGTGCAGGCCGCGCTGGGCTGACGCGCCCGGTTGCGGAGGCACCGGGGCCGGGCATCGAGCCCGACCCCGGCAACCGCTATGCCTAGCGGCCGGCCTTCGGCAGGGTATTCAGATAGGCATACAGCGCCGCAACCTCCGTCGCATCCATGCCGCTGAGCGATTCGAACGGCATTACCTGAATCGTGCTGCCGTCCGGCCGCTTGCCGCTATGCATCATGGCGATGAAGCTGTCGGCCGTGGGATAGCGGTCCAGCGTTCCACCGGGGCGCAGGTCGGCCGCCGGCGGCCAGTCCGGTGGCGCACCGGGAATCCTGCCGCCCTGCAGGTTCTCGCCGTGACATCCCTGGCACATCTGCGCCACATAAGCCCCGTAGACTGCGCTGTCGTCCTGTGTGACCGGTGCCGCCGGCGGCAGGCTGTGGTCGATCTTCTCGGCAGCATCCCGCACGATCCCGATGGCATAAGCCAGCCGCACCGGCAGAGGCAGCCGGATGTCGCGCCGATCTCCCTCCGCCGGAGGCAAGGCACGGATATGTGCAATCATCGCACCGAGATCGTCATCGCTCAGCCGGTTGTAATCTTCGCTTGGCATGATGATCAGCGGCCTGCCATCCGGCTTCACGCCGTGACGGATCGCCCGGACCCAGTCTTCGATGCGGTATGCGGCTGTCGGACTGCCGCGGCCAGATGTCAGATTGGGCCCCTTGATGCGGAAGCCGTTATCCTCATCGATAAACACCCGCCCTGCACCGTCACGGCCGTGGCAGTCCGTGCACCCTCGCGTTTCATACAGGTATCGGCCTCGCTCAAGTGCTGCCGCGGTATCGGGCAGTGCTACCGGAGCCATTGCGACCTCGATCCGGCGCTGCAGCTTGTGCTCGCTGGCCAGCTGGGCATACAGCACCACACCGCCGGCAAGCACGACGACAACAGCCATCGTCCAGATGGCAATTCTGAAACCCTTGTGCATTTTTGTCTCGTCTGTTCGTCAGATCATGCAGCCCGGCGGCCCAGCTTGTCGGCAAGCAGGTCCATGGCACCGCGCAGTTGCATGCGCAGGCTGGGCTTGTGCCCCCAGTCACTGGTGCGCGTCTTGATCTCGGTCACATGGCTGTCGGGATCAATCGCACCGCTGCCAGCGCCGATCTCGAAATCAAACCCAGATGGCGTCGACGCATAGAAGGAGACCGTGCCATCGGGATCCGGATGCTGGCCCAGATCGAGGCTGATCGGTATGCCGGCCGTGCGGCAGCGGTCATAGGCCCGGCAGACATCACGCAACTGGTTTGCCTGCAGCATGAAATGCAGCAGCCGCTTGCGTCCCGGTACGGCGATCAGCGCCAGGGAATGATGGCGGCGGTTGCAGTGCAGGAAGGCTCCGTTGACCTTGATCGGCCCGATCCTGGTATCGATCCGCTCGGTCAGATTCAGCCCCAGCATGCCGGTATAGAATGCTTCGATCTCGGGCAGCCGGCGGCCAACCGCAAGGACGGCATGGCCAAGCCCGAACTCTCCGGTGCAGAAACCGCCGGGCATCACTTCCGATGCAAAGACTGTCGCCGTACGGGGCAGGCCGACGACTGCTTCGTTGACCAGCCCTGCCGGGTCACGGAAACGCAGGCCGGCCCGCACCGCGCGGGCCGCGAGGTCGGCATCGTCAAACGGCGCGACCGCCACACCGGCTGCCCGCAGCCTGGCCTCGAGGTCCCGCAGTTCGGTGAGGCCGATGCACTCCCAGCCGAGCACGGCAAGGTCGTCGGCCGGCCCCGACCGCAGCAGCAGCCGGTAGGCTGCATCATCCACCCGCAAAGCATGGGCTTCCCCGCCTCCGGCCTCCGCATCCCGGCACCCGAGCATCCCGACCGCAAAATCGCGCCAGGCATCCGGCCTGGAGACCTCGAATACCAGATAGCCGAGAGACATGCCGTCCATGGCCCTTTTTCTCCTGTCTGCATTTGCTACAATGGCAATTGAGATTTATCTCAATTTGAGAGATATCTCATTTATGAGAGGATTCTCACTTTGTCAACCCGAAAGACCGCCTCCCCGGAAAAGACCCTGCCGCCGTCAAAACGCGACCGGACCCGTCGGCGGCTGCTGCAGGCCGGCGTCAAGGTCTTTGCCGGCAAGGGGATAGAAGCTGCCAGCATCCAGGAGATCGCCGCCACTGCCGGCGTCGCCAACGGCACCTTCTACAACTACTTCCAGAGCAAGGAAGAGATCATGGAGGCGGCCGCAATCTGGGTCGGTGTCGACTATTGCGAGCGGATCAAGGCCAGCGCTGCCCATATTCCGGATGGTGCCGAGCGCATGTCGATCGGCGGCCGGCACTACATGACGATGGCCCTGGCGCAGCCGGAACTGGCCCGGTTCATGATCTCTGTGGCGGTGTTCTCGCCGATCTGGGCGGAACAGGTCGAGCCCTACATCCTGGCCGACCTGACGCTGGGCGTGAAACAGAAGCGCTTTGCCATTGCCAGTACGGCGGCCGCGATTGACATGATCACCGGCACCAACTTTGCCGGCATCAACAGCCTGCTGACCGGCCGCACCGGCCGGGCGCATATCCCGGCCGTCTCGGCCACGATCCTGCGCGGGCTGGGGATGGCGCCGAAGGAAGCCGACGAGATCGCAAGACGGCCACTGCCGCCCCTGCCCCCGGCGCCGGAAGCCTGACCGGCCTAGTCCAGCATGACCGGCTGCCCATGCGGGGTCGCCCGCGCCGCACGGTCCCAGGCCTCGGCCCGGTCCTGCAGCTGGGCCGCGCTGGCAGCGCCCTTCTCGACCGCCAGCCGTTCCAGCGCGGCCAGCCAGTGACGGTAATAGGTCTCGCCGGTATCCGGATCGCCGGCCGCCTGCGCGCGGCGGATTTCGGCGGTCAGGGCCGCCGCCCATTCCGGCCAGGTGAACAGGCCCTGCTGATGCAGCGCCACAGCCATGGCGAAGGCCTGCGCCTCCCAGGGGGCGCGGAAAACCGGCGCGGCGGTCTCGTCGCAGGGCAGATCGGGCAGCAGGCTGGCGAGGTCGGTCATGCCGGCTCCAGATAGCTCTCCCAGGCATCCACGGAGACAGCCAGCACCGGATCGCCCTGCCCGCCCCACAGCTCACGGCCCTCGAAGCGCACGGTATACAGCCATTGCGGCTGTTCGCCCTGCCCCAGCGCGGAGCTGTCCGGAAAAACATGCGTCCCATGCACCAGTTCGACGGTGCCGACATGGCCGCGCACATAGCGCGGCAGCCGCGTATGGCCCTGCGGATGCATGTTCCTTGCCCGCACGCGATCCCCCACCGCGTAACGCGCCGGCGCGGCGGCCGGCCGCTCGGTGGGGCCACCCTTCGCCAGCACAGCGGGTACCGCATCCGCAGTCAGGATGCGCGGCAGGGCTTTCGGCGGCACCGTCATGTGCCCTGCCGCGATTTCCTCCGGCAGCACCAGCCCGCGTTCGGCCATCAGCTTTTCCAGTCCGGCCAGCCAGATCTCGTAATAGCTCTTCGCCAGATACTCCGGTGGCGGCAGGCTTTCGCGGGCGGCGCGTGACTGGTCGATATTCCACTGGCCGGTCGCGCCCATGGCCAGGGTCAGCGCCAGCACGCGCCTTTCCCAGTCGCCATGGAAGCGTTCGTGTTCCGGCTCGGGTGTGACCGGGCCGAAGCCCATCATGCCGCCCATATCGGCCGCGCCGTTCACTGTGCGCCCTCCGGCTCTGCCGGGCTTCGTGCCAGCCCGGTTCCGATCATGCTGTCGCGGGTGACCAGTGTCGCCAGCCGCGCCGCGCTCCAGCCTTCGGTACCGGCGGGCCGCTCGGGCAGCACCAGATAGCGGATCTCGGCGGTGGAATCCCATACGCGAATCTGTTTGTCCGCCGGCAGGATGACGCCGAAATCCTGCAGCACCCCGCGCGGGTCCATCACCGCCCGTGACCGGTAGGGTGCCGACTTGTACCAGACCGGTGGCAGGCCCAGCACCGGCCACGGATAGCAGGAGCAGAGGGTGCAGACGACCATGTTGTGGATGCCCGCGGTATTTTCGACCGCCACCATATGCTCGCCCTGACGGCCGATATAGCCCAGCGACCGGATCGCCGCGGTGGCATCTTTCAGCAGCCAGTCGCGATAGGCCGGATCGCTCCAGGCCTTCGCCACCACATGGGCGCCGTTATGGGGACCGACTTTCGTCTCGTAGGTCTCGATCAGGACGTCCAGCGCGGCCGGATCGACATAGCCCTTCTCGACCAGCACGCTTTCCAGCGCCCGCACCCGCAGTTCGACATCGGACAGCACGGTGCCGCCCTCATGATCGTGGTCATGGTCATGGTCATGGTCATGGTGATCGTGATTCATGCGTCTGCCATCCGGCCCGGTCTGTCGTTGCGGTCGAGTGTACCAGAATCCGGCATCGCCGGCAGGGTCAGCACTGCCCGCAGGCCGGGGGCATTGTCGGCAAGCGCAAGGCTGCCGCCATGCAGCCGGGCCACCGCCTGCACGAGGCTGAGCCCGAGCCCGACTCCGCCCTGCCCGCGTGCGGCATCGCCGCGATAGAAACGTTCGATGACCCGTCCGCGCTCGGCCTCGGGGATGCCGGGCCCGCTGTCGGCAACCGTGATCTGCGGCCGGCCGGCTTCATCCCGCCCGCTGGCCAGCCGGACATGGCCGCCGGCCGGGGTGTATTTGACGGCGTTGTCGAGCAGATTGCCCACGGCCTGGGCCAGCAGGAAGGGATCGCCGCTGACGTCGAGGCCTGACATGGTCTCCAGCGACAGGCGCACCCCCTTCTCGGCCGCCGCCGGCTCGTAAAGCTCCGCGAGGTCGGCCGCCAGCGGCGCCAGCTGCACCTTGCCGAAACCGGCCCGGCGCAGTCCGGAATCGATCTCGGCCAGCCGCAGCAGCGCATTGAACACGCCGATCAGGCGGTCGATATCGGCCACCGCCTCGCCGAGACTGTCGAGGGCGAGGGCACGATCCGGCGGCCGGCGCAGGATGTCTTCCAGCCGCGCCCGCAATTCGGCCAGGGGGGTGCGCAGGTCATGGGCGATCGCATTCGAGACATTGCGCACACCCTCGATCAGCTGCTGGATCTGCTCCAGCATGCCGTTGATGGTGGCGGCCAGCTGGTCGAACTCGTCGCCGGCACCGCGCACCGGGATGCGCCGGCCGAGATCGCCGGCCACGATGGCGGCGGTGGTCCGGTTGATCGTCTCGATCCGGCGCAGCACGAAGCGCCGCACCAGCAGGCCGCCCGCCACCGCCAGCAGCAGCGCCAGCGCGGCCGCCCAGATGCCACTGCGCAGCACCATCGCCTGCATGGCGGCACGGTCCTGGACGTCGCGGCCGACGATCAGCTGGAAATTGCCCGGCAGCGCCACATGTAGCAGCCGGGTGGCATGCATCTGGCCCTCGTAGACCAGTGCAACCTCATGCCAGCCCAGGCGGCGATCGATCTTCAGCGGCCAGGCATCGACATTCCCCGCCAGCGGCTTCAGGAAGGGATCGGCCAGCAGGTAGATCGCCTTTTTGTCGGAATTGGCGTCCACCCGTTCCTGCACGGTCTGCACCGCGCCGGCAAGTCCGAAATCCTGCAGCCGGTCGCCGATCGCCCGGATGTCGGCAGCGATCACCGCATCGATCTCGCGGTCGAGATAGCCGACGGTGTTCCACCAGACCAGCCCCAGCAAGGTCAGCGACGACACGACCAGCAGCAGCGCATAGGCCAGTGCGAGGCGAACCGAGGTCGAGCGCCAGAGCCGGGTCATTCGGCCGTCAGCATATAGCCGGCGCCGCGCACCGTGCGCAGCAGCGCCGGCGTGAATCCGGCATCGATCTTCTGGCGCAGGTTGCTGATATGCACGTCGATCACATTGGTCTGCGGATCGAAATGGTAGTTCCAGACATTCTCCAGCAGCATGGTGCGGGTCACCACCTGGTCGGCATGCCGCATCAGGTATTCCAGCAGTTTGAATTCGCGCGGCTGCAGCTGGATCGTCTGCCCGGCCCGGGTCACCCGGCGCGACAGCAGGTCCATGGTGAGGTCGGCAACGCTAAGCGTCGTCTGCGGTGCCGCGACCTGGCTGCGCCGCAGCAGCACATGCAGCCGCGCCTCCAGCTCGCCGAAGGCGAAGGGCTTGGTCAGGTAATCGTCGCCGCCGGCCCTGAGGCCGCGGATACGCTCGTCGACATCAGCCAGCGCGCTGAGGATCAGCACGGGGGTCTGGTTGCCGGCCTTGCGCATGGCCTCGAGGATTGCCAGCCCATCCGCATCCCCGGGCAGCATGCGATCGAGGATCACGGCATCGTAGCGCTCGGTGGTGGCAAGGAACAGGCCGTCATCGCCGGTCTCGGCATGGTCGAGAACATGCCCGGCCTCCTCCAGGCCCTTGCGGACGAACTGCGAGACCCGCGCATTATCCTCGACCAGCAGGATTTTCATGACCGCATTGTCCCGGCCGGAACCGGGGCGGTCAATGCCGCCCCGGGCCGTCCCGGCCGGAAATGCAGCCACCCGGCTCACGCGATCTCCAGCGCCAGGTAGTAGGTGGTGCCATGGCGCAGCACCAGCAGCGGCACGGCATCCTTGCGGGCCTTGCGCGCCTCGCCGATCCGGGCCGAGACCTCGCCCGGGGTGGTGACGCTGCTGCCGGAGACCTTGACGATCACGTCGCCGGGCCGCACGCCGCTCTCGGCGGCATGGCTGTCGGCCTGGACATCGGCGACGATCACGCCGCGGGTCTGGTCATCGAGACCGTATTGCTGGCGCACCTGCGGGGTCAGCGCGGCCAGCGCCATGCCGACCCTGCCTTCCGCCGCCGGATTGCCGGCTGCGGCCACCTCGTCATCGGGCTGGCTGCCGATGGTGACGCGAATCTCCTTCTCCCTGCCATCGCGCCAGACCTGCAGTTCGGCCCTGCCGCCCGCCGGAATGTTGGCCACCGCCAGCGCCAGGTCACGCGGCTGCCTGATCCCGGTGCCGTTGATGGCCATGATCACGTCGCCCTGCTGCAGGCCGGCAGCCTGCGCTGGCGAATCCGGCACCACCGCGTTGATGATGACGCCGTCGCTGTCCTTCCGCCCCAGTGCCTTCGCCAGCGTCTCGGTCATCGGCTGCATCTGCACGCCGAGCCAGCCGCGCTCGACCCTGCCGTTTTCCTTCAGCTGAGCGATCACCGTCTTCGCCAGATTGGACGGGATGGCGAAGCCGATACCGACATTGCCGCCATTGGGCGTGTAGATGGCGGAGTCGATGCCGATCACGCGGCCCGACTGGTCGAACAGCGGGCCACCGGAATTGCCCGGATTGATCGGCGCGTCGACCTGCAGGAAGTTGTCATAGGGGCCGTTATTCAGGTCGCGGCCGCGGGCCGAGAGAATGCCCGCCGTGACGCTGCCGCCCAGCCCGAAGGGGTTGCCCACCGCGATCACCCAGTCGCCGATGCGGGCGGCATCAGAATCGCCGAAGGCCAGATAGGGCAGATCCTGCTTCGGATCGATCTTCAGCAGCGCGAGGTCGGTCTTGGCATCCCGCCCCTTCACCTCGGCTGGATGGCTGGTGCCGTCTTCCAGGGTGATGACGATCTTGCTGGCCTTGTCGATCACATGGTTGTTGGTGACGATCCAGCCGGCCGGATCGATGATGAAGCCGGAGCCCAGTGCATGCTGCGGCCCGCGCTTGCGCTGCTGCTGTTCCATGAACTGGCGGAAGAACTCCTCGAAGGGCGAGCCCGGCGGAAAGCCCGGCATCTGCGGCGCATCGGCCTTCTCGACCTTCTCGGTGGTGGCGATGTTCACCACGGCGGGCTTCACGCGGGCGACCAGATCGGCAAAACCGGCATGCTGCACGGCCGGCGGCACGCTGACAGGCGGATTGGCATCGTTAGCGGCCACCGCGCGGACGGCGAGGAAACCACCGCCGCCGGCCAGCACCGTGCTGGCGAGCAGGATGGCAGCGATGGCGCGTTTGCTGCGGGGAAAGCGGGAGACAGTCATGAAAGACCTCCTTGCTGGGGATGCACTGTTCCCCTGCAAGATAGGAAGCCCCGGCTCTGGCCAACCTGAACGCCGGATTAAACTTCCTTAATCTAGGCGACCCGGATGTAGCCCATCATGCCGGTTTCCTGATGCTCGATGATGTGGCAATGCACCATCCAGTCGCCCGGCAGCCCGGCCACGAAGGCGATCTTCACCCGCTCCTTCGGCCGCACCAGCACGGTATCCGACCAGTGCGGCCGCACATCCTCCTCGGTCGAGGCGACCACCCGGAAGGTATGGCCATGCAGGTGCATCGGATGCAGATGCGGCGTGCCGTTGAAGATCTCGATCACATAACTGCGGCCGGCCTTCAGTTCATACAGCGGATCGGGCTTCAGCCCTGGCCCCATGCCCGGCCATGACTGCCGGTTGATCGACCAGAACACCTTCCGGGTCAGGCAGAGTTCGTCGATGCTGACGCCGTTCGCCTTCGCCCAGGCCTCCATCTTCGGATCGGCATGGCCGGCCAGCAGCGCCATGTCCAGTTCGGTGGCCGCCTTCAGGTCCGGCACCGGCAGCTCGGCCTCGGGCAGCCGCAGGGCCGGCTGCGCGCCGTCGCGCCTCAGTGCCGCGCCGCGGGTGACCAGCTTTGCCAGCAGGCGCGGCTTGGTGCTCCAGATATCCTCGAGGAAGACCTCCGCGCCTTCGGTCGCCGGCATCACCACGCCGAGATCGGCGCGCATCGCCGGCCCCAGGCGCCAGCCATCCACCGGAAACGGCGTGCAGGCATTGCCGTCGGTGGCGATGATGGCCGCCTGCGCCGCACCGCGCAGCCCCAGCATGGGGATGCGGGTCAGGTCGATATTCACCAGCCGCAGCCGCAGTCGCGCGCCGGGCCGCACCACGATCTCGGGCGGCGCCGCGCCGTTGACGCTGCGCACGCTGCCGAAGGTGCCGGCCTTGGCGGCACCGGCATCGGTGGTGAAATCCTCGAAGCTGCCATCCCTGCGCACCCGCCAGTCCTTCAGCACCAGCACCTGGTCGTGATCGAACAGGCCGGCATCGCGCGGGTCTTCCACTACCAGCACGCCGGCGAGGCCGCGGCCGAGCTGGGTGATGGTGTCGCAATGGGGATGGAAAAAGAAGGTGCCGGGATCGGGCGGGCTGAAGGCATAGCGGAAGCTCTGCCCCGGCTCGACCGGCGCCTGCGTGAAATACGGCACGCCATCCATCTCGAAGGGAATGCGCAGGCCGTGCCAGTGGATCGCCGTGTGGTCGGGCAGTGCATTCTTCAGCACGGCCTCGAAGGGCCGGCCGCGCTGCACGCGCAGTTCCAGCGGCCAGGTGCTGTTGTAGCCCCACAGCAGACTGTCGGCGCTGCAGCCGGGCAGCCGGTGCGGCATGGCGCCGGCGGTCAGCGTCAGCGAGGTTGCCGCGCCGACCGGCCGCGGCGACAGGGCAAAGGCGGGGCCGGCCGCGAAAGCGGCGGCCGAACCCTGCAGGAAATGGCGGCGGGACAGCATGGCAAAGCCTCGCGGACTAGGACCCGGCTGCCGGACTCGAAACCGGGGCCGGAGACTGAAACGGCGGGGCGATGCTGGTCGCGACGGAAACGGAAACAGGGGAAGTGGCGGAGGGGATGGGATTCGAACCCACGATACACCTTGACAGTGTATAACGGTTTAGCAAACCGCCGCCTTCAGCCACTCGGCCACCCCTCCGCACGCGAGTGGGTATTAACACGGCGTATGCCGGGCTTCTTCTAAGGGCCCGGGGGTGGCCTGTCAATGTTCATCCCCGGTCTTCATGGACCGGCCGCGATGGCGGCCGCCGGGGCCCCGGTCCAGTCCAGCAACTCGCTGTAACTGAGGGGGAAAACCGCATGTGGATGCCCGGCCGCGGCATGCAGGCGGTCGAACCGCGCGAGGCTGTCGTCGATGGCGATCGGCAGCGGGCCCGGATGGCCCAGCGGCGCCACCCCGCCGATGGCGAAGCCGGTGGCCGCGCGCACCAGATCGGCATCGGCCCGCTTCGGCGCCGCCGCCAGCCCGAGCGCCCGGCCCAGCGCCGCGACGTCGCATTGGCGGTCGCCGGCCACCAGCGCCATCACCGCGCGGCCTTCCGCCGCGAATACCAGCGACTTGACAATGGCGCCGACCGGGCAGCCCAGCGCCTCGGCCGCCTGCGCCGCGGTGCGGGCGGAGTCCGACAGCACGATCACCCGCTCCCCCGCCCCGCGGGCCAGCAGGGCCTCGCGCACCCGGCGCACCGACGGGTTTTCGAGAATGGCCTCGGTCATCGCCAGCTCACGGTATCTCGAAGGCGCGCTGCACCGCCGGCCGCGCCATGATGGCGTCGTACCAGCGCTTCACATGGGGATAGGCCGCGAGGTCGATTTCATGCCATTCATGCCGCGCCGCCCAGGGCTGCGTCGCCATGTCGGCAATCGAATATTCCCTGCCGGCGAGATAGTCGTTCTTCGCCAGATGGCTGTCGAGCACCTTGTAGAGCCGCGCCGTCTCGGTCTTGAAGCGGTCGATGGCGTAGGGAACCTTCTCCTTGGCGAACCGCACGAAATGATGGGTCTGGCCCAGCATCGGACCGAAGCCGCCCATCTGCCACATCAGCCACTGCATCGCCTGCATGCGCGCGGCGGCATCCTTCGGCAGGAACTGTCCGGTCTTCTCGGCCAGGTACAGCAGGATGGCGCCGGACTCGATCACCGCGTAAGGCTTGCTGCCATAGGCCGCCGGCGGTTCGTGATCGACGATGGCGGGAATCTTGTTGTTCGGGTTCACCGCCAGGAAATCCGGCGCGAACTGCTCGTTCTTGGTGATGTTGACCGGGAAGACCTGATATTTCACGCCGGTCTCTTCCAGCATGATGGCGACCTTGCGGCCGTTCGGCGTGCCCCAGGTATAGAAATCGATCACGGTGCGGGTGTCCTTGATTGTTATGGGATTGTTATGGCGTCAGGGTCGGGTACTCGGAAAAAAGCTTCGTCGTTCCCGCGCAGGCGGGAACCCAGTCCTGGCAGTCTGGGTCCCCGCCTGCGCGGGGATGACGGCAGCAAAGATTACGCCTTCACCACGCCGGCGGTCTGGCCGAACAGCACCTTGCGGGCTTCCTCGGTGACGGTGGGAACGCCCTGGTTGATGGCCTTGCCCTTCTCGTAGGCGATCTTGGTGGCCGGGCGGTCCCAGATCGCCTGGAACCAGCGCTTGAGATGCGGGAAGTCTTCCAGCTTCTGGCCCTGCCGCTCATGCGGCACGATCCAGGGATAGCTCATCATGTCGGCGATGGTGTAGTCGTCGCCGCAGATGAAGGCCCGGTCCTGCAGCCGCTTGTTCAGCACGCCGTAGAGCCGGTTGGTCTCGTTGACATAGCGGTCGATGGCGTAGGGAATCTTCTCGGGCGCATACTGGCTGAAATGATGGTTCTGGCCGCACATGGGGCCGAGGCCGCCCATCTGCCACATCACCCATTCGGTGCAGGCGACGCGGCCGCGCAGATCCTGCGGGATGTGCTTTTTGTACTTGTCGGCCAGATACAGCAGGATGGCGCCGGACTCGAAGATGCTGATCGGCGCGCCACCATCGGCCGGCTGGTGGTCGACGATGGCCGGCATGCGGTTGTTGGGCGCGATCTTCAGGAAGCCGGGCTCGAACTGCTCGCCCTTCGAGATGTTGACGGGCTTGATCGTGTAGGGGGTGTTGGTTTCCTCGAGAAACAGCGTGATCTTGTGGCCGTTCGGGGTGGGCCAGTAATAGAGATCGATCATCTTGCGGGACTCCGGTTTGGCGGATGGGCAGATTGCGGCAATGCGGCCGGCGCGGCAACCCGCAGAACCACATGGCTGGCAGGCGAACTAGAGCCGGAACAGAGACTTATCAACCGGCATCACACGCACCCGTGATCCAGACGCGAACCAATTGCAGCCCATTCCGGCCAATGGGATGCCAATTCGCGCCAAGTGCATGCCAATTCCGTCCCATTCATGGCCGATCCGCTGCCGATTCCGGCCGGTCCGCGCCGGCCGCCGCCGGATCTGCCGGGACCGGTTTGGCGGCGCCAACCTTGAATGCCTCGCGCCGCACCAGCTCGGCCTTCGCCAGCGTGCGGATCGCGGCGGCGTCGCCGTCGCTCAGGGCCGCCAGGAATTTGCGGGTGAAGGTGTCGGCAGAAGCCGCCCGCGTCTTGCCAGCCGGCACCGGCGGCAGGGCAGCCAGTTCCTCCAGCCGCTCGGTGAGTTCCTGGCCGGCATGGGCGACCTGCGACAGGTTGAGGCGGTTCGCCATCCATTGCAGGGTCTTCGCATCCAGCCGGTCGGCATGGCCGGCGATCTGCCCAACCAGGCGGCCGCCGAGGCTGCGGAACTGCAGGCCGGTCTGCAACGCCTGCCGCTCGTGTTCCAGCGCGATCCGGGCCCGGAAGCGGGCACTGCGTTTCATGTTGCGCCAGATCCGTTCCGGCTCGCAGAGCATCGCCTCGGCAACGGCCTCGACGCTCTTGCCCTGCGCCAGCAACGCGGCAGCAGCCGGCCAGTTGATCCGCTCGCCCGGCCGGGGTGCGTAGCGGCGGCGGCCGTCCGGCATCTGGATATAACGGGTCCCTGCCGGGCCGCTGTCGGCGGTCCAGCCGATATGCGGCGGGCCGTCGTCATCCGCATCGGCGGGAATGCGTCCGTTGCCTGAGGCGAGGCTGGCTGTCATGGCTTGCTCCTGGGGCTGCTGGTTCTCCAAAGGGTCAGGGTGGCAGTATATGTTCTGTATATGTATAAGTAAAGGATAAAAATCCCTACTACTAAAGGTCGATACCTTGTGGAGATATATATCTTGCAGGAGGAGCGCCTGCCTGCCATCCTGCCCCCTGCCTGCCAGCGCATTCACCCTCATGAGGCTTATGCCCGATCTTTTCCCCGGTATCCGCATCGGCGGCAGCGACGATTACGTGGAGCTGCGCGTCGAGGACGGCATCCTCCATGCCGAGGCTGTCGGCAGTGCCACCGGCGCCGAAGCGCGCCGTGCACTGGCCGAGGGGCTGCAGCAGGGCTGGCTGCGGCTGTCCATGCCGACCCTGGTCGACATGACCCGGTTCACCGGCAGCATCGACTGGGGCGCCATGCGCGACATCGCCGCCATGGCGCCCTGGGGTCAGCCGGGCGATGCGCCGGCAAGCCCGCCGTCGCGCGTTGCCTATGTCACCCGCGACAGCCTGTTTTCACTGATCCTCAAGCTGATGGCGGCGATCTTCCCCCATGCCCGCCACCGCGCCTTTCCCGACCGCGACGGCGCGCTGCGCTGGCTGCGCCAGCCGCGCCCGGCCACAGCCGGCCGGCAGCCGGTGATGGCGGCGGCACCGCCGGAGGCCTGATCCCGCCAGCCGACGATGTCCCGGCAGGCCGCCTGCCGGAACTCTGCTTGCCCCCGCCGTTCGCTTTATGTTTTCATGGCGGCCGGAACCGTCGCCCGGAGATTCGCCATGACCGCCCCCCTCATCCTCTATTCCGGTCCGCTCAGCATGTTCGGCGCCAAGGCCGAGATCGCGGCACTGGAAAAGGGCCTGCGCTACGAACTGGTGATGGTGCCCTTCGCCATGAAGACCCTGTATGAGCCCAAGCATCCCGAGGTCGAACGCATCAACCCGAAACGCCAGGTGCCGGTGCTAGTCCACCGCAGCGGCGGCGGCCCGGATCTCGAACTGTTCGATTCCACCCAGATCTTCGAATACCTGGAAGACCTCGCGCCCGATCCGGCGCTATGGCCGCGCGACACCGCCGCCCGCGCCCGCGCCCGCCAGCTGGAGCTGCTGTCCGACGAGGTCTATTTCCCCCATATCATCCGGCTGATGGGCCTGCAGGGCACGCCCGGCGATCCGGCCGCGGTGGCGGCCCGCGAAGGCGCCGCCGCCTTCTACGGCCGCATCGAGGGTCTGCTGGCCGATGGCCGCCCCTGGCTGGCCGGGCCCGACTACAGCTATGCCGATATCGCGTTTTTCATGGCCGGCATCTTCGGCGACCGCATGGGCGCGCCGATGCCGGCAGAGGCCGCACACCTGATCGCCTGGCGCACGCGGATGACCCAGCGGCCGGCGGTGCGCCAGGTGGCCGGCGCCATGGGCCGCTGGCTGCTGGGCGAAGGCCGGCCGCTGCCGGCTTTCATGCAGACGATGGTGTGATCTAGCGGATCAGGCCGCGCAGCTTGCGCTCGACGATCACCGGCACCGGGTCGACGCCTTTCAGCATCAGGCTGAGACTGGAGCGCGGCACCCCGACCTTGTCGGCGATGTCGTCCATGCTCATCTTGGCCATGGTGCACCAGCGCTGGACCATCACCTCGGTCTCACGCGGGAAGTAGCGCTCTTCCCCTTCCGGCCGGATATCCGGCAGCAGCGACATCTCCATGGGAATCCCCGATCAAATCCTGTTTGCCGGAGTATGCCGTAACCAACCGGTTATGCACAACTGGGAATTGCTTAGATTCCCCTGCCCGGGAAATCATATGAAAGGCACAATTCTGCGGAAACAGCCGTGGCTCAGGCCATGTTCCGCGTCACCAGCCGGCCGGCGGTGGCGCCGGTAACGCCCTTGCCCGCCATGTAGCTGGAAATCCCGTTGACCCAGACCTCGGCGATGCCGCGGGCCGGGGTCTTCGGCGCCGTGAAGGTGGCCGTGTCGATCACGGTGCCGGGGTCGAACAGCACCAGATCGGCGTAAGCACCCGCATGCAGGCTGCCGCGGTCGACCATGCCGAACACCTTCGCGGTCAGGCCGGTCATCTTGTGCACGGCGGCCTCCAGCGAGATCAGGCCCAGCTCGCGGGCATAATGGCCGAGCACGCGCGGAAAGGTGCCCCACAGGCGCGGATGCGGCATGTCGTTGCTGGGGATGCCGTCGCTGCCCACCATGCTGCGCGGATGTGCGAGGATGCGGCGCACATCGCCTTCGTCCATGAAGAAATAGATCGCCGCCGCCGGCAGCAGCCGCTCGGCCGCCGTGCGGGCATCGACGCCCCATTCGGCGGCGATGTCGTTGAGCATGCGGCCAGCCATCTCGGGATGCGGCTCCGACGAGCTGATCTGAATCGGCAGTTCGGCGGCCACGCGGTCGGGCATCAGCGCGGTCGAGCCGGCCGGATAGGGATAGACGTCGAAATCCACCGCCTGGGTCTTCGCGGCGCGGTCGATCAGCGCCAGCGTTTCTTCCGAGCGGCCGAAATTCTGCGGCATCATGCATTTGTGGTGGCTGATCACCACCGCACTGCCGGTATCGCGGCCGATCTTCAGCGTTTCCTCGATGCTGTCGACGATGCCATCGCCCTCGTCGCGCATATGGGTCACGTAGAGTCCGCCGCGCGACCGCAGCGCCTCGGCCACCGCGATCACCTCGTCGGTGGGTGCCGCCTGGCTGGGCGGATACCACAGGCCGGTGGAAAAGCCCGAGGCGCCCTCGTCCAGCGCCTGTTCCAGCTTCGCCTTCATCTGCGCGGCCTCGCGGTCGGTCGCCGGTCGCTGCACATCGAAATCCAGCGCCTGCACCCGCAGCGACATATGGCCGATCAGGGCATAGGCATTCACTGCCGGCGGCTGGCGCCGCAGCGTATCGGCATAATCGGCGAAGCTGGGAAACCGCCAGCTGTCCGGCCCGCCGACCAGGTCGAGCGGGGCCGGCGGACGCTGGCGCATCACCGCCGGTGCCAGGCTGAGGCCGCAATTGCCGATCACGGCCGTCGTCACGCCCTGCGACAGCTTGCATTCCATGCAGTCGGCACCGCAGAGGATGGCGCCGTCGTCATGGGTATGGGCATCGATGAAGCCCGGCGCCAGGGCAAGGCGGCCCGCGCCGAGAATCTCGCGGTCGCCGCTGTCGGCCGCAAGATCGCCGATGGCGGCAATGCGGTCGCCACTGACCCCGAGATCGCCGCGCCGCGCCGGCCCGCCGCTGCCGTCGTAGAGCATCACGTCGCGGAACAGCAGGTCGAAACGGCGCGCCATGGTCATTTCCCTTCGGTGGCGATGCGGCGGCTGTGGTCGAGCGCCGCCTGGATCAGGTTGTCGCTGGCTTCCGGGGTGCGAAAGGCCGAATGGGCCGACAGCGTCACATTGTCGAGCATGGTCAGCGGATGGCCGGCCGGCAGCGGCTCGACATCGAAGACATCGAGGCCGGCGGCACCAAGCTGGCCGCTTTTCAGCGCGGCGATCATCGACGCCTCGTCGACCACGGCGCCGCGCGCGGTATTGACCAGGATCGCGCCGGTCTTCATCCGCGCCAGGCGGGCGGCGGAAAGGAAGCCGCGGGTCTCGTCGTTCAGCAGCAGATGCACCGAGACGACATCGCTCTGCACCAGCAGGCTGTCGATATCGGTGAAGGTGACGCCGGGAAAGCTTTTCGGGCTGCGGTTCCAGGCCAGCACCTTCATGCCGGCGCCGAGGCAGAGTCGGGCCATCTCGGCGGCGATGCCGCCGAAGCCGACCAGGCCGACGGTCTTGCCGGTCAGCTGCACGCCGTCGCTGCGCAGCCAGTTGCCAGCGCGCATGCCGCGGTCCATCACGGCAAAGCCCTTGGCCGCGGCCCACATCAGGGCGAAGGCGCATTCGGCCACCGCGGTATCGCCATAGCCCTTGATCAGGTGCACGGCGATCCCGAGATCTGCCAGCTCCTCCACGTTCATGTAGCTGCGCGCGCCGGTGCCGAGGAAGACGACATGCTTCAGCCCCCTGCACTGGCGGGCGATCTCGGTGGGCAGAGAGGTGTGGTCGATCCAGCAGACCGGGGCATCGCCCAGCAGGGCCGGCAGCGCTTCCGGCCTGATGTCGGGCTGGCGGTTGACGGTCAGCGGCGGATCGCCGGCCCTGTGCAGACGGTCGGCAACGGCGCCGAGGGTCGGGTTGGCATCGACGAAGACGGAACGGAAAGCTGCGGACACGGGCGGGCTCCGGAAGGCTGGCGGGAGGGACAGGATAGAACCTCCGTACACCTCCTGTCAGCCGTCAGGCCGGCCGCCGGCGCTTCAGGACCTGGCGTCCTGGGGAAAGCTGATGATGAAGCGGGTGCCGGCACCCGGCCGGCTGGAAACTGCGATGGTGCCGCCCAGCACCTGGGTGACCAGATTATAGGCGATATGCAGGCCGAGGCCGGTGCCGCCGGTGCCGCGGCGGGTGGTGAAGAACGGGTCGAAGATCCGCGGCAGGCTGTCGGTATCGATGCCATGCCCGTTGTCGCTGAACTCGATGGTGATGCGGTCCTCGCGCGGCTGGCCGACGCGGATGTCGATCTGCGCGCCGGTGGCATCCTCGTCAAAGGCATGCTGCACGGCATTCATCACCAGGTTGGTGACGATCTGGCCGAGCGCGCCGGGCCGGTTGCGCACGGTCAGGCCGGCCGGGCAGTCGATCTCCACCGGCCGGCTCAGCCGCCGCAGGGCCGGTGCCAGCGACAGCATGATCTCGCGCAGGTAGGCACCGAGATCGAAGCTGCGGATTTCATCGCGGGTCTGGTCGGCGGAAACCTGCTTGAAGGCCTGGATCAGTCGCGCGGCGCGGCCGAGATTGGCCTGCATGATACGGGTCGCCTCGGTGGCCGCCTCGAGGAACTGGTCCATCTCGCTGCGCTTGAGCTGGTCCTCGCGGAACAGGTTGGACAGCCGCTCGATCTCCTCGGCCAGGTGCGAGGCGGCCGAGACGCCGATGCCCAGCGGCGTGGAGATTTCATGGCTCATGCCGGCCACCAGCGAACCCAGCGAGGCCATCTTTTCCGACAGGATCAGGTTCGCCTGGGCCTCGCGCAGGCCGGCCAGCATGCGCTCGGCCTCTTCCTTCGAGCGCCGCAGCTCGTCCTCGATGCGGCGCCGGGCGGTGATATTGGTGCGCAGCTCGACCAGGTCGCCGGACGGGGTGACGCGCTCATGCACCAGGAACCATTCGCCGGCGGTGGTGCGCAGCTCGACCATCCGTTCCGGAATCCGCCGGCGGGTCAGCGCCGCGGCATTCACCGCCCCCGGCCCGCCGCCCGTGCGGTCGAACACGCCGCGTTCGTAGCCGCGCTGGATCAGCTCGTCGTAACTGCGTCCGACCGTCTGGTCGACAGTCAGTCCATACAGTGCGGCAAAGCGGCTGGAGCAGATGGTGACGATGTCGTTGGCATCGTAGATGGCAAAACCGTCGCCGGCCACCTCGACCGCATGGCGCAGCCGGCGGTTCAGCGCATAGCGTTCGGAGGCGTCGAACACCGTCACCGAAACCGAGCCGTCCGGCAGTCGGCCGGCGGTGATTTCCAGCACCTTGCCGGTGCTGCGCAGCCGCAGGGCCACGGTTGCCGCCTTGCCGCGCAGCAGCCGGTCGATATGGTAGCGCACGTCTGACAGGTCGAGATCGCCGAGATCGCCGCGCCGGATCAGGAAGCGGATCAGCGCGTCGTAGCGGTCGCCGGGGATGATCGATCCGGCCGGCAGCGCCAGCAGCTCGACCGCCCGGCGGTTCAGGGTGTGCAGGTAGAAGTCGGGGTCCAGCAGCAGCACGCCGACCTGCAGGGAGTCGAGCGCCCAGGCCTGGTATTCGCTGCGGCGCCGGCTTTCCTGGCGCGACAGGGACAGCGCGGCCGTGACGCGCCGGGCCTCTTCCTGGGCCAGGTAGGTGCGGCGGCGGTCCAGCTTGAACTTGCGCATCCCGACCAGGCCGAGGCCGTTGGCAGCGGTCAGCAGCAGCACGACGCCGACGATGTCCTCCGGGTGGCTGCCCAGCCGCGACAGGCTGACGCCGACCGCGCCGGCCGAGAGGAACACCGCATTGCCGATGATTCCGGTTGTGGTGCCGGGTGCCAGCAGGTAGTAGATCAGCAGCAGGGCGAAGGCCAGGGTGGCGCAGGACAGCGTCGGCGGCGCCTCGATCAGCCAGGTCAGCATGACCAGCGAGCTGAGCGTGGCCATGCCGACCGTGATCGCGGCATGCAGGATCTGCACGTTCGGCGCCCGCTGCACCACCAGGAAGAAAATGGCGCCGGTCAGCAGGCCGAGGCAGCGCACCGCCGCCTTCCAGTAGAAGACCGGCCCCGGCCCGTAGAACAGCCAGTCATAGATCACCAAGAGGGAAAAGGCGGCGGTGGCCGCCACGCCGCAGATGCGCAGCAGGCTGCGGATCTCCTCGGTGCAGGTTTCCAGATAAGCCGCTTCGCGGCGCCGGTCGCTGAACTCGCCCAGCCGGGTGAAAACGGAGACGGCCGCAAACAGGTCGCCAGTCCCCGCCGCCGGAACTCTGCCGGGCGGGCCGTCCTGCGCCTCCGGCGCGGTCTGGAATGGTCTCTGCAGCATCTGTCCACTGGCCGGGATAGGCCGGCACATTATGGCCCGCCCGGTTCCGGCAACAAGGCAAAACGGCAAAAATTGCCGGGTCGCCCTCTCCACCCCGAAAGCAAAGACATTGTATTTCATACTGTTACCGAAAAACAAGAACCGGCATGACGCTTGCTACGGTCCAGCCGACAGACGCATCCACAGGACATGGAGTCCGCCATGACGTTCTTCGGCTCGCTCGGTACCGCGGTGCTTGGCATCAATGCCCAGGCCACCGCGATCGGGCATATCTCCGACAACGTTGCCAATGCCGGCACCAACGGCTATCGCCAGGTCAGCACCCGGTTCTCCGACCTGGTGAATACCAAGGTGCTGGGCGCCAGCCCGGTGATGGATTCCAACCGCAACATGGGCATCACCGCCAGCGCCGATTTCAACAACCGGCGCAACGGCACCGTCCTGCAGAACAGCAACCGGACCTCCTTCGCGATTGCCGGCGGCGGCTATATCCCGGTGGCACGGGCCACCAGCGTCGACCCGACGACCAAGCAGCCGCTGACTTTCGACGACACCACCTATTACACGCGGCTGGGCGATTTCCGCCAGGACAACTCCAACCGGCTGGTCAACTCCGCCGGCTATTACCTGCAGGCGGCTGCGGTCGGCGGCACCACGCCGGGCGATTTCATCGTCGACACGACCGCGATCGCCGCGACGGCGACCGCCACGGTCGACTATATCATCAACCTGCCGGCCGGCGCGCAGACCGGACGCCAGATTTCCAACGGCATCGGCATCATCGATGCCGACGGCAACGAGCAGAGTTTCCAGGTGAGCTGGCAGAAGACCGCCACCGATACCTGGGAAATGACGTTCAATACGGCGAACGGCACCCCGGCCAGCTTCGGCCCCGTGACCGTCACTTTCGCCAACGGCCTGCTCGGCACCATGGTTTCGGCCGATCCGAATCTCACCGTCACCGGGGCCGGGGCCGCCACAGCCACCTTCTCGACCGATTTCGGCGCCGGCGCCCAGGCCGTGACCGTCAATCTCGGCAATTTCAACGGTGCCTTCTCGGCCAGCAATACCAGCGGCCTGACCCAGTTCGGCACCGCTGACAACAATGTCTCCAATTTCAACATCCGCCAGAACGGCCTGCTCGCCGGCGAATTCTCCAGCGTCAGTTTCGACGAGGACGGCCAGATCATCTACAACTACACCAACGGTCGCAGCGCCGTTGGCGGGCAGATCCTGCTGGCAAACTTCCCCGAACCGGACCGTCTGGACCGTGTCGATGGCACCGCGTTCATCGGCAACCGCTTTGCCGGCAATGTCGTCTACGGCGCACCGGGCGACCCCAACGGCAATACCGGCGTCGGCTCCCTGATTAACAGCGCCGTCGAGCAGTCGAATGTCGATGTCGCCGAGCAGATGAGCAAGCTGATCGTCGCCCAGCAGGCCTATTCGCTGAACGGCCAGGTGATCACCGCGACCGACGAGATGCTGTCCCGGCTGATCGACATGAAGCGCTGATCCGCAGCCATCAGCCGGGTGCGCAGCGTGTGGCCTTCTGCGGAACCGTATAGCGGCAGGTCAGGTCGCCGCCTTTCGGCAGTGCGATCTTGAAGGTATCGCCTTCCATCCGGCGCACCGCATAACCGTTGGAGAATTGCAGCCAGCCGAAGCTGTCGAAATGGCCGGTCACGCCATTCGAGAAAACCAGATCGCGGCGCCGGTTCTTTTTCACGGTGTACTTGCCGCCGAAATCCAGCATGCCGTCGGCCTCTTCGCGGATTACGATGTCGTTGCTGCAGATCGCCGCCTTCGGATCGTCGGTCAGCCGGCAGGTGAAGGGTGCCGGCGGCGCGGTCAGCAGGATGGTGAACAGCGTCGCTTCCATCAGGTTCATGACGTCTCCCTCGCTGCCGTCGCCCGGCCGCTTGACCTTCCCATCTGGGAATCTTCTAGTCTGGCGGCATGTCGCGATCCAGTCTCCTGTCCCGGTTCTCTTCCGTGGCGCTGCTTGCCGGCGCCGCGCTCGCCCTGCCCGCCCTCTCCGCCCGCGGCGACCAGACCGCCCCCGGCGTGACCATGCCGGCCAGCCTCAGTCCGATGGCCCGGCTCGGCCAGATGTCCTACACACGCAACTGCGCCGCCTGCCACGGGCCCCAGGGCGGCGGCACCCGGCAGGGACCGCCGCTGATCCATCGCATCTACGAACCCTCCCACCACGCCGATATCGCCTTCGTCATGGCCATCCAGCGCGGCACCCGCCAGCATCACTGGCCGTTCGGCGACATGCCGCCGCAGCCGCAGGTTTCGCAGGATGAGATCGACGCGATCATCCGTTTCGTGCGCGAGGTACAGCGGGCGAACGGCATCGAGTAGCCGCATTGCCGGGCTTACCCGGCGAAAAAGGCGCGGACCTGCGCCTCGTCGCCGCTGTCCTGGCAGCGGTAGCGCGCCGCTGCCAGCCCATCGGTCACCCGCAGAATCTCGGCCTCGGCGCCGAAGTCGATCGACAGGCTGGCATTGCGGATACTGACGGTAACCGCCAGCCGGTCGCCCACTGCCATGCCCGGCGGACAGGGACCGAACTGCAGGGCGGCAGGGCTCCAGTTGCGCAGCGGCACCCGGATGCCGCCCACCGTGACGCAATCCGCAGGGCCGGCAATGCCGCGCTGGGCTGCCCGCGATCCGGCAGGGCGCGGCACCTTCGCCAGCTGGCTGCGGAACACCTCCTGCAGATGCGAACGGCGCGGTTCCGGAATCCCCACCCCGGCCAGATCGCCGGATATCGTTGCCGCCAGATCGTCGAAATCCTCGCGGGTTGCCTGGGCACCGAGAAACCTGGCGGAGAAATCCTTGTGTTCAAGGTAATGCCCGAGGATGCCGTGCAGCTCCATCTTCGCCGTCTCGTCATCGATCTCGCGGCAGAGCTGCAGCAGCAGCAGGACCTTGCGGGCGAATTCCGGTTCGCGGGCCAGCATCGGGTTGAGCTGTTCGGGATTGGCGAAACGGGCAAAGCGGCGGGCCATCGCCGTGGCCAGCTGCCAGTCGGCATCCAGCTCGGGCCGGCTGCGCATCCGCTGCTTGAGTGCCAGCAGCGCCGGCCATTCCTCATATGCTTCGGCGGCATAGAGCGGCAGCGAACCGCCCAGCAGTTCCAGCAGCCGTTCGCGCAGGGCCGCCTGGCAGCGCGGCAGGCCGCTGAGGCCGCCCTCCCGGCTGATCCGCTGCACCACCGGCAGCGCGCTCATGTCCAGGTCGCTGCCGCCACCCGAGAGGATCAGGCACAGCTCGATCATCCGCGCGCGATCTGACTCTCCACCGAACAGATCGGCCACGGCCGGTTTCAGCCGGAGAATTTCCGCCAGCGTCTGGTCCAGCATGCCGAAGCCCTGGGCAACGGTGCGGGCGCGCAGCAGGTCGAGGCATTGCAGGGCCCGCGCATTCCAGTCGGGCAGCCGGTTCAGCAGCTGCGCCAGCAGCACACCGGCCTGCACGACCGGATCGCTGCCCGGAGCCGCCGGCCCCGCCTGCTGCACCGCCTTGACCCTGGCCATCGCCGCTTCGGCCAGGGCGGTCAGTTCCTTCATGCGCTCCGAGACCGGCCGCCGCGTATGCTGGCCCTGCTGCAGGGCGATGCGCTGCAGGATTTCCTGGAAGCGTGCGCCATCGTCCAGCAGGGCGGCATGCTGGGCCGGATCGAAAACCAGCTGGGTGGCGGTGATGCCGTGCCGTTCCAGATAGCCGCGGGCCACCTGGAAGATCAGCTCGCGGGCTTCGTCACCCAGCGTCTGACTGGCGTTCTCGCAAAACATCATCCGCTGATTCTGCGGTGCAAACGGCTCATGGCCGAGACTTAGCGACAACCGCCGGCTTTATGCAAGAGCGCGCTGTGCTACCACCGTCATTCACAACCGTATAGCGTATTTGGAACGCCTTCACCCAAGCAGACGGCATCCACGGCCATGGTCTTGCCGGCGCGTCAGACCCGGTTGACCCAGCCATCTGCCGCTGCATCGGGCGCCAGATCGTTGCGGGTCCAGTAGATGAAGAACAGCAGGGCCCGCTCGGTGGTATGGGCGAAGCCATAGACCGGATCGGCGGCCTGGATCAGCGCGCCGGTTTTCGGGTCGTAGCTGGTCACCGCCAGCTTGATCACGCCCTGTTGGATGTCGCGCTTGTACAGCGCCAGTTCCGGCGTCTTCACCTCGCCCGCCAGCGGAATCGGAATGCCGTAATCGGGGATGCCATACAGCGTGGTGTTGCGGTCCACCGACATGGCACCGATGCGCGGCTCGACAGCCATGTCGGCCTGCCCCTTGTCGTCGACCAGCCGGCCGCCGCGACGCAGCACCTGATCGCGGATGGCACTCAGCAGATACTTTGCCTGCATGCTGCCATCGGTCGCATTGCCGTCGACGAAGACTTTCGCACCGTCGGGCACGGTCAGCGACAGCTTCGCCGCCGCGCGGTCGGCGGCGGTCGAGAACAGGAGCTGCTCGGTGGCGGTATGGTCGGGCTGCGTCTCGCGGACGCTGGAACAGGCGGCCAGCGACAGAATCAGGGCGGCTGGCAGAATCACGCTGCGGATCATTATGGTCCTCGGTCTGGAGAGATGCCGGTTATGCCGGCCAAAATGGGCGAAAAGAAGGCGCCCGGGGCGCAGCCGTCAGCGCGCGAAATACTGGCGGATCGCCAGCCGGGCCGCTTCGTCGATGCAATCATACCGCGCCGCAATCAGACCGCCCGTCAGCCCGACCACCTCGGCCGTCACATCGAAACGGATATCCAGGCCCGGGGCCCGCACCGTGACCTGGGCGCTGAATGTCTGGCCGACCGACGGCGCCGTCCTGGCCGGGCCGAACAGCAGGCCGACCGGGCTCCAGTTATGCAGCCGCATGCTTTCGCCGGCGACCAGCACGCAGTCTTCGGCGCCGTTGATGGTACGCGGATCGCGCGGGGCTTCATCGCCGCCCTTCTGGATTTCGGCGATTGCCGTCGCGACGCCATCGCGGAACCGGGCCTGCCGGTGCTCGGGAAAGCCCGGATGCTGCAGCGCCTTGTCGAGCTTCTGCGCCAGCACAAGCGCCTCCGCGCGCGTGACATCGGGCCCGGCAAAGGCCGGCACGAAATCACGATGCCCGAAATGGAAATCCAGCGAGGCCAGCAGGTCGGCGCGCACCTCGCCCTCGTCGATTTCGGCATAGAGGTCGGCAAGAAACAGCGCCTTGCGGCCATAGGCCGGCAGTTCGGACAGGCCGCGATTGAGCAGCTCGGCACCGGCCAGCCGGACAAAGCGGCGCTGCAGGGCATCGCGCAACGCCTGCTCTCCGGCCAGCAGCGGCAATGCGGAAATCCGCGTCCGCAGACCGGCCAGCAGCTCCAGCTCGCCGACGACGCCCTCTTCCGACAGCAGCGGCGCCGCCTGCAGGGCTTCAGCCAGCAGTTCGGCCAGGGCCGCCACAACCAGCGGAAGATCGCCGCCGTCGATGCCCGCCCTCAGCCGTTCGCGCAGGGGGTGCACAGACAGGTCGCCCCCCTCCGCACCGGCGAGCATGAGCCCGATCCCGATCAGATGCAGCCGGTCGCCATCGCTTCCGATCAGGGCCGGCTGCAGTCGCAGAAGCTCGGCCAGCGTCTGGTCCAGATGCGCCAGGAACAGGCCCGAAGCGCCGCTTTCCAGCAGGTCGAGACAGATCCGCGCCTTGCGGGCCTCGTCGCCGGTGGCCAGCCGGGCCGCCAGGATGATACCCGCGCGCAGCAGGCCTTCAGGTCCGGTTTCATCGGCCAGGCGCGACAGCGGCCGGCCGGCAAAGACGAAATCCGACGGCGTCTGCCGGGTCAGCAGGTCGATCCGGCGCATGGCGGCTATGGCCAGCCGGTCGAGTTCCGCCTGCCTGTCCGGCACCTGCTGGCGGGTCTGCTGCGACTGCAGCGCGGCAACGCGCAGCAGCAGGTCGGCCAGCCGGCTGCCGTCATTGGCCAGCACCTTCTGGCGCAGCCGGCCGAACAGCAATTCGGCAGTGGTCAGGCCTTCCTGCTCGAGATACGGCCGCGCCACCCGGAACGCGAGTTCGCGCGCACCGGTGCCGAAAAAGTCGATATCGGTCGTGCAGTATGAAACCTCGTCACGCATGACGGCAGGCAGCTCCTTGATCGTTCCTGCCACCGTAGTGCGGATACCGGCCGGGCTGGGCTTAATTTCCGCCAACCGCCACCTAAATATTTGGTAACCCAACAGAAAAGGCCGGGACAAGCCCGGCCTTCCATGCTGGCGATATCCGGCCGGATCAGCCGGCCAGCTTCTTTTTCAGCAGCTCGTTGACGGCAGCCGGATTGGCCTTGCCGCCCGAGGCCTTCATAGTCTGGCCGACGAAAAAGCCGAACAGCTTGTCCTTGCCCGAGCGGTATTCGGCCACCTTGTCGGCATTGGCCGCCATCACCTCGTCGATCACCTTCTCGATGGCGCCCGTATCCGTGACCTGCTTCATGCCTTTCTCTTCGACAATGGTGGCGGCATCCTTGCCGGTTTCCACCATCAGCGCGAAGACATCCTTGGCCAGCCGGTTGGAGATCGTGTTGTCGGCGATCAGGTCGATCAGCCCGCCGAGTTTCTCGGCGGTGATGACGAAATCCTCCATCGACTGGCCGGACTTGTTGAGCAGGCCGAAATACTCGGTGATCACCCAGTTGGCGGCCAGCTTGCCGTCGCGGCCCTGCGCCACCTTCTCGTAGAAATCGGCCGCTTCCTTCTCGGCCACCAGCACGGAGGCGTCGTAGGGGCTGAGGCCCAGCTTGTCGATAAAGCGGGTCTTCTTCTCGTCGGGCAGTTCGGGCAGTGTCGCCTTGATGCCATCGACCCAGCTCTGCTCGAATTCCAGCGGCAGCAGGTCCGGATCGGGGAAGTAGCGATAGTCATGCGCCTCTTCCTTCGAGCGCATGCTGCGGGTCACGCCCTTGCCGGTATCGAACAGGCGGGTTTCCTGGTCGATCTTGCCGCCGTCTTCGAGGATCTCGATCTGGCGCCGTGCCTCGTATTCGATGGCCTGCTGCACGAAGCGCACCGAATTGACGTTCTTGATCTCGCAGCGGGTGCCGAGCGGACCGCCGGGCCTGCGCACCGACACGTTGACATCGGCCCGCATCGAGCCCTCGTCCATGTTGCCGTCGCAGGTACCCAGATAGCGCAGGATCGTACGCAGCTTCTTCAGGTAGAGGCCGGCCTCTTCCGAATTCCGCATATCGGGTTCGGACACGATCTCCATCAGCGCCACGCCGGAGCGGTTGAGGTCGATGAAGCTCTCGCGCGGACTCTGGTCATGCAGGCTCTTGCCGGCATCCTGCTCCAGATGCAGACGGGTGATGCCGATCTCGCGGGTGGAACCGTCGGGCATGTCCAGCAGCAGCTTGCCCTCGCCGACGATCGGCTGCTTGTACTGGCTGATCTGGTAGCCCTGCGGCAGGTCGGCGTAGAAGTAGTTCTTGCGGTCGAACACCGAATGCAGGTTGATCTGCGCCTTCAGGCCGAGGCCGGTGCGCACCGCCTGCTCGACGCAATAGGCGTTGATCACCGGCAGCATGCCGGGCATGGCGGCATCGACCAGGCTGACCTGGTGGTTGGGTTCAGCACCGAAGGCGGTGGCGGCACCGGAAAACAGCTTGGACTGCGAGGAGACCTGGGCATGCACCTCCATGCCGATCACGACCTCCCACGGTCCGGTGCTGCCCTGGATGTAATCCTTCTCGGCCATCTTACGACCTCCACCACTGGGCAGGCTTTGCCCTGAAATCCGCCGCCTTCTCCAGCGCCCGGCCGGCCCGCAGCAGGGTCGCCTCATCGAACGGCTTGCCGATCAGCTGCAGGCCGAGCGGCAGGCCGGCGCTGTTCAGCCCGGCCGGCACCGACATGCCCGGCAGGCCGGCCAGATTGACCGGCACGGTGAACACGTCGTTCAGATACATGGTGACCGGATCGTCATGCGTCATGCCGATCGGGAAGGCCGCATTCGGCGCGGTCGGCGTCAGGATGGCATCGACGCGCTGGAAGGCCTGGTCGAAATCACGCTTGATCAGCGAGCGCACCTTCTGCGCCTTGGTATAGTACGCGTCGTAATAGCCGGCCGACAGAACATATGTGCCGATCATGATGCGGCGCTGCACCTCGCGGCCGAAACCTTCGCCGCGGGTATTCTCGTACATCTCGATCAGGTCCTTGCCGGGCACCCGCAGGCCGTAGCGTACGCCGTCATAGCGGGCGAGGTTCGACGAGGCCTCGGCCGGGGCCACGATGTAATAGGCCGGCAGGGCATAGTGGGTGTTGGGCAGGTGGATATCGACGATCTCGGCACCGACATCCTTCAGCCAGGCCATGCCCTTCTCCCACAGGGCGGTGATTTCCGGGTCCATGCCGTCCATGCGGTATTCGCGCGGAATGCCGATGCGCAGACCCTTCACGCCGGCTTCGAGATGGGCGCAGTAATCCGGCACCGGCTCGTTGACCGAAGTGCTGTCCTTCGGATCGAAGCCGGCCATGGCCTGCAGCATCAGCGCCGAGTCGCGGACTGTGCGGGCCATCGGGCCGGCCTGGTCCAGCGACGAGGCGAAGGCGACGATGCCCCAGCGCGAGACGCGGCCGTAGGTCGGCTTGATGCCGGTGATGCCGCACAGTGCGGCCGGCTGGCGGATCGAGCCGCCGGTATCGGTGCCGGTGGCACCCAGCACGAAGCCCGCCGCCACGGCTGCGGCCGACCCGCCCGACGAGCCGCCGGGCACCAGTTTCGGGCCATCCTTGGTCTGCCAGGGATTGACGGCAGGACCGTAATAGCTGGTCTCGTTCGACGAGCCCATGGCGAATTCGTCGAGATTGAGCTTGCCCAGCATCACCGCGCCGGCCTGCCACAGCCGCGCGGTGGCGGTGCTCTCATAGGCCGGGTGGAAGCCGTCGAGGATATGGCTGGCCGCGGTGGTCAGCACGCCCTCGGTGCAGAACAGGTCCTTGATGCCGAGCGGGATGCCGTCCAGCAGGCCGGCCTCGCCCTTGCCCCGGCGGGCATCGGCGGCGGCGGCCATCTCCAGCGCCCTGTCCGGCGTCTCGGTGATCATGACATTCAGCGGCTTGGCCGCCCGCATCGCCTCGATACAGGCATTGGTCAGCTCGACGCTGGTGTAGTCCTTCTTCGCCAGTCCCTCGAGGGCGCCGGCAATGGTGAGGGCGGCAGGATCGATGCTCATCACTCGACCACCTTCGGCACCGTGTAGAAATCGCCCTGGCGCTGCGGCGCGTTCTTCAGCACGGCTTCCGGCTTGCCGCCGTCATTGACCATGTCCTCGCGCTGGCGCAGCTTCATCGGCATCACCGAGGTCATCGGCGGGATATTGTCGGTGTTGACCGCCTGCAGCTCCTCGACGAAGGAGAGAATCCGGTTCAGTTCCGCGGTCATGCCCTCCAGCCGGTCGGGCTCCATCCGGAGCCGGGCCAGCCGGGCGATCTTGGCCACGGCGTCTCTATCCAATGACATGCGCTGTCCGTCCGCTGTAATATCCGGGGAGAATCCCTTGAAATAGCGGCGGAAAGTAACACCCGGCATGGCTACCGGCAACCCTGACTCACCCCCCGGCGCGGGGCCGGAAAATCCGGCAAAAAAGCCGCCATTCCGGCCGGCCGAAGGCCCCGTCCGCCTGCCGCCCGGCCGGCGCTATCTGGGCCTCGATCTGGGTACGAAAACCATCGGGCTGGCCCTGTCCGATGCCGGCCACCGCATCGCCTCGCCCCTGCGCACCCTCGCCCGCCGGAAATTCAGCCAGGATGCCGCCGCGCTGACGGCGCTGATCGCCGCCGAGAATGTCGGCGCCCTGGTGCTGGGCCTGCCGGTGAACATGGATGGCAGCGAGGGCCCGCGCTGCCAGGCGACCCGGGCCTTCGCCCGCAACATGGCCCAGCTGGTCGACCTGCCGGTCGCCCTGTGGGACGAGCGGATGAGCACCATGGCGGTGCAGCGGATGATGACGGATGAAGCCGATCTCAGCCGGGCGCGCCGGGCCGAACTCGTGGACAAGCTGGCGGCGGGCTACATCCTGCAGGCCTATCTCGACTGGGTGGCGGCCCAGCCGGCCGCGTAGGCTTCACTCCATCCCCAGCAGGCGGTAGATGCGCCGGGTATAGTCGCCGAAGCGCTCGGTGGTCTTGATGTCCAGCGTGCGCGGGAATGGCAGGTCGATCGGGAAGGTCTCGGCCATGCGGGCCGGGCCGGCGGTCAGCACGGCACAGCGCGAGCCGAGGAACACCGCTTCCTGGATCGAATGGGTCACGAAGATGATGGTCTTGCGGCTCTGCTGCCAGATGCGCAGCATTTCCAGATTCATCTTCTCGCGGGTCAGGGCGTCCAGCGCGCCGAAGGGTTCGTCCATCAGGATCAGCTTCGGATCATGCACCAGCGCGCGGGCGATGGCGGCGCGCTGCTGCATGCCGCCGGACAGCTCGTAGGGATATTTATCCTCGAAGCCGGCCAGCCCGACCATGGCCAGCAGGTCGCGCGCCCGTTCGCGGGCCGCCCTGCGCGGCAGGCCAAGAATGTCGGCCGGCAGCAGCACGTTGTCGAGGATGCTGCGCCATTTCAGCAGCAGCGCCTGCTGGAACACCATACCGACATCGCGGCCGGCCTCGAAGCCGGTGCCCCCGCCCTGCCCGGCAACACCGATCTGCACAATGCCGTCGGTGGCCTTGTGCAGGTCGGCCAGGATCTTGAGCACGGTGGTCTTGCCGCAGCCGGACGGACCGACCAGCGAGACGAGATCGCCCTCCGCCACGTCGAAGGTGACATCGGAGACGGCGGTGAATTCGCGCCCGCCGGTGCGGTAGACCTTGCGGACATTCTGCAGCCGGATGAGCGGTGGAGTCATGACAGCCAGCGCGCGCGGTTGGCAGCCACGAAAGCGTCGTCGGACAGGTCCGCATGCTCGCGGCAGACGCGGTCGAGCAAAGCGGCCTGACCCGGGCTGAGTCCCTCCTTCGGATCGAGGCACCAGATTCCCTCCAGCAGACCCTGGCGGCGCAGGATCTCGTGGCAGCCGGCGATGCAGCCGTGGAAATCGTTGGCGACATCGAAGAAGGCGGCGTTGCAGTCGGTCACCCGCGCATCCAGCCCCAGCAGGTCGGGCGGCACGCTGCCGGCGGCCACGGCTTCATGCACCCGGTCGAGCAGCTTCACCGCCTGCTGCGTCCAGACCGACCAGTGGCCGAGCAGGCCGCCGACGAAGCGCAAGGACACCGTCTCGTCGCCGCGCTTCACCGTGAAGGGAATGGTCAGGTCGAGCACGATATGGTCGTCGTTGCCGGTATAGAGCGAAATGCGCTTCTCGGCGCCGGCCATGGCAACGCCGCGCATCACGTCGAGCGTGCGGTAGCGGTGGAACGGTGCCACCTTGATGGCGATCACGTTGTCGATGCTGGCAAAGCGGCGCCAGAATTCCGCATCCAGCACCACGCCACCCACGGCCGGCTGAAGGTAGAATCCGACCAGCGGAATCTCGGCCGCCACCGCCTCGCAATGGGCGATGATCTCGTCCTGCGAGGCATCCTTCATGGCGGCGAGGCTGAGCAGACCGGCATGATAGCCAAGGCCGACCGCCGTCTTCGCTTCCTTCACCGCCTGCGCGGTTTTGCCGGCGAGGCCGCCCACCATCACCAGCGGACGGTCGGTCCACGCCTTCGCATCTTCCATGGCCGCCGCCAGTACCGGCTCGTAGAGGCCGACCTCGCGGATGGCGAACTGGGTGGTATGCACGCCGACCGCCAGGCCGCCGACGCCGCAATCCACGTAATAGCGGGTCAGCGCGCGCTGGCGCCGGCGGTCGAACTGCCGGTTCGCGTCCAGCGCCAGCGGATGCGCCGGGATCACCACGCCCCTGCGCAGATTGGCCAGCACGTCCTGCGGCAGACCGGAATGATGCAGACCCATGATTACGCCTCTCGTCCCTGGTTAGTCGTCCTACCCGAATTCCGGACCCGCGATGACAAAGCCGCGGGCCGCGTCGCCGAGGACCGGCGGCCGGTCCGCCAGCGCCATGCGGCGGAAACTGCGCTGTATCGTGAAGCCGCGCCGCTGCAGCTCGGCGGCAAGACCGGTCCAGCGGTCCGGCACGTCGAGAAAGACCGGGCCGGTCGCGCGCGCCAGCGCCGCGCGCAGCAGGGCCAGCGCCGCCCCCTCGTCGCTGGCGGCCAGCGGACCGATCTGGGTGGCAAGCCGGCCTGGCCGGGCAACGACGATGCCATGTTCCTTCAGCCGCAGGGCCAGATGCGGCGCGCGGGCACGGAAGCTGCGCAGCAGGCTGGCGCGCGGGGCACCGAACACGGCGGCATCCAGCGCCACGGCCGCCGGCAGCTGGCTTTCCTCCAGCGGCAGCACGGCACCGAAACTGCCGCCATCCGGCCCGCCCTGTCCCTGCCACCGGGTGATGCCGCCAAGCGGCCGGAAGCCGAGCGGCAGATAGACCTTCTCGCCGGCCGCCGTGGCATCCAGCAGTGGCACGATGCCATCCCAGCGCAGGGCCGTGATGCAGTGGTTGAGCAGCTTGGTGCCGAGGCCGTGACGACGCATCGGTGCCGTCACCAGCACCATGCTGATCCATGCAAAGCGGCCATAGGGCATGATCGCTGCCGAGGCCACCGGCCGGCCGTCGCCGTCGCGGATGCCGACCACCCGGCCGAGATCGAGAAACAGCCGCCAGTCGTCCGCCGTCTGGTTCCAGCCGGCCTCGGCCGACAGGGCCAGCATGCCCGGCAGGTCGGCTTCGGTCAGGTGGTCAATGTCCAGCACGGCATCCATCGCGGTCAGTAGGCGCCGTCGCGCACTTCGAAATGGGTCGGCTTGCCGAGGCTGCGGCCGCTGCGGGCCACCCAGTCGGCCACCCAGTCGAGCATGGCCGCCAGCGGGATGCGCGGATAACCGAACAGCCGCGCGGCCTCCGCGGCATTGTTGAGCCAGGCTTCCGGCGCTTCGGTGCCGGTGATCTGCGGCGTCTTGCCGAAACGCCGGCCGAAACTCTCGGCCAGCCAGCGCACCGCGATGGTTTCCGGCCCGGTCACGTTCAGCGGCGAGGTCGGCACCGTCGCCGCCTTCAGGCAGCGCAGGGCCTGGGCATTGGCATCGCCCTGCCAGATCACGTTGACATGGCCCATGGTGACATCCACCGGCTCGCCGCGCATCACCAGCTGCGCCACATCGTGCAGCACGCCATAGCGCAGGTCGATGGAATAGTTCAGGCGGAACAGGCGGCCCGGTGTGCCATGCACCTGCGAGAAATGCTCGAACATGCGCTCGCGGCCAATGCAGGACATGGCGTATTCGCCCGGCGGCTCGGGCAGGGTCTGCTCGGTGGCGCCCTGGCTGGCGACCGGCACGAAGGGATAGACGCAGCCGGTGGAGAAAGCGACGATACGCGACGCGTGGAAGCGTTCGGCCACCAGGGCCGGCACATGGGCATTCATGGCCCAGGTCAGCGCCTGGTTGCCGCTGGCGCCGAACTTGCGGCCAGCCATGAAAACGATGTTGCGCGCGCCCGGCAGCTTCGCCAGTGCACCGCGATCCATCAGGTCGGCGGCGATGGTCTCGATGCCATGGCTCTCCAGACCTTCCTTCAAGCCCTTCTCGCTGAAGCGGGCGACGCCGATCACGCGCTTGTTCGGTGCGGCACGCTTGGCCAGCCGCGCCATGGTCGGCCCCATCTTGCCGCCGACGCCGAGGATCATGATGTCGCCCTCGGTCGCTTCGAGATCGGCGGCCAGCGCCCGGCTCGGCCGGGTCATGAATTCCTCCAGTGCCGCCTCGTCCGCAAAGCCGTCCGGCAGCGGGCTGTCATCCAGCCACAATTCTTTCGACGCAGTCATGACGCAATCCTCGCATCCTTGCGGATCAGCAGATGCTCGAGCACCAGCACCAGCAGATAGAGCAGGATGCCAAGCAGGGTGATGAGAATGACGGCCATGAACATGGCCGGGGTATCCAGCGCCGCCTGCACCTGGATCATCAGGTAGGCAAGGCCGCGGTCCGACGCGATGAACTCGCCCACCACGGCGCCGGCGACGGCAAGGATCGCCGCCACCTTCATACCCGAGAACACATAGGGCAGCGCACCGGGCAGCTGGATGTAGATGAAGGTCTGCCAGCGCGACCCCTTCAGCGAGCGCACCAGATCCAGCAGGTCGGGCTCGACCTCCTTCAGGCCGCGCACGGTGGTCAGCAGGATCGGAAAGAAGCAGAGGCTGAGGGTGATCAGGATGTTGGTGCTGATGCCGTAGGAGAACCAGACGATGATCAGCGGCCCCAGCGCCACCTTGGGGATCATGTTCAGGGTGACGAACAGCGGAAAGATCGCCAGTGTCAGCAGCCGCGACCAGGTGAACATCAGGGCCAGCAGCACGCCGGAGACCAGCGCCAGCACATAGCCGCCGAAAATCTCCAGCCCGGTGACCCAGGTATTGTCCAGCCAGCCGTAATTGGCCTTGGCGAGTGTGGCGAAGATCACGCTGGGCGCCGGCAGGATGAAGGCCGGCAGGCCGGTCAGCCGCACGAGGATTTCCCACAGGATGACCGCGGCCACATGCACGGCGGCAATGGCCAGCCAGCGCAGGTAGCGGCCGCCGCTCTCGGCTGCGGTTCCGGCAGCGGTCTCGCTTGCGGCCGCGGCCGCTGTGTCGCCTGACGCCATGCCCCCTCCCGTCGGTGCGGCCCGGATGACTGGAGCCAGTCTAGCCCCGGGCCGGACCATAATCAACCAACTGTTTGATTATTTCAGTCGGCAGCCTCCGGCCGCAGGGCGGCCAGGGCAAAGCGCACCACATGGCGCCGGTATTCGGAGACCGCCTTGGGGCGGTCGAGGGACCGACCGAAAATCGCCGACAGGGTGCGGTTGTTGGAAAAGAAGAAATACGACAGGCCGGCGATCGAGATATACATCTGCACCGGATCGAGATCGCGGCGGAACACCCCTGCGGCGGCGCCCCGCTCGAGGGTTTCCTGCATCAGCGCCACCAGTGGCGAATGCATCTCCTCCAGCCGCTCGGAGCCGCGGACATGGCGGGCCTCCTGCCGGTTCTCGTCGTTCAGCAGGGCGATGAATTCGGGGTGTTCGGCCAGGTAGTCGAAGGAAAAGCCGACCAGCCGCTCCATCGCCGCCACCGGCGGCAGGTCGCCCAGCTGCAGCGCCTTCTCGCGCGCGCGGATCTCGGCATAGACCGCCTCCAGCGCCGCCCGGTACAGCTCGTCCTTGCTGCCGAAGTAATGATAGACGAGCTGCTTGTTGACCCCCGCCTTCTGGGCGATCTCGTCGATCCGGGCCCCGGCAAAGCCGCGGGCAGCGAAATCCGCCACCGCGGCCCGCAGCAGGGCTGCCCGGGTGGCAACCGGGTCGCGGCGGCGTTCTGTGGGCTCTTCCCGTCCCCGGCTGGTGGTCTCGGACATCAGTTCCTCTTCCTTAGCACTCGGCAACCAATCATCCAACTGGTTGATTATTTATTGAACCACGATGACGGGCTGGCTACAGTTTGCACCGCAGGGTCCCACGGGGCCCGCGGCGGGATGCTGCCGGTTCCCGCCGCCCGGAGACCGCCGGTCCTGCTCAGGACACGGACTTCCGGAGGCGGCCGGCGAATCAGCCACGAGGGGGTCATCATGACATTTCGCCGTTTCCTTGCCACCGCCGTTGCCGGAGCCGTCAGCGGGGCCGTTGCCGCGGTACTGGTCCCGACCGCCGGCCATGCCGCCGAGAAGGCCAACCTGCTGCTGAACTGGGTGCCGACTGCCGATCACTCGCCCTACTACTATGCCAAGGCCCAGGGCTGGTACGAGAAGGAAGGGCTGGATGTCAGCATCGAGGCCGGCCGCGGCTCCGGCGTCTCGGCCCAGCGCATCGGCGCCGGCAACACCGAATTTGCCGTCGCCGACATGGCCACGGCCCTGGTCGCCAAGAGCAAAGGCGCCGACATCGTCGCCGTGATGACCGTCTATGCCAATTCGCCGCAGGGTTTCTACTGGCTGAATTCCTCGGGCATCAAGGGCCCCAAGGATTTCCCCGGCCACAAGCTGGGCAACCCGCCGGGCGATGCCTCGCGCGTGATGTGGCCGGCCTTCGCCAAGGCGGTCGGCATCCCGGCCGATTCCGTCAGCTTCGTGAATGTCAGCCCCCAGGCCAAGCTCGCCTCGCTGAAAAGCAAGGCGATCGACATCACCAGCGACTTCTACAACGAGCATGACCTGAAGGTGCGCGAATTCGGCAAGGACCTCGGTTTCCTCGCCTGGCGCAACATCGGCCTGAACCTCTACGGCAACTCGGTGATCGTCAACGGCGACTACCTCGCCAAGAACCGCGACACGGTGGCCAAGTTCGTCAAGGTGTCGCAGAAGGCGTTTGCCGCCTGCGTCGCCGATGTCTCGCCCTGCCTGAAGGCACTGATGGCCAGCGTCAGCGGCCTCGACGAGGCGAACCAGCGCGACCAGTGGAACCGCATCAAGGAGCTGATGACCGACCCGACCACCACCGGCGTCGCCCTTGGCGCCTTCGACGGCAAGCGGCTGGCCGGCGACTACGATCTGGTGAAGACCTATTTCGGCATGGAGAAGGATTTCGATATTGCGAAATCCTACACCAACGACTTTCTCGACAAGAGCGTGAAGATGCCGAAGTAAGCCGGTCGCTTTCCCACCGCAAACCGCAGCGCGGGGCCTGGTGCCCCGCGCTTTTTATTGCACCGGCACCAGCCTGCTGCAGCGCCGAACCGGGCGGTTACTTTCCGCTGGCCGTATATGAACAATCTGCTAGAGTCGCGGCAACCGGCGGATACAGCCGGTGGAAACGCCACCCGACCGCGCCCCAGTCTCCACACCGTCGTCTCGCAGGCCGCAAATGACCGATCTCGCCCTTCCCGCGGGCCAGCCCGCCTCCTCGCTTCCCAACCGCGACCTCAAGGTGATGGCGCTGATCGGCGTCGCCCATGGCTGCAGCCATTTCTTCCAGCTGGTGCTGCCGCCGCTGTTCCCGTATCTGAAGACCGAATTCGCCGTCAGCTATACCGAACTCGGTCTGGTGATGACGCTGTTCTACGTCACCTCCGGCGTGCTGCAGACCCCGGCCGGATTCCTGGTCGACCGCATCGGCGCCCGCAATGTGCTGATCGGCGGGCTGGCGATCTTCTGCACCGCCATCCTGCTCTACGGCCTGGTGCCCTCCTACTGGATGCTGGTGCCGGTGGCGATCGTCGCCGGCATCGGCAACTGCGTGTTCCATCCGGCCGATTTCTCGATCCTGAACGCCTCGGTCGACCAGAAGCGGCTCGGCCGCGCCTTCGGCACCCACACGCTGGGCGGCAATCTCGGCTGGGCACTGGCGCCGGTGCTGATGGCCGGCGGTGCCGCGCTGTTCGGCTGGCGCGCGGCACCGGTGATCGCCGCCCTGGTCGGCTATGCGATCCTCGCCACCCTGCTGCTGAACCGCGACCTGCTGAAGGAAGATGCCGGCGCCGCCCGCCGTGCCGCCGTCAAGTCCGGTGCCAAGACCGAAGCCCTCGGCCCCCTGCTCAGCCTGCCGGTGGTGATGTGCTTCCTGTATTTCCTGCTGCTGTCCTTTGCCCTGATCGGCACGCAGAATTTCCTGCCCGCCACGCTGGCAGCCCTCTATGAGACGCCGCTGACCGTGGCGACCACGGCACTGACCGGCTTCCTGCTGGGGGCTTCGGCGGGCGTGATGGTCGGCGGCTGGATCGCCGATCTCGGCGTGCGGCTGGAAACCATCGTGATCGGCGGCCTGCTGGGTGCTGCCGCCCTGATGCTGGTGGTGGCCAATCTCGACCTGCCGGCAGCCATGCTGGTGGCCGTGGTGGTGGGTGCAGGCTTCCTGCAGGGCCTGACCACGCCGTCGCGCGACCTGATCGTGCGTGGCGCCGCGCCCAAGGGTGCCTCCGGCCGCGTCTTCGGCTTCGTCTATTCCGGCCTTGATGCCGGCTCGGCCCTGGCACCGCTGGTGATCGGCCTGCTGCTCGACCATGGCGGTGCCAGCAAGGTGCTGTGGTTCGTCGCCGCCATGCTGGCGCTGACCACGCTGACGGCCGTTGCGATCCGCCGCAGATCGCAGCCGCAGCCTGCCTGATCAGACAGCAGGCCGCGAGTCCAGCCAGCCCAGCAGTTCGGCGTCGAAGGCCGCGGGCTCCTCGAAGCAGGGCGCATGGCTGCTGCGCTCGAAGACGCGGATGGTGAGGTCGCGGAAACGCTCGCGAACGGCTTCCCAGCACCAGGGCGGCGGCACCAGGTAATCGTAGCGGCCAAGGCCGAGAAACACCGGCCGGTCCAGCGCATCGAGGCCGGCGGTGATGTCGATATCGCGGAAGACTTCACCCCAGACATGGTTGAACATGGTCATGTTGGTTTCGATGCCGTCCCAGAGCGGGGCGGCATCGAAGGTCCAGTCATACCAGCTCTTCGGTCCGGTCAGCAGGCAGTATGTCACAAAGGCCTTTTCCGGTGCCGCCTCCATGGCCGCCGGCAGGCGCGCCATGTTGGCCGCCAGTGCCGCCTTGCGCTCCGGGCAGACGGACTCCGCAAGATAGCGTTCGGCGGCGGCATGGCCTGCAGCCGAATAATCCGGCGCCACATTCAGCATCACCACATGCGAGACATGCTGCGGATACCGCCTGGCATAGTCCAGCGCCATGAAGGCATGGCCGGAATGGCCGAGGATCACGACCTTCCCGAGACCCAGATCGCGCCGGGCCTGCTCGATATCACCGGTCAGCTTTTCCAGCGTGTACTCGCCCGCATCCGTGCAGTCGTTGCCCGGCGCAAAGCCGCGATGATCCATGAAAACCATGCGCAGATGCCGGCGCAGATTCTGCGAGAACAGCCGCGGGTAATAGAGGGCCGAGCCGATCACCAGCACCGGGCGTCCCTCGCCCTCGATGGCGTATTGCAGAGTGAAGCGGCCACACCGGATGGTGCCGCTGTCCCGTCCGGACATGGATACAGGCCCCCGGTTCAGTTCCGGCCGTGGTCGGTGCAGCTGTCGGCCGATTTGCACCAGCTGCGCAGGCCGGCGGCAAATGTGGTGGCCGGATCGCTGCAGGCCGACAGGCCCAGCAGGATCGCCATGGCGGCAAGGATCGCGCGGGCTTTCATGCCGGCACCGTTTCGGCCGGCAGCGTTTCCGCCGTGAAGGTCTTGCTGATCACCACCCAGCGGCCATCCAGCCGGATCAGGCTGAGATAGTCGGTGAAGACCCGCGGCAGGATGGCGCAGTTCAGCTTCACCATGGCGGTATCGGGTCCGGTGCGGTCGACCGACAGGATACGGTCGTATTCGCGGCCCTGCCCGTTCGCCTTGGGCGAAGCCCGCCCCTCGACCATCTTGCACCACTCCTCGCGCGGCACATGCATCAGCTTGCCGTCGGCCGCGGCGAACAGGCTGGAAGCCGGATGGAAGGCCTGCCGCAGCTTGGCGGTATCGCCCTCGTACAGACCATCGAGATAGATCTGCACCACGGCAAGGATGTCGGTGATCGCGGAATCGGTCATCGGCGGTGTCTCCCTGGCAGCGCACATCATCAGGCCGTCTTCCCGCCGTCAAGCCGGTCATTGTATGCTGACATTGGCCGCCGGCCTTGTCCGCGGCCCATGGGAGGCGGCCAATGCGGATCACCTGGACGGAGTTGCGGCGGGATACCGCGGCGGCGTGGCAGGGCCGCATGGTCGAGATCGAGGGCTGGCTGTCGCCGGCCGACCCGGAAGACGCCGGGGCCGGTAGCGTGCTGACCGAGGAACCGGTCTGCTGCGCCGGCTGCCTGCCGGCCGCGCCCGAACGCCGCCTGCATCTGCCAGAACTGACCGGCGCGGCAGCCGGCCTGCACCGGCTGCGCGGTATTCTGCGACTGGCCGAGACCACCGCCGGCGACTGGTGGTGCGAATTGCAGCGGCCGGTGCCGGCCGCACCGGCCGCGATCGCCCCCGGCTTCACCCGCCGGGACCTGATCGCCGGTGGGCTGGCGGCCGGGCTGGCCGCGTGGATGCCGCTGCGCCCCGCACAGGCCGCCCCCGATGCCGGCGCCTTTGCTGCAGCCCGCCGGCTGCTGGACGGGCAGACCACCATGGATCTGCACAGCCATGGCGGCTCCCTGATCGGGCTGCGGCGCATTCGTGAAAAGGCCCCGTTCTCCCCGCTGGCCGCCCCCATGCGCGAGGGCGGCATGGCGGCGATCTGCCTTGCCGTGGTGGCCGACAGTCCTGCCACGCGGGTCGAAGACAAACGCATCCGCCCCTACCGCGATCCCGACCCCGGTGAACTGTATGCCTATGCCGGGCAGGCCTTCGCGCGGCTTTTCGATCTGGTGCGCAGCCAGGAACTCGGCGTCGTCGCCACCCGGGCAGACCTGCAGGCGGCAACGCCGGACCGACCGTCGGTGATCGTCAGCAGCGAGGGCGGCGACTTCCTCGAAGGGCGGGCGGACCGTGTCGACGAAGCCTTTGCAAAGTGGCGCCTGCGCCATCTGCAGCTCACGCACTATCGCGTCAATGAACTGGGCGACATCCAGACCGAGCCTCCGGTGCATGGTGGGCTGACCGCGGCCGGCGAAGCCGTGGTCCGCCGCTGCAACAGGCTCGGCATCGTCGTCGATGTGGCGCACGGCACCTACGACCTGGTGAAGCGTGCCGCCGCCGTGACCGACAAGCCACTGGTGCTGTCGCACACCTCGCTGAACCCGAAGCCCGGCCGCTACAGCCGCACCATCGGGCCGGATCATGCCCGTGTCATCGCCGAGACCAATGGGGTGATCGGCATCTGGCCGCCTTCCACGATCTACCCCGATCTTGCCGCCATGGCCGAAGGCATGGCGCGCATGGTGGAAGTGGCCGGCATCGACCATGTCGGACTGGGCAGCGACATGATGGGTCTGCTCAGCCCGGCCGTGCTGCCGGGCTACGACCAGCTGCCGGGGCTGGCGGCAGCCCTGCTGGCGCAGGGATTCTCGAAGGAGGAGATGCTGAAGCTGCTGGGCGGCAATATCCGCCGCGTCTTCCTCGCCGGACTGCCGGCCTGAGGCCTAGGGCTGCCGGTGGTATTTCAGCGGCAGCAGGTCGGACGGCGCATAGGCCGACAACCGGCCTTCGGCATTCAGGATCACCCGTGCCTCGGGGGCGAAGTCGCGGATCATCTCGCGGCAGATGCCACAGGGCGCAACCACCTGGATATCCTGGTGCTGCTCGGTCGGGCGTGGATGCCGCACCGAGACGATGGCCTCGACCGGATCATCGGGCCCGGCCCCTTCCGCCATCGCCTGACCAACCGCAACCGCCTCGGCACAGACCGAGGCGCGGCCGACATAGGTGTCGAGATGCAGGCCGGTGAAGACGCGGCCCGACCGGGTGCGCAGGGCCGCCGCGATATGGTGCCGCCCGACGGCATAGCGCTTGCGGATCAGGGCGGAGGCTGCCGTGATCAGCGCGAGATCTTCGGGGCTGAGCGGTGCGGCATTCATCCGAGCTGCTGCAAGGCGTCGGCCAGTTTCTCGGCCTGGGCCGAATAGGAGCCGCGCCGCTCCTTCTGTTCCTCGACCACGGCTTCCGGGGCGCGGGAGACGAAACTGGCATCGCCGAGCTTGGCATCGATCTTGGCGATTTCGGCCAGCGCCTTGTCGCGCTCCTTGCCCAGCCGCTCCTTTTCCTTCGCGATGTCGATCACCTCGGCCAGCGGCAGGACAAAGGTGGTGCCGTCAATGACAATGCGGGCGCAGCCCTGGGCCTGCTCGCCGGTCGGCGCAGCCTGCTCCATGGTGATGGTTTCGATGCGGGCCAGGCGCTTGATCGGGTCGCTGTGGCGCAACAGGCGGCGGATCAGTTCGGCATCATCGCCAATGCCCTGCATGGCGATCTTGGCGCCGGCCGGCACGTTCAGTGCCGACCGGGCGCCGCGCACGCCCTCGATCAGGCGGATCAGCCAGTCGATCTCGGCCGCCGCGGCCTTGTCCTCGCTGCGCACCCCGTCGCCCGGCCAGCTACGCAGCATCAGGAACCCATCCGGCCGGCCGTACAGCTTGTCCCACAGCTCCTCGGTGACGAAAGGCATGAAGGGGTGCAGCAGGTGAATCAGCTGCCGCAGGACATAGGCGCAGGTTGCCTGGGTTTCAGCCTTGAGCGCCGCATCCTCACCCGTCAGGGCCGGCTTGATCAGTTCGAGATACCAGTCGCAGAAGGTACCCCAGGTGAAGTGATACAGCGCACCGGCCGCGTCGTTGAACCTGTAGGCTTCGAGCGCGGCATCCACATCGCGCACCGCCTGCGCCAGGCGGCCGAGAATCCATTTATTGATGATGCCCTCGGGCGCCTTCGGGTCGAAATCGTCCGGCAGCACGCAGCCATTCATCTCGGCAAAGCGGGCAGCATTCCACAACTTGGTGGCAAAGTTGCGATAGCCCTCCACCCTCTGCTCCGACATCTTCACGTCGCGGCCCTGGGCGGCGAAAATCGACAGGGTAAAGCGCAAGGCATCGGCGCCGTATTTGTCGATGATGTCGAGAGGGTCCATCACATTGCCCTTCGACTTCGACATCTTCTGGCCCTTCTCGTCGCGGACCAGGGCATGGATGTAGACCGTGTGGAACGGGGCCGTCTTGGTGAAATGCAGCCCCATCATGATCATCCGGGCGACCCAGAAAAAGATGATGTCGAAGCCGGTGACCAGCACATCGGTCGGGTAATGGCTCCCGAGCACCGGCGTCTGCTCCGGCCAGCCGAGGGTCGAGAACGGCCACAGCGCCGACGAGAACCAGGTGTCCAGCACATCCTCGTCACGGGTCAGGTCCACGGCCTTGCCGTAATGCTTCGCCGCTTCCGCCTGTGCCTCGGCCTCGTCATAGGCAACGAAAACCCTGCCATCCGGGCCGTACCAGGCCGGAATCTGGTGGCCCCACCAGAGCTGGCGCGAGATGCACCAGGGCTGGATGTTGCGCATCCAATCGAAGTAGGTCTTTTCCCAGTTCTTCGGCACGAACTGGATATCGCCCTTCTCCACCGCCTCGATGGCGGGTTTCGCCAGCACCGCGGCGTTGACATACCACTGCTCGGTCAGCCAGGGCTCGATCACCACCTGCGAGCGGTCGCCATGCGGCACCATATGCCGGTTCGGCTCGATCTTCTCGACCAGCCCCAGCTCTTCCATCTCGGCAACGATGGCCTTGCGGGCGGCGAAACGCTCCATGCCGCGGTATTTTTCCGGCACATTCTCGTTCAGATGCGCATGCCGGTCGAAGATGTTGATCATCTCGAGACTGTGCCGCTTGCCGACCTCGAAATCGTTGAAGTCATGTGCTGGCGTGATCTTCACCGCGCCCGAGCCCTTCTCGGGATCGGAATATTCGTCGGCAACGATGCGGATACGGCGACCGACGATCGGCAGGATGGCGTACTTTCCGACCAGCGCCTGGTAGCGTTCGTCCTCCGGATGCACGGCGATGCCGGTATCGCCCAGCATGGTCTCCGGCCGCGTGGTGGCCACGGTGATGAAAGTGTCCGCCATGCCCTCGACCGGGTAGCGGAAATACCACAGATGGCTTTTGACCTCGTGCTGCTCGACTTCGAGATCGGAAATCGCGGTCAGCAGCTTGGGATCCCAGTTCACCAGCCGCTGGTCCTTGTAGATCAGCCCTTCGCGGTAAAGCTCCACGAAGACCTTGCGCACGGCATGGCTGAGGCCGTCATCCATGGTGAAGCGTTCGCGGCTCCAGTCACAGCTTTCGCCCAGCCGACGCTGCTGGCCGGTGATCATGCCGCCTGATTCCGCCTTCCACTGCCATACGCGTTCGACGAATTTCTCGCGGCCCATGTCGTGGCGGTTCTGCTGCTTTTCCGCCAGCTGGCGTTCCACCACCATCTGGGTGGCGATGCCGGCATGATCGGTGCCCGGCTGCCAAAGGGCATCGCGGCCGCGCATGCGCTGCCAGCGGATCAGGATATCCTGCAGGGTATGGTTGAGCGCATGCCCCATATGCAGGCTGCCGGTCACGTTCGGCGGCGGCAATGCAATGGTATAGGGCCGGCCGGACTTCACGCCCTGCCGGAAGCAGCCGCCCTCCTCCCAGGCCTTGTACAGGCGGGCTTCAACGTCCTGGGGTGAATAGGTCTTGTCCAGCATGGGCTCGGTCAGCTTCGGCAATTCCGGGAAAGGGCGGAAAATAAAGACGATCCGGCGGCCCAAGTCCAGACTTGGCCGCGTGTGAACTGGTTCCGGAGCGGCCGGCCGGCCGCGATTTTACAGGTGATCCTGCTCTTCTTCCGCCTGGATGGTCAGGCGGGCGACCTCGCGCTCGACGATGCGCTGGACGATGGTGGCCAGATGGGCATCCAGCCATTCCTTCAGCATCGGCCGCAGCAGTTCCTTGACCAGTTCCTCCAGCGTGCGCTGGCTGTTGCCCATGGCCATGGCCCGCGAACCGGCCACCGCACTGGACAGCTGGCCAAGATGGGCGGCGGCGCGGGCGGCGGTCGGCTCGGAAACCAGCCCCTCGAAATCGCGGTCGACCATGTCGGTCAGTTCGAGAATATCCTCGCGCGGCTGCGGACGCGGCGGGGGAGCCCGGCGCGGCGGCGGCGGGGGTGGCGGCGGAGGCTCGTAAGCGGCTTCCGGCTCCGGTTCCGGCTCGGCCATCATCGGCTCGGGTTCCGGTTCGAAGGCAGGCTCGGGTTCCGGCGCCGGCTCGGGGTCCGGTTCGAAGGCAGGCTCGGGTTCCGGCTCCGGCTCGGGGTCCGGCTCCGGCGCCGCCATCACCGGCTCGTCCTCTGCAGCCTCCGGCTCCGGGGCTTCCGCTTCGGCAGCCGGAGCATCGGCATCGGCGGCAGCGCCGTCGGCATTGTCCTCGGAAATGATCCGTCGGATGGAGGCAAGGATTTCCTCCATCGTCGGTTCATTCTGACCTGCCTTGGGGTCGCTCATGCCCTCGCCCGAAAAATTGGTCCGTATCCCGGATACCGTCCGGAAGCCAGCACCGGCCTGAAATCCCGGCCGGCGCGTAAACACCGTCCGGCGCATGCCATGGCCGAATCATAGACCGATGGTATGCGCCGGAAGGATAACCGAACTGTTAACACCGGTTAAGGGGATTTTCCCGGAAATCCCCTATCGATCGACGAATTACCCGATTCGCTGCGTTTTTTGAGGCCGCTCAGTCCGCCGTCAGGCCGCCATCGGTGCCAAACCACTTGTCGCGGACCCGGTCATAGTTGGCTATCGGGTCATAGTATTCGACCGGCAGGCTGAGCTGGCGGGCTCCGAGGCGCCCCACCGCCGACAGCAGGGTGAAGCCGGCAACATACTCGTCGCGGCGTGACCGCACCTCGGCAACCCGCGCGTCGAGATATTCCTGCTCCTGATCCAGCACGTCGAGCGTGGTGCGCGAACCGACCTCGGCTTCCTGCTGCACGCCTTCCAGCGCGATGCGGGCGGCTTCGACCTGCGCCTGGCGCGCCTGGATATTCGAACGGGCCGTGTTGAGATTTTCCCAGGCCTGCACCACCTGCTGACGCACGGCGCGGCGCTGTTCCTCGACCTGGATGCGGCGCTGGTTATGTACCTGCTTGCGCTGGCGGGTCTGGCTGTAGACCGAACCGGCCTCATACAGCGGCACCGAAACCGACAGTGCAATCTTGGCCGTTTCCGAATCGATATGGGTGGTGGACTGCTCCTCCGCCTTGGTCAGCGTGCCATTCAGCGACACGGTCGGCAGCAGCGCACCGGATGCCGTGCGGACATCGAACTTCGCCGCGACCTCGCGGAACCGCGCACCAAGCAGGGTCGGATTTTCATCATAGGCAACCGCCAGCGCCTCTTCCTCGCTTTTCGGCAGCGGCGGCAGCGGCGGCGGGTTGACCAGTGTGGTCGGCATCTCGCCCATCACCCGGGCCAGCACGGCGCGGCTGGAAACCAGTGCGCCTTCAGCCGAAATCCTGCCGGCGGTGGCACCGCTGAGCCGCGATTCCGCCTGGGCGACATCGGTGCGGGTGATCTCGCCGACACGGAACCGCTCGCGCGTGGCTTCCAGCTGGCGCCGCAGCACTTCCTCGTTGTTGCGGTTGAGCTCGAGCACCGCCTGGTTCTGCACCACGTCCATATACGCCGTCACCGCATCCAGCAGCACGCTGCGCTCGGTCGATGCCAGGTCCTGGCGGCCGGCCAGCACCAGTGCCTCGGCTGCATCGGTGGCGGCTTCGGTGCGACCGCCGCGATACAGCGGCTGCGACACGGTCAGTGAGAGCGAACGCGGATCTGTATAGCCATCCCGCGAGGAGGTCGAGGCCACGCTGAATTCCTGGCGCTGCCGGCCAATCTCGCCGCTCAGCGTCACCGTCGGGCGCCAGCCGGACAGGGCCTGCGGCACACCCTCATCGGTAGCCCGCAGCGCCGCACGGGCCGCCAGCAGGGTCGGGTTGTTGTTATACGCAGCGGACAGCGCGTCCGCGAAGGACTGGGCAAAGGCCGACGGGGCGGCAATTGCAACGGCACCGGTCAGCGCCGACGCCAGAAGGGCCTGCTTGAATGTCATGACGCGCATCTGTCCTTTTTTCCTGTGAGCGCTTCTTGCAGCGTCGTTCCCCGTCAGCACCCGGCGATTCCGCCTGATTATGCAATCACTCGAGTTCAGTATGTCGGCATATCCCGGTCGATCTCGCTGGCCCAGGCGTGAATCCCGCCAGCCAGGTTGATGGCCTGTGCGAAGCCGTTCCCCCGCAGCCACTGCATCACCTGCCGGCTGCGGCCGCCGTGATGGCACATCACCACCAGCGGCTTGTCCTGTGGTAGTTCGTCCTTGCGGCCTGGTACCTGCTGCATCGGAATGCGCAGGCTGCCATCCACGGCGCAGAGCGCGACTTCCCAGTCCTCGCGTACATCCAGCACGGCAATGTCGCGACCGGAACGCCGCCAGGCATCAAGTTCCGCGACGCCGATTTCCAGTGGCAGGCTGCTGACGGCCATGGTGCCGCTCAGAACACAAATCCGGCCGGCTGCTCGAAACCCGGCAACACCGGGGTTCCGGCATCGAACAGCACCCGCTCGGCAAGCACCCCGGCCGTCCGACGCACGATCACCGCCTGACCGATCGGGCTTTCCGCGGCGCGCACCACGCCGATCAGCCGTCCGCCTTCGGCGAGCTGGTCCAGCAGGGCTGGCGGAATCTCCGGCACGGCGCCCGCCAGCAGGATCACGTTGAACGGACCCTGCTTGGGCAGGCCGGCGGCCAGCGGCCCCTCCACCATGACGGCATTGACATTGCCCAGCTGTTCAAGAACCTGGCCGGCCTGCGCCACCAGTGCCGGGTCGGCCTCCAGGCCGATCACGGTGCTGGCCAGCCGCGAGAGCACCGCGACGTCATAGCCGGTGGCGCTGCCGACCACGAGGGCCGTGTCCGAGGGGGCGATCTCCGCTTCCTGCAGCAGGCGCCCCAGGATCATCGGCTCCATCAGGAATCGGCCCGGCGCGACCGCAACATCCTCGTCCATGTAGGCGACGCCGCGGTAGGCCTTGGGCACGAACTGTTCGCGCGGCACCTCGGCCATGGCCGCGATCACCTGCTCGTCGATCACCTTGTTGGGCCGCAGCTGGGTCAGCACCATATAGCGGCGGGCTTCTGCAAATTGGCGGTCGGCTTGGGCCATGGGCGTGCAATCCGGGCTGAAACGCGGAAGGAAGAATGTTGCCCTTATAATGCTGCGATGCGGTGAAAACAATGGCCCGATGCGGGGTTAGCGGCCACGAACCCGGCGCGGCGTGCGATCCGTCACACTACCCGGACGCCCCCTGAACCCCTTGACCCCGCGGGGGCGAAACCCGTAGTAAGAGGCGCGTTTGCTGGGGTCCGGTGGCGGAGTGGTGACGCAGCGGACTGCAAATCCGCGTACGCCGGTTCAATTCCGGCCCGGACCTCCATTCCCGTGACGCCTCCGGTTCCCGTGACCTCTCCGGCCCGGAAGGCAGTGGCGCCGTTTCCGGGCCACCCGGGAACCGAATGCCCCATACCCCTCAGATAGCCCATTATCAGGAATACACTCTCATCGGCTGCGGAAAACGCGGTATGGTGACGATCATTCCCCGAATCGCGGCAGGAGGCGGCGATGAAGATCATCGGGTTTGGCAAGGACAACAAGGTCGATCACCTGGTCAGCAAGGACATGCTCGACCGGGAATCCGCCCGCAAGCTGCAGAAATTCCTCGAAGAGATCGAAATGGGGATTTTCAGCGCCAACCGCGAGGTGATCCGCAGGGCGGTGCCGGAGCTCAACCGGGAATCCTTCATGGCCTTTGCCGTCCGGGTTGCCGAGGCGCGGGCCCGCTATGTCAAGATCGCCCTCGAACTCTCCGGCAAGGCCAATCCCAGCCTTGAGGACATTGCCCGGCTGAGGGCCGCCCGCGAGACCAATGACGAACTGGTGCATGCCTTCGAGGCCACCAAGCGGGTCATCGAACGCGGCTACACGATCCTGACGCGCTGATCGCCGGCGGGCTGGCCGGCGGCCCAGTCCCGGGCCTGGGCCAGCATGGCCGGGTCCGGCGCCTCCTGCCCCAGCTGGCGCAGCAGGGTGGCCAGGTCGTAGTAGAAGCGTTCCTCGGCCAGCAATCCGCCCCGGAAGCGCACGAAGACCGCAAAAGGCAGCACGAAAGACTGTCCGGTCGGCGCAATCCCGAGAAACGGGCCGACATGGCGGCCGACATATTGTGGCTGTGCCACATAGGTTTCGTCGTCGATCCACCAGGCGGCACCATCGGGCATGCGTTCGACCACATTGCCGAAGGCTTCCCACCATTGCCGGTAATGCCGTTCGGCGCCGGCCAGCCCGTGGAAGACCTGCCCGGTGGCAAAATCACGGAACATGCAGTCCGGATGCACGGTTGCCAGGGTGCCCTCCATGTCATGGGCATTCTCGGCGGCAAGATGACGCAGCAGCATCTGGCGGTTCGGGTGCGGATCGGGGATCGCGGCAGTCATGGCGGCTTCCTTTGCATGATTTCCTGTCCCCCAGACGGTGCGCCCTGCCGTTTTGTGACGCCCCGGCCCGGCCATCATTGCGGGCCCCGGTCAATCGGGGCATGATTTTGATCCGTTCCGCCCTAAATCTCCGAGACAGATGACCGATTTGCCCGCCTCCATCGATGCCGTCGAAACCCTGCTGAACCAGGGCGACTATGTCGCCGACCGGCCGCTGGCCACGACACTGTTTCTTGCCCTGAAAATGGGCCGGCCGCTGTTCCTCGAGGGCGAGGCCGGCGTCGGCAAGACCGAGATCGCCAAGGTGCTGGCGCAGACGCTGGGCCGCAGCCTGATCCGCCTGCAATGCTATGAAGGCCTGGATCTCGCCTCGGCCGTCTACGAGTGGAACTACCCGCGCCAGATGCTGGAAATCCGTCTCGCGGAAGCCACCGGCGAAGGGGACAAGGGCTCGCTGGCCCGCGACCTGTTCAGCCCCGATTTTCTCGTCGAGCGCCCGCTGCTGCAGGCCCTGCGGCCCGATCCGGCCGGTGCTCCGGTGCTGCTGATCGACGAACTCGACCGCACCGACGAACCCTTCGAGGCCTATCTGCTGGAGGTGCTGTCCGACTTCCAGATCACCATCCCCGAGATCGGCCCGGTCAAGGCCGCCGCACCACCGATCGTCATCATCACCTCGAACCGCACCCGCGAGATTCACGATGCCCTGAAGCGCCGCTGCCTGTATTACTGGGTCGATTATCCCGATGCCGAACGCGAGCTGGCGATCCTCGAGCGCAAGGTGCCCGGCGTGCCGCAGCGGCTGAGCCGCGAGATCGTCGCCTTCGTGCAGCATCTGCGCGAAACCGAACTGTTCAAGCTGCCCGGCGTCGCCGAGACCATCGACTGGACCCGCGCCCTCAGTTTCCTCGACAAGGTGGCGCTGGACCCCGAAACCGTCGACAACACGCTCGGCGTGCTGCTCAAATACCAGGATGACATCGCCAAGATGAAAGGCTCCGAGGCCGCCGCGATCCTGCACAAGGTGCAGCAGGACATGGCCGCCCTCGGCGTCTGAACGGTGGCGGCATGAACACCCTGCTGCCCGACCTGCCAGACCATGGGCATCCCGGCAGCACGCCTGGCGCCTTTGCCGCCAATATCGTGCATTTCGTGCGCCTGCTGCGCGCCGCCGGCCTGCGGCTGGGGCCCGGCAAGGCCATCGATGCCGTGCGCGCCGTGGAGGTTGCCGGCATCCGCCGCCGTGACGATCTGTACTGGACGCTGTTCTCGGTGCTGGTGAACCGCCGCGACCAGCGCGAGCTGTTCGACCAGGCATTCCACATCTTCTGGCGCGACCCGAAGATCATGGAGCGCATGATGAGTCTGATGCTGCCGCAGGCCGAGGGCAGCGCCGACCCGAAGAAAAAGGAACTCTCGCAGCGCATCCGGCAGGCGATGCTGCCGGGCCAGGGCGACCGGCCGCAGGAGGCCGCACCGAAAGAGGTCGAGATCGATGCGACGCTGACCTTCTCGGCTGACGAACTGCTGCAGCAGAAGGACTTCGCCGAGATGACCGCCGAAGAACTGGAGGCGGCAAAGGCGGCACTGGACCGGATCGACTGGCCGTTCCGTCCGCAGAAAATCCGCCGCCTGCGTGCCGATCCGCGTGGCCACCGCATCGACCTGCGCGCCAGTCTGCAGGCCTCCATGCGTACCGGCGGCGCCATCATCCCCCTGAAGCGCAAAAGTCCCGGCCTGCGACCGCCGCCGCTGGTGGTGCTGTGCGACATCTCGGGCTCGATGAGCCAGTACAGCCGCATGTTCCTGCATTTCATGCATGCCCTGACCAGCGACCGTACCCGGGTGCACAGCTTCCTGTTCGGCACGCGGCTGACCAACATCACCCGCATGCTGCGCCAGCGCGATGTCGACAAGGCGCTGGCCGCGGTCAGCGAAGCCGTGCCGGACTGGTCGGGCGGTACCCGGATCGGCACCACGCTGGCCGAGTTCAACCGGCTGTGGTCGCGCCGCGTGCTGGGTCAGGGCGCCGTGGTGGTTCTGGTCACCGACGGGCTGGACCGCGAAGGCGGCAGCGGACTGGCCCGCGAGATGGAACGCCTGCACAAATCCTGCAACCGTCTGATCTGGCTGAACCCGCTGCTGCGCTGGGACGGGTTCGAGCCGAAGGCGGCCGGAATCCGCGCCATCCTGCCCCAGGTTGACGATTTCCGGCCGGTTCACAATCTTAGTTCCATTGCCGACCTTGCCGCCGCACTCAGCCGCGACAGCACGGCCGGCAACCGCCTGCAGGACAATCTCGGAAGGATGGCCGCATGACCACCGACATCCAGGACGACATTCTCGCCGCCGCGCTGGACTGGAAGAAAGCCGGTCGCGACGTGGCACTCGCCACCGTGGTCACCACCTGGGGCTCGGCCCCGCGCCCGGTCGGCAGCCAGCTGGCCGTCGATGGCGAGGGCAAGTTCATCGGCTCGGTCTCCGGCGGCTGCATCGAGGGTGCCGTGGTGACCGAGGCGCTGGACGCCATCGCCGACGGCAAGCCGCGCCTGCTGGATTTCGGCGTCTCGGATGCGCAGGCCTGGGAAGTCGGCCTCGCCTGCGGCGGCAAGATCCAGGTCTATGTCGAACGGCTCGACGGATGAAAAAGGGAATCCTTGAACAGCTGCAGCAGGACCGGGCCGAAAAGCGCCCGGTGGTGCTGGCGACCTTCCTGAAGACCGGCGAGCAGCGGCTGCTGTATCTCTACGGCAAGAAGGGTCTGAAGGATAGCGACCCGCGCATCGGCGAGGCGGCCCGGGCCGCCATGCTGGAAGACAGGCCGCGCACCATCGAGACGGATGACGGCCCCCTCTTCCTCAATGTCTTCAATCCGCCGCTGCGGCTGGTGCTGGTCGGCGCCGTGCATATCGCGCAGGCACTGGTACCGATGGCGCAGCTGGCCGGCTACGAGGTGATCGTGATCGACCCGCGCAGCGCCTTCGGCTCGGCCGAACGGTTCCCAGGCGTGCAGCTGTCGAATGACTGGCCTGATGAAGCAATGGCCCAGCTGAAACCGGATATCCGCACGGCGGTGGTGACCCTGACCCACGACCCCAAGATCGACGACCCGGCCCTGATCGCGGCCCTGCAATCCGACGTGTTCTACATCGGCGCGCTGGGCAGCAAGAAGACGCATGCCTCAAGGCTGGAGCGCCTGCGCGAGGCCGGTATCGCTGAGCATGAATTTTCCCGCATCCACGGCCCGGTCGGACTCACCATCGGCGCGAAATCGCCGGCCGAGATCGCGATTTCCATTCTCGCCCAGATGACCGCGTCCCTGCGCCAGCCGGCCGCATCGGCTCCCGCACCGGCGCCGGCCGGCCCGGCCGCGGCCTGACATCCATGTTCTTCGGTCCCGTTGCCGTACAGGAGGCCGCCGGCGGTATACTCGGCCACAGTCTCGCCGTGGGCGACGAACGCTTCCGGAAGGGCCGGCTGCTCAGCGCCGAGGACGTTGCGGCACTGGCGGCTGCCGGTCACAGCCGCATCCATATCGCCCGCCTCGATGACGATGACCTGCCGGAAGACGAAGCCGCACGCCGCATTGCCACCACCGCGGCCGGTCCCGGCGCACGGCCGGCCGCCGCCTTCACCGGCCGCGCCAATCTCTATGCCGAAACCGCCGGCCTGGTCGTGGTCGATGCGGCCAGGCTGACCGCGCTCAATGCCCTGGACGAGGCCCTGACCGTGGCCACCCTGGCAAACCACGACATCGTCGAACCGGGGCAGATGCTGGCCACGGTGAAGATCATCCCATTTGCCGCGCCGAAGACGGTGATCGCGCAGGGCGAGGCCCTGTTGCGCGAGGGCGGGCCGCTGGTGCGGATCGCGCCTTTCCGGCCCTGTGCGGTCGGCCTCGTGCTGACCCGGGTGGCCAAAACGAAGGACAGCGTGCTGGCCAAGACCGAACAGGCCGTCGCCATCCGCCTCGGCCGGCTGGGCAGCCGCATCGCGGCCAGCCGCACCGTGCCCCATGAGGAGCCGGCGATAGCGGCCGCGATTCGCGACCTGAAAGCGGCCGGCTGCGCGCCGATCCTGGTTTTCGGCGCATCGGCCACCGTCGATCGCGGCGATGTGGTGCCGGCCGGTCTGGTCGCTGCGGGCGGCACGGTCGCGTATTTCGGCATGCCGGTCGATCCGGGCAACCTGCTGGTGCTGGGCCGCCATGGCGAGGTGCCGGTGATCGGCGTGCCGGGTTGCGCGCGCTCGCCCAAGCTGAACGGCTTCGACTGGGTGCTGCAGCGTCTCTGTGCCGGGCTCGACGTGACGCCGCGTGACATCATGGGCATGGGCCTCGGCGGCCTGCTGAAGGAGATTCCCAGCCGTCCGATGCCGCGCGACAATGCCGACCGCCCCACACCGGCCCGGCCGCCCAGCCGGCCGCGGATCGCCATCCTTGTCCTTGCCGCCGGTCTGTCCAGCCGTTTCGGCGACAGCCACAAACTGCTGGCGGAACTTGATGGCCGGCCGCTGATCCGCCATGTGATCGATAATGCTCTGCAAACGGATCACCGCCCGGTCCTGCTGGTCACCGGCCATCAGGCGGAGGCGGTTGCCGCCGCCGCCGGCAACCGCGACCGCATCGCAGTCGCACATAATCCGGATTATGCATCGGGCATGGCCAGTTCCCTGCGCACCGGCCTGGCCGCCCTGCCCAGTGATATCGACGGCGCCCTGATCTGTCTGGGCGACATGCCGGACGTGCCGCCGGCCGTGCTGGAGCAGCTGGTTTCCGCCTTCAACCCGACCGAAGGCCGGGCCATCTGCCTGCCGTCCCACAAGGGCAAGCGCGGCAACCCTGTGTTGTGGGGAGCCCAGTTCTTCCCGGACCTGAGCCGGCTGGCCGGCGATGCCGGCGCCCGCAGCCTGTTCATGCCGCATGCGGACTGGATCTGCGACGTTGCCGTCGATCATCCGGGGATTCTGCAGGATTACGACACGCCGGCGATGCTGGCGGCACGAGGCCTGACGGCCAGGTAACCATAAAAATACCTGCAGTTAATGCAAATTTTATCCTCTGCTCGCTAGTAATCGGGTCTTATGGCTTTTGCCTCAGCGGGTAATTTGCCATAGTGGAATACTCGCGGGGGCCAAATAACAGCGACAGATCGGCGTGTTGCCGCCCTCTCCATGACCGTTACCGGAGAAAGCGACCGTTTCGATGAGCGAGGCAGTAAACCAGAACCAGATTACCACCGACGACGAGAAGATGCTGACCGATTTCGACCGCCTGATGCGCGGGAAGATTTTCGGTGGTCGTCTTGCGGCGGTGCTCCAGTTCGTCAATCCCAAGACCTTCGAACGGAACCGCGAGAGCTACAACATCGTCGTTCATTCGATCCGTTCCCTCATGTCCAAATACGAGGGCACGTTCTACACGCTGCACGATTATTCGATCGTGCTGTTCGTGCGGCTTTCGGAACGCTTCTTCGACCAGACCTTCGAGAAGCTGGTCCTCGAGATCGACGACATCCTGACCCGCAACAACATCGCCATCGGGCTGACCCCTGAAGAGGCGGAGAATGCCGTCCGCTGGTACCGTTTCGACAGCCAGCTGGACGAGATGCAGGACTGGATGGACGGCCTGCAGCAGCGGTTCCGGACCTTCACCGAGCGCCGCAAGCGCCTGCTGGCCAAGGCCGGCACGGCCGCCGGCCAGGGCGAAGGCGCCCCGCTGACCCCTGGTGCGCTGCAGCAGATCGACGACATTCTCAAGAAGGCCGATGTCTCGACTTTCATGAAACGGCAGCCGGTCGCCGTCTGTTTCGGCAACCAGCCGCCGAAACCGATCTTCCAGGAAATCTTCGTCGGCGTGAACGAACTACGCCAGGCCATCGCGCCGAACGTCAACCTGCGCGGCGCCCGCTCGCTGTTCCATCACCTGACCCGCACGCTGGACACGCGCGTTTTCCGCTCGCTGCTGGACGGCTATGTCAGCCGCAACAGCGGACCGTTCAGCATCAACCTCAACGTCAGCACGATCCTCAGCGACACCTTCCGCGATTTCGACAGCCGCATCGGCAATATCGTGAAGAAGGAACAGATCATCATCGAACTGCAGCGCTATGATGTGTTCTGGGATTACGGCGAATACCTGCTGGCCTGCGAGTTCCTGCACAATTCCGGCTACCGGCTGCTGCTGGACGGCATCACGCCCGACCTGCTCGCCTTGTTCGGGCGCAAGGAACTCAAGGCGGACTTCATCAAGCTGTTCTATTTCCGCGACCGCCACGATGAATGGACGGCAAAGGACATTGCCAGCCGGATCGCCGACGCCGATGCAAACCGCGTCATCATGGCCCGCTGCGAGACCGAAGAGGCGCTGAAAGCCGGCATGGCTGCTGGCATCCGCCTGTTCCAGGGCTGGCATATCGACAACCTGATCCGTGCCTCCCGCGAAGTCGTGAACTGATCACCGGCTGCCGCAGAATGGCGGCAGTACTACAGCGAGTGACCTGCCATGTGGACCCGTTCGAACCCCAAGCCGAGCCAGCCTGACAGCGAGACCGCCGAGCGGCGCCCGCAGGCACACAAAAAGCCCGTGACGCCGAAGGACAACGAGCGGATCGAAAAGATCCTTGCCAGCATTGCCATCGACACCTCGCAGACCTTCAACGCCATGCTGGATTCACTGATGGGCGAACGCCCGGTGACCCATCACGAAGGCAGCCAGACCCGCGACTTCATCGCCACGGTGTTCGACGACATCCGGCAGGAGAGCAATCGCGATGCCGTGGTGCTGGCCCGCAAATTCGCCGATATGTGCATGCGCGCCGCGGATCAGCTGAACGACAACCACCAGCGCACCGTCGCCCGCTGCGTCAGCGAACTGTTCGAACAGTTCGCCTCCAAGCTGGATCACCGCGAGCCGGCGAATTCCAACTGAAGCCGGCGACTCCTGCCGTCAGGCCACCTTGGGGCGGTATTCGTCCAGCCGTTCGAGGAAATTCCCGGCCACATGCAGGGCCTTCTCACCGGTCGTTTCCTGGAACAGCTTGGCATCCTCGACCGACAGCTTGACCAGCGGCCGCACCAGACCTGAGAAAAACAGGTAGAACTCCCGGTCACCGAAGGGCAGCGGCTGTCCCTCGAAGGGCCGCTCGATATACACCGTCGACGACAGGCCGACCGCAGTCGGGTCGTGCTGCATCACCTTCATCGTCCAGTCGCGGCGCGCATCGAAGCTGCGGAAAGCCCGCATCAGCCGCACAATCACCCGGAAGTAGATTTGCTTGACCCTGGTATCGGCATAGAACCGTGGCCATTCCAGATTGCCGTCTGCCTCGCGCAGGGTGTCGGCAATCGCGGCGGCCTCTTCGGCCATGGCATCGACCTCATCGCCGAACAGCGAACGCACGAAGAAGAAGAAGTTGCCGATCAGGCGGCGATCCAGCTTGTTCTCGGCAAACAGGGTATCCAGCGGGTGCACCAGCAGACGGCCGAAGGCATTGATCCGGGCGCCGCGCTTCTGATCGTCCTCGTCGAGTTTGAGCAGTGCCGCATACGAGGCCCGGTAGAAATGATCGTAATCGGGGGCGCTCTTCATGGCCTCGATCAGCCGCGCGACCTGCTCGGGGGTCAGCGGCCCCTTCTTGGCCTGGGCCACCACGCCCTGCAGCATCGCGTCGAGCACCTTGTTCACCATCTGGCGCAGATAATCGGGGCCGCGGTTGATCATGGTCCGTTGTATTCCGGGCGAATCTGTTGATATTGCCGGGAAGATTAAGCTGGCCCCCGCCGGGAAGCGAGGCAATTCTTGTAATCCGAATCCCCTCGCTCCACACTGTTTGTTAACCCTGTTTCAGAGATACAGACTCGCTTTGCCCTCGTTTCCCCATTCTTCCTCCTCTGCCATGCGGCTGCCGGTCGATATCCGCCTGCGCCGCATCCTGCTCGCCGATCCCGATGAAGCCGCCCGCACCAGCCTGATGCGCATGCTGGCCCGGCTGCAGCTTGGCGACGTGCGCGAAACCACCACCAGCACCGAGACCTATGACATCCTGCAGCGCGCCGAGGTGCCGATCGATCTGCTGATCACCGAGCTGACGCTGCCGCCCCATGACGGATTCGCACTGATCCGCAGCATCCGCGGCAACCCGAATCTGGCCTGCACCGCCATTCCGATCGTGGCTATGACCGCCGCCGCAGATGGCGGTGTGCTCAGCCGCCTGCAGAAACTGGATGTCCCCAGCCTGCTGGTCAAACCGGTACGCAGCGCCGCCTTGTTCAGCCGCATCACACTGGCCCTGCGCAGCACGCCCCAGAAACGCCCCGTCCCACGCGATACCTGAACCAGACAGACCGATTCCCATGAGCATGATCCTGACGCTGTCCTGCCACGACCGCCCCGGCATTGTCGCTGCCGTGTCCGGCTTTCTCGCCGAGCTGCGCTTCAACATCCGTGACTCGGCCCAGTTCGGCGATGCCGAGACCGGCCTGTTCTTCATGCGGGTCAGCTTCGAGGATCTCGACGGCACCCGCACTGCGGCAGGCGTCCGCGAAGCTTTCGGCAGCGTGGCCGCCCGGTTTGCCATGACCTGGGCGATCCATGACGAAGCCGCCCGCGCCCGGGTTCTGGTCATGGTGTCGAAATTCGGCCACTGCCTGAACGACCTCCTCTACCGCTATTCGATCGGTGCGCTGCCGATCGAGATTCCGGCCATCGTGTCCAACCATCGCGACTGGTATCAGCGTGCTGCGGCCCATGACATCGCCTATCATCACTGGCCGGTCACCGCGTCCAGCAAGACACGGCAGGAAGCAATGCTGCGCGACCTGATCGTGCAGGAGCGCATCGACCTGATCGTGCTGGCGCGCTACATGCAGGTGCTGTCGCCGGACCTGTGCCGCGAATTCCCCGGCCGCATCATCAATATCCACCATTCCTTCCTGCCCAGCTTCAAGGGCGCCCGCCCCTACCAGCAGGCCCATGCCCGCGGTGTCAAGCTGATCGGCGCCACCGCGCATTACGTGACCGAGGATCTCGACGAGGGCCCGATCATCGAGCAGGAAACCGGCCGGGTCGACCATGCCCTGTCGCCCGACCAGCTGGCCGCAGTCGGCCGCGACATCGAAAGTCTCGTGCTGGCCCGGGCGGTGAAATACCATGTCGAGCACCGCATCTTCCTGAATGGCCATCGTACCGTGGTGTTCCGCGGCTGACATCGGAATGACGGGCCCGGCAGCAGCGGTGAAAGGGATGGCGGAGTGATCGACCATATCTCCATTGCGGTGCGGGACCTTGCCGTCAGCAGCCGTTTCTATGATGCCGTGCTGGCGCCGCTGGGACTGACGCGGCTGGCCGAACGTCCAGCCACCATCGGTTACGGCAAGCGTTATCCGGAGTTCTGGCTGAATCTGCGACCGCAGATGATTCCCGCAGTGGAAGGAACCGGCGCACATGTCTGCTTGCGGGCAGCCGATGCCGACGCCGTATCCGCCTTCCATGATCGGGCCCTGCAGCATGGCGGTCGCAGCGACGGCGCCCCGGGGCCACGTCAGGCAGCCATGACAACCTATTTCGCCGCCTTCATCCTCGATCCAGACGGCAACAAGATCGAAGCTGCCAGCTTTCCCGGGCCGGCCGGCTGACGGTCTGCCGGCCCGGCCGCTCTGGTCACCGTCGGCCGGCGGCCTATTTCCTCTGCTGTGACATCTGCCGCCCCGGGCCCCGGTCACGCATTCCCGGTCGGGGCGGAATGGCTGTGGTATGCTTGCCGCGTGTTGGCCGAGTCGCAGGGGTAACCGCCGCGATGACTGCCCGATGCACAGCCGCTTCACCCGACCGCCGCCAGCTGCTGGCGGGCATGGCCGGTTTTGCGGCAGCCGCGGGCCTCGCCCCACCTTTGCTGGCCAGAGCACCGGACGTCGACCTCGCCCTCGTGCTGGCGGCGGATTGTTCAGGCAGCGTCAGCCCGGATTTCTACATGCTGCAGCAGCAGGGCTATGCCGATGCCTTCCGGTCGCCCGACGTGATCAAGGCGATCCGCAGCGGCATCCATGGCGGCATCGCAGTCTGCTATATCCAGTGGTCGGGCTACAGCCTGCAGACCCAGGTCATCCCGTGGACCCTGCTGAAAGGCGATGCCGACATCGCCGCCTTTGCCGGCCAGATGCAGCAGGCGGGACGCGGCATCTATGGCGGCGGCACCTCGCCCGCCGGGGCCATCCGGCAGGGCCGCCTGCTGCTGGGCGACCTGCAGACCGAAGGCCGGCCGTTCCTGGCCGTGCGGCGGGTGATCGATGTCTCGGGGGACGGCCGCACCAATGTCGGTCCCGCGCCGGACGCCGACCGCGCCGAGGCCATGGCACTCGGCATCACCATCAACGGCCTGCCGATCCTGCATATGGAACCGGATATCGACGAATACTATGCCCGCGAGGTGATCGGCGGCCCCGGCGCCTTCATCGTGCCGGCACGCAGCTTCGACGCCTTCCGCGAGGCGATCCGCCGCAAGCTGATCCTGGAAATCGCCGGCCACCCCGTGATGGCGCGGCCGGCCGGCTGACCGTTCAGCCCGTCGGGTCGGCGTATTTCACCGTGCAGCCATAGGGCCGCGCGCTGGTGGCGCTGACCGCCTTGCCGGCGGCCAGCTCGGTCAGCGCCGCATCGACGAAGTTTTTCGCCGTGGCGATGTCGGCCGTCCGCGCCGAAGGCTTGTCGTCAATGCCGCCCATATAGGCCAGCTGCCCGTCCGGCCTGATGATGTACATATGCGGCGTGACCTGGGCGCCATAGGCGCGGCCGATCTGCCCTTTCGGATCCATCAGCACCGCGGTCGGCGCGGCGCCGCGCTCGGCGGTCAGCTGGTTGGCCTGTGCCGGCGTCACGCTGCCCTGCTCGCCCGGCGCCGACGAGATCACCGACAGCCAGACCACGCCCTGGCCGGTCCATTTCTTCTGCAGTGCCTGCATGTTGTCCGAGCTGTAATGCTTCCGCACGAAGGGGCATTCATGGTTGGTCCATTCCAGCACCACGGTCTTGCCCTTCAGCCCGGCCAGCGACACGGTGCGGCCGTTGCTGTCGATGGCGGTGAAATCCGGCGCCGACGCACCGGGCTGCAGGCCTGCCGCAACGCTGTCGGACAGCACGAGGCCGGTGGCGAACATGGCGGCGCTGCCAAGCAGCGCGCCGGCGAGGACCGAACGTCTGGCGATCATGGTCATGGACGCACACTCCCTGCTGGGGTTGGGATGGAGGCACTCTGGCGGGATAAAGCGGCGGTGGCACGGCCGATATGCTCCAGCACGATGGCCGGCGTCAGGATCTGCGGCAGCACCACCGGCGCCGCACCGCCGCCGGCATAGAACAGGTAGAGCGGCACGCCGCTGCGGCCATGGCGCTCCAGCAGCGCGGTGATGGCCGGGTCGCGGTTGGTCCAGTCGCCCTTCACATACGCGATGTTGCCGGCGGCCAGCGCGGCCTGCACGCTGTCGGCAGACAGGGCCGTGCGCTCATTGACCAGGCAGGTGATGCACCAGGCCGCGGTCATGTTGACGAAAACCGGCCGACCCTCGGCCAGCAGCGCATCGAGCCGCGCCGGGCTGTAGGCAATGGCGGCACCCGCAGCAGCCGCTGCCGGCGCGGCGGCGGTGGCCGGACCGGCACTACGCGGCGCCGCCTGGGCCAGCAGCATGGCCAGCCCTGCGAGGCCGGCCAGTGCAGCCAGCGCGGTCCCCTGTGCCCAGCGCCGCGGGCCCGGACGACCCCCGTGCTGCTGCGCCAGCCCCAGCGCCCAGGCCGCCAGCGCCACCAGCACCAGCCCGCCCAGGGCCGCCAGCAGGCCATCCGGCCCGGTCTGCTGGCTCAGAACCCAGACCAGCCAGACCACCGTCGCGTAGAGCGGAAACGCCAGCAGCTGCCGCAGCACCTCCATCCAGCCGCCCGGTCGGGGCAGGCGCGCGGCGAGGCCGGGCACCAGGGTCAGCAGCAGGAACGGCGCGGCCAGGCCGAAGCCGAGGCTGGCGAAAACGACAAGGCCGGTTGCCGCCGGCTGGGTCAGGGCAAAGCCGACGGCCGCCCCCATGAACGGCGCCGTGCAGGGCGTCGCCACCACGGTGGCAAGGCTGCCGGTGAAGAACGAGCCGGCCAGGCCGCCACGCTGCGCAAGCCCGCCGCCGATCCCGGACAGGCCGCCGCCGAAACTGTAGACGCCGGACAGGTTCAGTCCCATGGCAAACAGCAGGAAGACCAGCAGCGCGATCACCACCGGCGACTGGAGCTGGTAACCCCAGCCGACCTGCGCCCCGGCCGCCCGCACTGCCAGCAGGATGCCGGCCAGCAGCAGGAACATCGCCAGCACCCCGGCGGTGTAGCTCAGGCCGTGCAGGCGGATGCGGGCGCGGCTCTCGCCGGAATGGGCCACCAGCGCCAGCACCTTGATCGAGAGCACCGGAAACACGCAGGGCATCAGGTTCAGCACGATGCCGCCGAGGAAGGCGAACAGCATCGCCTGCAGGATCGCGGCAAGGCCGCCGGCCGGGACCGGAGCCGGAACCGGGGCCGGCGTCGATGCCGATGCCAGTGCCTGCGCGGCGGCGGGCACCGCGCCAGCGGCTGCCGCGCCGTCGCCGGCCACGGCAAAGGCATGGCGAACGATGCGGCCGCCGATATCCTCCTCCACGGCCAGCACGCCACCGGTGGCGGCCGGTTTGCCGTCGCCATAACGGCTCGGCGTCATGCGCAGGGTCAGGCCATTCCCGTCCACCGTCAGTGCCTGCGGGGCGGCGTGATCGATCAGGGTCTCGGCATGCGGAAAGAAAAAGGCCGTGCGGATGGCATCGGCCCGCAGGCCGGCCGCCGCGACCTGCAGCATGACCACCTCTTTGCCGGCCTCGACCGTAACCGGCCATGGCGCGGGCTGCGGCAGCGCCGCGCGCGCCACGGCAAAGGTCGCTTGGGATGCCGGTTCGGCCGCGGCCTGCCCCGGCGGCGCCACCGGCAGAGTCAGTGCCAGTTCCGCCTCGCCGGGAATGCAGATCGTCTCGCAGACGAGGAAACTGAGCGTGCCACCGATGGATACCGATGTTGCGGAGATGGCGGCGGCCGGCGGCACGATCTCGGTCAGCAGGAGGGTTTCGCCCTCGTAACCGAAATTGACCAGATGCGCGACCGGCAGGCGCTGCGGCGCCGGCCAGACAATCGGTCCTGCGGCAAAGCCTTCCGGCAGCCGCCAGTCGACCGCGCTGGCCAGGCCGGAATCGCCGGGATTGCGCCAGTAGGTATGCCAGTGTTCCTTCATGCGCAGCCGGACGCCGACCCAGAAAGGCTGGCCGGGCGTGACCGCGGCCGGTTCGGCAATCAGGTCTGCCTGCACCAGCTCCCGGGTATCGGGGCCGGACAGCGCGCCTGCCGTCTGGGCGATGGCGGGGACGGCCGGAATCCCCAGCAGCAGCATGGCAAGCAATACGGCACGGTACAGGACCGGCATGAACATCCCTCGTCGCGGCGGCGGTGTCCGGCTTGCCGGCGGCGCGCGTACGATCCGCCGGGCGCCGTGATTTTCGGTATCCGGATTGCGGTGATGCTCTCTGAAAACCGGAGCCGCGGCAAGGGAAACCGCCTTCACGTGCCGGTGAGCGGTCCGCCCGGTCAGCCGGGATCTGCGCCCCGCAGGCCGCCTGCTATCTTTTTCAGCAGCCGCAGCAGGGTGGCCCGCTCGCCGGCGCTCAGCATGGCAACGATGGCCTCTTCATGACTCAGCACCCGCGCCATCAGGCGGTCCAGCAGGGCCCGGCCCTTCGGACTGAGCGACAGGGCATAGGTGCGCCGGTCATTCGCGGTGCGGGCGCGCAGCACGATGCCCTTGCGTACCAGCTGGTCGAGCGCCGGCGTCAGGGTCGACTTGTCCAGCCCCACCGCCCGGCTCAGCTCGGTCTGGTTGATGCCCGGATTGGCCCCCAGCAGGGCCAGCAGGCTGAAACGCCCGGGCGAAATGTCCTCGCCATCGATATGGCCGACGGTGCGGGCAAAATGGTCGAACACCGCCGTCTGGGCGATGCGCAGGTTGTAGCCGTAGAAGCCGGGCAGCGGGCCACGGTCGACCCGCGGCTCGCCACCGCCCCCCGCCTGCACGACGGCGACGGGGGCCACGGGGGCTTCGGCGGCGGCGCCGGAAAGTGGTTTCTTCGCTGCCATGCGTGGAGCCATCAGCGTCTGTGCCCTAGTTCATCTGGCCGGGCAAAAACAGGGCGATGGCCGGGAATGCCACCAGCAGGATCATGCGAACGACATCGATCAGGATGAACGGCGCCACGCCTCTGTATATCTGCCCCAGGCTGACATCCCGCGCTATCGAGTTGATCACGAAAACGTTGATGCCGATCGGCGGTGTCACCATCCCCAGCGTGGTCTGCATCACCACGATCACGCCGAACCAGATCGGATCGAAGCCAAGCTGCATCATCACCGGAAAGATGATCGGCACGGTGACAAGGATGATGGCCATTTCGTCCATCACCGCGCCCAGCACCAGGTACATCAGCAGGATCAGCGCCAGCACGCCATAGGGTCCGATCGGCAGGGCGGTGAGGAAGTCGCTCACCTTCTGCGGTGTCTGGGTGATCACCAGGAAATAGCCGAACAGGAAGGCGCCGATCACGATGGTGAAGATCGCCGCCGAGGTCCGCACGCTCTCGATCAGGCAGCCGCGGATTTTGCCCCAGTCGAGCCGCCCGCGCAGGATGCCGATCAGCAATGCACCGACCGCGCCGCAGCCGGCCGCCTCGGTGGCGGTGAACACGCCGCCATACATGCCGCCGATGATGGCGACAAACAGCGTCATGGTAGCCCAGATGTCGCGCAGGCTGGCCAGCCGCTCGCGCCATGGCGTCCGCGCGCCGCGCGGCATCAGGGCGGGCCGCAGCGCGCCGATCGCCTGGATCACCAGCATATACAGCGCCACGGCCAGCAGGCCCGGGCCGATACCGGCGATGAACAGCTTGGATATGTCCTGCTCGGTCAGGATTCCATACAGCGCAAAGACCACCGAGGGCGGAATCATGATGCCGAGCGTGCCGCCGGCGGCGATCACGCCAGTCGACAGGCTGGCGCTGTAGCCGAAGCGGCGCATTTCCGGCAGCGCCACATTGGTCATCGTTGCCGCAGTGGCCACCGACGAGCCGTTGATGGCGGCAAAGCCGGCGCAGGCCGCCACCGTCGCCATGGCCAGGCCGCCGCGGCGATGCCCCAGCCACGCCTCGCTGGCACGGAACAGTTCGCGGCTCATGCCGGCGGCGGTGGCGAAACTGCCCATCAGGATGAACATCGGGATCACCGCCAGCTCGTAGGAGGTGACGGTGCGGATCGGCGACTGCGCCAGCAGGTTCAGCGCCGGATTGAAAGCGGCCAGCACCGCAAAGCCGGAAACGCCGACAATGCCCATGGCCACGCCCACAGGCACGCGCAGGACCATCATGGCAAACAATGCGACAAAGCCGGCGACGGCAACGAAATCCTGATCCACGTCAGCGCCCCCGGGCGATCACAAGACGAAACAGCCGCAGCCCCAGCAGCACGGCAGCCAGCAGGATGCCGAGCGCCGCCAGCGCATAGAACGGCCAGACTGGCAGGCGCAGATCGAAGGTCTGCTCCGAACTGGCCAGCACGCTGACCACCTTGCCATACAGCATCCAGGCCAGCAGGGCGAAGAAGCCGAAGGTGATTGCGGTGGCAAAAAGATCGATCAGGCGCCGCCCCAGCGGCGGGCTGATCTCCCAGAAACCGTCGACCTGGATATGCCGGTTGCGGAAACCGGCCGAGGCGATGCCCCAGAACATCGCCGTGCCCAGCAGCAGGCGCGACACGTCGAAGGCATCGGGAATGCCGTAATTGAACAGCCAGCGCGCCATCACCGCCGAAAAGGTCAGCAGCGCGATGGCCCCGAGCAGCAGCCCGGCCACCAGTTCAACCTTGTCGATGAAGCGATCCATGGCGCCCCTCCCCGACCGCCGATTCCCGCCCGCAGCCTAACCCGGAATGCAGGCGGGGGCGACCGCCGCATGGCTGCCGCCCCCGCTCCGCCGGAATACCGGTCAGAATGCCGCGTTGCGCTTCTTCAGCTCGGCCTTCAGCTCGGCCAGGGCGGCCTTGCCGTCGACACCCGCCTTCTTGGCATCCTCGTACCAGGCATTGGTCATCTCGTCGGCCAGCTTGCGCCAGGCCGCCATGTCGGCATCGCCCGGCTTCACGCCCTCATGTCCGGCCAGCCCCAGCATCTTGGCCTGCCCGGCGGCCTCGCGGTCGGACCAGGTGGTGTTGATCTTTTCCGACCATTCGGAGGTGCAATGGGCATCCATCACCTTCTTCTGGGCGTCGGTCATCTTCGCGTAGGTGGCCTTGTTCATCGCCAGCACGAAGTTGGAAATATAGAGCGGCACCGTGGTGTGATACTTCACGACCTTGTCGATGCCGAAGATGAACAGGCTGTCCCACGGGAAGGTGATGGCATCGGCCACGCCGCGTTCCAGCGCCTCGCGCGCCTCCGGCGCCGAGACCTGCACGTTGGTGCCGCCTGCCATGGTCACCAGCCGCGCCACGGTCGAGTTGGCGGCGCGTATCTTCAGGCCTTTCACGTCATCCGGCTTGGAGATTTTCACCTTGGAATGGAAGGTGCCGGGCTCGTGCACGAAAGCCATGCAGACCTTCACATCCGCCATCTCCTTCGGGGCATACTTGCGGTACCAGCTGTCAATGGCTGCGGAGCCGCTCTTGCCGTTGGAGAACAGGAACGGCAGTTCGCTGCCGGCAATCACCGGAAAACGGCCCGGCGTGTAGCCCGGATTGACATAGGTCAGGTCGGCAACGCCGTCGCGCGCCATGTCATAGTGATCCTTGGCGGCGCCGAGCTGCTGGGCCGGGAAAATCTGCACCTTCAGGCTGCCACCGCTCGCCTTCTCGAGATCGGCACCCCAGGCCTGCCAGGCCGGATGCAGCGGATGCTGCGGCGGCAGCCAGTGGGCCAGGCGCAGGGTGATGTCGGCCGCCGAGGCAGACGGGGCCGGTGCGGCGGCAGCGGCGACCACGCCGAGCGCGGCAGCCGCACAGGCAAAAAGGTGACGTTTCATCAGGGCCATGATGTTTCCTCCGGATCCGGGCAGCCTCGTTGGATATGGACCGCCCTGTTGTTAGGCGGGCCAGACTAACAGCGGCTCCCCATGGAAGTCCATACAGTTTCGTTTGAGTTCCAACTAATTCTTGACGCTGTCCGGGGCCGGTGCGAGACTCCCCGCAGTGGGAGGAACAGAGTATGGAACGCTCTTTCGCGAAAGAGATTGAAGCGCTGCGCCTTGGCGCCGGCGACACCTTTCACGGCGAAGGCATTCTCGCCGTCACCAAGGCGCTGCTGCAATCGGGCGTCTCCTATGTCGGCGGCTACCAAGGTGCGCCGGTCTCGCACCTGATCGACGTGCTGGTGCAGTCGCAGGACATCCTCGACGATCTCGGCATCCATCTGGAGACCTGCACCAACGAGGCCTCGGCGGCCGCGCTGCTCGGCGCCTCGATCAACTATCCCGCCCGTGGCTGCGTCACCTGGAAATCCATCGTCGGCACCAATGTCGCCTCCGATGCACTCAGCAATCTCGCCTCTCCCGGCGTGATCGGCGGTGCCCTGATCGTGATCGGCGAGGATTACGGCGAAGGCGCCAGCGTGATCCAGGAGCGCAGCCATGCCTATGCGATGAAATCGTCGATGTGGCTGCTGGATCCGCGGCCGGATCTGCCCACCATCGTGCGCAGCGTCGAGAAAGGCTTCGCCCTGTCGGAGGCTTCCAACACGCCGGTCATGCTGGAACTGCGCATCCGCGCCTGCCATGTCACCGGCGAATTCCCGGCCAGCGACAACATTCCGGCCACGGTTTCCCGCAACCGCCGCGTCGAACAGCCGGCCCGCTTCAATTACGACCGCCTGGCGCATCCGCCGGCCACCTTCGCACAGGAAAAGCTGAAGCTGGAACAGCGCCTGCCCGCGGCACGGAAATTCATTGTCGAGAACCACCTGAACGAAGTCATGCCCGGTGATCTGGCGGATGTCGGCATCATCGTGCAGGGCGGGCTGTACAATGCGCTCAACCGTGCCCTGATGAATCTCGGGCTCAGCGATGCCTTCGGCAACAGCCGGGTGCCGATGCTGGTCCTCAACGTCACCTGGCCGCTGGTGCCGGAACAGCTGACCGCATTCTGCGCCGGCAAGCGGGCCGTCCTGATGGTCGAGGAAGGCAACCCCGACTACATCGAGCAGGCCCTGCATGCCACCCTGCGCCGCGCCGACATCAACACCCGGGTACATGGCAAGGGCATGCTGCCGGCGGCCGGCGAATACACGATCGAGGTTCTGACCCGCGGCCTGCTGGAATTCATCGCCGCCGAGCAGCCGCAGATCGACATCGCGGCACCGCGCACCGCCTTCTCGACCATGCAGGACAGCCGCAGGGCCGCCCAGGCCCTGATCGGGCCGGACCTGCCGCTGCGGCCGCCCACCTTCTGCACCGGCTGCCCGGAGCGGCCGGTCTTCACAGCCATCAAGCTGGTCGAGCGCCAGACCGGAAAGCTGCATATCGCCGCCGATATCGGCTGCCATGCCCTGGCCACCTTCGCCCCGTTCAGCACCGGCAACTCGATCCTCGGCTACGGCATGTCGCTGGCCTCGATGGCCGGTGTCGGCCCGCTGTCGGAGAAGCGCCCCCTCGCCGTGATGGGCGATGGCGGCTTCTGGCATAACGGCGTGCTGTCGGGTGTCGCCTCCTCGATGTTCAACCGGGGCGACGGTGTGCTGATGGTGATGCAGAACGGCTATACCTCCGCCACCGGGGTGCAGTATCTGCCTTCATCCAGCGGCAACCGCGTCGATCACCAGCCCGGCGGCTCGGATATCGAGACCACGGTGAAGGCGCTGGGGGTGCGCTGGGTGAAACGCATCCGCAGCTACAGCCTGCCGGAGATGGTGAAGGCCCTGCGCACGGCGATCACCACCGCCGAGCAGGGTCTGAAGGTGATCATCGCCGACGGCGAATGCCAGCTGGCCCGCCAGCGCCGCCTGCGGGTGACCGAAGCCAAAGCGCTGAAATCCGGCGACCGCGTCGTGCGCACCCGTTTCGGCATCGACGACGCCGTCTGCACCGGCGATCATTCCTGCATCCGCCTGTCGGGCTGCCCCTCGCTGACCATCAAGCCGAACCCCGATCCGCTGCGCACCGATCCGGTCGCCAGCGTGAATTCCGGCTGCGTCGGCTGCGGCCATTGCGGCGAGGTCGCCCATGCCGCCGTGCTGTGTCCCTCCTTCTACAAAACCGAGATCGTCCACAATCCCGGCTGGTGGGACCGGTTCAGCGACCGCCTGCACCGCGCGGTGATCGCCCGGCTTGGCGGCCGTGCGGCCACCCAGCCGCAGCCGGCGGCCGGAGAGTAAGTCCGATGAGCGTGTCGCGTCCGATCTGCATCCTGATTGCCGCCATGGGCGGCGAAGGCGGCGGCGTGCTGACCGGCTGGATCACCGGCGCCGCCCAGCGTGCCGGCTTTCCCGTGCAGGCCACCTCGATTCCCGGCGTCGCCCAGCGCACCGGCGCCACCACCTACTATATCGAGATCTGGCCCGAGCAGACGAAGCAGCGGCCGGTGATGTCGCTGAATCCGGCGCCGGGGCAGGTCGACGTGATGATCGCCAGCGAGTTCGTCGAAGCCGGGCGCGCCATCGCCAACGGCTTCGTGACGCCGGACCGCACCCTGCTGATCGCCTCCACCCACCGCGTGTTTGCCATTGCCGAACGCAGCGCCATGGGCGACGGCCGCTACGATACCGGCCGCCTGTTCCGCGCCGCCAGGGATTTCGCCCGGGCCAGCATCTTGTTCGACATGGACCAGGCCGCGAAAGATGCCGGCAGCATCCTGAATGCCGTGCTGCTCGGCGCGCTGGCCGGGGCCGGCGCCCTGCCCCTGCCGCCCGATGCCTTCGAGGCCGGCATCCGCGCCGATGGCAAGGCGGTCGACAGCAACCTCGCCGGCTTCCGCTTCGGGCTGTCCCATGGCCGCGGCGAGATCGCCGCCCGCGACGAAAGCGCCAGCCAGACGGCCGCGAGCGCCGGATCGCTGCTGCCCGGCCGCATCGCCGCCCTGCCGGATGCGGCCCGCCGTCATGCGGCCGAAGGGGTGAAACGCCTGGCCGATTACCAGGACCTCGCCTATGCCGGCCTCTATCTCGACCGGCTGGAGACAGTCGCGGTCCTCGGCGACGATGCGCTGACCGCCGAGGTGGCCCGGCATCTGGCGCTGCGCATGAGCTTCGAGGACGTGATCCGCGTCGCCCAGCTGAAGCTGAAGCCGGAGCGCTTCGCCGCCATCGAGCGCGAACAGCGGGTCGGGCCCGGCCAGCCCTATCTGGTCGCGGATTACGTCAAGCCCGGCATCGAGGAAATCGCCTCGCTGCTGCCCGGTTTCCTCGCCCGGCCGCTGATCGGCTTCAGCGCCCGGCGCGGCTGGCTCGACCGCGTGTATTTCGGCATGACCGTGCGCAGCAACCGCATCGGCGGCTGGCTGCGCTTCCGGCTGCTGGCCGGGCTGCGGCCATGGCGGCCCCGCAGCTTCCGCTATGCCGAAGAACAGGCGCGCATCGAGGACTGGCTCGGCAGCATCCGGCGGGCGGCGAAGCTGGATTCCGCCCTGGCCCGCGAGATCGCCGACTGCGCCCGCCTGATCAAGGGCTATGGCGACACCTTCAGGCGCGGTGCCGGTAATTACGAGCGCATCCGCGACCAGATCATCCGTCCGGCGCTGGACAGCCGCATCGCACCGGCCGCCGCCGCCGATGCCCTGGTGCAGGCGCGCACCGCCGCGCTCGCCGATCCCGAGGGCGAGAGCCTCGGCCGCACGCTCAGCGGCTTCGCCGCCAGCCTGCCGCCCCTGCGCCAGGCGGCCGAATAATCCGCGCAATCCGCGGCGGCCGGCTTGCGCCGGCCGCAATTATCGCGAGGATTGGGGCTGCCCTGCCCGAAGCCCGCGACCGTGTCAGACATCCAGCCGATCCTGCAGAACATCCATGCCTCCGTGCTGCGCGACTTCGTTGCGCACTGGCATGCCCAGCGCGGCGGCCGCCCCGTGCCGCGCCGGCAGGATCTCGACATCTTCCTGTTCCCGCAGCTGCTGCCGCATGTCTTCCTGTATGACTATCTGCCGGGCCCGCGCGACCTGGTGCTGCGGCTGGCCGGCGAGGAAATCCGCCGCCGGCTGCCCGACGCCCTGCCCGGACAGCCGCTGGCGGCGATCATGCCGCCGGATGCCCTGCCGATCGTGCAGCGCTATTACCGCCGGGTCTGCGAGGAGCCGTCGATCATGTGGGCGGCCGGCCGGGTCTTTGCCGCCCTTGGCGACAGCGGGGTCGGCGAGCGGATCTGCCTGCCGCTGGCCGACGGCGACGGCCGCATCTTCCAGATGCTGGGCATCACCCTGTACCAGCAGGGCGACCACCTGCCCGATGGCAGCGCCGTCGCCAGCGAGGAAATCGACACGGTCTTCTTCCCGCTCTGAGCGGCGCTCAGAAGCGGAACGACACGCTGAACACGCCGAACTGGTCGGCCTCGTCCTGGGTCTCGTATTCCCTGGTGCGCAGCACATGGGTATAGGCGAAGCGCACATCCTGCACGATGACGGCGATGCCGAACGCGACATCGCCGACAACGATGCGCCTGTCGACGCTGCGGCTGTCGGCGAAGCTGTTGCCGTCGAGGAAGATGTTGCGCGCCACCGCGCGGCCGTCGAGGCCGGCGAAGAGATACCAGCCGAAAGTCTCGACCGGCTGGAAATAGCCGGAGCCCGGCAGGCTGGGCTGCACCCGCGCCGAACCGTAATCCACCGGCAGGTTCTGGCCGAAGCGCAGCATGGCGCCGGCATTGGCGAAGGTGAAGACGTTGCCCAAAGCCGCGCCTGCATGGGGCGTGGCATCCAGCGCGAAGCCGGCCGGCAGCGTGAAGGGCGCCGACTGCCAGCTGCGCTGGTAGGTCAGCTGCAGCGCCGGCTCGTTCTTCAGCTGGGTGTCCCAGCCCTGCGCCTTCGGTGATTCGATGATGCCGTGGATGAAATCCTGGGTCTCATGCGCCAGCGCGGCCGGGCCGACCACGCCGAGGCTGACCTGCAGCTGGTCGAGCACCCGGCTGCCATTGCCCTTGTCGGTGCTGGCGATCACGCCGACCGAGCCATAGAGCCAGCCGGCATAGGGCCGGTCGTTGGCCGGCGGATCGGCCTGCAGCTTGTCGGAGGCCGTGTACATGTTCTGGCCCAGCCCGTATTCGACGCGGATGTCGCTGGTGGCGTTGAACATCGGCAGGGCCAGGAAGGCATCGCGCAGCCAGGCCGGCTCGCCGCCCTTCGGCGTCAGGTAGGTCAGCCGCACGCCGTTGGTGTAGCGGCGGTCGGTATCGTAGAAGAGGTCGTTCTCCAGCACGAAGCTGAAGATGCCGACCTGCTCGGGCTCGGTCCTGCCGGCCCTGACCACCGGCGCCTTGTCGCCCGGCGTCTCACTGGCCGGCATCTCACTGGCAGGCGCCCCACTGTTGTCCGCGGCGCGGGCGGGCAGCTGGACGGAGAGGAGCAGAACGGCCGCAAGGCCGGCAGCGGAAAAACCTGGCAACATGGTCGGGCGGGACTCGCAGGAAGGACGATGGCGGCCAGCCTGCCGGCCGATTATGGCGGGAAAACGGCCCGCACCCCGCCGGTCGCGCCTATTCATCGCCCTGCCGCACCCGGCGCAGGTTCTTGGTCGCGCTGCGCTGCCCCTTCGCCTCCAGCCGGCGCTTCTTCGAGCCCAGCGTCGGCCGCGTCGGCCGCCGGGTCTTCGGCACCGCGGCCGCCTGCCGGATGAGCGCCAGCAGCCGGTCGAGCGCATCCTGGCGGTTGCGCTCCTGGCTGCGATGCTGCTGGGCGGTCAGCACCAGCACGCCCTCGCGGGTCAGCCGGCTGCCGGCCAGGGTCTCCAGCCGCATCCGCACCGCATCGGGCAGGGCCGGCGAGCGGCGCACGTCGAAGCGCAGCTGCACGGCGGTGGCGACCTTGTTGACATTCTGCCCGCCCGGCCCGGAGGCACGGATGAAGCTGAAGGCAATCTCGCGCGGATCGAGCGCGATCCGCCCGGTGACGTGGATGCGCTGCGGACGGCTGTCGCCGTCATCCGGGGCGCCGTCATCCGGGGCGCCGTCATCCGGGGTGCCGGCATCGGTGGAATCGGTGGTCATGCCGGCAGCCTAGCCGCTCCGGCGCGGCCTGTCCCCGCCCGGACTCCCGCGCCAGGGCTGCGCCAGTCCGGACCGCTGGTGACCGCTGCGGACCGTTTCTGACCGTTACGGACGCTGGTGACCGCTGGTGACCGTTCCTGACCGCTGGTGACCAGCCGTGACCGCTGCTGACCGTTTCTGACCGCTGCGCACCGTTTCGTCTTATTGCGACCGCTGGCTGTACGGCCATCCCCTCCTTTCTCTCCGCGGCGGCAGGCCATCCGCCGCCGGCATCATCCTCTGTCCGACAGGAACATATAGTGTACATTCCGGCCGGGACAAGGCCGGCCCCGGCCCGCCGTATCGCATGTTATCGTATGCAATACGGAGGCAGCGGCGCCGGCCCTGCCGGCCGGTCCTGTCAGCCGGCCCTGTCAGCCGGCCCGGCTCAGGCCGCCCGCTTCAGGCAGCCCACTTCATGCAGCCTGGGCCGCCTGCTGCCCGGCGGCCTTGTCGGCGAAGAATTTCCAGTCCAGCAGCATGGCGATGCTGCCATCGGGATTGGTGAAGGCGACCGGGCCGTGATTGGTGAACAGCAGCTCGCTGTCTTCCAGGAACTCGGTGCGCTCATGATAGACGCCGAGCGGCTCGTAGCCGTAATCGCCGGCCCGCGCCTGCCCGGCCCGGTAATCCATCAGGCCCTTCAGCATCAGGTATTCGCCGGCGCCGTGGTGGAAATGCGGCGGAAAGGACGAGCCCTTCCCGCAGCGGAAGATCACGGTCCACACGCCGGTCTCGGCGCTGGTGCGCAGCACCTTGTAGTCGATGCCCGGCGCGAAGCCGATCCACGCCATGGCGGCGGTCTGGCACAGCAGGTCGGGCGGGTTGTCGGCTGCGGTATCGGCAGTGCTGGTTGCGGATGCGGTCATGCTGGTCTCCTCCTGATGCGAAACGGTCTTCTGCGGATGAAAAGGTGCGTTGACCCCTGCCGTTTCGTGCCCGACTATTCTCGCCAAAGGCCGCCGCGCGGTCTTGTCCGGCCATGCCGCCGGACTTGACCGACAATGCCATCGGGACCCGCCCTCGGATGTGGCAGGCCCGCACAGGGAAGGAAACCGGAGCGCATGCCAGCGACATGACAGCGCCCGCCACCTATGCCACCACGGCCCAGCCGCCGGCGCGCCAGTACCAGCACTGGCGCGAGACGGTCAGCGCCACCCATCTGGCCTGGGACCTGCCGGCGCGCAGCGAGGCCGCCTTCGACGGCCGCATCCGCAGCCGCGCGCTCGGCCCGGCCGGGCTGATCGCCTGCCGCTGCGATCCCTGCGACGGCCGCCGCGGCCGCGGCGAGATCGCCCGCGACGACGCGGCTTACTTTGGCCTGCTCTGCATCCTCGAGGGCGGCGAATGGCTCGACAGCGCGGGCCGCGAGACGCCGCTGGCCGCCGGCCATGCCATGCTGTGGGACAGCACGCGGCGCATGCGCTTCCGCGCGCCGGCGCGCTTGCGCAAGATCACCCTGCTGCTGCCGCAGGACCTGCTGCTGGCTGCCCTGCCCGATGCCGCCGACCGCGTGGGCGAGCCGGTCAGCTTGCGCGACGGCGCCGGGGCCCTGCTGCTGGCGCAGCTGCGGCTGCTGCTGCGCGGCGACGATCTTCCGGCCATGCAGCAGCCGGCGGTGCTGCACAGTGCGCTCACGTTGCTGGGCGCGGCCTTCGATCCGCTGGCCGGCCACGGCAGCGACGGCCGTGACAACGCGGCCGCCCTGCGCCGGCGCATCATGGCCCATATACGCGGCCGGCTGGACGATCCGGCGCTTGATCCGCAGGGCATCGCCGATGCGCTCGGCCTGTCGCTGCGCCACCTGCATCGCGTGTTCGCCGCCGGCGGCTGCACCCTCGACCGCTGGATCTGGCACCAGCGCCTGCTGCGCTGCCGTCACGATCTCTCGCTGGCGCCGGCGCAGACCGGCAGCATCGCGCAGATTGCTTTCCGCTGGGGCTTCAGCGATGCGGCGCATTTCAGCCGCGCGTTCAGGCGGGCTTTTGGCGTCAGTCCGCGGGAGTGGCGCCGCCGCTAGGGGCGATTATTAGCTATTAATCTAGCAGATACAGATTGAGATAGAGATCACAAGCTAAACTCTCAGCACGTATCAATTCCGTCGCAGAAATGCGTTCTGGGAGTGTCTGGCAGAAATCCCCCTGCATCACGCATGAGGCAAAATTTCTCGAACGCAGAAACGCATTCAAGCAATCCCTCTTCCACACATAACTTTAGCAACCCGATACTTCCAGTAATACTGTCGGGACCGAGGACATCTGCCCCTAATCTACGTGCCTTGCGATCATCGCAACACAACCCATATCCAAGACTATGACTGACAGCGATCGACTCTGTCTCACCCTCCCCCAAGTCATGCGCACTCAACAAGTCGGTGAATAGTTGAGCAGGAATGACGCTTTCGTCCACAAAGTCACACTGCCCACCTTCATGAAGAGATAGAATTTCTGCTGCATGGGTCGGATTGCACTCGCTAACAACAATGGGGGTCAGCCACAAGCGGCATCCACGCAGCCTGCACACTACCCCCAATGCGCCCGCATTCAGGAGGTTTATTGCGGAGCTAGCATCAATGACGTAATTCTGAGTCAATGTTGGGCCCCGCATGTGCGGCGTATAGCTCTTCGACAGAGATGCCAAGTTGATCACATAACCAACCCGCAGAGACCTCCCCTGCCTTAACCTTCTCAACGGCCAACTGAAGTAGGCTGGAAGAAACGCGCGGAATCACTACACTGACTCTTGGTGGCAGGTTTGCAGATTTTGCCCGCCTCTCTGCGCTGCCATGTGCTCGCTTTAGCTCATCCACGAGCGCAACTGCCCCTCCCGCTGGGAGCAAGTCGAGATTCTCGCACCTACGAGCCGCAACGTCGAAGCTCACTCCATAAATGCGCGCCAACAGTAATATTTCGATATCACCTAGCTGCGGCGTATCAATACGCAACACGTCTCGAACCGTCTTTAGAGTTCTTCCGACGCCCTGGTCGGGTAACAAAAGAATAGAAGCGAATGCATCTACAAATGCCTCGCTACGAGACTTTGACCGCGCCCGCCCAATACTTGAAGCACGCTCAAATATTGCCGCATGGCCGAAACGGTGATGCGCAATGATGTGCCCAAGTTCGTGGGCCAAAGTGAAGAGCATCCTGCTCGCAAAGCGCGGCGAGACGAACACAAATGCATGCCCACCAGCGATGACTGAAGCGCCTTCGTACTGGGAGAAGTTCAGCCGTCCAATAACAGCTAAGCCCTCTGCGTCGATGACCTGAGCTAAATCCGGAATCGGTTCATCCTGGCGATCCGGAATGAATTGCATTCGGAACAGTTCCGCTAGCCTATGCGCCTCAGCATAAGTCTCTTCGGAATAGTCGAACGCCGAAAGCCATTGTGGATTACCGATCCTATTGGGAAGAATTTTTAGTGACGCGTCGACAAAACTAGCCACCGACTCTACCGTGACCTCATACTGCCGCCTTTCTTTGCCCGGCGTATTACGGAAGAGCAGAGATAGATTCTGTTCCGACTTTAATGCAGGGAGTCCGGTAGCGAATACTCGCAATGGAATCCGCAAGCCACGTGACAATGCACGTAGATCCGCAAGGGTCGGATCACCTCCCGCTAAAATACTACGGACAGTGGCAAGAGGTAGTTTTGACCGGTCGGCTATTTCCGATTCCGATAGCGAAAGCTCGCGCAGGACGTCCGCAGCCTTGTTCATTAACTACACCGAATCGGTTTTAATTCCCCTCAACCAATCCAGCATATCGTTGACCTGCTTTTCATCAAGCTTTGACCAACGACTCATCACGTCAATCACGCGATTCCCGCGCGGCCGATTCAGTATTTGGGATAGCTTTGAAAGCGTCTGCTGACGCCCCAGTTCAACCTCTCTTGGCGTTTCCAGCGCGATCCCATCGGTTCCTACCAGATAGTTTTCTATCCTCTTCTCGAAGGTGTCTGGCGAGTGATGGTCAAGCTGGTGTTTTTTTCCAGCGCCATCGACCACAACATTCCCCTGCAGCCCATTCTCGCCCATCTCTAGGCGATTTTCAGGGAACCGTCGAAACGCCGCGAGCGCACTGATCTTTTCATTCACTTTGAAACCGCCAACGACGTACTGCTGAACCCTGGCCGTTTTCCCACTAACAACGAAAACAAAGTCGCCTTTAGTCACAAGGCGGCGAATATTCGGCATGCAGGCGCCCAGCGTCGGTGTTTTGGCAAACAAGATCGGATCATTCAAGTTATTGAACAATCCCGGGTCAGCGCCTTTGCCAGTTATATAGATATAGCCCTTCATCTAGCTCGCTCTCCGTGCAATCGGCCCGCTGATTCGCACAACCTATCAAGAATTTCCACCAGTGGATTACAAACTACTTTCCGTCGACGCCCAGGCGCTACAAATGTTGAACCGCAAGCCTCACATTCATGCTCATGGTGCGGATAGAACGCCTTCTCGCTGCGATCAAAGTGTGAAGCTCCGCACGTCGGACAATTCAGGCTGACCACCTTGTTGGCCAAGTATTGAAGTGATCGTTGGGCCATAAGGTAGCCGACCAAATCTTCATCCAGCTTTACGCCGTCGATTATCACGGTTCCGTATGTGTCATCTTTATCTAGGCAATTGTTGTCGGCGCCATACAGATGAACGTGAATGCCTTCCTCCTCGGGAAAGTTACGCGTCCATAGTATTGCAGGATTCGACGCCCAGACTTGAATACCCCCCGGATGATCGGCCTGCGAAACCTCCAATACCTTTGATGTCCGGATGATTTCTCTTGTCTTCCGCGCATCCGCTCTAAGATTGGGAAGATACGCAATAGGATTGGAGACACTTTCCCCGGACGGATCTTTGAAATACTTTCCGCAACCATGGCATAGATGCTTACGATGCGGGTGAACGGCAAAATAGTCTGCATCAAGGTGAAGCTCGCCGCAGTTTACGCAGAACAGATGCTTTACCGGGTGCCCGATGAATTTAGAGATATAGTAGCTGACTGCAGCCTCTTGAGAAATCAGGAGTCGCCCGTCGGCAAATAGGTCGCCTTTGTTGTAAGCCATAACGACGGCTGGAAACGTGGCATCAATCTGTTTCTTGCCGTTGTGTTCGTGCCGTGCATGGACATGCACGCCGCGATCAGGAGGGAGCCCCGTCGTGTCATACACTGGCGCCACGACCCCCCAGAGTGCGATACCCCCCGGGTAGTCGGAATCTCGTAGCTCTAGGGCTTCGCCAAGTTGTGCAGTATCTCGGTATGCCGATTCGCACTGAGCTAGCCGCACACCGTAGTGCCCGGTAGCCGATGCTCCATGAACGCGGCACCAGTATCGCGGCTTGCCATTTCGGGCCTTGCCGACCTGTTCAATTTGACAGTCGCGGGCACGCCGCGACTCACCAATCGCGACCATATCGACTTGCCTCAACCCAAGAGCGCAGCCTAGTTGAATAGATGTTGGGCGCTTATCCCCTTTGCAAGTACGCACCAAGCTTATTTTCGACTAAAACGGCAATTAATTTAGCCTATATGAAGAACAAATTTATGCTGGGTAGAGGAACGCGAAGTGTCAAATTTATCCTTCCACAACAATAAGTTGCTTGGCGTATCATCAATTCCGAATATCGGATTATTAGAATTACTTCAATAAACTATCATCAAAACACCCCCGCCTTGCTACATCATTCCTCTACCGAGCCCTCGGCTTGACGGTTAGCCCCAATTGCCCCCCAGAGCTTGGGCGGGATGCCAGCACACAGATGACCCTTCCGGCTCCGGCTCCCGGCCCGCCCTGAAAGCAGAACGGGGCGCCGCAGCGCCCCGTTCCTTCCCCATCGGCCCGTCCGCTGCGGTCAGAGCGAGGCCATCGCCTTTTCGGCGAAGCTGAGATCATAGGCATCCTCGAACCTGAACCCCGCCGGAATGCCCGGCTGGGCCAGCTGCTTCAGCTCGGCATCGAGGAATTCGAGATTGAGGTCGAACTGCTTGCGGCTGGGCACCGGCGTCTTCATGTACATGCCGATATTGTTCGAGAAGGCCGTCTCGAACAGCGCCGGGTCCATGTCGCCGAAATGCGTCTTGGCCCAGGCCTTGAACCCGGCCGGATCGCCGCTGATGCCGCGCAAAGCCAGCGCGATGCCCTTGCAGTAGGCGGTCAGCTCGGCCGGCTTTTCCTTCGCCGTCTTCTCGCTGACGCTGGCGGTGATGTACAGGTAATCCTCCAGCTCCGGCGGCGGGTTGGTCACCATGTTGAACAGGTAGACCGCGCCGAACTTGGAAATCGCCACATCCGAGGTGGGCGAGGACAGCACGAAGCCGTCGATGGTGCCGCGCTCGTAGGCGGCCAGGATGGCGGCGCCGCCGCCCTGGATCGGCACCAGCTCGGCATCGGTGGCCGGATCGATCTTGGCCATGCGCATCAGGTAGCGCGCCAGCTGGTCCGGGCCGCCGCCGGGGCCGGTGGTGCCGATCTTCAGGCCGCGCAGCGCGGCCGCCTTCTGCACCGGCGCCGAGGCCTCGGTGACGCCGGCCTTGTCGGCCGCCGCCTTGCGGATCACCACGTTGGAGGCGAATTTGTTGACCCAGCCGCAGATCATCTTCACCGGCTGGCGGCGGATCTGCACGCGCATGTTCTGGGTCGGCGCGCCCAGCAGGATATCGGCGGCGCCGCCGATCAGCGCATCCTGGTTGACGCCGCGGTTGGTCGCCGCCAGCGACAGCTTCAGCCCCGCCCCGGTGAACAGGCCGGTGCCCTGGGCGAAATCCTCGGCGCCCCAGAGGAACGACTTGGCATTCGACCGCAGGCTCGACGCCTCCAGCGCCGTCTGCCCGAAGGCTGCCGGTGCCATCCCCGCCGCACCGAAGCCGCCCAGCATCGCCACCGAGGCAACGCCCTGCATGAAAGACCTACGTTCGATATCCCGCATATTCCCCTCCTGAGTTGATGACGCAGACTCTCCTGTGATGTGTCAGCCGGCGGCGGCGCTGCGCAGCACCTGGCCGGGCAGCTTCGTGCCGGCCGGCATCGGTTCGCCCGGCGGCGGCAGCACGGTGCCGTTCACCACCACGGTATGGATGCCCGATGGCCGCGAGATCAGGCGGTCGGCACCGGCCGGCAGGTCGTAGACCCGCTCCAGCGGGCCGGCGCCCACGGTGGCCGGATCGAACACCACCACATCGGCCGGCCGGCCGGTCTTCAGCAGGCCGCGATCGGCGATGCCGAAAATCTCCGCCGTGCGCCCGGTCAGCATGTGCACGCCCTGCTCCAGGCTGAAGGCGCCCTTCTCGCGCACCCAGTAGCCCAGCAGATGGGTGGCATAGCAGGCATCGCAGAGCTGCGAGAGATGCGCGCCGCCATCGCCCAGCCCGACCACGGTATTGGGGTCGCTGAGCAGTTCCTGCACTTCGTCTTCCTGGAAATTGACCAGCGGCATGCGGAAACGGGTGCGCAGGTTGCTTTCCACCGCCAGGTCGAGGATCAGGTCGGTCGGCGGCAGTCCCCGTTCGGCGGCCACCTCTTCCACCCTGCGGCCGACCAGCTCCGGATGCGGCTCGCAATAGCTGATCTCGGTCAGCCGCCACGAGGCCCGGCGCATCTCGCCCTCGTCGCGGCCGCCGGAGAAATCGCCGTCGCGACCGCCGCGGCCGGCCACCTCCTCGCGGAAATCCCGGCGGAAGCCGGGGTCGCGGTAGATCGCCAACAGCTCGGCCTCGCCCTTCGCCAGCCGCACCGGGCGGAACAGGCTCCAGGTGTCGAACACCACCGGCGAGCGGAAATCGAATTCGCTGACGATGGGGCGGCAGGCCACCTGCGGATAGATCGGCTTGCCGGCGGCCAGCAGGTCGCGGGTGCGCTGCAGGCTTTCGCGGTGGCGGCCCGGCCCGAGCTGGCCGGCCAGCAGCGCGGTCCAGCAGACCGGACGGCCGCTTTCCTCATGCATGGCCAGATACTGGTCGAACAGCGGCTCGCGGGCGCCGTTATAGTGGATCACGCCGCGGCCGACATCGCCGACCGCGCGGGCCAGCGCGCGCAGCTCGTCGATCCCGGCCAGCCGGCTCGGGATCGGCTTGCCGTCGAAGCCGATATGGATCGGCGAGACCGAGGTGGCGAAGGCGATGGCGCCGGCCTTCATGCCGTCGCGCACGATATCCTGCATCTGCCGGATCTCGTCCTCGGTGGCGGCCCGCTCGACCGCGGCCTCGCCCATCACATACAGCCGCGTGGGCGTATGGCCGATCATCACGCCGACATTGATCGCCGTGCCGCGCTGTTCCAGCGCGCCGAGATATTCCGGAAAGCTCTCGAACGGCCAGTCGTCGCCCAGCGCCGCTTCCAGCGCGGTCAGCGGCATCGCCTCGACCCGCTCCAGCGTGCGCAGGATCAGGCCGCGATCCTTCGGCCGGGTCGGCGCGATGCCGAAACCGCAGCTGCCCATCACCACGCTGGTCACGCCATGCCAGGGCGAGATGGTCAGCATCGGGTCCCAGAAGACCTGGGCGTCGTAATGGGTGTGGATGTCGACGAAGCCCGGCGCCACGGTCAGCCCGCCGGCATCGATGCTGCGCGTCGCCGCATCCGGCGCATCGCCCAGGGCGACGATGCGGCCGTCGCGGATGCCGACATCGCCGCGATAGCCCGGCGCGCCGCTGCCGTCCACGATGGTGCCGCCGGTAATCTTCAGATCATAAGCCATGGCCGTTCCGTTCCGCCTTTCCGTATCCTGTCCGCTGCCTCATGCCCCGTCGCGCCAGCGCAGCAGGTGGCGTTCCAGCATCTTCAGGCCGGCATTCAGCACGATGCCGGTCACCGCCAGCACCACCAGGCCGGCAAACACGCCGGCGGTGTCGAACAGGCCGGAGGCCTGGCCGATCAGGAAGCCGATGCCGCGATTGGACGAGATCAGCTCGCCGACCACCGCGCCGATCAGCGCATAGGGCACCGAGACCTTGAGGCCGGTCAGCACCCAGGCCGCCGCCGACGGGAAGATCACGTAGCGCAGCAGCTGCCAGCCATTGGCGCCCATGATCCGCGCGGTGTTCAGGTGGATGGCGCTGACATCGCGCACGCCGGCGAAGGTGTTGAGGAAGACCAGGAAGAAGACGATCAGCGCCGCCATCGCGATCTTGCTTTCGATGCCGATGCCGAACCACATGATCATCAGCGGCGCCAGCGCGATCTTCGGCAGGCAGTAGATCGCCGTGATATAGGGGTCGCAGATCCGCGCCAGCAGGTCCGACCGCCCGAGCAGGAAGCCGGCGGTGAAACCGCTGAGGCTGCCCAGCACGAAACCGAGGATCATCGCCTGCATGGTATAGGCGAAGGCGCCGGCCAGGGTGCCGTTCATGGTCCACGACCACAGGCGCACCGCCACATCGGCCGGCGACGAGATGAAGAACGGATCGATCAGCCAGCCCGAAACGCCCTGCCACAAGGCCAGCACGAGGATGCCGATGGCGACCTGGCCGACGCGGATGCTCCAGCGGCGGTTGCGCTCGGCCCGCTCGGCGGCGCGCAGGAACTGGCCCGGCACCACATGGCCGGGCGTGCGCTCGATATCGGCGGCCGCGGCGGCCGCGCGGCGGGTGTCGACGGCATTGTCGTTCATGCCCGGGCCTCCGCGCCGATCTCCGGGGCGAGTGCGTCCCACAGCTCGTTGTAGAGGGCGCGGAAGGCCGGATCGAACTGCAGCCGGAACACGTCGCGCGGCCGCGGCAGGTCGATCTTGCGCACCGACTTGATGCGGCCCGGCCGGCCGCTGAAAATCACCACCTCGTCGGACAGCGCGATCGCCTCGGCCAGGTCATGGGTGACGAAGACGATGGTCTTGCGGGTATCGTCCCAGATGCGGGCCAGCTCGTTCTGCATCACCAGCTTGAGCTGGGCATCCAGCGCGCCGAAGGGCTCGTCCATCAGCAGGGTGCCGGGGTCGTAGGCCAGAACCTGGGCCAGCGCGACGCGCTTGCGCATACCGCCCGACAGCTCGGCGGGGAAATGCCGGCGGAACTTGGTCAGCCCCACCATCGCCAGCATGCTGTCGACGCGGGCGGCGATCCTGTCGCGCGGCCAGCCGCGCAGGATCAGCGGCAGCGACACATTCTCCTCGGCGCTGCGCCAGGGCAGCAGGCTGTCGGCCTGGGTCATGTAGCCGACATTCCGGTTGATTCCCGAAACGACGGCGCCGTCATGCTCGATCTCGCCATAGGAGGGCGCGACGATGCCGGCGATCATGTTCAGCAGGGTGGACTTGCCGCAGCCGCTCGGCCCGACGAAGGACACGAAGCGGCCGGACGGGATGTCGAGATCGGTGGGCAGCAGCGCCGGCACCTCGGCGCCGCGCGCGACGAAAATCTTGGCGGCGCCCCGGACCGCGATCATGACTGCCGCGCCTTTGCAGCCGGACCCGGCCGGGATGCACAGACGGGCCGGGATGCGCAAAGGAATGTCGGGCTGCAGGCTACGGGGCGCATCGATCTTTCCGCTTTTGTTATATCGATATTACATTATGACAAAAGAAAGCGGGTCAATACAAAACTGGCCCGCAGCGCATGGCGCCATGCGTTTTCTGTGCCGTTTCGGCAAATGTCATAAAACCGGAGTTGCAATCGCGCGGCCATGCGCGCGCATTCATGCACAGCGGGCATCGGCTGTGCGTCTGGTCTGTGCTGTCGCTGGCCTGGAAGCTGGCGACCCCAACGGGAGTCGAACCCGTGTCTTCACCGTGAAAGGGTGACGTCCTAGGCCTCTAGACGATGGGGTCGGCCTGGCGGCGCGGCAGAAACCGCGCGGCGGAGGGCTGTGTACCGGGTTCCGCCCCACAAATCAAGCGCTTCGGCGCGGCGGCCGGAAACGGCACAGGTCAATGGAATCCGGGGGTTAGCCGCCATTGCCGGGCCCGCGCCCCTTGCCCCGGCGGGGGCGGCTGCCTACCATCCGGCTTTCAGCATCGCAGGAGCCGAGTCATGGGTCACGATCACGCCGCCGATCACCCGCATTCCACCGACTGGAAGCATGACGGCGTGCAGGTGATCCCGGCCGACAGGCTGGACCCGACCAGCGCCGGCAAGACCGCCGGCATGAACCGCGCCACGGCGATCAACTTCGCCCGCGCCGGCGCCCAGAAGATCTGGGCCGGCACCGTGCATATCCACCCCGACGCCAAGACCGGCGCCCATCACCATGGCGACCTCGAAAGCGTGATCTACGTGGTGAAAGGCAGGGCGCGGATGCGCTGGGGCAACGCGCTCGAATTCACCGCCGAGGCCGGGCCGGGGGATTTCATCTTCGTGCCGCCCTATGTGCCGCACCAGGAAATCAATGCCAGCACCGACGAGACGCTGGAATGCGTGCTGGTGCGCTCCGGCCAGGACCCGGTGGTGGTGAATCTCGACATCGAGCCGGTGGAAAAGCCTGAATCCGTGTTCTGGGTCGACCCGATCCACGCGGCGCCCGATGCCGGCGGGAAGGCTTAACGCCCGCCCTCTGTTCTCTGCTTTCTGCCCCCTCCCTCTCCAGTCCGGTACCATCATGCTTTACGAGCGGATCTTCGGGTCCGGCAACCGCCGCGGCATCCTCGCCATGTCGCTCGGCATCATCCTGTTCGTGGTCAACGAGGCCCTGTGCAAGCTGGTCTTCGCCACGGTGCCGACCAGCCAGGTGATGGCGGTGCGCGGCGGCATCGCCCTGCTGCTGATCCTGGCTGCCGCCCATGCCACCGGCGCCACCCGGCAGATTGCCGGTGCGCTGGACCGCGGCGTGCTGATGCGCAGCCTGGCCGACCTGTTCGGCAGCTATCTCTACATGTTCGCCCTGTTCCAGATGCCGATCGGCAACATGATGGCCATCAACATGGCCTCGCCGCTGATGATGACCGCCACGGTGGCTTTGCTGCTGCGCGAGCCGGTCGGCTGGCGGCGCTGGAGCGCGGTGGTGGCCGGCTTCATCGGCGTGCTGCTGGTGGTGCAGCCGCGCGCCGAAAGCTTCAATGCCTATTCGCTGGTTGCCGTCGCCGCGGTCTGCTGCCTGGTGGTGCGCGACCTGGTCACCCGCGCCATCGCGCCGGGCGTGCCATCGCTGATCGTCATCCTCACCAATGTCGGCATGATGGCCGCGGTCACGTCGGCGGCGGCGACGGTGGAAGGCTGGGTGCCGATGGGCTGGTACGAACTGCTGCTGCTGGGCATCGCCGCGGTGTTCATCGCCGCCGGCTACCTGCTGGTGGTGGATGCCTTCCGCCATGCGGAAGTGCCGGTGATCGTGCCGCTGCGCTATACCGGCCTGCTGTGGGCGCTGCTGATCGGCTGGCTGGTCTGGGGCGACGTGCCCAACGAGATGGCCACCGCCGGCATCCTGCTGATCGTCGCGAGCGGGCTGTATGTGCTGCACCGCGAGCGGGTGCGCGGCCGGGTGCTGCCGCCGGCCGACCCGCCGGGCAGCCCGGCGCCCTGAACGCCGCCGGTCAGGGCCGCGCGGCATCCTCCAGCACGAACTGCACCCGGCGCTCGCCGCGCCAGTGATCGGCGCGCAGATGGCCGGCCAGGTGCAGGGGCGCACCGGTCTGGCGCGCCTGCAGCAGCGCCGGCCCGAACTCGCCGTCCAGCGACCGGAAGGCGATGGCGCGCAGGCGCGGGCCGCCGCCATCTGCCGCCGCCAGCAGGCAGCGCACATGCTTCTCGCCCACCACATCGGCGGTGACGACGCGGGCCGCCGGCAGGGCGAACCGCGGCTCGGGATTGCCGGAACCATAGGGGCCGAGCTTTTCCAGCTGGTCGAACAGGGCGGCATTGGCGCCGCCGATGCCCAGCGCGCCGTCGATGCCGAGGCTGGCCGAGGCGCCGGCCGCCGCCACCGCCGCCGCCAGCCGCGTGTTGAGAAAGGCCTTCAGCTCGTTCAGCTTCGCGGCCTCGACGGTCAGGCCCGCCGCCATCGCGTGGCCGCCGCCATTGACCAGCAGCCCCGCCTGCCCGGCCGCCACCACCGCCGCGCCGAGATCGACGCCGGGGATCGAGCGGCCGGAGCCCTTGCCGAGCCCTGACTCGTCGTCGAGCGCGATGACGAAGCTCGGTCGGCCGGCCGCCTCGCGGATGCGGGCGGCGACGATGCCGATCACGCCGGGATGCCAGCCGGCCCGCGCCACCAGCGCCAGCGCGGCCTCGTCGGGCACATGCTCCAGCTCGGCCATCGCCTCGGCCAGCACGCCGGCCTCGATCTCCTGCCGCTCGCGGTTGTAGCGGTCGAGTTCGGCGGCCATGGCGGCGGCCTCGCGCGGATCGTCGCAGGCCAGCAGCCGCGTGCCGAGATCGGCGCGCCCCACCCGGCCGCCGGCATTCACCCGCGGCCCCATCAGGAAGCCGAGGTGATAGGCGCCCGGCGGCTCGGCCATGCCGGCCGCATCGGCCAGCGCCGCCAGCCCGGCATTGCCGCGCCCGCGCAGGATGCGGATGCCCTGGGCAACCAGCGCGCGGTTCACGCCGGTCAGCGGCACGACATCGCACACCGTGCCCAAAGCCACCAGATCGAGCCAGCCCATCAGGTCGGGTTCCGGGCGGGTATCTGCATTGTAGAAGCCGCGCTCGCGCAGGCGGCGGTTGACCGCCACCACCAGCAGGAAGGCGACGCCCACGGCGGCAAGCTGGCCGAAGCCCGGCTGCTCGTCCAGCCGGTTCGGGTTGATCACGGCCACGGCGCGCGGCAGTTCCGGTTCAGCCAGATGGTGGTCGACCACCACGACTTCCAGCCCGGCGGCGGCGGCGTCTTCCAGCGGTGCAAAGGCCAGCGTGCCGCAATCGACCGTGATCACCAGCTTCACGCCCTCGGCGGCAAGCGCGCGCAAAGCCGGCGCATTGGGGCCGTAGCCTTCCTTCAGGCGGTCGGGGATATAGACCCGCAGCGGCCGGCCCAGCGATGCGAAGAAACGGGCCAGCAGGGCGGAGGATGTGGCACCGTCCACATCATAGTCGCCGAACACGGCCACGCTGTCGCCGGCGATGATGGCGGCAGCCAGCCGGTCGGCCGCCGCATCCATGTCGCGGAACCGCGAGGGATCGGGCAGCAGGCGGCGCAGGCTGGGGTTGAGGTGGTCGTCGAGGCTGTCGGGATCGACGCCGCGGCCGGCCAGCACGCGGCCCAGCACCTCGGGCAGGCCGGCGCGCTGGGCCAGGGCCAGGGCCAGCCGCTCGTCGGCATTGCGCAGGCGCCAGCGCCGGCCCTGCAGCGAGCGGGCAACGCCGAGAAAGGGGGCCTCCGCGACGGCGGTCACGGCATTCACGGCTGCGGCCGGATCACCGCCTCGATACGGCGGATGGTGCCGGTCTGCGAGCGCATCACCAGCGACTGCACGCGATGTCCGCCGGGCACGCGCTTGACGCCCTTCAGCAGGTCGCCATCGGTAACCCCGGTGGCGGCGAAGATCACGTCGCCCGAGGCCAGGTCGGTCAGGCTGTATTTGCGGGCAAGATCGGCAATGCCGAGCTTGCGGGCACGGGCACGCTCGTCCTCGCTGCGGAAGATCAGGCGGGCCTGCATCTGGCCGCCGATGCAGCGCAAGGCGGCCGCCGCCAGCACGCCTTCCGGGGCGCCGCCCGATCCCATGTAGATATCGATGCCGGTATCCGGATCGGTGGTGGCGATGATGCCGGCAATGTCGCCGTCGGAAATCAGCGAGACACGGGCACCGGCGGCCCGCACCTGGCCGATCAGGTCGGCATGGCGCGGGCGGTCGAGAATGCAGGCGGTCAGGTCGGCGACGGCAACGCCTTTCGCGGCGGCCAGATTCTGCAGATTCTCGGCCGGCGCGGCATCGAGATCGACGATATTCTCGGGCAGGCCGCCGCCGACGGCGATCTTGTCCATATAGACATCGGGCGCATTGAGGAAACAGCCTGCATTCGCAAAGGCGATCACGGTCAGCGCATTGTGGCCGCCCTTGGCGGTGATCGACGAGCCTTCCAGCGGGTCCAGCGCGATATCGATGCGCGGCCCCTTGCCGCTGCCCACCGTCTCGCCGACATACAGCATCGGCGTTTCGTCGCGCTCGCCCTCGCCGATCACGATGGTGCCGGCGATGTTCAGGCCGTTCAGCGCCGTGCGCATGGCATCGACGGCGGCCTGGTCGGCGGCCATCTCGTCGCCCTGCCCGGCCAGCCTGGCGGCGGCGATGGCCGCGGCCTCGGTGACGCGCACGGCTTCCAGGGTCAGATTGCGCTCCACCGCGATGGTCTGCGCAGCAGGTTTGGTTTTGGCCGTGCCTACGCTCTTCTTCGCCGGCGGCATGGACGCCTCCCTCAGAGCTGCTCGATGCGGATCAGCGCCGGCGGTTCCAGCACCGAACGCAGCTTCGCGATACGCTGCAGGGCTCTCGCCATGTCGGCCTCGCGTGCCTCGTGGCTGATCAGGACCACCGCCACCGGCTGGCGGTCGCCCTCGGCACGGCCGCGCTGCACCAGGCTCTCGATCGAGATTTTGTGGTCGCGCAGCACGGCGGAGACATCGGCCAGCACGCCCGGCTGGTCGCGCACGATCAGCCGGATGTAGAAACGGCCGACATGATCGGCCATCGCCGCAGCCTTCAGTGGCTGCAGCTTCACCGCCGGCACGCCGAAGGCCGGCGCGCGGCGGCCGGCGGCCAGATCGGCAAGATCGGCCACCACGGCCGAGGCGGTCGGGTTGCTGCCGGCGCCGCGGCCCTCGAACAGCACCGGGCCGACATAGTCGCCCTCGGCTGCCACCGCGTTGAACACACCGTCCACATGGGCAATCGGTGTGTCGGCCGGCACCATGCAGGGATGCACGCGCTGTTCGATGCCCTTGGGGGTCCGCCGGGCGATGGCGAGCAGCTTGATGCGATAGCCGAATTCGCGGGCGAACGAGATGTCCAGCGCCGAGACATGACGGATGCCCTCGACATGCACCGCCCTGAAATCGACCGCCGTGTTGAAGGCCAGCGAGGTCAGCACCGCCAGCTTGTGGGCGGCATCGACGCCGTCGATATCGAAGCTGGGATCGGCTTCGGCATAGCCGAGCTTCTGGGCTTCCTCCAGCACCTCGGCGAAACCGCGGCCGGTGGTGCGCATCTCGGTCAGGATGTAGTTGCAGGTGCCGTTGAGAATTCCGGTGATGCTGTCGATGCGGTTGCCGGCCAGTCCCTCGCGCAGGGCCTTGACGATCGGAATGCCGCCGGCCACCGCCGCCTCGAAAGCCAGCGGCGCATCATGCTTTTCGGCCAGGGCCGCCAGCTTTGCGCCGTGCATGGCCAGCATCGCCTTGTTGGCGGTGACCACCCCCTTGCCGGCCTTCAGCGCGGCCTCGACCAGCCGGCGGGCGACGCCGTCGGCACCGCCGATCAGTTCGACCACCACCTCCACCTCGGGATCGGCGGCCAGTTCCTCGGCCTTCGCATACCAGCGCCAGCTGCCCTTCGGCATGTCGCGCTTGCGGCGCCGGTCGCGCGCCGAAACGGCAACCACCTTCACCGGGCGGCCGATGCGGGCCGCCAGCATGTCGGCATGCCGGTCCAGCAGGCGCACCACGCCGGCACCGACCACGCCCAGCCCGGCGATGCCGACCTTCATCGGCGGCAGGCTGACGCCGATGGCCTTTTTCCCGACCACAGCCTTAGTCATTGGCGGCCGCCTTGCCCTCGGGGGCCGGCGGGTTGGAGGGCGATCCCAGCAGCTTGCGGATGTTCTTCACCGCCTGGCGAGTGCGGTGCTCGTTCTCGACGAAGGCCAGCCGCACGAAGTTGTCGCCGTATTCGCCGAAACCGATGCCCGGAGCGACCGCGACCTCGGCCTCGCGCAACAGCAGCTTAGAAAACTCCACCGAGCCGAGATGGGCATAGCGGTCCGGGATCGGTGCCCAGCAGAACATCGAGGCATTCGGCATCGGGATTGCCCAGCCGGCGGCATTCAGGCCCTTCACCAGCACGTCGCGGCGCGCCTTGTAGGTCCTGCGGATATCCTCGACGCAGTCCTGCGGACCGTTCAGCGCCGCGGTGGCCGCCACCTGGATCGGCGTGAAGGCACCGTAATCCAGATACGACTTCACGCGGGCCAGCGCGCCGACCAGCGTCGGATTGCCGGCACCGAAGCCGATGCGCCAGCCCGGCATGTTGTAGGTCTTGGACAGCGAGGTGAACTCGATGGCCACATCCTTGGCGCCCTTCACCTGCAGGATCGAGGGTGGCGGGTTGCCATCGAAATAGATTTCCGAATAGGCCAGATCCGAGATCACCCAGATGTTACGCTTCTTGGCGAAATCGACGATCGCCTCGTAGAAGGCCAGATCGACGGTCATCGCGGTCGGGTTGGCCGGGAAACTGACGATCAGGGCGATCGGCGCCGGCACGGAATGGCGGTAGGCACGGTCCAGGCCGGCGAAGAAATCGAAGCCCGGCCCGATCGGCACGCTGCGCACATTGGCGCCGGCAATGACAAAGCCGAAGGCATGCATCGGATAGCTCGGGTTCGGCGCCAGCACGGTGTCGCCCGGTGCCGAGATCGCCATGGCGAGGTTGGCCAGCCCCTCCTTGGAACCCAGCGTGACGATGGCTTCCTTTTCAGGATCCAGCTCGACGCCGAAGCGGCGGCCGTAATAATTGGCCAGCGCCTTGCGCAAGCCGGGCACGCCGCGGCTGGACGAATAGCGGTGGGCACGCGGATTCTGCGCCGCCTCGACCAGCTTGGCGACGATATGCGGCGGCGTCGGGTTGTCCGGGTTGCCCATGCCGAAATCGATGATGTCCTCGCCGCGGGCGCGGGCCTGCGCCTTCATCCGGTTCACTTCCTCGAACACGTAGGGCGGCAGGCGCTTGATGCGGTAAAACTCGGTATCCATTGGTCAGGTCCAGGAAACAGGGGTCCAGTTGCACGAAGGCGCGGCAGCTTTCCGCCCCGCGCCCCCGCCATTCCTCGGTCGTGATCTGCTCAGTTGGTGAGGTAGATCTCGACCCGGCGGTTATAGTTCTCGGCGCGCGGCATGGCCTCGTAATAGACCGGGGCTGCGTCGGCGCGGGCCTCCGCCGCGATACTAGCTCGGGCAACCCCGCGGCGGCGGAGTTCGGCGGCAACCGCCTCGGCGCGCTTCTGCGACAGGCTGTAGTTGAGCTGGCGATGGGCGCTGGCTTCCATGTCGCCGGTGCGGCTGGAGGCATAGCCGATCACCCGCAGCTGGCCCTTGCCGCTGAGGCCCTTGAAATACTCCGCCACCTTGCGCACCAGCGCGCGGTCGTCGCTGCCCAGCGCGGTGTCGCCGTTGCTGAAGCGGATCACCGCCAGCAGCTGGCTGCCGCCCGGCTGGCCGGCGACGGGAGCGACATAGCCCGGCTGGCCCGGCATCGCGCCCGGCTGGCCGCCGGCGGCGGACTGGGCCAGGTTCGGCGGCAGCGTGGTGGCCGAGGACTGGGCCAGGCTCTGGGCGAAAGTATCGACCACGGCATTGCCCGTTGCGGCGGGCGCCGGCTGCTGGGCGGGCCGCGGCGCGGTCGGCGCCGGCGGCTGCAGGGTCACCGGGCCCGCCCCGCCCTGCTGGGGCGCGGCCGGCTGGGCCGGCGCGGCGGAGGGCAGCTGGCTGACCGGCTGGCGCGGGGCCGGCGGCGGCGTGTTGCTGTCGGCCGGCCGGGCGCGCAGCTGCTCGTCGGTGTATTTCGCATTGGCGCTGTCGGCGGCCAGGCTGCTGATCGCCTGCTGGCGCTCGCCGGCGGTGGTCTGCTCCACCGGCCGCGGCGGCACCCGGCCGAGATTGGGAAAGCGGGCATCGGCCGGGGCGCTGGCCGGCTGGCCGGCAGTGCCGGCCGGGGCCGGCGTGTCGTCGCCGGCAAACCATTCGGTGGGGTCGGCCCATTCCGGGACCGAGCAGGCGCCAAGCCCAAGGCTGACCGCCAGCAGGACCGCCATGGTCACGCCGCGCATGCGAACCGCGCCCCGGGTCGCCGTTCCGGCGGAAGCCCTGCCGATGCCTGCCATGTCAAAATCCCCCTACCACTCGCTGCAGCCTGTAAAACCGCGGCCCGGAAACCGGCGCGGCAATTCGCGCACCCCGCGTCGCCGGACTTTCAGGAACTCGGTCTTGCGGGGCCCAGACCGATCCCGTAACCTCAGATCACGTCGTGCAAATCCGGGCAAGTGCCTGATTCGTACGGCAGAGGAAACGGGCCCGAGAATAAGGACTGTCGGATGGCGAAGCAACCGGACAGTGACATCAAACTCCCCGACCCGGCCGTCTGGGCGCAGAACTGGGCGAAGATCGCCGAGCGCAGCCAGAAGTTGCTTTCGGAATTTGCCGCCCACCAGCAGAACGAGGCATCCCCGCCCCATCCCGACCCCCTCAATCTGGGCGGTGCCTTCCTGGCGATGACCGCCCAGCTGATGGCCGACCCCAAGCGGCTGGCCGAGCTGCAGACGAAGCTGTGGCAGGACTACGCCGCCCTCTGGGCGAATACCGCCGACCGCTTCCTCGGCAAGACCGCCGAGCCGGTGGTGCAGCCCGACAAGAGCGACAAGCGGTTCAGGCATCCCGACTGGCAGGAAAACCACGTCTTCGACTTCCTCAAGCAGTCCTACCTGCTGACCGCCCGCTGGATGCAGGACACCGTGCGCCAGACCGGCGGGCTGGACCCCAAACTGGCAAAGAAAGTGGATTTCTACACCCGGCAGTTCGTCGACGCGATGTCGCCGTCGAATTTCCCGCTGACCAATCCGGAAGTGCTGCGCGCCACCCTGGACAGCGGCGGCGAGAACCTGGTCAAAGGCCTCGAAAACCTGCTGGAGGATCTCGACCGCGGCAAGGGCAAGCTGAACGTCAAGATGGTGGATGCCAAGGCCTTCGAGGTCGGCCGCAACATCGCGGTCACGCCCGGCAAGGTGGTCTACCAGAACGACCTGATGCAACTGATCCAGTACACGCCGGTGACCGAGCAGGTCTACAAGCGGCCGCTGTACATCGTGCCGCCCTGGATCAACAAGTTCTACATCCTCGACCTGAAGCCGGAGAATTCCTTCATCCGCTGGATGCTGGAAAAGGGCTACACGGTCTTTGTCGTCTCCTGGAACCAGCCCGACGAGACGCTGATCGACAAGACCTTCGAGAGCTACATGCGCGAGGGCATCCTCGACGGGCTGGATGCGGTGAAGAAGGCCACCGGCGAAGACGAGGTCACCGCCATCGGCTACTGCATCGGCGGCACCCTGATGGCCTCCACGCTGGCCTGGATGGCGGCGAAGGGCGACGACCGCATCAAGGCGGTCACCTTCTTCGCCGCGCAGGTGGATTTCTCGGAGGCCGGCGAGCTGAGCGTCTTCACCGACGACGACACGCTGAAATATCTCGACAGCAAGATGAGCGAAAAGGGCTATCTCGACGGCGGCGAGATGGCGACCACCTTCAACATGCTGCGCGCCAACGACCTGATCTGGTCCTTTGTGGTCAACAACTACCTGCTGGGCAAGGAGCCCTTCCCCTTCGACCTGCTGTACTGGAATGCCGACTGCACCCGCATGCCGGCGAAGATGCACACCTTCTACCTGCGCAACATGTACCAGCAGAACCTGCTGTCGCAGCCGGGCAAGCTGGAACTGGCCGGCGAGAAGCTGGATCTCGGCAGGATCAAAATTCCGGTCTACCTGCAGGCCAGCCGCGAGGATCACATCGCACCCTGCCGCTCGGTCTACAAGGCGACGCATCTCTATGGCGGGCCGGTGCGGTTCATGCTGGCCGGCTCGGGCCATATCGCCGGCGTGATCAACCACCCGAATGCCAAGAAGTACCAGCACTGGCTGAACGACACCAGGACCAATCCGGCCAGTGTCGAGGACTGGATCGCCGGCGCCACCGAGCATGTCGGTTCCTGGTGGAACGACTGGGACAAGTGGCTGTCGAAGAAATCCGGCCCGAAAGTGCCGGCGCGCCAGCCCGGCGCCGGCAAGCTGAAGGCGATCGAGGACGCGCCGGGCAGCTATGTGAAAAAGCGGATTGTGGACTGACCCCTCTTACCCGTCATCCCGGGCGGAGCGCAGCGGAGACCCGGGATCCCATTTTGTCGGGACCGAATGAATGGGATCCCGGCTCGCGCGGCGCAAAACGCCGCCTGGCCGGGATGACGAGAATGACGCAAAGGACGACCCATGCTGTTTCTGATCGACGTGACGTTCAATTTCTCGGCGCTGGGCGACAGGGCGCAGCAGCTGGTGCGTGCCGAATGGGATGTCGAGGAAGACCTGCTGGCCAAGGGCCAGTTCGTCGGCATCTGGCGCAAGGCCAACGGCATGGGCACGATGTTCATCCTCGACGTGCCGAACCACGAGGCGCTGGGCAACCAGGTCCGCGCCATGCCGCTGTATCCGTTCTTCACCGGCGTGACGATCACGCCGCTGATCGGCCACCCGAACTTCCCCCAGTTCGCCAAGGCGCCGGCCGCCCATGAAAAGCCGGACAGCAAACCGAAGCCCGACAGCATCCTGCACATGGTGGATGTGCGGATCGAATATCTGCGCGCCGGCGAGAAATTCCAGGATCTGGTGCAGGCGGAATGGCGCGCCTCCGAGAATGCCATCGCCAAGCGCGAACTGGTCGGCATCTGGCGCAAGAGCAATGCGCTCGGCACCGTCGTGATCTGGAACCTGCCGGACAGTGACACCGTGGCGGCGCGCATCCGCGCCCTGCCGCTGTATCCCTGCTTCACGAATATCGACGTGATCCCGCTGGTGCTGCATCCGAACTTCCCGCAATTCGCCCGGCCGGCCGAGCATCACGAGAAGCCGGCAGCGTAAGCTGCCGCCCATTCGATGGCGTCCTGTCCCTGCCAGTCCGGCCAGTCTTTCGCGGCCTGCTGCGGCCCGATTCTGGTCGGCGCGCCTGCCCCCACGGCGCTGGCGCTGATGCGTTCGCGCTACACGGCCTATGCGCGCGGCGACGTCGCGCATCTGGCCCGCACGCTGGCGCCCGAGCATCGCGCCGGCTTCGACGCGGCCGACATTCTTGCCGGCATGCGGACGACGCGATGGCTGGGGCTGGAGATCCTCGACACCGTGGACGGCGGCGCGGATGACAGCACCGGCATCGTGGAATTCGTTGCGCGCTTCCAGGTGCAGGGCCAGATGCGCGCCCTGCGCGAGCGCTCGCGCTTCCGGCGTGACGCGGCGGATGGCGGCTGGGTCTATGTCGACGGCGAGACCGACCTGCAGCCGGCGAAGAAACCCGGCCGCAACGACCCCTGCCCCTGCGGATCGGGCAGGAAGTTCAAGCAATGCTGCGGGCGGGCCTGACCCCGCTCTCAGAGCGTCAGCTGTTCTTCCGCTGTCCGCGCAGGGTCGGCAGGCCGATGCCGGTGGAATCAAAGCCGCCATCGACGCACAGCACCTGCCCGGTGACGAAGCTGGCCTGATCGCTGCACAGGAAAAAGATCGCGTTGGCGAGTTCGCTTTCGAGGCCGTAGCGGTTCAGCGGCATGTGGTCGTGATAGTCGGCGCGGATTTCCGGCGTGTGCACGGCTTTCGCCATGGCGGTATCCACCGGCCCCGGCGCCACGGCGTTGACGCGGATACCGTATTCGCCGAGCTCGGCCGCCTGCTGCTTGGTCAGATGCGCCAGCCCGGCCTTGCTGGTGCCGTAGGCGACACGCAAGGTCGAGGCGCGCAGGCCGGAGATCGAGGTGATGTTGACGATGGCGCCGCCGCCCTGGTCGCGCATGACCGGCGCCGTCGCCTGGGTCATCAGGAACGGCCCGGTCAGGTTCACTGCCATGACGCGCTGCCAGTCTTCGAGACTGACCTCGAGGATCGGCTTGAAGATGGCGATGCCCGCATTGTTGACCAGCGCGTCGATGCGGCCGAAATGCTGCTTCGCCTGCTGCACGGCGGCATGCACGGCGGCCGGGTCGGAGACATCGGCCTCAATGGCCAGCGTCCGCCCCGGTGCCGCCAGCGCCTTCTCCGCATGCCGCAGGGTATCCCCCAGAACGTCGAGCATGGCGACGCTCCAGCCCTCGGCGAGGAATTTCGTCGCTGCCGCCAGCCCGAGACCGCGCGCCGCACCGGTCACCAATGCCACCCTGTCCGATCCGCCGCCCATACGCCTGTTCTCCTCCCGGAATTCCTGTACCGGAAGACTAGCCCGCCCTGCGGGGCGCTGACCAGAGACAGGCGAAGGCGCTCACTGTGGCGCTTACTGTCCGGCCCGTGTCCAGGAGGCCAGCTCCTGATAGCGGCCGTCGCGACGCACCGCCACCCAATGGCCGACGGCGGGCGCGTACCAGTAGGTGAAAAAGTACGAGCCGAGCTCGTGGACGTATTCGCATTCGACAACGATGGTGTCGAACCGCCCGGCCGTCACCGTGATGCTCTCCTGCCGCGGCACCCGGCAGGTCAGCGTGAATTTGGTGGTCCGGCCGGCGAATTCATTGACGCCCTTCGTGGTCGCGACATTGCCGACCCGCAGCGGAAACAGGCTGTCGATGCGGCCTTCCGTCTCGACCTTCATCGGCCCCGCGAAAGAGCCGCCCGACCAGTTGGCAGGATTGGCAAAGGCCCGCGACTGCCGCACGGTGCCGAACACGCGGGTCTGGTAGGTGATGATGTCGGCCTCGACCGCAATCACGCTCTGCAGGTCCTCGATCGGGCCGACCTTGAACAGGAAGCGGTCGCCGACCCTGTAGTCCGGCAGCGGTGCCGGCGGCAGCGGCGTCGCCAGCGGCTGCGCATTCTGGCTGGTCGCGCAGGCCGCCAGTGTCATCAGGGCCAACACGGCCACAGCCAGGTTTCTCATCATCCCTCTCCCACCAGGCATCGGCCGCCACCCGGCCGAAACCCGGCGGCGGCCTTGTCCGGCATGCAGCGGTTTAGCCGCCCATGCAGCTCCTGCTGAGCTTCTGGCCCGCCTCGGCGCCGACCGCCTGCGGATTGCCCTTGATCTTGCCGGCCTGCGCCAGCGACCGGACCTGGGCGCTGACTGCGGCGGTAATGCCGGCGGCGCCGCCCTTGCAGACTTCGGGATTGGCCGCCTTGGTGGCGGCCACCACCGCATCCACCTCGGCCGGATCCTCCGCCGCCTGAACGGCAGGCGCGCCCAGCAGCATGGCTGCGGCGACGAGCACCAGTGACATTTTCATCTCATCGATCTCCCGGTTAAGTAGCGGGGCGATACCGATGCCAGATCTCCCTGCATCGCCTATTCCCCGGTCTACCGGTATTCATCGCCCAGGCCGGCGGCATCCCCCGAACGGGGTATGCCAAAGAAAATTCCTGCCAATAAACCTATTGGTGTGCCAGAGTGGCGCCGTGCGGGGGCACGGCCGGGAACGGCGGGATGGGGGTAGCATGGATCTGCGCCAGTTTTCCGCGTTGGTGGAGGGGCTGTACGACGCCGCTCTGAATCCCGAGGGCTGGCACAACGTGGCGCCCGAGATGGCCCGGGCCTTCCAGTCCGGCAGCTGCGCCATCCAGCTCCGCGAGCTGGCCAGCGGCCAGACAGTGATCCTGTCGCATACCGACAATTACGATGCCAAGGCGCTCGCCGATTACGAAGCGCATTTCTACGCCACCGATATGTACGTGGATGGCGCCCTGAAACTCGGCTTCGGCATCCCGGTGCTGGGAAACCAGCTTGTCGACGACAGCGTGCTGCTGAATTCCGAATTGTATGCCGACTGGTGCAAGGGAATTGGCGTTTTCCATCTTGCCGGCGGCATGCTGGCCGTGGATTCCAGCGCCATGGCCGGCATCGGTATCCACCGGGCCTACGGTGCCCGCGGCTATTCCGAGGACGACCGGCAGACGGTGGGCCTGCTGCTGCCGCATCTGACCCGCGCCCTGCAGATGTACCGCAGGCTGCACGGGCTGGAACAACGGGGCGGCATCGGCCTCGCCGCACTCGAAGCACTCGCCGTCGGCGTGATGGTCGTGAATCCCGCCGGCCGGCTGCTGTTCTCCAATACTGTCGCCGAGAAACTGCTGCGGAAAGGCCAGGGCATCACCGTCAGCCACGGCCAGCTGCGCGCCCAGTTCAATGACCGCGACCCGATGCTGCAGCAGACGATCCGGGAGGCCGTCGCGGGCTTTTCCGGCCGCTCGTCCCATGCCGGCATGCTGGTGATGCCGCGGCGTGACGGCCTGCCGCTGTCGCTGCTGGTCTGTCCCGCGCCCGGCTACCGGGTCGGTACCGACCGCCTGCAGGCGGCGGCCATCATCTTCGTGAACAACCCCGACGACCGCATCACGCCGACCGAGGCGGCGCTGACCGCACAGTTCCGGCTGACGCCGGCCGAGGCGCGGCTGACCGCCGCCCTGCTGGATGGCGAGCATGCCGACGATTATGCGGTGCGGACCGGCCTGAGCCCGCATACCGTGAAGACCCAGCTGAAGGCCGTCTTCGCCAAGACCGGCTGTGGCCGGCAGGCCGATCTGGTGCGCACGGTGCTGTCGAATCCGATTCTGCGGATGTGCCGGCAGGGCTGACAATCCCCTGATTTTGCGTTAACCTGTCAGGCGAAACACCGGATATAGTGGATATCCACCGATTCGTTTCGCCACGGGGGATGGTCGGACGTCATGGGCCGCATGCTGGAAGGCGCACCGCAGCTGTCGCTGGACACGCTCCAGGCGCTCTATGCCTACTGGGCCGGCAAGCGGCAGGGCCGGTCCATGCCCGACCGCGCCGATATCGACCCGATCGAGATGAAGCCCTGGCTGGGCAACCTGATGCTGGTCGAGCGCAAGGATGATGGCGATTACGTCTACCGCCTCTACGGCTCGACCTTCGTCAACCAGTTCAAGGTCGACATGACCGGCAAGCATGTCAGCGGCCTGCCGGCGAAACAGGCCGAGCTGCTGCGCACCGAATATGACGCCGTGGTGCACAGCCGGATGCCGATGTCGCGGCGCTATACCGCCACTTTCGACTATACCTCGCGCGACAAGCGCTCGGCCTGGCAGGTGGAGCGCAGCTGGGAACGGCTGGCCCTGCCGCTGACCGCCGGCAGCGAAGACGTGCGCATGCTGCTGGTGGCCGCCTTCCCGCTGGAGCCGGCGCCGGAAGACCGCTACTCCTGAGTCGGCCCGGCTCTGGCCACCCCGCCGAAGCCCCTGAAAATCCAAATATATTCTAGAGGCTTACGAGGACGACCGCCCCCCTCGATTTGACAAGCCCCCGGGCTTCGCCCATGTTCCGGGAGCCGCGCCGGTCTCGCCGTCGCTGTCCCGTATAAAAATTTTTGTTGGAAAACAGCGCCTTATGAAAGTCGTAGTCGTCGAGAGCCCGGCGAAGGCGAAAACCATCGAGAAATACCTCGGTCCCGGCCATACGGTCCTGGCCTCCTTCGGCCATGTGCGCGACCTGCCGGCCAAGGACGGCTCGGTGGAGCCCGACAAGGATTTCGAGATGCATTACGAGATGTCCGGGCGCGGATCGAAATCCGTCTCCGACATCGCCGGTGCGCTCAAGGGCGCCGACACCCTGATCCTCGCCACCGACCCCGACCGCGAGGGCGAGGCGATTTCCTGGCATGTGCTGGAGGCGCTGACCAAGCGCAAGGTGGTCAAGGACAAGACGGTCAAGCGGGTGGTGTTCAACGAGATCACCAAGTCGGCCGTGCTGGATGCCATGGCGCATCCGCGCGACATCGACATGGACCTGGTGAATGCCCAGCAGGCCCGCCGCGCGCTGGATTACCTGGTCGGCTTCACCCTCTCGCCGGTGCTGTGGCGCAAGCTGCCCTCGGCCAAGTCGGCCGGCCGCGTGCAGTCGGTGGCCCTGCGCCTGATCTGCGAGCGCGAGACCGAGATCGAGGCCTTCCGGCCCCGCGAATACTGGACCATCGGCGCCGAATTCCTGAACAAGGACGGCCAGAAGGTGCAGGCCCGGCTGTTCGAGCTGGGCGGCAGCAAGCTCGACAAGTTCGACATCAATACCGAAGCCGCGGCCAAGGCTGCGGTCGCGAAGCTGCAGGATCTGCGCTATGGCGTGGTCGACGTGCAGATCAAGCCGGCCAAGCGCCATCCGGCGCCGCCATTCACCACCTCGACCCTGCAGCAGGAAGCCGCGCGCAAGCTCGGCTTCTCGGCGCAGATGACCATGCAGATCGCCCAGCGCCTCTATGAAGGCGTCACCATCGGCGGCGAGACCACCGGCCTGATCTCCTATATGCGTACCGACGGCGTCAGCATGGCCGACGAGGCGATCCGCTCGGCCCGCGCCGTGATCGGCGAGGATTTCGGCCGCGATGCCGTGCCGGAAAGCTGGCGTGTCTACAAGACCAAGCAGAAGAACGCGCAGGAAGCCCACGAGGCGATCCGGCCGACCGATTTCCGCCGCCGGCCGAAGGCGGTCGCCCGCTATCTGGATGACGTGCAGCTGAAACTGTACGAGCTGATCTGGGTCCGCGCGCTGGCCAGCCAGATGGAATCCGCCGAGCTGGAGCGCACCACCATCGATATCAGCGATTCTGCCCGTACCGGCATGTTCCGCGCCACCGGCACCGTCGTGCTGTCGCCGGGCTTCCTCAAGCTGTACGAGGAAGGCATCGACGACAAGACCGGCGACGAGGAAGCCGACAACCGGCTGCCCAAGCTTGTGACCGGCGATCCGCTGGACCGCGACAGCATCACGCCCGAACAGCATTTCACCGAGCCGCCGCCGCGCTTCTCGGAAGCCAGCCTGGTGCGCAAGCTGGAAGAACTCGGCATCGGCCGGCCATCGACCTATGCCGCCATCCTGGAAGTGCTGAAGGCCCGCAACTACGTGAAGCTGGAGAACAAGCGCTTCCAGCCCGAGGATGCCGGCTGGCTCGCCTATTCCTTCCTGGTCTGCTTCTTCGAGCAGTATTTCGCCTACGATTTCACGGCGGGCCTCGAAGAGAAACTCGACGAGATCGCCGAGCACAAGCTCGACTGGAAGCAGGTGCTGGCCGACTTCTGGCAGGATTTCAGCCTGCATGCCGACGACCACAGCCCCACCATGCTGTCGGTCAAGGATGCCGTCACCCGCATCGACGAGAAGATGGGCCGCCGCGGCGAGGTGCTCGATGCCATCAACGCGCTGCTGGACCAGCATTTCTTCCCGGCCCGCGAGGACGGCAAGGACCCGCGGCTCTGCCCGGCCTGCAGCAAGGGCCAGCTTGCCATCAAGGCCGGCCGCACCGGCGCCTTCATCGGCTGCTCGGACTATCCCGAATGCAGCTATACACGGCCGCTGTCGGCCGGCGGCGGTCATGGCGACATCGCCATCTCCGGCCCGCAGGAGCTGGGCGCCGACCCGGCCACCGGCCAGATGATCACCCTGCGCCAGGGCCCCTTCGGTCCCTATGTGCAGCTGGGCGAGGCCGAAGGCGAAGGCAAGGCCAAGACCAAGCCGAAACGCGCCTCGCTGCCGCGCGGCGTGACGCTGGACGATGTCACGCTGGAACTGGCCGTGAAGCTGCTGGCCCTGCCGCGCGTGGTCGGGGCGCATCCCAGCACCGGCAAGGAGATCGTCGCCGGCCTCGGCCGCTTCGGGCCGTATCTGCTGCATGACGGCGCCTATACCAAGCTGAAAGACGCCATGGAGGCGCTGGAGATCGGCATCAACCACGCGGTCGAGCTGATCGCCGCCGCCGATGCCCGCCGCAAGGGTCCGCGCAAGGGCGCGCAGCTGACCATCCTGCGCGAGGTCGGCAAGCATCCCGATGATGGCGAGGCGATCAACGTGATCGACGGCCGCTACGGCCCGTACCTCAAGCACGGCGCCACCAATGCACCGCTGCCCAAGGGTGTCGAGACCGATGGCGTGACCCTGGAGCAGGCCATCGAGGCGATTGCCGCCCGTGCCAAGGGCGGCAAGAAGAAAAAGGCCGCGCCGAAGGCGAAGAAGGCCGCTGCGCCGAAGGCGGAAAAGGCCGAAGCCAAGCCCAAGAAGGCCGCCCCGAAGAAAAAGGCGGCAGCCAAGAAGCCGGCCGCCAAAAAGGCCGCGGCGAAGAAGCCGGCGGCCAAGAAGACCGCAGCGGCCTAGCCGGTGGCGAAGAAGAAGGTCGCGGCCGGCCTCCCGTCCAAGCAGGACATCCTGAAATATGTTGCCGAGAACCCGGGCAGGGTCGGCAAGCGCGAAATCGCGCGCGCCTTCAATGTCAGCGCCGACGACCGGCTGGCACTGAAGAAACTGCTGCGCGAACTGAAAACCGACGGCGACCTGCAGCAGGGCCATGGCAAACGCATGACGCCGAAGGGCGAGCTGCCCGAAGTCTGCCTCGTCGACCTGGTGCGGCTGGACAGCCATGGCGACCTGATCGGCCGGCCGGTCGAGTGGACCGGCGACGGCGATCCGCCGAAGATCGTTTTCGAGACCGGCGGCAAGGCGCGCCGTCGCGAGGCAGCCGAAGCCGGCGTCGGCGACCGCGTGCTGGCCCGCCTCAGCCGGGCCGGCCGCAACCGCTATGCCGGCCGGGTGATGAAACGGCTGGAACAGGACGAACAGCCGGTGCTCGGCCTGTTCACCATCGATGCCGACGGCCATGCCCGGCTGCAGCCGACCGACAAGAAGGTGCGCCACGAATACGTCATTGCGCCGGAGGATTACGGCGGCGCATCGTCCGGCCAGTTCGTGGTGGCCCAGCCCCTGCCCGGCCGCCGCTTCGGCCTGCGGCCGGCCCGGGTTGCCGAGGTGATCGGCAGCGCCACCGACCCCAAGGCACTGAGCCTGATTCCGATCTTCAGCTTCGGCATCCCGGTGAATTTCTCCGAGGCCGCCATCCGCGAAGCCGAGAAAGCCAGGCCGGTGACGGTGCGCGGCCGCGACGACCTGCGCGATATCCCGCTGATCACCATCGATCCGGAAGATGCCCGCGACCATGACGACGCGGTCTTTGCCGAACCCGACGACGATCCGAACAACAGGGGCGGCTGGCATGCCATCGTCGCCATCGCCGATGTCGCCCATTACGTGAAGCCCGGCAGCGCGCTCGATCACGATGCCCGCATGCGCGGCAATTCGACCTATTTTCCCGACCGCGTGGTTCCGATGCTGCCGGAAGCGCTGTCGGCCGATCTCTGTTCGCTGGTCGAGGGCAAGGACCGCGCCTGCCTGGCCGTGCATCTGTGGTTCGACGCCAAGGGCAAAAAGCTGCGCCACAAATTCGTGCGCGGCCTGATGCGCTGCGCCGCCGGCCTGTCCTATGCCCAGGTGCAGCAGGCCATTGACGGCAACCCGGACGAGGCATCCGCACCCTTCCTCGATCCGGTGCTGAAACCGCTCTATGCCTGCCATGCCGCCCTGAACGAAGCCCGCGCCGCCCGCCAGCCGCTGGCGATCAACGCGCCGGAACGCCGGGTGGTCATGGGCCGCGACGGCCATATTGCTGCCATCCGCCCGCGCGAACACATGCTGAGCCACCAGGTGATCGAGGATTTCATGATCACGGCCAACGTGGCGGCGGCCGAGGAGCTGGAGAAACGCCGCCAGCCCTGCATGTACCGCGTGCACGAGCAGCCGTCGGACGAGAAGATCGATTCCTTGCGCAAGTTCCTCGCCACGCTGGATTACCGGCTGGCCAAGGGCCAGGGCCTGCGGCCGATGCATTTCAACAGCATCCTCGAAGCGGCCCGCGGCGGCGAATACGAGCGGCTGGTCAACGAGGTGGTGCTGCGCAGCCAGATGCAGGCCTATTACACGCCCGACAACAAGGGCCATTTCGGCCTCAACCTGTCGCGCTACGCCCATTTCACCTCGCCGATCCGCCGCTATGCCGATGTGCTGGTGCATCGCGCGCTGATCCGCGGCCTGAAGCTGGGCGATGACGGCCTGCCGCCGGAGGAAGACGAGACCTTCGAGCAGACCGCCGAACACATCTCGCTGACCGAGCGCCGCTCGATGCAGGCCGAACGCGACGCCATGGACCGCTTCGTCGCCGCCTACATGTCGGAACATGTCGGCGCGGATTTCGACGGGCGCATCACCGGCGTCACCCGCTTCGGCCTGTTCGTCGAACTGGCCGAGACCGGTGCCGACGGCTTCGTGCCGATCTCCAGCCTCGGCGACGATTTCTACACCCATGACGAAGCGAAACGCGCCCTGGTCGGCCGGCGCGGCAACAAGCGCTACCGGCTGGGCGACAGCGTCGCCGTGCGGCTGGCCGAAGCAACGCCGGTGACCGGCGGCCTGCGCTTCGAGATGCTGGACCGCGAGGGCCGCAGCCTCGATACCGGGCGCCGCGGGGGCCGCAGACCGGCGGAGCGCCCCGAGCAGAAGCGGCAGGGCAGCAAGGCGCCGTGGAGCAAGCATCGCAGCCGGAAGAAAAAATGATCCGTATCCTCGCCTGCACCGCCATTCTCGCCGCGGCCCTGCCGGCTGCTGCCTTCGACCTGCAGGGCCATCGCGGCGCCCGCGGCCTGGCGCCGGAAAACACCCTGCCTGCCTTCGCCACGGCGCTGTCGCTGGGCGTCACCACGCTGGAACTGGATGTCGGCCTCAGCGCCGATGGCCAGCTGGTGGTCAGCCACGATCCGCTGCTGCAGCCGCATCTGGCCCGCAAGGATGGCGCATGGATCGCGGCACCCGGCCCGGCCATCTGGCACAGCCGCATTGCGGACCTGCAGGCCTTCGATGTCGGCCGGCTGGACCCGTCGAGCCGTTATGCCCGCGGCTTCCCCGACCAGATACCAGTCGATGGTACGCAGCTGCCGCTGCTGCAGGATGTCTTCGCGCTGGTCCGCAAGGCCGGCAATGCAGACGTACGGTTCAATATCGAGACCAAGCTCAACCCGCTGAAGCCCGATGAAACGGCCTCACCGGAGCAGATGGCCGTGGCCCTGGTCGATGCCGTCCGTGCCGCCGGGCTCGAACGGCGCGCCACCATCCAGTCCTTCGACTGGCGCAGCCTGAAGGAAGCGGCGCGGCTGGCGCCGGATATTCCGCGCGCCTGCCTGACCATCGAAGGCACCAGTTTCGACAACGTGCAGCGCGGCCGGCCCGATGCCAGCCCTTGGCTTGCCGGGCTGGATGCCGACGATTTCCCGCAGACCCCGGCCCTGGTGCAGGCCGCCGGCTGCGGCATCTGGTCCCCCTTCCACCGGAACGTGACGGCCGAGCTTGTCGCCACCGCGCATGCCCGCAACCTGGCGGTTGTGCCATGGACGGTGAACGACCCGGATGACATGAACCGTCTGCTCGACCTGAAGGTCGACGGTCTGATCAGCGACTACCCGGACCGTCTGCGCGCAGTGCTGCAGGCCCGCGGCCTGCCCCTGCCGGCACCCAGTCCGGTTCGCCCCTGACGGATCTGTAACCCCGGGGTCACGACCCTGCGGCAAAATCGCCGGGGGCGGATTCCCGGGCTTCCCTCGGCCCTCAAACGGGTCTAAAAGGGCGCCACACCACGATTTTTCGATCAGGCCAGAAACAGGGAAGGCACGCATGATTCACGCCTACCTGCCGCAAGGCAATGAATTCCAGCGCATCTCGCTCGACCCCGGCAATCCCCTGCCCGAGGGCGTGATCTGGATCGACCTGATCGAGCCGACAGCCGAGGAGGAAAAGGCCGTCGACGGCATGCTCGAACTCGACATGCCGACCCGCGAGGAAATGCAGGAGATCGAAACCTCCAGCCGTCTCTATCGCGAGGGCGATGTCAGCTACCTGACAGCCAACGTGCTGTACCATGCCGAGACACCGCTGCCGCAGACGACGGCCGTCACCTTCATGCGCACGCCGCGGGCCCTGGTCACCCTGCGCTATGCCGATCCGCTGTCCTTCCGCCAGTATGTCGCCCGCGCCCAGCGTCAGCCCGGTCTGCGCAGCAATCCCGATGCGGTGCTCTGCGGCCTGCTGGATTCGATCATCGATCGTGCGGCCGACGTGCTGGAGAATGCCGGCAAGGATCTCGACGGTGTATCGCGCGACATCTTCGGCTACACCCCGCAGGGCGAACATGAATCGGCCGACGAGACCGATCTCGAGGATGCCGTGCGCAAGCTCGGTCGCGTCGAGGACCTGACCTCGCGCATCCGCGACAGCCTGGTATCGCTGACCCGCCTGATCGCCTTCCTCAACCTAACCATGGCCGAACAGCGCGGCACCAAGGAAAGCCGCACCTGGCTGAAGACCCTGGCGCGTGACGTGCAGTCGCTGAACGAGCAGGCCGCCTTCCTCGCCCACAAGGGCAATTTCCTGCTCGATGCCACGCTCGGCCTGATCAACATCCAGCAGACCAAGATCATCAAGATCTTCTCGGTTGCCGCGACCGTGTTTCTGCCGCCGACCCTGATCGCCAGCATCTACGGCATGAATTTCCAGCACATGCCGGAGCTGGACTGGAGCTTCGGCTACCCGCTCGCCATCGGGCTGATGATTGCCTCGGCCGTGCTGCCCTACTGGTTCTTCAAGCGCAAGGGATGGCTGTGATGCCGCTCAGGCTCGACGACCTGGCGGAGCGGCCGGCCGGCGATGCCATGCGGCGTGGCTGGCGCGGCCGCTGCCCGCAATGCGGCCAGGGCCGCATCTTCGGCCGGTACCTGAAGGTCAACGGGCATTGCCCCTCCTGCGGACTGGAACTGGCCGGCCACCGTGCCGACGATGCCCCGCCCTATTTCACCATCCTGATCGTCGGCCATATCATCGTGCCGCTGATGCTGATGCTCGAACAGCATGTCCAGCCGCCGGAATGGGTGCATATGGTGCTGTGGCTGCCGCTGACGCTCGGCCTGTCGCTGTGGCTGCTGCCGCATATCAAGGGTTGCCTGATCGGGCTGCAATGGGCCAAGCGCATGCATGGCTTCGGCGGTGAACCCGATCATGCCTGACGGCGATGGAGCCAGGCCGGCATCGCAGCCGGTGCGCGATGCCGCCACCCTGATCCTGTATCGCCGGCGCGGCGGCCGCCTGGAAGTGCTGATGGGCGAACGTCATGGGGCCAGCGCCTTCCTGCCCAACCGCTTCGTGTTTCCCGGCGGCCGCCTCGATCCAGCCGATTACCGCATCCGCCCGGCCACGCCGCTGTCGCCGGTCAGCCTGGCCCGGCTCGGCCGCAGCAGGCGCACCGGCCCGCGCAAGGCCGCCGCCCTGGCTCTGGCCGCGATCCGCGAGACCTTCGAGGAATCCGGCCTGCGGCTGGCAGTCCCGGGCCGCCTGCCGGCCGTGCCGCCCTCGCCGGGCTGGGCGGCCTTCTGCGCGGACGGGTTCATCCCCGACCCGGCGCCGCTGCTGTATATCTGCCGGGCGATCACCCCGCCGGGCCGCCCGCGGCGCTTCGATGCCCGTTTCTTCGCCGCCCCGGCCGAATCGGCACGCGGCGATATCCGCCCCTCCGCCGAACTCGACAAGCTCACCTGGATCCGGCCGGAGGAAACCGGCGACCTGCTGCTGCCGGGCATCACGCAATATGTTCTGGCGCACCTAGCCGGGTGGCTGGAACCGGCGGCGATGGACGATCCCGCCCGCCAGGTGCCGTTCCATTTCATGCGCCATGGCCGGCGCCAGCTGTCCTGGGAATGATGGCTGCCCGTCCGGTGACGCCGCGGGATGCCGCCAGCCTGGTGCTGCTGCGCCGGGGTCCGGACGGGCCCGAGGTGCTGCTGGGCCGCCGGGCTGGCCGCCACCGCTTCCTGCCCAATCTCTATGCTTTCCCGGGCGGACGCCTGGATGCAGAGGACAGGTCAGAAACTCCTATAAATTTATTGAAATATAACGATGATTTTCTGAGAAAGCATGTAGCCGGAGACCGCCGGACGGCCACTGCGCTGGCCGTGGCGGCCCTGCGCGAGACCTGGGAGGAAACCGGCATCGCGCTGGGCCCGGTGGCGGCCGGGCGGCTGCGGCCGGATCTGGCCGGACTGACCTATCTGTGCCGGGCCATCACCCCGGCAGAGAGCCCGATCCGCTTCCACGCCCGGTTCTTCCTGTGCGACGTGACCGGCCTGCCGGTCACCCTGGGCGGGTCCGGGGAACTGCTCGACCTCGGTTTCCGGCCCCTGCCGGCCGCCTGGCGCCTGCCGGTGGCCGACATCACCGAATTCGTGCTCGACCAGCTGGCCACACTGGGGCCGGACCTGCGCCCGGACCGCCATGCCTTCTGGTGCTACCGGCTGGGTAAGCCCCTGATCCGCTGGACAAATGCGGCACCGGACGGGGCCCCCCGGTAATCGGTTGACATCGCGCCGCGAATCCCTATGCTGCGCCGCCAATCCTTGCCGTACGAACCCGTGGAATCAGTGTCATGGCCAAGCCGACCACCCTGAAGATCAAGCTGCTGAGCACCGCCGATACCGGCTTCTTCTACGTGACCAAGAAGAATCCGCGGACCAAGACCGAGAAGCTGTCGTTCAAGAAATACGACCCGGTCGCCCGCAAGCATGTCGAATTCAAGGAAACCAAGATCAAGTAAGGTTTCCGGCCGCCGCCCCGTACGGGCAGGCGCCAGATAACAGGAACCCCGCCTGGGCAGCCCGGCGGGGTTTTTCGTTATGCGGATACCCGGCAGTGCGCTCAGGCGCGCCTGTAGATGATCCGGTTGCGGCCGCCGGTCTTCGCCTCGTATAGCGCGTCGTCGGCCCGTTTCAGCAGGCTCTCGGCACTGTCTCCGGCCAGCGCCCCGGTGCAGCCGATCGAGCAGGTCACGGTCAGCTGGCCCGCCGCCGTCTTCACCCCGACCGGCTTCTCGCCGATCGCCTGCAGCAGGCGGCTGGCAACGATCTCGGCGGAGTCGAGATCGGTGTCCGGCATCAGGACGACGAATTCCTCGCCGCCATAGCGGCAGGCCAGGTCGATGCCGCGGATGTTGCGCACGATGCGGTTGCCCACCTCGCGCAGCACCTCGTCGCCCACCGGGTGGCCGTGGGTGTCGTTGATCTGCTTGAAATGATCGAGATCCATGATCAGCACGGCGGTATTGTGCTGGGCCGCGCTCTGGGTCAGCAGGGTTGCCAGATGCGAGGCCATGTAGCGGCGGTTGTACAGCCCGGTCAGCGGATCGGTGACCGCCATCTCGATGCTCTGCTGGTAATGCTGCCGCAGCCGGTCCTGATAACGCTTGCGGCGCACCTGGGCGCGCAGGCGAGCGATGAACTCGTTGCGGTCGATCGGCCGCACGACATAGTCGGTGACGCCGATCTCGAGGCCTTTCACCAGCTGCTTCTGGTCATCGGGCCCGACCAGCAGCAGGATCGGCACGTTGCGGGTTTCCTCGGTGGTGCGGAACTGCGAACAGAGCCGCAGGCCATCGGGATTCTGCAGGCTGAGGCTGACCACCACCGAGTCGTATTCGTGCCGGCGCGCGCGGGCCAGTGCATCGGCACCATCGGCCGTGATTTCGGTGCGGAACTGGCCCTCGATCATGCGCTGCAGGCGCATCTGGTCGCGCGGATTGTCTTCCACCAGCAGGATGCTGGCCGAGGAATAATCCTCGTCGAGGCTGGGCACCGGCGGCGAAATCACGCCCAGCGAGGCCGATGTGCGTTCGCGCATCCGCAGCTCGTCGAGCATCAGCTTGACCCGCAGCAGCGAGCGGACGCGGGCAAACATGGCGATGTCGTCGACCGGCTTGGTCAGGAAATCGTCGGCACCGGCGCTGAGGCCCTGCACCCGGTCTTCCGGGTCGCCGAGCGCGGTGACCATGATCACCGGGATATAGGCAGTGTCCGGATCGGCTTTCAGCCGGCGGCAGACCTCGAAACCGTCCATGCCCGGCATCATCACGTCGAGCAGGATCAGGTCCGGCTTCTGCTGGGCGGCAGCATCCAGCGCCTCCGGGCCGCTGCCGGCGGTGATCACTTCGTAATATTCGCTGGTCAGTTTGGCTTCCAGCACCTTGATATTGGTGCGGATGTCATCGACGACCAGAATGCGCGCGGTCATCGGACGCGATCTTCAGGCGACGGGTTCCAGGAACTGCTTGACCGTCTCGATGAACTTGCCGACCGAGATGGGCTTGGCGATATAGGCGTCGCAGCCGCCTTCCCGCATCTTCTCCTCGTCGCCCTTCATGGCGAAGGCCGTCACCGCGACGACCGGGATCGAACGCAGATTATCGTCCTCCTTGATCCATTTGATGACTTCCAGGCCGGAAACCTCCGGCAGCTGGATGTCCATCAGGATCAGGTCCGGCCGGTGCTGCCGTACCATCGCCAGGGCTTCCATCCCGTCCTTGGTCTGGAGGGTCTGGTAGCCATGGGCATCCAGCAGGTCGTGGAACAACTTCATATTCAGTTCGTTGTCCTCGACAATCAGTACAGTCTTGCTCATCGCCCGCCTTCCCCGGATATTCTTATCGTCCCGTCTGGGCTATGTTTTCCAGTATATCCAGTGTTTTGTACCATCCCCGCCGGGCCCGGCCAAGCCGTTTGAGACCCCTGAATGAAGACTGTAGCAAACCCGGGAGCAACCACCAGCCCCCCCCTGCCGGATCCGGTTGCCGCCCAGCTTGCCGCGCTGTCGCTGGTTCCCGGCCGGCCGCTGGTGATCGCCGATGCGGACGAGGTGCTGTTCTACTTCCTGCGCGGACTGGAGGGCTTTCTCGAGGGGCGCGGCCTTTATTTCGACTGGGCCTCCTATGCCCTCTACGGCAATATCCGCCGCCGCGACGATGACGCGGTGGTCCCGGCCGAGGATCTGCATGGCCTGCTGGAGGGTTTCTTCGCCGAAGCGACCGAATCGCTGATGCCTGTGGATGGTGCCGCCGAGGCCCTGCGGGAACTGAGCCGGCAGGCACAGGTTGTGATCCTCAGCAATGTGCCGCTGCCGGCCCGGGCGGCCCGCGAACGGGCCCTGACCCGGCATGGCATGGCCTACCCGCTGGTCGCCAACAGTGGTCCGAAGGGCCCCGCCGTTGCCGCCCTGATCGATCAGGTCGGCGCACCGGCCGTCTTCATCGACGACATCCCGCAGAACCACACTTCGGTGGCCCGCCTGGCACCGGCGGTGCATCGTCTGCATTTCGTCGCTGACCCGCGCCTGGGGGCCCTGCTGGGACCGGCCGCAGACAGCCATCACCGCGCGGAATCCTGGCCGGACCTGCATCGCCATATCGACAGGCTGTTCGGGGCTGGGTGACCGATGCGAATCGGCATTGACCTCGGCGGCACCAAGATCGAGGGGATTGTCCTGGCCGATGACGGAGCAATCATCGCCCGCCGCCGCATCGCCGCGCCCCGCGGCAGCTATGCCGCCACCGTCTCGACAATCCGCGATCTCGTCGCCGCCCTTGAGGCAGAAGCGGGGCGCCCCTGCCCGGTCGGCATCGGCATCCCCGGCACCGTCTCGCCGGCCAGCGGCCTGATCAAGAATGCCAACTCGGTCTGGCTGATCGGCCATCCGCTGGACCGCGATCTTGCGGCAGCCACGGGGCGCGCCGTGCGGCTTGCCAACGACGCCAACTGCTTCGCGCTGTCGGAAGCCCGCGACGGCGCCGGCGCCGGGCATGGCGTCGTGTTTGGCGCGATCCTCGGCACCGGCTGCGGCGCCGGCATCGTGGTCGAGGGACGGGTGCTGACCGGGCCCAATGCCATAGCGGGAGAATGGGGGCACAATCCCCTGCCCTGGCCGCAAGGCAATGAAACACCCGGTCCGACCTGCTATTGCGGTAAACATGGCTGCCAGGAGACCTTCCTGTCCGGACCGGGCCTCGCCGCGGATTTCAGGCAACAGACTGGACGCGACCTCGATGGCCCGCAGATTGCCGAAGCCGCGGCCGCCGGTGACATGGCGGCCGAAGCCGCGATGCAGCGCTACGAACACCGGCTGGCGCGCGGACTGGCCGCCATGCTGAACGTGCTGGATCCGGATATCGTCGTGCTGGGCGGCGGCCTGTCGAATCTCGACCGGCTGTATCTGAACGTGCCGCGCCTGTGGGGTGCATGGGTCTTTTCCGACACGGTGACGACACCGCTGGTGCGGCACCGCCATGGCGACAGTTCCGGCGTGCGCGGTGCCGCCTGGCTGTGGCCGGCCGGCAGCCCCGCGACGGCGTGACCGCTCAGCAGCGGTCGCGCGGCCGTACTTCCAGCTTGCTCAGTGTGGCGCGGATCGCATAGTCGCCGTAATCGAACACGATATCGTCGGCAACGCCGTTCTCGTATAGGCGATAGGCGATTTCGTAATCGGGCGTGTCCTGCGCACGGTCGGACGGAAAATAACCGAGCCGCACCCGCCACGAGCGCAACCCCTTCAGGGCCAGCAGCACATCGCGTCCGGCGGTTTCCGGCGGCAGGGCCGTGCCGATGAACCCGCCGACATCGGCATACCCATCGGCCGACGAGCCGTCATAGACCGGGGCGTGCAGCCAGTGGCCACCGCCCTGCGCCAGCGCCAGCATCCGTATCGTGTGTTCGGTCGGGAACAGCGCGCCGGATGGCAGCGACAGTTCGGTATCCTCCGGCTGCGAGAAACGGACCAGGCCACCCCGGTTGTGCCCGGACAATATGCCTTCGCCATTCAGCTCAGTATCGAGGTCGCCATTGACCTCGTCGCGCAACTTGAAGCGGAAGCGCATGCCGTCATGGGATTCCCAGGAATTCAGCACCATGTTGTTCAGGATCGTGCCGTCATCCGTGGTGGTTTCGATCAGGAACCGCTGGTTCAGCACGAACCCGTCGCAGGCATTGATGAATTCCAGGCTGAGTCCGCCGGTCACGCCGCTGCGGTAATTGCGCGGGTCGAGCCGGGCCACCGACAGGGTGTAGAGCGCGCGATGGGAAACCAGCCCCTGGCCGATGGCGGACAGGCCGGCGCCCTCTGCCGCCGCAGCCGGCCAGGGCAGGCCGGCGCCCAGCAGCAGGGCCAGCAGGCTGATCAGACGCAGAATGACCAAGACGAATCCCCGGAATCCAGCACAACACGCCTATCCACACTAGCTGCGGCCGGATGAGATGGAAACATGCGGCCCGGCCGCAGCACGGTGCCAGGGCGGCAAAATCTGCCGGCTGGCGCAAAATTTAATGACTGTTTTCCGGCATTTATGGCTGGCACATGGCTTGCTTTGTTATGCCTGAGATCAACCTGACGGTTTCGCCATGACCCTTGCGATGCCCGCCAATGACGGCCAGCCCTCCAGCTGGCCCATATCCGCCCAGGAAACGGCCTTCCGGCAGGAGGGCTTTGCCAGCCTGGTGCTGCGCCTGCGTCTTGCCCTGCGTCGCGACCCCGATCCGCGCAAGCAGACTCTGGTCGAGCAGATCCTGACGGCGGCTGCGGAAAGCGAGCAGAAGCTGGCCGACCAGGCCGGCCGCATCGCCGAGCTGGAAGCGCTGTCGGGAACCGATGATCTGACCGGGCTGCCAAACCGGCGCGCCTTCGAATCCTTCATGACCCGAGAACTGGCCCGCGCCCGCCGCGAACAGGAAGGCGGCTGCCTCGCTTTCATCGACCTCGACCGCTTCAAGTCGATCAACGACCGCCACGGCCATGCCGCCGGCGATGCCGTGCTCTGTCAGGTGGCCCTGCGGCTGCGGCCCGCTGCCCGGGCCTCGGATTTCGTTGCCCGCCTGCATGGCGATGAGTTCGTGCTGGTCATGCCGGGAGCCCTGCCCGAACAGGCCGAGCCGCGGCTTGCCGCCCTGGCCGAGCGTATCGAGCGACAGCCGCTGCGCTTCGGCGATGCTGCCCTTCCCGTCGGCATCAGCTACGGCATCGCGCCCTATGACGGCACCAGTGACCCGGCAGCGCTGCTGCGGGCCAGCGACCGGGCCATGTACCAGCGCAAGCAGACAAAACTGCCGCCTTCCCCTGCCCGCTGAGCCTGCCCCGGTATGACCGTCCGGCCCCGGCACATTGCCCCCGGGCCACTTTCCGCGCTAGAACCGGCAGGCTTTCTTTTGCCGTCCAGACCGGAGCCCGCGCCATGAGCCATGATGCCCGCCTTGCCGCCCTGAAGATCGAGCTGCCGAACCCGGCCGCACCAGCCGCCAACTACGTGCCGACGGTGATCGCCGGAAACCTGCTGTTCGTGGCCGGCCAGATCACCATCTTCAACGGCGAACTGCGGCATCTCGGCAAGCTGGGTGCCGGTCTCGACATCGAGGCCGGCAAGCAGGCGGCGCGGCTCTGTGGCCTGAACATCATCAGCCAGGCCCGGGCGGCGCTGGGCGGCAGCCTCGACCGCATCATCCGCTGCGCCAAACTGGGCGGTTTCGTGAACTGCACGCCGGATTTCACCGACCATCCGCAGGTGATCAACGGCGCTTCCGACCTGATGGTCGAAGTGTTCGGCGAGGCCGGCAAGCATGCCCGTTTCGCGGTCGGCGCTGTTTCGCTGCCACGCGGCGTGGCCGTCGAGGTCGACGCGATTTTCGAGATAGCCTGATCCATGGCCGGTCGGATTGCCGCAAAACTGGCAGCCCTCGGACTGGAACTGCCGCCGCAGCATCAGCCGGCCGGGACCTATGTCGGCTACACGGTCACCGGCAATCTGGTGCATGTTGCCGGTGTCGGCCCGACCTGGGGCCAGAGCATCCGTCATGCCGGCAAGCTGGGCGGCGGCCTGACCACCGAGGATGGCTATGCCGCCGCGCGGCTGACCGGCCTGAACCTGCTGGCGCATATGCAGGCCGCCTGCGGCGGCGATCTAGATCGTATCCACCGCTGCGTGAAGGTCTTCGCGCTGGTGAATGCCACCGCCACCTATGACGAGGCACATCTGGTTGCCAACGGAGTGACAGACCTGCTGGCCCAGCTGTTCGGCGCGGAAGCCGTGCCGGCCCGTTCGGTCACCATGGCCCCGTCCCTGCCTTTCGACATCGCCTTCGAGGCCGATGGCCTTTTCCTGATCGACTGAGACACCGCACCATGAGCCGCCGCACTTCCCCGCAATGGCTGACCAAAACCCCGGTGGCGCACCGCGGCCTGCACGACCTTGCCAAAGGCATCCCGGAAAATTCACGAGCCGCCTTCCAGGCCGCCATTGATGCCGGCTATGCGATCGAGATGGACGTGCGGCTGACCGGCGACAACCAGGTGGCGGTGTTCCACGATGCCGACCTGAAAAGACTCTGTGGCCGCGATGGCATCGTGCAGCGGATGCCGCTGGCCGAACTGCGCGGGCTGACCATCCTGGGAACGACGGAGACCGTACCCAGCTTCCGCGACCTGCTCGATCAGGTGAAGGGCCAGGTGCCGCTGGTGGTCGAAATCAAGAAAGACAAGGGCGAGCCTGCCGGCCTGCTCGAGGCCAGCGTGGCGAAGATGCTGCAGCATTATCCAGGCCCCTTCGTGGTGCAGTCCTTCAGCCCGCGTACGGTGAAATGGTTCCAGAAAAATGCGCCGGAAATCGTGCGCGGCCAGATCGCGACCGATCTGGCCAGCATGACCAAGGGGCTCGGCTGGTTCACCAGGCTGCAGCTGAAACGGGCCCTGATGACGGGATACGGCGACCCGGATTTTCTTGCCTATGACGTGCGCGACCTGCCCTCCGAGATTACCGCGGCGGCGCGACGGCGTGGCCTGCCGATCCTGAGCTGGACCGTGCGCAGCCCGGCCGAGCGCGCCCGCGCAGCGGCCCATGCCGACAATGTGATCTTCGAGGATCTTTCGACGGCGGCATGACGGCAGCGACGGACACAGGCGCAACCATCACGATCCGTACGCTGGAGCGCATTGCCGAGCTGCCGGCTGCCGACTGGGACCACTGTGCCGGCAATGCAGATGGCGTCGTCGACAATCCGTTCGTCACCCATGCCTTTCTCGATGCGCTGGAACAATCCGGCTGCGTCAGCCCCCGCAGCGGCTGGCAGCCGGTTCACCTGGTGGCTGAGAATGCCGGCGGTGATGTGATCGGCTGCCTGCCGCTCTATATCAAGGGCCACAGCCAGGGCGAATACATCTTCGACCATGGCTGGGCCGAGGCCTATGCGCGGGCCGGCGGCGAGTATTACCCCAAGCTGCTGAGCGCAGTACCGTTCACACCGGTTACCGGCCCGCGCTTCCTGGTGGCACCGGGTGGCGACGGGCCGGCGATTGCCGGCGCCCTGCTGCAGGCGGCACGTCAACTGGCGGCGCGGTACGGCCTGTCGTCCCTGCATGTGAATTTCGTTACCGGAGAGCAGGCCGACTGGGCGGAGGCGAACGGTCTGCTGCTGCGGCTGGGCGAACAGTTCCACTGGCAGAATGACGGCTATGCCGATTTCGAGGCCTTCCTTACCGCCCTGGCCTCGCGCAAGCGCAAGGCAATCCGCAAGGAACGCCGCGAGGCGGTGGCCGCCGGCATCCGGATCGAATGCCTCAGCGGCGAGGCCCTGACCGACGCGCACTGGGACGCCTTTTTCGATTTCTACATGGATACCGGCAGCCGCAAATGGGGCCGACCGTATCTCAACCGCGATTTCTTCCGTCGGCTGCAGGCGACCATGGCCGACCGGGTGATGCTGGTGATGGCTCGGCGGGAGGGCCGCTGGATCGCCGGCGCCTGGAACATGCTGGGCCGCGAGGCCCTGTATGGCCGCAACTGGGGTTGCATCGAGCAGCATCCCTTCCTGCATTTCGAATGCTGCTATTACCAGGCCATAGACTATGCCATCCGTCATGGCCTGCAGCGGGTCGAGGCCGGCGCCCAGGGCGAGCACAAGCTGGCCCGCGGTTATCTGCCGGTGCCGATCCGCTCGGTACACTGGATGGCCGATCCGGGCTTCCAGGCGGCCGTCGACCGCTACCTGCAGCAGGAGCGCGACTACATGACCGGCATGATCGATGCGCTCGACCAGCATTCACCTTTCCGCCAGTCCGGGCCCAACCCCGAGGAAGATGGGCCGGAGGAAAGCGAATAGCCCCCCGCGCAGCGCCGGGGTAGACTGGCGGCAAACGGGAGGAGACAACGGTCATGAACAAGGATGCCGGCTGCATTTTCTGCAGGATCATCAGCGGTGAAGCCACCAGCTTCAGTCTGTATGAAGACAGCCTCAGCTTTGCCATCATGGATATCAATCCCTTCAACCACGGCCATGCCCTGGTGCTGAGCAAGCGTCATGCAGCCAATCTGCATGACGCTGATGCCGAAAGCGTTGCAGCCGTGGCCGTCACCGCCAAGAAGATCGCCGCCGCCGTGCAGGACGCCGTGCAACCCGACGGCATCAACATCGTGCAGGCGAATGGCCGTGGTGCCGCCCAATCGGTGCTGCATTACCATGTCCATGTGCTGCCCCGCCGGCTCGGCGACCATGCCGAGATGAACTGGAGCCTATCACCCGGCGACCCTGACAGCATCGCCCGGCTGGCGGCGGATATCCGCGCCCGCCTGTGATGGCGGTGCCGGGCCGCCTTGCCATCCTGCTGCTCGCCGCCGCCATAGCGCTGCCGGCGGCGCTGCCGGACGGCGCGGCGGCGGAGGACGGGCTGGCACGCTGCCGCGACGAGGCTGCCCGCGGCCTGACTGCCGCCTGCCAGCATGCGCTGCTGGATCGGCCACGCGACCCCGAACTGCATGCCCTGCTCGGCCAGGCTTATTTTGCCGGCGGCTTCTATGGCGAAGGCCTGCAGAGCCTGCGCCGGGCGATTGCCGTTGCCGGCGGAGCCGCCGAATACCGCTATCGCTTCGCCGGCTATGCCGCATTGATCAACGAATATGCCCAGGCTGCTGCCGAACTGGAGCAGGTGGTCGGCATGCAGCCGGACCACGTGCAGGCCTGGTCGCTGCTGGCGGACTGCTACCGCTATCTCAGGGACCATCCCCGCGCCCTGCACGCCACCCGGCGCGCCGCCGAACTGGGCAATGCAGCCGAGGCCTATGCCCTGGCCACCCGTTATGGCAGCGGTGATGGCGTGGCCCGGGACAGCAGGCTGGAACGGCAGTGGCTGGAGCAAGCCGCACGCCTTGGCTATGTTGCCGCCATGCAGGATCTGGCCGCCCTCTATGCCGCAGGCCGGGCCGACCTGCCGCCCAATCCGGCAAGGCAGCGCTACTGGGAAAATGCGGCGCGGCAGGCCGCGAACTAGCGCAGCTTCGGATTCAGCGCGTCGCGCAGCCAGTCGCCCAGAACATTCACCGCCAGCACCAGCAGAACCAGGGTCAGTGCCGGAAAGAAGGTGATCCACCACTCGCCGCTGAACAGGAAACTCTGGCCGACCCGGATCAGGGTGCCGAGCGAGGGCTGGGTCGGCGGCACACCGACGCCGAGGAAACTGAGTGTCGCCTCCGACAGCACCGCCAGCGCGAGGCCCACCGTGGCCAGCACGAGTACCGGTCCCAGCGTGTTGGGCAGCACATGGCGCAGCACGATGGCCCAGGATGGCAGACCGATGACGCGGGCCGAGGCAACATAGTCGCGGTTCCGCTCGACCAGTGCCGCCGAGCGGGCAACCCGGGCAAATTGCGGCCAGTCGGCAATGCCGATGGCGAAGATCAGAACGAAGATGGCAATCTCGTGATGCAGTTCGCGTGGCAATGCGGTGCGGGCGGCGCCATCGATCATCAACGCAATCAGGATGCTGGGGATGGTCAGCTGTACATCGGCAAGCCGCATGACGGCAATATCCAGCCAGCCCCCGACATAGCCGCACAGCACACCCAGCAGCGTACCGAAGATCGCCGCAAAGGCGATGGCCGAGAATCCGACCAGCAGCGACACCCGGCTGCCATAGAGAATGGTTGAGAACAGGTCGCGGCCCTGGTCGTCGGTGCCCAGCAGGAACTGCACCTGCCCGGCATCCGTCCAGGCTGGTGGCGTGAAGGCATCCATCAACCGTACCGCACCGGGATCGAAGGGGTTGAACGGCGATACCAGCGGCGCAAAAACGGCAGCCAGGATGATGGTCAGGGCAACGACTGCAGCAACGACCACGGCAGGAGACTGCCGGAAGCTGTAGAACAGATCGCCGTCAATCCACCGGCGCAGGGTGACCAGCATCGTCGTCATGCCGCCTTCCCCGCCCGCCGCGGACCGCTCAGCCGCGGATCGATCATGAAATAGACCAGGTCGACCACCAGATTGAGCGCCACGAACATGAACCCGACCATCACCAGATAGGCTGCCATCACCGGGATATCGGCGAAACTGACCGCCTGGATGAACAGCAATCCCATACCGGGCCACTGGAAGACCGTCTCGGTCACGATCGAGAATGCGATCAGCGAGCCGATCTGCAGGCCGATAATGGTGACCACCGGCATCATGGTGTTCTTGAGGGCATGACGGAAATGCACCGCGCGGTTGCTGAGCCCGCGGGCACGGGCGAACCTGACATAGTCGGTGCGCAGCACTTCGAGCATTTCTGTGCGGACCAGCCTCAGGATCAGCGTCATCTGGTACAGGCTGAGCGTAATGGCCGGCATCACGATCGCCGCCCAGCCGGAAGCCGTGAGGAAACCCGTACTCCACCAGCCAAGCCGCACCACTTCGCCGCGACCGAAGCTGGGCAGCAGGTCGAACTGGACGGAGAACAGGTAGATCAGACCGATACCAATCACGAAGGTCGGCAGCGACACGCCCACCAGGCTGGAGGTGAGGATCACCCGGCTGAGCCAGCCATCGCGGCGCAGCGCGGTATATACCCCGAGCGGCAGCCCCAGTGCCATGGCGATCAGCGCCGACAGGAATACCAGCTCCAGTGTCGCCGGCAGGCGTTCCTGGATCAGCACCGCCACCGGCCGCTTGAGCCGGTAGGACAGGCCGAAATTGCCTTCGGCCGCATTGAAGAGAAACCGGCCGAACTGGACGATTGCCGGATCGTTCAGTCCGAGCTGCTCGCGCAGGTCGGCACGGTCAGTGGTGGTGGCTTCCTGTCCGACCATGTTGTTGATCGGATCGCCAACGTAATTGAAAAGCAGAAATGCGACCAGCGCCACCGCGAGCATGACCACCGCGGCCTGAGCCAGCCGTCCGACAATGTAACCGAGCATGGGGCTTATCCTGCGCGAATCCCCCCGGCCGGTTTCCCGGCCGAAGGTTCGGCGCAGTCCGCTTACTTGAGCTTCGCGAAGTGGAAGCGCGGCACGTTGTCCGCGATGATCGGCATGTCGAGCTTGTCGCTCATCGCCCAGTTCAGAACCTGGTGATGCAGCGGCAGATAGATCACCTCGTCATTGACCGTCTTCCAGGCATCGGCGATCAGCTTGTCGCGCTTGGCCTGGTCGAGTTCGGTCAGCATGCCGTTGATCATGCCATCCAGCTTCGGGTTCGAGTAGTTGGTGAAGTTCCAGGCGCCATTCTTGCCGTCCGGAGTCTGCACCAGATACGAGAACACATAATGGGAGTCGAAGGTCGGCACGCCCCAGCCCAGCATGTAGAAGCTGGTATCCTTCTTCTGCAGCTTGGGGAAATGCAGGGTCTTCGACTGCGCGACCAGCTCGACCTTGATGCCGACCTGCGCCAGCATGCCGACCACCGCCTGGCAGATGCCCTCGTCATTGACATAGCGGTCATTCGGGCAGTCGAGACGGATGCCGAAGCCATTCGCATAACCGGCATCCTTCAGCAGCGCTTTCGCTTTGCCGACATCATAGGGCAGCCGCTTGTCGATCGCCTTCTCATAGCCATGCACGCCGGGCGACGTAATCATGCCTGCGATCACGGCGTCGCCACGCATCACCTTCTGGGCGATCGCATTCATGTCGATGGCATGATACATGGCCTGCCGAACACGCTTGTCCGCCAGCGGGTTCTTGCCTTTCACATCAGAGTATTTCAGCTCGGCGCTGCCGACATCGAGACCCAGGAAGATCGAACGGATCTCGTTGGTCTTCTTCACCTGCAGGCCAGGCGAGCGCTTGACCCGCTCGACATCCTGCACCGGAACATCCAGCACGAAATCAAGCTGGCCCGAGATCAGCGCGGCCACGCGGGTGGCCGGGGTGCTGACCGGAGTGTAGACGATCTCGTCGATGTTATGCGGATTCTGCTTCAGGCCCCACCAGTCAGGATTCTTCACCATCACGGTGCGGACATCCTGCTCGCGCAGCTTCAGCATGAACGGACCCGTGCCGTTTGTGTTACGCACGGCGAAGGTCTCCTCCTTGTCCTTGTAAGACTGCGGAACGACCACGCTGTTCTTTTCCGCCCATGCCTTCGACATGATGAAGATGTTGGCAATCTGGTTGGGCAGGATCGGATTCGGTCCGCTGGTCACCACATGGACGGTGGCCTCATCGACCTTCTTCACGTCGGCAATGCTGGCGATATAGGTCTTGAAATCCGAATTCGGATGCTGGGCACGCTTGACCGAGAAGACCACATCGTCGGCCGTGAATGGCGAGCCGTCATGGAACTTCACGCCCTGGCGCAGTTTGAATTCCCAGGTGGTATCGTTCACGGCCTTCCACGATGTGGCCAGTGCCGGCACGAATTTGAGATCGGCACTGTAGCCGAGCAGACCCTCATAGGTCTGGAAGCTGCCGGTACGGGTCAGCCCCTCGTTCTGGCTGTGCGGATCCATTGTCAGGTAGTCGCCCTGGCTGGCCCAGCGCAGGGTCTTAGCCTGGGCGAACGCGTCGCTGGTGGCCATGGGTGCGGCCAGCATGAAAGCCCCCGCGAGAAGCGCGGCTTTCAAACGGATAACGGCCATGGATTATGCCTCCTGTCAGACATGCATGCACTTGCGTGCGGTTCTTATGTGGACGCCACCATGAATCCGGCCGCGTCACATTGCCGCAACTTTAATTACACGTCTGAGAAGTGTCTATGGGCTGCCCCGGGGGCTCCCGAAAGAGACCCCGGGCAGTGTCAGCCGGCGTATTCCGGTACCTTGCCGCTCTTCTCGGCCCGCCCCTTTTCGGCGGTGATCTCGAAAGTGAGCTTGCCGTCTTCCACCTTGACCAGGATATGGCCGCCCTTGACCAGCTGCCCGAACAGCAACTCGTCGGCCAGCGGCTTCTTGATATTCTCCTGGATCACGCGGCCAAGCGGCCGGGCGCCGTACAGCTTGTCATAGCCACGCTCGGCCAGCCACAGGCGCGCCTCGTCGCTGAGCGCGATGGTGACGTTGCGATCGGCAAGCTGGCCTTCCAGCTGGGCGACGAACTTGTCAACCACACGGTTGATCACGTCCGGCGACAGCGGCGCGAAGGGAATCACCGCATCCAGACGATTGCGGAATTCCGGCGTGAACAGCTTTTTGATCGCTTCCTCGTCCTCGCCTTCCTTGATGCCGCGGCCGAAACCGATGGCCTGCTTGGTCATTTCCGATGCGCCGGCATTGGTGGTCATGATCAGCACGACGTTGCGGAAATCGACATGCTTGCCGTTATTGTCGGTCAGCTTGCCGTGATCCATCACCTGCAGCAGGATGTTGAACAGGTCGCCATGGGCCTTCTCGATCTCGTCGAGCAGCAGCACGCAATGCGGATGCTGGTCGACCGCATCGGTCAGCAGGCCGCCCTGGTCGAAACCGACATAGCCCGGCGGCGCGCCGATCAGGCGCGACACGCTGTGCCGCTCCATGTATTCCGACATGTCGAAACGGATCAGCTCGACGCCCATGATGGTCGCCAGCTGGCGCGCCACCTCGGTCTTGCCGACACCGGTCGGCCCTGAAAACAGGTAGTTGCCGATCGGCTTCTCCGGCTCGCGCAGGCCGGCCCGGGCCAGCTTGATCGCGCTGGACAGGGCCTCGATAGCCTTGTCCTGGCCATAGACCACCCGCTTCAGCTCGGCGTCCAGGTTGCGCAGGGATTCCTTGTCCTCGCGCGAGACCGATTTTGGTGGAATGCGGGCGATCTTGGCCACAATCGCCTCGATCTCCTTCACGCCGATGGTCTTGCGGCGACGGCTTTCCGGCTTCAGCAGCTCGGCGGCGCCGACTTCGTCGATCACGTCGATCGCCTTGTCGGGCAGCTTGCGGTCGTTGATGTACTTGGCCGAAAGTTCGACGGCGGCCTTGATCGCATCCTCGGTGTAGCGGACACCGTGATGCTCCTCGTAATACCCCTTGATCCCCTTGAGAATCTTGATCGCATCGGAGGGCGACGGCTCGCTGACATCGATCTTCTGGAACCGCCGCAGCAGGGCGCGGTCCTTCTCGATGTAGGACCGGAATTCCTTGTAGGTCGTCGAACCGATGCAGCGCAGGGCGCCGGAAGCCAGTGCCGGCTTCAGCAGGTTGGAGGCATCCATGGCGCCGCCCGAGGTGGCGCCGGCGCCGATCACGGTATGCATCTCGTCGATGAACAGGATCGAGCCCGGCTGGCTCTCCAGCTCCTGCATCACCTGCTTCAGGCGTTCCTCGAAATCGCCGCGATAGCGCGTGCCGGCCAGCAGGCTGCCCATATCGAGAGCATAGATCACCGCCTGCTGCAGCACCGCCGGCACCTCGCCGCGCACGATTCGCAGGGCCAGCCCCTCGGCGATGGCCGTCTTGCCGACACCGGGATCGCCGACATAGAGCGGATTGTTTTTGGTGCGGCGGCACAGAATCTGGATGGTGCGCTCGATCTCGGCTTCGCGGCCGACCAGGGTGTCGATCTTGCCGGCCTTGGCCTTCTCATTGAGATTGACGCAGTAGGCGCCCAGCGCCTCCTTTTCCTTGCCGGCATTGCGATCGCGGTCGGTGCGTTCCGCCCGCTCGGCACGCTGCTCGACATCGCTGTCGGCACCGCGCACCGCACGGCGGTCGCCACGGCCCGGTGCCTTGGCAACGCCATGGCTGATATAGCTGACGGCATCCAGCCGGGTCATGTCCTGCTCCTGCAGGAAATGCACGGCATGACTCTCCCGCTCGGAGAAAATGGCGACCAGCACATTGGCGCCGGTCACCTCCTCGCGGCCAGACGACTGCACATGAAACAGGGCGCGCTGCACGGCGCGCTGGAAGCTGAGCGTCGGCTTGGCATCCTGCACCACGCCAACCACCAGCCCGCGCAAATCCTCGTCGATGAAGGCGCCGACCCGTTCGCGCAACTTGTCGACATCGACATTGCAGGCCCGCATCACCGCAATCGCATCCTGATCTTCGGTCAGGGCGAACAGCAGGTGTTCCAGCGTGGCGAATTCATGCTTCTTGGCTCCGGCCAGCGACAGGGCCCTGTGGAGCGTCTGCTCCAGTGTGCGCGAGAAAGATGCCATGCCCTACTGCCTCCTCGATCGAGGTTGCGAAAACTCTGCCCGACCGGCCAGTGCGATACTCTAGTCCCGTTCCATGGTGCATTGCAGCGGATGCTGGTGCTGCCGTGCGAAATCGATCACCTGCGTCACCTTGGTCTCGGCCACCTCGTAGGTGAAGACACCACAGAGGCCGACCCCCTTCTGATGCACATGCAGCATGATCCGCGTGGCTTCTTCCCGCGGCTTGCTGAAAAAGCGCTCCAGCACGTGAACGACGAACTCCATGGGCGTGTAATCGTCGTTCAGCAGAAGCACCTTGTACATTGGCGGCTTCTGCGTCTTCGGCCGGGTCTTGGTGACCACGCCGACTTCGGTCCGCCCGCGTCCGTCACGTCCATCCCGTTCGCTCATGCCTCGATACCCAACTGCCGGAGCCCCCCTGTTGCCAGAAGCGCTTAAGTCAATGATATGGCCTCCGGGTAAAAAAATACCAGCACCCCCGGCGCAAAAAAAGAGCCCGGCCACAGGGGCCGGGCTGTCATACGCTGCTATCTGGGGACGCTACTGTTACAGCGGGTCCGGAGACCCGAAAACTGTGCTCCGGCCGATTCAGGCGGCCAGCGGCTTCACCATCTTCTCGACGGCGACCTGGAGCTGGGCATTGATCGGGGCGAAGGCGTCCTGCGCGGTCTTGGTGGCCACCTCGCTCACCTTGGTGGTGTGGGCGGTATAGGCCTCGAAGGCGCTCTTGGCGAAGTCGTTCTGCAGTTCGATCAGTTCCTGCAGGGTCTTCACCCCCATCATCGCCTTGGCGGCGGAGATGCTGTCTTCGATCTGCGCCTTGGTGAAGGCCATGATCTCGGCATTGATGCTCTCGAAGCCCTTGCTGGCCAGATTGCCCGCCGTGACAACGGCTTCAACCTGATCCTTGCCCAGCTTGGCGGCGTCATCGACGCTCTTCACGGCCGCCTCGAAGCGGTCCTTGCTCATCGCAAAGGCCTTCTCGACGGCTTCGGTGCCGGCCTTCATGGCCTTGTCCATCTGTTCTTTCGACGCGAACATCACAGCCTCATAGGGGTTGCCATTCAGGATCTCGGCGGTTTCGCCTTCAGCTTTGGTCTTGGTGGTCTTGGTAGCCATGGGGAATCTCGTCCTTGCTTGTCCGGTGGGTAACGGGCCGGACCCGCTAAGCGGGGGCGGCTAGAAAAATGCTGCGCTGCAACATTGTTTTTATACCAACCCAAGGCTGTCCCGTCAAACAGTTTTTTTTGCGCCGCACAAATTTACATATCCGGGCGCGGAATATCAGTTAACTGATTGTATTTCGGTCAGTTAACTGTCCCCTGGGAATAACGCAGGCCGTTCCTGCCAACCTGAAAACGGTGTGGAATTTCGCGGCTGCGATCAGCTGCCGTTTCGTTGAAATACGTGCTGTAGGGTGGCAATGGCAGCTCGCGCGGCTGATAGACCGCAACCCCGGTGCGGTCGAACGGCGCCAGCGCCGCCAACAGCCGCGAAGTTACCCTGTCGAAACCATCTGCCCCACCCTCGCGGGACCATGCATGAAAGTGAAAGGCGCCGTCCAGGCAGGATGCCGCCGTCCAGTAGAAGCTGTCCCCGCGCAGGAAAAGCCCGTCCGGAGCCCGGGCGCCAAACCCAACATCCTCCAGCACCGCTGCAATGCCCGCCAGCTCGCCGGCACCGAGCCGATACAGCGCCGACTGCCCCCGCCAGGGCGCCAGCGGATCGCGCAGGCTGATCGGGTTCAGCCGGTCATTCAGGTTCGGGCGGCCGATCACCCGCACCTCAAGCATGCCGCCGCCGTCAGCCACGCCGGTGATGTCGTATGTCCGCCGCTGCTCGCTTTCGACCGCGTTGTAGACCAGCCGGTAACGCGGCGGCTGCCCCGCCACGCAGCCCCGGTCGAGATCGTCGCCGCCGACATATCGCTCCCAGGTCAGGCTGCGCAGGATCGGATCATCGGTCGGCCCGACGGCAGCACAGCCGCCAAGCCCTGCTGCCAGGGCAAAAGCCAGCAACAACGTTTTGTTAAGACTGCGCATCTTAGTCTGCCATCCACGATTTGATGTTGCTGCGGTTTTCCGCGAATCCATGCAGATTCAACTTGTTAGTACACATTAGGCTAGACAAGAGGAAGCATGGTTAATATCCTGAAACTGATTCGCGTCCTGGGGGGAACCCGGTCGCACCCGATTACAAGCGCAACCGTGGTAGGGATGCAATGAGGCTTGTCGCCGCAACGCTGGGGCGGATTCTGCCCGCAACCGTAACAATCTGTTTCATTGCGGCCCTGCTTGTGACGCTGCCGGCTGCAGTGCGGGCCGCCAGCTATTCTGCCCTGGTGGTGGATGCCGATACCGGCCGCGTCCTGCATGCCCAGGATGCCGACGAACAGCGCTACCCCGCATCACTGACCAAGATGATGACGCTGTACATGGCGTTCGATGCGCTGAAGGACGGGCGCCTGAAAATGAACCAGTCCCTGCCGGTCTCGGCCCATGCCGCCGCGCAGCCCTATGGCATCGGACTGCGTGCCGGCCAGACCATCACCGTGCGCGACGCCATCCTCGCCGCCATCACCAAGTCTGCCAACAACGCATCCGTGGTGCTGGCCGAGGCCATGGGCGGCACCGAAAGCAAGTTCGCGGCGATGATGACCAAGCGGGCCCGTGAGCTGGGCATGACCAGCACCGTGTTCAAGAATGCCTCGGGCCTGCCGAACCGGGCCCAGAAGAGCACGGCGCGCGACATGGCGCGGCTGGGCATCGCCCTGATCAAGGACCACAAGTCCTACTATACCTATTTCTCGACCGCCGAGTTCGAATGGAAGGATGCGGTCTTCCCGAACCACAATCACATCCTGAAGCGCTATGAAGGCGCTGACGGCATCAAGACCGGCTATATCGCCGCTTCGGGCTTCAATCTGGTCGCCTCGGCGAAACGCGACGGCCACCGCATCGTTGCCGTCATTTTCGGCGGCAGCAGCGTCAAGGCCCGCGACAACCGGATGGTCCAGCTGCTGGATATCGGCTTCAGCAAGGTCGGCGACGTCCCTGCCACCGTGCTGGCAGAGAAAAAGGGCCGCGACGATACCAGCTTCGGCCTGATCTCGAGTGCCGAGGCATCGACCGGACATTCCGCACCCCGGCCGGCACGCAAGCCCGACGCCGCCGAGGCCGCCATCGGCGACTGGGCCGTGCAGCTCGGCGCCTTCCGCCGCCCCGCCTCGGCCGAGAAGCTGCTCAACAAGGTCCGCGGCAAGCTGCCCGAGGCCGAGCCGCTGGTCGAGCCGGTGGAAGATGGCAAGACCACCCTTTACCGTGCCCGCATGACCGGCCTGTCCGAGGCCGATGCCCGCACCGCCTGCCAGAAGCTGAAGCGGGAAAAGGTTACCTGCTCCGTGGTCTCGCCCGACGCCGGCTGAGCACGCCTCTGCCCTGATGATCCGCCGCCGCGGTGACTGCCGTCACCGCGGCGGTTTCATTTTTGTCTGCCCGCCCTTCGGCCCGCTTGCCGGGCCGGCTGGCTTTCCTATGATGGCGGCATCCCCAGCCACCCGGCCCGTCCGATGATCACGCCCAGCCTGAAACGCCGCCGCCGCATGATCCTGGCCTATGTGCTGATCATCTCCGCCATGGCCGGGGCGGTATATGGCGGCGTTATCACCTACACCCTGTCCCGTGGCGATGCTACACCCGAAATGCTGACGGATATCGTCCTGGGGACGCTGCGGGGAATCGTGACAGGCCTGCTGATCGGCGGCCTGATCGGCGGCTTCGACATTTTCCTGGTCAATACCGGCCGCGGCGGTCTGCGCAGCCTGCCCTTCCTGTCTCTCGTCCTGCTCAAGGGCGTCTATTACACGGCAGTTATCCTCGGCAGCATCTGGCTGGGTGGCCGGCTGGTACCGATTGCCGGCGACCCCGGCACCGGATTCAACCAGACCACGATCATCACGGTGGCTGCCTCCCTGCTGTTCGCCATCCTGTTCTCGTTCATGATCGAGATGTCGCAGCTGCTCGGCCCCGGTGTGCTGCGCGACATGCTGCGCGGACGGTATCATCGGCCAAGACGGGAACGGCGCCTGTTCGTCTTCTTCGACATGCGCGGTTCGACCGCGATTGCCGAACGGATCGGCGACCTTGCCTTTCACCGCCTGCTGAACCGGTTTTTCAGCGACCTGACCGAGCCGGTCCTGGCCTGGCGCGGCGTGGTCCATAAATATGTCGGCGACGAGATGATCGTCACCTGGCCGCTGGATGGCAGCCGTGATCCGTCCGGGGCCTTCGCCGCCGTCATTGCTGCCCATACCCGGATGGAAAGCCTGCGCGACAGCTACCTGAAGGAATTCGGCGTCGCCCCGCAATTCCGCGCCGTGCTGCATGCCGGCGAGGTGGTGACCGGTGAAATGGGCGAGGTCAAACGCGAGATCGTGCTGCTGGGCGACACCATCAACACCACGGCGCGGATCGAACAGCTCGCCAAGACCCTGCCGGCCCATGCCACCATCGCCTCGGCGGAGGCCCTTGCCGTGGCACCGCCGCCGGCCGGCATCACCAGCACCCCGCTTGGCGAATTCTCGCTCCCGGGCAAAAGCACTGCTATACAACTGCATACCGTCTCGTAACGACAAAAAGAGTTCGAGGAAATGCCTGTCCCCGTGAATCCCGGCACGGCCTTCGTCGCCGGCCGCGTGTTGTTTCCCTTCGCCTGCGGCTACTTCCTGTCCTACCTGTTCCGCAGCGTGAATGCCGTGATCGCACCGAACCTGCAGGCCGATCTGGGCATCGGCGCCGGCGATCTCGGTGTGCTGACCGCGGCCTACTTCGTCACGTTTGCAGCCGCCCAGCTGCCGGTAGGCATCCTGCTCGACCGCTTCGGGCCGCCGCGGGTGCAGGCCGGGCTGATGCTGATTGCGGCACTGGGGGCCGTTGCCTTTGCCTCGGCCGACAGCCTGCCGATGCTGGCGCTGTCGCGCGCCCTGATCGGGCTTGGCGTCGCCGGCGGTCTGATGAGTGCCATGAAGGCCATCGCCATATGGCTGCCGCGCGAACGCTGGGCGCTGGCCAATGGCGCCTTCATGACGGCCGGCGGCCTCGGCGCGCTGGCCGCCACCGTGCCGGTGGAATGGGGTCTGCAGGTGGCAGGCTGGCCGGCGCTGTTCTGGGTCCTGGCCGCCCTCTCCGTGCTGTCCGCCATCTTCATCTTCCTGGCCGTGCCGGACGAGGCCCGCCCCGGCCATGACGGCCCGGGCCTCGCGGCCCAGCTGCGTGATTTCGGCAGCCTGCTTGCCGATATCCGCTTCCTGAAACTGGCGCCGGTTTCAGTGGTCGGCATGGGCAGCGGCATGGCAATCCAGACCCTGTGGAGTGGTCCCTATCTGCGCGATGTCGGCGGCCTCGGCCAGGGCGCGGCTGCAGAAATCCAGCTGGTACTGGCCGTAGCCCTGACTGCAGGGTTCACGCTGAACGGCATCATGGCCGACCGGCTGCAGCGGCTGGGCGTAACCCTGGCGCAGACGATGATCTGGACCACGGCGCTGTATGTGGTCTGCCTTGTGGTGGTGGCCGCCGGCCTGTTTCCGGCCAGCCCGCTGCTGTGGGTGGCCTTCGGCCTGACCTGCCTGACCACCGTGCTGGCCTACCCGATCAGCAGCGCGGATTTCCCGGTGGAGAAATCCGGCCGGGTCAACGCCCTGCTGAATGCCGTGGTGTTCGGGCTGACCTTCGTCATCCAGGCCGGTATCGGCTGGATCATCGACCTGTGGCCGCAGACGGCCGACGGGCGCTACCCGGCGGCTGCTTATCAGTGGTCCTTCGGTCTGCTGGCGGCCCTGCTGGCGGCGACGCTGGCCTGGTATGCACTGCCGCTGCGGGCGCGGCCTAGGTCCTGACCGGCGGTCGCCCGACCGAGTGATAGGCAAAGCCGGCCTGCTGCATTTCGGCGGGCTTGTAGATGTTGCGCAGATCGACGATCAGCGGCTGGCTGAGCAGCCCCTTCAGGCGGCCGAGATCGAGGGCGCGGAACTGGTTCCACTCCGTGATGATGACCAGTGCGTCGGCCCCGCTGGCAGCGGCATAGGTGTCGTCGCACCAGACCACGCCGTTCAGCAGCTTCTTTGCCTCACCCATGCCTTCCGGGTCATAGGCCCGCACCGTGGCGCCGGCCGCCTGCAGGGCCGGCACGATCTCGAGGCTGGGACTGTCGCGCATGTCGTCGGTTTCTGGCTTGAAGGTCAGGCCGAGCACGGCAATGGTCTTGCCCCGCACGCTGCCACTGCAGGCAGCGACGATTTTCTCGGCCATCTGCCGCTTGCGGCGGTCGTTGACATCGACCACGGTCTCGACGATGCGCAGTGGCGCTTCATATTTGCGGCCCGTTGCCACCAGTGCCTGGGTATCCTTCGGAAAGCAGGAGCCGCCATAGCCCGGCCCGGCATGCAGGAACTTGCCGCCGATGCGGCCGTCCAGACCGATACCGCGGGCAACATCCTGCACGTTCACATTCACCTTCTCGCACAGATCGGCGATCTCGTTGATGAAGGTGATCTTGGTGGCAAGGAAGGCATTGGCTGCATACTTGATCAGCTCCGCCGTCTCGATGGCGGTGAACAGGATCGGTGTCTCGTTGATATACAGTGGCCGGTACAGGCCGCGCAGCACCTCGCGGGCCCGCTCGCTCTCGGCGCCACAGACCACGCGGTCGGGCCGCATGAAATCTTCGATCGCGGCACCCTCGCGCAGGAATTCCGGGTTGGAGGCAACCTCGAAATCGGCGTCCGGGCGGGCGGTGCGGATGATCCGCTCGACCTCGCGGCCGGTGCCGACCGGCACCGTCGACTTGGTAACCACCAGGGTATAGCGGGTCATCGCCGCGGCGATCTCGCCAGCCGCGGCATAGACATAGGACAGGTCCGCCTCGCCGTCGCCGCGACGCGACGGAGTGCCGACCGCGATGAACACCGCATCGGCGCCGTCGACGGCGGCCTTGATATCCTGGGTGAAGAACAGCCGGCCGGCCTTGACGTTGCGGGCGACCAGATCCTCAAGGCCGGGCTCGAAGATCGGGATCGATCCGTTCTGCAGGGCCTCAATCCGTTCCGGATTCTTGTCGACGCAGACAACCGTGTGGCCGAATTCGGAAAAGCAGGTGCCGGACACCAGGCCGACATAGCCGGTACCGATCATCGCAACACGCATTGTCTGGTCCCCCTACGGTATCGCTCGGCTCAGAGCGTCTTCGCGATGTCGCGGACGATGGTGGCCACGTCGGCCTTCATATCGCCCCGCGCCAGGGCGAAGGCGATATTGGCATGAAGGAAGCCGACCTTGTCGCCGCAATCATAGCGTTCGCCCTCGAAACGCAGCCCGTGGAACGGCACCTCGCCGATCATCTTGGCCAGGGCATCGGTCAGCTGCATCTCGCCACCGGCACCGCGCTGCATGGTGTCGAGGTGATGGAACACGCCCGGCTGGATGATGTAGCGGCCGATCACCGCGGTGTTGCTGGGGGCATCCTTGGGCGCCGGCTTCTCCACCAGGCCGGTCACCTCGACCATGCGGTCGCTGTCCTTGCCCGGCTTGATGACACCGTAGCGCTTGGTGTGCTCGTGCGGCACATCCATGGCGGCGATGATGTTGCCGCCGGTATTGTTGTAGGCCTCGACCATCTGCGCCAGGCAGGGCTCGCCAGCCAGGATCAGGTCGTCGGCCAGCAGCACGGCGAACGGCTCATCGCCCACCAGCGGCTTGGCGCAGCGCACGGCATGCCCCAGCCCCAGCGGTTCCATCTGGCGGGTATAGGAAACCTGGCCCGCCTTCGGCATCCAGCCATTGATCAGGTCGAGCAGGTCGCGCTTGTCGCGCTCGCGCAGCACGTCTTCCAGCTCGTAGGAGCGGTCGAAATGGTCCTCAATGGCATGCTTGCCGCGGCCCGTGACGAAGATGAATTCCTCGATGCCGGCGGCCTTGGCCTCCTCGACGGCATACTGGATCAGCGGCTTGTCGACCACCGGCAGCATTTCCTTCGGCATCGCCTTGGTGGCCGGCAGGAACCGGGTGCCCAGGCCACCGACAGGGAAAACGGCTTTGCGGATCGGACGGATCATGATGCGGGCTTTCTTCTCGTTAGACAGTCACAAGGACGATTCGCCCCCGGTGTCCCGGCGGGTTTTACGCCGCAGCCCGGCCCGGCGCAACCGGCCGCCGAAACTGCGGGGGTTCATTTCATGCCTCTGCAATGGGGCAAAAATACGGCCCTTTTTCAAGGTTTTTCCATCATTGCGGGCGCCCATCCTTTTCCGGCCCGGCAGCCCGTCCTATCATGCCGGCCGAGCAAGGAGGGACGTCCGTGTCCGCAGTGCCTGAATCAGCCGGGGAAACGCCCCCGCCGGTCCTCCGCGACCAGCCGGAAGCCGGCATCGTCCGGCTGACCCTGAACCGGCCGCGCGCCTATAACAGCCTGTCCACGGGCCTGATGACCGCCCTGCAGGCGGAACTCGACCGCATCAGGGCCGATGGCCGCATCAGGGCGGTGATCCTCGCCGCCGCCGGCCCCGGTTTCTGCGCCGGCCACGACCTCAAGGAAATCCGCGCCAATCCCGGCCGCCAGCATTACGAGGCCCTGTTCCGGCAATGCTCGCTGCTGATGCAGAGCATCGTCGCCCTGCCCCAGCCGGTGATTGCCCGGGTGCACGGCACCGCCACCGCGGCCGGCTGCCAGTTGGTGGCCAGCTGCGACCTTGCCGTGGCGGCCGAGACGGCCCGCTTCGGCACCCCCGGCGTCAATATCGGCCTGTTCTGCTCGACGCCGATGGTGGCCCTGTCACGCAACGTGCCGCGCAAGCAGGCCATGGAGATGCTGCTGACCGGCGAGCTGGTGCCGGCCGACCGCGCCGCCGAGATCGGCCTGATCAACCGCGCAGTCCCCGAGGCGGCGCTGGATGGCGAGGTGCTGCGGCTGGCGCAGCTGATCGCCTCGAAATCGTCCCTGAGCGTGAAAACCGGCAAGGAGGCCTTCTACCGCCAGATCGAACTGCCGCTGGCCCAGGCCTACGACTATGCCAGCCGGGTGATGACCGAGAACATGCTGGCCCGTGACGCCGAGGAAGGCATCGACGCCTTCATCGAGAAACGCCAGCCGACCTGGGAAGGCCGCTGACGTGAGCGATGTTCTGCACCGTATCGATCACGACAAGTATTCCGACGATTACATCCGCGGCATCCTGCGAGCGTCCCGCGTGATCGCCATGGTCGGCGCCAGCCCGAACTGGAACCGGCCGTCCTATTTCGCCATGAAATACCTGCAGCAGAAGGACTACCGGGTGATCCCGGTCAATCCGAAGGAAGCCGGTGGCGAGATTCTCGGCGAAAAGGTCTATGCCAGCCTGTCGGATATCCCGGTGAAGGTCGACATGGTCGACTGTTTCCGGGCCTCGGCGACCATCCCGCCGATTGCCGACGAGGCCGTAAAGATCGGCGCGAAGGTGCTGTGGATGCAGCTCGGCGTGCGGCACGACGAGGCGGCCGCAAAGGCCGAGGCCGCCGGCCTGAAAGTGGTGATGAACCGCTGTCCGAAGATCGAGTTCGGCCGGCTCAGTCGCGAGATCGGCTGGATGGGCGTCAATACCCGCGTGATCAACTCGAAGAAGCAGAACAGGATCTGACCGTGGCCGCGACCGACAAGCCCGCCGCGAACCGCGCGGCGGAGAATACCTCCCCCTACGGCTTCGACACCCTGCAGGTGCATGCCGGCACCGCACCCGACCCGGCCACCGGCGCGCGCGCCACGCCGATCTACCAGACCACCGCCTATGTATTCGACGATGCGGACCATGCGGCCTCGCTGTTCAACCTGCAGACCTTCGGCAACATCTATACCCGCCTGACCAACCCGACGACGGCGGCGCTGGAACAGAAGGTGGCGGCGCTGGAAAACGCCCGCGCCGCCACCGCCGTGGCCAGCGGCCATGCGGCACAGACTGTCGCCTTTCACATGCTGATGAATCCCGGCGACCATATCGTTGCCTCGAACAAGCTCTATGGCGGTTCGATCACCCAGCTTGGCGTCAGCTTCCAGCGCTTCGACTGGCATACCAGCTTCGTCGATCCGGACGATCTCGACGGTTTCAGGAAGGCGATCACGCCGAAGACGAAGGCAATCTATGCCGAAAGCCTGTCCAATCCGGGCGGCGTGGTGGCGGATATCGCAGCCCTGGCCGAGATCGCGCATGACGCCGGCATCCCGCTGATCATCGACAACACCATGGCCTCGCCGTATCTGTGCCGGCCGATCGAGCATGGCGCCGACATCGTGCTGCATTCGGCCACCAAGTTCCTCGGCGGCCATGGCAATTCCATGGGCGGTGTGATCGTCGATTCCGGCCTGTTCGACTGGGGACAGAACGACAAATTCCCGCATCTGTCGCAGCCCTCGCCCGCCTATCACGGCCTGACCTTCTGGGAGACTTTCGGCGACATGGCCTTTGCCGTCGCCTGCCGCGCCATCTCCTTGCGCGATCTCGGGCCGGCCATCTCGCCCTTCAACGCCTTCATGATCCTCACCGGCATGGAGACGCTATCTTTGCGCATGCGCAAGCATTGCGACAACGCCCAGGCGGTGGCGGAGTTCCTCGCGAAACATCCGAAGGTCGCCTGGGTCCGCTATGCCGGCCTCAAGGGCGACCGCTATCATGCGCTGGCGCAGAAATACCTGCCGAACGGAGCCGGCTCGGTCTTCACCTTCGGCCTGAAGGGCGGCTACGCGGCCGGCCTGAAATTCGTCGACACGGTGGAGATCTTCTCGCACCTCGCCAATGTCGGCGATACCCGCAGCCTGGTGATCCACCCGGCCTCGACCACCCATCGCCAGCTCAGCCCCGAGCAGCGCGCCGCGGCCGGTTCGGGCGACGACGTGATCCGGCTGTCGATCGGCATCGAGGAAGCCGATGACCTGATCCGCGACCTCGACAGGGCGCTCAATGCGACCTGACGGTCGCAGGGCTCTGAATGCGACCTGACGCTCAGCTTGAGCGGCGGCGGAAGGCGGTCGGCGTCTCGCCGGTCTGCTTGGTGAAAAACCGGGTGAAATAGGCCGGGTCCTCGAAGCCCAGCGAATAGGCGATCTCCTTCACCGACAGGACGGTGAAGGTCAGATCGCGGGTCGCCTCCAGCGCCAGCCGCCGGCTGATCGCGCCCAGAGCGGAGGTCCCGAAGGCCGCCCGGCAGACCCGGTTCAGATGTGTCTCGGAAATCCCCAGCCGGCGGGCATAGAAGGCCACCGCCCGCTCTGTCCGGTAATGCCGGTCCAGCAGGCCGCGGAAGGCCGCCGCGTGGCGCGCGCCCGGATCGGCCACGCCGCCGCTGTCGCGCGCGCTGGCCACCGCCAGCCGGTTCAGGCTGAGCAGCAGGATCGACAGATGCGCCTCGATCAGGCCCTGCCGCCCCGGTTCGCTGCCGGCAAATTCCTGTGCCAGCGCCGCCACGCTGCCGGCCATGGCCTGCGCCTGTCCGGCATCGGCCAGGGCGAAGACCTGCGGCCCGGCCAGCAACGGCGCCGCGCCGGCCATGCCTCCGAGGATGCGTTCGGCCTGTCCGGTCTGCAGGGTGATCACATGGCCGTCGATATCGGATGAGAAGCGGAAGCCGTGCACGATCCCCGGGGGCACTGTCACCATGGCAGGCGGGTCCGCCGCCTCTTCGGCATCTCCCAGCAGGCAGATTGCACGGCCCCGGGTGATGTTCAGAATCTGAAAGAAACTCCGGTGTCGGTGCGCCCCGATTTCCCATTCGAAAAGCGCGCTGCGGGCCGGGATCGATTCGCAATGCAGCCAGCCGGCATGGAAATCGTCACCGGTTTCTCCGTACAGGGCATAAGTCGGGATGCCGGTTTTCCGGCGGGGCCTGGCAGACATGTTCGGATTGTCCTGTTTTTTGTCGCATCTGTCCATCGCCCATGGCGCATGCCCGGCCTAGTTTCTCCTGACGGAATTCAGGAGGAAACACGATGCGCACCCAGGTCGCCATCATTGGCGCCGGCCCCGCCGGCCTGCTGCTCGGCCAGCTGCTGACGAAACAGGGCATCGACAATGTGATTCTTGAACGCCAGACCGGCGAGTATGTGCTCGGCCGCATCCGCGCCGGCGTGGTCGAGAAAGGCGCGGCCGACCTGCTGGACGCGGCCGGTGTCGGCGCCCGCATGCACAGGGAAGGCCTGATCCACGATGGCATCGAGGTGGCTTTCGGCGGCGAGCGTCACCGCATCAATTTCCGCGAACTGGTCGGCAAGAGCGTGATTGTCTATGGCCAGACCGAGATCACCCGCGACCTGATGGAAGGCCGTGCCGCCGCCGGCGCGCCGACCATCTACGAGGCCGAGGATGTCAGCCTGCATGACATCACCGGCGACAAGCCGCGCGTCCGCTACAAAAAGGACGGCGCCGAACACGAGATCGCATGCGACTACATCGCCGGCTGCGACGGCTATCACGGGGTCAGCCGCAAAAGCATCCCGGACAGCGTGCTGCGCAGTTTCGAGCGGGTCTATCCTTTCGGCTGGCTGGGCATCCTGGTCGAAAAGCCGCCGGTCTCCGACGAGCTGATCTATGCCAGTCACGAGCGCGGCTTCGCGCTCTGCTCCATGCGGTCCCATACCCGCAGCCGGCTCTATATCCAGTGTTCGCTGGAGGACCGGGTCGAGGACTGGTCAGACGAACGTTTCTACGCGGAACTGAAACGCCGGCTGGACGGCGACGCGGTGGCCAGGCTGCAGAAGGGCCCCTCCTTCGAGAAAAGCATTGCGCCTTTGCGCAGCTTCGTGGCCGAGCCGATGCGCCATGGCCGCCTGTTCCTCGCCGGAGATGCCGCCCATATCGTGCCGCCGACCGGTGCGAAAGGCCTCAACCTCGCCGCCAGCGACGTCTATTACCTCTGGCAGGCGCTATCGGAATTCTACAAACAAGGCTCGAAAGCCGGCATCGACGCCTATTCGGCCCGGGCGCTGGCACGGGTGTGGAAAGCCGAACGCTTCTCCTGGTGGATGACATCCATGCTGCACCGGTTCCCGGACAGCAGTGGTTTCGAGCAGAAGATGCAGCAGGCTGAACTGGCCTATCTGGTCTCGTCGCCGGCGGCGATGACCAGCCTGGCCGAGAACTACGTCGGCCTGCACTATTAAAACATCAATCGCCACGCCCGCCCACGGGTCCGCGCTGGCGCGGCCGAGAGCAGGCTCCAGCCGGGTACCCAGAAGTCAGTGCAAAGTCTGGACTCCCGCTTACGTGGGAGTGACGAATTGGCAGGACCCCGAGAACCGGCACGATTCTATTCAGCCGCGGCCGGCTGCGCGGCATCCGCGGCAGCGGCCGATTGGCTGCGGCCGTCGCGCGGCAGCAGCAGGGCGAAGATGCCAGCGCAGGCCGCGGCCGCGGCCAGCAGCACGAACAGCATGTCCAGAGTGCCGGTCAGGCGGTAGATCACCGGGATCACCGCCACGCCCAGCGACGATACGCCCAGGGTGAGCACGAACTTGGCCCCGAAGGCCCGGCCGCGCCAGCGCGGTGGGGTGTATTTCGCCAGCAGCGAATTCTCCGCCGGCTGGCCGGCCACATTCAGGCTGACCATCAGGGCGGCCACGCCGACCAGCGCCGGATGGATGGTCATCATGGCGCCAATGATCACCGGAATCTGCAGCCACTGCACCGTGGCATAGACGCCGCGCAGCGAATAGCGGTCGGCCAGCTCGCCGCCCAGCAGCTGGGTCAGCGCCGAACAGGTGTAAACGATGGTGACCATGCCGCCGATGCCCAGCACGCTGTCATGGAAGAAGCCCGACAGCCGCTCGTCGAACACCTTGGGCAGCGCGAAGGCGGTGGCCTGGTAGATCAGGCCGGTGCACAGCATGGTGGCCGACATCACCCAGAAGACCCGCCAGATATCGCCCTTCTGCGGTGCCGGCTGCGGCACGGCATCCTCGGCGCGATCCAGCAGCAGGCCGGCCTGCCGCGCCCAGATGAAGCCGGCGGCGACCACCAGGCAGACCGCGCCCGGCAGGATGAAGGCGGCGCGCCAGCCATAGAGATCGGCCAGGAAACCCGCCACCAAAGCGGCGCCGGCCGTGCCGGCCGAGCCGAACACGCCGTTGATGCCGAGCGCGCGGCCGCGGTTGGTGGCATTGCGCACCAGCCACGGAATGCCGACGGGATGATAGATCGCCGCGAACAGCCCGATGCCGGCAAGGCTGAGGCCCAGCGCCAGCGGGGTATCCGACAGGCCGGCCAGCACCGAACAGCCGCCGACGCCGACGAAGAACAGCGCCATGGCGCCCGAGGCGCTCCAGCGATCGCCCAGCCAGCCGGCCGGCAGGGCGGCGGCACCGAACAGCACACTCATCGGGATCGACAGCGCGAACAGTGTGTCGTAGCCCATGCCCCATTCCTTCTCCAGCACCAGCACCACGGTGGCGTAAAGCAGGGTGAAGAGATGCGAGAAGGTGTGCGCGAGGCTGGAAAACACCAGCGTCAGGAAACCGGCAGTGCGGGCCATGGACTCAATCCTCCGGAAGGCCGGGAGAATAGCAGTCCGTCCGGGTCCGGAACAGTACCGGAATTGTAGCAAGACAATGCCCGGTCAGCGGCGATCCGGACCGCTCTCAGGTTCCGTCTCCGCCAGCAGCCAGGCGAGATAGTCGGCATTGCCGTCCTGCCCCACCGGCAGCGGCAGCACGCAGGGCACGCTGTAGGAATGCGCGGCCTTCACGGCTTCTGTCGCCGCTTCGGCAAGGCTGGCCCGGGTCTTGAGGATCAGCACCGCCTCCTCGCCCTTTTCCAGCCTGCCCTGCCACCAGTAGAGCGACCGCATGCCGGGGATGATATTGGCGCAGGCGGCGAGCCTTTGCCCGACCACGGCCTCGGCAACCTTCTCGGCCTCGACGACGCTGGCGGCCGTGCAGTAGAGCAGGACGATGCGGTCGCCGTCCGTCATGTCAGGCGGCTTTCTGCGACCGGAGGGCGCGGTCATGCCACAGGGCCGTGGCGATGCCCAGCACCAGCACGGCGCCGGCCTGGTGCAGGGTGCCGAGCGAGACCGGCACGTGATGCAGCAGGGTCATGATGCCGAGCACGATCTGCAGGGCCACGGCGGTCAGCAAACCGTGACGCAGCCCGGTGGCCGCGCGGCCCTTCAGGCGCAGCACGGTGACCACGGCAAGGATCGCCACCAGATAGGCACCCATGCGATGCTGGAACTGCACCGTCATCGCATTCTCGAAGAAATTGATCCACCAGGGATCGGCAATGAGAAGGCCATCCGGGATGAAGGCGCCATCCATCAGCGGCCAGGTATTGTGCGCCAGTCCCGCATTCATGCCGGCCACCAGTCCGCCAGAGAGAACCTGCAGAAAAACGAGGCCAGCCAGCCAGCCCGCAATGCCGCCGCCGGCGAAGCCGGTCATGCGGCCGCGCCGTGCCAGCGACAGCGCGCCCCATAACAGGTAGACGAAGATCAGCAGGGCAAGGCCGAGATGGGCGGTCAGGCGGTAATGGCTGACATCGGGATGATCGACCAGGCCGCTTTTCACCATGAACCAGCCCAGCGCACCCTGGCTGCCGCCGAGCACAAACATCGCCACCAGATGCGGCTTCATGCCGGCCGGGATCTGCCGGCGCAGCCAGAACCAGACCATCGGCAGGAAGAAGGCCACGCCGATCAGCCGGCCGAGCAGGCGGTGCAAGTATTCCAGCCAGAAGATTCCCTTGAAGCCCTCCAGGGTCATGCCGATGTTGATCTTCTGGTATTCGGGAAACTGCTTGTATTTCTCGAACTCGGCCGCCCAGGCGGCGTCGGACAGCGGCGGCAGGATGCCGGTGACCAGCTTCCACTCGACGATGGACAGGCCGGATTCCGTCAGCCGCGTCAGCCCGCCGATCACCACCATCAGGGCGACCAGCCCGGCTACGGCAAACAGCCAGATGGCGACGGCGCGCGGGTTGCTGCCGGCGGTGCTGCGGGCGGGCATGGCTTGGGCGGCAAGGCTCACGGGCGGAACTCCGGCGAATGCGACTGTCCCTGATGTAGCCCGTCGCGGCGCCCCGGGAAAGCCCCCGGCAGATTCCCGGGCTGCGCTGCTTTGTCGCGGTTCTCAGCGCTTCTTGCGGGCGCGGAAATCGTGGATGCCGGGCCGGCTGCGCGGATCCTCGCCGGGGCTGAAAATCTGCGTTTTCTGCACCTTCTGTGTCCCCGTGGTCGGCAGGCTGCCGACGAACAGCAGCCAGCCCGGCGCCTTGAAATAGGCCAGCCGTTCGTTGCACCAGGCGAACAGGGCCTCGGCCAGCTCGGCCGTCGGCGCCTGCCCCGCCATCGGCAGGATGCAGGCCATCACCTCCTCCTCGCGCAGCTCGTCGGGCGCGGCCAGCACCGCCACCTGCGCCACCGCGTCATGGGCCTGCAGGCAGGCCTCGATCTCGGCGGCGGCGATATTCTCGCCCGAGCGGCGGATGATGTTCTTCTTGCGGTCGACGAAACAGATCATGCCGTCATCGGCCATGCGCACCACGTCGCCGGTATGGAACCAGCCGCCGGCCCAGGCCTCTTCGGTGGCCCTGTCGTTCTTCAGATAGCCCGAGAAGAAGCCGCGGCGCGGATCGGCCGCCGAATGGCGCACCAGCAGCTCACCTTCCTGCCCGCGTGGCATCTCGCGGCCCTGCTCGTCGGCCACCATCGCCTCGAAACCGGGCAGCGGCCGGCCGAAGGCGCGGGTGTCGGTCTGCCGCGGCTCGTGGCAGTCGGCGAAGATGCGGCCGGTTTCGGTCATGCCCCAGACCTCGACCAGCGGGAAGCCGTAGCGCTGCTCGAACCGCGCATGCAGCTGCGGCTCCACGCCGGCGCCCATGCCGAAGCGCACCCGGTGCTGCTTTTCCAGCGCCGTCTCCGGCTGGTTCAGCAGCAGGGGCGGCACCACGCCGAGATAATGGATGATGGTGGCGCGGGTCTCGACCACCTCCTGCCACCAGCGGTTCGGGCTGAACCGCTCGGTCAGGATCAGGCAGTTGGCGGTCAGGATCGCGCAGGTACCGGTGACCGCGAAATGATTCATGTGGAAGACCGGCAGCGGATTGTAGAAGCGGTCTTCGCCGGGCCGGATCGCCAGCCGGCCGCCAAGGTCGCGATACCAGGCACCGGCATTGAGGAAATAGAAATTGTCGAGAATGCAGCCCTTGGGTCGGCCCGTCGTGCCGGAGGTATAGAGCAGGCTCGCCTCGGTATCCTGCGCCGGCCTGACATCGCGCGCCGGCGCCTGCGGCGGCGGAAAGGCGGCCGGCAGCGCATCCACATCCAGCACCGGCAGCGGCTTGGCCTTGCGCTCGTCGGCAACCTTCCGCAGGTCGGCGACGCGATGCGGTACGGCGACGACGAGATCGGCCTCGGAATGCTCCATCTGGTAGAGCATCTCGTCATGGCGGTAATCGGGATTCACCGGCACGGTGCCGCAGCCCAGCGCGTTCAGCGCCAGGAAATGCAGAAAATGGTCGGGCCGCATCTCCAGCAGCAGCGCCACCCGATGCCCCGGGCCGTAGCCGGCGGCGGCATAGGCTTCCCGCAGGGCTTCCACCCGCGCGGCGGCCGCGTGGTAGCTGAGTTCCAGTCCGCCGGACGCGTAGTCACGGCCCGGCCGGACGGGCACGCAGAGAAAGCTGTGATCCGGATATTGTGCGGCGGTGGCCGCGAAAGCCGCATAGACGGATGCCGGCAGGGTCATGTCCGGCGCCCTCCTCCCAAGTGATGTTTCTGGTCTCGTTGCAGCTATCTTTTCAGCGCAACACCAGAAGCACAAGCATCGCCGAGCCGATGGCGATGCGGTACCAGGCAAAGGGCACAAATCCGTAGCGGTTGATGAAGGCGATCACCGTGCGCACCACCAGGACCGCGCAGATGAAAGACACCACAAGACCGATGGCGATCAATTCGACGCCATCCAGCGTCAGACTGTCGCGGTTCTTGAACAGGTCATAGGCGGTGGCGGCCACCATGGTGGGCACGGCGAGGAAGAACGAGAACTCGGCCGCCGCCGCCCGCTGCACCCCCAGCAGGCGGGCGCCGATAATGGTGGCGCCCGACCGCGAGACGCCGGGGATCATGGCCAGACACTGGATCAGGCCGATCTTCAGGCTGAGCCGGGAGCTGAAATCATCGACACTGGCCACCACGCCGCGGCCGACAATGCGCTCGACCACGAGGATCACCACGCCGCCCAGCACCAGCGCCACCGAAACCACCCAGGGACTGAACAGCACCGCCTTGATGAACCCATGCAGGGCCGCGCCGAGCACCAGGGCCGGCAGCACGCCGAAGATCAGGTTGAGGGTGAAGCGGTTGGCCCGCGCATCGCGGCCAAGACCGGTCAGGGTGCCCCAGAAACGCGGCCAGTAGACCAGCAGCACGGCCAGGATGGCGCCCAGCTGGATGGCGATCTCGAAAACCTTGCCTTCCGGGCCCTGAAAGCCCAGCAGGTCAATCAGCAGGATCAGGTGGCCGGTGGAGGACACCGGCAGGAACTCGGTCAGGCCCTCGACCACACCCAGCAGGGCCGCCTGCAGATACTCCGTCACCATCACGTATCCCGCTGCTCAATCCACCCGTTGCCCCGGACCTGCCGAGGCTCGAACATTGCTAGTACGCCGGCCTGCCCCATGCAAGTCACAGCCCTCCCCGAACGCCCGCCGCCAGCTTGCACAAAGTCGCGGCTTCGCCTATCTGGTTTGCCGGGCCGGGCAACGGCCTTCAACCGGGACTGGCACCAGCATGTTCGGATTCCTGTTCGGCCGGCGCAAAAAGAAGGCCGCAAAAATCGCCGACACCTTCAGCATGACCCACGAGATCGCCGTTACCGCGATCAACGGCAAGTCGGTTACCGTGGTCAAGGCCCCCTTCGCGGCAACCCAGTCCGACGATACGGCCCGGGTCGCCCTGCGTTACTACCTGCGCGCCCTGCCCGGAGTAACCTCGGTAGTGATGGCGGCAACAGACCCGATGGATGCCGACCAGCGGGCCATCTTCCTGGGTGCTTCGGAATTCACCGCCGCGCTCAGCCAGCGTCAGATCAACGACTTCACTTTCGCCGAGATCAAGGTCGAGGTTCCCTTCATCCCCTGGTTCCTCAAGGAGGAACTGGACAGGGCCGCGAAACAGGCTGAAGCCGGGCCCGCCGCCGAGGATTGATCTCCTGCAGGCCGCTCAGTCGAAGCGGTTGTTCTTGTTGAAACCGCGGAAGACGACACGACCGGCCTGGGCACGCTCGCCGCGATATTCCTTCAGGTCGCCCTCGGTCTTGGTGCGGCCCGAGGAATCGACCCAGCTGAGCCCCTGCTTCAGGGTGAAGACGCGGGCATCGGAAAGGCCGCCATCCTTGTATTTCTGCAGGGTGATACCGCGCCCCCTGGTCATCTCAGGCAGCTGATCCAGCGGGAACAGCAGCAGCTTGCGGTTCTCGCCGATCACCGCAACCGTATCGCCCTCCACGGCGCGGCAGACACAGGCTTCGGCCGGGCCGGAGACATTCAGGATCTGCTTGCCGGTGCGGGTGGCCGCCAGCATCTCGGCTTCCGGCACGATGAAGCCGCGGCCATCGCTGCTGGCCACCAGGTATTTGCGGTCACCCTGATATCTGAACAGCGTGACGATATCCTGGTCGTTGCCCAGATCGACGGTCAGGCGCACCGGCTCGCCATGGCCGCGGCCGCGCGGCAGCTTGTCGCAGCTGATCGTGTAGGCGCGGCCGTTGGTGCCGAACAGCACCAGCTTGTCGGTGGTTTCGGCATGCAGCCAGAAACGCCCCTTGTCGCCCTCCTTGTAGGCGGCCGAACCGTCGTCGGCCACATGGCCCTTGATGGCGCGAATCCAGCCCTTGGCCGAGCAGATCACGGTGATCGGCTCGCGCTCGACCAGCACCTCGAAGGCCTCTTCCGAGATCACCGGCGCGTCGCCGATGGCACTGCGGCGGCGGCCGAGGGCCGTCTTCGGGCCAAACTGCTTTTTCAGCTCCTGCACCTCGCCGGCAATGGTCTGCCAGCGCAGGGCCTCGTCGCCCAGCAGCTTCTTCAGCTCGGCCTTTTCCTTCGACAGCGCCTTGTGTTCGGTCTTGATCTCCATCTCCTCAAGCCGGCGCAGACTGCGCAGGCGCATGTTGAGGATCGCTTCCGCCTGCACGTCGGTCAGGTTGAAGCGCTTCATCATCACCGGCTTGGGCTCGTCCTCGCGGCGGATGATCTCAATCAGCTCGTCGAGATTGAGATAGGCGATCAGGTAGCCATCCAGCACTTCGAGACGATGCTCGATCTTGCCGAGGCGATAGCGGCTGCGCCGCTCCAGCACCTCGTGCCTGTGATCGAGATAGGCCTGCAGTGCCTCGCGCAGGTTCATCACCTTCGGCAGGCGGCCGCCGTCGAGCACATTCAGGTTCAGCGGGAAGCGGGTCTCCAGATCGGTGGTCCGGAACAGGCTTTCCATCAGCACGTCCGGATCGACATTCTTGCTCTTGGGCACCAGCACGAGGCGGATGTCTTCCGCGGATTCATCGCGCACGTCATCGAGCAAAGGTGCCTTGCGGTCGGTGATCAGCTCGGCAATCTTCTCGATCAGCCGCGACTTCTGCACCTGGTAGGGAATCTCGGTGACAATGATCTGCCAGGTGCCGCGTGGCAGTTCTTCCTTCTGCCATTTCGCGCGGACGCGGAAACTGCCGCGGCCGGTTTTATACGCCTCGATGCGGCTTTCCAGCGGCTCGACCAGCAGCCCGCCAGTGGGGAAATCCGGTCCCTGCACATATTCGACCAGCTTCTCGATGCTGGCATTCGGATGTTTGATCACATGCAGCAGCGCATCGCACAGCTCGGGCAGGTTATGCGGCGGGATCGAGGTCGCCATGCCCACGGCAATGCCGCTGGCGCCGTTGGCCAGCAGGTTGGGCAGACCGGCCGGCAGCACCGCCGGCTCTTCATCCTCGCCGTCGTAATTGGGGCGGAAATCGACGGTGTCGTCATCCAGCCCGGCCAGCAACACATTGGCCACCTCGGTCAGGCGCGCTTCCGTATAGCGCATCGCCGCCGCGTTATCGCCGTCGATATTGCCGAAATTGCCCTGCCCGTCGACCAGCGGATAACGCTGGGCGAAATCCTGCGCCAGCCGCACCATGGCATCATAGACCGACTGGTCACCATGGGGATGGTATTTGCCGATCACGTCGCCAACCACGCGGGCGCATTTCTTGTAGCCCGAGGCCGGATCCAGCTTGAGCATGCGCATGGCATAGAGCACCCGGCGCTGCACCGGTTTCAGCCCGTCACGGGCATCGGGCAGCGAGCGCGAGGTGATGGTGCTCAGCGCATAGGCCAGATAGCGCTCCGACAGGGCGTCGGGCAGCGGCACATTGCGAATCGACTCGGGGATATCCTTGGGCGGTACGTGCTTGCTCATGTCCCGTTCTCTACACCAGATGCCGGACCGGTTCTACGGATGGCCTCCAGCAGCCGCGCCCGCGCCGCCGGGACGGCCGCATGGAGCTGGGCGAAGAGGCGGTTTTCCAGGAAATGCCCGGTCAGTGCCAGACCATCCAGCATTTCCGCCATGGGGTCATTGCGCACGAGTCCCCGCCCCGGCACCAGGAAGCCCGGCAGGACCAGCAGGCGGTCCAGATAGGGTGCGGCGGCGGCGGCCGAAACGGCGCGGCCGGTGCGCGGGGAGACATGGGTCAGGTCCATGGCCGCGCCGGTGGCGGCGCAGGCGTCGAGATCGAGGCCATAGCCCATCTCGGCCAGCAGGCCAGTCTCCCAGCGCACATACAGCGCTCCCCAGCTTTCCGGGTCAGGCATATCTGCCATATGCATGAACAGCAGCCGGGTGGCCGCAAACAGGGCCGGATGCGGCTCGCGCTCCGGCAGGGCGGCATCGGTCAGGCCGCAGACCGCCGCCAGCGCCGCCAGCCGGGCCGGATCGTCCAGCATCATTGCCGCGGGATGGCTCAGCGGTTCCAGCTGCCAGTTGCCGAGATGCTCGGACAACCGGGCACGCCAGCCGGCGCGGACGATCTGGCCGATCTGTATGCTGCCTCCGCGGCCTGCACCGCTGCCACGGATCAATCCGGCATGACGGCCATGGGATTCGGTCAGCAGGGTGGCAATGCGGGCATTCTCGCCATGATGGCGAACGCTCAAGACCACCGCTTCATCCTGCCAGTCCATGCCCCCGGCTTAAGGCGATTCGTCCAAGGCGGCAAGCAGCCTCAGGGCGGCACGGGGATGACCCGGCCGTCGTCCAGTTCGGCCGTGAAACCGGCGCCTTCGGGACGCAGGCGCCGCAGGGCTGCGGGCAGTTCCTGTCCCGCGCCCTCTTCCTCTGCCAGCCGGCCATCGCGCAGCGACAGCCGCAGCAGGCGCCGCCGCCCGCGGTCGGGCACCAGGATCAGATCACGGCCTGCCGCCTTCATCACGGCCGACATGGCGATCTCGGCCCGGCCATAGACATGGTTGCTGTAACCGGCCGCCTCGGCCAGCAGCGGCAGCGTGCCCGCCTGCAGGCGATAGACCCGCAGCAGGCCGGCCAGATGCGGCATCGCCACCAGCGCCACTTCCTCCGCCCGGCCATCGCCGTCGAAATCGCCGATGCCGACCGGTGCCAGCCAGCGGTTGCTTCGCCCAATGAAGGGGGTGGCAGCCAGCAGGACCACCTGTTCCTGCCACAGGCCGTAGAAGGCCAGCCGGGCGCCCTGGTCGCGGTCGCTCTCGATCACCATGGCGGCATCGCCAAGCCCGCCGGCGGTCACAAGCCGCGGGACCAGATCCTCGAAGACACGCTCTTCCGGCAGGGTCAGGCGATAATCGGCACCGGCGGGATTGCGCAGCACCAAGGCCCCAGCCTCGACCGGGTCGCCCAGCGCGCCATGGGGATAGCGCGTGGTGGGCGCGGCGAACCAGGCCTGCCGGATCGCCCCGGCACCATGGGCCAGGGTCGTCCCGGGTACCAGATCCTGCGCTGCTGCCGGGCCGGCCAGCAGAAGCAGCACAAAAAGAAAGGGAGCGGCCGCGAAGCCGCTCCCCTTCTGACGCAGCATCTCTGCGTGGTTTCCGTTCAGGCTCAGTCGGCGGCGTCGCCGACCGCAGCCTGCAGCTCGCTTTCCAGCGCATCCGCGAAATCGCGGTCGCGCTGGGCGGCCAGCGACTTCATGCGGCTCATCAGGGCGCCGGTGCCGACCGGGATCAGACGGCCGACGATGACGTTCTCCTTGAGGCCGACCAGCTTGTCCACCTTGCCGCCAACGGCAGCCTCGGTAAGCACGCGGGTGGTCTCCTGGAAGGACGCCGCCGAGAAGAACGAGCGGGTCTGCAGGCTCGCCTTGGTGATGCCGAGCAGAACCGGCATGCCCTTGGCGATCTTGCGGCCCTCGGCCTCGGTCTTGGCATTGACCTCGTCGAACTCGCTGCGGTCGACCTGCTCGCCGATCAGGAAGGTGGTATCGGCAGGATCGGTGATCTCGACCTTCTGCAGCATCTGGCGGCAGATCACCTCGATGTGCTTGTCGTTGATCTTCACGCCCTGCAGACGATAGACCTCCTGGATCTCGTTGACGAGATAGTTGGCCAGTGCCTCGACGCCCATCACCTTCAGGATATCGTGCGGCGCCGGGTTGCCATCGAGCAGATGCTCGCCCTTGCGCACGAAGTCGCCTTCCTGCACGGCAATGTGCTTGCCCTTCGGGATCAGGTATTCGATCGGATCCGCACCCTCCTCGGCCGGCTTCAGCAGCAGGCGCCGCTTGGCCTTGTAGTCCTTGCCGAACTCGACACGGCCATCGATCTCCGCGATCACCGCATGGTCCTTCGGACGCCGGGCCTCGAACAACTCTGCCACTCGCGGCAGACCGCCGGTGATGTCGCGGGTCTTGGTGCCTTCCACCGGGATACGGGCAAGTACGTCGCCCGCATGGACCTGGGCGCCGTCCTCGACCGACAGGATCGCGTCTGCCGACAGGTAGTAGCGGGCCTCGGCACCACTCACCAGGGTCAGAACCTCACCCTTGTTGTCACGCAGGGTGATGCGCGGACGCAGCTCGCTGCCCTTCGGGTTCTGCTTCCAGTCGGAGACGACCTTGTAGGAAATGCCGGTCGCCTCGTCGGTCGCCTCGCGCATCGACACGCCCTCGACGAGGTCGCGATAGTTCACGATACCCTCGCGTTCGGTGATGATCGGGCGGGTATACGGATCCCACTCGGCGATGCGCTGGCCCTTCCTGACGCTGCCGCCCTCGTCGGCCACCAGGCGGGCACCGTAGGGCACCTTGTGGCGGGCGCGCTCGCGGCCATTGGCGTCGACCAGCACAACCTCGCAGTTGCGCCCCATCACCACGAAGCGGTTCTGGCTGTCGGTAACGAGATTGCGGTTGACGATCTTGATGGTTGCGTCGTAAGCGGCTTCCAGGCTCGACTGCTCGGCCACCTGGGCCGTGCCGCCGATATGGAAGGTGCGCATGGTCAGCTGGGTACCCGGCTCGCCGATCGACTGGGCGGCGATCACGCCGACCGCCTCGCCGATGTTGACGGGCGTGCCGCGGGCCAGGTCGCGGCCGTAGCACTTGCCGCAGACGCCGACCTGGCTGTCGCAGGTCAGCACCGAACGGATCAGGACGCTTTCGACGCCAGCCGTCTCGATACGGTCGACATCGCGTTCCTCGATCAGCTCGCCGGCCGCCACCAGCACGTCGCCCGAAAGCGGGTGCTTGACGTCGGTCGCCGCGCTGCGGCCGAGAATGCGCTCGCCCAGAGTGGCGATCACCTCGGCGCCCTCGACCACCTCGCGCACGGTCAGGCCGCGCTCGGTGCCGCAATCCTCCTCGGTGATGATGCAGTCCTGCGCCACGTCGACGAGGCGGCGGGTCAGGTAACCGGAGTTGGCGGTCTTCAGCGCGGTGTCGGCCAGACCCTTGCGGGCGCCGTGGGTCGAGTTGAAGTACTCGAGCACGGTGAGGCCTTCCTTGAAGTTCGAGATGATCGGCGTTTCGATAATCTCGCCCGACGGCTTGGCCATCAGGCCGCGCATGCCGGCCAGCTGCTTCATCTGCGCCGCCGAACCGCGGGCGCCGGAATGGGCCATCATCCAGATCGAGTTGATGCCCTTGCGCTTGCCGGTTTCCTGGTCGATATCGGTCTGGATGATCTTCATCATCTCGTCGGCAACACGATCGGTGCACTGCGCCCAGGCGTCGATGACCTTATTGTACTTCTCGCCCTGGGTGATCAGACCGTCCTGGTACTGCTGCTCGTATTCACCGACCAGCTTGCGGGTCTCCTCGATCAGCCCTTCCTTCGCCATCGGCACGACCATGTCGTCCTTGCCGAAGGAAATGCCGGCCTTGAAGGCGCGGGTGAAGCCGAGCGCCATCATGCGGTCGCAGAAGATGACGGTCTCTTTCTGGCCGCAATGGCGATACACCACGTCGATGACGTTGGTGATCTCCTTCTTGGTCAGCAGCTGGTTGATCACCCGGAACGGCACATTCTTGTGCTTGGGCAGGATCTCGCTCAGCAGCATGCGGCCAGGCGTGGTGGTGACGCGGGCGATGATCGGTTCACCCTCGGCATCCACCGTATGCAGGCGGGCCTTGATCCGGTGATGCAGGGTGATCGCCTTGGCATCCAGTGCCTGCTGGATTTCGGCAACCGTCGTGAAGACCGGGGTCTTCTCGATCAGCGCGCCGGACGCAATGATCCGCTCGGCTTCCGCCTTGACCGTAGTCTTCGGCAGCTCGACATGGGTCTTGGCGTCATAGACGATGACGTCATCTTCCGCCCAGGCCTTGATCAGTACGGCCGGATCCTTGATCTGGACGCGGTTGCCCAGCGGGCTGGCGCGTTCCATCGAGGTGTAATACAGGCCGAGCACGATATCCTGTGACGGCACGATGATCGGCTTGCCGTTGGCCGGGCTGAGGATGTTGTTGGTCGACATCATCAGCACGCGGGCCTCGAGCTGGGCCTCCAGCGACAGCGGCACGTGCACCGCCATCTGGTCGCCGTCGAAGTCGGCGTTGAAGGCCGCACAGACCAGCGGATGCAGCTGGATCGCCTTGCCTTCGATCAGGGTCGGCTCGAAGGCCTGGATGCCCAGGCGGTGCAGCGTCGGTGCGCGGTTCAGCAGCACCGGATGCTCGCGGATCACCTCCTCGAGGATATCCCAGACCTCGGGCCGCTCCTTCTCGACCATCTTCTTGGCCATCTTGACGGTGGCGGCCAGGCCACGCAGCTCAAGCTTGGAGTAGATGAACGGCTTGAACAGCTCCAGCGCCATCTTCTTCGGCAGGCCGCACTGATGCAGCTTCAGCTCCGGGCCGACCACGATGACCGAACGGCCGGAATAGTCGACGCGCTTGCCGAGCAGGTTCTGGCGGAAGCGGCCCTGCTTGCCCTTCAGCATGTCGCTGAGCGACTTCAGCGGGCGCTTGTTGGCACCGGTGATGACGCGGCCGCGGCGGCCATTGTCAAACAGCGCATCGACCGATTCCTGCAGCATGCGCTTTTCGTTGCGCACGATGATATCCGGCGCGCGCAGTTCGATCAGCCGCTTCAGGCGGTTGTTGCGGTTGATGACGCGACGGTACAGATCGTTGAGGTCCGAAGTGGCGAAGCGGCCGCCATCCAGCGGCACCAGCGGGCGCAGCTCGGGCGGGATCACCGGCACGACGGTGAGCACCATCCACTCCGGACGATTGCCGGAATCGATGAAGGACTCGATCAGCTTGAGCCGCTTGACCAGCTTCTTCGGCTTCAGTTCCGACGTCGTCTCGGCCAGCTCCTCGCGGATATTCTCGCGTTCCTTTTCGAGATCGATGGCGGTCAGCAGGTCGCGGATCGCCTCGGCGCCAATCTTGGCGACGAAAGCGTCATCACCATACTCTTCCTGGGCGCGGTAGAGCTGCTCTTCAGTCAGCAGGTCGAACTGCTTCAGCGGGCTGAGGCCCGGCTCGACCACCACGTAATTCTCGAAATACAGGATGCGCTCGAGGTCCTTCAGCGTCATGTCCAGCATCAGGCCGATGCGCGAGGGCAGCGACTTGAGGAACCAGATATGCGCCACCGGCGAGGCCAGCTCGATATGGCCCATGCGCTCGCGCCGGACCTTGGACAGTGTGACCTCGACACCGCACTTCTCGCAGATCACGCCGCGATACTTCATGCGCTTGTACTTGCCGCACAGGCACTCGTAGTCCTTGATCGGGCCGAAGATGCGGGCGCAGAACAGGCCGTCCCGCTCAGGCTTGAAGGTGCGGTAGTTGATGGTTTCCGGCTTCTTGATCTCGCCGTAGGACCAGGAGCGGATGCGCTCCGGGCTGGCGATCGAGATCTGGATCTGGTCGAAGCTCTGGGCGCCCTGCGGCTGGCCGAAAACGTTGCTAAGCTCGTTCATGGTGTCGTCTCCTCGTGGAGAATGCGTTTCGCGATGATCAGTAGGAGCGCTGCGACAGCTCGACATTCAGGCCGAGCGACCGCATCTCCTTGACCAGCACGTTGAACGACTCGGGGATACCGGCCTCGAAGTTGTCGTCGCCGCGCACGATGGCCTCGTAGACCTTCGAGCGGCCGGCAACGTCGTCCGACTTGACCGTCAGCATCTCCTGCAGGGTATAGGCGGCGCCATAGGCCTGCAGGGCCCAGACCTCCATTTCGCCGAAACGCTGACCACCGAACTGCGCCTTGCCGCCCAGCGGCTGCTGGGTGACCAGCGAGTACGGGCCGATCGAGCGGGCATGGATCTTGTCGTCGACCAGGTGGTGCAGCTTCAGCATGTAGATGTAGCCGACCGTGACCTTGCGGTCGAAGGCTTCGCCGGTACGGCCGTCGATCAGGGTGACCTGACCCGACTTGTCCATGCCGGCCTTCTCCAGCATCTCGACGATGTCCGGTTCATGGGCGCCGTCGAAGACCGGGGTGGCCATCGGCACGCCGCGACGCAGATTGTCGCACAGCTCGATCACCTGCTCGTCGCCGAGGTCGTTGATCTTCTCGGCATATTCCTGCTTCGAGTAGACCGACTTCAGCACCTTGCGCAGCTCTTCGGCCTTGGCCGAGTTGCGGCGCACCTTGTCGAGCATGTCGCCGATCTGGCGACCGAGGCCGGCCGAAGCCCAGCCCAGATGGGTCTCCAGAATCTGGCCGACATTCATGCGCGAGGGTACGCCTAGCGGATTCAGCACGATGTCTACCGGCTGGCCATCCTCGAGATAAGGCATGTCTTCTTCCGGCATGATGCGGGAGATGACGCCCTTGTTGCCGTGGCGGCCGGCCATCTTGTCGCCCGGCTGCAGCTTGCGCTTCACCGCTACGAAGACCTTGACCATCTTCATCACGCCCGGCGGCAGTTCGTCGCCGCGCTGCAGCTTCTCGACCTTGTCCTCGAAGCGCTTCTGGATGCGGGTGGTGGCCGCATCATACTGCTTCTTCAGGGCCTCGATGTCGGCCATGTTCTTTTCGTTCTTGAGATCGATCTGCCACCACTGGCCGGGGGTCAGTTCCTCAAGCACGGCTTCGGAGATCTTGCCGCCGTCCTTGAAGCCCTTCGGCCCCTTCTCGGCCTGCTTGCCGAGCAGCAGCTCGCGCAGACGGCCGTAGATCGAACGTTCGATGATCGCCTTCTCGTCATCGCGATCCTTGGCCAGACGCTCGATCTCGGCCCGCTCGATGGCCAGCGCGCGCTCGTCCTTCTCGACGCCGTGGCGGGAGAAAACACGCACTTCCACGATGGTGCCGGAGACGCCCGGCGGCACGCGAAGGCTGCTGTCGCGCACATCCGAGGCCTTCTCGCCGAAGATGGCCCGCAGCAGCTTCTCTTCCGGGGTCATCGGGCTTTCGCCCTTCGGCGTGATCTTGCCGACCATGATGTCGCCCGGATGCACCTCGGCGCCGATATAGACGATGCCGGCCTCGTCGAGATTCTTGAGGCCTTCCTCGCCGACATTCGGGATGTCGCGGGTGATTTCCTCAGGCCCCAGCTTGGTATCGCGGGCCATCACCTCGAATTCCTCGATATGGATCGAGGTGAAGACGTCGTCCTTGGCAATCCGCTCGGAGATCAGGATCGAGTCTTCGAAGTTGTAGCCGTTCCACGGCATGAACGCGACCAGCACGTTGCGGCCGAGGCCCAGCTCGCCCAGCTCGGTCGACGGGCCGTCGCCGATGATGTCGCCGGCCTTCACCACGTCGCCCACCTTCACCAGCGGACGCTGGGTGATGCAGGTATTCTGGTTCGAGCGCTGGAACTTCAGCAGCTTGTAGATATCCACATTCGACTTCGACATGTCGGTCTCGTCGGTGGCGCGCACCACGATGCGGGTGCCGTCGATCTGGTCGACGACGCCCGAGCGCTTCGCCACGATGGTGGCGCCGGAATCGCGGGCCACCACTTCTTCCATGCCGGTGCCGACCAGCGGCGCCTCGGCGCGGATCAGCGGCACCGCCTGACGCTGCATGTTCGAGCCCATCAGCGCGCGGTTGGCGTCGTCGTTCTCGAGGAACGGGATCAGCGCCGCAGCCACCGAAACCAGCTGCTTGGGCGAAACGTCCATGAAGTCGACGCCCTCGGGGCGGGTCATCACGAAGTCGCCGTTGCAGCGGCAGGACACCAGATCGCCGGCCAGCTTGCCCTTGGCGTCGATTTCGACATTGGCCTGGGCGATGGTGTATTTGCCCTCTTCCATCGCGGTCAGATAGACCACCTCATCGGTGATCTTGCCATCGCGGATGCGCCGGTACGGGCTTTCGATGAAGCCGTACTGGTTGACGCGGGCATAGGTCGCCAGCGAGTTGATCAGACCGATATTCGGGCCTTCCGGCGTCTCGATCGGGCAGATGCGGCCGTAATGGGTCGGGTGCACGTCGCGCACTTCGAAACCAGCGCGCTCGCGGGTCAGACCGCCCGGGCCGAGCGCCGACAGGCGACGCTTGTGCGTGATCTCGCTGAGCGGGTTGGTCTGGTCCATGAACTGCGAGAGCTGGCTGGAACCGAAGAACTCGCGCACCGCCGCCGCCGCCGGCTTGGCATTGATCAGGTCGTGCGGCATCACGGTGTCGATGTCCACCGAGCTCATGCGCTCGCGGATCGCACGCTCCATGCGCAGCAGGCCGATGCGGTACTGGTTCTCCATCAGCTCGCCGACCGAACGGACGCGGCGGTTGCCGAGATGGTCGATGTCGTCGATCTCGCCGCGGCCATCCTTCAGCTCGGTCAGGGTGCGCACGCAGGCGAGGATATCCTCGGTGCGCAGCACGCGGACGGTGTCTTCGGCTTCGAGGTTGAGGCGGGCATTCATCTTGACGCGGCCGACCGCCGACAGGTCATAGCGCTCGGAATCGAAGAACAGCCCGTGGAACAGTGCCTCCGCGGTATCCATCGTCGGCGGCTCGCCCGGACGCATGACGCGGTAGATCTCGAACAGCGCCTGCTCGCGGTTCTGGTTCTTGTCCGCCACCATGGTGTTGCGGATGTAGGACCCGATGGTCACATGGTCGACATCCAGCACCGAAATCTGCTCGATGCCAGCAGCTTCCAGCATCTCGATCTTCTTGACGTCGAGCTCCTCGCCCGCCTCGAGATAGATTTCACCGGTGGTGTCGTTGATGATGTCGAGGGCGTTGTACTTGCCGGCCATATCCTGCGGGGTGACCAGCAGTTCCTTCAGGCCGTCCTCGGCCAGCTTCTTGGCCAGACGCGGGGTCAGCTTGGTGCCGGCCTCGACCGCAACCTTGCCGGTCTTGGCGTTGATCAGGTCGGAATTCAGGCGGATGCCGCGCATGCGCTCGGCATTGTAATCGGTGCGCCAGCCCTTCTTGTCATGTTTGTAGATCGCCTTCTTGTAGAAGGCGTCCAGGATCTCTTCCTGGGTCAGGCCAAGCGCGAAGAACAGCGTGGTGACCGGCAGCTTGCGGCGACGGTCGATGCGGACATGCACGATGTCCTTGGCGTCGAACTCGAAATCCAGCCACGAACCGCGATACGGGATCACGCGGGCAGTGTAGAGATACTTGCCCGAGGAATGGGTCTTGCCCTTGTCGTGATCGAAGAACACGCCCGGGCTGCGGTGCATCTGGCTGACGATGACACGCTCGGTGCCATTGATGATGAAGGTGCCCTTGTCGGTCATGAGCGGCATGTCGCCCATGTAGACATCCTGCTCCTTGATATCGAGCACCGACTTGGCCTGGGTGTCGGGATCGACCTCGAAGACGATCAGGCGCAGCGTCACCTTCAACGGCGCGGCATAGGTCATGCCGCGCTGCATGCATTCGTCAACGTCGTATTTCGGCGCCTCGAACTCGTACTTCACGAATTCCAGCGACGACGTCTCGGAGAAATCCTTGATCGGGAACACCGACTTGAAGACGCCCTGCAGGCCCGCATCGGGCCGCGTCGCGGCGTCATCGCCCATCATCAGGAAGCTGTCATAGGAGCTTTTCTGCACCTCGATCAGGTTGGGCATCGAGGTTACGCTCGGGATGCGCCCGAAGCTCTTGCGAACGCGCTTGCGGCCGGTGAACGACAAGGTCATGTCTGTTCCTAATCTCTCATCTCAGGGCAGCCTCCGGGGGAGACTGCGAACGATCCGGAAAGCGATGAGTTTCGCGGGCCCATATCCCGCCGGGCGATCGCCGCGCCCAGATCCGGTATCGTTGGTCCGCCGAAACCCTGCGGCGGCCAGGAGCGTGGTACTGACTGGTGCGGGAACCGGGGCAGGTCCACGCCGGACCGGCCCCGCCCGTAAGCAACTGGATCGAGACTTACTTGACCTCGACCTTGGCGCCGGCGCCTTCCAGCTGGGCCTTGAGCTTGGCGGCCTCGTCCTTGTTGACGCCTTCCTTGACCGCCTTCGGCGCGCCCTCGACCAGGTCCTTGGCCTCCTTGAGGCCCAGGCCGGTGATCGCGCGCACTTCCTTGATCACGTTGATCTTGTTGGCGCCCGCGTCGGCGAGGATCACGTTGAACTCGGTCTTCTCCTCGGCGGCCGGAGCGGCAGCGCCGCCGCCGGCAGCGGCAACGGCAACCGGGGCAGCGGCCGAAACGCCCCACTTCTCTTCGAGAAGCTTGGCGAGCTCGGCGGCTTCGAGGACGGTCAGGGTCGACAGCTCGTCGACGATCTTGTTCAAATCAGCCATTTCAGTGACTCCGATAGTTTAGGTTCGATACCTGGTTGGACTGTTACGGTTCGGCTTTCAGCCTTAACCCTTGGTGGCGTAGGCGTTGAGCAGGCGGGCCAACTGGCCAGCCGGCGCCTGCACGACACCGGCGACCTTGGTCGCAGGCGCGTTGAGCAGGCCGATGATCTTGCCGCGCAGCTCATCGAGCGACGGCAGACTCGCCAACGACTTCACACCTTCCGCATTCAGCACGGTTTCGCCCATGGCGCCGCCGACAACGACGAACTTGTCGTTCTTCTTGGCGAACTCCACGGCGACCTTCGCTGCCGCGACCGGGTCATTCGCATAAGCGATGCCGGTCGGGCCCTTGAAGAGATTCTTCAGGGGTGCGTAGGCGGTGCCCTCGAGGGCAAGGCAGACAAGCCGGTTTTTCGCGACCTTGAAGCTGGCGCCAGCGGCACGCATCTGACGGCGCAGCTCAGTCACCTGAGCAACGGTCAGACCGTCGTTCTGGGTTACCACGACAACCTCGGCCTTCTTGAAGACCGCGTTGAGCGAGGTCACCATCTCCTGTTTTTGAGCACGATCCACTGCTCGTCTCCCTAACAAGAACCGGGTGGTTTCCTTGCGGAGCGCATCCGGTCTGTCTGGCACTTGAGCGACCGACCTGTCGCTCCGGCTGTCGCTGTCTCCAGCTCGGCCGGTTGCGGCAAACCGATCACCCGGTTCGCCTGTCCCAGGGCTCGAACCTTCCTGAGCCCGGCCGCAGCCGGACCCGTGAAAGCTCTCTTCCCCGTCTATGCAGGTGGCGTACCCTTAAGTCCTTCGGCCGAAGCCTCCGGTCGCCTGCAGTCTCGGACAGGATGCGGACACGTCCCCGGCCGAAGCCGAAAGAGGCGCCGCTTCGCCGGCCCTTCCCGAAGAAGGCCCGGCGAAACTCGTCACGTCTTAGGCGGCCGCCTTCTCGGTGCCGCCGCCGAGCGCATCGCTCAGCTCGATGCGCACGCCCGGACCCATGGTCGAGCTGAGCGCGATCTTCTTCACGTAATGACCTTTCACGCCGGTCGGCTTGGCCTTGAGCACGGCATCGATGAAGGCCTTCACGTTGGCGAGAATCTGCGCCTCGGTGAACGATGCCTTGCCGATACCGGCATGGATCAGGCCCGCCTTCTCGACGCGGAACTCGACCTGGCCGCCCTTGGCCGCCTTGACGGCGCCGGCGACATCCATGGTGACCGAGCCCAGCTTCGGATTCGGCATCAGGCCGCGCGGGCCCAGCACCTTACCCAGCTTGCCGACCACCGCCATCATGTCCGGAGTGGCGATGCAGCGGTCGAACTCGATCTTGCCGCCATTGATGATTTCGGCCAGATCGTCGGCACCGACCAGGTCGGCGCCGGCCTTCTGGGCCTCCTCGGCCTTCGCCCCCTTGGCGAAGACGGCGACGCGCACGGTCTTGCCGGTGCCCGACGGCATGGTGACGACGCCGCGGACCATCTGGTCGGCATGGCGCGGATCGACACCGAGATTCATCGCGATCTCGATGGTCTCGTCGAACTTCGCCTTGGCGGCGGCCTTCACCAGCTTGACCGCCTCGTCCACGCCGTAGCGCTTGTCGGGGTTCACGGTCTTGGCGACGGCGGTGTAACGCTTGCCCTTGCTGCTCATGTCCTGATCTCCCCTTATTCGCCGTGAACGTCCAGGCCCATGGAGCGGGCCGAACCGACGATCATGCGACAGGCGGCATCGATGTCGTGAGCGTTGAGATCCTTCATCTTCTGCTTGGCGATCTCGCGCACCTGATCCATGGTCACCGCGCCCACCTTCTCGCCACGGCCGGTCAGCTTGGCGCCGGACTTGATCTTGGCAGCCTTCTTCAGGAAGAAGGTCACCGGCGGGGTCTTGGTGATGAAGGTGAACGAGCGGTCCGAATACACGGTGATCACCACCGGGATCGGCATGTCCTGCTCGAGATCCTTGGTCTGCGCGTTGAACGCCTTGCAGAATTCCATGATGTTGACGCCGCGCTGGCCCAGGGCCGGGCCGATCGGCGGCGACGGGTTGGCCTTGCCGGCCGGAACCTGCAGCTTGATGTAGCCTTCAATCTTCTTCGCCATACTCTCAGTCCTTTCCTGCCTCGGAGCGGCATTGCCCTCCAGTCAGCGGAGGCGCGGTACGGCGGCGTCCGGTCCGGCGAATGGACCCTGGCAGCCTCCCACGCGGTGAACCGGGCCGATACGCGCCCGGGTACTCGGCAGTCAGGTCAGAGCTTCTCGACCTGGCTGTATTCCAGCTCCACCGGGGTGGCGCGACCGAAGATCGACACCGCCACCTTGAGGCGGGCGCGCTCTTCGTCGACTTCCTCCACCACGCCGGAGAACGACGTGAACGGACCGTCGGCCACCCGCACCTGCTCGCCGACATCGAAGGTGACGGAAGGTTTCGGATGCTCGACACCCTCCTTCACCTGGTTGGCGATGCGCTGCGCCTCGGCTTCCGTGATCGGCGACGGCTTGCCGCCAGAGCTCAGGAAGCCGGTGACCTTCGGCGTATTCTTGACGAGATGATAGCTCTCATCGGTCATTTCCATCTTCGCCAGCACATAGCCGGGGAAGAATTTGCGTTCGGCATTGACCTTCTGGCCGCGGCGGACTTCCACCACTTCCTCGGTCGGCACCAGCACTTCCTCGAAAAGATCGCTCATGCCCTTCTGCGCCGCGGCATCGCGGATCGCCTGGGCAACCTTCTTCTCGAAGTTCGAATACACATGGACGATGTACCAACGCGCCGCCATCGTCAGCTCCCGAGACCGAGGACCAGCTGCACCACCAGGCGCAGCACCGAATCCACGGCAAAAAAGAACAAGGCGGCGACCAGTCCCATCAGGAACACCATCGCCGTGGTGACGAGGGTCTCCTTCCGGCTCGGCCAGGTCACCTTGGCAGTTTCCTGCCGAACCTGCCGGATAAACTCGATCGGACTGACCTTCGCCATCGCCTCTTACCTAACCTTCAACTCACCCAATGTCTGCGCCACGCTGGCAGGGGCGGAGGGAGTCGAACCCCCAACCCCCGGTTTTGGAGACCGGTGCTCTAGCCAGTTGAGCTACGCCCCTGCACGCGCGACAGACCGGAGCCGTCGCTTACGCGATGACCTTGGCGACGACGCCGGCGCCGACGGTGCGGCCGCCTTCGCGGATCGCGAAGCGCAGGCCTTCGTCCATGGCGATCGGCGCGATCAGCTCGACATCCATCGCCACGTTGTCGCCC
>NZ_CAXPMC010000019.1:0-302158 GCF_964218355.1 Ferrovibrio sp. | reverse complement strand
CGCGCCGCCAGTCTCCGCAAGAATCTTCGTGATCGCAGCCGTCAGCGACGTCTTGCCATGGTCAACGTGACCAATCGTCCCGATGTTGCAATGCGGTTTGTTACGCTCAAACTTTGCCTTGGCCATCGCTCTGTCCTGTTATCCGACCTGCTGTTACCGACTGCTCGTTGCCGGCCTTGCGGCCGTTCCTGGTTGACGGGTCCGGTACCCGGCGCCGCGGCGCTGCCTCAGCGCCTGCCTGCGTCACCGTGACACCGTGGGCGAATCACGCTCTGCAGCATGCTCCGCCCGGCAAGCTGGAGCGGGTGAAGGGAATCGAACCCTCGCAACCAGCTTGGAAGGCTGGGGCTCTACCACTGAGCTACACCCGCCGCTTTACGTTACTTCCGAAGACTATCCGCCAACCCTCTGGTGCATAAGCACTTTCCGGTCGGCGGTCGATGGTGGAGGGGGCTGGATTCGAACCAGCGTAGGCGTACGCCAACGGATTTACAGTCCGTCCCCTTTAGCCACTCGGGCACCCCTCCAACCGGGCCCCCCGATTACCGAAGGGATTACCGACAGTCAATGGAAAAACGCGACAAAAGCCCCCTCATCGCCCCCCGTTTCTTCGAAAAAATGAAGTCCGGTCGGCAATGTTGTTGCTTTCACCGGCGCGCATTATAAGGACCGCCATGCGCAGACGCAAGCCGGATGGCCGTAGCCCCCACCACCCCCCGAAACCCGGCCACAAGGGCCCTGCCCGGGGCCCTGCCCGGAGCCAGGCCGCCGGCAAGGCGCCCGGAAAAGCCGCCGGAAAAGCTCCTGGCAAAACCGCCGGCCGACCGGGACAGGCCGGAGGCAAGCCCGGCCGGGCCGCCGCCGGCCGCGACGAACGCCGCCCCGCCGCCGGCCGCCCGGAAAAGCGCCCCGAGAACCGCGCCGAAACCCGCTTTGACAGCCGCCCGGATGGCCGCCTGGATGGCCGTCACGACGGCCGCCCCGGCCCGCGTGCCAGCCACCATGGCCCCCAGGCAGCCCACGGGGCCCGGCCGGATCGCCGCGGCGAAGCCGAGCCGCGGCCCGCCCGGCCGCCGCGCCATGGCGGCAACCGGCCCGACCTGCCGGTCTGGCTCTATGGCCGGCATGCCTGTCTTGCCGCGCTGCAGAATCCCGCCCGTTCGCTGCGCCGGCTGCTGGTGACCCAGGAGGCCCGGACCGGGCTGCTGGCCGACCTGGAAGCCGATCTGCCGGCCCAGCCGCAGCCGGAAACGGTCGACCGCACCCGGCTGGACAGCCTGCTGCCGCCGGGCGCCGTGCACCAGGGCATCGCCCTGCTGGCCGACCCGCTGGAAGATCCGGGCGTCGAATCCCTGGCAGCGGAGCCGGAAGACGGCACCGGCGACACCGTGCTGGTGCTCGATCACGTGACCGACCCGCGCAATGTCGGCGCCATCCTGCGCTCGGCCGCCGCCTTTGGCGCCCGTGCGGTGATCGTCACCGACCGCCATGCGCCGGAAACGACCGGAGCGCTGGCCAAGGCGGCTTCCGGCGGGCTGGAGATCGTGCCGCTGATCCGGGTGACCAACCTCGCCCGGGCGCTGGACCTGCTGGCCGAATACGGCTTCTGGCGGATCGGCCTGGAGATGGAAACCGACAGGACCCTGGCCGCGGCGGTCGCCGGCATCCGCCGCCGCGCGCTGGTGCTGGGCGCCGAGGACGAGGGCCTGCGCCGCCTGACCCGCGAAAAATGCGACTTCCTCGCCCGGCTGCCGATGAGCGGCGCGGTCGAGAGCCTGAATGTCGCTGCCGCGGCCGCCGTGGCGCTGTATGAATGCGCGCGTGACGGGGCCGGAGCCGGGCCGGCGGGGGCTGCGTTTTAAAGACTTGGTAAGTGTTGTAGCCTGAGACTGGTACGGTTTTTTCTCGTCCGGGCGGCCCCATGTCGATCACCCTGCAGGAATACGAAAAGCTGTTCCCCGTCGCCACGGTGACGCGGGACGGCCGCAAGCTGACCTACGTGACGCCCAACACGTCCTGCCTGTGGCGGGTGCAGTCGCTGTTCTCCAAGGAACCGAGCACCATCGAGTGGCTGGACAGCTTTCCCGCCGGCGCGATCCTGCTCGATGCCGGCGCCAATGTCGGCATGTATTCCGTCTACGCCGCCGTCGTGCGCGAGGCCAGGGTCTATGCCTTCGAGCCGGAATCGCAGAACTATGCCACGCTGTGCCGCAACATCGTCGCCAACAAGCTGAGCGACCGCGTCATCGCCTGGAGCGCCGCGCTGTCCGATGTCGAATCCTTCGACCGCCTCTATCTGTCGCAGTTCCAGGCCGGCGCCTCCTGCCATTCCTTCGGCGAGTCGGTCGATCCCTATCTCCAGGAGAAGGCCAGCCCCTTCACCCAGGGCTGCTTCGCCACCACCATCGACCGCCTGGTTGCCAGCGGCACCGTGCCGGTGCCGAATTTCATCAAGATCGACGTCGACGGCATCGAGCACAAGATCATCCGGGGCGCGGAAAAGACCCTGCAGGACCCCGCCGTGGCCTCGCTCTTGATCGAGATCAACCCGCATCTTGCCGAACACCGCTGGATTATCGACCACCTGGCGGCGCTGGGCTTCCGCCACGATCCGGAACAGGTGGCCCGCGCCGCCCGCACGGACGGCTATTTCGAGGGGGTCGGTGAATATGTTTTCCGCCGCTAAGCTGCAGGTGATGTACAAGGTCATGAACGCGCCGCTGCGTCTGTGGCCGTTTCCGCATATCTGCGTGCCCGACATCTTCCCGCAGGATTTCTATGCCGAGATCCAGCGCCACCGGCTGGCCGACGACTGCTTCACCCGCCTCGTCGATACCGGCCGCGTCGGCAAGGATTACAGCGGCGCCCGTGCCTGCCTGTTTCCGCAAACCCTGGACGCCACGCCGGCACCGGAAGACAGCAAGGCCTTCTGGCGCAGCCTGTTCAAGACCTTCCGCGATTCCGAATTCAGCGCCATGTGGGCGCATGTGTTCCGCGCCGCGATGACCGAGAAGCTGGCCGATCACAAGATGGGCTTCGGCGACCTGCGGCTCTACAACGAGATGTTCCTGATGCGGGACACCACCACCTACTCGCTGGGCCCGCATACCGACAGCCCGCGCAAGATGGTCTCGGTGCTGTTCTACCTGCCGTCCGACGACCGCCGGGCCGCACTGGGCACCTCGGCCTATATTCCGAAGGACCGCGGCTTCACCTGCCTCGGCGGGCCGCATCATCCCTTCGAGAATTTCGATCTGGTGGCGACCATGCCCTATCTGCCGAACACCCTGGTCGCCTTCCCGCAGACAAAGCGCAGCTTCCACGGCGTCGAGCCGGTGACGCAGCCGGACGCGCTGCGCGACCTGCTGCTGTTCGACCTGAAGACCGGCTTCCCGGGCGAATAGAAATCTGGCGGGACAGAAACCTGGCAGGCAGAGGGCCGGCGGACAGTAAGCCGGCCGGCCCTCGCGGTTACGACGCCGAGCCCTCGCCCATCTGCGACTGCAGGTAATTCTGCAGGCCGACCTTCTCGATCAGGTCGAGCTGGGTTTCCAGATGGTCGATATGTTCCTCGGTGTCGTCGAGGATGTCGGTCAGGATTTCGCGGCTGACGTAATCCTGCACGCTCTCGCAATGGGCGATGGCGGCGATCAGGTCGCCGCGGCCCTTGCGCTCGAGGTCGAGATTGGCCGACAGGCCTTCCGGCACCGTCTCGCCGATCTTCAGCTTGCCGAGATCCTGCAGGTTGGGCACGCCTTCCAGCAGCAGCACGCGCTCGATGATCTTGTCGGCGTGCTTCATCTCCTCGATCGACTCTTTGTATTCGTGATGGCCGAGCCGCTCGAAGCCCCAGCTCTTCCACATGCGGGCATGCAGGAAATACTGGTTGATGGCGGTCAGTTCGTTCTTCAGCACCCCGTTGAGATGCTGGATCACCTTCTTGTCGCCCTTCATGGCCAAGCCTCCTGAACCGTCGGTCGGTCGTACGGAATCGTAGCGACGCGCTGACGTGAGGCTTACGCCCCGCCAGTGGCAGGCTCAACAGAAAAGCGTGTGATTACAAATCACTCGCAAAGAAAAGCGCAAAAAGTCAGGCCGGACCGGCTGTGTCCTGCAAGCGGCTTTCATGTGCAGTGAGTTTGCGCATCAGATGCAGCTTGACCAGCAGGCCGGCCACGGTGGCGGCGCAGGTCAGGCAGACCAGCACGACACCCATGGCTGCCGTCAGGCCGTCACTTCGGACTGCGCCACCGCCGGCGCTGCCAGGCCGTGACAGCCGCCGGACGCGGAAGCGCCGCCGCAGCGCGCGCGATGCTCGTTCACCATGCCGCGCACATCGGGCACGCATTTGCCGCATTGCGGCCGGTCGGCCAGCGTGCGGTAGACGGCTGCGACCGAGCGGCAGCCGCCATCCAGCGCCGCGCGCACATCGCCGTCGGTGAAGCCGTGGCAGAGACAGACATACATCGCCGCCCCTCCCCTTAATGCAGCAGGGCCAGCGCCGGCCGCGCCGCCGTGCGGGCGGCAGCCGCTGCCGGCGTGCGGCGGCGGACGCGGTAGGGCAGGTCGAGGCCGCTGGCGGTCAGGCGCATGGCGAAGCCGTCCAGCTGCGTCAGGAAGGCATCGGCGCCGCCCTGGCGGATCAGCCACAGGGCCATGGCGCGGGCCGCCGCCGGCACATGGGCCTGCAGGGCGGCGACGATGGAAAGGATGCAGACCTCGTCGGCACCGAGGCAGGCGCAGCAGGGCTGGTGATGCACGATGGTGCGGCGGGCATGGCGGCTCAGCGCGGTCAGCGCGCCATCGAACTCGGCCAGCGCCGGCCGGGCATCGGGGCGGCGGAACTGGCGGTCGAATTCGCGCGCCAGCAGCGGCAGTTGCTGGTCCGGACCGGAAACCCAGCGGCGGAAGGCCCAGACCACCAGCCGTTCGCCATCGGTCAGTTCCTGCACGCTGGTCGGCCAGGCACCGCCGGCGGCGGCCTCGCCGGCCCCGGCATCCTGCCCGTCATCCCGCAATCCGGCATCGAAAGCTTCAGACATCGCCCGTCCTGACAACCCGTCCTGCAAATCATTCGCAGAACCAGATGTAGCGGACTTGAGAATGATTATCAAGCGCCCTTTTGCCGCATCCGGCCGACGCCGCCCCGCCTGTTTCCGGAGGCCGCCCTTGCCCTCGGCGGCCGGCTCCCGTAAACAGGCGCCGGTGCCAGACACCCGCGCCGTTACGGCCGATGCCGGATTAGCTCAGCGGTAGAGCAGCGGTTTTGTAAACCGAAGGTCGGGGGTTCAATCCCCTCATCCGGCACCATTTGCCCGCCCCCGGCGGGCGCCGCCCCGCGCCCGCAGGCGAGATCGCCGGGCGGACCGAAAAGGCACCAGGCTTCGCCCGGACCGGAGACCGCCATGACCGACCAGGCTTTTCCTGCCCTGATCATCCTTGCCGTGCTGGGCAGCGGCGCCGCCACCGGATCGCTGTTCGCCTTTTCCAGTTTCGTGATGCCGGGGCTGGCACGGCTGCCGGCGCCGCAGGGCATCGCCGCGATGCAGGCGATCAACATCACGGCGATCCGGCCGTCCTTCATGCTGGCCCTGTTCGGCAGCGCCCTGCTCGGCCTCGGGCTGGCCGCTGGCGGCTGGTGGCTGGGTCGGCCTGAGGCCGGCTGGCTGCTCGCCGCCGTCCTGCTCTATCTGGCCGGCCCGGTGCTGGTGACGGTGATCGGCAATGTGCCGCTGAACGACCGGCTGGCCGTCGCGCAGCCCGGCAGCGGGGACGGGGCCACGCTGTGGCAGCTGTATCTCCGCCGCTGGGTGCAGTGGAACCACCTGCGCAGCCTGCTGGGCTTCGCCGCCATGGCCTGCTGGATGCTGGCGCTGGCGGCGGCCTGAATTGCCGCCCGACACCCCCTCCTGCGATTCGGCCCTCCTGCCATTCGGCCCTCTTGACTTCCGGGTAAATGTTCCTTATATGTTCATTCCTGCTCCTGCCCATCGTGAATCTGCCTGATCTTCACCCCTTCCGCCGCAGGCGGGCGGCAGGTGGCCGGAACCGGCATTCCACCGGACCGGATGGGCGCGGACTGGCATCCGATTGGCACGAACTGGCATCCGATTGGCGCGCATTGGCCGGAATTGGCATCGAATGGGACGGAATGGGCTGCAATTGGCTCGCAACTGGCCACACTCGTCGGCAACCGGTCCTGTAATTCCAGCGGGTTAACCCTGAAGCCGGCGGCTATTCGCCGAGCAGCACGTCTTTCGCGCGGTTGATCTGCGCGGCCAGCCATGTCGAGCCGCCCTGATCGGGGTGCACCTGCTTCATCAGCCGGCGATGGGCGGCGCGGATTTCGTCAGGTGTCGCGCCCGGCTGCAGGCCCAGCACGTCCAGGGCCTGCTCGCGGCTCATGCCGCTGCCGGCCGGCGGGGCCTGCCGACCACCACTACCGGCCCCGGTATCGCCGGCGGCGGCCATGGCCGCCGCCTGCTCGCGCCAGTCGGCCGGGCCGCTGCGGTCGAGATACGCCTCCAGCAGGGCCGCCGACTGCGCGTCGCAGCGCTGCATCAGGGCGACGATGTCGGGGAATTGCAGCCCCGACAGCCGCCGGCCGATCCAGCGGCCGCGCATCACCTCGCCATCCATCTGGCCGGTGGCACGGTCGAGGGTCATGCGCAGCCAGGCGGTTTCCACCGTCGAGCGGTCGGCCGAGGATGCCCGGCTGCCGCCGCCAGCATTCTGGCTGCCGGCAGTCTGCGCGCCGCCGCTGCCCGCCCCGCCGCCCGGGGGTGCCGTGCGGGCGCGGTTCCAGCTGCTGGCGCCGCCCCGCCTGCCGCCGAACAGGCTGCCGAACAGACCCGCCAGTCCGGCGAATGGCGACAGGCCGCGCGGCCAGAAACCCAGCGCGCCGCCGGCACCGGCACCGAACAGCATGGCCAGGTCGAAACGGGCGCGCACCAGGAAGAACAGCGCCAGCCCGCCGCAGATCACGGCGCCGCCGATGCGGATGCCGCGCGCCAGAACTTTCGGATCGGCATTGACGAAGGCGCGGCCGGCGCCCAGCAGCAGCAGCAGGCCGATGGTGCCGAGAGCGAACCAGGCGGCAACCATCGACGCTTACCGCAGCTGGCCGATCAGCAGGCGGACCTCGCTGCTGCCGGCATCGCGGCCATAGGCTTCCAGCGCCTTCAGGCCGCCGGCGGCATAAGCCGCCACCGCCGACAGCAGCTCGCGCAGGACCGCGGCGCTGGAGCGGTCGAAGGCGCAGTAGGCACCGCGGGTCAGTCGCGCCACCTCGCGGAAACAGGCTTCCGCCGCCGGATCGCGGCCTTCCTGGAAGGCGAAGATCGGCACCCCCTGCAGGCCGAGATCGCCGGCCCGGTTGGCAATGTCGTCGGGATCTTCCTCCAGGCAGTCGCCGATATAGACCAGGGCATTGACCTTCTGGTCGCGGCTTTCGGCCAGGGTGTGGTTCAGCACGCGCTCGATCTGGGTATGGCCCCCGACGCAGTCCACCTGCCGCATCAGCCGCTGCAGCGCACGGCCGTCGGACACCCAGTTCGAGGCCCGGCATTCGCCCAGGCCGCGGAAAAACACCAGCTGGATATCGAGGCCGCCGAGCCCGGCGGTGGTGGCGAACATGTCGGCCTGGATGCGCTGCGCCTCGTCCCAGGTCGCGCGCCGGCTGGCGGTGGCATCCATGGCGAAGATCAGGCGGCCTCGGCCGCCGCCCGGCGCGGTTTTCGGCGCCGCCGCCACCTGGCGAAGGAAAGCGGCCACATCGGCCGAGACGGCACCGTCCTGCCGGGTCCGCAGGTCGCGGGCATCCCTGCTGTCGTCAGCCTTGTTCCTGTCCTCGGACTGCGCCATCGGCCGGTTTCTCCTGTCGCCCCGTTAATATAAGGCGGCGACAGGAGGGAAACCAGACCGGCCGGCAATCGGCCGCCCGGCAGCCGGGCCTAGGTTGCCGGGCCGAACAGCAGATCGGGCAGCCAGGTCGAAACCGCCGGGACATAGGTGATGATGATCAGGAAGACCAGCAGGATCGCCAGCCACGGCATCGCCGCCCGCACCACCTGCAGGATCGGCATACCGGTGATGCCCGAGGTGACGAACAGGTTGAGGCCGACCGGCGGCGTGATCATGCCGATCTCCATGTTGACCACCATGATGATGCCCAGATGCACCGGATCGATGCCAAGCTGGGTGGCGATCGGGAACAGGATCGGCGCCAGGATCAGGATGATCGCCGAGGGTTCCATGAAGTTGCCGGCGATCAGCAGCAGGATGTTGACCACGATCAGGAAGGCCCAGGGCGGCAGGCCCCAGGCGACGATGGTGTTGGTGATCGCCTGCGGAATCTGCTCGGTGGTCAGCACATGGGCGAACAGGAACGCGTTGCTGATGATGAACATCAGCATCACCGTGGTCTTCGCCGCCTCGAGGATCACATGAGGCACCTGGCCGAAGCCCATGTCCTTGTAGATGAAGACCGCGACGATGAAGGCATAGACCGCCGCCACCGCCGCCGCTTCGGTCGGCGTGAAGACGCCGCCATAGATGCCGCCGAGGATGATGACGATCAGCATCAGGCCCCAGATCGCCTCGCGGCCGGTCTGCAGGCGCTCGGCCCAGGAATGCCGCTCCTGCCGCGGCAGCTTAAGCATCCGCGCCGAGATGTAGACCGCCGCGATCAGCATCAGACCGAGCAGCGCGCCCGGGATCACGCCGGCCATGAACAGGCGGCCGACCGAGGTCTCGGTCGCAGCACCATAAACCACCATCACGATGGACGGCGGGATCAGGATGCCCAGCGTGCCGGCATTGCAGATCACGCCGGCGGCATATTCCTTGGTATAGCCGGTGCGCACCATGCCGGCGATGACGATCGAGCCGACCGCCACCACGGTTGCCGGCGAGGAGCCGGAGACCGCGGCGAACAGCATGCAGGCGATCACCGAGGCGATGGCCAGGCCGCCATAGGTATGGCCGACGCAGCTGATCGCAAAGTTGATCATGCGCCGGGCCACGCCGCCGGTGGTCATGAAGGCGCCGGAAAGGACGAAGAACGGAATCGCCAGCAATGTGTACAATTCCATCGTCGCGAAGAATTTCAGCGACAGCGATGCCAGCGAATCCTGGGCGAACAGCAGGATGGTCAGCACGCTGGCCAGGCCGAGCGAAATGCTGATCGGCAGTCCCATCATCATCAGAAGGAACAGCACAACGAACAGGAATGCGGTATTCATCGGGGGGCTCCGCCGGAATCAGTGCCGGACTGGCCGCCAGAGCCTGTCAAGCTGGACCGCAGGACCTCGGCCGCCTCGTCGCCGAGGTTGAAGCCGCCGATCCGTCCCGTGAGAATGCGCCAGGTCATCTGCGCCAGCCGGAAACCGAGCAGGCCGAAACCGATCGGCACGATGATCACCAGCATCCAGCGCGGCAGCGGGATGTCTTCCGCCTCGACGCCCAGCATGTGCATCGTGTCGAAGTAATTGTACCCGCCGATGGTGAGAATCACCGCATAGGCCAGACACAGCAATGCGGCCACCAGGCCGATCGCCCGCTGTCCGCCCTTGGGCAGCAGCTTGACCAGGGCATCGACGCCGATATGGAAGCCGACCTTGATGCCGTAGGAAATGCCGATCATCACCAGCCACCCGAACATGTAGGTGGTGGCTTCCAGTGCCCAGCCCCAGCCGGTGTTGAATACGTAACGCAGCACCACCTGCGAGAAGGTGAGCAGCGTCATGGCGGCAAGGAGGAGGATCAGCAGACCCTCCTCCAGCCGGTTCATGAGTCTTTCGATCATGAGCGCCGCGTTCCCCCGCGCGACGGTACCGTTATGCTCAGCCGGCCGTGTTCGAGGCCAGCGCGGCGTCGATCAGGTCCTTGCCGACCTCCGGCTCGAACTGCTTGTAGACCGGCGCCATCGCCTTGCGCCACTGAGCGGCCTGCTCCTTGGTCAGTGTGATGATCTCGGTCTTGCCCGATTCCAGGATCTTCTTCTTGTCGGCTTCGTTGATGTCGTCAGCCAGCTTGTTGGCGAAAACGGTCGCCTCGGCCATCGCCTTCTCGACCACCGGACGGACGTCGTTCGGCAGGCCCTTCCAGAACTTGGTGTTGGTGACCACCATGTAGTCGATCACGCCGTGATTGGTTTCGGTGATGTATTTCTGGGCCTCGTGGAACTTCTGGGAATAGATGTTCGACCAGGTGTTCTCCTGGCCATCCACGGTGCCGGTCTGCAGGGCCTGGTAGACTTCGGCGAAGGCCATCTTCTGCGGATTGGAACCGAGCGCCTTGAACTGCGCTTCCAGCACGTCCGACGACTGGATGCGGAACTTCAGGCCCTTGGCATCCTCCGGCACCCGCAGCGGCTTGTTGGCCGACATCTGCTTCATGCCGTTATGCCAGTAGCCGAGGCCGGTATAGCCCTTGCTTTCCATCGAGGTCAGCAGCCCCTGGCCGATCTTGCCCTTCTGGAAACGGTCGATGGCATGGATGTCGTCGAACAGGAACGGCAGATCGAAGACCTGCAGCTTCGAAGTGAACTTCGAGAACTTGGACAGCGACGGCGCGATGATCTGCACGTCGCCCAGCAGCAGGGCTTCCATTTCCTTGGCATCGCCGAACAGCTGCGAGTTCGGATAGACCTCGACCACCACCTTGCCCGGCAGGCGCTGCTCGACGAGGCGCTTGAACTCAAGCGCACCCTTGCCCTTCGGGGTGGAGTCGGCCACCACGTGGCTGAACTTGATCTTGATCGGCTCGGCCTGCGCGGCCGGCATAACGGCCATGGCAAGGCCAAGGGCGGCGATTCCGCTCAAAAGAATGCGCATTTTTGTTTCCTCCTGTAAGTCCCGGCCGGTTCGTACGCCGGGCCTGCTCCCTGGATCGGCCACCCATGGCCAATTCGCGCTGACCATAGCCGCACCGCGCGAAGCCAGCAAGCCGCCTGTGACGCTGCGGCAAAACTGTTTTGCTGCGGTGCAAACTGCCTGTTTTTCAGTCTGCCGTGATCAGGTTCAGCCCAAGCAGCAGAGCCCGCACTTCCTGGCGCGCCGCCGCCTGCGCCATCGACAGCCCGTCCCCGGTCTGGTCGAGGTCCATCAGGGTCAGACCCGACAGGAACAGCTCGCGGAAAATCACCCGCTCCGACAATCCCGGCAGGAACCGGAAACCGATCCGCCTCTGCAATGCCTCCAGGACATGGCCGACATTGCGCTTGTTGCGGGCATCCAGGTGTGACAGCCGGTTGCGGATCACCACCCAGTCGACAGTCTGCCGGTCGCGGGCAAAGCGCTGCTTGCGCTGCTCCCAAACCATGACGGCATAGCGGCTGGGTTTCAGCACCTTCAGGCTGTCCGGATCCACCGTGGCCAGAAGGTCGACATCGATGAAGCTGTCGTTGACCGGGGTAACCAGCAGGTCGGCATAGGAATGCCCGGCCCTTGAAAGATGGGTGTCGCTGCCCGGGCAGTCGATCAGGATGAAATCATGCCGGGACGACAGATCGGCAATGGCTGCCGCCAGACGGGCGGCCTCGTCGGCCTCGGCATCCGGCCGGCTGGGCAGGTCGCTTTCTGCCACCACGGCATGCTCCGGCATCGGCAGCCTGAGGCCGTTGCGGGCGATGAAGGCGGTGCGGTTCTCGAGGTAACGGGTCAGGGTGCGCTGCTTGCCATCAAGGTCCAGCGCCGCGATCCGCCCGCCCTCGCGCAGCAGGCTGATCAGGATATGCATCGAGGTGGTCGACTTGCCCGAGCCGCCCTTCTCGTTGCCGACGACGATGATGCGGGCCCGCGCCGGACCGTCCATGCTGATTCCCCCAAGCGTGAAGGCCGCTTGGTATTACAGAAGCCCCAGCGCGCGCAACTCCGCCGCCATCTCGGCCGGCATTTCGGCGCCGCCCCTGCCGAAACCGGCCAGGTCCGGCGGCGCATCCTCCGCCTCCAGATAGCGCCAGCCCTGGTGCGGGCGGCGCGGCTGCGGCACCACCGGAATCAGTTCCGTCTTCATGACGATGCCGCAATGGGGCCCCTTGTCCTCCAGCACGGCCTCCTCCAGCCTGACGATCGGACAGCGCACGGCGATATAGCCCTTGACGATCCAGTAGAGCGAGCCGCCATCCAGCACCTCGCCGGCACGCTTGGGCATGTGGCGGGTATAATGGGTGAAGGTTCTGCCGCGCCGCGCCTTCATGCGCTGGCGGAAATGCTCAAGGCTCTCGATGCCGACGGCGATCTTCAGCAGATGAACCGGCACGGGAGACTCACATCACCTTGGATTTCAGCGCGCGCGCCACCCGCGAGACCGGCGGCCGGCCGAGCCGGTCGGAAATCCACCAGGCGGTCTGCACCAGTTTCTTCAGGTCGATGCCGGTCTCGATGCCCATGCCGTCGAGCATATAAACCAAATCCTCGGTGGCGACATTGCCGGTGGCGCCCGGCGCATAGGGGCAGCCGCCCAGCCCCGCCACCGAGGCATCGTGACGGGCAATGCCGCATTCCAGCGCCGCCAGCGTGTTGGCCAGAGCCTGGCCATAGGTATCGTGGAAATGGCCGCCCAGCGCGGCCAGCGGCACCTGTGCCGCGCAGGCCTCGATCATCGCCTTCACCTTCGCCGGCGTGCCGACGCCGATGGTGTCGCCCAGCCCGATATCGTCGCAGCCGAGGTCATACATCTGCCGGACCACCTTCGCAGTCTGGGCCGGAGCGATCTCGCCCTCGAAAGGACAGCCCACCACCACCGAAACGAAGCCGCGCACCTTGACGCCGTCGCGCTTCGCGGCCTCGACCACGGGACGGAACCGCTCGATGCTCTCGTCGATCGAGCAGTTGATGTTCTTCCGGGAAAAGCTCTCGCTGGCTGCGGCGAAGATACCCACGGCTTCCGCACCGGCAGCGCGGGCGGCCTCGTAGCCCTTCATGTTGGGGGTCAGAACCTGGTAGGTGACGCCCGGCCGGCGCTGCAGCTGCGCCATCACCGCGTCATGGTCGCCCATCTGCGGCACCCATTTGGGCGACACGAAGCTGGTGGCCTCCACATGGGTGACGCCGGCATCGACCAGCCGGTCGATCAGTTCGACCTTCACGTCGGTCGGCACCACGCCGGGCTCGTTCTGCAGGCCGTCACGCGGGCCGGCTTCCCAGAGAATGATGCGGCCGGGGATGGCCATGACTATTCCTCGCCTTCGAGGCTCAGCAGGGTGGCACCCTCGGGCACCTGGTCGCCGGCCCGGAAGCCGATCTTCGCCACCTTGCCCGCGGCCGGTGCGGCAATGGTATGCTCCATTTTCATGGCTTCCAGCACCATCAGCGGCTGCCCCTTCTCGACCGCCGCCCCTTCCTCGACCAGCACCTGCACGATCTTACCCGGCATCGGCGCATTGAGCTGGCCACTGCCGCCTTCCTCGCCCTCGCCGGCCTGACGCGGATCGACCACGGTCAGCTTGTGGGTATGCCCCGGCAGCAGGACGACAAGCTCCTCGCCCTGCCGCACGATGCCTGCACGCACGCGCCGGCCGTCGAGCACGGCGTCCAGGGTGCCGTCGGCAGCCAGTTCGCCCTCGGCGACCACGGCATGTTCCAGCCCAAAGATACGCAGGGCACCGCCATCGAGATACTCCACCCGGCAGGTCACATCGGTATCGCGGTCGCGGAAATGAATCTCGTCAGCACCAGTGTCGTTCATGCGCCAGCCGTTGACGGCGGCCCATGGTGACCAGCGCTCGCCGCTGCGCGCGGCCTGGGCCGCTGCCGTGGCCCGGTATCCCGACACCACCGCCAGCACGGCCAGCGCAAGGGTTTGTGCCGAAGCCGGCTCGGGCTGCGGGATCAGGTCGGCACGGAACCGCTCGATGAAACCGGTATCCAGATCCGCCGCACCAAAGGCCGGATGCCCGGCCAGCGCCATCAGGAAGGCCGTATTGGTGGTCACGCCGGCAATCTGGTACTGCGCCAGTGCCTGCCGCAGCCGGCGCAGGGCGGCGGCACGATCATGGTCCCAGACGATCAGCTTGGCGATCATCGGATCGTAATGGGGCGATACCGCATCGCCCTCGCGCACGCCGGTGTCGACGCGGACATGGGCATCCTCGGCCGGCGCCCGCAGGCGCACCAGCGTCCCCACCGACGGCAGGAAATTCTTCACCGGATCTTCCGCATAGACGCGGGCCTCGACAGCGTGGCCGTCGATGACGAGATCATCCTGCACCAGAGGCAGATGCCCGCCGGCGGCAACCAGCAGCTGCCATTCCACCAGGTCCTGACCGGTGATCATCTCGGTGACCGGATGCTCGACCTGCAGGCGGGTATTCATCTCCATGAAATAGAACCGGTCGGGCCGCAGGCCTTCCGACACGTCGGCGATGAACTCCACCGTGCCGGCGCCGGCATAGCCGATGGCTTTCGCCGCCGCCACGGCGGCCTCGCCCATGGCTCGGCGCATGTCCTCGGGCATGCCGGGAGCCGGCGCCTCTTCCAGCACCTTCTGATGCCGGCGCTGCACCGAGCAGTCGCGCTCGAACAGGTGCACGGCATTGCCATGGGTGTCGGCAAAGACCTGGATTTCGATATGCCGGGGCTTCACCAGGTATTTTTCAAGCAGAACCTTGTCGTCGCCGAAGGCATTGGCCGCCTCGCGCTGGGCGCCGCTGAGCGCTGCCGCGAATTCCTTCTCGGTGTCGACCCGGCGCATGCCCTTGCCGCCGCCGCCGGCCACCGCCTTGATCAGTACCGGATAGCCGATACGGGCCGCTTCCTTCGCCAGCAGGTCCGGCATCTGGTCGTCGCCGTGATACCCCGGCACCACCGGCACCTTCGCCTTCTCCATCAGCGCCTTGGCGGCGCCTTTCAGGCCCATCGCCTCGATGGCGGCGGGCGGCGGACCGATGAAGGTCAACCCCGCCCCGGCACAGGCGCGGGCAAAGCCGGCATTCTCGGACAGGAATCCATAGCCCGGGTGAATCGCCTCGGCGCCGGTCAGCTTCGCGGCGGCGATGATGCGTTCTGGCAGCAGATAGCTTTCGCGTACCGGTGCGGCACCGATATGCACGGCCTCATCGGCCATGGCCACATGGCGGGCGCCGGCATCGGCATCGGAATAGACGGCAACAGTGGCAACGCCGAGCCGCCTGGCGGTGCGGATGACACGGCAGGCGATCTCGCCGCGATTGGCAATCAGGATCTTGCGGAACACGCGAACGCTCTCCCTACACCGACCAGTTCGGCTTGCGCTTGTCGAAGAAGGCGGCCAGCCCCTCCTGCCCCTCCGCGCTGGCGCGGCGGTCAGCAATATTCTGCGCGGTGAATTCCATCACGGCTTCGTCCACCGGGCGATGGGCGACGCGGCCGACCAGCAGCTTGGAATCTCGGATGGCGCCCGGCGCACCCTGCAGCAGGGCGCTGGCGATTTCCGCGCCGCGGACAGCCAGCGCCGCTTCGTCGGCCACGGTCTCGTGCACCAGGCCGATGCGGCAGGCCTCGGTCGCGTCGAAGCGTTCCGCCGTCAGGAAATAGCGGCGTGCCTGGCGCGGGCCGATGGCCGCCACCACATAGGGCGAGATGGTCGCCGGGGTCAGGCCCAGCCGCACTTCCGTCAGTGCGAATTTCGTGTTCTGCACCGCCACCACGATATCGGCCGCCGAGGCGAGGCCGGTGCCGCCGGCCATGCAGTTGCCATGCACCAGCGCCAGCGTCGCCTGCGGCAGATCGTTCAGGCCCTTCAGCATGCGCGCCATGTTCATCGTGCTGGCGCGGTTCTGCTCGGCCGTCGCCTGTCCCGATTTGCGCATCCAGTCGAGGTCGCCGCCGGCGGAAAAGCTCTTGCCCGCACCTTTCAGCACCACCACACGGATGTCGGTGCGGGCGGCAAGGTCGCTCCAGATCGCGGCCAGTCTCTGCACGACATCGTCGTTGAAGGCATTGTGGATCTGCGGCCGGTTGAGCGTGACGGTCGCCACCCCGCGGCTGTCGGTCTCGAACAGGACGATGTCACTGCCATCAGTCATCGGGCTGCCTCCTCCTCACATCCGGAAGACGCCGAACTTCGTCGGCTCGGCCGGGGCGTTCTGCGCCATGCTGAGGCCCAGCCCCAGTACCATGCGGGTATCGACCGGATCGATGATGCCGTCATCCCACAGGCGGGCCGAGGCATAATAGGGATGCCCCTGCCGGTCATACTGGGCACGGATCGGATCCTTGAAGGATTCCTCCTCCTCCTTCGACCAGCTGCCGCCGCCCGCCTCGATGCCATCGCGTTTCACGGTGGCCAGCACGCTCGCCGCCTGCTCGCCGCCCATCACCGAGATGCGGGCATTCGGCCACATGAACAGCAGTCGCGGGCTGTAGGCACGACCGCACATGCCGTAATTGCCGGCGCCATACGAACCGCCGATTATGACGGTGAATTTCGGCACATTGGCGCAGGATACCGCGGTGACCAGCTTGGCGCCGTCGCGGGCGATGCCGCCGGATTCATACTTCTTGCCGACCATGAAACCGGTGATGTTCTGCAGGAAGACCAGCGGGATGTTGCGCTGGCAGCACAGTTCGATGAAATGGGCCCCCTTCAGGGCGCTTTCAGAAAAGAGAATACCGTTGTTGGCGATGATGCCGACCGGATAGCCATGGATGCGGGCAAAGCCGCAGACCAGCGTGGTGCCATACAGTTTCTTGAATTCGTCGAGCTCGGAATCGTCGACCACGCGGGCGATGATCTCGCGCACGTCGAACGGAATACGGCCGTCCTTCGGGATCACGCCATACAGCTCGGCCGGATCATAGCGCGGCGGCCGCGGCGGACGGATGTCGCCTGTCATCTGCTTGACGCCGTTCAGATTGCCGACGATGCGCCGCGCAATGCCGAGCGCATGGGCATCGTTCATGGCGTAATGGTCGCTGACGCCGGAGACCCGGGCATGCACATCGGCGCCACCCAGTTCTTCGGCCGTGACCACCTCGCCGGTCGCGGCCTTCACCAGCGGCGGACCACCGAGGAAGATGGTGCCCTGGTTGCGCACGATCACCGACTCATCCGACATCGCCGGCACATAGGCACCGCCGGCGGTGCAGGAACCCATGACGACAGCGACCTGTGGAATTCCGGCTGCCGACATGTTGGCCTGGTTGTAGAAGATGCGGCCGAAATGCTCCTTGTCGGGAAACACATCATCCCAGGTCGGCAGGTTGGCGCCGCCGGAATCGACCAGATACAGACAGGGCAGTCGGTTCTGCGCGGCGATCTCCTGCGCCCGCAGATGCTTTTTCACCGTCATCGGGAAATACGTGCCGCCCTTCACGGTGGCGTCGTTGCAGACGATCACGCATTCGCGCCCCTGCACCCGGCCGATGCCGGTGATCACACCGGCTGCATGAATGTCGCCGCCATACATGTCGTAAGCCGCGAACTGGCTGAGCTCGAGGAAAGGTGACCCTGGGTCAAGCAGCGTCCGGACACGGTCGCGCGGCAGCATCTTGCCGCGCGACAGATGCTTCTCGCGGGCCTTGTCGCCGCCACCCTGCTTGATCTGGCGGACCTTCGCCTTCAGGTCGTCGACCAGCGCCCGCATCTGCGCGGCGTTGTCGGCGAAGGCGGCCGAACGGGTATCGAGTTGGCTGGTAAGCGCGCTCATGGCCTGGCGTTCTGCTTCTCGTTCTCGGGCTAGGACCGGGCGAAGATGCCAGTGCCGCAGGGGCACCGCAAGGCCTGCGCCGGCAAAAGACTGTACAGCCGGCGACGGTCTGCTAGTTTCCTCTATCTATCGGCAACATCGACAAAAACTATGGAGGAAACATGACGGGCGGCAGCTGCGATCTGAAGGGCAAGGTTGCATTGGTAACCGGCGGCAATGGCGGCATCGGGCTTGGCATGGCCGAGGGCCTCGCGGCGGCCGGCTGCGACCTCGTGATCTGGGGCGGCAATCCCGACAAGAATGCCGCCGCCGAGGCGAAGCTGAAGGCCCATGGCCGCCGCGTGCTGGTGCAGAAGGTCGATGTCGCAAACGAGCAGCAGGTCGAGGATGCTTTCGGCACCGCCCTCAAGAGCATGGGCCGCATTGATGGCTGCTTCGCCAATGCCGGGGTCAGCCAGAAACGGGCGGCCTTCCATGAACTCAGCACCGCGGAATGGCGCCGCGTGCTCTCGGTCAATCTCGACGGCGCCTTTTTCACCCTGCGCGCCGCCGCCCGCCACATGGTCGAACGCGCAAAGGATGGCGACAAGGCCGGCGGCCGGCTGGTCGGCATGGCCAGTACGGCATCCGTGCATGGCGCGGCCCGGGCCGAATCCTATGCCGCCAGCAAGGGCGCGATGGTCTCGGTGATCCGGGCTCTGGCGGTCGAGATGGCGCGCTATGGCATCACCGCCAATTCGATCCTGCCCGGCTGGATCGAGACCGAGATGACGGCAGGCGGCGTCGCCGATCCGAAATTCAGCGGCAATGTGCTGCCGCGCATCCCGCATCGCCGCTGGGGCCAGCCGGCCGACTTCGCCGGCATCGCCGTCTACCTGATGAGCGACGCCAGCAGCTATCACACCGGCGACAGCTTCCTGATCGACGGCGCCTACACGATTTTCTGAGCCCGCAGGGCCCGCATCTGCAGCCACTGCATGCGCACCACGCCGGCGAGGATGAGAATCCCGCCGGCGACCTGCTGCAGGGTCACCTGGCTGCCGAAGAACAGGGCCGCCACCAGCACCGAGAAAACCGGGGCCAGGCTGGTATACAATGTGGCGACCGGCACGCCGACATGGCTGACGCCGTAATTCCAGAACAGGATGGCCAGTCCCGCGCCGCCGATGCCGACCCAGGCCAGCATACCGATGGCCGGTGCCGGCGGCATCGCCTGCGGCAGCCGCAACGGGTCGAATACGGCCAGCATGGCAAACAGGCTGCAGATCAGCAGGCCGCCGGCAATGGAGGTCAGGCAGGTGATGCGCATCTGGCTCCAGCCATGCGGCGCCAGCCAGGTCTGCACCCGGATCGAGTACCAGCTCCAGCTGACCATGGCGAGCACCAGCAGGGCCTCGCCGACATAGCCATGGTCGCCGGCACTGCCGGCCCCGGGCCGCACCGCATCCAGCGCCACCAGCGACGCACCGATCACCGCCGCCACCGCCGCGGGCCAGAAGCCGCGCGCCAGCGGTACGCGCAGCATGGCGCGGGTCAGCAAAGCCGCCACCAGCGGGCCGCAGCTCATGGCGATGGCCGCCCGCACCGGCTCGGACAGCATGATCCCGATGGTGTAGAAAACCGAGAAGCAGGCCATGCCGCCGCCCAGCCGCAGCACCATGGCCACCGGCACCGGCGGCCGGAACGGCGAGGCGCGGTCGAACAGGAAGGCCATGCCGACCAGCAATGGCGCCGGGATCAGGTAGCGGATCGCCGAGACGAAGAACGGATCGAAATACCGGGTGGCCAGCGCATGGGTCATCGGAATCATGGCGCCCCACAGCAAAGCCGTGGCGACCAGACCCAGGGTGGCCAGCGGCCGGCCGCCGGCGGGTGCCGCATTCATGATGCCGGTCAGTCCTTCCGCGCCAGCCAGCGGTCGATATGGTCGATGCGGTCCGAACCCCAGAACATCTCGCCATCCACCACGAAGGTCGGCGTGCCGAAGGCCTGCAGCCGGCCGGCCTCGGCGGTGGCGTCGATCACCGCCTGCCGCGCCGCGCCATCCTCTGCCGCAGCCGCCAGCTCGCTGTCGGCGATGCCCTGCGCCTTCAGGATTCCGGCCAGCTGTTCCGGCTTCGCGATGTCCTTCCCCTCGCCCCAGTATTGCCGGAACACGGCCTTCGCGAAGGCGGCGGCCCTGGCCGGGTCCTGTGCCTTCAGCCGGTAAAACAGCAGGCGCGGAAGCTTGGCATCGGCGGGAAACGGGTCCGGATATTTCACGATCGGCAGACCGTGCAGCCGTGCCGAGCGCTCCCAGTCATGGGCCATGTAGTCCATCTTCGATTTCGGAAACGGCACCCGGTCCGGCATCGCCTTCCACAGATGTCCCAGCGACAGCGGCCGCCAGTCGACACTGCGGTCATGCTTCGCCGCAACGGCCTCGATCAGGTTGGCGCCGATATAGGCGTAGGGCGACGTGAAATCCCAGTAGAAGATGATCGGATCGGCCATCGGGAGGGTCCTCCTGTTTCTTGTTTTGCGGAGATGCGGCTTACCAGCCACCTTTTTCCAGCCAGCGATCCAGCATGTCGAGGCGGTCGGCGCCCCAGAAGGGCTCGCCGTCGGCGAAGGTGAAAGGCGAGCCGAACACCCCGCGCTTCTGGATCGCCTCTTCCGTCACCTCGCGCAGCTTCGCCTTGATCTCCGGACTCTCGATGCCGGCCAGAAAGCTCGCCTTGTCGATGCCAAGCCCGGCCGCGATGCCGGCCAGCTGTTCCGGCGACGAGATATCCTGTCCGTCGACGAAATAGGCGGCATAGACCGCCTTCATGAACGGAACAGCCTTTTCCGGCAGGATCTGCTTCAGCCAGTAGGCGCCGCGGCAGGCCGCCTGGGTCGGCAGCGGGAATTTTTCCGGCATGCTGAAGGCAATGCCATGTTCGCGGGCCGAGCGGTTGAAATCATGCACCGAATACTGGCCCTTCAGCGGATACTGGGTCAGCGGCTGGGTGCCGGCGACCTTGAACACGGCCCCCAGCAGCATCGGCCGCCAGTCGACGCTGCGGCCATGGCGGGCGGCGATGGCATCGATGCGCTGGGCCGCGATATAGCCGTAGGGCGACGAGAAGTCGAAATAGAATTCCAGCGGGGCGGCCATGACGGGGTCCTCCGGTTCTTATCGTTGCAATCAGTCTAGTCGAAGCCGAAGGCGCGGCGGAAGCCCCGCAGCACCGGATGCTCCTCCGGTTCCAGTTCGATGCCGACGGAGGTGATGCGGTCGTCGCGGATCTCGCGCACCACCAGTTCCACCGGACCGACACGCAGGCGATCGCCGACCACGGCGCGGTGGCGCAGGCGCCGGCGCACATAGGCGCCCACCGGCTCGTTGCGGTCCTTGTCGTCGACCGGGATGCCGTACATCACCGCCACCTCGCCCAGCAGGGTGTCGCCGGCCAGCACGAATTCGCCGAACACCTCCTCGCCGCGTTCCTTGCGCCGGCGCTGCGCGCGGGTCTGCCGGCGCGCGGTGAACAGCCGGTCGAGCGAGAAGAACTGCTCGGGCGGCGCCAGCACCAGCAGGTAATCGCCGGGCTCCATGCCTTCCAGCTTCTGGCGGTCCATCACCGTGCCGTCGCGGATCACCGAGATGATGCGGCAGCGTCGCGGCAGCGGCAGTTCGGCGAAACGGTAACCGAGCGCCGGGGCATCCGGTTCGACCCGGTAGCTGGCGATGTCGCGGTCGAGCGCCGAACCGAGGTCGATATCGGTCCGGTGCGCCGCCTCGGGCGGCGGCGGCAGTTCCAGCCCGAACAGCCGGGCCACCGGCCCGATGGTCCAGCCCTGCAGGGTCAGCGAGGCGACGACGCAGACAAAGGCCGCCGTGACGTAAGCCTCGGAATGCGGCACGCCGGCCAGTACCGGGATGGTGGCCAGGAAGATCGGCACGGCACCGCGCAGGCCGATCCAGGAAATGAAGCCGATCTCCCGCAGGGTATAGCGGAAGGGCAGCAGGCAGGCCGCCACCGCCACCGGCCGGGCCAGCAGGATCAGCACCGCGGCGATCACGCCGCTGCCCAGCATGTAGGGCTGCATGTCCTTCGGCGTCATCAGCAGGCCGAGCAGCAGGAACATGACGATCTGGCCGAGCCAGCTCAGCCCGTCGAAGAAGCGCAGGATCACCTGGGCGCCGCGATGCCGGCGGTTGCCCAGCACCAGCCCGGCCACATAGACCGCCACGAAGCCCGAGGCTTCGAGGAAATGCGCGCCGGAGAAAACCAGCAGCGCCGCGGCCATGGCAACGATGGGGTAGAGGCCGCCGGCCACCGGCACCCGGTTGAACAGGCCGACCAGCAGGAAGCCACCGGCCAGGCCGACCAGCAGGCCGCCCAGCATCTGCGCCACGAACAGGACGGCGAGATGGACCATATCCGGCGGCTGGCCGAGCCGCAGCAGTTCCACGCAGATCATGGTCAGGAAGATGGCCATCGGATCGTTGATGCCGGATTCGACCTCCAGCGTGCCGCTGACCCGCTTCTGCAATGCCATGCCCTTCACGTTCAGCAGGAAGAACACCGCCGCCGCATCGGTCGAACCGACGATGGAGCCGACCAGGAAGGATTCCAGCAATCCAAGGCCGAGCGCGAAATGCGCCGCCGCACCGACCACCGCCGCCGTGGCGACCACGCCCACGGTGGCCAGCACGAAGGCCGGCCCGGCCACCAGCCGCACGGTCGAGAAGTGGGTGCGCAGGCCGCCATCGAACAGGATGATGCCGAGCGCCGCCGAGCCGACGGCATAGGTCAGCTGGTAATCGCGGAAAACGATGCCGCCGGGGCCGTTCTCGCCGGCCAGGATGCCGAGCCCGAGGAAAACCAGCAGGAAGGGCACGCCGAAGCGGCTGGAGGCCGAGCCGGCAAAAATGCTGACCAGCACCAACAGAGACGCGATGAAAAGAATCTCGTTGGCCTGGTTCAAGCGGGTTCCCTAGGGTCGGATGGTCATGCTCCGGTCAGGGAGCGGCTGATGACGAGGCGCTGCACGTCGCTGGTGCCTTCGTAGATCTGGCAGACCCGGACATCGCGGTAGATGCGCTCGACCGGGAAATCGGCGAGATAGCCGTAGCCGCCGTGAATCTGGATGGCATCCGAGCATACGCGCTCGGCCATTTCGGAGGCAAACAGTTTGGCCATGCTGGCCTCTTTCAGGCAGGGCTGGCCGGCATCCTTCAGCCGGGCGGCATTCAGCACCAGCTGCCGGGCGGCCTCGATCCGGGTGGCCATGTCGGCCAGCCGGAAGCCCACCGCCTGGTGGTTGATGATGGCCGTGCCGAAAGCCTGGCGGTCGCCGGCATAGGCCAGAGCCGCCTCGAAGGCGGCCCGGGCCATCCCCACGGCCTGGGCGGCGATGCCGATGCGGCCGGATTCCAGATTGGCCAGCGCGATCCGGTAGCCCTCGCCCTCCCCGCCCAGCAGGGCATCGGCGTCGACCGCCATCTCCTCGAAGACGATCTGGCAGGTATCCGAGCATTTCTGGCCGAGTTTCTTCTCGATGCTGGCCACCCGGAAGCCGGGCGTGTCGGTCGGGACCACGAAACAGGAAATCCCGCGCTTGCCCTGCCCCGGATCGGTAACGGCAAAGACCAGGGCGGCCTTCGCGATCGAACCGGAGGTAATGAACTGCTTCACGCCGCTGATCACCCAGCGGTCGCCGTCGCGGCTGGCCCGCGTCTTCAGCGCCGAGGCATCGGAGCCGGCCTGCGGCTCGGTTAGGCAGAAGGCGCCGATCCATTCGCCGCGTGCCAGCGGCTTCAGATACCGTTCCTTCTGCGCCGCACTGCCGTAGCGCAGCAGGGCTGCGCATACAGGAGAGTTGTTGACGGACATGATCGTGCTGACGGCACCATCGGCCGCCGCGATCTCTTCCAGCGCCAGCACATAGGCGACGAAATCGGCGCCGGCGCCGCCCCATTCCTCTGGCACGCCCATGCCCAGCAGGCCGAGCCCGCCCATCTCGGCCAGCAGGTCGCGCGGCGGCTCGCCGCTGCGGTCGCGCTCGGCCGCGCCCGGCGCCAGCCGCTCGCGGGCGAAATCCCGCGCCATGTCGCGGACCATCTGCTGTTCTTCGGTCAGCATGGGTTCCCTTCCCTCAATGCCGGTCAGGTCCGGCGGCGGGCCGTCACTTCGATTTCGATTTTCATCTTCGGATCGATCAGCCGGCAGACCAGCGCCGTCGCCGCCGGCCGGGCCGTGGCGAAATGCCGGCCGCAGACCGGTGCGATCCGCTCAAACCAGGCGGGCTCGGTCAGGTAGTAATGCACCCGCACCACGTCATCGAGGCTGCAGCCGGCCTGCTGCAGGGCGGCGGCGATGTTGCGGAACGTCTGCTCGGTCTGCGCCACCACATCCTCGGCGATGGTCATCGACGCATAATCGTATCCGGTGGTGCCGGAGACATGCACCCAGTCGCCATCGACCACGGCGCGGGAATATCCCATCGCCTCTTCAAAGGGCGACCCGGACGATATCAAACGACGTTCTGCCACCATTCCCTCCGTTATTTCGGCGCCGACATTTTCAGATTGGCCGCCACCGCCGCGGCCGCCTCGGGCGGCAGCGGCTGGCCGGCAGCGACGCAGTAGACGGCGTCCATCCGCAGGCTGCCCTCGGTCAGCGGTTCGTCGGTGCGTGCGGGCTTGCCATTCGGCGCCGCATAAAGCCCCAGCACCATGCATTGCCGCGGTCCCAGTTCGAAGCGGCGCGACAGGCCGATGCCGGCGCCGGTGCCGAGCCGGCGGTCCTTGTCGTCCAGCGCCTTCGGCACCGGTGCTTCCAGCCCCTTCAGCACGGCGGTCGCGAATTTCATCAGGTCGACCGGCCCGCTGAGGTAATGGTCGTCATCCGTCAGGTCGCGCAGCACGGCGATGGCGAAGGTGCCGGCCGGCTTCTGCGCCTTCCACAGATAGCGCTCCAGCCGGTAGCCGAGCGGTGCGGTGAAGCTTTCGGCCATCTGCGGCATGTCGCTCAGTCCGGCGGCGGCCCAGCCGATCCGCCGCTGCGGCGGTTCGATCTCGGTCCAGCGCGCGGCATCGTCTGCATGCGCGGCCGTGCCGGCGATCAGACAGGACAGGGCGGCAATGACACAGGCACGGCGGACAGACACAGGATGCAACCCTCTCACTTGGTTTCTTCAAAAATCTCGCGGCCGATCAGCATACGCCGGATTTCCGACGTGCCGGCACCGATCTCGTACAGCTTGGCGTCGCGCAGCAGGCGGCCGGTCGGGTAGTCGTTGATATAGCCGTTGCCGCCGAGGATCTGGATCGCATCCAGCGCCAGCTTGGTCGCCTTCTCGGCCGCGAAGAGAATGGCGCCCGCGGCATCCTTGCGGGTGGTCTGGCCGCGGTCGCAGGCCTTCGCCACCGTATAGACATAGGCGCGGGCCGCATTCATCTCGGTATACATGTCGGCGACCTTGCCCTGGATCAGCTGGAAGCTGCCGATCGGCTGGCCGAACTGCTTGCGCTCGTGCACATAGGGCAGCACGACATCCATCGCCGCCTGCATGATGCCGAGCGGACCGGCAGCCAGAACGGCACGTTCGTAATCGAGGCCGCTCATCAGCACATTGACGCCACGGCCGACCTGGCCCAGCACATTCTCTTCAGGGATTTCACAATCCTGGAACACCAGCTCGCCGGTATCCGAGCCGCGCATGCCGAGCTTGTCGAGCTTCTGCGCGGTCGAGAAGCCCTTGAAACCCTTCTCGACCAGAAACGCCGTGATGCCGCGCGGACCGGCCGCCGGATCGGTCTTGGCATAGACCACCAGCACGTCGGCAGTCGGGCCGTTGGTGATCCACATCTTGTTGCCGTTGAGGATGTAGCGGTCGCCCTTCCTGTCGGCACGCAGCTTCATCGACACGACATCCGACCCGGCATTGGGCTCGCTCATCGCCAGGGCGCCGAGATGCTCACCGCTGATCAGCTTCGGCAGGTACTTCTTCTTCTGGGCCTCGCTGCCGTTGCGGCGCAGCTGGTTGACGCAGAGATTGGAATGGGCGCCGTAGGACAGGCCGACCGAGGCCGATCCGCGGCTGACTTCCTCCATCGCCACGCAATGCTCGAGATAGCCGAGGCCGGAGCCGCCGTATTCTTCCTCCACGGTGATGCCGTGCAGGCCGAGATCGCCCAGCTTCGTCCACAGGTCGCGTGGAAACTCGTTGGTCCGGTCGATGGCATCGGCGCGCGGCGCCAGTTCGGCATCGACGAAGCCGCGCACGGACTGGCGCAGCATGTCGGCGGTTTCCCCGAGGCCGAAATCGAGTGTCGGATAGGAATTGGAAATCATGGCGAGACCCTTTGCGGAATCGGTGGCGGGATATTAGCGGATCGCCCCCCGGCCTGCATCCCGGGGGCGGATGGCATCAGCGCGGCGTATCGGCCCGCCCATGCAGGCAGATCATGGTGGCGAGGCCGGTGGCGCAGTGGGTTTCCGCGCCGTCCACCCAGGAGAACACGTCGAGGCTGCAGATGGTCAGGGTACGGCCATGCCTCGTGACCCGGCTGCGGGCGACGAGACGGTCGCCGGCAGCCGGCGCCATCAGGTTCAGCTTGTACTCGACGGTCATCACCGTGGAATCGGCGGGAAACAGGCTGTACGCGGCATAACCGGCGGCGCTGTCGGCGATCATCCCCACCACGCCGCCATGGATCAGGCCATGCTGCTGGGTGATCTCGGCGCGCCGCGGCAGTTCGATCTCGCAATGGCCGGGGGCCACCAGGCTGAGCCGCGCCCCGATCAGGTGCATGGCCGGCTGACGGTTGAAGCTGTCGCGGACCCGGGCTTCGAAACCGGGGTCGCTGGGGCGGAATTCCGGCAGGGCGGTCATGCGGCGACCTTTCTGGGCGGTTCGGGCGAGATGCCGAAGGTATCGGCGATCCGGGCGACGAAATCCGCCGGAAAAGCCCGGGACCGGCGCTGCACGAGATCGATGCAGACCCCGGTCAGCCGCGCCGACATGGCCAGCTTCTCGTCGCCGATCCGGATCAGCCGGTGCCGGAACACGATCTTGCGTTCGGCAATGCTCTCCACGGTGCTCTCCATCCGCACCATATCGCCGCCGCGCAGTTCCGCCTGATAGTCGATTTCCATGCGAACGGCGGCCGTGCCGATCTGCTCGGCCTCCACCCTTTCGCGGGTCATGCCGTGCAGGGCACCGATGGCAAAGGCGGCATCGCCGAGCCAGCCCGCGTAAAAACTAACATTCACATGGCCCAGATGATCGCACTGCCAGGCCTGGGTCATCAGGCGCAGGGTTTCGATATAGCGGTCGGTCATGGCCGCCTCCTCCGGTCGTTTCCTCTCCTGCCCTGATACCGCGGCCCGATGAATAGAGAAAATCAATTGTTTTTATGATCCGGATAGGGTTTTTCTATGCCATGAACCTGACCCTGATCCGCTATTTCATGGCGGTGGCCGAAACCGGCAGCTTTACCCGGGGGGCCGAGCGCGCCAACGTGACCCAGCCCACCCTGTCGGCCGGCATCCGCCGCCTCGAGGACTCCCTGGGCGTGACCCTGTTCGAGCGCGGCCGCACCGCCCAGCTGACCCCGGCCGGCGCCCGGTTCATGCCGCGGGCCCGGCTGCTGCTGCAGGAATGGACCGCCGCGCGGCGGGAATTGCGGCAGGCCAGGCCGTCGCGCCAGCGCCTGCGGCTGGGCTACAGCCCCGGCCTGCCACCCCAGCGGCTGGCCGCCCTGCTGGGCGGCTTCGCCGCCGCACACCCGGATGTGGCGCTGGAAACCCTGGAGGCCCCGGCCGCCACACTGAGCCGGCGGCTGGATACCGGCCGCATCGAGGCCGCCATCCAGCCGCTGGAGGCCGAACGCGAGGACAACCTGCTGGTGCTGTTCCGCCAGCGTTACCTGCTGGCCGTGCCGCCCCGGCATCCCCTGGCCCACCGCAACACCGCGCGGGTCGCCGACCTGCAGGATCTGCCTTTCGTGATCCGGCCGCAGGCCGAGATCATGCCGGCCGCCGAGAAGCTGTTCGCCGCCCAGAATGTGCGGCCGCGCATCGTCGGGCGCGCCGAGAGCGATGCCGGCCTGCTCGGGCTTGTGGAAGCCGGGCTCGGCGTGGCGATCCTACCGCACTGGCTGGATGGCGGCGGCATCGCCACCCTCTCGCTGCCGGAACTGCGCGAGGTGCACCGCATCGGCCTGGTCTGGCGCAATGGCGAGGATGCAGCCGTCGCGCAGCTGCGCAGCTTTGCGGCCGGTCATGACTGGGATGCCGCAACGCGGCAGCCCGTCATCGGTCACTGAGCGGCGGTCATATCCGCAGGACCGTTACGTCCGCAGCCACTGCCCCATCACGCCATCGGCATGATCCTGCGCATCAACCACCGCCACCGCACTCATGTTGACGAGGCCGCGGACGGTGACATTGCGCGACACGATATGGGCCGACTTGCCGGCGCCCATCAGGATCGGGCCGACATAGAAGCCCTGCTCCATCTGCCGCACCAGGTTGGCCGCGATATTGGCCGCATCCAGGTTGGGCATGACCAGCAGGTTGGCAACGCCCTTCAGGTTGCTGTCGGGCATCAGCTTCTCGCGGATCGATTCCGAGACGGCGGCATCGGCCTTCATCTCGCCCTCGATCTCGATATCCGGCAGCATGTCCTGCAGCTTCTGCACGGCTTCGCGCATCTTGCGGGCCGAAGGCGCCGAGGACGACCCGAAGTTGGAATGCGACAGCAGGGCGATTTTCGGCGTCAGGCCGAAGCGGCGCACTTCCTCGGCTGCCAGCCGCGCGATGGCGACGATCTCGTCGGGCGTCGGGTCGAGATTGACGTTGCTGTCGGCGATGAACAGCATGCCCTGCGGCAGCACCAGCAGCTGCATGGCCGCCGGCAGCTGGGCGCCGGGCCGCAGGCCCAGCACGTCGACGATATGCGGCAGGTGCTGGTCATACTGGCCGATGGCGCCGCACAGCATGGCATCCGCCTCGCCGCGCTGCACCGCCATGGCGGCGATCACCGTTGGGTTGGTGCGGATGATGGTGCGGGCATCGTCGGGGGCCACGCCCTTGCGCTTCATCAGCGCCAGATAGCCGGTCCAGTATTCGTTGTAGCGGTCGTCCTTCTCCGGATCGACCAGCTCGATATTGCTGCCGATCTTCAGGCGCAGGCCGAGCCGTTCGATGCGGCTTTCGACCACCGACCGGCGGCCGATCAGGGTCGGCTGGGCCAGTTTTTCGTCCAGCACGATCTGGGCGGCGCGCAGCACGCGCTCGTCCTCGCCCTCGGCATAGATCAGCCGCATCGGCCGGCGCTTGGCGCGCTCCATAGTCGGCCGCATCACCAGGCCGGTGCGGTAGACGAACCGCTCCAGCCCGTGCCGATAGGCATCCATGTCGGCGATCGGCCGGCTGGCGACGCCGCTGTCCATGGCCGCCTGGGCCACGGCCGGCGCGATATGCAGGATCAGGCGGGGATCGAACGGTTTCGGGATGAAATATTCCGGCCCGAAGCTGAGCTGCTCGTCGGCGCCATAGGCGCGGGCGACGATGTCGGAAATCTCGGCCGTGGCCAGGTCGGCGATGGCGCGCACCGCCGCCAGTTCCATCTCGGTGTTGATGGTGGTGGCCCCCACATCCAGCGCGCCGCGGAACAGGAACGGGAAGCACAGCACGTTGTTGACCTGGTTCGGATAATCCGACCGGCCGGTGGCGATCACGGCGTCCGGCCGCGCCTGCTTGGCCAGTTCCGGCAGGATTTCCGGCGACGGATTGGCCAGCGCCAGGATCAGCGGCTTCGGCCCCATCGCCGCCACCATGTCCGGCTTCAGCACATTGGCCGCCGACAGGCCGAGGAACACGTCGGCCCCGGCAATCGCATCGCCCAGCGTGCGGTGATTGGTCGGCCGCGCATAGCGGGCCTTGAAATCGTCCATCTGCTCGGTGCGGCCCTCATAGACCACCCCGGCGATGTCGGTGACGACGATATTCTCCTTCTTCACGCCCAGCGCGACCAGCAGGTCGAGGCAGGCCAGCGCGGCGGCGCCGGCGCCGGAGGCCACCAGGCGGACCTCGTCGATCTTCTTGCCCACCACCCGCAGGCCGTTGAGGATCGCCGCCGCCACGGTGATCGCGGTGCCATGCTGGTCGTCGTGGAAGACCGGAATCTTCATCTTCTGGCGCAGGGCGCCTTCGACGATGAAGCATTCCGGCGCCTTGATGTCTTCCAGATTGATGCCGCCGAAGGTCGGTTCCAGCGCGGCGATGATGTCGACCAGCCTGGCCGGGTCGGTCTCGTTGATCTCGATGTCGAAGACATCGATGCCGGCGAATTTCTTGAACAGGACCGCCTTGCCCTCCATCACCGGCTTGGCGGCCAGCGGACCGATATTGCCCAGCCCCAGCACGGCGGTGCCGTTGGAGATGACCGCCACGAGGTTGCCGCGGCCGGTCAGCTCGGCGGCCTGGGCCGGATCCTCGACGATGGCGGTGCAGGCGGCGGCCACGCCCGGGCTGTAGGCCAGCGCCAGGTCGCGCTGGGTGCCGAGCGGCTTGGTGGGGGTGATCTCCAGCTTCCCGGGCTTCGGCAGCCGGTGGTATTCCAGCGCCGCGCGGTCGAGATCGTTTTTCATCGGATAGGGCTCTTCAGGAATCGTGATGGAAAATCAGGGTCCGGGCGCAGTATGCCGCAAAGCTGCCGTAACGGCAGCCTCGGGAGGGTCATAAATTGCAGGATCCTGGTCAGGTTTCCGCCCGGAAGGGAGAGGCGCCCGGCGGGGATGGTGCGGTCGAAAAGACTCGAACTTTCACGGCCTTTCGGCCACAGCGACCTCAACGCTGCGCGTCTACCAATTCCGCCACGACCGCATATCGGGCGACGCGGGGGAATAGCAAATCCCCGCGCCCGGTTCAAGGCCGGGCAAGGGTTAATCGTCCGACATCGTGTCGGTGATGGAGATCGCAACCTTTTCGCCGGAAATGACGATTTCGCCCCGGGCGATCAGCTTGTTGTTGGCGAAGATCCAGGCATGGTCGTCGACGCTGGCATCCAGTTCGATGACGGCGCCGCGGCCGACCTTCAGCACCTGGTGGATCGGCATCGTCGCCTTGCCGAGAACCACGGAAATCTCAACCGAGACATCGTTGACAGCCGTGTTGGTGGCCATGCCGCACCTTCCTTCCGCATGCCTGGGGCGTTAAATAGCCGGGTCAAGGTTAGCACAGGGTTAAGCCCGAGGTCGCCCAGAGATGTCCGCCCTGCCCGTCATCGAGGAAACACTGCCTGCCCCGGTCGAGGTCCTGGAAACCCCGGCCGGCCCTGTGGAATGGCTGGTCAGCGATTCCCCGGTGCCCTACGCGGCCGCGCTGGCGGCGATGGAAGCGCGGGTGGCCGGCATCCATGACGGCCGGGCCCGCGAGGCGATCTGGCTGCTGGAGCATCCGGCCCTGTACACGGCCGGCACCTCGGCCCGGGACGGCGACCTGCTGGACCCGCGCTTTCCGGTCTTCCGGACCGGCCGGGGCGGTCAGTATACGTATCATGGTCCCGGCCAGCGCATCGCCTACCTGATGCTCGACCTCAACCGGCGCGGCAGGGATGTCCGTGCCTTCGTCTGCCGCATGGAGGACTGGGTCATCGCCGCCCTGGCCAGCTTCGGCATCCGCGGCGTGATCCGCGACGGCCGGGTCGGGGTCTGGGTCGACCGCAGCGCCAGCCAGGGACCGGGCCGCGAGGACAAGATCGCCGCCATCGGGGTCCGGGTCCGCCGCTGGGTCACCTTCCACGGGCTCAGCTTCAACGTGGAGCCGGACCTGACCCATTACGATGGCATCGTCGCCTGCGGCATCCGGCAGTCGGAAACCGAACCCTTCGGCGTCACCTCGCTGGTCGATCTCGGCATCCCCGCCACCCTGCCCGATGTCGATGCCGCCCTGCGCGAGGCCGTCGGCCCCGCCCTGCTTGACCGGCTGGGAACGGGGCATTGCCAGCAGGACTGATCCAGAGGATCAGGAATTCATACTAACCATATATATTGTAATTACTTTATCTTTCTCTTTGCCGCCCTTTTCTGCTGGCGGCTCAGCCCGGCATCGGATTCGGCCGCCGGCCGACCTGACGTGAATTTTCCAGCAATGTAAAACACATAAACGGCTGTAAAGCCGATCAGAACGCCGCCGCCGATCCAGGCATCGCCGGTTGCCCACCAGGCCAGTCCGCCAAACCCGAGCGAGCCGGCATAGCAGATTGCCCACTGCCGGAATGTAAGCTTCATTTTCTCTTTTTTTTCAGCCATTTGTGTCAGATTTCAAACCTTCTCTGGAAACTTGGGCTGGTTACCCCCGGCCGCCACCCGGCCGTGCGATCCTTTCGTGACCGCTGGTGACCATTCCTGACCGCCAGTGACCGCTGCGGTTCGTTTCTGACCGCTGGTGACCGCTGATGACCGTTCCGGACCGCTGGTGACCGCTGGTGACCGCTGGTGACCGTTCCGGTCCGCTCGTGACCGCTGCGGCTTATTTCACCTTCCGGGTGTATAGACTCCCTTTTCAGCACACCTTTCATAGTCGAGCCCAATGCCCGATGGGCCTGGCCCTGCCCGCCGGCCGCACATCGCCGTGTCTCCATGCCAGCGTGAACATATAGGGCACACGCCCGGCCGGTCAAGCGGCCGCCGGCATCGCTGGTCCGCAGGGCTGTCATACGGTCTCGGTCTGCTCGAATGCCGTGGCCCTGGCCGCCAGCTCGGCCTCCTCCGGGGTGACCGGTGCCGGCTCCACCGCCGTCACCATGGCCGCGGGCGGCCCGCCGGCCAGTTCCCTTTCAAGGACATCGAGGATTTCCCTGTCGCCATAGGCGACCACCTCGACCCGGCCGTCGCGGCGGTTGCGCACCCAGCCGACCAGCCTGTGATGCCGGGCGCGGCCGACCACCCAGTAGCGGAAGCCAACCCCCTGGACGCGGCCGGTCACAAAGTAGCGGCTGGTCATTTTCGTGGGGTTCTTCGCCATGGGCAAAAGCTTACCGGCCCGGTCGCCCGGATTCCAGCCCGCGCCGCCCCCGCCAGTGCTGGCCCTGCCTGTGCCGCGCTGCCCGGGCCTCCCGGCGGACGCCGCCGGCAGACCGGCAGCGGAGACTTAAGGTGGGTTGTCTTCCGCGCTCCGCAATTTAAATTAGCATACAACTGGGGGACTACTACAAAGGGGGCGGCCATGATCCGTTGGCGTGTCGGAACCAAGATCATCAGCATCGGGGTCATCGTCCTGGTTGCTTTCGTGGCGATCACCGCCTTCTACACGGTGGTGAACCGGAAAGTGGACGTGCTCAATGCCGCCGACGAGGAAGCCACCTTCCATGTCGAAAAAACCTCGATCACCCGGGACGCCTTCCTGAAGGCCCGGATCGCGGAACGCAGCTTCAACGAGAACCCGGACGAAGCGACCGCCCGCATCGCCCGCGACCATACCGCCCTCGCCCGCCAGACCCTGGCCGCAATGGCGGCAAAGACGGTCCAGCCCGACGAGAAAACCGAGGTCGCCACGGCCATCGCCGCGCTGGAAGCCTATGGCCGCCAGTTCGACTCCCTGCAGACCCTGTGGGAGAAGCTGGGTTACGACGAGAACAAGGGGCTGCAGGGATCGCTGCGCAAATCGGTGCATGGCATCGAGACCGGCCTGAAGGATGCCGGCGCGGACCCGGCCCTGCTGTCGCAGATGCTGACGCTGCGCCGCCACGAGAAGGATTTCATCCTGCGCCGGTCGCGCAGCTATCTGGAGCGTTTCGACAAGACCGTCGACGAGTTCCGCAGCGCCCTGACCACCGCCGGCCAGCAGAACCTGCTGCCCATGCTGGACTCCTACCAGAAGGATTTCACCGCCCTGGTCGAGGGCACCCTGACCGTCAATGCCGCCAATGCCGCCCTGGAAAAGGCCGCCGCCGGTTTCCTGCCGCTGATCGATGCCCTGTTCCGGCGCAATCTCGATGAAATGAACGCGGCGAAAACCGCCGCCGCCGAGATGCGGGCCTTCGCCACCATGAGTTCCACCATCGGCCTGCTGGCGGTGGCCATTTTCAGCCTGCTGGTCGCCTATGCCGTCGGCCGCAGCATCGGCCGCCCGCTGGCCTACATGACCGACGTGATGACGGCCCTTGCCGGCGGCGACCTCAGCAAGGAGGTGCCGGAGATGAAACGCTCCGACGAGGTCGCCGACATGGCCAGGGCCTTGCGGGTGTTCAAGACCAATGCCGTCGAAAAGGCCAGGCTGGACACGGCCGAACGCACCCGGCTGGAAACCGAACAGCGCGCGGCGGCAGAAGCCCGCGAGCGCGATGCCCGGATCAGCCGCCAGATCGCCGAATTCTGTGCGGCGGTGGGCGGTGGCCGGCTGGACGAGCGCATTGCCACGGACGGCCTGCAGGGCGTGTTCCGCGATCTGGCCGGCCAGATGAACGGCCTTGCCGCCACCCTGCAGGGCATGGCGGGCGAGCTGGCCAAGGTGATGGGGGCGATGGTCGAGGGCGACCTGACCCACCGGGTGACCGGAAATTACGAGGGCGTCTTCGGTGACCTGAAATCCAGTTCCAACCGCATGGGCGAAACCCTGCGCGACTTCGCCCAGCGCCTGTCGCAGAATGCCGAAGCCGTGAAGGCCGCCTCGGCGGAAATCTCCTCCGGCAGCCAGGACCTGGCCCAGCGCACGGAATCGCAGGCCGCCTCGATCGAGGAAACGGCGGCATCCATGCACGAGATCACCACAACCGTGAAACACAATGCCGACAATGCCCAGGCGGCCAACCAGCTGGCCGGCACCGCGCGACAGACGGCCGAAAAGGGCGGCGCCGTCACCGCCGATGCCGTCGCCGCGGTGCGCCGGATCGAGGAAAGCGCGCAGAAGATCGCCGACATCGTCGGCCTGATCGACGAGATCGCCTTCCAGACCAACCTGCTGGCGCTGAACGCTTCGGTGGAAGCTGCGCGTGCGGGCGAAGCCGGCAAGGGCTTCGCCGTCGTCGCGCAGGAGGTGCGGGCTCTGGCGCAGCGTTCGGCCAATGCGTCGAAGGACATCAAGGCGCTGATCACCGAATCCAGCGGCCAGGTGAAGACCGGGGCCAGCCTTGTCGATCAGACCGGCGCCGCGCTGGAAGATATTGTCGAGGCCATCAAGAAGGTCAGCGACATCGTCGCCGAGATTGCCGCGGCCAGCCGCGAGCAGGCGACCGGGCTCGACCAGATCAACACCGCCGTCAGCAGCATGGACGAGATGACCCAGCGCAACGGTGCGCTGGTGGAGGAGACCTCGGCCTCGGCCCAGGCACTGGCCAACCAGGCGGCCGATCTCGCCCGGCTGGTCAGCTTCTTCCGCAGCTGATCCTCATCCGGCAGCCAGCGCCCGGTCCATGCTGTCATGGAACCAGGCGCAGCCCTGTTCGAAGCGGCCGAAGGTGATGTGGCTGTTGGCACCGGAGCGGAAGCCGGACTGGATCGCCTGTCCCATCTGGAAATCCTCGTCGAGGGCATCCCAGAAGATCTTCACGTTCCTGTCCCAGTGGACCCGCGCCTTCTCCGTGGCCGGTGCTTCGGGGATCAGCGCACCGCCCTGGATGCGGCACTCGTCCGTCCCGTGGGGGAAGGTGATCATCGCCGTGGCATGATCCGGCTGGATCAGGATGATCAGGTTCGGAAAGATGTAATAGAGCGGGTTGCCGTAATCGCGCACGGACCGGCTGCCTGCTCCGTCTCCGGTCCCGTCTCCGGCCAGCTCCTTTGCCGCGCGCTTGGTGAAATACAGCCGCATATGCGGGTCCAGCCGGTCGGCGACGGCAACGTTGTCGGCGAACATCGGCGCAATGGTGGCCCGGTGCGCATGCTGGACATGGTAGGTTTCCAGCCCGCCCTCGATCACCACCTTCCAGTTCGCCGCCACGGCGATCTCGCGCTCGTCATGCAGCACATGCCCGCCGAGGCCGAAACTGTCGAGATCGTCGCGGATGGGGGCGAGGAAACCGTCGAAATCGTAATCCTCGCCCGGCGCCGGCACGACGAAGACGATGCCGAATGCCTCGGCAACCGGCAGCCGCACCAGACCGTGGGTCGCCCTGTCGATGCCCGTGAAGCCGTCTTCATGGGGGATACCGCGCAGCCGGCCGGCCGGATCGTAGGTCCAGGCATGATACGGACAGACGAAGGCACGCCTGCCGCAGCCGCCGCGCTCCCAGACCAGCCTGACGCCGCGATGCCGGCAGACATTGAGAAAGGCATTGAGCCGGCCGGTCTGGTCGCGGGTCAGCAGGATCGGCAGGCCGAGCAGGTCATGGGTGACGTAATCCCCCGGCCTGGCCAGTTTCGACGAGAAGCTGACCGCCACCGGAAAGCGGCGGAACAGCATCCGCTCCTCGCGGGCCAGCCGCGCCGGATCGGTATAGCGCGCCGTGTCGATCCGCGTGATCGTCTCGGCCATGTCGGTGCTGCCCGCCGCCATATGCCGGCGGGTGCGGTCGAGCCAGTCGGTCTGGGTCGCTGCCTTCATGACGAAGCCTCCTGCAGCCGGGCGGCGCCGGCGATGAACTGCCAGAGCTGGGCGGCCAGCCGGTCGCGGGCCAGGCGATCATGGGCAGGCCGGCGCGACGACAGAGCATGCGACTGGGCCAGTGCCAGGCCAACCGCCTGCCGCAGGCCGCCGAGGATCATCGCCCCCAGCAGATGCGCATCCAGCCCGGCCGGAATCTCGCCGCGCCCCTGCGCCAGCTCGATGTTGCGGGCGGCCAGCGCGACATGGCGGGCGATGCGGTCGGCCTCGACCGCCGCCACTTCCGGTTCGCGCGCCAGCCGGCCCAGCACCAGCGGCGCCAGCGCATCGGCATACAGGAAGTCGACCAGGCGGCCGGTGCGGATTTTCTCGCGGTCGGCCCAGCCGGCCCCCGGTTTCGGATTCACGTCCATCACCGCGGCCTCGTAGCGGTCGTAGAAATCCTCGACCAGCGCGGCGATCAGCCCGGCCTTGGAGCCGAAATAGTGATAGCTGAGACCCGCCGACACGCCGGCCAGCCGCGCGACATCGCCGATCTCGCAGACGCCGCCGCCCTGCACCAGCGCCCGTGCCGCGGCATCGAGGATGCGCCGGCGCGTTTCGGCGCCGCGCGGCGGCGGCGCGGCATCGTCGGGCGGGCGGGCGGCCATGGGGCTCGGACGGGGCATCACTGCAGCTTAATTGAATTCAATTCAATTTTATAGAAGGAATATACACCCTATTCCCCTGCCTGCATCGCTGCGATATCAGAGTATATAAAGAACATTTGGAGGCATAAATGCGTATTCTTGCGTGGCTCGCCTTCCTGATCCTGCTGCCGGCCCTCTCCGCGCCGGCTTACACCCAGAATGACAACCGGCAGAATGATGGCCGGCAGAATGATGGCCGGCATCCACGGCAGATCGACGGCATCCCGCAGGATCGGCAGGACACCGCACTGCAGGGCAAGGACGCGCGGGAGGCCATGCAGAAAGCCGGATTGCTGGCGGTCATCAGCAGCCCCTACTGCAGCAAGCCGACCCTCCGCTACAGCACCGTGCCGCTGGCCGGCCCGGCCGGGATCGACAGGCCGGCCCAGCAGGCGGAAATCTGGTATTTCCAGTGTCCGGAAATCGCACCGGTCCTGGTGCACTATACGCAGGCGGATGACGGCACCGTCGGCAACATCCATGTCCACGAATTCTATACCTTCATGCGGGACCTGCCGCTGAGCCTGCTGGCGACCCGCCGCAACCCGGCCGTCAACGCCAAAAACTTCCCGAAGCGCAGCGCACTCCACGAGGCTTCCTGCTTCGGCATCCTGTCGGAAGACGTCCTGGAAAGGGTGATGGCCAAAGTGCCGCGCATGGCCACTGCCGATGCCGACAGAGAACAGCGCCAGATGTGCCTGCGGGCACGGGCCTGCAACACCATCGAACCCGAACTCGACATCCTGCAGGACATCTCGCTGGGCAGCGATGCCGACAGGGATTCACGCAACGCCCTGCAGGGTTTCGTGACCTGATGCAACGCCAGGGAGGCCCGCATCCTGCTGGCCGAGGAACCGGAATTCGCTTACGGCCTGATGCATCTGCTGCCGAACGTTCCGCAGATGACCGATCAGGATGAAGCCGCGTTCAAAAGGGACAGGCGGAAATAGCTAGAAACCGACCGGATAGCTGAGGAAGCCGCGGAAGCGCGCCCTGCCCCCGCGCACCGGATCGCCCGCGCGGCGGAAATCCGGGAACCGGGCCAGCAGCCGGCCAATGGCGATCTGCCCTTCGATGCGGGCCAGCGACATGCCGGCGCAGGCATGGATGCCGGCGCCGAAGGCCAGGTGGCGGTTCGGCTGGCGGCCGACATCCAGCCGGTCGGGATCGGGGAACTGCGCCGGGTCGCGGTTGGCCGCCCCGATGCACAGGGTGACCAGGCTGCCCGGCTGCAGGGTCACGCCGCCGATGACGACACTTTCGACCACCCGGCGGTTGCCCAGCTGGTTCGAGCTTTCGAAGCGCAGGAATTCCTCGACCGCCGTCTTCATCAGCCCCGGATCTCCGGTCAGCCGGCGGCGCTCCTCCGGCCAGTCCAGCAATGCCGCAATGCCGTTGCCGATCAGGTTGGCGGTCGTCTCGTGGCCGGCATTGAGCAGGAAGATGCAGTTCTGCACCAGTTCGTCGGCGGTCAGCGCCTCGCCATTCTCGCCGCGGACCAGGCCGGTCAGCACATCGCCATAGCCATCGGCACCGGCGGTGCCGTCGGCGTCCATCCGCTGCCGCCAGTGCGCCAGATGCCGGTCGAGATAGGCCTCGAATTCCTGCATGGCGCGGTTGCCGGCCTCGGCCCGCTCCGGCGTCAGCACCGGTTCCAGCGCGCCGAGGATGGCCAGCGACCAGTCGCGCAGCAGATGCCGGTCTTCCGATGGAACCGCCAGCATGTCGCCGATGATCTCCACCGGCAGGGCGGCGGCGAAATCCGTCACCACATCCATGCCGCCCTGCTTCGCCGCGCGGTCGAGCAGCCGGTCGACCAGCGCAACGAAGCGTGCCTCCAGCAGCTTCAGGGCGCGCGGCGTGAAGGCCGGCGCCAGCAGCCGCCGCACGCGGGTATGCAGCGGCGGATCGTTGAAGACCAGGCTGGTGGTGTGATGCCGGTAGAGCGGCGTGTCGCCGAATTTCGGCCGGAACTCGATCTTCTTGTCGGAGCTGAACCGCTTCGGGTCGCGGTAGACCGCCTGCAGGTCGTCGTAGCGGGTCAGGAACCAGCTGCCATCGGGCATCCGGCGCACCGGCTCATGCTGCCGCAGCAGGTGATAGACCGGATACGGGTCGTCGAGGAAGTCGCGGTCGAGGGCGCGCAGGTCGAAGGCGGCCACCGCCGCCCGGCAGGCGGCCTCGCCGGCGCCACGATAGCGGCCGAGATCGACGCCGTTCAGCCCGTCAGGGCGTGAATCCCCCGTTCTCGACGGATGCGGGTTTCCTGTCTGCACCGGCTTTTCCTCCAGCACCGCTCTTGACCGGCGGCATTTTCTCCGGCGGCACGATCACGCCGCAGGAGATGATCAGTTTCATGGCCTCGTCGACGCTCATCGACAGGATCACCACGTCACTGCGGCGGAAATAGGCCATGTAGCCGCCGGTGGGATTGGGCGTGGTCGGCACGTAGACGGTGACGAGCTCATCGTCGAGCCGCCTGGCGATCTCGCCCTGCACGTAGTTGGTGACGAAGGCGATGGTCCACGACCCCGGCGAGGGCCACGGCACCAGGGCCACCTGGCGGAAGGAATTGCCCGACTGGCTGAACACCGTCTCGAAAACCTGTTTCAGCGCGCTGTAGATGCCGCGCACCACCGGCATGCGGGCGACGATCCGCTCGCCCAGCCGCAGCAGGGTGCGGCCGAGGAAGTTGGTGGCCAGGAAGCCGATCAGGGTCAGCAGCAGCAGCGCCGCGACAATGCCGAGGCCGGGAATGCCATAGGGCAGATGCACCGGGATGAAGCGTTCGGGCTCGTAGCCCTGCGGGATCAGGCGCTGCACATTGCGGTCGATCGCCTCGATGGTGATCACCACCAGATAGATGGTCAGGCCGATCGGCGCCGTCACGATGATGCCGGCGAGGAAATAGTTGCGCAGCCGGGCGAACAGGCTCATCCGCGGCGGCGGCGGCAGCAGGATGCTGGGGCTGTCGGATGCGTCCGGGGTCGGATTGTCAGGCGGCGGTGTGGTCACGGCTTCCTCTTCCCGGCATCAGCCGGCAAAAAACTGCTGCAGCGCCAGCAGGGTTTCTTCCGGCGCCTCCTCGGGCAGGAAATGCCCGCTCGGCATGGCGGCGGCCCGGACCGGGCCCGCGGCCTTGTCCCGCCAGGCTGCCGGCACGTCATAGGCCCGGTGCATCAGCCCCTTCTCGCCCCACAGCACCAGCAGCGGGCAGGCGATGCGGGCGGCCTCGTCGGCGCGGTCATGCACGAGGTCGATGCTGGCGGCCGCGCGGTAATCCTCGCAGCTGGCATGGATGGTGGCCGGATCGCGGAAGCAGCGCGCATATTCGGCCCAGGCCTGCGGATCGAAGGCGAAGTCGGCGCCCGACCACTGCCCGGTCTTGCGGCGCAGGTAGTATTTCGGATCGGATCCGATCATGCGTTCCGGCATGTCGAAGGGCTGGATCAGGAAGAACCAGTGGTAATAGCCGGTCGCCACCTGCTGGTTCACCGTCTCGAACAGGGTGCGGGTCGGGATGATGTCGAGCACCGCCAGCTTCTCGACGGCGGCCGGATGATCGAGCGCCAGCCGGTGCGAAACCCGGCCGCCGCGGTCATGGCCGGCCAGCCGGAAACGGTCGAAGCCAAGCGCCTGCATCACCGCCACCATGTCGGCGGCCATCGCCCGCTTGCTGTACGGCATGTGCTCGGCATCGGTGGCCGGCTTCGATGAATCGCCGTAGCCGCGCAGGTCCGGGCAGACCACGGTATAGTCTGCCGCCAGACGCGGCGCGATGCGGTGCCACATGGCATGGGTCTGCGGATAGCCGTGCAGCAGCAGCAGCGGCGGTCCGCTGCCGCCGACCCGCAGGTTGATCTCCGCGCCGGCGCCGGCAAGGCGCTTCTGCTCGAAACCGGGAAACAACACGCGGCGGTCTCCTCCTCTGCTGCGGCCTCTGGCTGCGGGGCTAGGGCGCCCTGGTGAAAAACTCCGGCCTGCTCGCCAGGGCCGCGGCATCCCAGATCACCATGATCCGGCCGCGCTTCTGTTGTGCGTATACCGGTTTCGGGGCGCTGTCGAGTTGCGCCTCCCGGTAGCGGGTCACCACCCAGCCATCGGGATGGGCGGCGAGCCATGCCGGAATTTCCGAAACGCCGATCTCGGCCAGCGGCCTCGCCAGGCGGCCGAGAAACTGGTACTCGCCGGCATAGTCGCCGGCATAGGCCACCGCCCGCCCCTCGTCCTGGCCGCGCTTGATGACGGCCGCCGCCGGCGCAAGGTCATAGGCCGGCCGGCCCGGCGGAAAGCCCAGCAGATGCACGGCCAGGAACAGGGTCGCGGCCGGCACCATCATGCTGGCCAGGCCGGCATCCAGCCGCTGGCGGCCGGCCAGCCACCAGGCCAGCGCGGCGCCGCCCAGCAGCGCGGCGGCAATCTCCTCGTCGGTCTGCAGGGTCCAGTCCGGCACGTCGACCCTGTCCGCCAGTCCGGGCACGAGATCGAGTAGCCGGGTGAAGGCCAGCACGGCCACTGCCAGCAGCACCAGACCGGCCACGACCGGCAGGGCATCGCGGCGGCGCAGCAGGCCGCTCCACTCGGCGGTCAGGCCACGGGCCACCGCCAGCATGAAGGCCGGCGCCAGCGGCAGCAGGTAATGGGGCTGCTTGCCGCTGATCCCCGAGAAGATCAGAAGCCCGGCCAGGCTGACGATGAGGCCGAATCGCAGGCCCGGCTCGGCCGGATGTTTCCACAGCGCCAGCGCCCGCCAGACCGGCCGCCACAGCGACCACGGAAACAGCAGCAGCGGCAGCAGCGGCAGGTACCACCAGAAGGGATGCCGGTGGGCAAAGCTGTCGCGCACCCGGCCCGCCGTCTGCCCCCAGAGCAGTGCCTGCTTGTAGACCTCGCCGCCGGCTTCGGCGGCAGGCAGGGCCCAGGCCAGGCCGATCCCGGCGCCGATCGCGATCGAGGCCAGCAGGCCCAGATACCAGCCGGTCCAGCCCGGCCGGCGGTCAGCCCGCGCCCAGAGCGGCGCCAGCACGGCAACCGGCAGGATGTAGACGAGGATCACCGGCCCCTTGCCCAGCACGCCAAGGCCGATGGCCAGCCCGGTCAGCAGGATGCCGATCCAGCGCCGGCCGTAATGCAGATGCAGCACCAGACCGATCCAGCCCAGCACGGCGAAGCAGGCCATCAGCAGGTCGAAGAAGGTCAGGGTCGCGAACAGCATCCACCAGGCGCCCGACAGCAGCAGCAGCGGCGCGACATTGCCGGCCTGCCGGCCGGCCATGCCGGGCCACAGCAGCCGGCCCAGCCATGCGGTCAGCCCGAGTGCGGCAAGGCCGTAGAGCGGCGCCACCAGGCGCGCCCAGGTTTCGGAGACGCCGAAGACCAGCCAGCCGAGCCGGATCGTCCAGAACAGCAGCGGCGGCTTGTGGTGATAGGCTTCGCCGTTCAGCAGCGGCACCAGCCAGTGATCGGCCAGATGCATCTCCCAGGCGACCGTGACATAGCGCGTCTCGTCGATCGGCATCAATGGCCGCGCCCACAGGCCGGCGGCAACGATGACGATCCAGAAGGCCGCGGTGGCGATGGCCGCGGCGCGGGTACCGATCTGCGGAGGGGTCATGCCTTTATCTCGGCGGCGGCCCGCCGCGCCTTGTAGATCAGGTGCAGGTTGCGCAGATAGACGAACAGGCCGGATGCCTGCCCGACGATGAACACCATGTTGGCGATATGGATTGCGTAAAACAGCAGGGTCACGCCGCCGGCGATGCTGATATACCAGAAGGCCAGCGGAATCTCACTGCGGCGCACGCGCTCGGCATGCAGCCACTGGATGATGAAGCGCGAGGCGAAGATCGCCTGGCCGAGGAAACCGATCACGGCCCAGAAATTCAGGCTGTCTTCAAGCCGGTCCCAGTATTCCGCAAGCAGGGCAGTCATGCAGTCCCCTTGTTCAGTCCAGCGGATCGAGGCCGCCGCAGTCGCGCCAGCGCCGCTTCAGCCAGATCACGCCCAGCAGGTCGACAATGCCCGCCTTCAGCCGGCCCCAGGTGCCGTAATGCGAGGCGCCGCCGCCGCGCGGGCGATGGTTGACCGGCACCGAGCGGACGGCACCGCCGGCCCGCAGCACCAGGGCCGGCAGGAAGCGGTGCATGTGATCGAAGGCCGGCAGCCGCAGGAACAGGTCCCGGTGCAGCATCTTCAGGCCGCAGCCGGTATCCGGCGTGGCATCGCCCAGCAGCCGCGACCGCACGCCATTGGCGATCCGCGACGACAGCCGCTTCACCTGGCTGTCGCGTCGTTTCACCCGGTGCCCGGCCAGCAGCAGACCGGCCCCGCCATCGGGGGCGGCCATCAGGGCATCCCACAGGGCGGGAATGTCGGCCGGGTCATTCTGGCCGTCGCCATCGAGGGTCACGATCACCGGTGCCCGGGCGGCGCGCACCCCCGACAGGACCGCCATCGACTGGCCGGCATTGCGCCGGTGCCGCAGCGGCCGCAGCTCCGGCATCTGCTGCCGTGCGGCCGCCAGGATGGCCGGGGTCGCGTCGGTGGAAACATCGTCGACCGCCACGATCTCGAAATTGAGCCGCCCGCGCAGAGCCGCACAGATCTCGTCCAGCAGGCTGCGGATATTGTCGGCTTCGTTATGGACCGGGATGACGACCGACAGCGCCGGCAGGGTTCCGGTCCGGGTCTCGGCATCCGGCAGGATGGAGGATACGGTCATCGCACGATTCGTTCAGGGGCACGGGCCCGGCCGCCCTTAATAGTATCCCCGCTCCGGGGTCACAAGCGCCGGCCCGGCCCGACAGGGGTATAACTTGTCGCACCGGCTGCCGGCCGAGCCGGAATCCGTCTTGTTTACGAGCCACTTGCATGTCTTCCCGGCCCGGCTACAGTGCCTGCTGGCGCCGCCGCGGAAGACGGCGCCAGCAAAACAGGCAGAGACCCGATGGAGGACCCGACAATGCGGCTGGCCAACAAGGTAGCGATCATCACCGGCGGCGGCTCGGGTTTCGGCGAGGGGATTGCCCGGCGGTTTGCCGCCGAAGGCGCAGCGGTCGCGATCGGCGACCTCAACCTGGCCGGTGCGGAACGGGTCGCGGCAGAAATCGCGAAGGCCGGCGGCAAGGCCGTGGCCATGGCCGCCGATGTGTCGAAGACGGACCAGATGCAGGCGCTGGTGCAGGGCGCCGTGAAGGCCTTCGGCGGCCTCGACATCATGGTGAACAACGCCGGCATGCCGCAGCGCAACGCCCCCCTGCTCAACACCGACGAGGCCACCTTCGACCGGCTGTTCGCCGTAAACGTCAAGAGCATCTACCTGTCGGCCATGAATGCCGTGCCGGAAATGCGCAAGCGCGGCGGCGGCGTCTTCATCAACATCGCGTCCACCGCCGGCGTACGCCCCCGGCCCGGCCTGGTATGGTATAATGGCAGCAAGGGCGCGGTGATCACCCTGACCCGCGCCATGGCCGTCGAGCTGGCACCGGAGCAGATTCGCGTGAATGCACTCAATCCGGTGGCCGGCCTGACCCCGATGCTGAAGGAATTCATGGGCGGCGAGGAGACCGAGGAGATGAAGGCGAAATTCGTCAGCACGATTCCGATCGGCCGCTTCAGCACGCCGCAGGACATTGCCAATGCCGCGCTGTACCTGGCGTCCGACGAGGCCAGCTTCATCACCGGCGTCTGCATGGAGGTCGATGGCGGACGATGCATCTGAACCCGCGCCGGCCGCGCCGGCTTCCCGCGGCAGCCCTCTGCCTGCTGGCCCTGCTGCTGGGACCGGCGACCGCTCTGGCGCAGCAGCAGACCGGCCAGCCGAATGCCGTGCAGGCGCAGCCGGATCCGCGCCAGCCGCCGGCCGCCCAGCCGATAGACCCGGCCCGGGCTGCCGCACGCGAGGCGCAGGACAAGGCGCTGGAACAGGCGAAAGACAAGCCCGAGGAGGCGAAACCGAAACCGCCGGCCAAACCCGCCAATGCCAATGCGCCGCGCAACCGCACGATGCAGTTCAGCCTGCCCCCGCTGGTCGCCATTTCCGAGGTGCCGCGCGGCAAGGCCGTCATGATCCAGGGGCGCGTGCTGTCGCCGCAGCCGACCACCTTCGTGCTGAACGACGGCAATTCCTCGATGGTGATCAATCTTGGCCCGGCCTGGCGCGATCTCAGCAAGGTGCAGAGCGGCGATCGGGTCGGCGTGATCGGCCAGATGGACCCTTACGGCAGCCCGCTGTTCCGCGCCACCAGCATCATGCTCGACAACGGTCGCATCGTGGTGATCCCGAACGGCTGAAGCAGCCGCGCCCGCCCTATTGTCCCGCCGGGGCAGGCCCGGGCCGGCAGGTCCGGATCGCCGTCTTCACCTTGCCCAGTTCGGTGCGCCGGGCATGAGCGACCAGATCGTCCCAGACCTCCAGCCTGTCGACCACTGCTGCCGTCGCGATGCATTCCTGGGCCGACAGCGCGGTCAGTCCGCGTGAGGCCAGCGTGTCGTCGATGACCTGCTGGCCGGCATAGGGATTGTCGGGATAGCCGCGGGCAAAGGCGTCCGTGCGCTGCTGCACGGCATCGCGCAGGTTCTGTGCATTAGCCGCATCGAAGGCCGACCATTTCTGCAGGATACTGCCGTCGATGCCGCGCCGCGCGCATTCCCGGGCATAGGCGCGCAATACTATGCCGGTGCGCACGATGGCCTCGGCCTCGAGTTCCGCCGGCATCATGCAGGGCTGCGGGGATTTCGCCGATGCCGCCGCCTGGGCACCGGCCGCAGCCGGGAAGCCGCAGAAACAGAGCGCCACCAGGCCGCGGATCAGGGCGGCCGTCACGGCTTGCGCGAAACCGCCGCCACGAAGGTGGCCGCGGCATCGGCCGCCTGGTCGACCTGGGTCGACGGCAGCGGCGGCGTCTGGTCGAGAGCCTGCTGGATGGCCTGCGCCTCCTGCGGCGGCAGCCGGCGGAGGATCGCGGCGGTGCGTTCCGGCCCCGCCACGCGCAGGAAAGCGACAAGCTTGTCGCGGCTCATGCCTGCCCGTTCCTTCCGTTCACGTCCACCCCGATCCTGCCGCCAGCCCGGCCGACGGCAATGCGGCAAATCCCGTCATTTCGGCTTCGGCGCCGATTTCATCATCGCCAGATAGATCGGCATCACCACGTTGGTGAACTTGTTCTGCCCGTATTGCAGCTCGTCCATCGCCGCCTTGACCATTTCGACGGTCGGGTAATACGGCACGATCACATAGCCATGCTGTTTCAGCGTGCTGACAACCGCGGTCGCCTGCTTGCTGTAATTCTCGAAGAAATAGCTGTTGTCGGCCTTCTTGATCGCCTCGGCGATCACCTCCACCGCCGGGATCGGCTTGATGGCCTGCGGCTTCCAGCTGTAGCCGTCAGGTGGCTGGTTCTTGCTGTTGCGGTCGTCGGTCGCAGCCATGACAATCCTGCCCGCTCAGGCGGTCGGAAGCCTGACGCCGTTGGGCCATGCCCGGCCGGTATTGCGCAGGTCTGCCGCAGCCTTCGCCGCCGGCCGGGTGGTCGCGGCAGGCCGGCCACCGCCCAGTTCCCGCACGGCCGTGGCAACCTTGTGCTCGATGGCAATCTCGGACGGCGCCCGCAGCCGCATTTTCACATAGGCTTCGCGCAGCGCCTCGGCAACCCGGCGTTCCAGCACCCCGCCCAGACCGGACATGCGCCGGCGGATGATGATGCCCAGTGCGTCGATATTCAGACCGATGATCGCATGCAGGCGCGGCGAGGCCTGGGTCAGGTTCGCCGTCAGGTTCTTCAGCGTGTCGGCATACAGCGTGACCAGGGGATAGTCGAACACGCCCCCCTGCCCCTTCAGTTCGAGGGCCAGGTCGTGAATCCATTCGTAATACCGGGCGCGGCTGATGGTGTTGAAGGCAGCCGAGCCCCAGGCATCTTTCAGCTGGGCAAGCGTCTCGATCGCCGCCACTTCGAAATCGGCCTGGGTTTCGACGATAACCTTCTCGATCTTGCCGCGCAGTTCGGGATTGAGCCGGACATCCTGGCCCTGGCGGTAATTCACCGCCTTGCGCCGCAGGTCTCCGCGGTTGGCGATCAGCCGCCCCGCCGCGTAGGGATCCATTCTCCGCCTCCTAGTGTCACGCTGCCCGAATCGGGCGCCACAACTGGTAAATCATCGTGGCACCGGAACCGCTTAGCAACAGGAAAGCGCCGTGCGGCCAGACCCGCCGCACGTGGAAACCTCAGGCGTCGCGCTGGATGACGCGCAGCCGGTGATTGCAGATGTCGATCTTGTCGGCCATGCGGGCACGCCAGACCTGGTCGGCTTCCTTTTCACTGGGATAGGGGCCGTAGCGTTCCTCGGTGCCGGCGATCGGCGCCGGGTCGGCCAGGTCCTTGAAAATCCCGCCTTCAACGTAAAAAACAGCCATGATCATCATCCTCCGGGATGGATGCATTATTCCGCAACTGCGAAAAAAACGATAGGCCCGGAATGGTTGTATTCCGGTAACCTGCTGCAGGGCGGCCATGCGACCGGCGCGGGCCGCCTGCCCCGGCCGTATTTCGCGGGACCGGGCAGGTTGACGGCCGGAGGCGGCCGACCTATGGTCGCGGCGCCTTTCGAGGCCCCTTCCGACAGACCTCTGTGAGCCCGTAGCTCAGCTGGTAGAGCAAGCGACTTTTAATCGAGAGGTCCCGGGTTCGAATCCCGGCGGGCTCACCACCGGCTGCCAGCATCCCCCGAAATCTGCGAAATATATTCCTATTCCGCATACGGTCGGTGTATTCTGCCCGGCGAGGCTCACTGTGAACCGACTGCTGGTCGATAGCCGGTTCCGGCCAGACCCGGGGTTGAATTTCGGGCGACCGGAACTGAAGGCCCTCACCGCCCTCTGGCAGGCGCGGCGCGGGACCCGCATTGCACCCGACCGGGCCGACTTCGATCCGCTCTCGCTGCGTGATTACCTGTCCCGGATCATCATCTACGACGTGGTCGGCGACCCGCCGCAGCACCGCTTCCGGTTTCGCCTCTATGGTACTCTGATTGCGGAGCATTCCGGGCGGGATGCCACCGGCAAGCTGCTGGACGACGTCATGCCGCCGGAGGCCTGCGAGGATTACTGCCGGCTGCTGAACGGCCTGATGGAAAAGCCGCAGCCCCTGCGCGTGACCGGCACCCTGTATTACCTGGACCGCAGCTTCGTGCATTTCGAATGCGTCAGCCTGCCGCTGACCGTCAATGGCGGCGACCGGATCGGCCAGATCATGGATGTGCTGTACTATCCCGACGAAGCCTGACCGGAAAACCGGCATCCGGCCTCCCGGCCCCGATAAATTCCCTGACAGGTTGTCCGGTCGCGCTATGTTTATGGCCTCCGGAGGAATGCCGTGAACAGGCAGATCATCGAAAGCAGGTTCCGCCTCGATCCCCAGCTTCGGTTTTCCCGGCCGGAGCTGGTCGCGCTGGCGGCGCTCTGGGAGGAAAAGCGCGCCGGCCGGCCGCTGCCGGATCGTGCCGATTTCACGCCCTTTGTGCTGCGCCCCTACCTGCCCCGGGTGCTGATCTACGACGTGGTGCGCGAGAAGACGGTCCGGCGCTTCCGCATCCGGGTGTATGGCACGCTGATCAGCCAGTATTCCGGCCGCGACTCCACGGGGAAATTCGTCGACGAGGTGATGAACGAAGCCGCCTATGCCGATTTCAACCGGGGTCTGTCCTGGGCAACCGACGAGCGGCAGCCGCTGCGGGCGGCGGGCAATTACTATTTCGTCGACCGCAGCTTTCTCGAATTCGAGTCGATCACCCTGCCGCTGACCACCGGCGGCGCCGAGGTCGGACAGCTGCTCAACATCACCTATTATGCCGACGAGGCCTGATTGCCGGCCGGCTCAGCCCGCCGCCCGGACCAGCCGGTAGACCAGCTGCACCAGACCATAGGCCAGTGCGGCAAAGCCTGCGGCTATGGCAAAGACCTTCAGATGGCGGACCAGCCGCGCCAGCATGGCTAGCCCGGACCGGAATCCGGCAGGGCGGCAACATCCCCCTCTGCCTGGCCGGCATGGAAGTCGGCGGCAAAGGCGGCCAGCCGGCCTTCCGCAATGGCCGCCCGCATGCCGATCATCAGGTCCTGGTAGTAGGTCAGGTTATGCGCCGTCATCAGCATGGCGCCGAGAATCTCGTCCGACCGCACCAAGTGATGCAGATAGGCCCGGCTGTAGCTGCGACAGGCCGGACAGCGGCAATGCTCGTCCAGCGGCCGCGGATCCTCGGCATGGCGGGCATTGCGGATGTTGATGGTGCCGCGCCGGGTGAAGGCCTGGCCGTTGCGGCCCGAGCGGGTCGGCATCACGCAGTCGAACATGTCGATGCCGCGCTGCACGGCGCCGACCAGGTCGGAGGGCTTGCCCACGCCCATCAGATAGCGCGGACGGTCCTGCGGCAGGTGCGGCACCGTCACGTCGAGGGTGGCAAACATCTCCGCCTGGGTCTCGCCGACCGCGAGGCCGCCGACCGCATAGCCGTCGAACCCGGTGGCGATCAGGCCTTTCGCCGATTCCTCGCGCATCGCCGCATCGGTGCCGCCCTGCACGATGCCGAACAGCCCATAGCCCTCGCGCTGACGGAAGGCCGCCCTGCAGCGTTCCGCCCAGCGCAGGGACAGCCGCATCGCCTCGGCCACCCGTTTCGCATCGGCCGGCAGCTTGACGCATTCGTCGAGCTGCATGGTGATGGTGGCATCCAGCAGATGCTGGATCTCGATGGAGCGCTCGGGCGACAGGGCATGGCGGGCGCCGTCGATATGGGACTGGAAGGTGACCCCTTCCTCGGTGACCTTGTTCAGCTGGGCCAGCGACATCACCTGGAAACCGCCGGAATCGGTCAGGATCGGTCCCGGCCAGTTCATGAACCGGTGCAGGCCACCCAGTTTCGCCACCCGTTCGGCGGTCGGCCGCAGCATCAGGTGGTAGGTGTTGCCCAGAATGATCTGGGCACCGGTTTCGCGCAGGCCTTCCGGCGTCATCGCCTTAACCGTCGCCGCCGTTCCCACCGGCATGAAGACCGGCGTCTCGATCGCGCCATGGGCGGTCTCGAGCCGGCCGAGCCGGGCGGCACCATCGCGGGCGCGGACGGAATAGCGGAGGGTCATGGGTTCTTCACGGCTGGCGGAACAGCAGGCTTGTATCGCCGTAGGAGTAGAAACGAAAGCCCTTCTCGACGGCATGCCTGTAAATGGTCCGCTGGGCCGCGATCCCGGTAAAGGCGGCCACCAGCATCACCAGGGTGGATTTCGGCAGGTGGAAATTGGTCATCAGCCCGTCCGCCACGCGGAAATCGAAGCCCGGCGTGATGAAAATGTCGGTCTCGCCGGTGAAGCTTTCCAGATTGCCGGTGCGCCGGGCCGCGCTTTCCAGCAGCCGCAGCGAGGTCGTGCCGACGGCGATCACCCGGCCGCCGGCCGCCCGCGCAGCCCGCACGGCATCCACCGTTGCCTCGCCGACCTCGCCCCATTCGGCATGCATGCGGTGATCCTCGACCCGTTCGGCCTTCACCGGCAGGAAGGTGCCCGCCCCCACATGCAGGGTGACATGGGCGAAGCGGATGCCGGCCTCCTTCAGGCGGGCGGTCAGTTCCGGGGTGAAATGCAGGCCTGCGGTGGGGGCCGCGATGGCGCCGAGCTTGGCGGCGAACATGGTCTGGTAGTCGCTGCGATCGCGATCGTCGGCGGCACGCTGGGCGGTGATATAGGGCGGCAGCGGCATCGCCCCGACCTGCTCCAGCGCCAGCAGCAGCTCGGCATCGTCGCGGTCGAACCGCAGCAGCAGCTGGTCGCCCTGGCGCTCGACCATATCCGCCATGATGCCGCCATCGAAACGGATGGCATCGCCCGACTTCAGCCGCCGCGCCGGGCGCAGCATGGTCTGCCAGACCCGGCCGCCAAGCGGCTTCAGCAGCAGCGCCTCGATCCTCACATCCGAGGGGCCGCGTTCGCGGCGGCCGAACAGGCGCGCCGGAATCACCTTCGTGTCGTTGAAAACCAGCAGGTCGTCAGGCCTGAGCAGCAGCGGCAGGTCGCGCACCACCCAGTCCTTCGCATCGAGGCCGGTATCGGCGCGCCAGTGCAGCAGCCGGGCCGCCTCGCGCGGCACGGCCGGCCGCTCGGCGATCAGGTCCGGCGGCAGGGGAAAGTCGAAATCGCTGACCAGCATGGCGGCACCCCGGCCGCGGCCGGGCACGGTCCCGTCAGTCGACGTCGGCGGCGACGCGCAGGGAAACGATCTTGTCCGGGTCCTTCACGGTGCCGTTCTGCGCCTGGCTGCCGCGCTTGATGGCGTCGACATGCTCCATGCCCTCGGTCACCTCGCCCCAGACGGTATACTGGCCATCAAGGAAACGGGCATCGGTGAAGCAGATGAAGAACTGGCTGTCGGCCGAATTGGGATTCTGCGCCCGCGCCATCGAACAGGTGCCGCGCACATGCGGCGCATCGTTGAACTCAGCATCCAGCTTCTGGCCGGAACCGCCGGTGCCGTCGCCGCGCGGATCGCCGGTCTGCGCCATGAAACCCTCGATCACGCGATGGAATTTCAGGCCGTCATAGAAATTCTGGCGCGCCAGCTCCTTGATCCGGGCAACATGGTTCGGGGCCAGATCGGGGCGCAGGGCAATGGTTACCCGGCCGTCCTTCAGTTCCAGATACAGGGTGTTTTCAGCTTCGGCGGTCATCTCGGTCTCCGTTCATTTCACATCGGCAGCGAGGCGCAGGCGGATGATCTTGTCCGGATCCTCCACCGCACCGCTGCCGGGCGCACCCTTCTTGATGCGGTCGACATGTTCCATGCCGCTGATCACCTGGCCCCAGACGGTGTATTTCCCGTTCAGGTGCGGCGCCTCGGCAAAGCAGATGAAAAACTGGCTGTCGGCGGAATCGGGATCGTTTGTCCGCGCCATCGATACGGTGCCGCGCCGGTGCGGCTCGGCGCTGAATTCGGCCTTCAGCTTCTGTCCGGAGCCACCGGCACCGGTGCCGGTGGGATCGCCGGTCTGGGCCATGAAGCCGCGGATCACCCGGTGAAACACCAGGCCGTCATAGAAGCCCTTGCGTGCCAGCTCCTTGATGCGCGCCACCGTCTTCGGCGCCAGGTCCGGCCGCATGGCAATCACCACCCGGCCATAGGACAGGTCCATGACGAGGGTATTCTGCGGATCGGCGGCCTGCGCCTGCACCGGCAGCGCAGCACCGGACAACAGCAGTCCGGCCAGCAGACCGAAACCCAGGATATGCCGGCGGATCATGCGAAACTCCCTGACAGTGAGAAACCGGCTGCGTTCAGCCTTCGCCGCCCTGGGCCTTCACGGCGGCGACCCGGGTGCGCAGGCGTTCGGCAACCCGCGGCGAGACGAAGGGATTGATGTCACCGCCCAGCAGGGCGATTTCCTTCACCAGGCGCGAGGCGATGAACTGATGGTTGTCCGAGGCCATGAGGAAGACCGTCTCGATTTCCGAATTCAGCCGGGCATTCATGCCGACCATCTGAAATTCGTACTCGAAATCCGATACCGCGCGCAGGCCGCGGATGATCATCACGGCGCCGATATCCATGGCAAAATGCATCAGCAGGTTGGAGAACGGCTTGACCTCGAACTCGGTCGCGCCGGGCATCAGCGGTCCGATCTCTTCGCGGACCATCTCGACGCGCTCCTCCATCGAAAAGAGCGGCCCCTTGCCCGCATTCACCGCAACGCCGACCACCAGCTTGTCGACCAGCTTGCCGGCCCGCTTGATGATGTCATAGTGGCCCTTGGTAACGGGATCGAAAGTGCCCGGGTACAACCCGATCCGCTGCCTGGTCATCACTCCTCCCCAGAGTCGTCGCCTTCCATCGCCGGACCTTCGTCCTGGCCGTCTTCCTGACCGGCGCCACTTTCCGGCAAATGGGCGACCGACGCAACCTTCTCGCCGTCTCCCAGCTTGAAGATGATCACACCCTGGGTATTGCGGCCGGCGATGCGGATGTCGTCGACCGGGCAGCGGATCACCTGCCCGCCATCGGTAACCAGCATGATCTGGTCGTCATGCTCGACCGGGAAGGCCGCCGCGACATTGCCGTTGCGGGCGGTGGTCTCGATGTTGATGATGCCCGAGCCGCCACGGCTGGTGACACGGTATTCATAGGCCGAGCTGCGCTTGCCGAAGCCCTTTTCCGTAACGGTAAGGATGAACTGCTCGGCCGCCTGCAGGGCGGTGAAGCGGTCGGACGAGATGTCGGTCGGCACCTCGACGCCGGTTTCGCCGGCACGGATGCGTTCCTGAGCATTCTCGTAGCGGAAATAGGCTTCGCGCTCCTCCGGACCGACCTCGATATGCCGCAGCACCGACATCGAGATGACCCGGTCGCCTTCTGCCAGTTTCATGCCACGCACACCGGTCGACGACCGGCTCTGGAAGGTGCGCACATCGGCAACGGGGAAGCGGACGCATTTGCCGGCATAGGAAGCCAGCAGGATATCGTCCTGCTCGGTGCAGGAAAACACGCCGATCAGGCTGTCATCGGCATCCTCGCCCTCGAACTTCATGGCGATCTTGCCGTTGGCGTTGATGCTGACGAAATCGCTCATCGCGTTGCGACGGACATAGCCCTTGGCGGTGGCGAACATGACGTGGAACTCGCCCCAGCTGCCCTCGTCCTCCGGCAGGGCCAGCACGGTGGCGATCTTCTCGCCCTCGGCCAGCGGCAACAGGTTGACCAGCGCCTTGCCGCGCGACTGCGGCGTGCCCTCGGGCAGGCGGTGGGTCTTCATCCGGTAAACCCGGCCGATATTCGAGAAGAACAGCACCGGCTGGTGGGTATTGGCAACAAAGACCCGGGTGACGAAATCCTCATCCTTGGTGCTCATGCCGGTGCGGCCCTTGCCGCCGCGCTTCTGCAGACGGTAGGTCGACAGCGGCGTGCGCTTGATATAGCCGGCATGGCTGACCGTCACCACCATGTCCTCGCGCTGGATCAGGTCCTCGTCGTCCTGCTCGAATTCCAGCTCGGCGATCTGGGTGCGGCGGGGCGTGGCGAAACGCTCGCGCGCCGACACCAGTTCCTCGCGCAGCAGCGCCATCAGTTTTTCGCGACTGGCCAGGATCGACAGATACTCGTTGATCTCCAGCGCCAGCTTTTTCATCTCGTCGCCGATCTCGTCGCGCCCGAGCGCAGTCAGGCGCTGCAGGCGCAGATCGAGGATGGCGCGGGCCTGGGTTTCCGACAGCCGGTAATGGCCGTCGATCACCTTGTGGCTGAGATCATCGATCAGCGTGATCATGTCGGCCACATCGGCGGCCGGCCAGTTCCGGGCCATCAGCTGCTCGCGGGCGGTCTGCGGGTCCGGCGCGGCGCGGATCAGGCGGATCACCTCGTCGATATTGGCAACCGCGATGGCCAGGCCGACCAGCACATGGGCACGGTCGCGCGCCTTGCCGAGCAGGAAGCGGGTCCGGCGGGCGATCACCTCCTCGCGAAAACCGACGAAAGCGCCGACCAGCTGCTTGATGTTCAGCAGCTCCGGCTTGCCGGCATTCAGCGCCAGCATGTTGACGCCGAACGAGGTCTGCAGCGGCGTGAAACGGTACAGCTGGTTGAGGACGATCTCGGCCATGGCGTCGCGCTTGATCTCGATCACCACGCGCACGCCGTCGCGGTCGGATTCGTCGCGCAGGTCGGAAATGCCCTCGATCTTCTTCGAGCGCACGCAATCGGCGATCTTCTCGATCATCGAGGCCTTGTTCACCTGGTACGGGATTTCCGTGACGATGATGGCTTCGCGGTCCTTGCGGACCTCCTCGATATGCACCTTGCCGCGCATGATCACCGAGCCGCGGCCGGTCCACATCGCCGCTTTGGCGCCGGCACGGCCGAGAATGATGCCGCCGGTCGGGAAATCCGGCGCCGGCAGCATTTCCAGCAGTTCTTCCAGCGTCACCTCGGGATTGTCGACATAGGCGCAGCAGGCGTCGATCACCTCGCCCAGGTTATGCGGCGGGATGTTGGTCGCCATGCCCACGGCAATGCCGTTGGCGCCATTGACCAGCAGGTTGGGGAACCGGGCCGGCAGGACGCTGGGCTCCTGGGTGCTGTCGTCATAGTTCGGCTGGAAATCGACGGTGTCCTTGTCGATGTCGTCCAGCATCGCCTCGGCCGGCTTGTCCATGCGGATTTCGGTGTAGCGCATCGCTGCCGGCGGATCGCCGTCCATCGAACCGAAATTGCCCTGCCCGTCCAGCAGCGGCAGCCGCATCGAGAAAGGCTGCGCCATACGCACCATGGCGTCGTAGATCGCCTGATCGCCATGGGGATGGTATTTACCCATCACGTCGCCGACCACGCGGGCCGATTTGCGGTAGGGCTTGTCGGACGCATACCCATTCTCGTGCATCGAGAACAGGATGCGCCGGTGGACCGGCTTGAGCCCGTCGCGCGCATCGGGCAGCGCGCGCGACACGATCACGCTCATGGCATAGCCGAGATAGGAGCGCTGCATCTCCTGCTCGATGGAGATGGGCTGGATATCGTGCGAAGTCTTGGGCTGATCGGTCACGAAAAGGCGTCCGGGAAATACGGTTTCAGGGCTAGAATCGGATGCCCGTTCCGGCCCGGAAAAGGCCCTGGAATCAGGCCCCGGAAACTAGCATGTCGGGGGGAGCCGGAGCAACGCTGCCGCCCCCCTTTCACCCCCCAAAATCAGGGGTCAAAAATTCCGGTTTTCAGCCACTTCCACTGCTCTTCGCCGCAGGCCGCAACCAGCGGGCTGCCGCCTGGCGGATCGGCTGCCCGATACAGCTGTCCGTTCAGCCGTCTGGCCACCCCGCCGGCCTCCGAAACCAGCAGGCAGCCGGCCGCATGATCCCACGGAATGCCGCGCCCGTAGATCGCCCAGTGGATCTGTCCCAGCGCCATTGCCGGATATTCCTGGCCCGAGCAGCGCAGGTTCAGCGCCCCGGCCATACGATCCAGCCGCCGGGCAATCCTCTGCCCGAGGTCACGATCGGCAATCGTGACATTGGCCACCCCGGACAGATGGGCCAGAGACGGCGGTGCAGGCATGTGCAGGCGATGCAGGCTGCCATCGGGTTCGCGCAACCAGGCCCCGGCGCCCCGCTCGGCCATGAACAGCCGGCCGGTCGGCGGATCGAGAATCCAGCTCGCCACGGCATCTCCGTCCCGCACCAGCGCCACCATGGAGGCGAAAAAGCGTGCCCCCGCGGCGAAATGGGCCGTGCCGTCAATCGGATCGATCAGCCAGCACAGGCCGGGCTGGCGCAGCAGCGCCATCAGCCCCGGATCGCGGCCCACCGCTTCCTCGCCGACCGTGCGCGTGCCGGGCAGCAGCGCTTCGAGCCGGGAGGCGAGGAAGGCCTCGGCCTCTTCGTCGGCCACCGTCACGAGATCGGTATGGCCGGTCTTTTCGGCAATGTCCTCGCAGCGCAGCCGGCGGAAGCGCGGCATGATGATCTCGCGGCCGGCCTGCAGCAGCAGATCGGCCACGGCCTGCATGTCCACACCGGATGTCACGGGAACCGTGTCAGGGATCGAACAGGCCGGCTTTCAGCCAGCCCCATTGTTCCTCGCCGCAGGCAACCACCAGCGGGCTGCCGAAAGGCTTGTCGGCGGCGCGGTACGGACTGCCGTCCAGCCGCCGGGCGACGCCGCCGGCTTCCGTGATCAGCAGCGTGCCGGCCGCATGATCCCAGGGCAGCGCCCGGTTATACAGCGCGTAATGGATATGGCCCTCGGCCTGGGCGAGATATTCCTGGCCGGCACAGCGGAACATCACCACGCCGGCCGTGCGGTCGAGGCGATAGGCGATCTGCGCCGCAAAGTCGCGGTCGCCGTAACGCATGTTCGGCGCGCCGGACAGATGGGCCAGCGTGGGCGGCTTCGGTGTTGCCAGCCGGCGGGTTTCGCCACCGGCCTCGCGCAGCCAGGCCCCGTCGTCCTTCCGGGCCATCGCGGTCAGGCCGCGCACCGGATCGTGGATCCAGCTGGCGATGGCATCGCCATCCTGCACCAGCGCCACCATCACGGCGAATAACGCATTGCCGACGGCGAAATTGGCGGTGCCGTCGACCGGGTCGATGACCCAGACCATGCCCGGCCGGCGCAGGGCATCCATGAGGCTTTCATCGGCACTGACCGCCTCTTCGCCGACCACGGCGGAACCGGGGATCAGGGCCTGCAGGCCCGGGGCCAGAAAGGCTTCGGCCTCGCGGTCGGCCACGGTCACCACATCGTGCGGGCCGGCCTTCTCGTCGATCTCGTGACGGCCAAGCTGGCGGAAACGCGGCAGGATGATGCCGGCAGCCGCCTCCTCGATCAGCAGCCGCACCGCATCCATGTCAACGGCCGGACGCAGGAGCGATGCCGTCGCCGTCATGCCGGGCTGCCGTGCTGGCGCTTCTGCCACTTCCCGGCCTCGGCCTGGGTCATGGCGACCGACAGTTTCAGCCGCCCGTTATCTTCCCGCATGTCCAGAACCTCGCCGTGCCTGTGCAGCCAGGCAATGGCCGCCCCGTCCGCCGCATCGACGGTCAGATCCAGCTCGACCCGGTCATCGGCCAGCATGGCATCGATCCGTTGCAGCAGCGTGTCACAGCCCTGCCCGTCCAGCGCCGACAATGCGATGGCATTCTCCTGCCGGGCCGCCTGGTTCTGCAGGTTGGCACGGGCCTCGGGCTCCAGCCGGTCAGCCTTGTTCCAGGCCTCCAGCATGCGATGCCGGCTGTCCTCGCCGATACCGAGCGACTGCAGCACATCCCGCACATCGGCGGCCTGGGCCGCGCAGTCCGGATGCGACATGTCGCGCACATGCAGGATCACATCGGCAGCGATCACCTCTTCCAGCGTGGCGCGGAAGGCCGCCACCAGATGGGTGGGCAGATCGGAAATGAAGCCCACCGTGTCGCTGAGGATCACGTTGCGGCCCGACGGCAGGCGCACGGTGCGCATGGTCGGGTCCAGCGTCGCAAACAGCAGATCCTTGGCAAAAACCTCGGCCGCGGTCAGCCGGTTGAACAGCGTCGACTTGCCGGCATTGGTATAGCCGACCAGAGCCACCACCGGATACGGCACCTTCTGGCGCGCCCGGCGGTGCAGCGAACGGGTATTCACCACATGCTCGAGATCCGCCTTGATGCGGGCGATGCGTTCGCCGATCAGGCGGCGGTCGATTTCCAGCTGGCTTTCGCCCGGGCCGCCGAGGAAGCCGAAGCCGCCGCGCTGGCGTTCCAGGTGGGTCCAGGACCGCACCAGGCGGGACCGCTGGTAGTTGAGATGCGCCAGTTCGACCTGCAGCCGGCCCTCGCGGGTGCGGGCGCGGGCACCGAAGATTTCAAGAATAAGCCCGGTGCGGTCGATCACCTTGGCCTTCAGCGCGCGTTCCAGGTTGCGCTGCTGGACCGGGGTGACGGCGGCATCGACGATCACCACATCGACCGGGTTTTCGGCAATCCAGGCCGCCAGTTCCTCGACCTTGCCGGGCCCGATCAGGGTTGCCGGCCGCCAGGCCGAAACCCAGACCAGTTCGCTGCGCACGACCTGCAGGTCGATGGCGGCAGCCAGTCCGGCAGCCTCTTCCAGCCGCGCTTCCGGCTGGCGGCGGTCGCTGCCGGCCGGCGCCTTCTGGGCCGAGCGCAATGCCGGATGCAGAACAAGGGCCCGCATCGCGAGCCCTTGTCCGCCAGTGTCATGATCAGAAGTCAGCAAACGTTGTACAGCTCCCGGATGGTCGGCGGGCAGACGGCCCGCGGCTCAGCCTTCACCCTGGCTGGCGCCCTGGCCCTGCGCGGCCGGGTCGAACAGCTGGATCGGGCCGGACGGCATGACCGTGGAAATGGCATGCTTGTAGACCAGCTGCATGTGGCCGTCCCGGCGCAGCAGCACCGAGAAATTGTCGAACCAGCTGATGATGCCCTGCAGCTTGACGCCGTTCACCAGGAAAACGGTGACGGGGGTCTTGGTCTTGCGGATGTGGTTGAGGAAAACGTCCTGGACGTTCTGAGGCTTGTCGGCGGCCATAGTTGATAGACCTTTCTTTTCTTATGTCATTGTTATTGTTTTTGATTTCTGCCCGGACCGTCTTGGTTGCGGCGCCTTTGGCATTCCGGCGGGACGACCGTCCCTCCGGAATGCCCAGAGTAATACACTAAGCGGCCAAAGTGGCAAAACAATGGCGCGGGAAAAAAGCGCGGGTTGCGGCAAAACGCCCGGCGCGGTCAGGGGGCGAGGAATTGCGCCTGCCAGTCGGGCCGGCCCGCGCCATGACTGGCCGAATGCGCCTCGTAAATGGCCCGCAGCCGGCCCGCCACCAGGCCCGGCCCGCCATTGCCCACCGGCTTTCCGTCGATGCTTGTGACCGGCATCACATAGGACGAGGTGGAGGTCACGAAGGCCTCCCGGGCGGCCAGGGCCTCGGTCAGGGTGAAGGGCCGCTCCTCCAGCCGCAGCCCCTCCTGCCGGGCCAGCTCGAACACTGCGCTGCGGGTGATGCCGCCCAGGATGGCATGACCCAGCGGGCGGGTGACCAGGGCCCCGTCGGCGGTGACGATCCAGGCATTGGACGAACTGCCCTCGGTGACGAAGCCGTCGCGGTCGACCAGCCAGGCCTCGTAGGCGCCGGCTTCCTTCGCCGCCTGCTTGGCCAGGGCCGCGGCCAGCAGCCCCACCGTCTTGATGTCGCAGCGGCCCCAGCGGATATCCGGCTGCGAGATGGCCGCCACGCCCCGGCGGGCACTGGCATCGGCCTTCGTCATGTCGACATTGCGGGCGATCGCCACCACGGTCGGCGACACGCCGGCCGGGAAGGCGAATTCCCGCCGCGCCGCGCCGCGGCTGACCTGCAGATAGATATGGCCGGTCTGCACGCGGTTGCGCCGCACGGTCTCGGCCAGCACCATGGCCAGGGCTGTGCGGCTCATCGGCCGCAGGATACGCAGTTCGTCCAGACTGCGTTCCAGGCGGACCAGATGCCCCTCGGCATCGACCAGCCGGCCGCCGACCACCGCCACCACCTCGTATACCGCGTCGGCGAACTGGAAGCCGCGGTCCTCCACATGCACGGCGGCCTGGGCATAGGGCAGATAGCGGCCATTGACATAGGCGATGCGCGACATCGCAACCTTCCTTCGGATCGGGACTCAGAAGAATTCGAGGCGGACCGCGAAGAGCTTCTCGACCTTCTTCACGGCATCCTTGCGCACGAACAGGATGATGCGGTCGCCCGCCTCGATCTCGCTGTCGCTGCGGGCGATGATCACCTCGTCGTCGCGGATGATCGCGCCGATCATCATGCCCGCCGGCAGATCCAGCTCGCGCAGCGGCTGCCCGACCAGGGCGCTGGTCTCGACCGCTTCGGCTTCCATGACTTCGGCGGCACCGTCGCGCAGCGAATAGACGCCGCGGATGCGGCCGCGCCGCACATGCTGCAGGATCGACGACACCGTGGTCGAACGCGGGTTGACCACCACATCGATGCCAAGCGATCCGATCAGGTTCTCGTAGGCCGGGTTGTTGACCAGGGTGATCGCACGCTGGCTGCCCGCCCGCTTGGCCAGCAGCGAGGTCAGGATATTCACCTCGTCGTCATTGGTCAGTGCGATGATCGCCTCGGCCGAGCCCACCTTGGCCTCGTTGAGGATGTCGATATCCAGCGCATCACCATTCAGGACCACGGTGTTGTGCAGCTGGCCGGCGATGAACTCGGCGCGCGCCTTGTTGGCTTCGATCATCTTCAGCATCACCGAAGGCTGCGACTCCTCGATCTCGCGGGCGAGGAACAGGCCGATATTGCCGCCGCCGGACATCACGATCCGGCGGGCCTCGCGCTCCTCGTGGCCGAACAGCCGCATCGCGCGCTGCACATGATCCGGCCGGGCGCAGAAATAGACCTCGTCGGCGATCTCCATATGGTCATCTGCATCGGGCACGATCATCGAACCGTTGCGGTTGATGCCGCAGATGTTGATGCCAAGGTCGGGAAACAGCTCGGTCAGCTGCCGCAGCGGCGTGTTCAGCACCGGGCATTCCTCGCCGAGCCGTACGCCGATCAGGCGCAGCTTGTCGCCGGCGAAGGGAATCATGTCGAAAGCGCCTGGCGTCAGGATGCGCCGGTGAATGGCGCGTGCGACTTCGATCTCCGGCGAGATGATATAGTCGATCGAGATATGCTTCTCGTTGAACAGGTCCGACCATTCCGGCTGCAGGTAGCTCTGGGCGCGGACGCGGGCGATCTTGGTCGGCACGTTGAACAGGGCATGCGCCACCTCGCAGGCCACCATGTTCACCTCGTCGGCGAAGGTGACCGCGATCAGCATGTCGGAATCCGCCGCGCCGGCCTGTTCCAGCACGTCTGGGTGGGAGGCATGGCCGACGATGCCACGCAGGTCGTAGCTTTCGGCCACCTTGTGGGTACGCTCGGCCGACTGGTCGATCACCGTCACCTCGTTGCCTTCCGCGGCAAGCTGGCGGGCAATGGTGGTGCCGACCAGGCCGGCGCCGCAGACGATCACCTTCATGGCGCTGCCTCCACCTATCCGTTACGGTCGAGATTGGTCACGCCCAGCGCCTTCAGCTTGCGATGCAGCGCCGACCGCTCCATGCCTATGAAGCTGGCCGTGCGCGAGACATTGCCGCCAAAGCGGGTGATCTGCGCCAGCAGGTATTCGCGCTCGAACATCTCGCGCGCATCGCGCAGCGGCAGTGCCATCACTTCGGTGGTGGTTTCCGGCCGCAAAGCCACCGGCGGCGTCGCCCCGAGATCGGCGGGCAACATGTCGGCATGGATGGCGCCCTTCTGCTCGCCCGGCATCAGGATCAGCAGGCGGGCCAGCGCATTGCGCAGCTCGCGCACATTGCCCGGCCATTCCGCCGACTGCATGGCCAGCAGGGCATCCTCGGCCAGCTCGCGCTGCGCCACGCCCTGACGCTGCGCCTCGACCTGCACGAAATGCTTCACCAGAAGCGGTATGTCCTCGCGCCGGTCGCGCAATGCCGGCACCTTCAGCGGAACCACATTCAGGCGGTGGAACAGATCCTGGCGGAACATGCCCTGCCCCACCCGTGCGGTCAGGTCATGGGCCGTGCCCGAAACGATCCGTACATCGACCTGCACGCGGGTGCGCCCGCCAACACGCTCGAAGCTCTGCTCGGTCAGCACCCGCAGCAGCTTGGCCTGTGTCTCGGGCTGCATCTCGGCAACTTCGTCAAGAAACAGCGTGCCGCCATGGGCGGCTTCCAGCACGCCGATCCGATGATGGCGCTGGCCGTTCAGCGCCTCCTCGGCGCCGAACAGCTCCTCGTCCATGCGTTCGGGTGTCAGCGCCGCCACATTCAGCACCACGAAGGGGCCGCCGGCCCGGCGCGAGCGCTGGTGGATCAGCCGGGCAGCCAGTTCCTTGCCGGCACCGGGCGGGCCCGACACCAGCACGCGGCTGTTGGTCGGCGCCACCCGTTCGATCGCCTGGCGCAGGGCAATGATGGCCGGCGACTGTCCGATCAGTTCGAGGATGGCGCCGGAGCGCTGCCGCAGTTCCTCGTTCTCGCGCTTCAGTCGTGCCTGCTCCAGCGCGCGTTCGACGACCAGCAGCAGCCGGTCGCTCTTGAACGGCTTCTCGATATAGTCGTAGGCGCCGCGCTTGATGGCGGCAACGGCCGTCTCGATATTGCCATGACCGGAAATCATGATCACCGGAACGGTGTTGTGCTGGCTGATGATGCGGTCGAGGATTTCGAGGCCGTCCAGCCTGCTGCCCTGCAGCCAGATATCGAGGATCACCGCATTCGGCCGCCGGGCATCGATCTCGCGCAATGCCCCGTCCGAATCCCCGGCCATGCGGGTTTCGTATCCTTCGTCCTGCAGGATGCCGGCAATCAGATTGCGGATATCCGCCTCGTCGTCGACGATCAGAATGTCACGCGCCATGACCGCCCGAACCTGATTTACGCTGCACCATGTCGTCCCGGATAGCCTGCCCGGCACCGTCGCGGGCCGGCGCCTCATGACTGGCGCGGGCCGGCATGCGCGGCAACCGAATCCGCGCAAAGCTACCATTTTTCAGATCGGGATCAAATCCCGCCGCATCGGCCAGAACAATGCTGCCGCCATGGTCCTCAATGATCTTGCGCACGATCGCCAGCCCCAGGCCGGTCCCCTTGCTGCGGGTGGTGACATAGGGTTCGAACAGCCGGTCACGGTTTTCCTGCGGCAGCCCGCGTCCGTTATCGACAATCCGGATTTCCACCGCTTCGCCATCGGCCTTCATGTCGACCCGGATATGACCCAGGGGCAATGCGGTGCCGTCTCCCGGCCGTTCGCGGCCGTCGACGGCATCGATGGCATTCTGCAGCAGGTTGGTCAGCACCTGGGCGATCTGCCGGGCATCGCAGTTCAGCTTCACCGGCTCTGCCGTCTGCGCGTTCTCGAAACGGATATCTTGGCGCGCTACCTGCTGCAGGAAGACCGCCTGCCGCACCAGTTCGCCGATATCCTCCTCGCGGTAGACCGGCCGCGGCATGCGGGCGAACATCGAGAATTCGTCGACCATGCGTCCGATATCGCCGACCTGGCGGATGATCGTATCCGTGCATTGCGCAAAGACATCCGGATCGGTCTGCACTTCCTTGAGATACTTGCGCTTCAGCCGTTCCGCCGACAGCTGGATCGGCGTCAGCGGATTCTTGATCTCGTGGGCGATGCGCCGCGCGATATCGGCCCAGGCCGCATTGCGCTGCGCCGCCACCAGTTCGGTGACATCGTCGAAGGTGACGACATAGCCCAGCAGCTCGTTGCCAGTAACCTCGCGGGCGATGCGCACCAGCAGGGTACGGCTGGTCTGGTCGCGCCGCAGCACCACCTGGTCATGGGCCACTGCCGCCTCCGGATCGGCGGCGAGCTGGTCCAGCAGGCCGGCCATCTCCGGCGCCACCTCGGCAAAGGGCTGCCCGGCCACGCTGTCGAAATCCCGATGCAGCATGGCCAGCGCCGAGGGATTCGGCAGGGTGACCAGTCCCTGCGGATCGAGGCCGAGCACGCCGGCGCTGACGCCGCCCAGCACCGTCTCGGTGAAGCGGCGGCGTTCGTCCAGCTGGCGATTGGCGGCAATCAGTTCCGACTGCTGGGCGGCCAACTGGCCGGTCATGCGGTTGAAAGTCCGTCCCAGTGTGGCGATTTCGTCCTCATCGCCCAGCTCGGCCACCCGCGCGGTCAGGTCGCCCGCACGGATGCGCTCGGCGGCCATCACCACATCGCCGATTGGCGTCACCAGCCGGTTGGCGATCAGCAGGCCGAACCAGATCGCCGCCAGCAGCAGCAGCAGCGAGATCAGCATGAACAGGATGGCGAAGTTGATTTCCAGTGCCGACCGCGCCTGTTCCAGCCGGCTGTACTGCGCCGCCGCGTTGCGTGTGCGTTCGAGATCGGCAAGCACCCGGTTATCGATGAAGCGCCCGACATACAGATAGGCATCGAGATAGCCGTCGAGCTTGAACAGCGCCCGCACCCGGTCGTCGGTTTCGGCGGTCATGATCACCACCTGCCCGGCATTGGCATCCTTGACCGCCGCGGTCGGAATCCGGTCGAACTCCATCAGCAGGCTTAGTTCATTGCGGGCGAGGATCTCGCCGGTCGAGGTGAAGACCACGGCCTCACCCAGCCCGCGCAGGCGCGACAGCTGGCGCACGGCCTGCTGGAAGGCATAGGGATTCCGGGTCAGCTGCGGCGCCTCGCGATTGAGGTCCAGCGCCATCGCCAGCACATCGGCGCGGATCGTCTTGCGGTGTTCCTGGATATACGCCTCGGCAACCGCCACCGAGGCCTTGACCGCGGCGTTGACCCGGTCGCTGAACCATGTCTGCAGGCCGAGATTGAAGAACAGCACGGCGAACACGGTCATCAACACGGTGGGCAGGGCCGCCACTGCCGAGAACAGCACCACCAGACGGGCATGCAGCCGCGCGCCGGCGGCGCCGCGCCGCCGCTGCATCCACAGGATGACCAGCCGGCGGGCCACCAGGCTGGTCAGGCCCAGCAGCACCACAAGGTCGGTCAGCAGCAGGATCTGCACCTCGCGGGTGGTCAGGTCCTGGTTGGCGCCCGGCGTCATCGCCAGATAGGTCAGCGTGCCGCCGATCAGCGCCAGCACGGCCAGGGTGATCTCGATATGCCGGATCAGCCGGTAGCGGTGGAACCAGTCCAGCCCGCGCCGCAGCAGCCGGGCGCCCGGCGTGGGGGCGGCCGGCGGGCCGCCCGCCGGAAGGGTCTCGTCGGTCATGTCTGGTGAATCGCGATCCGGGGCATGGGCCCATCATAGCCCAGCCGGGCCCGGCAGGCATCCATCCGGGCCCGGCCATCGGGCCGGGTCCGGGCCGGACGGCCGTCGTTATTTCAGGCCACGGATGACCTGGATGTTATGGTCACGGATCTTCTTGCGCAGGGTGTTGCGGTTCAGGCCCAGCATGTGGGCGGCCTTGATCTGGTTGCCCCGGGTGGCCGCCAGGCTGAGGGAAATCAGCGGGATTTCCAGCTCCCGCAGCATGCGGTCATACAGGCCGGGCGGCGGCAGGTCGTCGCCCTGGGCGGAGAAGAATTTGGTCAGGTGCCGCTCGATGGCCCCGGTCAGGGTCTCCTCCTCGCTCGGCTCGGCGGTGCGGGGGGCCTGCGGCGGTTCGGCCAGCTCGTTCTCGATCACCTCTACGCCGATCACATCCTCGGCGTAGAGGGCACCCAGCCGGCGCACCAGGTTTTCCAGTTCGCGCACGTTGCCCGGCCAGCGGTAGCGGCGCAGCCGGTCCATCGCCTCGGCCGACACGGTCTTGGAGGGCAGCCCCTGGGCGCCCGCCTGGTTGAGGAAATGCCGAACCAGATCGGCAATATCCTCGTTGCGTTCCCGCAGCGGCGGCAGCCGCAGCGGTACGACGTTCAGGCGGTAAAACAGGTCCTCGCGGAACAGGCCCTGATTGACGGCCTGACGTAGGTCGCGGTTGGTGGCCGCCACGATGCGGACATCGGTGCGGATCGGCGTGCGGCCGCCGACCGTGGTGTATTCGCCCTGCTGCAGCACGCGCAGCAGGCGGGTCTGCGCCTCGATCGGCATGTCGCCGATTTCGTCCAGGAACAGCGTGCCGCCCTCGGCCTGCTCGAAGCGGCCGGCATAACGGTTGGCGGCACCGGTGAAGGCGCCCTTCTCGTGCCCGAACAGCTCGCTTTCGATCAGTTCGCGCGGGATCGCCGCCATGTTGATGGCCACGAAAGGCCCGTTGCGGCGCTTGCCGTAATCATGCAGGGCGCGCGCAACCAGCTCCTTGCCGGTGCCGGATTCGCCGTAGATCAGCACCGTCAGGTCGGTACCCATCAGGCGCGCCATCACGCGGTAGATTTCCTGCATCGCCGGCGAGCGGCCGATCAGCGGCAGCTTCTCCTCGTCGGCGGCGGCCTGTGCCTCGTCGGAGGGCATGCTCTTCGGCTGGCTCATCGCCCGTTCGACGACGCGCAGCAGTTCCTTCAGATCGAAAGGCTTCGGCAGGTAGTCATAGGCGCCGCGCTCGGCCGCCTTCACCGCAGTCAGCAGGGTCTTCTGCGCGCTCATCACGATGATCGGCAGGTCCGGGCGGATGCGCTTGATTCGGGGCAGCAGGTCGAGGCCATTCTCGTCGGGCATCACCACGTCGGTGATGATCAGGTCGCCCTCGCCTTCCGACGACCACCGCCACAGGGTGGCGGCGTTGCCGGTGGAACGCACCTGGTAGCCGACCCGGCCGAGCGCCTGATCCAGCACCGTGCGGATCGAGCGGTCGTCGTCGGCAACGAGAATGGTACCCTTGTTACTCATACAGACTCTCCGGAATCTTCCGCCGTGGGGTTGTGGACCGGCAGACGGGCGCTGAACACTGTCCGGCGGGGGCGGCTGTCGCATTCGATGACACCACCATGGTCGCCGATAATCTTGGCAACCAATGCAAGACCGAGGCCAGAACCGCTGGCCTTGGTTGTCACAAACGGGTCAAAGAGATAGCTGCGGATGTCCTCGGGCACCCCGGGGCCGTTATCCTGCACCGAAACCTCCAGCGGCAGATGCAGGCGGTCGCGCGACCCGCGCACCGCCAGCCGCACGCCATGGCGGTAGGCGGTGGTCAGCACGATCTCGCCGGCCGGGTCGTCGCCGACCGCCTCGGCGGCATTTTTCACCAGATTGAGAAAAACCTGCACCAGCTGGTCGCGGTTGCCGAAGACCGGCGGCAGCGACGGGTCGTATTTCTCGATGAATCGCAGATGCTTGGCAAAACCGGCCTGGGCCACCTTGCGGACATGCTCCAGCACCCGATGGATATTGACCGGGCCGCGGTTGATCGGCCGCTTGTCGGAGAAAATCTCCATCCGGTCGACCAGGCCGCAGATACGGTCGGTCTCGTCGCAGATCAGGCGGGTCAGCTCGCGGTCCGACTGGCTGGCATTCAGCTCCAGCAGCTGGGCGGCGCCGCGGATGCCGCTGAGCGGGTTCTTCACCTCATGGGCGAGGATCGCCGCCATGCCGACCACGGAGCGGGCGGCGCCGCGGTAGGTCAGCGCGCGGTCGATTTTGGCCGCCACGGTACGCTCGTCGAAACGCACCACGGCACGATTGGGCTGCTCGGGCACCGGCGAAACCTGCACGTCGACCAGCCTTTCGCCAAGCCGCGGCGAGCCGAGATCAACATCGTATTCCGACACGGTGTAACGCTCGCGGAAGACCTGGGCGATCAGCTGCAGGACCGGGCTGCCGAACGGCACCAGGTCGCGCAGGTTCTGCCGGTACAGGAATGCCGCGCCGGAATCGAAGAACTGTTCGGCGGCCGGATTGGCATAAAAGATTTCGCCCTCGTCGCCGACCACCAGGATCGGCGTCGGCAGAGCGCCGAGCACCTGCGACGTGTCGAAATCCGGCAGGTCGGCTGCACCGGCCGGGGGAGCCTTGGCTCTGCGCTCGGCATTCCGCATCAGGCCGCCATCCTCTCAAGCTGGGGGGCGTAGAAATCGCGAATGGTCTGACGGACCTCGTCGGGGCTGTCGATCTGCATGATGCGGGTGCGGAACTCGGCCGAACCCGGCAGCCCCCTGGAATACCAGGCGACATGCTTGCGGCCGATCTTCAGGCCGGTCTGCACACCGTAATGCGACAGCATGGCGTCGTAATGCTCCAGCACCGTCGCCTGCTGCTCGGCCAGCGACGGATCGGGCAGGCGCACGCCCGTCCTGAGGAATTCGATCACCTGCCGCAGGAACCACGGCCGTCCATAGGCGCCGCGGCCGATCATCACGCCGTCGGCGCCCGACTGCTCCAGTGCATCCTTCGCCTCGTCCAGCGTCGTGATGTCGCCATTGACGATCACCGGCAGCGAGACGGCTTCCTTCACCTTGCGCACGAAGCCCCAGTCGGCACGGCCGTTATACATCTGGTTGCGGGTGCGGCCATGCACGGTGAGCATGCGGATGCCCTCCCCTTCGGCGATGCGGGCCAGTTCCGGCGCATTGCGGTTGGCCTCGTCCCAGCCGGTGCGCATCTTCAGTGTCACCGGCAGCTTCACGGCCTTCACGGTTGCCGTCAGCAGACCCTTGGCATGCTGCAGATCGCGCATCAGCGCCGAACCGGCATGGCCGTTGACCACCTTCTTCACCGGACAGCCCATGTTGATGTCGATGATGGCGGCGCCCTTGTCTTCATTCAGCCGCGCGGCCTCGGCCATCACATGACCCTCGCAGCCGGCGAGCTGTACCGACATCGGAAATTCTTCCGGCGCCACTTCTGCCATCTTGAGAGACTGACGCGAAGCGCGCACCATGGCCTCCGATGCGATCATCTCGGACACGACAAGGCCGGCACCGCTTCGCTTGACGAGCCGGCGAAATGGCAGATCGGTGACACCTGACATGGGGGCCAGGATCACCGGGTCTGTTATCGAGACGGAACCAATCGTTATGCTCATTTTTTGCACAACACCCGGGGTGCACAGTTGTTGTTCACTGTAGAAGTTTTCCTACCGCACTGCAATATCATTCGTCTGCCTGCGGCCTTTGCCGGCCGGAATGGCCTCGGCTAGGCTGGCTGCCATGACCATTGCCGCCCTGATCGTCGCCGCCGGCCGCGGAACCCGTGCCGGCGGCGGAAAACCAAAACAATACCAGATGCTTGGCGGGCAACCCCTGTTGCGCCACAGCCTCCGGGCCTGTCTGGGCCACGGGGCAATAGCACGGGTGGCGGTCGTGATCCATCCCGATGATTCTGACTGGTACCATGCCGCGGCGACCGGCCTCGACCGGGATGACCGCCTGCTGCCTCCCTGCCATGGCGGCGCCGCCCGCCAGGACAGCGTCCGCCTTGGTCTGGAAGCACTTAGCAGCCACGCCCCCAGCGCAGTGCTCATTCACGATGCAGCCCGCCCATTTTTGCGCCACGACCGCATCGATGCCCTGCTCGATGGCCTGCGCGAGGCGCCCGGCGCCATTCTTGCCGTTCCGGTCACCGACACGCTGAAGCGCGAGGACCGCGGCTGCGCCCGCAGCGGCGTCGAGCGGCAGGGCCTGTGGCGTGCCCAGACCCCGCAGGCTTTCCGCTTTGCCGATATCCTGTCCGCCCACCGCAAGGCGGCCGGCCTCGCGCTGACCGACGACGCCGCCGTGGCCGAACAAGCCGGGCTGGCCGTGAAACTGGTGGCCGGCAGCGAGGAGAATTTCAAGGTGACCGAGCCCGACGATTTCCGCCGTGCCGAGGCCCAGCTGCTGCTGCGGCTGGGCGACATCCGCACCGGCCAGGGCTTCGACGTGCATGCCTTCGGCGACGAGCCGGACCGCAGGCTGATGCTGGGCGGTATCGAAATTGCGCATGACCGCAGCCTGGCCGGCCATTCCGATGCCGATGTCGCCCTGCATGCCCTGACCGATGCCATCCTCGGCGCCATCGGCGATGGCGATATCGGCGCGCATTTTCCGCCTTCCGATCCGCAATGGAAGGGCAGGGATTCGGCCGCCTTCCTCGCCCATGCCGCAGCCCTCGTGCAGGAACGCGGCGGCCTGATCGCCCATTGCGACGTAACCATCATCTGCGAGGCGCCGAAGATCGGGCCGCACCGCGAGGCCATGCGCAGCCGCATCGCCGACATCCTCGGCATTGATGTCGCGCGCGTCTCCGTCAAGGCGACCACCACGGAGAAGCTCGGCTTCACCGGCCGCCGCGAGGGCATCGCCGCCCAGGCGGTCGCCACCATCCGTTTGCCCGGCTGAGCGATGCACCCCCATCTCGCTTTTGCGCTCTGCACCTGGTTCGGCCTCGGCAAGCTGAAACCGGCACCCGGCAGCTGGGGCTCCCTCGGCGCCCTGCCCTTCGCCTGGGGCCTGCAGATACTGGGCGGCCCCTGGCTGCTGCTGTTGGCGGCGGTGGTGATATCGCTGCTGGCCTTCTGGGCGATCGACGCCTTCCTGCGCAAATGGCCCGGCGAGGATCCCGGTGAAGTCGTCATCGACGAAGTCGCCGGCCAGTGGCTGACCCTGGCCTTCGTGCCACCCGACTGGCAGCTCTACCTGATCGGCTTCGTCGTCTTCCGCCTGCTCGATGTCACCAAGCCCTGGCCGGCCTCCTGGGCCGACCGCGAACTGCCCGGTGCCGGCGGGGTGCTGGTCGACGATCTGTTCGCCGGTCTCTATGGCCTGCTGACCATGCTGCTGCTTCTGCAATTCTGGGGATGACCCGATGGACGACACCCTGCTGCGCCTTGCCGAAGACCTGCTCGCCCGCTGCCGCGCGGCGAAGCTGAAACTCGCCACGGCGGAATCCTGCACCGGCGGCCTGATCGCCGCGACCCTGACCGAAATCGCCGGTTCGTCCGACGTGGTCGAGCGCGGTTATGTCACCTATTCCAATGCGGCCAAGTCGTCCGATCTCGGCGTGCCGGCCGAGGTGATCGCCGGCCACGGCGCCGTTTCCGAGCCGGTGGCGCGTGCCATGGCCGAAGGCGCCCTGCGCCGCAGCCAGGCCGATATCGCCATGGCCTGCACCGGCATCGCCGGCCCTGGCGGCGGCACGCCGCAGAAGCCGGTCGGCCGCGTGCATATCGCCGTGGCCGGACGCGGCATGGCAACCATGCACCAGCAGATGGATTACGGCGATATCGGCCGCGCCGCGGTGCGCGCCGCCACCGTGGAGGATGCTCTCAATCTGGCCGGCGAGATGCTGGCAGAGATGCTGGCAAGCGCCGGCTAGAGATCTGCCAGCCGTTTCACTTCGTTCGAGGCGGCAATGGTGCCGTCGCGCACGAAGCGTTCGTGGTTCTGGTCGATGTCGTCCAGCCGGTAGAGATAGTTCACCATGATGCCTGCCGACTGCTTCAGGCCGTTCTTCGAGCGGTCGCCCAGCCAGTTCAGGCGATGCACGGCGGCGCCGTTGCTGAGGTGGAAACGCGCCACCGGGTCGCGTGGCCTGCCCTTCTCGTCCACCGTCAGCAGATAGCGCGCGCAGAGCCGCATCAGCACCGGCTTCAGCGCACCCGCCAGCGCCGCATTGTCCGGCCAGACGGCTTCCTTCAGCAGGCCGGGCAGCATGCCTTTCGAGAATCGCTGGCCCAGCACCTCGCGCAGATCCTCGCGCGCATCGGCTTCCACGAGGTCCGGCGCGCCCTGTGCCACCGTCTCGTCGAGCCATTTGCGGAAACCGGGGATCGGAGACAGGGTGGAAAACTGCTTCAGATGCGGCAGCTCGCGGCTGAGATCGTCCACCACCCGCTTGATCAGGAAGTTGCCGAAGGAAATACCGCGCAGGCCGGTCTGGGTATTCGAAATCGAATAGAAGATCGCGGTATCCGCCTCAGCCGGATCGAGCACCGGCGAAGACTGGTCCAGCAGCGCCTGAACATTGCCGGCGAGGCCCTTGACCAGCGCCACCTCGACGAAGATCAGCGGCTCCAGCGGCATGCGCGGATGGAAATAGGCATAGCAGCGCCGGTCGGCATCCAGCCGGTTACGCAGATCGTCCCAGCTCTCGATGGCATGCACGGCTTCGTAGGCGATCAGCTTTTCCAGCAGGGCCGCCGGGCTGTTCCATGTGATGCGCTGCAATTCGAGGAAGCCGACATCGAACCAGGAAACCAGCAGGTCTTCCAGATCGGCATCGAGGATCGCCAGTTCCGGCGCCTGCTTCGCCAGCCGCAGCGCGTCGGCGCGCAGGTCGACGAGGAATTTCATGCCCTGCGGCAGGCCGGTGAACTGGGTCAGCAGCTTCTGCCGTGGCGGCGTCATCGCCCGGCGCAGCCGGCGCTCGGCCCTGTGGCGGGCAACGGCGTCGCCGGCCGCCTGCTGCACCTCGGCCATGGCCTTGTCCAGGGCGGCCGGATCGGGGGCGAAACCCCTGGCCAGCACGGTCAGGAAGGCCTGCCGGCCCTCGTCATTCAGGCTGAGATACAGCCGGCCGAGCGCGGCGGCGCGGGCCCGGGCCGAAACCTCGCCGCCGCGGGCCTCCAGGCATTCGGCAAACAGGCCGTGCAGGCGGTCGACATCCTTCGGCCCCAGCGCCCCTTCACGGGCAATGGGCAGGTCCTCACCGCCGCCGGCAATCCCGCGCCACGCGCCGATCAGGCCGCGCAGGCCGCGTTCGAACAGGTTTCCGGTGGCAGGCAGGGCAACCATGGCTCCCCTCCATGAGGCAGGTCAGGATCAGGCCGTCCGGATGGTAGCACCGGGCGGCAGCGACAATCCATTCTCGCCGTAAAGATGACGGGCGCGTGTCTCGAAAGCGGCAACCATGCGGCGGACCGCCTCGTTGAACAGCAGTTCGATGGTTTTCTGCAGCAGCTTCGAGCGGAACTCGAAATCCACGTAGAAATCGATCTCGCAGCCCTCGGGATGAGCGACAAAAATCCAGTGGTTGCGCAGATACTTGAACGGCCCGTCGGTATATTCGACGTCGATCCGCATGGCCTCCGGATTCAGCATCACCTTCGAGGTGAAGCGCTCGCGGAACATCTTGAAGCCGATGATCAGGTCGGCCACCAGCCGCCGCTCCTCGCGCTCGCGGATGCGGGCGCCGATGCACCAGGGCAGGAATTTCGGGTAATGCTCGACCCCCGCCACCAGCACGTAAAGCTGGTCCGGGCGATAGGGCATCACACGCTTTTCCGCGTGGGTGGGCACGCCGCCTCTTATGCCCGGGCTGTCGCCAGCTTCGCGGCGCGGTTGGCCTTCAGCCGGGCGAAGTCGTCGCCGGCATGATGCGACGAGCGGGTCAGCGGCGAGGCCGAGACCATCGAGAAGCCCTTGGCATAGGCCAGCGTCTCGTAGGCCTTGAACTCGTCGGGCGTGACGAAGCTCTTCACTTCCGCATGCTTGCGGGTCGGCTGCAGATACTGGCCGATGGTCAGGAAGTCCACGTCCGCGGCGCGCAGGTCGTCCATCACCTGCATGATCTCGATCTTCTCCTCGCCCAGCCCCACCATCAGGCCCGACTTGGTGAACATCGACGGATCGACCTCCTTCACCTTGGCCAGCAGCTGCAGCGAGGCGAAATAGCGGGCGCCCGGCCGGATGGTCGGATACAGCCGCGGCACGGTCTCGAGATTGTGGTTGTAGACATCCGGCCGCGCGGCGACCACCGCCTCGATGGCGCCGGGCTTGCGGATGAAATCGGGGGTCAGGATCTCGACCGTGGTGGCCGGCGAGGCCCGGCGAATGGCCGCGATGGTCTTCACGAATTGGCCGGCGCCGCCATCGGCCAGGTCGTCGCGGTCGACCGAGGTGATCACCACATGGTTCAGCCCCAGCCGGCCGACGGCTTCCGCCACATGCTCCGGCTCGTCGGCATCGACGCCGGAAGGCTTGCCGGTGGCGACATTGCAGAAGGCGCAGGCGCGGGTGCAGACGGCGCCCAGGATCATCACGGTGGCATGCTTCTGCTGCCAGCATTCGCCGAGATTCGGGCAGGCGGCTTCCTCGCAGACCGTGTTCAGCTTCAGGTCGCGCATCAGCTGGCGGGTTTCCGCCACCTGCGGCGAGGTCGGCGCCTTGGCCCGGATCCAGGCCGGCTTGCGCAAAACCGGGCTGTCCGGCCGGTGCGCCTTTTCCGGATGGCGGACGGTCCTGGCGGCCAGGTCTGCCGGCGGCGGGTTGATGATCACGGTCACGATACGGTCCTCTCGGCCCTTCGTCGCTTGGCCCCTCGTCGCTTGAGGTAGCGCGCCCCGACTATACAGAAAAGCCCCGGGGCTGGCACCGGCCAGAAACGGCCAATCCGGCGCCGGTCGCCCGGAAACCTAGAAATTCAGCGCCTTGCCATAAGCGTCCAGGGTCGACTCGTGCATCATCTCGCTGAGCGTCGGATGCGGGAAGATGGCATGCATCAGCTCGACCTCGGTGGTTTCCAGCGTCCTGGCGATGCCGAAGCCCTGGATCAGCTCGGTGACTTCCGCACCGATCATATGGGCACCGAGCAGTTCGCCGGTCTTCGCGTCGAACACGGTCTTCACCAGCCCCTCCGGCTCGCCCAGCGCGATCGCCTTGCCGTTGGCGAGGAAGGGATAACGGCCGACCCGCACCTCATGCCCCTTCGCCTTGGCGGCGGCTTCGGTCAGGCCGACGCTGGCGACCTGCGGCGTGCAGTATGTGCAGCCCGGGATGTTGGACGTCTTCAGCGGGTGGACATCCTTCTCGCCGGCGATCTTCTCGACGCAGATCACACCCTCGTGGCCGGCCTTGTGGGCCAGCCAGGGCGGGCCCGTCAGGTCGCCGATGGCATAGATGCCGGGTTCTGCCGTGCGGCTCCATTCGTCGGTGACCACATGGGTCTTCTCGACCTTCACCTTCGTCGTCTCCAGGCCGATATTCTCGACATTGCCGACGATGCCGACGGCGAGGATGACGCGGTTGACGGTGATCTGGCTTTCCTTGCCGGCCTTGTCCTTCAGGGTCGCCGTCACGCTGTCGGCCGCCTTCTTCAGTGCGGTGACACTGGTGCCGACATGGATTTTCATGCCCTGCTTCTCGAAGGCCTTCCTGGCCAGACCGGAGATTTCCTCGTCTTCGACCGGCAGCACCCGGTCCATTACCTCGACCACGGTGACCTCGCAGCCGAGCGTGCGGTAGAAGCTGGCGAACTCGATGCCGATGGCACCGGAGCCGACCACCAGCAGCGATTTCGGCAGTGCCTCGGGGACCATCGCTTCCTTGTAGGTCCAGACCAGCTTGCCGTCCGGCTCCAGCCCGGGCAGCGACCGGGCCCGCGCGCCGGTGGCCAGGATGATGTGCTTCGCGGTCAGCTCGGCGACCGCCTTGCCGTCCTTGGTGACCTTCAGCTTGCCGGGACCGTTCAGCGCGCCATGGCCGTCAAAGACCTGGACCTTGTGCTTCTTCATCAGGAACTTGACGCCGTTCGACAGCTGCGCGGCGACCTTGCGCGAGCGTTCGACCACCGCCTTGGTGTCGATGGTCACCTTGCCCTCGACCTTGAAGCCGAAAGCCTCGGCATGCCGGATATGGCTGTAGATCTCGGCCGAGCGCAGCAGGGCCTTGGTCGGGATGCAGCCCCAGTTCAGGCAGATGCCGCCCAGATGCTCGCGCTCGATGATGGCGGTCCTGAAGCCGAGCTGGCTGGCGCGGATTGCCGTGGTGTAACCGCCGGGGCCGGAACCGAGGACGATGACGTCGAAACTGGTGTCAGGCATGAGGTTCCTCCTCAGACAGAACGGGTGATCCCGCCGTCGACGCGGATATTCTGGCCGGTGATGTAGCTGGCCTGTGCCGACAGCAGGAAGGCGACGGTGTCGGCGATCTCGCACACCGTGCCGTAGCGCTTCATCGGAATGCGCGCCACGCGCTCGTCTTTCGCCGGCAGGCTGTCGATGAAACCGGGCAGCACGTTGTTCATGCGGATGCCCTGCGCCGCATACTGGTCGGCATAGACCTTTGAGAAAGCGGCCACGGCCGCGCGTACCGGGCCGGAGATCGGGAAATCGGATTCCGGCTCGAAGGTGGCATAGGTCAGGAGATTGACGAAGACACCGCCGCTCTTCTGCTGCAGCATAACCGGCGTCACTAGGCGAACCATGCGGATCACCGCCAGATGCACCAGCTCGAAACCGGTCAGCCAGGCGGTATCGTCCAGATCCAGCAGCTTGCCCTTGGGCGGGTGACCGGTGTTGTTCACCACCGCATCGATGCGGCCGTACTTCTCCAGCGTCAGGTCGACCAGCGCCTTGACGTCCTCCGCCCTGGCATTCGATCCCGCCGTGCCGACGCCGCCGAGACTCTCTGCGAGAGTTTTCGCCGCGCCCGACGGCGACATCGCCGCCACCCTGTAGCCATCCGCCGCCAGCCTCTTCAGAATCCCGGCGCCCATGCCCTTGCCGGCGCCGGTGACGATCGCGACCTTGTCAGCCATGCCCATCGCCTTACAGCAGCATGGTCAGCGGGTCGTCGATGAAGCCCTTGAAGGCCTGCAGGAACTCGGCGCCCACCGCGCCGTCCACCGCGCGGTGATCGACCGAGAGCGTGCAGGTCATGATGGTGGCCGGCACGATCTGGCCGTTCTTCACCACGGCACGCTGCTCGCCGGCACCGATGGCGAGGATGCAGCCCTGCGGCGGATTGATCACCGCCTCGAACTGCTTGATGCCGAACATGCCGAGATTGGAGATCGAGAAGGTGCCGCCCTGGTATTCCTCGGGCTTCAGCTTGCCGTCCCGCGCCCGTACGGCGAGGTCCTTCATCTCGCCGGCAATCTGGGTCAGGCCCTTCTGTTCCGCCTGCTTGACGATCGGCGTGATCAGGCCGGCCGGGGTCGCCACCGCCACCGAGATATCGGCATGCTCGTAATACAGCATGCCGCTTTCATCGAAGCTGGCATTGGCCGCCGGCACCTTCTTCAGCGCCAGCGCCACGGCTCGGATGATGAAGTCGTTGACGCTGATCTTCGCTTCCGACTTGTCGTTCAGCCGCTTGCGCAAGGAAAGCAGCTCGTCGATCTCGGTGTCGATGGTCAGGTAGAAATGCGGCACCGTCTGCTTGGACTCGGTCAGGCGGCGTGCAATGGTCTTTCGCATGCCCGACAACGGTTCCAGCCGGTAGGGCATCTTGAGCAGGTCGGCCAGCTGACGCGCGCCCGGGCCGGAGGCCACAGGTGCCGCCGCCTTGCCAGCCGCAGCGGGAGCCGCCGCAGCCTTGGTACCGGCCGGCGTCTTCTCGATATCGGCCTTGACGATGCGGCCATGCGGACCGCTGCCCTGCACGGCTTTCAGGTCGATGCCGGCCTGTTCCGCCATGCGGCGGGCCAGCGGCGACGCGAAGACGCGGTCGCCGGACTTCGCAGCCGGAGCCGGCGCAGCGGCCGGAGCCGCAGCGGACTTCGGGGCTTCCGCCCTGGGTGCCTCAGCCTTCGGAGCCTCAGGCTTCTTCTCTTCCGCCTTCTTCGGCGCGGCCTTCACATCAGAAGCGCTTTCACCCTCTTCCAGCAGCACGGCAATCGGCGTGTTCACGGCGACGCCCTCGGTGCCTTCCGGCACCAGGATCCTGCCGAGCCGGCCCTCGTCGACCGCCTCGAACTCCATCGTCGCCTTGTCGGTCTCGATCTCGGCCATGATGTCGCCGGCCTTGACCGCGTCGCCTTCCTTGATCAGCCACTTGGCCAGCTTGCCCTCGGTCATCGTGGGCGAGAGGGCCGGCATCAGGATATCGATCGGCATGCCCTTCCCTCCCTCAGCGGTAGCAGACGGCCCTGGCCGCGGCGACGATATCGCCAACGGTGGGCAGGGCCAGCTTTTCCAGGTTGGCGGCATAGGGCATCGGCACGTCCTTGCCGCTGACCCGCGCCACCGGCGCATCGAGATAATCGAAGGCCAGCTCCATCATGCTGGCGGAGATTTCCGAACCGACGCCCGATTGCGGGAAACCCTCTTCCACCACGACCAGGCGGTTGGTCTTCTGCACCGACTGCACGATGGCGTCCTTGTCCATCGGCCGGATGGTGCGCAGGTCGATCACCTCGGCATCGATGCCTTCCTCGGCCAGCTTCTCGGCCGCCGCCAGCGCATGGCCGACGGCGATGGAATAGCCGACCAGGGTGACATCCTTGCCGGCGCGGGCGATGCGCGCCTTGCCGATCGGCACCACGTAATCGTCCAGCTTCGGCACCTCGAAGCTGCGGCCGTAGAGAATCTCGTTCTCCAGGAAGATCACCGGATTGGGATCGCGGATCGCGGCCTTGATCAGGCCCTTGAAATCGGCGGCGGAATACGGCGCCACCACCTTCAGGCCGGGGATATGCGAATACCAGGCGGCGTAATCCTGGCTGTGCTGGGCGGCAACACGCGCCGCGGCGCCGTTCGGGCCGCGGAACACGATCGGGCAGCCCATCTGGCCGCCCGACATGTACAGGGTCTTGGCCGCCGAATTGACGATCTGGTCGATCGCCTGCATGGAGAAGTTGAAGGTCATGAACTCGACGATGGGCTTCAGGCCGCCGAAAGCGGCGCCGACGCCGAGGCCGGCAAAGCCCATCTCGGTGATCGGCGTGTCGATCACCCGGTCGGGACCGAACTCGTCCAGCATGCCCTGGCTGATCTTGTAGGCGCCCTGGTACTGCGCCACCTCCTCGCCCATCAGGAACACGCTGTCGTCGCGGCGCATCTCTTCCGACATGCCCTCGCGGATCGCCTCGCGCACCGTCATGGTCACGAACTCGGTGCCGTCCGGAATGTCCGGGTCCTTCAGCTCCGGCGCCGGGGTCGGCGCCGCAGTCACAGCCGAAGCCTTGGCGGCGGCGGGCGCGGCGGCCTTCGCCGGCGCAGGCTCCTGCTTCGGCGCGGCGGCAGCGGCCGGTGCGGCGCCGGGCTTCTCGTCCTCGCCGCGCAGCAGCGCGATCGGGGCATTGACGGCGACGCCCTCGGTGCCTTCGGGCACCAGGATCTTCTCGATCACGCCCTCGTCGACCGCCTCGAATTCCATCGTCGCCTTGTCGGTCTCGATCTCGGCCATGATGTCGCCGGCCTTCACCGTGTCGCCGGCCCGGACCAGCCATTTCGCCAGCTTGCCCTCGGTCATCGTGGGCGACAGGGCCGGCATCAGAATCTCGATTGCCATGATTTTCTCCTCCGGCCCGCTCAGGCTTCCACGTAGACGTCGGTCCACAGCTCCGATGGATCGGGCTCGGGGCTTTCCTGGGCGAAGTCGGCGGCTTTCTGGACGATATCCTTGACCTCCTTGTCGACGGCCTTCAGCGCATCCTCGTCGGCCATCTTGTTGCCCAGCAGCACGCTGCGCGCCTGATCGATCGGGTCATGCTCGGAGCGCATCTTGCTGACCTCGTCCTTCGAGCGGTATTTCGCCGGGTCGGACATCGAGTGGCCGCGATAGCGGTAGGTCATCATCTCCAGGATCACCGGCCCCTTGCCGGCGCGGCAATGGGCGACAGCCTCCTCGCCCGCTTCCTTCACGGCCAGCACGCTCATACCGTCGACCTGGCGCCCGGAGATGCCGAAGCTCTCGCCGCGCTTGTACAGCGCCGGCTGCGCCGAGGCGCGGGCCACCGAGGTGCCCATGGCATACTGGTTGTTCTCGATCACGTAGATGACCGGCAGCTTCCACAGTTCGGCCATATTGAAGCTTTCATAGACCTGGCCCTGGTTGGCCGAGCCGTCGCCGAAATAGCAGAAAGTGACGTTGTCGGTCTTCCTGTACTTCTGGGCGAAGCCGAGGCCGGTGCCCAGCGGCACCTGGGCGCCGACGATGCCGTGGCCGCCGTAGAAATGCTTCTCGCGGCTGAACATGTGCATCGAGCCGCCCTTGCCCTTGGAATAGCCGCCGATGCGGCCGGTCAGCTCGGCCATCACCCCGTTCGGGTCCATCCCGGTGGCCAGCATGTGGCCGTGGTCGCGGTAGGAGGTGATGACGGCATCGCCGTCCTTGGCGCAGGCCTGCAGGCCGACGACGACGGCTTCCTGGCCGATATAGAGGTGGCAGAAGCCGCCGATCAGGCCCATGCCGTAAAGCTGGCCGGCCTTCTCCTCGAAGCGGCGGATCAGAAGCATGTCGCGGTAATAGCGGAGCATCTCGTCCGCTGCCGGCAGCTTGGCCGCCTTTTTGGCCGCGGTTTCGCCCGCCTTGCCTGCTTTCGCCATCTGTATCCTCCCGGAATGACGCAACGGCATGCACCGTTTATTGGCGCTGTCGGAGGCGGAAGATGGCGGCTAACTTAGGTTAAAACAAGGGATATTCTGTAGTTAACTTGATTTCGGTTAATCGACGCAATTCCGTTTCTTCGCGCACCCCGTTCAGCGTCCGAGTATTACCAGATCATGGGGCCTGATCATACCCAGAACCCGTCGCGACTGCTCTTCCAGCATGTCGGCATCCAGCGCATCCTCGCGCAGCAGGCCGGTGCGCCGCTCGAGAATCCGCCGTTCCGCCGTCACCGCCGCCAGCGCCGTCTCGGTCTGCTGGATCTGCAGGGTCAGGCGGGTATAGGCGTTGATGCCATGCTCGCCCTCGATGGCGTGGTAGCAGAAATAGCCGATGGCCGCGAAACAGATCACGGGCACGATGGCCGCAAGGGAATGACGCCGGATTTCGCTGTATGCGCTCATGGGGGAATCGAATCACATCCGAGTCGCCGGGTCAACGCGAATCGACTCGGCGAGTCGTGATTCGTGCCGGAGAGTCAAAGTCTTATAGGCAGCTCGATGGCTGGGCGCCAGCGCCGCCCCTTCCCCGCGGCGGGGCAACCCGCTATTTTGCAGCCATGTCCAGATCGCACCCGCGCCGCAAATCCCGTGTCATCCGCCTGGCCCTGATGGGCACCGTCGGCCTGGTCGGCCTGACCGGCTGCGAGGAGAAGGACCCGCTGGCCGGGCAGGACGTGATCCGCGACCAGGCGGAATGCAGCAGCAAGGCCGATCCGGATGCCTGCCGCATGGCCCTGGCCGATGCCCGCGAGGCGCATCTGCGCAGCGCCCCGCGCTTTGCCAGCCTGACCGACTGCGAAGACCGCTTCGGCCTTGGCAACTGCGGCACGCCGCAGCAGGTGCTGGCCGGCAACGACGCCTTCCGGGCCGCGCAGCCGGCCGCCGGCACCGCCCCGCAGTCAGCGACCCCGCAGCAGACCGCCCCGCAGGAGCAGACCGCGCAGGGCTCGGGCTCGCTCTTCATGCCGATGCTGATGGGCTACATGCTGGGCCGCGGCCTCGGCGGCACCTCGCCCTGGGCGGCGCAGCCGCTCTACCGCGACCCGGGCAACACCGTGTATTCCGGCAACCGCAATCTCGGCCAGCTCAGCACCAGCCGTTTCCCCGATGCGCCGAAGGCGACCCCGGCCAGCATCGCCCGCGGCGGTTTCGGCACCACCGGACGCGCCTTCACGGTTGCCGGCTGAGCCGGGCGGCTGCATGCAGCGCCTCGCGGTCGATCCCCGCCCCGACTGGCGCGAGCGCGCCGAGGAACTCGGCTTCGCCTTCCACACCATCGACGGCCAGCCCTACTGGTGCGAGGATGCCGCCTACTGCTTCTCGGCAGCGCAGATCGACGAGCTCGACGATGCCGCCCAGCGACTGGAGGAAATGAGCCTCGACCTGGTCGAGGACGTGGTGCGCCGCGGCGCCTACGAACCCTTCCGGCTGAGCGACACCGCCTGCGCGATGATCGAGGAATCCTGGCGCCGGCAGGACAAGAATCTGTATGGCCGCTTCGATTTCGCCTGGGCCGGCAGCGGTCCGCCGAAGCTGCTGGAATACAACGCCGACACGCCGACCGCCCTGTACGAATCCAGCGTCGTGCAGTGGGAATGGCTCGACAGCTACTGCGCCCATTGCGACCAGTTCAACGGCATCCACGAGATGCTGATCGAAGCCTGGAAGAATTTCGGCCTCTGGGGCCACCGCGTGCATTTCACCTGCGTGCGCGACCATGCCGAAGACATCGGCACCGTCGACTATCTGCGCGACACCGCCCTGCAGGCCGGACTGGAGACCGGCCGGATTTTCGTCGACGAGATCGGCTGGAACGGCAAGCGCTTCGTCGATCTGGTCGCCAAGCCGATCACCGTGCTGTTCAAGCTGTATCCGTGGGAATGGCTGCTGCAGGAAGGCTTTGCCGGCCATATCGGTCCGTCGGGCGTGCGCATGATCGAGCCGGCCTGGAAGATGCTGCTGTCGACCAAGGCCCTGCTGCCCCTGCTGTGGGACCGTTTTCCGGATCATGAGAATCTGCTGCCGGCCAGCTTCGAGGCGGATGCCATCCGCGGCGCCCGCGTCTCGAAACCCTTCTGGGGCCGCGAGGGCGCCGGCATCACCCGTCTTGCCGCCGATGGCAGCATCGCCGAGGCCGTGCCGGGCCAGGCCGAGATCGCCGAAGCCGCCGATGCCATGGTCTGGCAGCAGGCGGTCGAGATGCCGTGCTTCGATGGCTTCTATCCGGTGCTGGGTGTGTGGATGATTGCATCGCGCGCCTGCGGACTCGGCATCCGCGAAGATAACAGCCCGATCACCCGCAACAGCAGCCGCTTCGTTCCCCACCTCTTCGAGTAAACGGACCGCCCATGATCAGCACCGCGACACCCGACCTCAGCCGCTATCTCTTCACCCTGCCGGATTTCGCGATCTTCTTCATCTGCGCGATCATCCTGCTGATGGTGTTCCTGGTGGTCTACACGCGCCTGACCCCGCAGAAGGAATGGAGCCTGATCAAGCAGGGCAGCAATGCCGCGGCGATTTCGCTGTCGGGCGCCACCATCGGTTTCGCCATCCCGCTGGGCAGCGCCATCACCTATTCGCAGAGCCTGGCCGACATGCTGGTCTGGGGCGCGGTGGCGCTGGTGATCCAGTGGGGCACCTTCGTGGCCGTGCGGCTGCTGATCCCCGGGCTGCCGCAGCGCATCACCGACGGCGAGACGGCGGCCGCCATCACCGTGGCCGGCATCAGCATCGCCGTCGGCCTGCTGAACGCCGCCTGCATGACCTACTGACCGGGTTTCGCCGCCGTCCCGGCCGGCCAGACACAGACCTCCACGCTCTGCTGCCGGCCCGGCAGATGCACGGCGCCGGCCGCGGCAAAGGCCGGCAGGTCGGGCGCACTGTCCCGCGCCGTCGCCAGGCAGGCGGCCGAGACCGCGATCCGGCAATCCAGCTCGCGGGTCAGCGCCTCCAGCCGGCTGGTGATGTTGACGGTGTCGCCCAGCACGGTGAATTCCAGCCGCCGGTCGCCACCGATATTGCCCACCACCACCGGCCCGCAATGCACGCCGACCGACAGCCGCACGGTATCGGCGCCCCGCGCCGCCCGCTTGGCATTCCAGCGGTCGATCTCGGCCTGCAGGTCGACGGCGCAGCGCAAGGCGCGGGCAGCCGAGTCAGGGGCTGCGGCAATCGCCCCGAAGGTGGCCAGGAAGCCGTCTCCCATATACTTGTCGAGCGAGCCGCCATGGCCGAACACCACGCGGCTGCCGCGTTCGTGGAAGCTCTTCAGCAGCCGCACCACCCGGTCCGGCGGCAGCTGTTCCGACATCGCCGTGAACCCGACGATATCGGCAAACAGTATCGCCACCTCGCGGGTGGTCGGCACGCCGAACGGCCGCTCGGAGGCGATGATGGCATCGGCCACATCGGGCGAGACATAACGCGCCAGATCGGCACGGGCGATCTCGGCCCGGGTCTGGCGCAGCAGCATGCGGCGGGAGCGCCAGACCGCCGCCGCCAGGATCGCGGTGGCAATCACCGCCAGCACCATCTGGTTCATCAGGGTGAAGATGCTGACGAAATGGGGATCGACGATCATGCCCAGCAGGGCCTGCGATGATTCCGCCTGTACCGGATCGTAGGGCAGCGTGTCAGGACGCAGCAGCACCAGCAGCACGCCAGTTCCCCACGCCGCCACCGCGCAGAAGCCGGTCCAGATCACCTGCAGCGGCGAGTAGGACAGCGCCGCACCGACGATCAGCAGGATGAGATAGAGGAATTCCGGTCCGCGCACCCGCATCTGGATCGGAAAGCCGGAATCGATATGGCCCGGTGGCGGCAGGATGACCACTGCCGTAACCAGAATGGCATCGAGCAGCACGAAGGCCAGACGCAGCGGTACGGCATAGCGGTGCCGGCGCAGCAGATACGGAACCACCCCCAGCAGGAGCAGAAGCAGGCTGACCGAGAGATAGTAGACTTGGCGTTCGGGCTCGATTGCCAGCACCAGCCACAGCATCACCGCAAGCACCGCCACCAGCCGGGCGCGGAAGGCGAAAACCAGGCCGCGCTGCTCCTCGTCGGCAATGGCCCGGTGGATACGGGCCTCGAGCCGGGTGCGCGGGCCGCGGCGCTGCCACAACCGCGCCGCCGTGTCTGGCTGCCGATTCATCACGTCTCCCTGCCGCCGGGTCGCACCGGCCGCGGCGGCACTGTTCCGCCCGGCAGGCAAACCTAGCACCCGGTTCCACGGCTGGGCTGTGACGGATGTCGCAATCCGGCGCCGCGGTGCACAATCCTCAGCGGCAGCGCACCAGCATGCGGTCGGCCTCGATGGTCTCGTCGAAAGCCACCAGCTTCTGCGGGGTCAGGTCGAATACCACCAGCGCCAGCTCGCGGTCCGGCTGCTCGGCATCGATCAGGATGATCTTGTCGCGCTCGGTGCGGACGCGGCCCTCGCGCGGATCGCCCTCGTCCAGCGTCGAACGGAAGCCGCCTTCCTGGGTGAATTCCAGCAGCTCGCCAGCCTCGCAGGCGGCAGGATTGATCGCCCAGCGGCCGAGGATCATGCCGGGCCGCACCGTCACCGCCTGCGCCATCGCCGCTCCCGCCATCAGCAGGGCGACCAGCGCAACCGGGAGTGAAGACCCGGCGCGATGCATGCTCAGCGCCGCTTCAGGGCGGCCAGGCCCGGATATTTCGCCGCCGCCTCGAGTTCCTGCTCGATGCGGATCAGCTGGTTGTACTTGGCCATGCGGTCGGAGCGGGCCAGCGAACCGGTCTTGATCTGGCCGCAATTGGTGGCGACCGCGAGATCGGCGATGGTGCTGTCCTCGGTCTCGCCCGAGCGGTGCGACATCACGGCGCGGTAGCCGTTCTTGTGCGCCAGCTCGACGGCTTCCAGCGTCTCGGACAGGGTGCCGATCTGGTTCACCTTGACCAGGATCGCGTTGCCGACGCCCTTCTCGATGCCATCGGCCAGACGCTTCGGGTTGGTGACGAAGAGATCGTCGCCGACCAGCTGGCACCTGCCGCCGATCACGTCGGTCAGTTCCTTCCAGCCGGCCCAGTCGTCTTCGGCCATGCCGTCCTCGATGGAGACGATCGGATAGTCGCCGACCAGCTTGGCCCAGTATTTCACCATATCGGAGGGCGACAGCTTCAGGTTCTCACCATCCAGATGATACTGGCCGTCCTTGAAGAATTCGGTGCTGGCGGCATCCAGCGCGATCATCACATCCTTGCCGGCCCTGTAGCCGGCGGCCTCGATGGCCTGCATGATGAAATCAAGCGCGCCGCGGGTGCTCGGCAGGTTCGGCGCGAAGCCGCCCTCGTCGCCTACATTGGTATTGTGGCCGGCATCCTTCAGCTTCTTCTTCAGCGTATGGAACACCTCGGCGCCCATGCGCACGGCATCGGCGATGCTCGGCGCCGCCACCGGCATAATCATGAATTCCTGCACGTCGATCGGATTGTCGGCATGGGCGCCGCCATTGATGATGTTCATCATCGGCACCGGCAGCACATGCGCGGCCGCGCCGCCGACATAGCGGTACAGCGGCAGGCCGGCTTCCTCGGCAGCCGCCTTGGCCACGGCCATGCTCACACCCAGAATCGCATTCGCACCCAGCCGCGCCTTGTTCGGCGTGCCGTCCAGCTCGATCATCATGCTGTCGATCTTCAGCTGCTCGGCCGCCTCGATGCCCGACAGCGCATCGAAGATCTCGCCATTCACCGCCTGCACGGCCTTCAGCACGCCCTTGCCCAGATAGCGCTGCTTGTCGCCGTCGCGCAGCTCGACCGCCTCATGGGCACCGGTCGAGGCACCCGAAGGGACCGCGGCGCGGCCCATGGCGCCGGATTCGAGATGCACGTCGACCTCGACGGTCGGATTGCCGCGGGAATCGAGAATTTCGCGGGCGACGATGTCGGTGATGCCGCTCATGGCGGAAAACCCCTTGTTCTGGCCGGAAGGAAAGACGGAAAACCGGCCGAAGGGATAGCCCGCCGGGCGCAGGCGGGCAAGGCTTCCGCCTGCGGGGGGATCACGCAGGTGTTATGCCGCTTTCCCGCCGGCCTGCGTTAACTGACTGTCCTGAACTGACTGTCCGGGCCGTGAGAGGCCACAAACCACAACCCAGCAAGGGGAAATACCCGATGACCCGTCTGATGCCGCGCCAGCCCGTCCCCGCCCTGGACGTTCCCACCGCAGGCGGCCCCGCCTGGTCGCTGGCGGCGCAGCAGCCGGCCCGGTTCACCCTGGTGGTGTTCTTCCGCGGCCTGCACTGCCCGATCTGCCGCACCCAGCTGCGCGACCTGCAGACGAAGCTGCCCGATTTCGAGAAGCGCGGCGTCTCCGTGATCGCGCTCAGCAGCGACGACGAGGAACGCGCCACCCGCACGAAGACCGAATGGGGCCTCGATGGCCTGACGCTCGGCTACGGCCTGCCGCTGCCGAAGGCCCGCGAATGGGGCCTCTATGTCTCGGCGGGCCGCGGCAAGACCTCGATCGGCGTGGAAGAGCCGGCACAGTTCAGCGAACCGGGCCTGTTCCTGATCCGGCCGGACGGCACGCTGTATTTCGCCAGCGTGCAGACCATGCCGTTTGCCCGGCCGCAATTTGCCGACATCCTGAACGCCATCGACTTCGTGGTGGCCAAGGATTATCCGGCCCGCGGCGAAGTCGCCGCCTGACGCCGGTCCCGGCGCACCCGGCCCGTCAGCGCGCCCGGTTCACCCGGGCGACGAAGCCATAGGCCCGGGCCGGGCCCTCGCCGGCCTGCAGCGGACAGGCGCGGTCGGCGGCGGCCCCGACGGCGCGGAACAGCGGCTCGAAATCCGCCTGCACCCGCTGCAGCCATTCGGCGGCGGCGCTGTCGATGCCCTGGCGGTATTGCGGCTGGTCGGCACGGGCCTCGCCGAGCTGGCGCCGCACGCCGTCGGCCTCGTCGATCATCAGGCCGTATTCATAGGCGGCCTCCTCCAGCCGGCCGGCCTGCAGCAGGTTCAGCACCAGTTCGGCGCGGTTCCACAGGAAATCCTCGATGCTGCCCCGCTCGCGGCCAGACCGCATGGCGCGGTAGGAGAAATCCATCCGCGCCTCGTAATAGGCCTGGAAGTCGCGGCAGGCTTCGGCGAGGCCGCCCTCGCGCCAGACGGATACGACCGGCACCAGCGGGCCGCACTGGCCGCAGCCCCGGAAATAGTTGCCCCAGCGGTCGTTGGAACTGACCAGGGCGAAACGGCCATCCCGCTGCAGGTCGGCGGCAAGGATCGGCCGGCCGCTGTCGCGCGGGGTGATCTCGTCGATCTCCGCACCCAGCGCCAGCACCGACAGCTCATAGCCGGCATAGCCGGAACCGCCGGACCCGAATTCGACGAACAGCAGCGGCCGGCCGGTGCCGAAGGGATCGCCGCCGCTGGGTTCGACGATGCGCACCAGCCAGTCCTCGGCACTCAGCCGTTTCGCCGGCGCGACCGTGCCGTCCGCAGCAATGGCAACGTCGTGGATCTCGAACACCATCGCGCCGCCCCGGGCGGGATCGGCGGTGTCGCGCAGGTCCCAGACCAGCGCCAGCCGGGCCGGATGGTCGGCGCCCGCACGCAGCAGAAGCTGCTGCACCAGTGTCGCCCCGGCCGGCTGCGACTTCTGCAGGGCGGCGGTCAGCGCCGCCATCCAGTGCGGCCAGTGGCGCTGCGGCACCAGGAAGGGCGTGTCCGGCCCGCCCTGCGGGTCGGCCGGATCGCCCGCCGTCTCGCCAAGATAGTGGAATGTGGCCGGATCGCGCGCCAGCGCCGGTGCCGCCTGCCACAGGGATGCCGCCAGACTGGCGACCAGCGCCAGCAAGCCTGTCCGGAGTCCAATTGTCGTCATGTGTCCCGTCCCGCCGATGAACCTGCCCTGGACGGATCAGGCGCCCGGATTGTGGCGGGATCGGGGATGAATTCGGGCGAAGCGGCGGCAGCCGCTCAGTCCGCGGCCTGTTCCTTCATCCAGGCATCCAGCTCGGCCAGCAGATGCGGCGCGGCGGCCAGCGCCTGCAGGATGGCCACATCCTGCTCGGGCGAGCGGCGTTCGTCGAGGATGGCGCAGACATAGGCGGTGATGCCATGCACCAGCTCGTTGCTGGCCAGCAGCTCGGCCGGATTGGTCAGGCCGCGCGCCCGCTCGGTTTCGGCATGCACCAGCCGGGTCAGCAGGGTGACCTTCTGGATCGGCGGCAGCGCCGCAAAGGCGCCCTGCAGGGCGGTGGTCATTGGTTCTCCCCCGTCGTCACCCTCGGGCTGGACCCGAGGGTCCATCCTATCAACGCGCAGGGCCGACCTGCAAACACCATGGCTACGAAGACGTGGACCCTCGGATCCAGCCCGAGGGTGACGATTTTGGCATCTTCAGATGTCATGGCCGGGCCTGTCCCGGCCATCCACGACTACTGTTGCCTTTATCGACCGCTTGGAGGAATTCCAGCCAATTGCAGAAACCGCAGCCCAAGCTTCTCATAGTCGGTTCCTGATCTCACCTGCCGGTCCACAGCGTGGTAGCGGCTACCAGACTGGCCTTCGATTATCCATCGCCAGCCGTCTGTCGCAGGAAGTTCGTCCGACGTAGGTGTCATGCTCCAGAAGGATGTGCCACTCATAACCACTTTGAATTCGTGCCACTCAGCAACAGTAAGCGGCCGAGTTATTTTGCTTAAGATCTGCTCATTGGCTGGAGACATCACTGTCGCCTCCAGCCGGTAATCGCGCATCTCACTCAAGATACGCACAACTACAACACTGGAGAAGCTCGGAATCCACAGCAGCCGGTAGGCTTCTGTATTTGTAGCCCTAGCGCAAGAAAGCGAAGGCTCCCCTGCATTCCGTAATCGGCGCGCATAACTTTCCCCCGCATTGCCGTACCTGTTCTGGAAAGTCCCACGTGGGAAATATTCTTCGCCGGCTTCGCATTCGGTCCTGACATTCTCGGATTGAGCGCCGCAGGCTCCAAGAATAACGCCAATAACAGCCAGCACCGACACCCTGAAAACGTGGATGGCCGGGTCAAGCCCGGCCATGACAGTTTTGGGGATGGCGGACAGCCGCACGGGCTAACCGCTTAATGCCCTGCCTTCGCCAGATGGTCAAACTCAAGGAGCTGTTCGAGGATCGGTTCCAGCTTGTCGAAATGCACCATGTTGGGGCCATCGGATGGCGCGCTGTCCGGGTCCTTGTGGGTTTCCATGAACACGGCGGCGACGCCGATGGCGACGGCGCCGCGGGCGAGGATCGGCACGAAGCGGCGGTCGCCGCCCGAGGCCGTGCCCTTGCCGCCCGGCTGCTGCACCGAATGGGTGGCGTCGAACACCACCGGGCAGCCGGTCTCGGCCATGATCGGCAGCGCGCGCATGTCGTTGACCAGGGTGTTGTAGCCGAAGCTGACGCCGCGCTCGCACAGCATCACGTTCGGGTTGCCGCAATAGTCGAATTTCTCGACGATGTTCTTCATGTCCCAGGGGGCGAGGAACTGGCCCTTCTTCACGTTGACCGGCTTGCCGGTCTGGGCGGCGGCGACCAGAAGGTCGGTCTGCCGGCACAGGAAGGCCGGGATCTGCAGCAGGTCGACATGCGGCGCCACGGTGCGGCACTGCTCTTCCGTGTGCACGTCGGTGATGACCGGCACCTTGATCTCGCTGCGCACCGCATCGAAGACCGGCAGCGCATTCTCCAGCCCGAAGCCGCGGTTCGACCGGATCGAGGTGCGGTTGGCCTTGTCGAAGGAGGTCTTGTAGACGAAGTTGATGCCGAGCCTGTCGGTCATTTCCTTCAGGCTGCCGGCCATGTCCAGCGCGTGCTCGCGGCTTTCCATGGCGCAGGGCCCGGCCAGCAGGGTGAAGGGCAGGTCGTTGCCGATCTCGAAGTCGCCGACCTTCACATGGCGGACTGGATTCTGGGTGTCGCTCATACCGGTTTCTCCTGACTACGCGCCCCTGCCACCCTTATACGCGCCGGGCCGGGATTTGTCCCTGCCGAGATAGGGCAGTCCGGTTAACAAACCACCCGGTCTGACAAGCCGCCCGCTGGCCCGGGTCTGGCTCCCCGCTTTCGCGGGGATGACGGAAAAAGAAACCGTCGTTCCCGCGCAAGCGGGAACCCAGTGCCGAAGCTGCGCCCGGAAACAGCTGGGCCTAGACCAGCCGGGACTGTTCCAGCGCCGCCTTCACGAAACTGGCGAACAGCGGATGCGGCTCGAAGGGCTTCGACTTCAGCTCGGGGTGATACTGCACGCCGATGAACCACGGATGGTCGGGCAGCTCCACGATCTCGGGCAGCAGGCCATCGGGCGACATGCCGGAGAAGACCAGGCCGCATTCCTCCAGCTTCGCGCGATACTTGGTGTTGACCTCGTAGCGGTGACGGTGGCGTTCGGAAACCGTGGTGCTGCCGTAGATTTCCGCCACCCGGCTGCCGGCGGCCAGCGCCGCGTCATAGGCGCCCAGCCGCATGGTGCCGCCGAGATCGCCGGCCCTGCTGCGCTGTTCCAGCTCGTTGCCGCGCATCCACTCGGTCATCAGGCCGACCAGCGGCTCTTCGGCGGGGCCGAATTCGGTGCTGCTGGCCTTTTTGATGCCGGCCTTGGAGCGCGCGTATTCGATCACCGCCATCTGCATGCCGAAGCAGATGCCGAAATACGGCACCTGGCGCTCGCGGGCGAAGGTGACGGCGCGGATCTTGCCTTCCGAACCGCGCTCGCCGAAGCCGCCCGGCACCAGGATCGCATGCACGCCGTCCAGCGCCGCCAGCGCGGTCTCGTCCTTCTCGAAGGCCTCGGCCTCGATCCACTCGATGTTGACCTTGACGTTGTTGGCGATGCCGCCATGGGCCAGCGCCTCGGCCAGCGATTTGTAGGCATCCTTCAGGCCGGTATATTTGCCGACGATGGCGATCTTCACCGCGCCTTCGGGGGCGGTGACGCGCTGGACGACATTCTCCCAGCCCGACAGGTCGGGTTCCTTCGAGGCATCCTCGCCGAAGGCCTGCAGCACCTGCACGTCCAGCCCGGCCGCGTGATAGGCCAGCGGCGCGGCATAGATGGTGCTGACATCCAGCGCCGGGATCACCGCCTCTTCGCGCACGTTGCAGAACAGGGCCATCTTCTTGCGGTCGCCCTGCGGAATCTCGCGGTCGGCGCGGCAGAGCAGGATATCCGGCTGAATGCCGATCGAGCGCAGCTCCTTGACGGAATGCTGGGTCGGCTTGGTCTTCAGTTCGCCCGAAGCCGCGATGTAGGGCACCAGCGTGCAGTGGATGTAGATCGCCTGGCCGCGCCCGGCTTCCAGCCCGAACTGGCGGATCGCCTCCAGGAAGGGCAGGCTCTCGATATCGCCGACCGTGCCGCCCACTTCCACCAGCATGAAATCGACGCCCTCGCGGTCGTCGGCGATGAAGTCCTTGATGGCATCGGTGATATGCGGGATCACCTGCACGGTGCCGCCCAGATAGTCGCCGCGGCGCTCCCTGGCGATCACGGTCTGGTAGATGCGCCCGGTGGTGATGTTGTCGGTCTTGCGCCCTGGCACGCCGGTGAAGCGCTCGTAATGGCCGAGATCGAGGTCGGTCTCGGCCCCGTCATCGGTGACGAAGACCTCGCCATGCTGATACGGGCTCATGGTGCCCGGATCGACATTGATATAGGGGTCGAGCTTGCGCAGGCGGACGGTATAGCCACGGGCCTGCAGCAGCGCGCCGAGAGCCGCCGAAGCCAGACCTTTGCCAAGGGATGAGACCACGCCGCCGGTGATGAAGATGTACCGCGTCATGGGCGTCCTGTTTAACTGATTCATCCGACACAAAAAAGGGCTTTGCGCGCCGCGGCGCGCGATTTCACAGGTCTGAAATTATTCTTTCAGGCCAGACAGTTACTTCGAGAGCGGAACCTGCGGCTGGGCCGGCTGGGCGGGCAGTCCGGCCGGGGCCTGGGTGGCCGGCGCGTCGAGAATCGAGCGCGGGGTGCCGCGGTTGCCGGCCAGAATCGCCAGCACGATGCTGGTGCAGATGAACAGGGCCGCCAGGATGGCCGTGGTGCGGGTCAGCAGATTCGCCGTGCCGCGCGCCGACATGAAGCCGCCGCCACCGCCGCCGATGCCCAGCGCGCCGCCTTCCGAGCGCTGCACCAGGATCACGCCGATCAGCGCCAGCGCGAGCAGGATGTGCACAACGAGCAGGAAGGTCATCATCGGTCCGGTCTCCGCGACTTAAGCCGGGGGGCTTTTACACCCTGTGGCCGGGGAGGAAAAGCCCCAACCCGGCGACGGGCGGTCAAATCGCCGCCATGACGGGGATTTGGCCGGGAATCCGCCCATTCCGGCCCCGCGGCCCCGCCCCTGTGCGCTTCCGGCAAATCCCGCTACGGTACCGGCCAGCCCCGCATCCGACGGGGAATCAGCCATACCCTCCCCCCGCTTCACGAGGCCCCGTTCCGTGCCCTCCGACATCCTGCTGCTGATGGTCCAGGTGCCGGCCGCCTTCCGCGACCGCATGGCGGCCCGTTTCGAAATCCTCGGCCCCTTCGACCGCCATCCGGCGGCGGCCCTGACCCCGGACCAGGCCGGGCGGGTGAAGGCCATCGTCACCTTCGGCTCGCTGGTCAGCGACGCCGCCCTGTTCGACGCGGTGCCGCATGCGAAACTCGTCTGCTGCTGGGGCACCGGCTTCGAGCGGGTCGACCGGGCGGCCGCGCAGGCCCGCGGCATCACCGTCACCCATAATCCCGGCGCCAATGCCACCGCGGTGGCCGATCATGCCATGGCCCTGATGCTGGCCAGCATCCGCCGGGTGATCCCCACCGACCGCTTCCTGCGCACCGGCGCCTGGCAGGGCAACGCGAAAACCCGGCAGGTGCCGGTGCGCGGCCTGACCGGACGGCGGGTCGGCATCTACGGACTGGGGGCCATCGGCGCGAAAGTCGCCACCCGCTGCGCCGCCTTCGAGATGGAGGTCGGTTACTGCAGCCGCAGCCGGCGCGACGGCATGGCCTATGCCTACTTCCCGACGCTGCTCGAGCTTGCCGGCTGGGCCGACGTGCTGGTGGTGGCGGCCCGCGCCGACGCGGTCACCCGCCACAGCGTGAATGCCGGGGTGCTGCGTGCGCTGGGCCCGGACGGCCATGTCGTCAACATCGCCCGCGGCAGCATCATCGACGAGGCGGCGCTGATCGCGGCGCTGGAGCAGAAGGTGATCGCCGGCGCCGGACTGGATGTCTACGAGCACGAACCCGCCGTGCCGGAAGCCCTGCGGGCGCTGGAGAATGCCGTGCTGACCCCGCATACCGGCGCCGGCACCCTGGAGGCACGCGACGCCATGCTGGACATGACGGTCGCCAATATCGAAGGCTTCTTCGATGCCGGCCGGGCGCTGACCCCGCTGCCGGAATGACTGCAGCGGCCTGATCGCGGCAGCCTGATCGCACCGCCGGCCAGGCTTGACGGCCGGCCTGGAGATGACAAAGGGGGCCGGAGCCCCCTTTGCGATCTTGTGACGATCCAATCGTCTTGTTAACGACCAGACCACGATTTCTGAAATGCCATGCCAGGTTGCATACTTTGTGGCAGCTTGTCAATATAGTTGCCGAAAAATGCCGTTTAGGGGGGCTATGGATGCAACTGCACTATCGTCTCGCACTCGACATTGGCACCAATTCCATTGGCTGGTGGCTGTATGAGCTCGACAGCAAGGGCTCACCTGTCCGTTCTCTCGACGGCGGGGTGCGGATTTTCAAGGATGGCCGCAACCCGAAAGACAAGACCTCGCTGGCCTCCACCCGCCGCCTCGGCCGCTCGATGCGCCGGCGGCGCGACCGCTATTTGCGCCGGCGCAGCAAACTGCTGAACCGTCTGGTTGCCTGTGGCCTGCTGCCGACCGAGGAAACGGCACGCAGGGCCCTGGTCTCGCTCGACCCCTATGCCCTGCGCGCTGCCGCACTGGAGCGCCGGCTGGAGCCGCACGAGATCGGCCGTCTGCTGTTCCACCTGCATCAGCGCCGGGGCTTCAAATCGAACCGCAAGACCGACCGGGCCGACAGCGAACGCGGCGTGGTGCGCCAGGGCGTCAACCGCCTCAAAGCCCTGATGGAGGAGGCCGGCGCCCGTACGCTGGGGCAGTTCCTCCATGCCCGTCATCTGAAAGACGACTGGGTGCGCGCCCGCAAACGCCCGATGGCCAACGACAAGGGCAAGACGGTCGAGCAATACGACATCTATCCCGAACGCGCCCTGGTGGAAGCCGAATTCGATGCCGTCTGGGCCGAGCAGGCGAAACACCATCCGGCGATCATGACCGCCGAAGCCCGCGCAAAACTGAAAGACGCGATCTTTTTCCAGCGACCGCTGAAACCGGTCGATCCCGGGGTCTGCACCTTCAACCCGTCCGAACGCCGCCTGCCCTGGGCCGATCCGCTCAGCCAGCGCCGTCGCCTGTACGAGCAGGTGAACCAGCTGATGATCGTCGTGCCGGGCCAGAAAAGCATCGCTCTTACCCGGCCGCAGCGCGATCTTGTGGCCGAAGCCCTGCTGACCAATCCGAAGCGCACCTTCAACCAGATCCGGCGCCTGCTGAAACTGGCCCCGGATCTCCGGTTCAATCTGGAAAGCGACAAACGCAAAGACCTGATCGGGGATGAGACCGCCGCCATTCTGGCGCGGGACGGGCATTTCGGCCCCGGCTGGCGCCGGCTGCCGCTGGAACGGCAACGGCAGATCGTCAGCCGCCTGCTGGAGGAAGAGGACGAGCAGGCGCTGGCCGCATGGCTGCAGCAGGAATGCGGTCTCGATGCCGCGCAGGCCATGACTGTCGCGCTGGCGCCCCTGCCGGGCGGATACACCGCCCTGGGCGAAACCGCGTCGCGCAAAATCCTGGCCGAACTGGAAAAGGACGTGGTTGTTTACAGCAGGGCGGCGGAACTGGCCGGCTACCATCATTCCGACTTCCGCACCGGGGAAATCCGCGACAGCCTGCCCTATTACGGTGACTGGCTGCCCACGGCGGTGAAGCCCGGCACCGGCAACCCGGAAGACGACGAGGCAACACGCTATGGCCGCATCGCCAATCCGACCGTGCATATCGCCCTCAACCAGTTGCGCCGGCTGGTCAATGAGCTGATCGCCCGGCATGGGCATCCGGCGCAGATCGTCGTCGAACTGGCGCGCGATCTCAAAGCGAACAAAAAGCAGCGCGAGGAACAGGACAAACGGCATACGGCCAGCAAGAAGCAGGCGGATACGCACCGGGAAATTCTGGCCGGCCTGGGACAGCCGGATACCGGCGAGAACCGCCTTCGCCTGCGCCTGTACGACGAACTGGCGCCGCTGGAGCACAAATGCCCCTACAGCGGCAAGCCGATCAGCCAGCGCATGATCTTCAGCAGCGAAGTGGAAATCGACCACATCCTGCCTTTCTCGCAGACGCTCGATAACCGTTTCGACAACCGCGTGCTTGTTCTGAGCGAGTGGAATCGCCGCAAGGGCAATCGCACGCCCTACGAGGCCTTCGGGTCCACCCCGGACTGGGAGGATATCGCGGCCCGGGCCGAGCGGCTTTCACCCGGCAAACGCCGCCGGTTTCAGCCCGATGCGATGGAATGGTTCCTGAAGAACGAGAAGGACTTCCTCGCCCGTCACCTGACCGATACGCAGTATCTGAGCCGCACCGCCCGGCAGTATCTGTCGGCAGTCTGCGATCCCGATCAGGTCTGGGCGATCCCCGGCAGCCTGACCGCGCTGATCCGGGGCAAATGGCGGTTCGACGAATTGCTGGGCAGCAACACCAAAAACCGCGACAACCACAAACACCATGCCAAGGATGCCGCGGTGATCGGCCTGATCGACCGCGGGCTGCTGAATGCCATATCCCGCGCCTCGGCACAGGCGGCAGATCGCGGCGACCTCGAACATATCGAAGTACCGATGCCGTGGCCGGGCCTGAAAGCCGAGATCAGGGCCCGTCTCGACGCCATTGTGGTCAGCCACAAGCCCGAGCGCAGCGAGGCCGGCTGCGGCCGGGTCGGCAAATTCTTCAAGGACACGGCTTATGCCGTAGTCGGCCCGCCGGACCGGCGCGGCGTGCCGCTGGTGGCCCATCGCGTGCCGCTGGAAAGCCTGAAAACTGCCGCCGACCTGGAGACCATTCATAATAACGAGCCGCTGAAAGCAGCGTTGCGCGCGGCCACGCATGGCAAGGAGGGCAAGGCATTCAGCGAAGCCCTGCTGGCCTTTCGCGAGGCCGACGGCCCCTTCAAGGGCATCCGCCGCGTCCGCGTTGCCGAGCGCACCAGCGTGATCATGGTCCGCAACCGGCAGGGCGTTGCTTACAAGGGGTACGCGTCGGAGGGAAATTTCAGCTTCACCATCTGGCGGCTGCCGAATGGGAAATGGCAATCGGAAATCGTGTCGCTGTTCGATGCCGCTCAGGCGGCGCCGTCATCGGAAATCCGCAAGGCGCATCCCACCGCAAAAAAGATCATGACCTTGCGGCAGGACGACATGATCGCGATCGAGGATGCGGAAGGGCGGTGCATCATGCGGGTGGTGAAATTTTCGACCAACAAAACGATACAACTGGCCGAGCATTTCGAAGCCGGCGCGCTGAAGGATCGCGATGCCAACAGGGACGACTACTTCAAATACACGAACACCTCTGCCAGCGGCCTGCAGAAGCTGAAGGCGCGCAAGCTGCGCATCACGCCGGGCGGAAAGATATATGATCCCGGCCCGCTGGAATGATGGCTGCCCGTGGAACGCATCGTCGATATCAGCCAGGATAACCAGCATCTCAGCATCCACCGCGGATTCCTGCTGGTCGAACGTGATGGCACCGAAGTCGGCAGGGTGGCGCTGGACGATATCGCCGCCCTGCTGGTTCATGCCCATGGCATCACCTACTCCAACTCCGTGCTGGTCGAGCTCGCGGCCCGCAACGCACCCCTGGTGGCCTGCGGCCCCAACCACTTCCCGGTTGCCTGGTCGCTGCCCATAGACGGCCATCACGATCAGGGCGGTCGCCTCCGTGCCCAGTGGGATGCACCGCGCCCACTGATGAAGCGTTTGTGGCGGGATATCGTGGCTGCCAAGATCAGGGCCCAGGCTGCATTGCTGCTCTCGCGTGGAGAACGTGGCGGCGAAGGCATTCGCGCCATGGCACAGCGCGTGAGATCAGGCGATCCGGAGAACCTGGAGGCACAGGCGGCGCGACGCTACTGGCCTTTGCTGTTCGGCGAGGACTTCCGGCGCGACCGCGCCGCCGATGGCGCAAACGCCATGCTGAATTATGGCTATACTGTCCTGCGGGCTGCAACGGCACGCGCCGTGGTTGGCGCCGGCCTGCATCCAACCATCGGCATAGCCCATGTCGGGCGCGGCAACGCCTTTGCTCTGGTCGACGATCTGATGGAACCGTTCAGGCCTGTTGTCGATCACGCAGTCATGGGGTTGCTGCAGGATGGCGAGCAGGAGGTGTCTCGCACGGTGAAAGAACGGCTGGCCGGCGTGGTAGCCACCGACATGCAGCTCCCTGACTGTGTCAGTCCGCTTCATGTGGCTCTCGACCGCTTCACCCTGTCGATAGCCAGGGCTTTCGAAAATGCCGATGGCAAACTCGACTTTGCACGTCCGATTTTCGGACCACGGCAGCTTGGCTTCGGCGACATGGAAGCCGGTACATGAGCGGCGGCAACTCCCGGTTCACGATCCTCAGCGGATATCGCCTCATGTGGATGATGGCCCTGTTCGATCTTCCGGTCGACGATCCAGAGCGCCGCAAGGCCGCGGCGGATTTTCGCAATGACCTGCTGGATCTGGGATTCCAGATGACCCAGTTTTCGGTGTATTTGAAGTATCTGACCGGCAAGGAGCAGGCCGAGACATTGATCCGGCGGATTGCAGCTGCCGTACCGGAATATGGCGATGTGAAAATCCTGTGCTTCACCGACAAGCAGTACGAGAATTTAGTCAGCTTCCGGGGGCGAAAGCGGGAAGCCGCTCCGAAGAATCCTGGTCAGCTGGCGCTGTTCTGACAGCACTTGCTCGCTTTAGGCGGCGTAGATTTGTCGATAACGCCGCACTTACAACAGGTTACAGACAAATCCAGCCTAGCATTTCAGAAATCGCGGTCCAGCCGGAACGTCCCGCCTGCTGCCCGCCGGCCATGACTAGCCTAGCATTTCAGAAATCGCGGTCCAGCCGGAACCTGTAACTCGGCCTTCTTGGTCAGCCAGTAGCCTAGCATTTCAGAAATCGCGGTCCAGCCGGAACAACAGGCCGGCGAGGATGGTGAATGCGAGGAGCCTAGCATTTCAGAAATCGCGGTCCAGCCGGAACTGAACAGCCTGCTGGGTGGCAACAAGACCAGCCTAGCATTTCAGAAATCGCGGTCCAGCCGGAACACACGGCGCTAGAGTGTGGCGGAGCAGGAAGCCTAGCATTTCAGAAATCGCGGTCCAGCCGGAACCGCGCCATTCGTCGGTGCTGATGATGCCGTAGCCTAGCATTTCAGAAATCGCGGTCCAGCCGGAACGAGCCCGACCATGGCTGACCTTGCGAAGCAGCCTAGCATTTCAGAAATCGCGGTCCAGCCGGAACACACGGCGCCGGAGTGTGGCGGAGCAGGAGAGCCTAGCATTTCAGAAATCGCGGTCCAGCCGGAACTGCTGATCGGCCAGATGTTCACCGCCGGCAGCCTAGCATTTCAGAAATCGCGGTCCAGCCGGAACCGAGCGCGCGAAGGGTGGTGAGGGATGAGCAGCCTAGCATTTCAGAAATCGCGGTCCAGCCAGCCACACATCGCCTGGCACCCCAGGCACCCGACCCCAGTTTGGCAAAAATAACGTGGATGGCCGGGTCAAGCCCGGCCATGGCGGATAGCGGGAGCAACCCTTCTTGACATCGGGCTGCGCGTTCTCATCTTGTTCTGAGCAGCCGCCCGCCGGGAAAAACCGGCGAACGGGGCCGCGTGCCATTCATTCAGAAGGAGCAATAAGCGCCAGCGGTCACTGGCGGTCAGAAACGGTCTCCAGCGGTCAGAAACGGTCACCAACGGTCACCAGTGGGCCGCAGCGGTCAGCAGCGGTCACCAGCGGTCCGCAACGGTCAGAAACGGTCACGACCGGTCGGCAGCGGGATCTGCATACAGGTGCGTGCAGCCCCAGGGGTCGGTGACCTCCCAGCCCTGGCCGTCCGCCCGCGGCGCCGCATAGAGCGGGCCGACCGGCACCTTCCCGTGGCCGCCGGGGATGTCGAGGATGTAGGTCGGCTGCATCAGGCCGGAATGGCGGCCGCGCAGGCTGCGCATCAGCGCCTGGCCGCGGCCGAGGCTGACGCGGAAATGCGCGGTGCCGCGGGCCAGGTCGCCGTGATGCAGGTAATGCGGCTTCACCCGGTTCCGCACCATGGCCCGGAACAGGCCGGCCAGCGCCTCGGGCGTGTCGTTGACGCCGGCCAGCAGCACCGACTGGCCGAGCACCGGGATGCCGGCATCGACCAGGCGGGCGATGGCCTCACGGGCGGGGGCGACGAATTCGCGTTCGTGGTTGGCATGCAGCAGCAGCCACACGGCTTTGTCCCGCCCTTCCGCTCCCCGGCCGCTCTTCAGGGCGTCGATCAGGGCAGGCGAGACACGCTCCGGATCGACCACCGGCACCCGGCTGTGCAGGCGGATCACGCCCAGATGCGGGATCGCCGCCAGCCGCTGCAGCACGGATTTCAGCCGGCGCGGCGAGACGATCAGCGGATCGCCGCCGGTGAGGATCACCTCCCAGACCTCCGGGTGATCCGCGATATAGGCGATGGCGGCATCGAGCTGGCCGGCGGTCAGGCCGCGGCTGCCGGGTCCGACCGTCTCGCGGCGGAAGCAGAAGCGGCAGTAGACGGGGCAGACATTGACCAGCTTGAGCAGCAGCCGGTCGGGATAGCGGTGCACGATGCCGGGCAGCGGGCTGTGGGCCTCGTCGCCGATCGGGTCGGCCGCTTCGTGCGGATGCGTCACCAGTTCGGCGGCATCGGGCAGGAACTGGCGCGCGATGGGATCGGCCGGGTCGGCCGGGTCGATCTGCGCCTGCAGATGGGGCGTCACCGCGACGGCAAACTGCGCGGCCACCTGTTTCAGTGCCGCGATATGCCCGTCCCGGTCCCGCTCCTCGGCGCCCATGGCCCGGCGTTACTGCAGGCCCTTGGCCTGGACGATGGGCCAGAAATCGGCCGCCTTCAGGCTGGCGCCGCCGACTAGGGCGCCATCGACATCGGGCACCGCCATCAGTTCGGCGGCATTGTCCGGCTTGACCGAGCCGCCATAGAGGATGCGGAAGCCGGCGCCGTCGTCGAAGCGGGCCAGCAGGTCGCGGCGGATTTCGGCATGCACCTCGGCCACCTGCGCGGTGGTCGGCGTGCGGCCGGTGCCGATCGCCCAGACCGGCTCGTAGGCGACCACGGTATTGGCGGCGGTGGCACCGTCGGGCAGCGAGCCGCGGATCTGCGCGGTGACGATCTTCAGGGTCTCGCCGGCATCGCGTTCCGCCAGGGTCTCGCCGACGCAGACGATGGCGACCAGCCCGGCACGGTGGGCGGCGGCGGCCTTGGCGCGCACCGTCTCGCTGCCCTCGCCATGGTCGGCGCGGCGTTCGGAATGGCCGGTGATCACATAGGTCGCGCCGGCATCCTTCAGCATCTCGGCGGCGATGTCGCCGGTATGGGCGCCGGCGGCCTTCGCATGGCAGTCCTGCCCGCCCACGCCGACGGCCGTCCCCTTCAGGGCGGCGGCCATGGCGGCAACCAGGGTGGCCGGCGGGCACAGCCCCAGTTCGGCGGCCGGCGCCTGCGCCCGGGCCCGGTCGGCCAGGGCGGTCGCCTCGGCCAGGCTGGCGGCCAGGCCGTTCATTTTCCAGTTGCCGACGATCAGGGGGCGGCGCGCGGCCATGCTGCTGTCTCCTTGCACGAAATCCGCGTCTCTCTAGCAATTTCCGCCACGAAAGGCAAAGCCGGCACCCCCGCGCCGCGGCCGCCGGGTGCCTTGCCGCCCCCGCCCCCCGCCTTTAGTATGCCCGGCCATTCCGCCGGGCGCCCTGCCCGGGCCGGGAAACCTTGTTCCGCTTCACTTTTTTCGGGTGTTTCATGCTGCAGCAGATGCGTTCCGGCGCCGCTTCCTGGATTGCCAAGGGTCTGATGGTCCTCCTCATCCTGAGCTTCGGCGTCTGGGGCATCGCGGATTACGTGTCCGGCTTTGGCGCCGGCGGCGATGTCGCCAAGGTCGGCAACGAGGCGATCACCCAGACCGAGTTCGCCGATGCCTGGCGCCGCGAGCTGGCCGGCCTGCAGCGCCGCTTCGGCGGCAGCTTCTCCTCCGACCAGGCCCTCCAGCTCGGCCTCGACGAGAGCGTGCTGAACCGCCTGGTGGAAGACCGCCTGTACGGTCAGGCCGCAAAGGACCTGCATATCGCCATCGGTGAGGATGACGTGCGCGAGGCGATCATGAATGCGCCCTCCTTCAGGGGCCCGACCGGCCAGTTCGACCGCTTCGCCTTCGAGAATTACCTGCGCAACGAGGGCTATTCCGAAGGCATGCTGATTGCCGTGCTGCGCGGCGAGCTGGCCCGCACCCGCCTGCTCGGCAGCCTGTTCGGCACCATCGCCACGGCGCCCGCGCTGATGACCAACACCATCCTCGGCTACCGGCTGGAACGCCGGCTGGCGGAATATGTGCTGGTCGATGCGACGAAGCTGCCGGACCCGCCGGTGCCGGCCGATGACAAGGTCGAGGAATATTACAAGGCCAATCCGGCCGCCTTCACCGCGCCCGAGCGCCGCGACATCGCCTGGTTCGCCGTCACCCCGGCCGCCCGCGCCGCGCAGATGCAGGTCAGCGATGCCGAACTGCACGAGGAATACGAAGCCAGCAAGCAGGCCTATGTGACGCCGGAGAAGCGCGCAGTCGAGCAGGTGGTGTTCGCCACCGAGGCCGAGGCCAAGGCTGCCTACGAGGCGGTGCAGAAGGGCGAGGATTTCATCGCCATGGCGGCCCGCACCCAGAAGCTGAAGCCGGCCGATGTGCAGCTCGGGCTGCTGACCCGGAACGACCTGCCCGCCGCCATTGCCAATGCGGTCTTTGCCCAGGCGCCGAACACCGTCGGCCAGCCGGTCACCTCGCCGTTCGGCTGGCATCTGGTGCGCGTCACCGCGGTCGAGCCGGGCAGCACCAAGAGCTTCGACGAGGCCCGGGCCGAACTGCGCCAGCAGATCGCCCTGCGCAAGGCGCTCGACGGCATGGTGGCCCTGCGGGCGAAAATCGACGACCAGATCGCCGGCGGCGCCAGCCTGGACGAGATCGCGAAGGCACAGGCGGCCAGCCTGCAGACCGCCGCCGGCCTCGATGCCGGCGGGCTGGACAGGGACGGCAAGCCGGCGGCCGGCCTGCCGCAGAGCCGCGACTTCCTTGCCCAGGCTTTCGACATGCCGGAAGCCGGCGAGCCGGTGATCGTCGACCTGCCGGATGGCGGCATCGCCATCCTCAAGGCCACCGCGGTCATGCCGTCGGCGGTGCGGCCGCTGGCCGAGGTGAAGGCCGACGTGATCGCGGCGCTGCAGACCCGCGCCCGCGCCACGGCTGCGGATGACCGCGCCCGTGCCATCGCCGAAGCCGTGCGCAAGGGCGGCGACCTGGCCAGGGAAGCGGCCGCCATCGGCGCCAGCGTGCGGCTGAGCGCGCCGCTGCTGCGCAGCGGCCAGCCGGCCGAGCGCAACCTCTCGCCAACCGTCGTCTCGTCCCTGTTCGCCGCCAGGGCAGCCGGCGAGATCGTCACCGGACCGGCCGCCAATGCACCGCCCGGCAGTGCCATCGTCGCGCGGCTGTCGGCCATCGAACCGGCCGATCCGGCGGCCGTCGCCAGGCAGAGCGAGGCCACCGGCCAGCAGCTGGCCGGCGGCATGGCCCAGGATCTGGTGCAGCAGTATCGCCGCGTGCTGCAGGCGGAATTCGGGGTCAAGACCGACGCCGCCGCCCGCGCCCGCGCCACCGGACTGTGACCTCCGCATATCGATGATCCCCGCCCGATGAAAGTCACGCCCGACTACGCGACCTTCGCCCAGCGCTACATGGCGGGCGAAGCGCAGGTGCTGTCCACCCAGCTGGTCGCCGACCTGGAAACGCCGGTCTCGGCCTTCCTCAAGCTGGCCGACAGCCGGCCGTGGTCCTGCCTGCTGGAGTCGGTCGAGGGCGGCGCCGTGCGCGGCCGCTATTCGATCATCGGCCTGAAACCCGACCTGCTGTGGCGCTGCCGCGGCAGCCGGGCCGAGATCAACCGCAGCGCCCGTTTCGATCCGGACAGTTTCGAGCCCTGCAGCGAGCCCACCCTGGAATCGCTGCGCCGGCTGCTGGACGAGAACCATATCGACCTGCCGAACAACCTGCCGCCGATGGCGGCCGGCCTGGTCGGCTTCATGGGCTACGACATGGTGCGGCTGATCGAGCCGAAGGTGCCCGACACCAATCCCGACGAACTCGGCTTGCCCGATGGCCTGTTCATGCGGCCGACCGTGATGGCGATCTTCGATTCCGTGCTCGACATGATCACCGTGGTCACGCCGGTGCGGCCGAAGGCCGGCATGGATGCCCGCGCCGCCTATGCCATGGCCAGCGAGCGGCTGGCCGACATCGTTTCCGATCTCGACCGCCCGCTGGGTGCCGTGCGCGACCAGATCGCCGATCTCGATGCCCTGCCCGAACCGGTGTCCAACATGACGCCGGACGAGTACATGGACATGGTGCGGAAGGCCAAGGACTACATCGCCGCCGGCGACATCTTCCAGGTGGTGGTCGGCCAGCGGTTCAGCCTGCCCTTCCGGCTGCCGCCGTTTGCGCTGTACCGCGCGCTGCGCCGCACCAACCCGTCGCCCTTCCTGTTCTTTCTGAACATGGGTGGCCCGTGCCTGATCGGCTCCAGCCCGGAAATCCTCGTGCGGCTGCGCGACGGCACGGTGACCGTGCGGCCGATCGCCGGCACCCGGCGGCGCGGCGCCACCCCGTCCGAGGACGAGGCACTGGCGCAGGACCTGCTGAGCGATCCGAAGGAACTGGCCGAGCATCTAATGCTGCTGGATCTGGGACGCAACGATGTCGGCCGCGTGGCGCAGATCGGCACCGTGAAGGTGACCGAGCGCAACCTGATCGAGCGTTACAGCCACGTGATGCATATCGTGTCCAACGTGGAGGGAAAGATCCGGCCGGAACTCGACGCGCTGGATGCGCTCTGCGCCGGCTTCCCTGCCGGCACTGTGTCTGGCGCGCCCAAGGTGCGGGCGATGGAGATCATCGACGAACTGGAGCCGGTGCGCCGCAGCTTCTATGCCGGGTCGGTCGGCTACTTCTCGGCCAATGGCAGCATGGATACCTGCATCACGCTGCGCACCGCGCTGGTCAAGGACGGCATGATGTATGTGCAGGCCGGCGCCGGCATCGTCGCCGACAGCGATCCGGAATCCGAGCATATCGAGTGCGTGAACAAGGCGAAGGCGCTGATCCGTGCGGCCGAGGAAGCCGAACGCCATGCCAGCCGGGCCGGCCGGGGCCAGTAGGCGGCAACTCTTCCGTTGCTGCCGCAGCCATCCTGCCGCTATGATTCCCGCATGCAGCAGGACCCGTCCGTTGATGCCGCCGAGTGGGAACGCCGCGGCATAGAAGCCGATACCGCCGGCCGCCATGCCGATGCCGAGGCCTGCTTTGCGCGGGCGGTCGCCGGGGATGACAGCCGGTCGATCTCGTGGGTCGGCCTTGCCTTCAGCCAGATCAACCAGAAACGCATGGACGATGCGATTTCCAGCCTGCGGCGCGCGCGCACCAGCCGGCCCGACTGCGGCATCGTCGCCCATCTCCTGAACGCGATGACCGGCGCGACGTCGCAGCATGCGCCGGCGGATTACATTGCCTTCCTGTTCAACAGCTATGCCGGCCATTTCGACACGCATATCGCAGGCCTGCAGTACCAGGGCCCCCGCATGCTGTCGGAACTTGTCGTCCGTGCCGGCTGGAAGGCCGATGCGTCGCGCCAGATCATCGATCTCGGCTGCGGCACCGGCCTGAGCGGCATGCCCCTCCGCGCCTATGCGAAACGGCTGGAAGGCGCCGACATCTCCACCGCGATGCTGCAGCAGGCCAGCCAGCGCGGCATTTACGATCACCTGTGGTGCGGCGATGTGCATGCAGTGCTGCGCCGCCTGCCGCCGCAGAGCTGCGACGCAGTGGTTGCCGCCGACACGCTGGTCTATGTCGGCGAAGCCGCCGAACTGTTCCGCCTGGCCCATGCGGTGCTGAAGCCGGGCGGCGATTTCCTGCTGACGGTGGAAATCTGCGACGACGGTTTCCGGCTGATGCCGTCGGGGCGCTACCAGCACAGCCATGCCTATCTGCTCGGCTGCGCAGACGGATTGCTGGCCGCCGCCGACCATGTCGACGGCCCGATCCGCACCGAGGCCGGCCAGGCCCTGCCCGGACGGGCATGGCGTTTCCACAAAGCCACAGCGTGACCGGAGCCGGCCTGCCGATGCCCACATCTTTCAAGACCATCCGCGCCCGCGCCGAAAAGCGCAAGGGCGGCCCGGCAGCACTGAAGAAACTGCTGCCGCCGCCGCTGGACAACAGGAAGCTGGCGAAGCTGAAGGACGACCGCGTGCTGGCCGAGATGGCCAGACGTGTCTTTTCCGCCGGATTCGTGTGGAGCGTGATCGATAACAAGTGGGACGGTTTCGAGGCGGCCTTTCTCGGCTTCGAGCCGCGCAAGCTGCTGCACAAGCCGGACGAGTTCTGGGAGAAGCTCGCCACCGACAAGCGCATCGTGCGCAACCCGCAGAAAATCCGCAGCGTGCGCGACAATGCCCAGTTCGTTGCCGACATCGCCGCCGAGCATGGCAGCTTCGGGAAATTCCTCGCGGCATGGCCGGCCGACGACCAGCTCGGCCTGCTGGACCTGATGGCGAAACGCGGCAGCCGCCTCGGCGGCAATACCGGGCAGTATCTGCTGCGTTTCCTCGGCCGCGACAGCTGGATAGCCTCGCGCGACCTGGTGCTGTGCCTGCGCGATGCGGGCGTGGATGTCGCCGAGACCCCGACCTCGAAGCGCGACCGGCAGAAGATCCAGCTGCAGGTCAATGCCTGGGCGAAGGAATCCGGCCTGCCGCTGGTTCACATTTCCCGCATCTGCGCCATGTCGATCGGGCCGAACTACGATGCGGAGACCCTGCAGCAGGCGATGGGCGGCGAGGAATAGACACGGCCGCCACGCCTGACCGGGGCGGCGACAGGGAGGACAGGATGGCCGAAAACAGGCTGGGCACCGTCGCCGTGATCGGCGCCGGCGACTATATCGGCGCCGCCATCGCGCGGCGGTTTGCCGCCGGCGGCTATCCCGTCTTTGCCGGGCGGCGCAACGGCGACAAGCTGGCCCCCCTGAAGGCCGAGATCGAGGCCGCGGGCGGTCGCTGCACCGCCATGGCACTGGATGCCCGGCGGGAGGAGGACGTGACCGCCTTCCTTGCCGCGGCCGAGGCGGCCGGGCCGCTGGAAGTCTGCGTCTTCAATGTCGGCGGCAATGTCAGCTTCCCGATCCTCGAGACCACCGAACGGGTGTTCCGCAAGGTCTGGGAGATGGCCTGCCATGCCGGCTTCCTGACCGGGCGCGAGGCGGCGCGCCACATGCTGCCCCGCCGGCGCGGTACCATCCTGTTCACCGGTGCCACCGCCTCCATGCGCGGCGGCAGCGGCTTTGCCGCCTTCGCCGCCGCCAAGGCCGGTCTGCGCGCCCTGGCCCAGTCGATGGCCCGCGAGCTGGGTCCGCAGAATATCCATGTCGCCCACCTGGTCATCGATGCCGGCGTCGACACCGCCTTCGTGCGCGAACGCATCGCGGCCCGCGGCGGCGAGGCTGCCCTGGCCGCCCTGCAGCCGGACCAGCTGATGAACCCGGCCTCGATTGCGGAAACCTACTGGATGCTGCATCACCAGCCGCGCGATGCCTGGACCTTCGAACTCGACCTGCGCCCCTATGGCGAGAAATGGTGACGCCATGACCGCCGTGGAATTCCATTTCGACTTCGGCAGCCCGAATGTCTATCTCTGCCACAAGGTTATCCCGGCCATCGAGCAGCGCACCGGCGCCCGCTTCACCTATGTGCCGGTGCTGCTGGGCGGCATCTTCAAGCTGACGGGCAACCGTTCGCCCATCGAGGCCTATGCCGGCATCCGCAACAAGCTGGATTACATGCAGGTCGAGACCGACCGCTTCATCCGCCGCCACGGCATCACGACGTACCGGTTCAACCCGCATTTCCCGGTCAACACCCTGATGCTGATGCGCGGCGCCGTGGCCGCCGGGATGGAGGGTGTCCTGATACCCTATGTGGAGGCCATGATGCGCTTCATGTGGGAAGACCCCAGGAAGATGGACGACCCGGCGGTGATCGGCGCCGCGCTGGCGGAATCCGGCCTCGATGCACAGCGACTGTTCGCGCTGGCACAGAGCCCGGAGGTGAAGCAGCGCCTGGCCGACAACACGGCTGCTTCGGTGGAACGCGGCAGTTTCGGTGCCCCCACCTTCTTCGTCGGCGACCAGATCTTCTTCGGCAAGGACCGGCTGGACGAGGTCGAGCGGGCCATCCGGGAGGCCGCCGGTCGTTAGGAAAGCATTAAGAGAATCGTTAATAATTATAATATCACAAGTAGCTAAACCCCCAATAAAACACTAGCGTCAGTCCATGCAGCATGACGCTTCCATGACGCCGATGGCGTGGGAACTGCGCGGCATCCAGGCCCACGAGGCAGGACGCCCCGGCGAGGCTGCGGCCTGTTTCGGACAGGCGGTTGCCACCGCCGGCACGGCCCGCAGCTGGCTCGGCCTCGCGCTCAGCCAGATCGATCTCGGCGAGCCGGACAGCGCCATCGCCAGCCTGCGCCAGGCTGCCGCCCTCGCACCGCAATCCGGCGTGGTATCCCATCTGCTGGCTATGCTGACCGGGGAGAATCCCGGCCGCGCCCCCGATGGCTATGTCGCCTGGCTGTTCAACACCTACGCGGCCGGCTTCGACGATCATCTCGCCACCCTGGGCTATCGCGGGCCGGATATGCTGATGGCTCTGGCCAACCGCTTCTGCCAGCCGCAGCACAACCTCGACATCGTCGATCTCGGCTGCGGCACCGGCCTCTGCGGCCTCGCCTTCCGCGATCATGCCCGCCAGCTGGACGGCATCGATCTCTCCTCCGGGATGATCGAGCAGGCCGCCCGCCGCGGCATCTACGACCACCTGCACCAGGGCGACATCCATGCCGTGCTGGCCGCCCTGCCGGCAGCATCCGCCGATCTGCTGCTGGCCGCCGACACCCTGATCTACATCGGCGACCTCGATCCGCTGATCGGCGCGGCCGCCCGCATTCTGCGCCCCGGCGGCAGTTTCCTGTTCACGGTCGAGACCGGCGCTGCCGGCAGCGGCTTCCGCCTCGGCCGCAGCGGCCGCTACACCCATGCCGACGGGTATATCCGCGAGATTGCCGGCGGCCGCCTGCAGGTTGCCGACCAGGCAAATGGAAAAATCCGGGTCGAGGCCGGCGTCTTTACCGAAGGCTGTGCCTGGCGGCTGGTGCGGCCGCAGGCCTGAGGCATCCCCCCGGCAGCATGACCGCGGCTTGCGGCCGTCAGCGTTCCATCTGCTGGCGGCGCAGCAGCACGGTGCTGACCGGCACCAGGCTGAAGCCCCGCGCCTTCGCGCCCGCCACCCATTTTTCCAGCGCGTTCATGGTCGCGGTATGCGGATGGCCGATGGCGATCACGTCGCCGCGCGCCTTCGCGATCCGCTCCATGGCGGCCAGCTCATAGGCGATGCCTGGCGAGCGGTCGTCATCCAGGAAGATGTCGCGGTCGACGGCATCCAGCCCCGCCTTGCGCGCCTGGTCAGACCCCACCGAACCCGGGCCCGACAGGCTGTCGAGCCAGAAGACCTGGTGCTTCTTCAGCTCGTCCATCACCTGCGCCATGCGACCGGCATCGCGGGTGAAGCGGCTGCCCATGTGGTTGTTGACGCCGACATAGCCGTCGAACCGCGCCAGTCCCCAGACCAGCCGGCGCTGCAGCTCGGCGGCATCGAGGCTCATCAGCAGCGCGTTGGGGCCCGGATTGTTGTGCTTCAGGTCCAGCGGCTCCATCGGCAGATGCAGCATCAGTTCGTGGCCGGCCTTGCGGGCGGCCGCACTCTGCTCGGCGAGATCGTTGGCATAGGTCATGAACGACAGCGTGACCGGGCCGGGCAATGCGATGGCGCGCGCGGTGTTGTGCCGGTCGAGCCCGGCATCGTCGATCAGGATGGCCACGAAAGGCGGCTGCGCGCCGGCCGGCGTCGCCACCGCACGGGCGCGCCAGGCCTGCGGCGTGCCACGGTCCGGGGCGGTGTTCTGCGCGGTCGCCGAAGGCGGTGGCGGCGGTGCGGCGGCAAGCTGCGGCGGCGGTTCGGCGGCCGGCGCGGGCGCTGATACAGCGGCCGGTGCAGGGGCCGCCGGCACAGGTGGCAACGGCATGGCCGGCGGCGGAGGCGGAGCCAGTGCCGGCCGGTCGGATTGCGGCTGCGGCACCGGCAGGCGGAAACCGCTGCCGGGAACTGTCTGCAGGGTGGGAGCGGCAGCCGCCACGGCAACGGGGGCCGCGGCAGCAGGAGCCGCGGTCTGCGTCGCTGCCTGCTGCGCCGGCGCCAGCGGGGCCACCGCCGCGACGGCCGTGGCCGGACGCAGCTTCGGCCCGCTGCTGCCCACCGCCATGCCCATGACCACACCGCCGGCCAGCAATGCGGCAGCGGCCGTCATCAGCGGCCAGTTGCTGGCCAGAAAGCCGCGGCTCTTCCCCGCTGCGGGCGGGACGGCCCCAGGCGGCAGCGACGCGGCCGGCAGCGGCGCGGCGGGCGCCGCCTGCGCCTGGGTGGCGCCATAGGCCTGTGCCGCGCTGCGCGCGGAGGCGGCGCGGCGCGGTTTCAGATTCAGCTGCGGCGTCGGATCGCTCATCTCGCCCCGGTTAAACGATGCCCGGCAGGGCGGCAAGGCAGTCGTGCAAAGCCTTGCTGCCATTGTCGTTTCCTGTGGTTAGCGAAGCGTAAAGAGCGCGGCGGCCATGCCGGGCCCGACGAGTCGCCGCCTGGCTGCGGATTCGCTAGGATCGCCCCATGACCACCATCCGCATCGCGGTCGAGACCGGCGACATCACGCGGCTGGCCGTCGACGCCATCGTGAATGCCGCCAATGAAAGCCTGCTGGGCGGCGGCGGCGTCGATGGCGCCATTCACCGCGCCGCCGGCCCGGAACTGCTGGCCGAATGCCGGCTGCTGGGCGGCTGCCCGACCGGCGAGGCACGGATCACCGGCGGTTACCGCCTGCCCGCCCGCCATGTCATCCACACGGTGGGGCCGGTCTGGCGCGGCGGCGGCCATGGCGAGGCCGCACTGCTGGCGGCCTGCTACCGCAACAGCCTCGACCTTGCCCGCCTGCACGGGCTGGACAGCATCGCCTTTCCGGCCATCTCCACCGGCATCTATGGCTATCCGCTGGAAAGCGCCGCCGCGGTGGCAGTCGCGGAAATCCACCGATTCGTTGCCGCCGAGCCGCGGCCCCGGCTGATCCTGCTCAGCTGCTTTTCCTACCGGGCGGAAGCGGTCTGCCGCGCCGCACTCGACAGGATCGGATACCATATCTAGAGGAACACCGGCCAAACACCTCCGATATATTGGGGGTGCAAGGGCGGGCCTGTGGAAAAAATACTTGACCCGTATGCAGAACCTCATTAGAACATAACGTGGATTTCACGTTCATGGCGCCTGCCATGGTGCAGCTGCCGACCCGGTGACCGGTCAGCCCCGAGATTCGGGGCGGCAGCCGGAACACCAGGCCAGGGCAGCGAGCCAGGACATCAGGCCAGGACAGTCGAGGAGGCTATCCGATGTTGACCCGCAAGCAGCATGACCTGCTGATGTATATTCACGAGAAGCTGGAAACCACCGGCGTTTCCCCCTCCTTCGAGGAAATGAAGGAGGCGATGCAGCTCAAGTCCAAGTCGGGCATCCACCGCCTGGTCACCGGGCTGGAGGAGCGCGGCTTCATCCGCCGCCTCGCCCACCGCGCCCGCGCCCTCGAGGTGCTGCGCCTGCCGGACTCGGCGGTGCCGATCCGCGGCGGCATCGGCGGCAGCGGCAGCCCGCCGCGCGCCGCGGCGCCCCGCAACCGCATGATGCCGCGCGCCGTGGAAAGCGGCGGCGACAAGCCGATGCAGGGCACGCCGGTCTCGGTCAATCCCTACAATGCCCGCGACATCGTCACCCTGCCGCTGTATGGCCGCATCGCCGCCGGCACGCCCATCGAGGCTTTGCGCGACATGAGCACGCAGATCGACGTACCGATCGGCCTGCTGGGCAATGGCGAGCATTACGCGCTGGAAGTCGCCGGCGATTCGATGGTCGATGCCGGCATCATGGACGGCGATACCGTCATCATCCAGCGCAGCGAGAATGCCGATAACGGCACCATCGTGGTGGCGCTGGTCGACGAACAGGAAGTGACGCTGAAGCGCCTGCGCCGCAAGGGCAACTCGGTGGCGCTGGAAGCCGCCAATCCGGCCTACGAGACCCGCATCTTCGGCCCCGACCGGGTGAAGATCCAGGGCCGGCTGGTCGGCCTGCTGCGGCGCTACTGATCGACAGCTGCCAATTGACAAGCCGGCATCTGCCGAAATGATGACGGGGCGCAGCGAAACGAAAGCTGCGCCCCGTTTCTTTTTTGGGATGCAGATTCCTTTCCGGATGCAGGATCGATGACCGTCTCCGTCTGGTATTTCGCCTATGGCTCGAACATGAACCCGGCGCGACTGGCCGATGACCGGCTGCTGCCGCGCGGCGTGCGCGTCGAACAGCGCCTGCCGGCCTCCCTGCCCGGCTGGGCGCTGGCCTTCAACAAACCCTGGGCGAAGTTCAACGGCGCCGGCGCCGCCAATATCGTGCCGCGCGAGGGCGGCCTGGTCTGGGGCACCATCAACCTGATGGCGCCGGCCGGCCTCGACGTGCTGGACGAATACGAGGGGGTCGCCACCGGCCAGTATCGCCGCCAGCCGATGACGGTGTTCGGCGCCGATGGCCGGCCGGTCGAGACCATCACCTACATTGCCGAGAATGTCGCCGCGCAGGATCTGCTGCCGCATCGCGAGTATCTGGCGCATCTGCTGGCCGGACGCGACCTGCTGCCGGCCGGCTATGTCGCCATGCTGGAACGCCAGCCCTGCCACGGCTGAACCAACGTCATTCCCCCTGGCGTTCGGGTGCCTCGCCGCCCCAGAGCGGCCGCACCCAGGGCCGCCGGCCACGGGTTTCCGCCACGGTGACCATGCGGATGCCGGTCTCGCGGTCGAGATACAGCAGATGCGCGCCGGCGCGGCGCAGGTCGTTGCGGTCGATCACCACCCGCGCCGCCGGACAGCGGTAGCGCACCGGCATCTGCAGCGCGATCACCGCATCGGCATGGCGGCAGTCTTCGGCAATCGCCTGCGGCCGGACCGGCAGCGCGACCAGAAATCCCTCATGCCGCCAGGTGCAGCCATCCGCATCGCAGCGCAGGCTGCCATCGGCGCCGCTGCGGCCCTCGCGGTCGCTGCGACGCAGGGCCGGCCATGGATAGAGCGGCGGTCCCCCGAGGTGCTGCCACCAGATCTCGCCGGTGAAGCTGCGCGGCGGGATGGTGCCGCTGATATACACATGGCGGCCGTCGCTGCCGCGCGCCGCCGTCATGCGGCCATCGCCGCCGACCAGCAGATCGGGCAGCGGCACCAGCCACGGCGACAGGCTGCCGAACGCGAGGCCAGCCAGCCCGAGCCAGCGCCAGCCACGCCGCCACAGGCACAGCCACAACCCGCCGGCAGCAATGGCCGCGATCCCCCAGACCGGCATGGCCGGCACATAGCCCACCGCACCGGGCCAGCCGGCCACCCAGTCGGCGAGCATCACCAGCAGATCGACACCCCAGACCATCGGCACCAGCGCCAGATGCTCCAGCCCCAGCGGCAGCAGCAGCATGGCGAGAATGCCCAGCGGCATGATCCAGAAGCTGACCAGCGGCGTCGCCAGCAGGTTGGCGACCAGCGCATAGTCGGCGACGCGGTTGAAGTGATAGGCAGCAAAGAAGGACGAGCCGAGCCCGGCCACGAAGCTTGCCGCCATGGTGCCTGCAGCCCACAGCAGGGCCAGCCGCAGCGGCGCGCCATCGGCGGCCGCACGCCACTGCGTCAGCCTCGGCCCCCAGACCTCGAATGCCGCGACCAGCGCGGTGACGGCAGCAAACGACATCTGGAAGCCCGGATCGAGCAGGCTTTCCGGCCACAGCACCAGCAGCAGCAAGGCCGCCCAGGCCACGCTGCGCAGGGTGATGGCACGGCGGTCCAGCATCACCGCCAGCAGCGCCAGCGCGACCATGATCAGCGCCCGCAGGGTCGGCAGGCCTGCACCCGACAGCAGCGTATAGGCCGCAGCCCCGAGCAGCGCGGCAGCCGCGGCCCATTTCTTGATCGGGTAATGCAGTGCCAGATGCGGCGACAGCGCCAGCAATGCGCGCACCAGGAAGAACAGCAGGCCGGCCACCAGCGTCAGATGCAGGCCGGAGATCGACAGGATATGGGCCAGTCCGGAATCGCGGAACGCCTGGTCGGTGGCTTCCGGAATCGGCCCGCGCTCGCCGGTCAGCAGCGCGACGGCAATTGCGCCGCCCGGCCCTTCGGCGTTTTCCGCCAGCCGCCGCGACAGCGTCTGCCGCAGGCTGCCCAGTGCCAGTCGCGCCTCGTCCCGCCAGTCATTCGCCGCCGCGGACTGGCCGGGCAGGATTTCCGGCGCGGCGATGGCATAGCCGACCGCGCCGATCTGGCGGAACCAGGCGATGCGGGCAAAGTCATAGGCGCCCGGCAGGGCCGGTTCCGGTGGCGGCGACAGCCGTGCGCGCAGGCGGATACGCTGGCCCGGCCACAGGGTGTCGCCCTCGCGGCGCAGGCTGACGCGCAGCCGCAGCGGTGTTTCCAGTTCGCTCAGGCCGGCGATGGCCAGCTGGTCGAGCAGGATGCGGTAACCGGCATCGCGCGGCTCGGCCTCCAGTACCCGGCCCTCGATCCACACCGCGCCCGTATGCCGCTGCAGCGCCGGCGCGGCCACTGCGGCACTGCGCTCGGCCGCCAGCCAGGGCCCCGCCAGCAAGGCCAGCAGCGCGACCAGCGGCAGCCGCAGGATGGCGAAGGGTGGCAGCTGCAGCCAGTGCAGCGCGAACAGGGCGGCCAGCCCGGCGCCCATCGCCAGTCGCAGCGGCATCAGCGCCGGCTCGAAAGGCAGCAGGAAATACCCGGCGATGCCACTGCCCAGCAGAACCGGCAGCCAGAGAAACCAGCGATCCCGCTCGGCCAGCAGCAGGACAGCGAGGTCGGAGGCGCGCAGGGCGGCGACGGCGCCGGCCAGTTGCAGGCCGCGGCCTGCCAGCCTTCCCCACAGACCGCTCAGTCCCGCCGGCCGCGCCATGGCGGCCAGAGTGGCGATGGCCCGCAATGCCGGCAACGGGTACAAATCGGGAAGCACGGTTGCCCGCCTGCCCCCGTATGCTAAAACCCTGCTTCCCAAGCTTTCCGGATCGTCCGATGACCAAAGTCGTTACCCGTTTCGCCCCCTCGCCCACCGGCTACCTGCATATCGGCGGCGCCCGCACGGCGCTGTTCAACTGGCTGTTCGCGCGACACCATGGCGGCACCTTCCTGCTGCGCATCGAGGATACCGACCGCGAACGGTCGACCGAGGATGCCGTGCAGAAGATCTTCCAGGGCCTGCAGTGGCTGGGTCTCGACTGGGATGGCGAGCCGGTGATGCAGTTCGCCCGCATGAAGCGCCATGCCGAGGTGGCACATCGGCTGCTGGCCGAGGGCAAGGCCTATCACTGCTACTGCTCGCCGGAAGAGCTGGAGGAGATGCGCAGCAAGGCGAAGGCCGAAGGCCGGCCGATGCGCTATGACGGCCGCTGGCGCGACCGCGACCCGAAGGATGCGCCAGTCGGCGTGAATCCTGTCGTGCGCTTCAAGGCGCCGCAGACCGGCACGACGGTCATCAGGGACCATGTGCAGGGCGAGGTGACCTTCCAGAACGAGCAGCTCGACGACCTGATCATCCTGCGCTCGGACGGCACGCCGACCTACAATCTCTCCGTCGTAGTCGACGACCACGACATGGGCGTCACCCACATCATCCGCGGCGACGACCACCTGACCAATGCGGCACGGCAGACCCAGCTGTATCTTGCGGCCGGCTTCCCGGTGCCGGACTTCGCGCATATCCCGCTGATCCACGGTCCCGATGGCGCCAAGCTGTCGAAGCGGCATGGCGCGCTCGGCACCGAGGCCTATGCCGATATGGGCTATCTGCCGGCGGCGATGCGCAACTACCTGCTGCGGCTGGGCTGGAGCCATGGCGACGACGAGATCATCTCCACCGAACAGGCGCTGGAGTGGTTCGATCTCGACCATGTCGGCCGCTCGGCCGCGCGCTTCGACTTCGCCAAGCTGAACAGCCTGAACGGCCACTACATCCGCCACAGCAGCGACGACGACCTGCTGGCCGCCGCCCTGCCCTTCATCGCCAGGCATGCCGGCCGCGCGCCGACCGACGCCGAGCGTGCCCAGGTGAAAGCCATCCTGCCGGCCGTGAAGGAACGCGCGAAAGACCTGAACGAACTGGCCGAGGGCCTGCTGTTCCTGTTCGCCACCCGGCCCATCGCGCCCGATGCGGCGGCCCAGAAGCATCTCGACGAGGCCGCGAAGGCACGGCTGAAAAAGCTGTCGGCCGCCCTGTCGGCGCTGAACGACTGGAGCGCGGCGGCAACCGAAGCCGCCGTGCGTGCCCTGGCCGAGGCCGAGCAGGTCAAGCTGGGCCAGCTGGCACAGCCTCTGCGCGCGGCGCTGACCGGCCGCACCGTCTCGCCGCCGATCTTCGATGTGCTGGCGGTGCTGGGTCGCGAAGAGGCGCTGGCACGGCTGAGCGATGCAGCAGGCTGAGACGGCCCGTTTTCAGGAAACGAGATGCCTAGCGCCGACGGTGCTTGGAGGCAGCCGACTGCTCGGACATGAAGCTCTGCAGCTTCTCGATCGACTGGCGCGGCATCGGGTCCTGCCCTGACAGCATCAGGGTGAGGGCCACGCGGCTGACGCCGATGCGCTGGGCCAGCTGGTCGAGCGACAAGGCCGCCTGCTTGCAGGCCTGCGAGACGGCAACCAGCGACCCCTTCTCGACATAGAAGCGGCCCCACTGCTCGCGCACGCCGATTTTCGCCGGCAGGGTCGCCATGCCATTGCCGGCCATGCTGGCCCGTTCCAGCGGAATGCTTTCCGGCGGCACCAGGGAGGTGCGCATGGTCGACGGCGTGGCCGACATCTTCGGCGGCGGCGGGGCCGGCTGGAATTCGTCGAGCCTGGGCGCGCCCTCGATGCTCTGCTCGAGCAGCCGGCGCACCGCGTCGACCAGTTCCTGGCTCACCGGCGCAAGGTCATGCTCCTCGCCGAAGCGATCGTAATACTGCGCGATCTCGCTGAGGCGGTTCAGCCGGCGTTCGAGGAATTCGCGGGCACCCAGCGGCAGCCGGCGGCCCGACTGCGTGATGTTGATCAGGTAAATCCGCGTCGTATCCAGTTCGAGGATGGTGATCTTCCAGCGGATTTTCGACAGATGCTTCTGCAGCGGCAGACGCTTGGTCTCGTCGAATTCCGGGATGCGGCCATCGACCAGATCGACGAAGACGTAGAAATGCTCCATCTTCTCGACGAAGCGCTTGTAGTCGGCAAAATTGCTGGTGAGGTTGCCTTCGTTGCGGCAAAAGGCGAGCAGTTCGCGGCTCTGGTTCTCCACCACGCCGACCAGTTTCAGGGTTTCCTGAACAACCGGTTTGATCGCCTGGTTCACGTCTCGGTTCCCATCCGCCGGTCAGTCCTGCCGGCCTCGAGTCACATTGCACCGCACTCAGACTAAGATTTCTGCCAGAAAAACGGGGATGCGGCAATCCGGCTTGATGCCTCCCGGCCCTGCAAATATGGCCGGCGTGACCGTGGTCAATGTTTAGGCGCAGCCGCCGGCGGCGTGGCCGGGGCCGCGCCGGCCGCAGCCGGCGCCATGGTGTCCGGCAGATCATGCGGGGCGCAGTACAGGCCGCTGCCCCGCAACCGATGACAATAGGCAAGCACCTGATCGTGCTCGGCAAACCCGCCAATCAGCAAGCGGATCACCTTGCCGCGCTGGCCGCCGAGATCGATCTCGGCATAACGGCGGCCGGCCTCCGTCAGGGCCGGTGCCTGGGCCAGCAGCCGCGGCCAGGCCGCCTCCGCCTCGGTCATGGTCTTGTAGCTGGCGATATGGGCCGCGTATTTCGGCGGTGGGGGCGGCGGCGGTGCCGGCGGCGGCGGCGGTGCCGGCGGCGGGGGAGTCACGGCCGGCTGGATCGGCGGCGGCGTCTGCATGGCCGGCGGTTCCGGCGCCGAGCAGGCAGCCAGCGCCAGCCCCAGGCACAGGCTCAGACACAGGCCTCGTCCGGCCCGCGGATACCGGCGGCCGGCTGCGGAGATCGCCGGCATCGCGCTCACTTCTCGATCAGCCGGAACAGCGAGCGGTCGAGCACCGCATTGATCGAAACGGTCTTGGTGCTGCTGGTATCGCGCTCGTTGACGAGCTGGACATGCATCACATCTTCGCCCGGAAAATGGATCAGGCGGGCCACGCGCCACGTGAAACCGTGCCGCTGCTCGAAACGCTGGCCGGGCACAATACTTTCGGCTGTCAACTTCGCCATGGGAACACCTTGAATCGCCTGCCTTTCAGGCTAGCGCATTCGCTTCCCAGCGCCAACCGCCGGATGCAGGCCAGCAACGATGCGGTCAGGCGGCCTGGCGAATCCGGAACACGAAGACGCCGCCCTGCTCCTCCAGCGAGACCAGGTCGTAGCCCGAGGCCTCGCACAGGGCCGGAATGTCCTTCGCGGCATTGGGGTCGGTCGCCTCGACCGTGAGGATGTCGCCCCGGGGCACGCTTTTCATCCGCTTCTTGGTGCGCAGCACCGGCAGCGGGCAGTTCAGGCCTTTGACGTCGAGAATCTCGCTCATGATCGGCATCCTGGGAGGCGGGTACTTATTTTACAAAAACTAGTGTTAATAAATATAATACTTCACCTAAGAAATGTAAATCCTATACTCCCCCGCAAGTTCGTATTATCACACCGCCCGTCCCGTTTGTGCGATTCCGGAGATGCCGCCATGAGCGCGCTGCCCCTGCCCTATCTCGTCAACCTTGCCGGCCTGCTGCTCGGCGCCGTCTTCGGCGCCGCGGTCCAGCGCAGCAATTTCTGCACCATGGGCGCGATCAGCGACATGGTGCTGATGGGCGACGGCAACCGGCTGCGCAGCTGGGCCCTGGCCATCGCAGTGGCGATGCTGGGCAGCCAGCTGCTGCATCTGGCCGGCCTGGTCGATCTCGGCACCGCGATCTATGCCACCCCCAGTCTCGGCTGGCTCGGCGCCGCCATCGGCGGCCTGCTGTTCGGCTTCGGCATGGTACAGGCGGGCGGCTGCGGCAGCCGCACGCTGGTGCGGTTCGGCGCCGGCAACCTGAAGTCCCTGCTGGTGATCCTGATGATCGGCATTGCCGGCTATGCCACCCTGCGCGGTATCGTCGGTCCGGTCCGCGTCTGGCTGGAAGGCTGGTCGGTGATCGACCTGAAGGCACGCGGCTTCGCCAGCCAGACCCTGCCAGACCTGCTGGGCGGCAGTGCCGCCGTGCGCTGGGCGCTGGCGCTGGCGATCCCGGCCGCACTGCTGGCCTGGGTCTTCGCCTCGCCGCGGTTCCGCCGGCAGCCCAGTCTGATCATGGCCGGCATCGTGATCGGCCTTGTCATTACCGGCGGCTGGGCAGCCACCGGCATTCTCGGCGCCGACGAGTTCGAGCCGGCTCCGCTGGCCTCGATGACCTTCGTCGCGCCGATCGGCTATGCGCTGCAATACCTGATGACCTTCACCGGAGCCTCGCTCGATTTCGGCATCAGTACCGTGGCCGGCGTGATCCTCGGCGCCTTCCTGATGGCGAAAGCCGATGGCAGCTTCCGTGTCGAGAGCTTTGCCGGCGCGCAGGATGTGGTCGCGCATATCGTCGGCGGCATTCTCATGGGCATCGGCGGCGTCACGGCCCTGGGCTGCACCGTCGGCCAGGGCCTGACCGGCGTGTCGACCCTGGCCCTGGGCAGCTTTGTCGCACTTGCCGGGATCGTGATTGGCGGCATCCTGGGGGTCCGCTATCTTGAGGAAGGCAGCCTGCCCGGAGCCTTTCGCGCCTTTTTCCAGCGCGGCTGAACCGCAAGCAACCATCCCGGCTGCCGGGAGAGAAACAGCATCATGGGCGGTCTCGACATTTCCTATGCCGGCGCGGCCGGCGCCGGGCTGCTCAGTTTCCTCAGTCCCTGCGTGCTGCCGCTGGTGCCGGCCTATCTGTGCTTCGTTGCCGGCACCTCGCTGGATCGCCTGGTCGCCGCGGACGGCATCGACCCCGCGCTGACCCGCCGCGTCTTCGTCTCGGCCCTGGCCTTCGTGGTCGGCTTCTCGACGGTCTTCATCATCATGGGGGCTTCCGCTTCTGCGCTGAACCGGCTGCTGATCGAGAATATCGACATCATCGGCAAGGTGGCCGGCGCGGTGATCGTGGTCTTCGGCCTGCATTACATGGGCCTGCTGAAAATCCCGCTGCTCTACCGCGAAGCCCGCATCAATACCACCGAACGGCCGACCAGCATCCTCGGCGCCTATGTGATCGGGCTGGCTTTCGCTTTCGGCTGGACGCCCTGCGTCGGCCCGATCCTCGCCACCATCCTCACCGTTGCCGCCAGCCGCGACCAGCTCGGCTATGGCGTCTCGCTGCTGGCCACCTACGCGCTCGGCCTCGGCATTCCCTTCCTGCTGGCGGCACTGGCGGTGAAGCCGTTCATGGGCTTCATGCAGAAATTCCGCCGCCACCTGCACAAGGTGGAGATCGTCGCCGGCGCCCTGCTGGTGGTCACCGGCATTCTGATTTTCACCAACAGCCTCGGCCAGATCAGCTACTACCTGCTGGAGCTGTTCCCCTGGCTGGCAGTCATCGGCTGACGGCTTTTGCTGGCCCGAATCGGGCGCGGTCCGCTATGCAGGAGGCATGTGCGGACGCTACAGCCTGACGAAATCCCTCGACGATCTGGCATCGTTTTTCGAGCTGTATGAACTGGCGCAGAAACCGAATCTCGCGCCGCGCTGGAACATCGCGCCGACGCAAGGCTCTGCCGTGCTGCGGCTGTCCGCCGATCACCATCCTGAAATCGCCATGCTGCGCTGGGGCTTCGCCGGACCCAACAATGCGCCGCTGATCAACGCGCGCAGCGAAACCGCCGCCGGCAAGCCGACCTTCCGTGAGGCTTTTGCCGCCCGCCGCTGTCTGGTGCCGGCCGACGGCTTTTATGAATGGCAGGCGATTGACGGCCAGAAGGCAAAGCAACCATGGCGGATCGGCCTGAAAGGCGGCGGCCTGTTCGCCTTCGCCGGCCTGTGGCAGCGCGAGCCGGCCTTCGGCGATGCCGACTGTTTCACCATCCTGACCACGGCAGCCAACGATTATCTGGCACCGCTGCACGAACGCATGCCGGTGATCCTGCCGCGCGAGCGGTTCTCGCTGTGGATGGATCCGGCCACGCCGCCGGCGATCCTGCTGCGCCTGCTGCAGCCCTATCCGGCCGAGGCGATGGCGCGCTACCGCGTCACCGCGGCGGTGAACAGCATCCGCACCGACGACGAGAGCTGCTTCGTCCCGCTCAACCCGGCCCTGAAACGCGCCGCCTGACGCCTACAGCATCTGGCCGCCGTCGACGGCAACGGTCTGGCCGGTGATCCAGCTGCCTGCCTGCGAGCACAGGAACAGCACCAGGTTGGCCACTTCCTCGGGCCGGCCCATGCGGCCGAAGGGGATGCCGCCAAGGATGGCATTGTAGAGTTTCGGATTGCCCTGCTTCGCCTGGTCCCAGACGCCACCGGGGAATTCGATCGAGCCCGGCGCCACGCAGTTGACCCGGATATTCTTCGCCGCCAGCGCCGCCGCCTGGGTCATGGTGTACTGGATCAGTGCCGCCTTCACGGCGCCATAGGGCGGCGTGCGTGCATTGGCGGCAAGGCCGGAAATCGACGAAATATGCAGGATGGCGCCGCCGCCGGCCTTTTCGATATGCGGGATGGCGGCATGCGAGGCACGCACGCTGCCCATCAGATCGACATTGATGGAGGCGGCCCAGCCGGCCTCGTCGTCGGTGCGGCCGAAACCGGAGGCATTGTTGATCAGGATGTCGATGCCGCCGAGGGCCGCGGCCGCCGCCTCGACATAGCCGCGCACGGCATCGCCGTCACCGAGATCGCAGGGCGCGGCATGGGTCTTCACGCCCAGCGCCGTCAGTTCTGCCTCGGTCTGGCGCAGGCCGCTTTCGGAACGGGCACAGATCGACACGTCGGCACCTTCGGCAGCAAAGCCCAGCGCAATCGACCGGCCGATGCCACGGCTGCCGCCGGCGACCACCACGCGCCTGCCCTTCAGTCCCAGATCCATGGTTCCACTCCCTTTCCGATACCAGGCAGACAGCTTGGGCGATGGCAATCCTGCAGGCAACGGTCGTGACCAATGGACCAATTCTCTGGTATGCTTTTTGCTGTTCCGTCCCGGCAACCGACCGGAGCATCATGACCGCCTATACCCACAGCCTGAACGGTACCCGCTACCGGTTCGACGACCTGAAGACGCTGCTGGCCTGCGCCACGCCGCTGCGCTCGGGCGACCAGCTGGCCGGCATTGCGGCGGAAAGCGACGAACAGCGCGTGGCGGCGAAAATGGCGCTGGCCGACCTGCCGCTGAAAACTTTTCTCGGCGAAGCCGTGATCCCCTACGAACAGGACGAGGTGACCCGGCTGATCGCCGACAGCCACGATGCCGCCGCCTTCGCCCCCGTCTCGCATCTCACCGTGGGCGGCTTTCGCGACTGGCTGCTGTCCTATGCCGCCAACACGGAGGCGCTGGCCGCGCTGGCGCCGGGCCTGACGCCGGAAATGGTGGCGGCGGTTTCCAAGCTGATGCGCAACCAGGACCTGATCGCGGTGGCGGCGAAATGCCGGGTGGTAACGGCCTTCCGCAGCACGGTCGGACTTGAAGGGCGGCTGGCCGCCCGGCTGCAGCCCAATCACCCGACGGATGACCCCGAGGGCATCGCCGCCGCCCTGCTCGATGGCCTGCTCTACGGCATGGGCGATGCCGTGATCGGCATCAACCCGGCCAGCGACAGCGTACCCGACGGCATCCGCCTGCTGGACCTGCTGGACGGCGTGCGGCAGCGGTTCGACATCCCCGCACAAAGCTGCGTGCTGGCCCATGTCACGGCGACGCTGCAGATGATCGAGCGCGGCGCGCCGGTCGATCTGGTGTTCCAGTCCATTGCCGGCACCGAAGCCGCCAATCGCGGCTTCGGCGTCGATCTCGCGCTGCTGCGCGAGGCCCATGATGCCGGCCGGTCGCTGAAACGCGGCAGTGTTGGCGACAACGTGATGTATTTCGAGACCGGCCAGGGCAGCGCCCTGTCGGCCGATGCCCATCACGGTGTCGACCAGCAGACCCTGGAGGTGCGGGCCTATGCGGTGGCGCGGGCATTCCGGCCGCTGCTGGTCAATACGGTCGTCGGCTTCATCGGTCCGGAATATCTCTACGACGCCAAGCAGATCATCCGTGCCGGGCTGGAAGACCATTGCTGCGGCAAGCTGCTCGGCCTGCCGATGGGGGTCGATGTCTGCTACACCAACCATGCCGAGGCCGACCAGGACGACATGGACAGCCTGATGACCCTGCTGGGCAATGCCGGCGTGAATTTCCTGATCGCCGTGCCGGGCGCCGATGACGTGATGCTGAATTACCAAAGCCTGTCGTATCACGACGTGCTGGGCCTGCGGCATCTGCTGGGCCTGAAGCCGGCACCGGAATTCGAGGCCTGGCTCGGCCGCATGGGCCTGCTGGACGCAGCCGGCCGCCTGCCGCCGCCCGCAGATGGCAGCAGCGCCGTGAAGCGCCTGACCGCCATGGGGCTGGCGTGACGACACCGGCCGACGACCCCTGGTCGCGCTGGCGTGCCGCCACCCGCGCCCGTATCGGCCTGGGCCGCAGCGGCGATGCGCTGCCGACTTCGGCACAGCTCGAATTCCAGGCGGCCCACAGCCGTGCCCGCGATGCCGTGCATGGCGCTGCCGACTTCGCCGCGCTGGCTGCCGCGCTGGCGCCGTGGGACTGCATTGCCGTGCACAGCCGGGCGCCGGACCGTGCCACGTTCCTCAGGCGCCCGGATCTCGGCCGGCGCCTCGTGCCCGAAAGCCTGCCGGTGCTGGAAGCTGCCCGGAGCGACTGGGACATCGCCTTCGTGGTGGCCGACGGACTGTCGGCCCGCGCGGTCGAGGCCCATGCCGTGCCGCTGCTGCGGGCCTGTCGGGCGCGGCTGGGCGGCCTGCGTCTGGCGCCCGTGGTGCTGGCGGCACAGGCGCGCGTGGCCCTCGGCGACGAGATCGGCGCGGCACTGGGGGCCGCCTGCATCGCCGTTCTGGTCGGCGAGCGACCCGGCCTGACGGCGGCCGACAGCCTCGGCGTCTATCTCACCTGGGCGCCGCAGCCGGGCCGGCGCGATTCCGAGCGCAACTGCATCTCCAACATCCATGGCGACGGCCTCGGCCATGATGCCGCAGCGGATATCCTGTGCTGGCTGCTGCGCGAGGCATCGCGGCGGAAACTCAGCGGCATCGGCCTCAAGGTCGACCCGGCCGCCATCGCCGGCACGCTTACAGGATAAGATCGCCGCCGTTCACGCGCACATGCTGGCCCTTCAGTTCGCGCACCGACTTGCAGCCACAGGCATGGGCGATGGCCTCGACATCGTGTCGAACGGCCTGGGCATAGTTGGCCACCCGCACACCCTTGCGCGCCGGATCGAGGCCGCGCATGAACCGCGGATCATTCGAGGTCACGCCGGTCGGGCAGTGGCCGGTGTTGCATTTCATTGCCTGGATGCAGCCCAGCGCGAACATGAAGCCGCGCGCCGAGACAACGAAATCGGCACCCATGCAGATCGCCCAGGCCACCTTGTCTGGCGTCAGCAGCTTGCCCGAGGCGACCAGACGGATGCGGTTGCGCAGGCCATAGTCACGCAGACGCTGGGCCACGTAAGGCAGTGCCTGCACGATCGACTGGCCGACATAATCGGCCAGCGGCGCCGGCGCGGCGCCGGTCCCGCCCTCGGCACCGTCGATCTGGACGAAGTCCGGCGCATCGTCCGGGCATTGCTGCAGGTAGCCGAAAAACTCGTCGACGAATTCATAGCTGCCGACCGCCATCTTGATGCCGACCGGTTTCTGGGTGGTCCGCCGCACCCGGTTGATCAGGGCAACCAGGGTCGGGATGTCGGTGATGTCGTGATGCCGGCTCGGTGAGTTGGACGGCTTGCCCGGCTCGATGCCGCGGATCTCGGCAATTTCGGGGGTGACCTTCGAGGCCGGCAGGATGCCGCCGCGGCCGGGCTTGGCGCCCTGGCTCAGCTTGATGCAGAACATCCGCACCTGTTCGATGGCGGCAATCTTGCGCAGCTTCTCCTCGTCGAGATTGCCGTCCTTGTCGCGCACGCCGTATTTGGCGGTGCCGATCTGGAAGCAGATGTCGCAGCCGGCCTTCAGGTGGTAGGGCGACAGGCCGCCCTCGCCGGTATCGAGCCACATGCCGGCCATCGCCGCGCCTTCCGACAGCGCGGTAACGGCCGCCGAGGACAGCGCGCCGTAGGACATGCCGGAAATGTTGAAGAAGCTCTTCGGCTTGTAGGGATGGCGCACGATGTCCTTGCCGATCCACTTGCCGGTATAGGCCTCGGCCTCCTCGTCATTCACCGGAAAGGCGGAATGCAGGAAATAGATGTGGCCGGGCTGCTGGGCATCGACCTCGGAACCGAAGGCGATGTAGTTGGAGACGCCCTTGGCCGAGCGATAGACCCAGGCGCGGGTCAGGCGGTTGAACGGGCGTTCCTCCCAGTCTGCCGTGAACCAGTACTGGCGGAAATACTCGCCCAGATTCTCCATGACATAGCGGAAACGGCCATAGATCGGGAAGTTGCGCCGGATCGCGTGGTCGCGCTGGATCCAGCGGTCATAGACGTAGTACCAGGCCATGGTACCGGCCGCGAACAGGACAATCGCGGCAAACGCGTAGCCAAGCATCTCGTTCTCCCACCCCTGCGCCACCCTGTGCCGGCGGCTTGGGGCAAGCCTAGCACAATCCGCAGTGGAACCGGACTACCATTAAAACATCACCGCAACGTTACCGCCCCCGTCAGTCCGCCGGCCCCAGCATGCGGTGGGGGTCGGCCAGCCGGTCGTATTCCTCCGCGGTCAGCAGGCCGAGATCGATGGCCGCCTGTTTCGGACTGGTGCCGTCGGCAAAGGCCTTGTTGACGATCTTCGCCACCCGGTCGTAGCCCAGATGCGGGTTCAGCGCGGTGGCCAGCATGATCGAATGCTCCACGTTGCGCTGCAGCGTGGCGGTGTTGGCGGTGATGCCGGCCACCATGTCGGTGCCGAAGGCGGTGGCGGCATCGCTCAGCAGGGTGATCGCCTGCAGGATGTTGTGCACGATCACCGGCTTGGCCACATTCAGCTCGAAATGCCCCGCCGCCGCCGCATGGGTCACCGTCACATGGTTGCCCATCACCTGGTAGCAGACCTGCAGCATCGCCTCGGCCAGGGTGGGATTGCGCTTGCCCGGCATGATCGACGAGGTCAGGCCGTCATGGGGCAGCAGCAGCTCGCCCAGACCCGCCCGCGGCCCCGAGCCGAGGAAGCGGATGTCGTTGGCGATCTTGGCCAGCGAAACGGCCACCGTGTTCAGCGCACCGCTGGCCTCCACCAGCGCGTCATGGGCGCCCATGCCCTCGAACTTGTTCGGGTTGGCAACAAAAGGCAGGCCGCTGAGATCGGCCAGCTCGGCGGCGAAGGCCGTATCGAAACCCTTCCTGGCGTTCAGCCCGGTGCCGACCGCCGTGCCGCCCTGCGCCACCGGATACAGCCGCGGCAGGACATCATGGATGCGGGCGCCGGCCAGCTCGACCTGGCGGGCCATGGCGCCGAACCCCTGGCCGAGCGTCATCGGCACGGCGTCCTGCAGGTGGGTGCGGGCGATCTTCACCAGCTCGCTCCAGCCCGCCGCCTTGGCGGCCAGCTGGCGCTGCAGGCCTTCCAGCGCCGGGATCAGCCGGTGCTTCAGCTCCAGCACGGTGACGATATGCATCACCGTCGGGAAGGTGTCGTTGGACGACTGGCCGCGGTTGACATGGTCGTTGGGATGCACCGGCGCCTTGGTGCCAAGCGGCTGGCCGAGCAGATCGTTGGCGCGGTTGGCGATCACCTCGTTGGCATTCATGTTGGTGGCGGTGCCCGATCCGATCTGCCAGACCGGCAGCGGGAAATGCGCGTCGAACTTTCCTTCCCAGACCTCGCGGGCCGCCTGCTGGACCGCCTCGGCCAGGTCGGCCGGCAATTCGCCAAGCTTCGCATTGGCCCGCGCGGCGGCCAGCTTCTGCAGGCCGATCGCCTGCACCAGCGCCGGCGGCAGCCGCTCGCTGCCGATGCGAAACAGCTGCAGGGCCCGCTGGGTCTGGGCGCCCCAGTAGCGCTCGGCGGCCACCTCGATGGTGCCGAAGGCATCGCGTTCTGTCCGGGTCTGCATGGTCACTCCATCGGTATCCTGAGCATGGTCCATCCTCACATAAGTCGGGCCGGGACCGGTTGGAAGATCACGGAACGAGCATGCACTGCCTGTTTTCTGGCCGGATTCTGCACGCACCCAGCCCATTTATTGGGCAGCCCATGCCGGAGATTCCGGAAACCGCCACAGCCTGCTGCACCCGTGGAACAGAAGCCGGTGCCCTGCCCCGCTCTTCCCCGGCCGGCCACAATAACGCACAGAACAACAAGGGTTTCCCGCAATCCTTCCGTGTGCGGCATGTTTCGTGCAGACAATATCCCCAACCGTTCTCGCCGGACTTAAAGATAACAGAGCCAGACCATGACGACCCAGATGCATCATCTGCAGGTTCACAAGCTCATCGACGACATCGAACAGGATGTGCAGCAGTTCGGTGCCACCAACGAGGAGATCGCCTTCCAGACCACCCTGCTGTCGCTGAACGCCTCGATCGAGGCGGCCCGCGCCGGCGAAGTCGGCCGCAGCTTCGCCGTGGTCGCCCAGGAGGTGAAGGCGCTGGCCAACCAGGCCTCGACCAACTCCAAGCGCTTCCGCGAGGTGGTGCTGACCCGCATCACCGATTCCAAACGCGCCGCCGAACAGATCGTCGGCCAGATCGTCAAGGACCTCGAAGGCCCGCGCCTGACCGACATGGCGCAGACCATGGTGCAGCTGATCGTGCGCAACCTGTATGAGCGCACCTGCGACTGCCGCTGGTGGGCCACCGACGATGCCATGTGGCGCGCCCTGCAGGAACCCTCCGATGAACTGCTGGCCCGCGCCGGCGAGCGGCTCGGCATGATCAACCGCTTCTACACCGTGTACCTGAATCTCGTGCTGGCCGACGCCCAGGGCCGCGTCGTCGCCACCTCGAACCCGAAACTCTTCCCGCGCGTCGCCAAGGCCTCGGTCGCCCGCACCAAATGGTTCCAGGCCGCGATGCAGTCGGCCAGTGGCGACGACTATATCGTCGACGACATCAGCCAGAGCGCCAGCCACGACAACAAGGCGGTGGCGATCTACGCTGCCGCGGTCCGGGCGGGCGGCGAGATCTACGGCGCCCCGCTCGGCGTGCTGGGCGTCGTCTTCGACTGGGACAAGCAGGGCCGCAGCATCGTCCACGACGAACCCTCGCTGAGCGACGAGGAATGGAAACGCACCCGCGTGCTGCTGCTCGATGCCGGCCGGCGCATCATCGCCGCCTCCGACGGCAAGGACCTGTACCAGACCTTCACGCTCGACCACGGCGGCAAGGACCGCGGCTATTACTATGCCGCGGACGGCTCGCTGGTCGCCTTCGCCCGCACCATCGGCTACGAAACCTATGACGGCCTGGGCTGGTATGGCGTGATCGCCCAGCAGCCACGCCGGGACTGAGGCCGCCACCGTCCGTCATTCCGGCCGGCGCCACAGCCAGCTCAGTTCGTGCTTGTTGTTGTGCATGTGGCGCAGCCGGCTGCCCGGGATGGCGGCGAAGGCGCGCGCCGTCTCGTGGTCGGTTTCGCCCTGGAATTTCAGGGTGCAGACGGCATTGCGCACCTGTCCGGTGGCCAGCCAGCGCTGCACCAGCGCCAGCAGCCGCGCCGGATAGCAGATCACGTCGGAACACAGCCAGTCGACGGCACCGAAGGCCGCCGGGTCCAGCGCGAAGGCACTGCCCTGCTGCCAGGTCACGCCCGGTATCGCCGCGACGGCCGGTGCCAGCGGCGCCTTGTCGACGGCGGTGACCGTGGCACCCAGCTTCGCCAGCACCCAGGTCCAGCCGCCCGGCGAGGCGCCGAGATCGAGACAGGTCTGGCCCGGCTGCGGCAGGCCGCCGGGCACACCGCCACCATGCTCCAGCGCATGGCGGGTCAGGGCTTCCTGGAATTTCAGATAGGCGCGGCTGGGGGGTCCCTCGCGATCCTCGACGAAGCGCCATTCGCCATGGGGCATGGGCGACGCGCAATGCGCCGCATGCAGCATGCGGTCCGGCGCCAGCAATGTGAAACTGCCCAGCGGCGCCGCCGGCACCGGCGCCGCGAAAACCGGCGGCTTCGCCGAGACATGCGGCAGCTTTTCGGCGATCAGTTTCGCCCGGCGATGGTGCAGCGGCGCATAGGCAGCCCAGTTGCGCTGGATCGCCTTCAGCTTCGCGGCGGCATCGCCAATCGATTCAATGGCGATTTCCTGTACGTCGAACCAGGTGTTGGCAGCCCAGGCGGCATCGATCACGGCATCGGCCAGCAGCAGGCGGCCGTGTTCGGCGACCACATGCCCCGCCAGTTCGTGGCGGAGCTGGGCGTCGAAGCCGTCGGCGGCGAGATAGCCTGTCAGGGTCATGGTGCGGGTGCGGGTCCGTGTCAGCGACGGTCCGGATACCCGTCGCCCGCCGGACTGTCCACCGCCGGACCGTCCACCGCCGGCAGGCCGCGCCGGGCCGGCAGCAGGGCAGCCATCAGGATCGCCCGCAATTCCGCTTCCATGGAGCGGCCGTTCCAGGCCGCCCGCAGACGCAGCAGGGTCCGTGCCTCTTCGGGCAGGCCGCGAATACAGAACGATGCCATGACCCTCTCCTTTGCTGACCGCCGCGAACCGCTGGTGACCGTTACGGACCGCTGGTGACCGTTACGGACCGCTGGCGACCGCTGGTGACCGCCAGTGACCGGCCGGGACCGTTTCTGACCGCTGGTGACCGCTGCAGACCGCCGGCGCCATCAGTGATAGCAGTGCGCGCATGGCGATTTGGGACCAGAAGCCCGATGAATATGAACATATAGCGTACATCTGCCAGTTTCAAGGCCTCTCCGGCATCCCCGGGGCCGGGCCGCCGGCCCATATTGCCAAGGGAGGGAAAATCGCTATAGTCCGCGCCCTCACATAGCTCCTTGCTGGGTGTTCCCGAGAGACTTTCCCGGGGCCCCGGCTAGGTCCGATCCGTCGGCACATGGGGTGCCGCCGCCGGGCCGCAAAAGCCAGAAGGAGAGCTGCCGATGGCGTTCTACGAGAACGTATTCATCGCGCGCCAGGACGTCTCGACCGCCCAGGTCGAGGCCATGGTTGCGCAATTCAGCGAGATCATCAAAGGCCAGGGCGGCGAGGTCACCAAGACCGAGCAGTGGGGCCTGCGCAATCTCAGCTACCGCATCAAGAAGAACAAGAAGGGGCATTACGTGCTCCTGAACATCTCGGCCAGTGGCGCTGCCATTGCCGAGCTGGAGCGCAACATGCGCATCCACGAGGATCTGCTGCGCTACCTGACGGTGCGCGTCGAGGCCCTCGAGGAAGGCCCGTCCGCCATGCTGCTGAACAAGGGCCGCGACGACCGCCCGGATCGCGGCGACCGTCCGCGCTTCGGCGACCGCGATCGCGGTGACCGTGGCGACCGCGGTGATCGCGGTGATCGCGGCGAGCGCCGCCCGCGTTTCGAGCGTGATGACTCCAACTCTGCGGAGGCCAACTGATGTCGAGCTTTGGTTCCAAGCCCGCTGCCGGCGGCCGTCCGGCCACCCGCCGCCCGTTCTTCCGGCGCCGCAAGACCTGCCCGTTCTCGGGCGCCAATGCGCCGAAGATCGACTACAAGGACACGAAGCTGCTGTCGCGGTTCATTTCCGAACGCGGCAAGATCGTGCCCTCGCGCATCACCGCAGTATCCGCCAAGAAGCAGCGCGAACTGGCCCAGGCCATCAAGCGCGCGCGCAACCTGGCGCTGCTGCCCTTCGTCATCAAGTAAGGTCCTGAGCGGCCGTCAGCCGACGGTCGCGTGAGGGAACCCCGGATATGACCCGCAGCCTGATCATCGGTGGCCTTGCCGGCCTGGCGAGTGCGGTGCTGACGCTGACCGTGGCCCACGGTCTGCTCGGCTTCGTGCTCTCCTATCTGGCGCCACTGCCGCTGCTGCTGGCCGGCCTGACCCATGGCGTGCTCGCCGTGGGCATCGCCGGCGCGGTAGGCACGGCGGTCAGCGGCCTCAGCGGTCCGGCCACCAGTGCGATCTTCCTGGCCTTTTTCGCGGCCCCGTCCGCGATCCTGGTCCGGCAGGCACTGCTGGCCCGGCCGGCCGGGGAAGCGGGTCCGGAAGCCGAGCCGGTATCCGGCGCGCTGGAATGGTATCCGGCGGGCCGGCTGGTGCTCTGGCTGTCCGGCTGGGCTGCCGGCCTGTTCGTCCTCGCGCTGCTGGTGACTGCCGGCAACGAGGGCGGCCTGCCCGGCACCATCCAGCCGGCCGTCGAGAAGATGCTGGTCGCCTTCCAGCAGGCCATCCCCGAGCTGGCCGGCAAGGGTGTCGATGCGGCGGATATCGCGGCCTATCTGGCGCCGCTGCTGCCGTCGGCGATGACCTTCGGCTGGCTGGTGGCGATGGTCCTCAACGGGGTGCTGGCCCAGGGCATGGCGGTGATGCTGAAGCAGAACCGCCGCCCCAGCCCGCAATACCGCGCGCTGGCACTGCCGCGTTTCCTGGTGGTTCTGCTGGCGGTGGCCGCCCTGGCGATTGTCGTGCTGCCGCGCGACGCCGCCTTCGCGGCCATCACGATGACGACGGTTCTCGCCTTCCCCTACCTGTTGCAGGGGCTGGCGGTGGTGCATGGCCTGGCGGCCAAGACCGCCATGCCGGGTTTGCTTTTGGCCGCCTTCTACGCGGCTTTGGTGGTTGGCCAGCTGGGCGCCTTGATTGTCGTGCTGATGGTCATCCTTGGACTGATCGAAGAATGGGCGGGTTTCCGCCGGCACCTCGCCGGGACCGGAACCGACCGGGAGAACAACTGATGCAAGTGATTTTGCTCGAACGTGTCGAAAATCTCGGCCAGATGGGCGATGTGGTGAAGGTGAAGGACGGCTACGCCCGGAACTTCCTGCTGCCGCGCAAGAAGGCGCTGCGGGCCACCGATGCCAACAGGGCCGTGTTTGAAACCCAGCGCGCCCAGCTCGAGGCGCAGAACCTGGCCAAGAAGGGCGAGGCCGAGAAGGTTGCCGCCAAGATGGAGGGCACTGCGGTCGCCCTGCTGCGCCAGGCCGGCGACAGCGGCCAGCTCTACGGCTCGGTCAGCGCCCGCGACATCGCGGAAGCTGTCACCGCCGCGGGCTTCAGCGTCAACCGCAACCAGATCGTGCTGTCCAGCCCGATCAAGATGGTTGGCGTGTATGCCGTGAAGGTCGTGCTGCATGCCGAGGTCAGCACCGAGGTGAAGGTGAATGTCGCCCGCTCCGAGGCCGAGGCCGAGGCACAGGTGAATGCCGAGAGCCTGCTCGACGAGGGCGTCGCCCTCGAGGGCGACGAGGCCGAGGCGGCCGACGAGGACGAGGACGAGGCCGCCGAGGCCTGACTGTCGCCGCCGTATCGGCAGAGATACGGCCGCCAGCGACAGCCTACCGACTGTACCGAGCGGGCCGGCAGCGATGCCGGCCCGATTCGTTTTCCTGTCCATTCGGACAGGGTCTGTGGATGAGTTTTTTGCGCGGCCGGAAATCGCTGCTGCAACACCGACTTAGACAGGCGACTTACCCCCAGCGAAAATCCGGTGGATAATGTCCCGTCAACAGAAATCTGGGACTGGAAGTGTGGCGCCGCTTGGCTGTTAATGCCGCCCCGCCACGTCGCGATGCCATAAAACTGTCGCCGCGCCGTCACGGACCGCCTGACACGAAGCTCGAACCGGGAAGAAATCCGCCATGGCCGTGGTGAGCCCTTTCTCAACACCCTCCGCCAACGACCAGGCCACCGCTTCCGGCACCCCCGAACCCAGCTTCCGCATCCAGCCCCATAACCTCGATGCCGAGCAGGAGCTGCTGGGCGCCATCCTCGTCAACAACGACGCGGCGATGAAGGTGTCGGGCTTCCTGCTGGCGACGCATTTCTTCCACGAGGCCCATCGCCGCATCTACGAGGCGGCCCTGACCCTGATCGAGCGCGGCGAAATCGCCAATCCGGTCACCCTGAAGGCCTATTTCGAGCGCGACGAGGTGATCGCCAAGGCCGGCGGCCCGGCCTATCTGGCCCGGCTGGCCGCCGCCGCCACCACGGTGATCAACGCCGAGGATTACGCCAAGGTGATCCATGACCTGGCGCTGCGCCGCGAACTGATCAGCATCGGCGAAGACATGGTCAACCGCGCCTACGACCCCAAGGTCGAGGAGCCCGCCACCGACCAGGTCGAGGAAACCGAGCAGCGGCTGTTCAAGCTGGCCGACGAGGGCCGCTCGGATGGCGGTTTCGTCTCGTTCCGCGATTCGATCCGCCAGTCGATCGAATCCGTGCAGTCGGCCTGGCAGAAAGGCGGCCTCAGCGGCGTGACCACCGGCCTGAAGGACATGGACCGCATGCTCGGCGGCATGCATGCCTCGGACCTGATCATCCTTGCCGGCCGCCCCTCGATGGGCAAGACGGCGCTGGTCACCAACATGGCCTTCAATGCCGCCAAGAAGTATTTCGAGACCGATGGCGCCGAGGGCGCGCCGGTTGCCTTCTTCAGCCTGGAAATGTCGGCCGAGCAGCTCGCCACCCGTATTCTCTCGGAGCAGACCCGCATCCAGTCGGAACGGCTGCGCCGCGGTGAGATCACCGACGACGAATTCACCCGCGAGATCGTGCCCAAGAGCCGGCTGCTGGAACAGATCCCCTTCTTCATCGACGATACCGGCGCGATTTCCATCGCGCTGCTGCGCAGCCGCGCCCGCCGGCTGAAACGCACCCACAATATCGGCATGATCGTGGTCGACTATCTGCAGCTGGTGCGCGGTGCCAATTCGCGCCGCAACGACAACCGCGTGCAGGAAATCTCCGAGGTCACCCAGGCGCTGAAGGCGCTGGCCAAGGACCTGAACGTGCCGGTGATCGCCCTCTCCCAGCTCAGCCGCGCGGTGGAAAGCCGCGACGACAAGCGGCCGCAGCTGTCGGACCTGCGTGAATCGGGCGCCATCGAGCAGGATGCCGACGTCGTCATGTTCGTGTTCCGCGAGGAGTATTACGAGATGCGCAAGCAGCCCTCCGAGGGCACGCCCGAGCATGTCGCCTGGCAGGAAAAGATGGACCGCATCCAGAACCTGGCCGAGGTGATCATCGGCAAGCAGCGTCACGGCCCGATCGGCCGCGTGGTCCTGCATTTCGAGAGCGCCTTCACCCGCTTCGGCGACCATGTCGCCGCCGACCACCTGCCGGAAGCCTACTGAGCCGGCACGCATCCCTCCGGTTGTTCCTGCCCTGCCCGACCGCCTGCCCCCTGCCGGAAGCCCCGTTTTCCCAAGGGTTTACATTTCATAAGGTTACCGGAAACACACTCCCGTAGGCGGCTGCGAAACAATACCAATTTGCTCATCCAACCAGCGGCGCCACACGGCGCCCCGAACCGGAGTGAGCGTCATGGGCATCCTGAACAACCTGAAAATCGGTACCCGCATCGCCATCGTGCTGCTGATTGCGGCGCTGGGCATCGGTGCCGTCGGTGCAATCGGCTACGATGCCGTCACCACCCTGTCGGCCAAGACCTACGAACTGAAGAGTGTGGCCCGGCGCTCGATCTACGCCCTGAAGATCGACGGGCTGGTCAACGCCGTGGTGATGGATTCCCGCGGCGTCTACATGTCGAAGGACAGCGAGGCCGCCGCCCGCTTCGCCAAGGGTATGACCGCCAGCCTCGCCGAGATGGAGAAGCTGATCCCGCAATACGAGGCCACCATCCCGCCCGAGCGCCGCGCCGCCTTTGCCGAGCGCCGCCAGGTCATGGAGGATTTCATCAAGTTCCGGCGCGAGACCGCCCGGCTCGGCACCGAGGTCAGCCCGGCCGCCGCCAACGAGCAGGGCAACAACGAAGCCAACCGCGCCAACCGCAAGGCACTGAACGACTCGCTGGAAGAGGCTGCCCGGCGCAACGATGCCGGCATTGACCGGATTTTCGCCGAGATCGAGGCCTTTGCTGCCTACGAGATTCCCCTGCTGATCACCCTGTCCGTCAGCGCCATCGCCATCTCGGTCGGCCTGGGTTTTGCCATCGCCTTCCTGACCATCAGCCGTCCGATCAACCGCCTGGCCGGCACCATGCAGAACCTTGCCGACGGCAACACTGCCACCGCCATCGACGGCACCGCCCGCAAGGACGAGATCGGCACCATGGCCAAGACCGTGCAGGTGTTCAAGGACAACATGATCGCCCGCGAGAAGGCCGAGGCCGATATTGCCGAGCAGCGCCGCACGGCCGAGGAGCAGCGCGCCGCCCGCGAGACGCGCGAGCGCAAGGCCATCGAGGAGATCTCCGCGCTCTGCGACAAGGCTGCCGCCGGCGATCTGGACACCCGCCTGAACGAAACCGACAAGGAAGGGTTCCTGCTGACCATCAGCCAGCGGCTGAACGGCCTGACCGGCATGCTGCAGAACATCACCGGCGAACTCGCCACGGTGACCGGCGGCATGGCCCAGGGCGACCTGACCCGCAAGGTCACCGGCAGCTACCAGGGCGTGTTCGGCAACCTGAAGGACGGCGTCAACGGCATGTCCGACAAGCTGCGTGACTTCGCCGGCAAGCTGAACGAGAGCGCCGCCGCGGTGCGCGATGCCTCGGCGGAAATCTCGACCGGCAGTCAGGACCTGGCGCAGCGCACGGAAAGCCAGGCTGCCTCGATCGAGGAGACGGCCGCCTCCATGCACGAGATCACCACCACGGTGAAGCAGAATGCCGACAACGCCCAGGCCGCCAGCCAGCTGGCAAGCGTGGCCCGCGACGCTGCCGACAAGGGCGGCCATGTGATGGGCGACGTGGTCACGGCGATGAACCAGATCGAGGGTTCGGCCGGCAAGATCAGCGACATCGTCGGCCTGATCGACGAAATCGCCTTCCAGACCAACCTGCTGGCGCTGAACGCCTCGGTCGAGGCAGCCCGTGCCGGCGAGGCCGGCAAGGGCTTTGCGGTGGTGGCCCAGGAAGTGCGGGCTCTCGCGCAGCGTTCGGCCAATGCGTCGAAGGACATCAAGGCGCTGATCACCCAGTCGAACGGCCAGGTCCGCGAGGGCGGCAAGCTGGTCGGCCAAGCCGGGGAGACACTCACCGAGATCGTCGGCGCCGTGAAAAAGGTCTCGGACATCGTCGCCGAGATCGCCGCGGCCAGCCGCGAGCAGGCCACCGGCCTCGAGCAGATCAACACCGCGGTCGGCTCGATGGACGAGATGACCCAGCGCAACGGCGCCCTGGTGGAAGAGACCTCGGCCTCGGCCCAGGCCTTGTCCGAACAGGCGGGCCAGTTGGCCCAGCTGGTCGGCTTCTTCCGCACCGGCAATACCGGCAAACCGGCTGCCGCGACCCGCACGGCCGAGGTCACGCCGCTGCGCCCCGGCCCGGCCAAGGCCCAGCCGCAGGGTGCGGCGAAGGCGAAACCGGCCCCGGCCATGAAGCAGACCGGCCAGACCGCGCCGGCCGCCGATGCCGACTGGCGGGAATTCTGAGCCATGGACCGCTACGACGCACTGCTGATCAATGTCGGCGACCAGAGTTACGCCCTGCCGCTGCTGAAGATCCAGGAAATCCGCGGCTGGTCGCCGGTATCGCCACTGCCGAACACCGATCCGAGCTGCCTCGGCATCATCAATCTGCGCGGCAATGTGCTGCCGGTCTTCGATGCCCGCCGCATCCTCGGCAAGCCGACCCCGGAACCGACGGCCCAGAACGTGATCGTGGTTGCCACCGTGCATGGCAAGCCGGTCGGCCTGCTGGTCGACAGCGTGTCGGACATCGTGTCGGTCGACGGCAGCACGGTCACCCGGCCGGACGAAACCGACAACTGGTCGTCGCGTCTGGTGGATGGCATCGCCAATGTCGACGACCGGCTGGTCCCGCTGCTGTCTCTGGACAGTATCGCCGGCGATTCCATGCCGGCCCTGCCCGACAGCACCGGCGACCTGCCCGAACTGACCGGCGACGGCGCCTAGGCCCTGCCGCGCAGGAAAGCCGGCCGCCTCCCGTGAGAATGTGGCGAGGGCGGTGCAGCAGCAGGCTGCACCGCCCCGCCGCCTCACCCGAAGGAGACCGCCATGATCAAATCCCGTCCGTTGCTTGCCGCCGCCCTGATGGCGACCTCGCTGGGCACTGCCGGCCTCGCCGCCGGCCTGCCCTCCGCCCAGGCCCAGCCCGCCCGGGCCCAGTCTTCGCCGGCCGCTGATGCGCAGCCCGGCCAGCCCGCACGCCCCCATGCGAACCGCGCCATGCCCGGGCAGTTCATCGAAGGCCGCATCGCCTTCCTGCAGACCGAACTGAAGCTGACCGCCACGCAGCAGCCGCTGTTCGACCGGCTGGCCGGCGAGATGCGCGCCGGCGCCAAAGACATGCAGGCGCGCATGACAGCCGTCCGCGCCGACCGGCCGGACAGCTCGGTCGAGCGGATGGAACGCCGCACCATGCTCATGAAGGCCGCCCTCGCCGACAGCGAGCGCTTTCTCGCCGCCTACAAGCCGCTCTACGGCGCCCTGTCGCCGGAGCAGCGGAAGACCGCCGACCTGCTTTTCGCCCGCATGGGCGGCGGCATGGGCAGCATGATGGGCGGCCCCGGCCACGACATGCGCAAGCACTGATCGCCGGCATCGACCGGCGGCGGGGCCGCGTCCCGCGTGGCCCCGCCTGTTCCGGCCTGCTAGCGCCGCCGCAATTCGGCCAGCAGGATGCCGCCGATCACCAGCACCAGCGCCACGACATGGAATGGTGCCAGCACCTCGCCGAGGATCAGCATGGCGAAGCCGGCACCGAACAGCGGCATCAGGTTGGTGAACAACCCGGCCCGGCCGGCGCCGATCAGCTCGACGGCACGGATGAAAAAGATCTGCGACAGCAGCGACGGAAAGATCGCCACGAAGACCAGCACCAGCCAGCCCTTCCAGCTCGGCCAGAAGAACTCGCCGGCAGCGATCTCGACGCCCAGCAGCAGGATCGACGAGATCGCCGCGGCCGGCGCCATCGCGGCGAAGAAGACCAGGCTGGGCACCGCCGGCCGGCTGCGCAGCAGCACCGAATAGCCGGCATAGAGAATGGTGGCGATCAGGATCAGGATGTCGCCGCGATTGACGCTGAGATTCACCAGCGTCGACAGATCGCCCTTCGCCGCCGTGATCACCACCCCGGCCATCGACACGATCATGCCGACCCATTGCAGCGGCAGCACGCGCTGGCCGAACATCAGCAGCGCGCCGGCGAAGATCAGCGCCGGCATGGCGGCGTTGATGATGCTGATATTGATGGCGGTGGTGGTATGCGCCGACCAGTAAAGCAGCGTGTTATAGGCCGTGTAGCCCAGCGTGCCCATCAGCGCCAGATAGCCGAGCCGCGGCCGCAGCACCGGCCAGTGCGCGCGCAGGCCGCGCCAGGTGAGCGAAAACATCAGGCTGGAGACCACCAGCCAGCGCAGGCAGGTCAGCGAGGCCGGCGAAATCTCGCCCACGGCCAGACGGCTGACCACCGAATGGCCGCCCCACATGGCCATGGTCAGCACCAGCAGCAGATAGGGGTTGCCGGACAGACGGCGGAATATCCTGCCGGTGGCGGGGGAAGAAACGGACTCGGACATCAAACCCTCGGACGAGTCGCCGTGGCTGCCTGCCGGCAGCCGCCGCAACGGTGACAATCGCCCTCTTCCGTGGCCTATCCCCACATGACCCCAATCTGGCGCCAAGGGCCGGAAACCGCAAGCCCGAAGGATTTCAGGCCTGTTCCTTTGCCGGCGGCTGGGCTAAACAGCGGCCATGACGGAATTCGGCGACCAGGCGATTCTCAGCATCGACCTCGACGCGCTGGTCGCCAACTGGCGCCGCCTTGCGGCGATGGCGCCGGGCAGTGAATGCGCCGGCATCCTGAAGGCCGATGCCTATGGCACCGGCGCGGCGATGGCCGGCCCCGCCCTCTGGCGGGCCGGATGCCGCCGGTTCTTCGTTGCCCATACCACCGAGGCGCTGGACCTGCGCAAGGTGCTGCCCGATGCCGCGATCCATATCCTGCATGGTCCGGCGCCCGGCGCGGAGCCCGACATCGCGGCGGCCGGCCTCAGCCCCGTCCTGTCCACGCCCGGCCAGATCGCCGCCTGGGCGGCGGAGGCCCGGCGGCTCGGCCGCGCCCTGCCCGCGGCCCTGCATATCGACACCGGCATGAACCGGCTCGGCCTGACCGATGCCGAGGCCGCAGCCGTCGCCGACGATCCGTCCCGCCTGGAAGGCATCGCGCTGGACTTCGTGATGACCCATCTCGCCTGCGCCGAGGAAGCGGACAACCCGCACAATCCCGCCCAGCGCGACCGCTTCGCGGCCTGGCGGGCCCGTTTCCCGGGACTGAAGGGCAGCCTGACCAACTCCGCCGGCATCTTCCTCGGCACCGGCTATCACCACGACATCCTGCGCCCGGGAATCGGGTTATACGGGGCCAATCCGCTGGGCCCGGGCGACACACCCCGCCACAGGGCCGCGCGGATGTCGGAAGTGGTTCACCTGCAAGGGAAAATCCTCCAGGTCCGTTCCGTTGACAGGGGCCAGACCGTTGGCTACGGTGCCGGCTATATCGTTGAAAAACCGAGCCGAATTGCCACCGTGGCGGTCGGTTACGCAGACGGGTTCTCTCGTGCGCTCTCCGGTCGGGGCAGCGCCGTCATCAGGGGTCGGCAGGGCCATGTCAGAGTTCCTCTCGCGGGTCGGGTCTCCATGGATCTGATCACGCTGGACGTCTCCGCGCTTGCGCCGGAAGACTGCCTGCCGGGCACCGCCGTCAGCCTGCTGGGCGGCGGCGTCGATATCGACGACCAGGCCGAAGCCGCACGCACCAACGCCTATGAGCTGCTGACCCAGCTCGGCCACCGCTACCGCCGCATCTATGCCGGTACGGGCGCCACGGGGGCCGGCGCATGAACCCGGTTGCCGTCGTCGGCCGCGTCTTCCTCGATTTCCTCGCCGCCATCGGCCGGGTCTCGCTGTTCACCTTCAACGGCGTGCGCCATGCCTTCGCGCCACCGGTCTATCTGCGGCTGATCGGCCGGCAGATGATGGTGATCGGCTATTACTCGCTGCCGGTGGTCGGCCTGACCGCGCTGTTCACCGGCATGGTGCTGGCGCTGCAGATCTATCTCGGCTCGTCGCGCCTGAATGCGGAAAGCGCGGTGGCGTGGATCGTCGTGCTGGGCATCACCCGCGAGCTCGGCCCGGTGCTGGGCGGCCTGATGGTCGCCGGCCGGGTTGCCTCGGCCATGGCCGCCGAAATCGGCACGATGCGGGTGACCGAACAGATCGACGCGCTGACCACCCTGTCGACCAACCCCTACAAATACCTGGTGGCGCCGCGCATGATTGCCGGCGTGGTCACCCTGCCGGCCCTGATCCTGGTGGCCGACATCATCGGCGTGATGGGCGGCTATCTGGTCAGCACCCAGAAGCTCGGTTTCAACCAGGCGATCTATCTGAAGAACACCTACGACTTCCTCGAGGCGACCGACGTGATCTCCGGCCTGGTGAAGGCTTCGGTTTTCGGCTTCATCATCGCACTGATGGGCTGCTATCACGGCTTCCATTCGAAGGGCGGCGCCCAGGGCGTCGGCCGCGCCACCACCGATGCCGTCGTCTCGGCCTCGATCCTGATCCTCGTGGCGAACTACTTCGTCACCGAACTCTTCTTCTCGGGCAAATGAGCAGCGACGCCAAGATAGCCCTGAAGGGCGTGCACAAGCGCTTCGGCAAGAAGGTGGTGCTGGACGGCATCGACCTCGAAGTGCCGCGCGGCAAATCGCTGGTGGTGATCGGCGGCTCGGGCACCGGCAAGTCGGTGATGCTGAAATGCGTGCTCGGCCTGATCCGCCCCGAACAGGGCCAGATCCTGATCGACGGTCAGGATTCGATGAAATTCAATGCCGGCCAGCGCGAGGCCGCCCTGCGCAAGTTCGGCATGCTGTTCCAGGGCTCTGCCCTGTTCGACAGCCTGAAGGTCTGGGAAAACGTCGCCTTCGGCCTGATCCAGGGCCGCAACATGGCACGCGACCAGGCCCGGCAGATCGCACTCGACAAACTGGGCCAGGTCGGGCTGGGCCCCGAGGTCGGCGAATTGTCGCCGGCCGAGCTGTCGGGTGGCATGCAGAAGCGCGTTGCCCTTGCCCGCGCCATCGCCGCCGAGCCGGAGATCATCTTCTTCGACGAGCCGACCACCGGCCTCGACCCGATCATGGCCGACGTCATCAACAACCTGATCGTCTCCTGCGTGCAGAAGCTGGGCGCCACCACGCTGAGCATCACCCACGACATGGCCAGCGCGCGCAAGATCGCCGACTACATCGCGATGATCTACAAGGGCCGCATCATCTGGCAGGGCCCGGCGGCCGATGTCGACCATTCCGGCAACGACTATGTCGACCAGTTCATTCATGGTCGCGCCGAGGGCCCGATCAAGATGGAAGTGCTGAAGCCGTAAATGGCACGGGAGTCGGCATCCTTTGTCTGCCAGTCCTGCGGCGCCGCCTACCGCAAATGGCAGGGCCGCTGCGATGCCTGCGGCGAGTGGAACACCCTGGCCGAGGAAGCCCCGAAGACCGCCGTTCCCAAGGGGCTGTCTTCCGGCAGGGGCAAGGCAATCAGTTTTGCCAGCCTCAGCGGCCAGCCCGACAGCGTGGCGCGGAATCTCACCGGCATTGCCGAATTCGACCGCGTGCTGGGCGGCGGGCTGGTGCCGGGCTCGGCCATCCTGATCGGCGGCGATCCCGGCATCGGCAAATCCACCCTGCTGCTGCAGGCGGTGGCCGTGCTGGCCCGCAAGGGCACCACGGCCCTCTATGTCTCCGGCGAAGAGGCCGTCGCCCAGATCGGCCTGCGCGCCCAGCGGCTGGGGCTCGCCGATGCGCCGGTCATGCTGGCAGCCGCCAATTCCCTGCGCGACATCCTCGCCGGTATCGATGCCGCCATGTCGCAGGCGAAAGGCGCCCCCTCGGTGATTGTGATCGATTCGATCCAGACCATTTTCGCCGACAATATCGAGAGCGCGCCCGGCACGGTGAACCAGGTGCGCGCCTGCGCCCATGAACTGATCCGGGTCGCCAAGCAGTCGAATGCCACCGTCTTCCTGGTCGGCCATGTCACCAAGGACGGCCAGATCGCCGGCCCGCGCGTGGTCGAGCATATGGTCGACACCGTGCTGTATTTCGAGGGCGAGCGCGGCCACCAGTTCCGCATCCTGCGCGCCGTGAAGAACCGCTTCGGCGCCACCGACGAGATCGGCGTGTTCAGCATGACCGATGGCGGCCTTTCGGAAGTGCCGAATCCCTCGGCCCTGTTCCTCGGCCGCTCCGACGCCGGAAAAGGCGAACCGGTGGCGGGCTCTGCCATTTTCGCGGGCATGGAAGGCACCCGGCCGCTGCTGGTCGAGATCCAGGCCCTGGTCGCCCCCTCGCCGCTGGCGACCCCGCGCCGCACCGTGGTCGGCTGGGATACCGGACGGCTGGCCATGGTGCTGGCCGTGCTGGACGCGCGCTGCGGGTTGCGCTACTCCGGCTGCGACGTCTACCTGAATGTCGCCGGGGGACTGAGAGTCGTCGAACCGGCCGCCGATCTGGCCGTTGCCGCCGCCCTGCTGTCGGCACTGGCCGATACCCCCGCCCCGGAGCGGACGGTGTTTTTCGGCGAGATCAGCCTCGCCGGCGAGGTGCGCCCGGTCAGCCAGGGCGAAGCGCGGCTGAAAGAGGCCGCCAAGCTGGGCTTCGAGCATGCGGTGATGCCGGCCGGGGCAAAGAGCAAGGTCAAGGGCATCGGAACGAGCGAGTTGATGCGCCTGAACGAACTGGTCGAACTGTTCCCCGCCGCCCGCGCCGCCGCGAAACGCGCCGCCGCCGGCCGCGACCGGTCCGGCTGGACCGGGGCGGAGGACTGAGGCATGTCCGCCCTGCCCGTCAACCCCGTCGACCTGGTGGTGATCGCCGTCCTGCTGCTGTCGGGCCTGCTGGCGCTGTTCCGCGGCTTCGTCAAGGAGGTGCTGGGCATCGCCGGCTGGGTGATCGCGGTGGCGGTGACCATCATGTTCTTCCCGGTTGCCGAAGGCATCGCCCGGTCCTATATCGACAACCTGTATCTGTACCTGATCGCGGCCGGCGCCGCCCTGTTCCTGCCGACCCTGATCCTGTGCTCGCTGGCAACCCACTGGATTTCCGAGCAGGTGCGTGCCTCGGCGGTTTCGGCCGTGGATCGCAGCCTCGGTTTCCTGTTCGGACTGGCCCGCGGTGCCCTGATCGTGGTGATCGCCTGGTGGGCGGCGGACCGCCTGATACCGCCGCCGACCCAGCCGGTCTGGCTGCTGGAGGCCCGCACCCGGCCGCTGGCGGTGCTGGGTTACACCTGGGGCATGGATCTGGTGATGCGGCAGCTCAGTCCCGGCCGGCCGGCGGAAAAGCCGGCGGTGCCGGCCCGCCAGACGGCCCCGGTGCCGACCTACCGGTCGCCGGACCAGCCGCAAAGACCGGCCGATGGCGCTGACTCGCCGCCGCAAACCGGCTATAAGACCGAGGAACGCCGGGGCATCGAAAGCCTGATCAAGGATCGGGACAAGCCTTGAAGCCGCAGCCGTCACCAGCCGGTTGCGCGATGGAGCCGCCAGGAATGCTGACCAATCCGTTCGACGACGACAAGCTGCATGAGGAATGCGGCATCTTCGGCATGTTCGGCTCGATCGATGCCGCCGCCAACACCGTGCTCGGCCTGCATGCCCTGCAGCATCGCGGCCAGGAGGCCGCCGGCATCGTCGCCTTCCACGAGGGCCGCTTCAACAGCCACCGGGCGCTGGGCCATGTGGCGCCGAACTTCTCGTCCGAGAAGGTGATCCGCGACCTGCCCGGCGACCGCGCCATCGGCCATGTGCGCTACTCCACCTCGGGCGGCACCCTGCTGCGCAACGTGCAGCCGATCTACGCCGATCTCGAGCTGGGCGGCATCGCGCTGGCCCATAACGGCAACCTGACCAATGCGCGGGCGATCCGCGACGACCTTGTTGCCAAGGGCAGCATCTTCCAGTCCACCATGGACACCGAGGTCATCACCCATCTGGTGGCACTGAGCCGCAAGACCAGCGTGGTCGACCGCATCGTCGACGCCCTGCTGCAGATCGAGGGCGCCTATGCGCTGGTGGCGCTGACGCCGAAGAAGCTGATCGGCGTGCGCGACCCCTGGGGCGTGCGGCCGCTGGTGCTGGGCAATCTCAAGGGGGCGCCGATCCTCGCCTCCGAAACCTGCGCACTCGATATCCTGGGGGCCGAGTTCGTGCGCGATGTCGAGCCTGGCGAACTGATCGTCATCGACGACGATGGCATCCATTCGCTGCATCCCTTCCCGAAGGTACCGCGCCGCTTCTGCATCTTCGAATACATCTATTTTGCCCGGCCGGATTCTCAGGTCGAGGGGCTCAGCGTCTACGAGGCGCGCAAGCGCATCGGTGCCGAACTGGCCCGCGAGAACGGCGTGCCGGCCGACGTGGTGATCCCGGTCCCCGACAGCGGCGTGCCGGCGGCCATCGGCTATGCCGCCGAGAGCGGCATCCCCTTCGAGCTCGGCATCATCCGCAACCACTATGTCGGCCGCACCTTCATCGAGCCGACCGACCAGATCCGCCATCTGGGCGTCAAGCTGAAGCACAATGCCAACCGCGCCTATATCGAGGGCAAGCGGGTGATCCTGGTGGACGATTCCATCGTGCGCGGCACCACCTCGACCAAGATCGTCGAGATGGTGCGCGAGGCCGGCGCAAAAGAGGTACACATGCGCATCGCCTCGCCGCCGACCACCCACAGCTGCTTCTACGGCGTCGACACGCCGGAGCGCAGCAAGCTGCTGGCAGCCACCCATACGGTCGAGGAGATGACAAAGTTCATCAAGGCCGACAGCCTTGCCTTCCTGTCCATGGACGGTCTCTACCGCGCCATGGGCCAGCCGGCCCGCGATGCAGCCAAACCGGCCTTCTGCGATGCCTGCTTCTCGGGCAGCTATCCGATCGGCCTGACCGACGAGGTGGCCCGCTCCACCCGCGGCCCGCGCCAGCTGACCCTGCTTGCCGAAACCGGCTAACAACACATACGGAAGTATCATGCGTCTGAAAGACCGGATTGCGCTGATCACCGGCGCCAGCCGCGGCATCGGTGCCGCCATCGCCAAGCGTTACGCTGCCGAGGGCGCCCATGTGGTCTGCGTTGCCCGCACCACCGGCGCGCTGGAGGAGCTGGACGACGAGATCAAGGCGCTGGGCGGCAGTGCCACGCTGGTGCCGCTCGACCTCGACAAGCCGCAGATGATCGACGGCCTTGCCGCGCCGCTGTTCGAGCGCTTCGGCCGCCTCGACATCGTGGTCGGCAATGCCGGCATGTTCGGCCGCATGACGCCGCTGCACCAGTTCCCGCCCGACCTGTGGGAGAAGGTGTTCCGCCTGAACGTGCATGCCAACCAGCGGCTGATCCGCGCGGTGCACCCGCTGCTGTTCGCCTCGCCGGCCGGCCGCGCCATCTTCGTCACCTCCACGGTGGCCCGCGACATCCGCGCCTACTGGGGTGCCTATGCCGCCTCGAAGGCGGCGCTGGAGGCCATGGTGCTGGGCTATGCCCGGGAATGCGAGCAGACCAGCATCCGGGTGAATCTGGTCAATCCGGGCGGCACCCGCACCAGGATGCGGGCCGAAGCCTTCCCGGGCGAGGACCCGGCCGCCCTGCCGGCACCGGAGGATATCGCCGAGGTCTTCGTCGCCCTGGCAGAGGCCGGCTGGCAGAAAAACGGCGAACTGGTGCAGGCCCGCACATTCTGCGGCATCGGGACCTGATCCGGGTCCGCGACCAGCCGCATGCGGATTAAAAACACCTGTGCAGTGTTGATTGTGGATTTTAACAAAATCATTTGCTGAACTGACGGCACCTGCCTATCCTGCCCGCAGGACTGATACGGGAGGAAGATCATGCCGCGTCGTGTCTCGCCCTGGGGCCTGGCCGCCATTCTGGCTGCAGCGACCCTGCCTGCCGCAGCCCAGCAGAAACCCACCACCCCCAGCGACACCGCCTTTGCGGCCCAGACCTGCAATGTCTGCCATGGCAGCCAGAGCTATGTCTCGCCGACCATGCCGCCGATCCATGGCGGCGACGCGGCGACGCTCCACCAGGCGCTGCTCGACTTCAAGACCGACAAACGCCCCTCCACCATCATGGGCCGCATTGCCCGCGGCTATTCCGACGAGCAGCTGAAGGCGCTCGCCGACTACCTGTCGAAGAACTGAAGGAGACGCGCCATGACCACGCCAACCTTCTCCCGCCGCCGCCTGCTGACCGCCGCCGCCTCCGGCGCTGCCGCCTTTGCACTGCCCCATATCGCCCGCGCCCAGACCCGCGGCCGGGTGGCGGTGATCGGCGGCGGCTTCGGCGGCGCCACCGCCGCCCGCTACATCAAGCAGTTCGACCCGTCGGTCGAGGTCACCCTGATCGACCGCGATGCCAGCTATATCACCTGCCCGTTCTCGAATTACGTGCTGGGCGGCATCCGCCAGATCGACGACATCACCCACCGCCGCACGCCGCTGCAGCAGCGCTACGGCGTCCGGCTGGTGCAGGCCGAGGCCGCCGCCATCGATGCCGCCCAGAAGCGCGTGCGCCTGCGCGATGGCAACCAGGTCAATTATGACCGGCTGGTGGTGGCTCCCGGCATCGAACTGAAATACGACGGCGTCCCGGGCTGGAGTGAGCAGGCCGCCAACACCGTGATGCCGCATGCCTGGAAGGCCGGGCCGCAGACCCTGCTGCTGCGTCGCCAGCTGGAAAGCATGGCCGATGGCGGCACGGTGATCGTCTGCCCGCCGGCCAATCCCTTCCGGTGTCCGCCCGGTCCTTATGAACGGGTCAGCATGATCGCCTGGTACCTGAAGACCCATAAGCCGAAATCGAAAATCCTGGTGCTCGACGCCAAGGACGCCTTCTCGAAACAGGGCCTGTTCATGCCCGGCTGGGAAAGCCAGTATCCCGGCATGATCACATGGATCGCCGGCAAGGATGGCGGCAGGGTCGAGAGCGTCGATCCGAAAGCCATGACCGTCACCACCGGCTTCGGCAAGGAGAAAGGCGCGGTGATCAACGTCATCCCGCCGCAATCGGCCGGCCGCATCGCGCTGGATGCCGGCCTCGCGGAAGCGAATGGCTGGTGTGCCGTCGAGCCAGACAGCTTCGCATCGAAGAAGGCCCGCGACGTCTATGTGCTGGGTGATGCCTCGATCGCCGGCGCGATGCCCAAATCCGGCACCGCGGCGAACAGCCAGGCCAAGGTGGTGGCAGCCAATGTCGTCGCCTCGCTGCGTGGCAGCACACCGCCGGCGGCGGTGTTCCACAATACCTGCTACAGTCTGGTGACGCCGGATTACGGCATTTCGGTCACCGACACCTACCGGGTCGGCCCGAACGGCGTTGCCGCCGTGCCCAATGCCGGCGGCGTGTCGCCCGCGAAAGCCGATGCCGCCCATCGCAAGGCCGAGGCCGAGCATACCGCCGGCTGGTATGCCGGCATCATCGCCGACAGTTTCGGCTGACCGGAGCCTGCCGCCCGCGACCAAGAAAAAACCCCGGAAGCCTTGCGGCTCCGGGGTGGGAGTTGGGGAACACGAGGGGTCGTCCCTCGACGCTGACCCCCGGTTTATGCCATGCCGCGGCGTTAACCGATGTGATCGCTGTCACAGGCCGCGCGAGAGATTACTTTCTGTTTTCCAATCATTTAGCTGACCCGTTCGACCGCCCTGACCGGCTCGTGTTCCAGCCGCCGGACCAGCCGGATCTGGAATCCGTCGGAGGGCCGCAGCCGCCGTTCCAGCTGCGCCTGGGCCGATTGCTGGGTGGTCGACTGGACCAGATAAAGCCTGCCTTTCTGCCATAATTCGGCGGGGTGGCCGTCTTCCGTCCCGGTCCCTTCAAAATCGTGGCGGACATGGAACTCCCAGACCGAGCCGCCCGGATCGAAATTCTCGGTGGGGGTGGCACGGAAGGCGAAAGGCAGGGGTTCGCCGGCATGCCGGCGGCGCATGGCTTCAAGATTGGCCTGCGCCCTGGCAAGGGTCTCCTTCGCCGCCGCGATCTCTTCCACCAGTTGCGCCGCCCGCTTCTCTGCCGATTCGATATTGTCCTGCATATACCGGTTGCCATCCGCGGCCTGCCGGGCGCGCGCTGCGGCGACCTGCCAGGCATCCCGGCCTTTCTCGTAAGCCAGGCCGCCCACCAGGGCGATCAGCGCAAAATTCGCTGCCAGCACCAGCAGATAGGCAAGAGATCCGAAATCAGGCATCGTCGATCTTCAGAAAACCGCGGAATTTCTGCAGCGACAGCAGCGATGCCTCATTGGAAAAGCGCTGGGCGCAAATCTGGCGGGCCGCGTCCTGGCTGACGCCCCAGATCACCAGCCGGGCGATGCGATAACCCTCGCTGTTGGTCGGCAGCGTGGCGAGGCCGCCGAACATCTCGTGGCCGCGATGCAGCAGGGCCTTGGCGTACCAGCCATCGCAATCGGCCGTCAGATGCCCGATCTCGAAGACCGTATGGTTTTCTGGATTCGCAAGGGCTGCCTCCGCCTTGCGCATGCGCTCATACTCGCGGGTGGCGGCAGACGCGCTGCTCTCGATGCTGGCCAGTTCCCTGGCCAGCCCCTCGGCCCGGCCGCCCCGCTCGTCATAAACCGCGCGGAGCGCCTGCTGGCGCTCGAGCAGTCCGTCGATGTTATGGCGGCGCGCACTGAACCGGCCGATGCCGCGGGCCGTCGCATCGCCCGCAATCCCGACAAACAGCATCAGCCCCAAGCCCGGCAGAATGGCAAAGGCCGCATCCAGAAAGGTCATGCGCACACGCCTCTGTTGCTAGTATCTCTTCTGAAATACTGCATCCGAGGATAGAGCAGTCCGCCCCGGGATGGAACCCCCGGCATGGGTTATTGTCGCAGCCGGCCATGGTCTTGCGCCAGATCAAGGCCATGGCCGGGAAAGCCTGCAGATTCCGGGGCATGAGCCCCGATGCCATCGCCCAGCCCTCCGCCTCCGTCGCGGAGCTTGCCGCCCTCGCCGCCGCGATCGGGCCGGTGCCGCGTTACACGTCCTACCCGACAGCTCCGCATTTCCGGCCGGTGGACCAGGATCGTCGCTGGCGCGAGTGGCTCGGCGCCGTCCCGGAAGGCAGCGCCTTCGCGCTGTATGTGCATGTACCCTTCTGCCGGCAGATGTGCTGGTACTGCGGCTGCCATACCCAGGTGACCAAGAGCGGCGAGACGCTGGCCCGCTACACCGAGCTGCTGACCCGCGAGATCGATCTGGTGGCTCAGTATCTGCCGGCGCGGGCGATGCTGAGCGGCCTGCATTTCGGCGGCGGTACGCCCGGCATCATCGGCGGCGACGGCCTGCAGCGCATCGCTGAACATCTTTACCGCCATTTCAGTCCCCGGCCCGGCGCCGAGATCGCCATCGAGCTGGACCCGCGTCATTGCGATGCCGGCCTGCTGCCCGGCCTGACCGCGCTCGGCATCAATCGCGCCAGCCTTGGCGTGCAGAGCCTCGATCCGCACGTGCAGGCCGCGATCAACCGCCGCCAGCCCTTCTCCGATCTGCAGCGCACCGCCGACCTGCTGCGCGATGCCGGCATTGCCTCGCTCAATCTCGACCTGATCTACGGCCTGCCACACCAGACGGTCGGCAACCTGCTGGAAACCGTCGAGCAGAGCCTGGTCCTCGATCCCGACCGGCTGGCGCTGTTCGGCTATGCCCATGTGCCATGGATGAAAGCGCATCAGGCCCGCATCGATGCTGCTGCCCTGCCCGGCACGCTGGATCGCTTCGGGCAGGAAGCTGCTGCCGCGCACTATCTGGTCAGTGCCGGGTTCCACCGCATCGGCCTCGACCACTTCGCTAGGGCCGGCGACCCGCTGGCGGTGAAAGCGGCCGCCGGCAGCCTGCACCGTAACTTCCAGGGCTACACCACCGAGACCGGCGAGGTGCTGCTGGGGTTCGGTCCGTCGGCGATCAGCACCCTGCCGCAGGGCTATGCCCAGAACACTCCTTCCGTCGCCTCCTGGCGCCAGGCAGTGCAGGCCGGGCGCCTGCCGGTGGCCCGCATGCGCGAACTGGATGGCAACGACCGGCTGCGCGGCAGCGTGATCGAACAGCTGATGTGCAATCTGACAGTCGATCTTGCCGCAGCCGCGCAGGTGGCCGGCGAAGATCCGGCCGTCTTCACCGAAGCCATCGGCAGGCTGGAACCGCTGCGGCAGCGGGGCCTGGTCGAGATCGGTCACTGGCGGGTGACCGTGCCGGAACGGGCACGCAGCCTGCTGCGGCAGGTCTGCGCTGCTTTCGATGCCTATCTCGGCCAGGCCGCGCCCGCGGCGCTGATCCCGCAGCATGCCGCTGCGTAAGCAGCATCACCGGGTTGCCTTCCGGCCCTGACTGCCCTTCATTGAGAGGTACGCCCCTTGCGGGCCGCCGTTTCCCGCATCCCTCCCGCCCACCAGACAGACGAGCCCATCATGACATCGCTGTTCGATCCCTGTCGCCTTGGCGACATCCCGCTGGCCAACCGTATCGTGATGGCGCCGCTGACCCGCAACCGTGCCGGCGCTGGCAACGTGCCGACCGCCCTGATGGCGGAGTATTACCGCCAGCGCGCCGATGCCGGCCTGATCGTTGCCGAAGCGACCCAGGTCTGCCCGGAAGGCCAGGGCTACCAGTCGACGCCGGGCATCCATTCACCGGAACAGGTCGAGGGCTGGAAGCCGGTGCCCCGTGCCGTACATGACCGCGGTGGCAGGATCTTCCTGCAGCTGTGGCATGTCGGCCGCATTTCCCATGTCGACCTGCAGCCGGGCGGCCAGGCGCCGGTGGCACCATCGGCGATCCGCGCGAAATCCAAGACCTTCGTCGGCGGCCAGTTCGTCGATGTCTCGGAACCGCGCGCGCTGGAACTCGACGAACTGCCTGGCATCGTCGCCGCTTACCGCAGGGGCGCGGCCAATGCGATTGCCGCCGGCTTCGACGGCGTCGAGATCCATGGCGCCAACGGCTACCTGCTGGACCAGTTCCTGCGCGACGGCACCAACCAGCGCACCGACGCCTATGGCGGCAGCATCGAGAACCGCGCCCGGCTGATGCTGGAAGTGGCGACCGCGATCACCGAGGAGATCGGCGCAGGCCGCACCGGCATCCGCCTGTCGCCGGTCACGCCCGCGAATGACGCCAGCGACAGCAACCCGCAGCCGGTGTTCAACCACGTGGTCGAACAGCTGGACCGCCTCAGCCTCGTCTATATCCATGTGATCGAGGGGGCCACCGGCGGCGACCGCAACATCGCCCCGTTCGATTACGGAGCTCTGCGCAGTCGCTTCCGCAATGCCTGGATGGTCAATAACGGCTATTCCCCGGAGATGGCCGAAGCGGCGCTGGCCGGTGGCCGGGCCGACCTTGTCGCTTTCGGCCGGCCTTTCATCAGCAATCCGGACCTGGTCGAGCGCCTGCGCCGCAAGGCCCCGCTGGCGGCCGGCAACCGCGCCACCTTCTACGGCGGTGGCGCCGAAGGCTATACGGACTACCCCACCCTGGAAGCGGCGGAATAACCATTCCCAGATCGGCGGTTGACAAGGATGGACACAACCCTGAAATAAAACGGTCACGATCCCGCGTTAAGGGATGCAGGCTGCTTTTACCGCCGTCCGTCGCCAGATCGCTCGAGTGTCCGCCGCAAAGGCCCAGCCCGTTCCCGTCCGGCAGGCGACCGGTTTTATGCCCGATCGGGAGGCCCCGCCGCATGGACTATTTCCGTCGTTTCAACTTCCTGATCTGTGCCCCCACCTTCGAGGCGGATGAACTGGAGGGCAACCGCCTCAAGCATATTGTCAGCGAGGTCGAGCGACTGGGTTTCGAGGTGGTCCGGGCCCGGCGCACCGAGGATGCCGAGCTGGCGATCCGCACCGATTCGGCCATCGGCTGCATGATCCTCGACTGGGGCAAGCGCGGCCCGGAAGGCCGGGCGGCGGCCCTGATCAATCTGGTGCGCCAGCGCGGCCTCGAGATGCCGATCGTCATCCTGGTCCGCCGCCAGCGCCTGGAAGACATCCCGGTCGAAGTGATGCGCGAGGTCGACGGCTACATCTTCCTGGCAGAAGAGACCCCGGAATTCATCGCCAAGAACCTGGTCAGCCGCCTCAAGCAGTATGCCGAGACCATGAAGACGCCGTTTTTCGGCGCCCTGGTGGATTATGCCGAGGAAGGCAACCAGCTGTGGACCTGCCCGGGCCACAATGGCGGCATCTTCTACGGCCGCAGCCCGATCGGCCGCATTTTCGTCGACCATCTCGGCGAGGCGATCTTCCGCGACGATCTCGACAATTCCGTGCTGGAACTCGGCGATCTTCTGACCCATGAGGGCCCGGCCCTGCAGGCCCAGAAGGAAGCCGCCAAGATTTTCGGCGCCGAACGCACCTACTTCGTGCTCAACGGCACCTCCGCATCGAACAAGATCGTGCTGCAGGCCCTGGTCGCCGAGGGCGATCTGGTGCTGTTCGACCGCAACAACCACAAGGCCGCCCATCATGGCGCCCTGCTGCTGGGCCAGGGTACCCCGATCTTCCTCGAAACCGACCGCAACGCCCATGGCCTGATCGGCCCGATCGACTACGAGGCGCTGGACGAAACGAAAATCCGCGAAAAGATCCGCAACCATCCGCTGGTCGCCGACAAGGATGCGTGGAAACGGGAACGCCCCTTCCGCGCCGCCGTCCTGCAGCAATGCACCTATGACGGCACCATCAACAACGCAAAGATGATCATCGAGCGGATCGGCCATCTCTGCGACTATATCGTGTTCGATGAGGCCTGGGCCGGCTTCATGAAATTCCACCCACTCTACCGCGACCGTTTTGCCATGGGACTGGAGGATCTCGGCGCCGGCCAGCCTGGCATCATTGCCACGCAATCGACCCACAAGCAGCTGGCCAGCTTCTCGCAGGCCTCGCAGATCCATGTGAAAGACAACCACATCAAGGGACAGGAACGGCGGATCGAGCATCGCCGCTTCAACGAATCCTTCCTGATCCACGCCTCGACCTCGCCCTTCTATCCCCTCTTCGCCTCGCTGGATGTGGGCGCGCAGATGATGAAAGGCCGATCCGGCATGGTGCTGTGGGACGACACCATCCGGCTCGGCATCGAGATCCGCAAGAAACTGCGGGCCATGCGCAAGGAATTCGAAACCAAGGAGGCCGATCCGGCACGCCAGTGGTTCTTCGACCCCTTCGTGCCTGACAGCGTGGCCCGCGCGGATGGCGAAACCCCGTGGGAAGACGTACCGACCGACGACCTGGCCCGCGATCCGGCCTGCTGGCGCCTGGAACCCGGCGCCGACTGGCATGGGTATCGCCATGTTGCTCCCGGTTATGCAATGACCGACCCGGCCAAGCTGACCGTGCTGACGCCGGGTTTCGACCGCCATACCGGCGCCTATGCGGATCACGGCATACCGGCGCCGGTGGTGGCGGAATTCCTGCGCGACTACCAGGTGGTGCCGGAGAAGAACGACCTCAACTCACTGCTGTTCCTGCTGACCCCGGGCGTGGAATCGAGCAAGGCCGGCACGCTGCTTTCGGCGCTGGCCTCGTTCAAGCGCTTCCATGACGACAATGTGCCGCTCGATGTGGCCATGCCGGAATTCGTTGCCCGCCGGCGCCAGCGCTACAGCGGGGTGCGTCTGCGTGATCTCTGCGCTGAAATGCACGCCTTCTACCGCGAGAATGCCGTCAGCACCCTGCAGCGCCAGCAGTTCCGTCCCGAGCATCTGCCGGCACCGGCGATGCTGCCCTACAAGGCGATGCAGCTGCTGACCCGCAACCGGGTGGATTACCTGCCGCTCAGCGAGATCGATGGCCGCATTGCCACCACGCTGATGCTGGTCTATCCGCCGGGCATCGCCACCATCCTGCCGGGCGAGCGCCTGGATGCGCGGGCAAAACCGATGCTGGATTACCTGAAGGTCTTCGAACGCGGCGCCAACCTCTTCCCCGGCTTCGAGAGCGAGGTCCAGGGCGTGTACCGCAAGGCCGAAGCCGATGGATCGGTGCGCTTCTACACCTATGTGGTGCGCGAATGAGCGCCGCTGCACCGGCCGCTCCGCAAAACCAGGCCGGTATCGTCATCCGGCCATCCACCGAACAGGATGTGCCGGCCATGCTGGACATCTACACCCACCATATCCGGCGCGGACTCGGTGATGTATCGCTGGAGGCCGCCGACCCCGACGACATCCGGAAACGGCGCAAGAACATGCTGGGCAAACGCCTGCCGCATCTGGCTGCCGAATGCGACGGCCGTATAGCGGGCTACGCTTATGCCGTACCCTTCCGCAAGCGGCCGGCCTACCGCTATACGGTCAAGCATTCCATCTATATCCACCCGGATTTTCTCGGCATCGGCATTGGCCGGCGCCTGCTGGCCGCATTGATGGAATCCTGCGCAGCCAGCGGCTATCGTCAGATGATCGGCTATGTCGACGCGTCCAATGCGCCGTCGATCCGCCTGCATGAATCGGCCGGTTTCCGCGAGGTCGGCCGGCTGCCGGCCGTCGGCTACAAGTTCGGGCGCTGGACCGACAGCATCCTGATGCAGATCGCCCTCGGTCCCGGCAGCAGCGAGCCGCCGGTTCCGCTGCCGCCGAAAAAGCCGGCGGCCCGGAATCCCTGACGCCTCAGTTGCCGTAGCGGTCGAGCGACAGCCCCTCGGTATCGACACCGGGCGTGCGGCCCGAAATGATGTCTGCGATCAGACGACCCGAGCCGGTCGACATCGTCCAGCCCAGCGTGCCATGGCCTGTATTGAGGAACAGGTTGTCAAAACGGGTGCGGCCGATGATCGGCGTGCCATCCGGAGTCATCGGCCGCAGACCGGCCCAGAACGTTGCCTGACCAAGATCGCCGCCCCCGGGGAACAGATCGCTCACCACGAAGTCCAGCGGTGCCTTGCGCCATTTGCGCAGGGTCAGGTCATAGCCGCTGAGTTCCGCCGTGCCGCCGACCCGGATCCGGTCGCCGAGCCGGGTGACCGCCACCTTGTAGGTCTCATCCATCACGGTCGATTCCGGGGCTCCCGCCGCGTCGGCCACCGGCACGGTGATCGAATAGCCCTTCACCGGATACACCGGCAGCCGCAGGCCGGCCGACTGCGCCAGCAGCGGCGAGTAGCTGCCCAGCGCCAGCAGATAGGCATCGGCGGTCAGCAGGCCGGCATCGGTGACCACGCCGGTGACGCCGGTACCGCCGCGCTGGATGGCGCGGATCGAGACGCCGAAGCGGAACTGGACGCCGAGCGCCTTCGCCATGTCGGCCAGTGCATTGGTGTATTTGAAACAGTCGCCGGTCTCGTCGCCCGGCAGCCGCAGACCACCGACAAACTTGTCGCGCACGCGGCCCAGTGCCGGCTCGGCGGCGATGCAGCCATCGCGGTCCAGGACGTCATAGGCAACGCCGAAACGGTCGAGCACGCGCGTATCCGCGCCGGCGCCGTCCAGCTGCTCCTGCCTGCGGAACAGCTGCAGCGTGCCCTTGCTGCGTTCATCATAGGCGATCCCCGTTTCGGCCCGCAATTCACGCAGGCAGTCGCGGCTGTATTCCGCCAGCCGCAACATGCGGCTCTTGTTCAGTTCGTAGCGGGCAGTGGTGCAGTTGGCCAGCACCTGCAGGCCCCAGATCCACATCGCGGGATCGATCTTCGGCCAGATCACCAGCGGCCGCCGTGCCATCATCAGCCACTTCAGTGCTTTCAGCGGCAGGCCGGGCGCGGCCCAGGGTGCCGAATAGCCGGGCGAGATCTCGCCGGCATTGCCGAAGCTGGTTTCCAGGGCCGGGCCGGGCTGGCGATCGATCACCGTCACATCGTGGCCGGCTTTCGCCAGGAAATAGGCGCTCGAGACACCGATGACGCCACTGCCGAGAACGAGAATCTTCACAGGCTGCTCCACGCGCTGGCCGACTGCCGGCAGAGCCGGCTGCAGCAACAGTTAGCCGGGATCACCGGCGTCAGCAAGGCGGGAGCCCCAGCCGGCCGGCAGCATGGCAGCCATGCACTGGCGGCAAGCTGTCCGACAGGCGCTCGGTGCACAGACCAATGACAGTGCGCCGCCTTTCGCGGCAGCCCCCTGCCCGTCTCGCGGGCATCTGGTCAGAAGCGGAAGAAACCGACCTGCTTGCGCAATTCGTCGGCCTGGGTCTCCATCGCATGGGCCGCTGCCGTGGTCTCCTCGACGAGGGCACCATTGCGCTGGGTCATCTCGTCCATGTCGGTGACGGCGCGGTTGACCTCGTCAAGGCTGACTGCCTGCTCGCTGCTGGCCGAGGCGATCTCGGCCACGATATCGGCCGCCTTCTTCACCGAGACAACGATATCCTCCAGCGCCTGGCCGGCAGACCGCACCAGTTCGGCACCGCTGCGTACCTTGGCATTGGATGTGGCGATCAGGGCCTTGATATCCCGCGAGGCATTGGCGCTGCGCTGGGCCAGTGCCCGCACCTCCTGCGCCACCACCGCAAAGCCCTTGCCGGCTTCGCCTGCGCGGGCGGCCTCGACGCTCGCATTCAGCGCCAGCAGATTGGTCTGGAAGGCAATCTCGTCGATCAGGCCGACGATATCGGCAATCTGCTGTGCGGAATTTTCGATCTCCCCGATTGCGGCGACCGCATCGGCAGTGATCCGTCCGCCGCTGTCGGCAGACTTGCGGGCCGCATCGGTCAGCTGGCTGGCCGAGCGGGCATTGTCGGCATTCTGTTTCACCGTTGCGGTGATCTCGTGCATCGAGGCAGCGGTTTCCTCGAGACTGGCGGCCTGCTGTTCGGTGCGGCTGGCCAAATCCGAGGCGCCGCTGGAAATCTCGCCGGCGGCGCCATGCACCACCTGTGCCGCCGAAGCGATCTGCCCCAGTATGTCCGACAGGCGCTCGGCGGTCTGGTTGGCGTTGGTCTGCATTTCGCGGAAGATTCCGGAAAAGTCGCCCTCCATGCGGCTGGCCAGGTCGCCATGCGCCAGCCCATCCAGCCTGGCATTCACGCGGTCGATCACCTGCGCAAAGGCATCCAGCAGGGTGTTCACCCCTTCGCCCAGGGTCTGCATCACCCCCTGCAGCGGCGCGGTATCGATACGGCGCGACAGGTCGCCATTGGCCGAGGCCGTCACCACCTGACCAACAGCGCGCTCGATCAGTTCTTCCTGGGCGGCGCGCTCGGCCTCGAAACGGCGACGCTCTTCCTCCACCTGCTGCTGCAGGCGTTCGTTCTGCCGGCCATTCTCGCGGAAGACCAGGATCGCTTCGGTCATGCGGCCGATCTCGTCACGACGCTTCGCCGCGGCCACTTCGACCTTCCAGTCGCGCTCCGACAGCCGGGCCATCACTTCGGTCAGCGAGAGAATCGGTTTCACCACCGTGCGGCCGACCACGGCCACCGCGACGAACCCCGCCCCGGCCAGGCTGGCCAGCGTGATGCAGACCAGCACGATCTGCGCCAGCGCCACCGCCTGCACCGCGGCAGCGGTGCCGGTGGCGGCGGTCGTGCGCATCTGCGCCACCAGTGCTTCGGCCTTGGTTTTCAGCTCGGCTGCCGCCGTACGGCTCTGTCCGAGCGCAGCATTGGCAATCAGCGAGGAACGCAGTTCACCGCGCCGCAGATCGAAAACGTTGTTCGAGCCTTGACCGAATTCGAGCAGAGCGGTTGCCGAAGCGGCCATATCCGCGATCGGCAGTTTCCGGCCGGCGCGGTCGAAATCCTGCCGGATCTGGCCATTGACCTTGACGAACTCGGCGCTGAGTGCGGCCAACTCCTCGTTACTGGCTGCCTGGGCCGCAACACTGAGAATGCCGACGACATGGTTGACCGCCGCAGATGCATCGAACAGGCTGCGGGCCGCCTCGCGCAACTCCTGGCCACCGCCCTGTCCGGACAACTGGTCGATGGCCTTGTCCAGCGCCGGGCCGGCCAGCTTCTCGAATTTCGCGAACTCGGTGGCGATATTCTTGCTGAGCGCCTGGCGCTGGTCCGCCCAGTTCAGCCGCGCCGTCACCGAGCGACCGATCTGCGCAATCCTTCCGGTCAGGAATTCCGCCGTCTCTTCAAGGCCGGCCATGGCCTGCGGATCGGCCTCGCGGGATTTCAGGTCCTCCAGCTTCTGCCGGAAGGCATCCTGGCTGGCCTTCAGCTCGGCAAGTACCTTGTCACGCTCCGCCTCGCTGCCCGAGGCGGCCAGCGCCGGCGCACCGGCCGCCAGTTCGGTGCTGCCGCCGGCCAGCGACAGGGCGGCGATAACGGCAGGAAAACTCCGGTCCGCAATCCCCGTGAATGTCTGCTGGGTCGAAATGAAGAAAGTGCCCGCAACGATATTGCTGGCGACCGTCATTGCGGTCAGCGCCAATACGGCGACTGTAAGCCTGCCCCGGATTCCCACGCCCCACCTGCTGGTTGTTATGGCCGTTTGCGTTTCCTCTTTGCCTTTTGTGCCATAAATCGCGCAGGGCGCCAACTGCGCGGCTAGCCGATATTCATCAGGCTGGCATTGCCGCCGGCTGCCGCGGTGTTGGTGCTGACGCTGCGTTCCGAGACCAGCCATTCCAGCGGATAGTCTTCCTCCCCCGCCTCCAGGCCGCCCGGACTGGCCCCGAAAACCGGCACGATCCTGCCCTCGGCTGCCGCCAGCTGGCCGGCCAGTTCCAGCAGCGCATCGCCATCGCCCTCGAACAGCACGGCTGCGGCCTCCGCGGCCGCTCCGGCGACACGGATATGCGGCTGCAGGACAGCCGGCAGGGCATCCAGCCGGCAGGGCAAAAGCGCGTCGCCATCGAGCAGCGCCTCATTGCCGGCGGCCAGGGCGGCACCGATCTGCAGCAGCAGTCCGGTCTGCGTCTGCGCGATGCAGCGCACCGGTCCGCGCGGACCGATGGCATACAGGTTCCGCTCGCCGGCCGGCCCCGGCAGTTCGGCAGTCATGCCACGGGGGCTGCGCTGCAGATAGGCACGACAGCGCGCGGCAATGGCATCATGGCCCTGTCCTTCCAGCCAGGCGATATAGGCGGTCGCCACAGGCTCTCCGGCGCCGATGCCCGTACGGGCCTCTCCAGGAAGCTCAAGGTCCGGCGGACAGGATGCCAGCAGACGCCGCAGGTAGAGCGGCCCGCCTGCCTTCGGTCCGGTGCCCGACAGGCCGTGGCCGCCGAAAGGCTGCACGCCCACCACGGCCCCGATCACGTTGCGGTTGACATAGATGTTGCCGGCCGAAATCCGCCGGGTGACTTCGGCAATCGTTTCATCGATGCGGCTGTGTACGCCGAAGGTGAGACCGTAGCCGGCCGCATTGATCTCTTCGACCAGCGCCCCGAGCCCGGTCCGTGAAAACCGGAGGATGTGCAGGACCGGGCCGAATATCTCGCGCCCGACATCAGCGAACCGCCCGACCTCGATCAGGGTCGGCGCCACGAAAGTCCCACGGCCTGTCTCCGGCGGCAGGTCCAGCTGCTCGACACGGAAGCCTTTCTCCTGCATCGCCGCGACATGGGCCTGGATCATGCGTTTCGCTTCGGCCGTGATCACCGGACCGATATCGACCGACAGCCGGTCGGGCGAACCGACCGACAATTCCCGCATGGCTCCCTTCAGCATTGCCAGCACGCGGTCGGCGACATCCGCCTGCAGGCACAGCACGCGCAAGGCCGAACAGCGCTGGCCAGCCGAGTCGAATGCCGATGCGATCACATCTGCCACCACCTGTTCGGGCAGGGCCGAGGAATCGACGATCATCGCGTTGAGGCCGCCGGTTTCGGCCACCAGCGGGATCGACCGCCCTCCGGGCGTGAGCCGGCCGGCAAGCCGGCGCTGGATCAGGCGGGCCACCGCCGTCGATCCTGTGAACAGCACGCCGCAGATACGTGCGTCGGCCACCAGCGCGGCACCGGTTTCCCCATCCCCCGGCAGCAGCTGGACGGCGCCGGGCGGGATACCGGCCTCGTGCAGGATTCGCACGGCCTGCGCGGCGATCAGCGGCGTCTCTTCCGCTGGCTTGGCCAGCACCACGTTGCCGGCCGCCAGTGCCGCAGCCACCTGGCCGGTGAAGATCGCCAGCGGAAAATTCCATGGACTGATGCAGGCGACGGGCCCGAGCGGCCGATGCGTGTCGTTGGAAAAACCTGCCGCCACCGCGCCGGCATAGTAGCGCAGGAAATCCACGGCCTCGCGCACTTCAGCAATCGCATTGGGCAGCGACTTTCCGGCCTCACGCACGATCAGGCCGAGCAGTCGCGGCATGCGGTCCTCCAGCAGATCGGCCGCACGCTGCAGGCAGGCCGCACGCTCCGCCGGCGGAGTTGCCTGCCAGATCGGGGCCTGGGCCACGGCCAGATCGACGGCCCTGCCCACCATCGCCGCATCGGCCGGCACCACATCGCCGACAATGTCGTCGTGCCGCGCCGGATTGCGGATCGGCAGTGCCGGACCCTCCGCCACGCCGTCGGCCAGCAGCGGGGCCGCCGAGAATGTCGTTTCGCCGGCCGTCAGCAGGGCGGCCGACAGCGAGGCCAGACGCTGCTCGTTCGAGAGGTCGAAACCGGCGGAATTCGGTCGGCCCCCGAGAATATCGCGTGGCAGGGCGATCTTCGGGTGCGGTGCCCCCAACGGCTGGATTGCCCGCGCCAGTTCGACCGGATCGGCCACCAGATCCTCCGGCGGCACATCCGGATCGGCAATCCGGTTGACGAAGGACGTATTGGCGCCGTTTTCCAGCAGACGCCGGACCAGATAGGCCAGCAGGGTCTCGTGGCTGCCGACCGGGGCGTAGATGCGGCAGGGCCGGTTCAGGTTCCCGCGGCCGACCACCTCTTCGTAGAGCGGTTCGCCCATGCCATGCAGGCACTGGAATTCGTACTGGCCGGCATAATAGTTGCCGCCGGCCATGGTATAGATGCTGGCTAGGGTCTGCGCGTTGTGGGTGGCGAATTGCGGATAGACCGCGTCCGGTGCCGCCAGCAGCTTGCGGGCGCAGGCCAGATACGACACGTCGGTATGCAGCTTGCGGGTGAAGACCGGGAATCCTTCCAGCCCGTCGACCTGGGCGCGCTTGATCTCGCTGTCCCAGTAGGCGCCCTTGACCAGGCGGATCATCAGGCGATGGCCGCTGCGCCGGGCCAGGTCGAGAAGCCAGTCGATCACGAAGGGGGCGCGCTTCTGGTAGGCCTGCACCACGAAACCGATGCCGTTCCAGCCGGCCAGGTCCGGATCGAAGCAGAGCGCTTCCAGCAGGTCGAGCGAGATTTCCAGCCGGTCGGCTTCCTCGGCATCGATATTGAGGCCGATATCATACTGCCGCGCCAGCAGGGTCAGGGCCTTCAGCCGCGGCAGCAATTCGCCCTGCACCCGTTCCAGGTTCGCCCGCGAATAACGCGGATGCAGGGCCGAGAGTTTCACGGAAATGCCCGGCCCCTCATAGATCCCGCGCCTTGCCGCCGCCTTGCCGATGGCGTGTATCGCCTGCTCGTATTCGCCGTAATACCGCGCGGCATCCGCAGCGGTGACCGCAGCCTCGCCCAGCATGTCGTAGGAATAGCGGAACCCCATCGCCTCGAAGCGGCGGCTGTTGGCCAGGGCCTCGGCGATGGTCTGTCCGGTGACGAACTGCTCCCCCATCATCCGCATGGCGATGTCGACGCCCCGGCGGATCAGCGGCTCGCCGCCTTTCGCGATCAGGCGGGTCAGCGCCGTGGACAGTCCGGCACCACTGCTGGTCGCCGCCAGCCGGCCGGTCACCAGCAGGCCCCAGGTGGCCGCATTGACGAACAGCGACGGGCTGTGGCCCAGATGCGCTTCCCAGTCGCCATGGCCGATCTTGTCGCGGATCAGGGCATCGCGGGTGGCGCGGTCGGGAATGCGCAGCAGGGCTTCGGCCAGGCACATCAGCGCCACGCCTTCCTGGCTGGACAGGGAATATTCATGGATCAGGCCTTCGACGCCGCCGCTCTGGCCCCTGGCCCGCAGCCGGCCGACCAGATCGAGGGCCAGCCGCCTGGCTTCCACCGCCTGCGCCGCCGGCAGCGCCGCCTGGGCCAGCAGCAGCGGCAGGCATTCCGGCTCCGGCCGGCGATAGGCCGCGGTGATCCTGGCCCGCAGCACGCTCTGCGGCTGGACACCCAGTGCGAAATCGAGAAAGGGGGCGGGCGGCCGGACAGGTTCCGGCAGCGGATTGGCCACACCGGCCGGGTCGCCGCGGCCCTCGTCCCCGGCGCCGGTAATATCCTCGCCGCGCTCGACCCGCTCCAGGATCGAAAAGATGCCCTGCTTGACCAGCCAGTGCGGGGTGCGTCCGAGCCGCTCGGCAGCAACCTTCAGCCGCCCCCGCAAGTCGTCGTCGATCTTCACGCCGATGGTAGTGGTGGCCATGGAATCCCTGCCCCGGGCTGCTGCCTCTGACAGCGGTGATACCCGGTTGCGCCAAAAGGCGCAACCCTATTCCCATAAAAGGCGCAACCCGTAGGATCACAACCGGCCGGCGCAGGCGCGCGGACCCGCCGGCGCTTCCGCGCAAGCAGGGCTAACTGACTGACCGGATGAGGGAATGGTGGGCGGTGAGAGGGTCGAACTCCCGACATCCTCGGTGTAAACGAGGCGCTCTACCACTGAGCTAACCGCCCGCGGCCGCATGCAGCGGCGAACCGGGGCTCTATAGCAGCCGCGCCCCTGCCGGGCAAGCCGGGCCGGCTTCAGGCAACCAGCGCCACGTCCAGCAGGATGGCACTGAAATGGCAGGCCGCGGCGGCCAGCACGAAGACATGCCAGATGGCGGTCTGGAAGGGCAGCCGCTCCCACAGATGGAAGATCACTCCGAGGCTGTAGAGCCCGCCGCCGGTCAGCAGCAGCACCAGCGCCGACAGCGATGCCCCCTCCAGCAGCGGATTGAAGGCGACCAGAATGGTCCAGCCGAGCAGCAGATAGACCGCCACCGACAGCCGTTCGAACCGGCCGGGCAGAAGCAGCTTCAGGGCTGCGCCGGCCAGCGCCACGCCCCAGACGAACAGGAATACGCCAAGGCCCCAGCCGCCACCGATCACGATCAGTGCGAAAGGCGAATAGGTGCCGGCGATCATCAGGAAGATCGCCGCATGGTCGAATCGTCGCAGCACCGCCTTCCAGCGGCCAGGGCCGGCCATGTTGTACCAGGCCGAGCAGCCCAGCATGGCCAGCAGGCCGAAACCGTACAGGCCGAGGCTGGTCAGACGCAGGCCATCCGCTTCCGGAATCGCGAAGATGGCGATGGCGATACAGGCGGCCAGACCGAAAGCGAGCCCGATGCCATGCACCACCGCATCGGCGATCCACTCGGCACGCCGCAGGACAGATTCAGGGCCGATTGGCGTCATGGCTTGCTCCGCATGTTTCCAGACCATCACGATCTGCCATGACGGCGTGGCCAAAACATGACAGCCACAGCCATGGGCCGTATATCCGCGTCAGTCCCGATGCTCGGAGGGGAAGCTGGCGCCCATCAGCCAGACCGCATGGCCATCGCGGGCCAGCACCGGCAGTGACATGGTTTCGAGGCTGCCGCTGAAATCCCCGGTGCGGAAACGGCCGGTCAGGAATAGCGGCCGCCCGCTCTGCGCCACCCGGTTGGACAGGCGGATGCAGAGCTCGGCCTCCTCGGGATCGAAATGCTGCGAGAAGGGCACATTGGTCACATCCTGGCCGAACAGCCAGGTGATCCGCGACCCCAGCAGGCGGTAGCGCCAGTCGCGACCGCCATCCAGAGGTTCGATCACGAAGCAATTGCCGAGGATACCGAGGCCGCCCAGGCGTTCGAAGCTGAAAAGATCGCGGGCCGGCAGCCCGTCGGCCGGCTTCAGGTCGAGCCAGAGCCGGTGCAGCGCGATGGCGCCTGCATGTACGGGCGCGGCGATCTCGACCAGCAGGTCACCCCCGGCCGGCTCGAGAACGGCCCGTGCGAACTGATCGAAACCGGACCCCATCTGCCTGTATCCCCGCCTGTCCGTGCGAACCGGATCAGATCATATTACGGTGCCCTGCGACACAAATATGACACCTGCGGCTGCCCGGCACCGGAAAACAGAGCGGCCGGCAGGAAATCTGCCGGCCGCCTGCATTCCGATACAGTTGCGGGTCAGCTGACGGCTTCCTTGAGCGTCTTGCCGGCCCGGAATTTCGGCTGTTTGGTCGGCGGCAGGTCGATGCGCTCGCCGGTGCGCGGATTGCGCCCCGGGCTGGCCGCACGGGTGCCGACAAAGAAACTGCCGAACCCAACGATGCGCACCTCGTCGCCGCGCCGCAGAGCCTCGGTGATCAGGCCGAAGACCGCCTCGACGGCACGCTCCGCCTGTTCCTTGCTGAGGCCGGTGGTATCGCGCACCTCGGCCATAAGGTCCTGTTTGTTCACGCCGCCATCCTCCGGAAAGCTGATCCGGTTGCCGTTATCAGTGTTTGACCACGCCTTCGCGGTCGGTTTCGCCCTCAGGCTCGACCACCGCCGGCTTTGTCAGATCGTCGACGTCATTCCACTCGATCGGGCTCAGTTCCGCCGTGAGGGCATGCTTGAGCACTTCCTCGCAGGTCGAGACCGGAATGATCTTCAGCCCCTTCTTCACATTGTCCGGGATCTCGACGAGATCCTTCTCGTTGTCCTTCGGGATCAGCACGGTCTTGATGCCGCCGCGATGGGCGGCCAGCAGCTTCTCCTTCAGGCCGCCGATCGGCAGCACGCGGCCACGCAGCGTGACCTCGCCGGTCATCGCCACATCCTTGCGCACCGGCACGCCGGTCAGCACCGACACGATCGAGGTGACCATGGCCACACCAGCCGAGGGGCCGTCCTTCGGCGTCGCCCCCTCGGGCACGTGGATATGGATGTCGCGCCGGTCGAACAGCGGCGGCTTGACGCCGAAGGCGACCGCGCGGCTGCGCACATAGGATCGTGCCGCCTGTACGGATTCCTGCATCACCTCGCCGAGCTTGCCGGTGATGGTCATGCGGCCCTTGCCCGGCAGCATCACCGCCTCGATCGACAGCAGTTCGCCGCCAACCTCGGTCCAGGCAAGGCCCGTGGTGGTGCCGACCAGGTCTTCCATCTCGGCTTCGCCGTAACGGAAGCGTCGCACGCCGGCATACTTGTCGAGATTCTTCGGCGTCACCTTGATCGACTTGACGCCCTTCGACAGGATTTCCTTCACCGCCTTGCGGGCCAGGTTGGCCAGTTCGCGCTCCAGCGAGCGCACGCCGGCCTCGCGGGTGTAATAGCGGACCAGATCGCGCAGGCCGTCGTCGGTGATCGACCACTCACCCTTCTTCAGACCGGCCGCCTTGATCTGCTTGTCGAGCAGGTGGCGCTTGCAGATTTCGATCTTCTCGTCCTCGGTGTAACCCGGGATGCGGATGATCTCCATGCGATCGAGCAGCGGCTGCGGCATGCGCAGGCTGTTCGCCGTGCAGATGAACATCACGTCCGACAGGTCGTAATCGACTTCGAGGTAATGATCGCTGAAGGTGCTGTTCTGCTCGGGGTCGAGCACTTCCAGCAGTGCCGAGGACGGATCGCCGCGGAAGTCCTGGCCCATCTTGTCGATCTCGTCGAGCAGGAAAAGCGGGTTGTTGGTCTTCGCCTTCTTCATCGACTGGACGACCTTACCGGGCATCGAGCCGATATAGGTGCGGCGATGACCGCGGATCTCGGCCTCGTCGCGCACGCCGCCCAGCGACACGCGCACGAAGTTGCGGCCGGTCGAGCGGGCAATCGACTTGCCGAGCGAGGTCTTGCCGACGCCGGGCGGGCCGACCAGGCACAGGATCGGCCCCTTCAGCTTGCCGGAGCGCTGCTGCACGGCGAGATATTCAAGGATGCGCTCCTTGACCTTCTCCAGACCGTAATGGTCGTCGTTCAGCACCTTCTCGGCGTTCCTGATATCCTTCTTGACCTTGCTGCGCTTGCCCCACGGAATCGACAGCATCCAGTCGAGATAGTTGCGGATGACCGTCGCCTCCGCCGACATCGGGCTCATCGAGCGCAGCTTCTTGACCTCGGCCAGCGCCTTCTCGCGCGCTTCCTTCGACAGCTTGGTCTTCTTGATGCGCAGTTCGATCTCGGCCACCTCGTCGCGGCCGTCCTCGCCCTCGCCCAGCTCCTTCTGGATCGCCTTGAGCTGTTCGTTGAGGTAATATTCGCGCTGGGTCTTCTCCATCTGGCGCTTCACGCGCGAGCGAATCTTCTTCTCGACCTGCAGCACGCCGATCTCGCCTTCCATCAGGGCGTAGACGCGCTCCAGCCGCTCGACCACCGAGGCGATCTCCAGCAGTTCCTGCTTGTCGCTGATCTTGATGGTCAGATGCGAGGCAACGGTATCCGCCAGCTTGGAGGGGTCGTCGATCTGGTTCAGCGAGACCAGCACCTCGGGCGGGATCTTCCGGTTCAGCTTCACATACTGCTCGAACTGGTTGATCACCGAGCGGGACAGCGCCTCCATCTCGCGCGCTTCGCCGGCATCCTCGTCGACCATCTCGGCCTGAACCTGGAAGAAATCCTGGTTCTCGACGAACTTGACGATCTTCGCACGCTGGCTGCCCTCGACCAGCACCTTGACGGTGCCATCGGGCAGGCGCAGCAGCTGCAGCACCGAGGCAACGGTGCCAACGGCGTGGATGTCATCAGGCTCCGGATTGTCCTGCCCGGCATTCTTCTGGGCGACCAGCAGGATCTGCTTGTCGTCCTTCATGACATCCTCGAGCGCCCGCACCGATTTCTCGCGGCCGACAAACAGCGGCACGATCATGTGCGGAAAGACGACGATGTCCCGCAGCGGCAGGACGGGGAAAGTCTGGGCACGGGGGGATGTGAACATGGCACTTTATCCTGGATGGGGCGCCGGAACCTGACATCAGCATTCCTTTGCCGCCTGATGCAATTAAGATGGGAATTCCGGGAAGGTCCGTCAAGGCATGCCCGGGCAACGCAAGGGCAACATCATGGGGCAAACCGAGTCGCAACCGGAGTCGCCGGGAAATATCACAGAGGCCGCGGGCATCCTGGAAATCGCCCTGCTCGACATCCGGCCGGGGCAGACCGCCAGGTTCACGCGAGCCATGGCCGAGGCGCTGCCGCTGATCCGCCGCCAGCCGGGCTGCCACGGCGCCAGCCTGCGGCCCTGTCTGGAAAACCCCCGGCGCTACCTGCTGCAGGTGTATTGGGCCAGATTAACCGATCATGATCCGGGTTTCCGCCAGTCGGCCGACTATCGCCGCTGGCGCGCATTACTGCACGGATTCTACGAGCCTTTTCCCACCGTCGAGCATTACGGGCCGCCCCTTTGAGCCGGGGCAGACCGCCGCTCTGGAAATCGCAGGAAATGTGACCGCCGTAACAGTGACGGCCGCAACAGCGACGTCAGGCCCTCAGGCGCTGACATCCTCCTGCTTGCGGTCGGCGTAGATATGCAGCGGCTTGGCCCGGCCCTCGACCACATCGGGCGAAATCACCACCTCCTCGACGCCGTTCATGTTCGGCAGATCGAACATCGGGTCGAGCAGGATGCTCTCCAGGATCGAGCGCAGGCCGCGGGCACCGGTCTTGCGGGCAATCGCCTTGCGGGCCACCGCGAAAACCGCCTCCTCCGAGAAGGTCAGCTTGACGTCTTCCATCTCGAACAGGCGCTGGTACTGCTTGATCAGGGCATTCTTCGGCTTGGTCAGGATGTCGACCAGCGCCGCCTCGTCCAGGTCATGCAGCGTCGCGATCACCGGCAGACGGCCGATGAATTCCGGGATCAGGCCGAATTTCAGCAGGTCATCCGGCTCGACCTCCGCCAGAATCTCGCCCGAGCGACGCTCGTCCGGGCCGCGCACATTGGCACCGAAGCCGATCGAGGTACCCTTGCCACGGCCGGCGATGATCTTCTCCAGCCCGGCAAAGGCGCCGCCGCAGATGAACAGGATGTTGGTGGTATCGACCTGCAGGAATTCCTGCTGCGGATGCTTGCGGCCGCCCTGCGGCGGCACGCTCGCCACCGTGCCTTCCATAATCTTCAGCAGAGCCTGCTGGACGCCCTCGCCCGACACGTCGCGGGTGATCGACGGGTTGTCGGACTTGCGGCTGATCTTGTCGACCTCGTCGATATAGACGATGCCGCGCTGCGCACGCTCGACATTGTAGTCGGCCGACTGCAGCAGCTTGAGAATGATGTTTTCGACATCCTCGCCCACGTAACCGGCTTCGGTCAGCGTGGTGGCGTCGGCCATCGTGAAAGGCACTTCGAGGATGCGGGCCAGCGTCTGTGCCAGCAAGGTCTTGCCGCAGCCGGTCGGGCCGATCAGCAGAATGTTGGACTTGGCGAGCTCGACCTCGTTGTTCTTGCCGCCCTGGCCGATGCGCTTGTAATGGTTGTGCACCGCTACCGACAGCACCTTCTTGGCGTGCTGCTGGCCGATCACGTAATCATCGAGAACCCGGCAGATTTCCTGCGGGGTCGGCACGCCGTCGCGGGTCTTCACCAGCGCCGATTTGTGCTCCTCGCGGATGATGTCCATACAAAGCTCGACGCACTCGTCGCAGATGAACACCGTCGGACCGGCGATCAGCTTGCGCACCTCGTGCTGGCTCTTGCCGCAGAACGAGCAGTACAGGGTATTCTTGGAGTCACCGCCACTCAGTTTGGTCATGCCTACTCCACTCAGCGGGCCGGCGCCGGGCGCCGCCAGCCCTGTTCCATCGAATCGTCATCATAAGGAAGCCCCGCCCCCGGCACAACGGACATGGGGCCGCAGGCGGTCACAACCGGATGACCCGCCACCCAGATATGGCGCCCCGCCGCCGGGGCAAGCCGCCATATCCCACAAGAGCTTACAGGCGCCGGAGGCCGCTGCGCCGCGATGCGGGCCGCGGCACAAGCCGGCCCGGATCAGGACTTGGCGGCCTCAGCCTGCTCCGGCCGCTTGAAGACCACTTCGTCGACCAGGCCGAAGGTCTTCGCCTCTTCGGGGGTCATGAAACGATCCCGTTCCATCGCCGTTTCGATCGCGGCAATATCCTGCCCGGTATGCTTGGCATAGATCGCGTTCAGCCGGCTGCGGAGGTCAAGAATCTCCTTGGCGTGGATCTCGATATCCGCCGCCTGGCCCTGGAAGCCGCCGGAGGGCTGGTGGATCATCACCCGGGCATTCGGCAACACATAGCGCATGCCCTTCTCGCCGGCGGTCAGCAGCAGCGAGCCCATCGAGGCCGCCTGGCCGATGCACAGGGTGGCGATCTTCGGCTTGATGTACTGCATGGTGTCGTAGATCGCCAGGCCGGAGGTGACGATGCCCCCCGGGCTGTTGATGTAGACGGCGATCTCCTTGTTCGGATTCTCGGCTTCCAGGAACAGCAGCTGGGCCGTGGCCAGCGCCGCCACGGCATCGTTGATCGGGCCGACCAGGAAGATGATGCGTTCCTTCAGCAGCCGGGAATAGATGTCATAGGCACGCTCCCCCCGGTTGGTCTGCTCGACCACCATGGGAACCAGCATGTTCATGTAGGTATCGACCATCTTGTCCATGACGCGCGCCTTCGGATTGCGAATTGCGGAATTGCCTTAATGTGGCGCAGCCGGGCCGTTCCGGCAATGGCCGGGGGGCCGCGGCAGGGCCGGAAAGCGAAAACGCCGGGCAATGCCCGGCGTTCCGTGACAGCGGACTGCAGTCCGCCGAATCAGCCGGGATCAGGAGGCGACGGCCTCCGCCTCCTTCTGCAGCTCTTCCTTGGTCACCGGTTTCTCGGTGACGTCGGCCATCTCGATGATGAAATCCACCACCTTGTCCTCGAAGATCGGCGCGCGCAGGCTCTGGGCAGCTTCCGGGTTCTTCTGAAAATACTCCATCACCTGGCGCTCCTGGCCGGGGAAACGGCGGGCCTGCTCGATCATCGCGCGGGTGATCTCGTCGGGCTTGACCTCGATGTTGTTGATCCGGCCGACTTCCGACAGCAGCAGGCCGAGGCGGATGCGGCGCTCGGCAATGCCCCGGTATTCCGCCTTCAGCTCGTCCTCGGACTTGCCCTCTTCCTTCAGTTCGGCGGCAAGCCGGTCCGCATCGGCGGCAATCTCGCCCCAGATCTGGCCGAATTCCATCTCGACCATCCCCTCGGGAACCGGGAAGCTGTGCTGGTCGGCCAGCTGGTCCAGCAGGCCGCGTTTCAGCTTCAGGCGGGCCATACCCTTGTACTCCTGACCGAGGTCCTTCTTGATGTTGTCCTTCAGCTCCTGCAGCGAGGCGAGACCGAAGCGCTTGGCGAACTCGTCATCCAGCGTGACGGCAGTGCCGCCGCGGACTTCCTTCATGGTGCAGGCGAATTCGGCGGCCTTGCCGGCCAGGTCGGTATTGCCGTAGGCCTCCGGGAAGGTCACCTTCACGGTGACCGCGTCGCCGGCCTTGGCGCCGATCAGCTGGTCCTCGAAGCCCGGGATGAAGCTGTTCGAGCCCAGTACCAGAGGATAATCGTCCGCCGCGCCGCCTTCGAATTTCACGCCATCGACGCTGCCGACGAAGTCGATCACCACCTGGTCGCCCTTCTCGGCAGCGCGCTCGACCTTCTCGTAGGTCTTCTGCTGCTCGGAGAGACGGGTCATGAATTCGTCGACCTCGGCATCGCCCGGCTCGACCACCAGACGCTCCAGCTTGATCTGCTTGAAGTCGCCGGGAACGATTTCCGGCAGCACCTCGAGGGCGATGGTACACTCGAAATCCTTGCCCTCGTCGAAGCTGACGATGTCGACCTTCGGCTGCATGGCCGGCCGCAGCTTGTTGTCGTCGATGGCTTTCTGCAGGGCGGTGTTGACCTGCTCTTCCATCACCTCGCCCAGCAGCGCCTTGCCATACTGCTTCTTGATGAGGGCCGCCGGCGCCTTGCCCGGACGGAAGCCCGGCATGTTGACGCGCTCGCGCAGGCCTTCGAGCTTCTCGTTGACCGTGCTTTCCAGCGCGGCGGCGGCGATCACCACCTTGTATTCGCGCTTCAGGCCCGACGCGCTGACTTCCGTGATCTGCATGACGAAAACACCTGTCCCTTGAGTAAATTCCGTGCCGCCATCCGCCCTTGCGGAGGCGCCGGCGCGATCCGCCTGGCCAAACTGGTGCGGGCGGAGGGACTTGAACCCACACGCCTTGCGGCACAGGAACCTAAATCCTGCGTGTCTGCCAGTTCCACCACGCCCGCGGCCAACAGCAACCACGCCGGCCGGTGGGCCTGCGTGAGCGGGCTTTCATACAAATATCGGCCTGCGGTGGCAAGCATTGCCGGGCCGCGGATGGCCCGGTTCGCGGGCGATTTCCGGACGGATGGGCGGCCGCGGGGATAAGCCCGCGAGATTGTTATATTATTGCGCCGACAGCCCTAGCTGGACTTGGCCACGGGCCGGGCCATCCGCTGGTCGCAGTGGAGCATCATCTCGCGCTCGGCCCGCCATTCCCCGCTATAGGCGCAATCCCGGTAATCGTCATAGAACGGCCCGCCCAGGGTGTAATGCACGATCGACACGTCCTTCACCGGTACCGACGGGTCGTAATCGGCCAGGTGGTTCCAGCGATGCGGAAGCTCTCCGATCAGGCCGTCATCGCCCAGCCATTTGAACTGGTGCAGCTCCAGCCCGGTGGCGCTGTTCACGTAATCCGGGGTCAGCGCCGTGCATCGGGCGCAGTTGAACAGCATCACGCTGGACCAGTTCTTCTTCTCGTATTTGGTCTGCACCCGGTCGAGGAATTTCACATCCTCCTTCGGCACATGGTCATGCTTGACCACCTGCACGGCATAGCGGTCGTCGCGCAGGTCCCACAGCCTGGCGATGTCGTCGAGGACCAGCATGTCGTCGTCCATGAAGATCGCCCAGTCCGTAAAACCGGCCAGATAGGGGGTCAGGAAGCGCGAGAAGGAAAAGTCGGTCGACTGCAGCTCGTGGCGCGGCCGGGTATAGATTCCCTCCAGCTGGTTCAGGGCCAGATGGGTGATCGCCACCGGGCGCGAGGCACGGCGGTTGATGCTGAGGGCGGCCACGCTGGAGGCCACCGGCGCGGACCGGCTGTAGCCGATAAAGACCCGGATCATCTGAGCTTCTCTCATGTTGCTGCTCCTGACCTAACAGTAGAGCAGCTACCGGAAAGTTAAGGCCGCGGCTTTGACCAGGCGCAAGGGGCGCGCGCATGGGGTTCGCTGCTCAGCCTATCCATATTGATGTTTTTTATATCATATTGACTATATAATAATACCATGTGAAAGTTAAGAATATCAGGAGAGATAGCCAGACCATGATCACCGGTCCCCAGATGCGCGCCGCCCGCGCCCTGCTCGGCATCGACCAGCGCCGCCTGGCCGAACTGGCCGGCCTGTCGCTGCCCACCATCCAGCGCATGGAGGCCGGTGCCGGCGTGGTGCGCGGCAATGTCGATTCCCTGATGAAGCTGGTTGCGGCCCTGGACGGGGCCGGCATCGAGCTGCTGGGGGACGCGGTCCCCAGCACCGGCGGCGGGCGCGGCGTGCGCCTGAAAACGCCGGCGGCCGGCTGAGGCGCGCGGAATGAACGCCGCCAGCCGCCAGCCCGGTTTCGCGGAACTGTTCACACCCAAGCTGGTCACCGTGCTGCGCGAAGGCTACGGCCTGGCCGCGCTGCGTGCTGATGCGCTGGCCGGCCTGACCGTCGCCATCGTCGCTATCCCGCTGTCGATGGCCATTGCCATCGCCTCGGGCACCACCCCGGACCGTGGCCTTTACACCGCCATCGTCGGCGGCTTCCTGATCTCGGCACTGGGCGGCAGCCGCTTCCAGATCGGCGGGCCGGCCGGCGCCTTCATCGTGCTGGTCGCCGCCACGGTATCAAAGCACGGCATCGACGGCCTGCTGCTGGCAACCCTGATGGCCGGTGGCATCCTGCTGCTGGCCGGCTTCCTCCGGCTCGGCACCTATATCAAGTTCATCCCCTACCCGGTCACGGTCGGCTTCACCGCCGGCATCGCGGTGATCATCTTCGCCAGCCAGATTCGGGATCTTCTGGGGCTGACACTGGCGGGCTCCGAGCCCGGCCCGCTGCTGCCGAAACTGACCGCACTCGGCCACGCCCTGCCAACCGCCAGCCCGGCCGCCATCGCCGTTGCCGTGCTGACCATTGCCGTCATCCTCGGGCTGAAACGCTGGCGGCCGCACTGGCCTGGGCTGCTGATCGCGGTGGCGCTGGCCTCCGTCGCTGCCGCCCTGTCCGGCCTGCCGGTGGAGACCATCGGTACGAAATTCGGCGGCATCCCGCGCAGCCTGCCGCTGCCGTCGCTGCCGCCGGTTTCGATTGAGCGTATCGTCACGCTGCTGCCGGATGCCGCCGCCTTCGCTCTGCTCGGCGCCATTGAATCGCTGCTGTCCGCCATTGTTGCCGACGGCATGACCGGCCGCCGCCATCGTTCCAACTGCGAACTGGTCGCCCAGGGCGCCGGCAACATCGCCGCGGCCCTGTTCGGCGGCATCTGCGTCACCGGCACCATCGCCCGCACCGCCACCAATGTGCGGGCCGGCGCCCATGGCCCGGTTTCCGGCATGCTGCATGCGGTCTTCGTGCTGCTGTTCATGCTGGTGGCGGCGCCGCTGGCCAGCTACATCCCGCTGGCGGCGCTGGCCGGGGTGCTGGCCGTGGTGGCCTGGAACATGGCCGAACGGCATGCCTTTGCCACCCTGCTGCGATCGTCCTGGGGCGATGCGGCCGTGCTGCTGACCACTTTCCTGCTGACCATCTTCCGCGACCTCACCGAAGGGATTCTGGTCGGCTTCGGCCTCGGTACCCTGCTGTTCCTCAACCGCATGGCGCAGGCCACCACCATCGACAGCCACCGGCCGGTGATGCCGGTTGACAAGGCCGACGATGCCAATGGCGACCGCGAACGCTACGACCCGGCGCTGGCGGCCGACCGCGACCTGCTGGTCTACCGCATCTCGGGGGCCTTCTTCTTCGGCGCCGCTTCCACCGTGGGCGCCGTGCTCGACCGCATCGCCGACCGGCCGAAAACCTTCATCCTCGATTTCGCCGCCGTACCCTTCCTCGACTCAACCGCGGCCAACACCATCGAGGGTGTCGCCCGCAAGGCGGAACGCAACGGCACGATCCTGATCCTGACCGGGACCACGCCGCCAGTACGGCAGATGCTGGAAACCCATGGCCTGCGCCATCCGCGCGTGCGCTTCGATGCCAGCGTCGAGGCCGCACTCGCCGGCCTCAGCCCCGCAGTTCCGCCAGCGGTTTCCTGACGGCACCGGGCAGGTCGTCGGCGATCAGCCCCGGCCCGGCCGCCTGCCCGGCTGCGCCATGCAGCCAGACGGCGGCACAGGCCGCCTCGAAAGCCGGCATGCCCTCTGCCTGACCGCCCGGCGCAAGAAGCCCGGCGCAGAAGCCTGCCAGCACATCGCCGGTGCCGGCCGTGGCCAGATCGGCCGGTGCATTCGTGTTGATCGCCGCGCGACCATCGGGCGCGGCAATCACGGTATCGGCGCCTTTCAGCACGACCACCGCCCGGCTGCGCGCCGCCGCCGCCCGTGCGCGCTGCAGCTTTCCCCCGGCGGCAAGATCGGGGAACAGGCGCGCAAATTCACCATCATGCGGCGTCAGGATCGCCGGGCCTTTCACGGCGGCGAACAAAGCCGCCGGATGATCCGCGAATACCGTCAGCGCATCGGCATCCAGCACCACCCCACGCCGGGTTGTCAGCGCATCCAGCACAGCCTGCCGCGTGGCACGGCCAGCGCCGTTGCCCGGACCCAGCAGCAGCACGTTGCGGCGCGGATCGGCAATGGCACGCCGCCAGTCCGGAATGCCCGCACAGGCCTGCCGCATCAGCGCATCGGGCCCGCCGCCCTGCCGCAGGGCTTCCGCCGGCTGCGCCAGCGTCACCAGTCCGGCACCGATGCGCAGGGCGGCATGGCCGGCCAGCCGCGCGGCGCCGGCCAGCGCGCCGCCGCGCACCAGCACGTGGCCGCGGGCATATTTGTGACCATCCGCCTGCGGGTGCGGAAGCCGGCGGCGCCACAGGGCCGGATCGTTCTGCCATTGCCGCGGCGCGATCCCGGCCAGCACCGCATCGGGAATCCCGATATCAGCCACATGCAGCGCGCCGCAATGCAGCCGGCCGGGCAGCAGCAGATGGCCGGGCTTCGGCCGGAAGAATGTCACGCTGCGCTCGGCCCGGATCGCCGCGCCGCGCGGCTGGCCGTCGTCGCCATGGATGCCGCTCGGCAGATCGACCGCCACCACCGGCCGGCCGGTGGCATTCACCGCGTCCACCAGCATCTTCGCCGCACCGGCCAGCGGTTTGCCGAGGCCGGCCCCGAACAGGGCATCGACGATCACGGCGGCTGCAGCCGGTTTTGCCATATCGGCGGGCAGCACGGCGCCGGTCCAGCGCGCAGCCATGGCGGCCGCATCGCCTTTCAGCGCAGCACGGTCGCCCAGCAGAGCCAGCGACACGGCGCGCCCCGCACCAGCCAGCAGCCGCGCCGCAACGAAGCCATCGCCGCCATTGTTGCCCGGCCCGCACAGCACCAGCACCGGTCCCTGTGGATGAAACCGCTGCACCACGCGCGCCACCGCCGCCCCCGCCGCCTCCATCAGGTCGAGGCCCGCCACGCCGCCGGCGATGGCGCGGCGGTCGGCCTCGGCCATCTCGGCGACGGTCAGCAGGGCGGCGTGGTCGCTCATGGCATCACAGGGCCGGCCGCCGCCTGTGCCAGTCGGTGGCCGCCTCATAAGCCGCCGCCGCCCGCAGCACCAGGTCGTCGCGATGCATGGGCCCGACCAGCTGCAGGCCGATCGGCAGGCCGGATTGCGAGAAGCCGCAGGGCACCGACATGGCCGGCTGCTGGGTCAGGTTGAACGGGTAGCTGAACGGCGTCCATGCCGTCCAGTAGGCATCGCCCATGTTCTCCGGCGCCAGCCTGCCGGCCGTGAATGCCAGCACGGCAAGGCTCGGGGTCAGCAGCAGGTCATACGTCTCATGGAAGCGCTTCATGCGTACGCCCAGCGCACCGCGCGCGTTGGCGGCCTGCAGATACTGCTGCAGCGTGATGGCGGCGCCGCGCTCGAAAGTCTGTACCAGTCCCGGATCGACCAGCCTGAACTGCTCGGGTGTCAGCGCCATCAGCGCGTTGTAGGCACCGGCGAACCAGTGGGTGTGGAACACGTCGACCGGATCGTCGAAGCCCGGATCGACCCGTTCGACCACCGCGCCGAGATCGGCAAAGAGTTTTGCCGCGACATCGACCACGGCGGCGATCTCCGGATCGACCTTTGCATAACCCAGCGTCGGACTGTAGGCGATCTTCAGCCCCTTCACCCCGGCCGGCAGCGCGGCGGCATAGTCGGTGTCGGCATAGGGCAGCGCGAACCAGTCGCGCGCATCCGGCTTCGCCATCTCGCGCAGCATCAGGGCAGCATCGCGCACCGTGCGGGTCATCGGGCCGAGATGCGCCACGGTTCCGAAGGGACTGAGCGGTGCCGCCGGCACCCGGCCGAAACTCGGCTTCAGGCCGGGAATGCCGGTGAAGCCGGCCGGAATGCGGATCGAGCCGCCGCCATCGGTGCCGACGGCGAACTGGCCGAGGCCAGCCGCCACCTGCGCAGAGGCCCCGCCGGACGAGCCGCCCGGCGTGGTATCGAGATTCCACGGGTTGCGGGTGATGCCGGTCAGCGGCGAATCCGTCACGCCTTTCCAGCCCATTTCCGGCGAGGTGGTCTTGCCGAGGATGACGCAGCCGGCCTCGCGCAGCCGCGCGGTCACCGGCGCATCCTCGGTCCAGCTCTGGTTCGGATCGACCGTCTTCGAGCCGCGCAGGGTTGGCCAGCCTCTGGTGAGGATGATGTCCTTGATCGAGGCCGGCACACCGTCGACCGGGCCGAGCGGCTTGCCCGCCTGCCAGCGGGCCTCCGAGGCTTGGGCGTCGCGCAGCGCGGACTCTTCGTCGACCAGGCAATAGGCGTTGACCTTCGGGTTGACGGCGGCGATGCGGGTCAGCAGTGCCTGCGTCACCTCCACCGGCGACAGGCTGCGGCCGCGATAGGCATCGACCAGATCGGCCGCGGAAGCAAAGCAGAGATCGTCACTCATCGAAGCCTTCTCTTTTCTTTTCCCGGGGAGGGAATTCAGGCCGCGCGCGGTGCCACCAGCATCGGCACGCCGGGCATCGGGCGCAGGGTGATCTTGCCCACCGGCCGCACCACGGCGCCCGGCAGCATGCGGGCCGCGATCCGCTGGGCCAGTGTCGCCAGGATCAGCACCGCCTCGATCATGGCAAAGCCCTGGCCGATGCAGATGCGCGGGCCGGCGCCGAACGGCAGGTACGTATAGCGACGGCGCTGGGCGGTGCGTTCGGGCGCAAAATTCTCCGGATCGAACACATCCGGCCGCGTCCAGTACAGCCGGTGACGATGCATCAGCCACGGCGAGACGATCACATTGGCGCCGGCCGGAATTTCCAGATCGCCGAAGCGGTCGGCGGCAACTGCCTGCCGTGCCGTGGTATGGGCCGGCGGATAGAGGCGCATCGCCTCTTCCACCACCATCCGCGTATAGGCCAGTTTTTCATAATCGCCATATTCCGCCGGACGCCCGCCCAGCACGGCATCCAGTTCGGCCTGCAGCTTCGCTTCCACTGCCGGGTCATGGGCCAGCAGATACCAGGTCCAGGCCAGCGCGGTGGCGGTGGTCTCGTGCCCGGCGAGGAAGAAAGTCGCCATCTGGTCGCGCACTTCCGTGTCGGACATGGCGCCGCCGCCTTCCTCGTCGACTGCCGCCAGCAGCAGCCCGAGCAGATCCCCGCCCAGTTCGCCGCCGGCCGCCGCCCGGTCGCGCCGGCGGCGGATCAGGTCGCGGATGATTGCATCCATGTCGGCCATCGCGGCGCGCCCCTCGCGGGCCGAGGGACGCGGCACCCAGCGCGGCAGGCCCAGCAGATCCGGAATATTCGGCCGCACCGTCACCTGGTAGCGGTCCATCGCCCGGCCGACCGCCGAAACATCGGTCGCCGCATCGGCACCGAACATGGTGCGGGCGATGATCTCCAGCGTCACCAGCATCATCTGTTCGGCCATGTCGACGCTCTGCCCCGCCGGCAGAACCGCCAGGCGCTCCGCCAGCGCGGCGCTGCTGTCGGTCATGATGGCGGCGAAACCGGACAGCCGGCGCGGCTGGAAGATCGGCGCCATCATGCGGCGCTGGCGTTTCCAGTCGGTGCCTTCGCTGGTCAGCAGGCCGTTGCCGAGGCCGGGCTCCAGCATTCTCTTGCCGACCGGGTCGCGCGTGTAATTGGCGGCATTGTCGAGCATGACATGGCGGATCAGTTCGGGGTGGTTGGCCACCACGAATGTCTTGAAGCCGAGCCGGTAGGCAATGATGTCGCGCTCGTAGGATTCCCGCGTCCAGGTGCCGATGGCGTTTTCACGCAGGGTGCGCAGCAATGTGACCAGCGGCAGCCGGCCGTCATGCCGTTCCGGATAGGCAGGAATAAAGCCGGGTTCCGCTGCCGCCGCATCCATCGCAGACACTCCGTCAGAAGGTGGTGGTCATGCCGCCATCCACCGTCAGCAGATGGCCGTTCACATAGGATGCCGCCGGCGAGGCAAGAAACAGTGCCGCACCGGCCAGTTCCTCGGGCCGGCCCCAGCGCCGCAGCGGCGTGCGTTCGTTGACGAAGCGGACGAAATCCGGGTTCTTCATCAGTTCGGCATTGATCTCGGTCTCGAAATAGCCCGGGGCGATGGCGTTGCAGGTGACGCCCGAGGGGCCCAGCTCGGCGGCCAGCGATTTGGTCAGGCCGAGGATGCCATGCTTGGCCGCGGTATAGGCCGGAATGCTGGCCCGCCCCTTGACCGAAAGAACCGAGCCGACATTGACGATGCGGCCGAACCCGCGCGTCACCATGCCCGGCGCCGCCGCCCGCGACAGGGCGAAAGCCGCCGTCAGGTCCACATCCAGCACCTGCCGCCAGTCATCCAGCGTGAAGGCGTCGAGGGGCTTGCGGATATTGACGCCGGCATTGTTGATCAGGATGTCGAGGCGGCCATGGGTCTTCTCGATCGCCGCGATGGCCGCCTCGCCGGCCGGCGCATCGGCCACGTCGAAGGCGGCGGTCTCGACCAGGCCATGGGGCCGCACCGTTTCCGCCGCCGCCTGCAGGGTTTCCTGATGGCGGCCGTTGATCACCACCAGCGCGCCGGCCTCGGCAAACAGTTTCGCGATCTCGACCCCGAAACCGCGCGACGCGCCGGTGACCAGCGCCACGCGGCCGGTCAGGTCGAACAATTGCTGCAGCATACCCATGACTGTACCTCCGCGGCGAGTTTAGCGGCTCCGGCGCTGGACACCAGCCTGCCGGCCTCTTTACCATTGCAGGAACAGAGAAAAATCACCGGAGGATGACCGCCATGCTGCGCTGCTACCAGGTCGCCGAATTCGGCCAGCCGCTGGTCGCCGCCGACAAGCCGCTGCCCGTGCCCGAAGGCCGCGAAGTGCTGGTGAAGGTGGCACATTGCGGCGTCTGCCACAGCGACCTGCATATCTGGGAAGGATTCTTCGATCTCGGCGGCGGCAAACGCGTGGTGGCGGCCAGCAACGGCGCCCTGCTGCCGCTGACGCCGGGGCACGAGATCGTGGGTGTCGTTGCGGCAACCGGCCCGGAAGCCCGGGCCGCAAAGACCGGCCAGCGCCGGCTGGTCTTCCCGTGGATCGGCTGCGGCACCTGCCCGCCCTGCCGTGACGGCAACGAGCATCTCTGCGGCGGCGCCCAGAAATCCATCGGCATCTTTGCCGATGGCGGCTATGCCACGCATCTGCTGGTGCCTGACGAACGCTATCTGGTCGATATCGGCGACCTCGACCCGGCGCTGGCCTGCACCTATGCCTGCTCGGGGCTGACGGCCTATTCCGCCCTGAAGAAGATCGGACATCTGCAGGACGGCCATGACCTTCTGATTGTCGGCGCCGGCGGTGTCGGCCTGAATGCCGTGGCACTGGCAAAGGCGATGACCGGCGTCGCGCCGATCGTGGCCGATCTCGATCCGGCCAAGCGCGAGGCCGCCATGCAGCTAGGCGCAAGGGATGCCATCGATCCCCGCGCCGAGGGTGCGCAGAAGGCGCTGATGAAAGCCACCGGCGGCGTGATGGCGGCGGTGGATTTCGCCGGCACCGAAGCCAGCTTCGGCTTTGCCTATGGCAGCCTGCGCAAGGGTGGCCATCTGGTGTCGGTCGGCCTGCTGGGCGGTGTCGCCACCATTTCCATCGGCCTGCATGTGATGAAGGGCGTTCGTTTCAGCGGCTCGTATGTCGGCAGCCTGGCCGAACTGAAGGAGATGATCGCGCTGGCGCAGACTGCGGCACTGCCCGCCCTGCCGATCAGCCACCGGCCGCTGGCCGAAGCGACCGCGTCTCTCGCCGCCCTGAAGGCCGGCCAGGTGATCGGCCGGATCGTGCTGGACGCCTGAGCGTCAGACGGCCGGCCGCGTGCCGATATCCTGCGCCACCATGATCAGGTAACCGTCCGGGTCCTGGACGAAGATTTCGCGCTGGCCGGCTTCCTGCGGGCCGACGCGGCGCCAGACCTCGCGCGGGCCGGCATGCAATGCCCAGCCGGCCGCACGCAGGGGCACCTGTACGGCATCGAGATCGTCGACATAGATCTGGAACATCACGCCGCGGCCATAGGGCAGATCGAGCCGGCCGGTTTCCCAGCTGCCGTTGCGCCGGCACAGCATGATCTGGGCACCGTCCGGACGCTCCAGATAGGCAAAACCTTCTGCATCCCGGCTATAGGCGATGCGGAAGCCGAGCAGGCCACACCAGAATTCGAGGCTGCGGGCCGGGTCGCGAACCAGCAGCTCCGGCACCAGCCGGGCCCAGCCGCTGCGCGGTGGCGCACCATCGTGATCCGTCATGGCCGTCTCCTTCAGGAGAGACCATGCCTGTGAAGTGTTACAGGAACAGCGCGAGCACGCCGGTATACCCGTAGAGCCGCGACTGTGCGATCTCGCCGCCGCAATACATGCCGACCAGCGGCAGGTCCGGAAATACCGTCTGGATGCGGGCCAGCTCGCCCGGTTCCTGCACGAACTGGTCCTGGCAGCGTGCCATGCAGGAGAACCACAGGGCGCCGCGCGGCGTGGCATCGCCGCAGCGCCGCTTGAGATCGGCCAGCATGCGGTCCATGTCGCGACCGGCACTGTCGACATCGCGGCGGCAGAAGAACAGGCTGTCGCCCTCCTCCACCATGGCGCCGATGGCGATGCCTCCGGCCTGCGGATCGATGCCGGTGATGTTGCGCACCAGATAGTCCGGACGGTCGGTACCGCTGACCGGCAGGCCGATCATCAGGCCGCTGCCCAGCTTGCGCAAATCCTGCAGGGAATCGATGCCGAAACTGTCGCGCAGCACGTCATAAGCCGGACGGCCGTCCAGTTCGAGCAGCACATTGCCGTCCGCTGCCGTCACCTGGTGCATGGCGCCGACCTGGGCGCAACCCTGGGTCATGCCGGTCAGCACCGGCTGGCTTTCGCTGAAGATCACGCCGGACAGGCTGCTTTCGGCGGCCCGCCCGGCCCATTGCGGCCGGCCGCCGCGACCGGCAACCAGGCCACCCACCAGGTAGGCGCCGCAGGCTTCGGAAAAATCCTCGATCAGTTCCGGCAGTGCCGGAATCTGCGGATCGGCATGCACGACGCCGAACCAGCCCTGCGGCCGCTCGGCCGGGGAGCGGAACAGCATGGCGCTGTCTGCCGGCACCTCGCCAACCAGACAGGCCACCACGGGTTCGTCGCAGTATTCGGTATCGCCGGCGGCGATGCTGTAGCCGCAGGCGGCGATGATCATCTCGATGCCGGTGGCCGCCGACAGCCGCCGGGCGATCTTGGGCAGCCGGTCGGCCAGCCGGTCGCTGACATAGACAAAGCCGATATTGGCGCCATCCGACAGGGGCATCAGCTGCAGCAAACAGCCATCCACCGCCATCCGCCAGTCATCCGCCGCCCCGACACCAAGCCGGAATCGTGAACCTGCGGTCTGTTCGGACATGACGCATCTCCTGTGCTTCTGCTTCCGGCTGCGCTTCCATTCTGGAGTATAGTATTCTCGTCTCGTTGTCGAAGCCCGAAAAGGGTCCGGAAGGATCGGAAGATGCGACGTACCGCCCTGTCTGTGATGTTTGCCGCCCTGATGCTTGGGCCCGCCAACAATCTCCATGCCGCCGATGCCGCCTCTCCGCTCGGCCGCTGGACCACCATCGACGACGAGACCGGGCAGCCGCGCAGCATCGTCGAGATCTCCGCGGTGAACGGCGAATTGCAGGGCCGCGTGGTGGAAATTTTCTACCGCCCTGACGAGAAGCCCGACCCGGTATGCGAGAAATGCGAAGGCGACCGCAAGGACCGGCCGGTGATCGGCATGACCTTCCTCTGGGGCCTGAAACCGGACGGCGACGGCTGGGCCGACGGGCACATCCTCGATCCGAAAAACGGCAAGACCTACAATGCCAAGCTGGCCCTGCAGGAAGGCGGCCAGGCCCTGCGGGTGCGCGGCTTCCTCGGTACGCCGCTTTTCGGTCGCAGCCAGACCTGGCTGCGCCGGTAGGGGCCAATGCGGAAGGCGTCGCGGCCTGTTTTTTCGGCCGCCGCCGGATATTCCCTGACTGAAACCTGAGCAGCCCCGGCTCCGGCATTTGCCGGGGCCTTGGAATCATTGGTCAATCCGGCTGGCACGCTCCTTGTATAAGATAGACTGTTCTGTCTATTTGATCCCATCCCAGATACAGGAGCGAGCCATGAGCGGAAGTGTGCTGATTTCCCCGGAGGAGCTCTCCGCCGAGATGAGCGCGGGCGGTGCGGTGCTGATCGACACCCGGGCACCCGATGCCTATGCCGCCGGCCATCTGCCCGGCGCGGTGAATATCCATGACATCTTCACCTATCTTGCCACCTCCACCCCCGAGGGCGTGGCGGCCATGCGCGAGAAATTCGCCGCCGTCTTCGGTGCGGCCGGCCTGTCGGGTGCGGAAACCGCCGTGGTGTACGAGCAGTCGATGAATACCGGTTTCGGCCAGTCCTGCCGCGGCTATGTGCTGCTCAGCTATCTCGGCTATCCGAAGGTGAAAATCCTGCATGGCGGCTTCGCCGCCTGGGCCGCGGCCGAACTGCCGGTCACCACCGACCCGGCAGCGCCGCAGCCGAAAGCCTTCCCGCTCTCGGCATCCGGCGCCGGCATCCTGCTCGACCTCGAAGGCATGAAGGCCGCCGTCGCCGACACCAGGATCGCCATTCTCGACACCCGCGATGTCGACGAATGGATCGGCGACAGCTCGTCGCCCTACGGCAAGGATTTCTGCCCGCGCAAGGGCCGCATCCCGCGCGCCGTGTGGATCGAATGGTACCGGATGATGAAGCCCGGCGCCGCCGGCCCGATGTTCAAGAGCCGGGGCGAGATCCTCGCCGAATGCGCCACGGTCGGCATCACGGCGAAGACACCGGTGGTGCTGTACTGCTTCAAGGGCGCGCGGGCGTCGAATACCCTGGTCGCCCTGAAGGAGGCCGGCATCGACAATGTCCGGCTGTATTTCGGCTCGTGGAACGAATGGTCGCGCGACCCGGCTCTGCCGATCGAGACCGGCTTCCCCGGCCCCGCCGGGCTGGCGGCAGCGGCCGAATAAGCCCGGAACGGAAACGGCCGGTCATGGCTAAACCATTGACCGGCCGTTGAAATTTTGGGGCGAGGAACGGGACTTGAACCCGCGACCCCCAGAGCCACAATCTGGTGCTCTAACCAACTGAGCTACCCCCGCCACAGGCAGCGTTTCTTTAACGGTCCGGCCTGTCACGGTCAAGCTTTCCCTGCCAAAAGCCGGTCGCGGCGGCATTTTTCCCCGCCCCAACAGTTTTGCCGCTTTTTCAGCACCTTGCCGGCGGTTTCCCACTCGTTTAAACAGCAATTATGTCTGCCTTCTGGCTCATCCTCGCCGCCCTGCTGATCGGTATCCCCGGTGCCGCCTTCATCGTGCTGCAGCTTGTCTCGCAGCATAAGCGGCAGGTCATGGCCTATGAATGGAGCGCGCAGGAGGTGGTCCGTCGCGGCCAGCGGCTGGACGAGATGGAAAAGCTGAGCCGCGGCGCCCAGCAGAAAATCGCCGAACTGACCAAGCAGAAATTCGAACTGGAAGCCCAGGTCGCCAAGCTGGAGAAAATGGCCAGCGAGGTGGTCGCCAAGGAAACGAATTCGAAGACCTTCAGCGTCGGCATCTACAACCAGGAAGTCCGGCGCGCCCATATGATGGGCGAGAAGCACCGCCAGCTCGACGACAAATGGGGCGAGATCAACTATGTCGAGCTGCAGGCCACGTCCGACGACGAGGTGCGCCGGGTGATGATGCGGAAATTCCCGCCCGAGCGCGGTTTCGTCATCGAATCCGTGCAGGAAGTGAAAGACAAGACCTGACCGTTCAGGCCGGCGCCGCCGTCACATGCGCGGCCGCCACCTGCAGTTCCAGCGCCAGTTCCGGATCAATCTCGCCGCGCGGTGCCAGCGGCCAGGTCCATTCGGCGATGGCTGTCGGCAGCGTCACCCCCAGCAGCGCGCTTTCCTTCAGCACCGCCTCGCCGGCACGGTTGCGCCACAGCCGCGTGCGGTCGGCGACCAGCCCGGCCTGGCAGCCGAGCACGGCCAGGCCGTCGAGATGCGCCTGCAGCATGGCGCGGCCGAAACCCTCCGCCTCGATGCGGGGCACGCCCTGCTTCTGCAGCCAGGCCATCGGCTGCAGCGGCAGCTGTGACAGCAGGTTGACCGACAGCACGCAATCCGGCGGCACCGGATCGAGGTCGCGCAGGGCCTCCGCCGAGGCGATCGGCAGCGGCAGGCCCGGCCGCCACTCATTCAGCGCCGCCGCCATCCCGGTGACATCGGCCGCCCGCAATTCCACATTGGGCCAGCGCCGCGCCAGCCGCCGGGCACCGGGCAGCAGCGCGATATCGAAAACCAGGATGCGCTGGTACAGCGCGCCGAGCTCGGCCAGCGGCAGGTCGGCCAGGGTGCCGCCACCCAGCAGCCACAGCGTGCCGCGGCGGCGGCAGGATTCGGCCACGCTCTGCACGAAGGCGCGCGTGCGCATTTCGTGATCGCCCCAGACTTTTGCGCAGCGCCGCCGGCGCGACCACAGGCTGACGGCGGCTTTCGCATAGCCGAGCCGGCGGGCCTCGGGCGCGGCGGCAACGCCGGCCCAGACCACCAGCTCGGCCAGCATGGCAGCGCCGCCCCTACTCGGCGGCGCTTTTCACGACCGGCGGCTGGATGCCGAACCGGCTGCGGATCTGCTCGGGCGTGTAATAGCCGCGCTCGATATCCCGGGCCACCAGCGCCGGATCGCGCCGTTTCGGATCGCCGAAACCACCGCCGCCGGGTGTCGAGACGCGCACGCGGTCGCCGGCCCTGATCTCGATATCCTGGTCCTTGGACAGATGCGGCGGAATATACGAGCCCTGCGCGGTCTCGATCGACACGGTGTTGATGCCGCCGTCTTCCCCGCCCAGCGCGCCCTGCGGCCCGGTGCGGCCATGGTCCATCACCATCGAGGCGCGCGCCTCGCCCCGGCGCAGGCGGATCGTGTAGTTGACGCCGAAGCCGCCGCGATGCTCACCGGCACCGCCCGAGCCTTCATGCAGCGAGTATTCCTCGAACAGCACGGGATAATACTGTTCCATCACCTCGATCGGCGTCGTCTTGGAAATGCCGATGGTGCTGCAGCCGTTGGTGAGGCCGTCGCCGCCATGCCAGCCGCCATAGCCGCCGCCCGAGATCACATACATCACGTAGGACCGGTCGCGCTTGGGATCGTAGCCGCCAAGCGCGAGGTTGCCGGAGGTGCCGGCCGGCGCGGCGAACAGCCGGTCCGGCATCGCCGGCACCAGTGCGTTGAACACGGCCTCGGCAATGCGCTGGCTGACTTCCGCCGCACAGCCCGAGACCGGCCGCGGATATTTCGCATAGAGGAACGTGTCATGCGGATCGGTGATCTTCAGCGGTTCGAAGGTGCCGGCATTGATCGGCACATCCGGAAAGATATGTTTCACCGCGAGGTAGATCGACGAATAGGTGGTGGCGATCACGCTGTTCATCGGGCCACGGCAGGGCGGGCTGGAGCCCGTCATGTCGAAATGCAGTTCCTCGCCCGCCTTCGTCACCTTCATGCGGATCAGCAGCGGCGCATCCACCACCCCGTCGGAATCGACCACCGCCGAACCCTCGTAGACGCCGTCCGGGATGGTGGCGATGCGGGCGCGCATCTGCTGGCTGGCACGCTGCTTCAGTTCCTCGATGGCCTGTTCGACCACATCGGCGCCGTAGCGGTCGAGCAGAGCGGTCAGGCGCTTCTCGCCGATGGCCAGCGCCGCCGCCTGCGCCTTGATGTCGCCGATACGCTGGTCGGCGATGCGGATGTTGCTGAGGATGATCGACAGGATTTCCTCGTCCAGCACGCCTTCCTTGTACAGCTTCACCGGCGGCAGCCGCAGGCCTTCCTGCTCCACCTCGGTGGCATTGGCCGAGAAACCACCCGGCACCATGCCGCCGATATCCGGCCAGTGGCCGGTATTGGCCAGCCACGAGAACAGCTTGCCCTTGTAGAAGAACGGCTTGACGAAGCGCACATCCATCAGGTGGGTGCCGCCGAGATAGGGATCATTGACGATGTAGACATCGCCGGGCCTGGGCGCCAGCAGCGGCGTCTTCCGCGCGCGTTCGATCACCGCCTGGGTCGAGAACTGCATGGTCCCGACGAAGACCGGCAGGCCCAGCTCGCCCTGGGCGATCAGCTCGCCTGTCTCGCCGTGATAAATACCGTCGGACCGGTCCAGCGCCTCGGAAATCACCGGCGAGAAGGCCGCCCGGCAGAAGGCAAGGTCCATTTCATTGCAGACCTGCTGCAGGCCGTTCTGGATCACGACCAGAGTGACGGGGTCGATGGGTTGCTTGGCCATGGTCCCTACTCCGCAGCAATGGCAACGATCAGGTTGCCGAGTTTGTCCACGCTGACCTGATTGCCCGGCTCGATCACGATGGTGGTGTCGAGCTGTTCGAGAATCGCCGGTCCGGCAAAGCTGGCGCCGCGTGGCAGCCGCTCGCGGTCATAGACCGGGGTATCCTGCCAGCCGCCGGCATCGTACCACACTTTCCGGCTGCCCTTCCTTGCCCCGGCCACGTCCTTTGCCGGCTCGGCCGCCAGCAGGCGGTCGAGCGACAGGTCGGGCCGGCGGCCGATCACGGCGGTGTGCAGGTTGACCAGCACCGCGCGGATTTCCGGCAGTTCGACCTCGAACCGCTGCCAGTAGGCCGCCTCGAAAGCCTTCTGCAATGCATCGCGGCCGATATCCGGGTCCGGCACCGCGACGGTCAGCAGATGGCTCTGGCCCTGGAACTGCATGTCGGCGGTATGCAGCACCTGGATCTCGTCGACCGCCACGCCGTCGCGCTCCAGCGTCGCCCGGCCTTCCGCAACCTGCCCGGCCAGCACTTCGGCCACCAGTCCGTCCGGCAGGTCGGAAAGCGGCCGGTTCACGGTGCGCACATAGTCATGGCGCAGATCCGCCACCACGCAGCCCAGCGCATTGGTGATGCCCGGCCGCGCCGGGATCAGCAGCTTGGGAATGCCAAGCTCGCGGGCAAGCGCCGCGGCATGCAGCGGCCCGGCCCCGCCGAAGGCGAACAGGGCGAAGTCGCGCGGATCGTGGCCGCGGCTGAGGCTGACCATGCGGACGGCACCGGCCATCTTGTCATTGGCGATGCGCAGGATCGCGGCGGCGGCGGCATCGGTATCGAGGCCGAGCGGCCGGCCGACCTCGCGGTCGACGGCATCCTTCACATCCTGCAGCGACACCTTGCTGTCGACCGACAGCAGGCCATCGGGATCGAGCCGACCGAGCACCAGATTGGCATCGGTGATGGTCGGCCGGGTGCCGCCGCGGCCATAGCAGATCGGGCCCGGCCGGGCACCGGCGCTTTCCGGCCCCACCTGCAGCATGCCGGCCTCGTTGATATGGGCGATCGAGCCGCCGCCGGCGCCGATGGTATGCACATCCACCATCGGCACGTGGATCGGCATGGCGTATTCGATCTCGAGTTCCGACGAAACCTGCGGCACGCCATCCTGGATCAGGCCGACATCCGAAGACGTGCCGCCCATATCGTAGGTGATCACGTTGGGCAGGCCGGCGGCACGGGCAGTATAGGCTGCCGCCATCACGCCCGAAGCCGGCCCGGACATCACGGTGTTGACAGCCGCCTCCGAGACGATACCGGCGGCAATCGTGCCACCGTTGCCCTGCATGACCAGCAGGTCACGCCCGAAGCCCTTGCCCTTCAGTTCGCCGTTCAGCCGCTCGATATAGCGGTGCAGCACCGGCTGCACGGCGGCATTGACGCTGGCCGTGGTGCCGCGTTCGTATTCGCGGTATTCCGACAGCAGCTGGTGGCCGGCGGTGATGTAGTGATTCGGCCAGACCGCGGCCGCGATTTCCAGCGCACGCTTTTCATGGGCCGGGTTGATGTAGCTGTGCAGGAAATGGATCACCAGCGCCTCGCAGCCGGCAGCCTTCAGCTGCTCGGCGGCCCTGCGCACGGCATCCTCGTCCAGCGGCACCACCACGCCGCCATCGGCATCCATGCGTTCGGGCACTTCCAGCCGCCACTGCCGCGGCACCAGCGGCTCGAAACCGCCGGTCAGGCCGTAGGGCTGCGGCCGGGTGCGGCGGCCGAGTTCCAGGCTGTCGCGGAAACCCTTGGTGGTGATCAGGCCGACCCGCGCCACCTTGCGCTCCAGCAGCGCGTTGGTGGTGGTGGTGGTGCCATGCACGATGGTATCGGTCTGCGGCAGGGCAATGCCGCCCTTTTCCAGCGCGCCCAGCACGCCGAAAGCCTGGTTGTCCAGCGTGGTGGGAACCTTGGCCAGCGCCACCCTGCCGCTGGCAGGCTCGATGCCGATCAGGTCGGTGAAGGTGCCGCCCACATCGATTCCGACAATCCAGCCCATTATCCGGTCCTCATACCGAAAGATACTGTTCGCGCACGGCCGCATCGGCCGACAGCTCCGCCATCGTTCCCTGATAGCGGATACGCCCCTTCTCGATGATGTAGGCGCGGTCGGCCACCATCTGCGAGAAATGGAGATTCTGTTCCGACAGCAGCACGGTCAGGCCTTCCGCCTTCAGCTGCAGGATGGTTTTTGCCATCTGCTCGACGATCACCGGGGCCAGGCCTTCCGATGGCTCGTCCAGCAGGATCAGCTGCGGATTGCCCATCAGCGTGCGGGCGATAGTCAGCATCTGCTGCTCGCCGCCCGACATCCGCCCGCCGGGGCGATCCTTCATGCGGCCGAGATTGGGAAACAGCTCGAACAGGCGGTCCGGCGTCCAGGTCGGCGCACCGTCGCGCACCGGCTGGCGGCCGACTTCCAGATTTTCCATCACGGTCAGTTCCGTGAAGACGCGGCGGTCTTCCGGCACATAGCCCAGCCCCATGCGGGCAATGCGATACGGCGACAGCCGGTCGATGCGCTTGCCCGCAAAGGCGACCTGGCCGCTGGCGGCGCCGACCAGGCCGATCACCGATTTCATGGTGGTCGACTTGCCGGCACCGTTGCGGCCCAGCAGCACCACCACCTCGCCGCGGCCTGCCTGCAGGGCAAGATCGGCGAGGATATGGGCGCGCCCGTAATAGGTGTTCAGGCCGTCGACCTGCAGCAGGATTTCGCCAGCCATGTCAGTGAGCCTCCGCGAAAACGGCGCCCGAGCCGAGATAGACCGCCTGCACTTCCGCATTGCCGCGCACCTCGTCGGGCGATCCCTCCGCGATCAGGCGACCGCGGTTCAGCACGATGATGCGGTCGGCCTGGGCGAAAACCACGTCCATGTCATGCTCGGTGAACAGCACGGCAATGTCGTCCTGCCGGGCCAGCTTCGCCGTCAGGTCCATCAGCGAGATGCGCTCGCTGGGCGCCATGCCGGCGGTCGGCTCGTCCATCAGCAGCAGCTTCGGGCTGTTGGCCAGGGCCACCGCCAGTTCCACCCGCTTCAGGTCGCCATAGGCCAGGATGCCGCAGGGCCGTTCGCTCTGGGCCGCCATGCCCACCCGCTCCAGCAGCGCCATCGCCTCGTCGCGATACAGGCCGTTGGCCTGCTGCCACAGCGACAGCAGGCGGTTGTGGTGCGACAGCAGCGCCATCTGCACATTCTCGCGCACGGTCATCGAATTGAAGGTTGCGGTGATCTGGAAGGTGCGCCCCACGCCCAGCCGCCAGATCTGGCGCGGCGCCATACCGATCAGGCTGCGCCCCAGCAGGGTGACATGGCCGGCATCGGGCTTCAGCTGGCCGTTCAGCATGTTGAAGCAGGTGCTTTTGCCGGCGCCGTTGGGGCCGATCAGCGCCAGCAGCTCGCCCGCCGCCACCTGGAAATGGACATCCTGCACCGCCTGCACGCCGCCGAAGGATTTGTGCAGGCCCTGGACCGAGAGCACCGTCATGACAGTGCCTCCTTCCGCCAGCCAAGCCTGGTGGCGATATCCTTGGCAAAGCCGGCAACGCCCTGCGGGAAAGCCAGCACGATGACCAGGATGGCCAGCCCGAGAATCGCCCGCCAGTATTCGGTGTTGCGCGCTATGGTGTCCTGCAGCCAGGTGAAGATCGCCGCGCCGGCCACCGGGCCGGTCAGGGTCTGCACGCCGCCCAGCAGCACCATGACGAGGCCGTCCACCGAGCGCGACACCGCCATCTGCTCGGGCGAGATGCTGCCCTTCGAGAAGGCGAACAGGCCGCCAGCCAGGCCCGCGAAAATCCCGGCGATGACGAAGCCGTACCACTGGATGCGCCTGGTATCGATGCCGATGGCATCGGCACGCAGGACGGAATCGCGCGCCGCCCGCAGCGCATAGCCAAAGGGCGCATGCACGATCCGCCACAGCAGCACCACGCCGCCGATGCACAGGACCAGCGTGAAGAAGTAGAAGGCGGTGCGGTCCTTCAGCCATTCGCTGGGCCACAGGCCGACCAGGCCGTTCGATCCGCCGGTGAAATCGTCCCACTGGAACGTTACCGACCAGGCGATCTGGGCGAAGGCCAGCGTCAGCATCGCGAGATACACGCCCGACAGCCGCACGCAGAACCAGCCGAAGACCAGCGCGCCAAAACCGCCGGCCAGCGGCGCCGCCAGCAGGGCCGCCTCCATCGGCAGGTTCAGCTTCAGCATGGCCAGCGCCGCGCCGTAACAGCCGAGTCCGAAATAGGCGGCATGGCCGAAGGAGACCATGCCCGCCGGCCCCATCAGGAAATGCAGGGTGGCGGCGAACAGGGCGAAGACGGCCACATCGATCAGCAGCACCAGGCGGTAGTCGTCGCCGCCGAGCGGCATCAGCCCCAGCAGGATGACGATGCCGAGCGTGATGCCCCAGAAGGTCCGGCCCAGCGGATACAGGGCCGGTTCGACCATCGACGCGCCACGCTGCGGCGCCTGCGCCTTGCCCATCAGGCCCCAGGGCCGCACCACCAGGACGATGGCCATGATCACGAACTCGACCACCAGGGTGAACTTGGTGAAGGACAGGGTGACGCCCAGGAAGGAAACATCGCCCAGTGCGATACAGAGCGCCTTGGCCTGGGCGATCAGCAGCGCGGCGAGGAAGGCACCGCCGATCGAGCCCATGCCGCCGACCACGACGATGACGAAGGCATCGGAGATCACGGTGATGTCGAGCATCAGCTGGGCCGGCTCGCGCGGGATCTGGATGGCGCCGCCCAGGCCGGCGAGGAAGGCGCCGAGGAAGAAGACTCCGGTGAACAGCGCGCTCTGGTTGACGCCGAGCGCGCCGACCATCTCGCGGTCCTGGGTGGCGGCGCGGACCAGCGTGCCCCAGCGGGTGCGGTTCATCAGCAGCCACAGCAGGCCCAGCACCGCCGGGCCGATCACGATCAGCAGCAGGTCGTATTCGGGGAAACGCTTGCCCATGATCTCGACGGCACCGCGCAGGCCGGGGGCGCGCGGCCCCAGCAGGTCCTCGGCACCCCAGATCCACAGGGCGGCATCCTTGATCACCAGCACGAGGGCGAAGGTGGCCAGCAGCTGGAACAGTTCCGGCGCCCGGTAGATGCGGCGCAGCACCAGCACCTCGATCGCCACGCCGATCAGGCCGACGATCACCGCGCTGAGCAGCACCCCGGTCCAGAAGCCGAGGATCGAGCCGCGCCCGAACACCTCCATCAGGCTGTAGGCGACGTAGATGCCCAGCATGTAGAGCGAGCCATGGGCGAAATTGACGATCCGGCTGACGCCGAAAATGATCGACAGGCCCGCCGCGACCAGGAACAGCGACGACGTGCCGGCCAGGCCGTTGAGAAACTGGATGACGATATTGGCGAGCACCGGCTGCCCCAGGAAAGAGAAGTCAGGAAGAAAGGCACCCTCCCGCCCGCCGGGCGGGAGGGGCCGTCACGAAAGCGATGCGCGACTTACTCAGCCGGCCGCATCTTGGCCACATCCGCATCCGACGGCAGATACTTCTCGCCGGGCGCGTAATGCCAGTTCTTCATGGTGCCCTTGCCGTCCTTCACGGTGATCTGGCCGACATAGGCACCCATGGTCGACTGGTGGTCCTGCGGGCGGTAGGTGACGTTGCCCAGCGGAGTGCTGTGGGTCAGGCCGCTCATCGCCGCCACCAGCTTCTCGGTATCCAGCGTGCCCGCCTTCTTGATCACGGCGGCGGCGCTCTGCACCATCGCATAGCCGACGATGGAACCGAGGCGCGGATAGTCGCCGAACTTCTTCATGTAGGCCTCGCGGAACGCCTTGTGCTCGGGCGTGTTGATCTGCTCCCACGGATAACCGGTGACATACCAGCCTTCCGGCGCCTCGTCCTTCAGCGGGTCGAGATACTCCGGTTCGCCGGCCAGCAGGTTGAACACCTCGACGCCCTTGAACAGGCCGCGGGTGCTGCCCTCGCGCACGAACTTGGCGAGGTCGCCGCCGAACAGCGACGAGAAGATCGCATCCGGCTTGGCGGCGGCAATGGCATCGACCACCGCGCCGGCCTCGATCTTGCCCAGCGGCGGCGCCTGCTCGATGACGAATTCGACGTCCGGCTGCTGCTCCTTCATCAGCTTCTTGAAGGCTGCGGTGGCCGACTGGCCGTATTCATAGTTCGGATAGACGATCGCCCACTTCTTCTTCTTCAGCTTGACCGCATCCGGCACCAGCATGGCCGTCTGCATGTAGGTCGATGCGCGCAGGCGGAAGGTGTACTTGTTGCCCTGGTCCCAGACGATCTTGTCGGTCAGCGGCTCGGCGGCGATGAACAGGGTCTTCTTTTCCTTGGCGAAGCTCGCCACCGCCAGGCCGACATGCGACGGGAAGGTGCCGATCAGGAAGGAAACCTTCTCGCGCGAGACCAGTTCCTCGGCCACGCGCACGGCGTCGCCCGGATTGCCGTTGTCGTCGCGGCTGACGATCTCCAGCTTCTTGCCCAGCAGGCCGCCCGAGGCATTGACCTGCTCGACCGCCAGCTCCCAGCCCTTCTTGTAGGGCTCGAGGAAGGCGGCGAAATTCTTGTAGGAATTCAGCTCGCCGATCTTGATGGTATCCTGCGCCTGGGCGCCCCCCGCCATCATGCCGGCAACCGCGACGCCGAATGCTGCACTCCACTTCAACCAGGTCCTGCGATCCATAATCAGCCTCCTTGGTGTTTGTCTGTGGATCCCCCGAAACGCGGGTACGCTTACCCCTATCGCAGCCCGTCCTCACCCTTGATCTGGTGGGTCTGCAGGCCGCCGACGCGCGCATGCACGCGCCCGCCGGTGCTCATCGCGAGGATGAACGCGATCTCGTTGTCGCGCGGCCCGTCGGGCGCGCAGAATTCGATGGCATCGAAATGGCTGCGGACATAGGCCGCGTTGATGTGATGCAGCGGGATGTCGATGCGGGCACCCACGCCGGCCAGCTTGGTGGCCGAAGGCACGATCGCCTTGGCCTCGCCCAGCACCTCGCGCATGGAATAACCGCCCGGCACATGCCACAACGCGCCATGCTCCAGTTCGCCGGCGGCGCCGACGATGGCGCCCTTGCCATAGGCCTCGACGGCTTTCGCATCGCCGCCCAGCGCCGCCACCAGCCGCTGCGTCAGCTCCATGCCCAGCGGCTTCAGCGCCTCCATCATCGGCGTGATGTCGGCCTCGTAATGGCCGGCATAGGGATTCTTCACCAGCGCGCCGATCACGCCGCGCCGCGGCGGCCTGGCGGACCGGGGACCGCCGTCATGGAAGATTTCCTCGGTGATCATCACGATCCGGCGCATGTCGACCAGACTCATCCCCTACCCCACTGCTTGCTGGCTGATGCCGGCGGGCAGGTCGCCGCCGGCGGTCTCGGTTTCACCCTGCAGCGACAGAAACGCGGCCTGAATCAGGCCGCGGCGCCGCAGATCATGGGCGCGCCGCACGCCATGCGACAAGGCCTCGCGCACCGCAAAAATCGGCAGTACACCAACGGACACCGTTACCGGAAGTGCGCCCAGGTCGCTGTCGTCGCGCACCAGTTGCGCCGGCTGCCGCTGCACCGCCGGATGCTCGACGCTGACCGCATTGGCGATCATGGTCGCCGCCGCATCGGCCAGCGCCGCGTTTTCCGCGAGAACCGTAACGGCATCGGCGATCCCCAGCGACAGCGAACGGCCGCGCCAGCCCGACGTGGCGATGCCGCGCGCGGGCTGCGCGGCATCCAGCACGGCGATGGCATCGCCATGGGGATGATCGGGATTGCAGACGATGCCAGCCCGGAAGCTCTGGCCCGGCGCCAGATGCAGGGCGATGTCGCCGCCATTGTTGACATAGGCGCGGTCGAGCGCGGCGGCTTGCGTCATCGCCTGCAGAATCTCGTCGGCGACGCTGCCCGCCACGGCGGCCATGGGCGTGATGAAGGCGTCGCGATGGGGCCAGCAGGCCGCCGCCATGCGCCGGGCGACGGGACCGCGCAGCAGCGGATGCGCCTGCCCCAGCGGCTGGCGCAGCAGCGCCAGTTCGCCGACCAGGGTGACCAGGATGTCCTGGAACCGTGCCCAGGCCGCGTCATAGGCCGCTGCCGTTGCCGCCGGCGCGCCATCGGCGCCGATGACGAGATCGATCGGGCCATGCTGCAGATGCAGCCGGCGCGCGCCGCCGGGGCTTGCCAGCCAGGCTGCCTGGGGCGCGCTCACGGCTGGCTCTCCGCATCGGGCCGCGCCACCGGCCAGGGATTGTCCGGCCGCTGGCCCTGCCGGCTGAGACGGCCGCCCTGCAGCACGTCGTCGAGCTGCACGACGAAATCCATGTGGCCGCCGAGCGCCGCGTAATCGGCGCGGCTGAGAGTGAACTCGATCGGCGCCACCAGCGCCGGGGTCGGCACATAGCCGAAGGAATTGTCCGGCATGCGCGCGACATCCACCATGTAGGTGATGCCGCCGCCCGGCCAGACATAGACCGGCGCGCCGCCCGCGGTGACGCGGGTCAGCCGGTCCTTCACCGACAGGGTCAGCCGCACCGGATTTTCGGTCACCCCGGCCCGCAGGCTGCCGCCGGCACCGGCCATGAACAGCACGGTGCACAGCGACGGCTCGCAATTCTCGGCGATGCGCTCGACCGCGGCCACCACGGCGGCCGGCATCGGTGCCGGCTGCGGCTTCAGGGCATCGTCCAGCACATACCAGGCACTGTGCTCGCCGGTGGTCGAGACCATCAGCAGCCGCAGGCCGGGCCAGGCCGTCTTCGCATCGATGCTCTCGATGATCTCGAGCGGATCGGAAATATTGGTGCCGCCCCAGCCGAGGCCGGGTTCGGCCACCTGGAAATAGCGGCCGGGTGTGGATTTGCGGCCGCGCACCCGGATGCCCGACAGCCGCATGTCGAGGAAACGGCCGGCCTGGTGTTCGGTCAGCACGCCGGTGATGTGGTCGTCGACCACGATCACCTCGTCGGCATGGTCCAGCCACTGCTTGGCGAAGATGCCGATGGTGGCCGAGCCGCAGCCGACCCGCATGCGCGCTTCCGGCACGCCGTTGACGATGGGCGGGCGGCCGGACTGGATCACCAGTTCGGCGCCGCCATCGATCTGCACGGTTACCGGCTGCTTGTTGCAGAGCGCCAGCATGGCATCGCAGGTGACGGTGCCTTCCTTCTTGCTGCCGCCGGTCAGGTGATGCACGCCGCCCAACGACAGCATCTGCGAGCCGTATTCCGCGGTGGTGACATGGCCGATCGCCTCGCCATTCACCCGCACGGCCGCCTGTTCGGGGCCGAGATGGCGGTCGGTGTCGATCTTCACCTTGACGCCGCAATAGCTGAAGATGCCTTCGGTGACGACCGTGACCATGTCGACGCCGTCATACTGCGACGAGACGATGAAGGGCGCCGGCTTGTAGTCGGGATAGGTGGTGCCGGCGCCGATGCCGGTGACGAAGGCGGCGGGCTTCACGGCTTCCGGCGGCGGCGCGGCCACCGAACCGTTCCAGCCCTCGCTGCCGGCCAGGAAGGGGATCACGCTCTCGCCCTTGGCGGCAGCGCGCTCGGTGATCACCAGCGGATCGACGCGGGTCAGCACGCCCTCGACATTGGCATAGCGGTCGCAGGCGCCGGCCCGGCCCGGCCGGATCCGGCACAGCACCGGACAGGCATCGCAGCGGACGACCGCGTCCTTCGGGTTTTCAGTGGTGGCGACGGCCTGGTTCATGGCGCCCCTCCCCTTACTCGGCCGCCTGCGGCAGGGCCTGCAGCCCGGCGAACAGGCGATGCGGCAGCACCGGCACCTCGGTGACACGCACGCCGGTGGCATGGCGGATCGCACCGAGAATCGCCGGCGCGGTCGGCACCAGACCCGGCTCGCCGACGCCTTTGGCGCCGAACGGCCCGAGCGGCTCGGCATCCTCGATCATGATCACGTCGATCTCCGGGATGTCGCCCACGGTCGGGATCAGGTAGTCATGCAGGTTCTCGGTGCGGCCGGGCAGGAATTCCTCCATCAGCGCGAGGCCGAGGCCCTGCGCGATGCCGCCATGGATCTGGCCTTCCACCTGGGTCGGGTTCACCGCGCGGCCGACATCATGGGCGGCGATGATCTTCCTCACCTTGACGGTGGCGAGTTCCGTATCGACTTCCACCAGCGCCATCTGCGCGGCGAAGCCGTAGGTGGCATAGGGCACGCCCTGGCCATTCTCGTCCAGCATGGTGGTGGGCGGATCGAAACGGCCCTCGCCCAGCAGCACGTCGCCATCGGCATTCAGCTTCGGCAGGGCGGCCAGTTCGATGCGGCGCACCGTACCGCCCTCGTTCACCGTCAGTGCGGTGCCTTCGAAAGCCAGCCGCGCGTCCTCGCCGGCATTGGCTAGCCGCAGGATCTGGCCGCGCAGGTCGCGGCCGGCCAGCTCCACCGCCTTGCCCGACACGAAGGTCTGGCGCGAGGCCGAGGTCTTGCCGGCATCCAGCGTGCGGTCGGTATCGCCCATCACATAGTCGATGCGGTCCATCGCGACGCCGAGCGCATCGGCCAGGATCTGCACGAAAATGGTGTTCGAGCCCTGCCCGATATCGACGGCGCCGTTGTAGAAGAACACCCGGCCGTCGGCACGCAGGGCGGCACGCATGGTCGACGGATTCGAGATCGAGGTGTTGCCGAGGCCATACCACATGCAGCCGATGCCGATGCCGCGGCGCAGGTTCCTGCGTCGGGCATTGAAGCTCTCGACCTCGGCGCCCAGCTTCTGCCAGTGCGGGCGCAGGGCGGCGATGCAGTCGGCAAGCCCGGCCGAATGTTCCAGCTTCTGGCCCGTCGCGGTCAGGTCGCCGGCGCGGATCGCATTCACGAACCGCATTTCCAGCCGGTCGATCCCCAGCTTCGCGGCCAGATCGTCCATCAGCGTCTCGTGGGCGATGGCGGCCTGCGGCACGCCGAAGCCGCGGAAGGCCCCCGAGGGCGGCGCATTGGTGAACCAGGCACAGGAGCGGTTCTTCACATGCGGCACGCTGTAGGGCCCGCTGGCATGCACCGGCACGCGGTTGGCCACGGTCGGGCCCCAGCTGGCATAGGCCCCGGTATCGAAATCGGCATGGGTCTCCACGGCAACCAGCCGGCCGTCCTGCGCAGCGGCGAATTTCGCCTGCACCCGCGCCGGATGGCGCTTGGTGCTCGACGCCATGCTTTCCGGGCGCGTGTAGACGCAGGCCACCGGCCGGCCCAGCAGCCAGGCGGCCAGCGCGATCAGCGGCTGCACGGAGACGTCGAGCTTGCCGCCGAAGCCGCCGCCGCAGGCGGTCGGCACGATGCGCACGCGGTCGGGCGGCAGCTGCAGGATGCCGGCCACCTCGTCGCGGTCCATATAGGGCGCCTGGGTCGAGGCATGGATCTCGATGCGGTCGCCGACGCGCTGCGCCCAGCCGGCTTCCGGCTCGATATAGGCATGCTCGACGAAGCTGGTGCGGAAGCTGCCTTCCGCCACGGCGGCGGCCTGTGCGAATCCCGCGGCGACATCGCCGCGGGTGACATTGCCGCGGATCAGCACGTTGCCGGGCTTGTTCGCCTGCACCAGCCGGGCACCGGGCGCCGAGGCGCCGGCGATGCCGGTGACGGCCTCTTCCGGCTGATATGCGATCGGCAGCTCGTCCGGCCGCACGGCTTCCACCGCCGCCCGCGGGCCGACCAGCGCCACCACGCCCTCGCCGCGATAGCGCACGATGCCGTCGGCCAGTACCGGCTGGTCCTTGTCGTCGAAGATGGCAAAGCCGTTGCGCGGCACGTCGGCCGCGGTGAGCACGCGCTCCAGCCCGTATTGCCGGATCACACCGGAGAAATCGCCCAGCGTGAAACCGGCGCGGGCATGCGGGCTGCGGATGATGCGCAGCCACAGGGCATCGGCCGGGATGTAGTCGGCGCCGTATTTCTCGGTGCCGATCACCTTGGGCAGGCCGTCCACCTTGGCGCTGCGGGCACCGACGGCGGCGCCTTCGCCCGGATGCTGCGGCAGTTTCGGATTGCGGGCGGCATCGATCACCGCCTCGACGATCTTGCGATAGCCGGTGCAGCGGCACAGCACGCCGCCGATGGCATCCATCACCTGTTCTTCGCTTGGCGCCGAGACTTCCGCCAGCAGGTCGGTCGCCGCCATCAGCATGCCCGGCGTGCAGATGCCGCATTGCGCCGCGCCATGCTTGAGGAAGGATGTCTGCAGGCGCGACAGGGTGCCATGGGCCTGCAGGCCCTCCACCGTCACCACGGGTTTGCCGGCGGCCTGCGCCACCGGGGTCAGGCAGGCGCAGACCTGCCTGCCCGCCAGCATCACCGTGCAGGCGCCGCAATCGCCGGCATTGCAGCCGACCTTGGTGCCGGTCAGCCCGAGATCGTCGCGCAGCACGTCGCTGAGCCGGCGGTTCGCCTCGCCATGATAGGTGTGCTGCTTGCCGTTCACCACCAGACGCATGGCATCAGTTCCGCTTCTGCTGCTTCGCCAGCGCCAGGATCGCGCGCCGGACCAGGGTCAGGGCCGCCGCCCGCCGGTAGGCGGCGTCGGCCCGGATATCGTCGATGGGCGCCAGCGCGTCGAGATGCGCGGCCTTCACCCGGTTGGCCAGCGCCTCGTTCAGGCGACGGCCGGTCAGCTCGGATTCGATCCAGGGCAGCCGCATCGCCGCCGCCGAGCAGGCGCCGACGGCCAGTCCGGCACCGGCAACGATGCCGTCCTCGACCTCCAGCACCAGGCCGACCATGGCGATGGAAATCACCAGGTATTCGCGGGCGCCGAGCTTGAGGAACACGCTGGCTGAAGCCTTTTTCGGCTTCGGCACCAGGATGGCGGTGACCAGTTCGCCGGGCAGCAGGGTGGTGCGGCGGTTGCCGGTGATGAAATCGGCCAGCGGCAGTTCGCGCCGGCCGGCGGCGCTGCGCAGTTCCACGCGGGCGCGCATCGCCATCAGTACCGGCGCGCCATCGGCGGCCGGCGAGGCATTGCACAGGTTGCCGGCCACCGTGCCGGCATTCTGGATCTGCACGCCGCCGACGGCCCGCGCCGCCTGTTTCAGGCCGTCGAAATGAGCCGGCAGTTCGGCGGCGGCGATGTCGCCCCAGGTGGTGGTGGCGCCGATGCGCCAGTGATCGCCGTTTTCAGCCAGGCCGCGCAGGTCGGGAATCGCGGTGATGTCGAGGATGTCATCGTCCAGCGCGCGGCCGACCCGGGCGGGATAGTAATCGGTGCCGCCGGCCAGGATCACCGGCAGGCGACCGCCTGAACTCGTGCCCGCGGCGGCATGGGCCGCCTGCAGGCTGGCCAGCGCCTCGTCGAGGCTGGTGGGACGCAAGTAACTCGACGCCATGGGTGTTTGGGGCCTCCCCGCCGGCATCCACGCGCGGCCCACCCCCTGCAGGCCGCATCGTTTGTATGCATATGATGCTGCGGTCCTGCCTCCAAAGAGTCAACGTCAAAATTTCAGCAAATGCTGCCTGCAAATGCGGCAGTGCAGCATGAGGGCGCCTGCTGGCTTTGGCTGCCCCAAGGCGTAACTTAACAACCAAGACCATGAGCCACCGGTTTTCCTGGCCATCCAGAAGGTAACGGTGCAGATGAGATCCACCGGAACAGTGCGCGTGCTGATCGACCGATCTGTGCGTGTAGATGCAATAACAACCAAGATCGGGAATCTACCTCAGCAAGTGCGTTGGGGCCCGACACTCCAAGCAGTCGCAACTGAAGTGGAGGAACCCAAAGCCGAACCGGAGGCTACAGCGACGTGGAAGCGTCAGCAGATCGCCGCTCTTCCCAAGATCGGCGATCTGATGCGAAGCGGTAGGATAGAGGCCTTCACATACTTTGGCCTTAAGCTTGAAGACTGGCTCGGAAGTCCCGGACTTATAGATGGCGCAGGCAACGCGCTGAGGGGCGTCAATATTCAGAAAGTCGAGCCTGCCTTTGATCCAACCTACCTGTTTCCGATGGCATTCGACCGCGCTTCCCTCGAAAGTGCCATCATTCAGTTTGTTGGCCTGATTGTTCGCGCGCCAGTGTCATGCTGGGACACACCAAAGATCAGAACGGCACTAGCTGAGCCCCCCCGCAAGCCAACAACGAAACTTCGAGAACCGCCACCGGCTTATTGAACTTGCGAAAGGACTGACTGACAAACAATACAAGGATGCATTCCACATATGGACAGCCGAAGTGAATCAACTCGACTACTTCCTGACTGACGACAAAACGATCACGAACTTCTTTTGTAAAACATCTAGAGCGAAACCTGAGGCTCCGCCTGTCAGCCCTTACATGCTGCTCAATATCCTTGGTGTGGAGTAGATGCGGTACTTAAGGGATGCGAAGGCGGACTCGCTGGAATCGTCCCTGGGTTCGACCATGCCGACATAGTCTTTGTATTCGAGCATCGCCGTTACCCGGCCTCGTCCAGCCGGTCAGCCTCGTCCGGCGGCAGATCCGGCGCCGCCTCCAGGAAGGCCAGCATGCCGGCCGGCTTCGCATCGCCCGCGCGCTGGCGCAGGAAGGCGGCGGCGGTTTCGACGCTGCCGACCTTCTCGGCCACCGCTGCCGCGATCCATTGGTTGAGCGACACGCCGTCCTGCCGGGCGAGACGCGCCGCCGCGCCCTTGACCGAGGCCGGCAGCTTGAGGGGATAGGTTGCCTTGCTCATGACATGCTCTCCTTCAGCATCGCGGCCGGCGGCAGGACCCGCAGTCCGAAGCGCGCGGCAGCGGCAGAGAAATGCCGCTGGTTGTGAGTCACAATACCATCCGCCCGGCCGTTCACCGCAGCCTCCAGCACCATTTCATCGGCTGCGTCCTGCAGCTGCGGCCGCCACAGGAAATGAACCTCGACCGCTTCGGCGGCGCTGGCAAAGGCCGCCAGGAACTGCTGCAGCGCCGCCTCGTCCAGCCCGTGCACGATCCTGTGCTCCGCCCGGCACAGAACCGCCTCGTATTCAAGAAACAGCGTCGTCGTGCACAGCGGCACCAGCTGCTGCCGGGCAACCCGCCGCAGCAGCATATTGCTCGCCCCATGACGACTGCGCAGACCGGCCACCAGGACCGTTGTATCCAGCACCACCCGATACATATTCTATATGATATGACATCCCATGGGATGTGCAATGTTAATCACGACCGCATTCTCCGCTCTTGACTTTACTTGTATGTTCCTATATTGTTCTGTACCTGTCAAGGATTTTCCGCTGTTTTCCATCGTGAATACGACTTCATGCCCAAAGCGGCCGGACTGCCGCGCATGGCCGGGGCGGCCGTTCAACCGGATGGCGTAATAAGACGGATCGGTCGGAAACGGTCACCGGCGGTCACGGACGGACCGGAACGGTCCGCGGCGGTCACAGACGGTCCGCAGCGGTCTCAGACGGTCACCAGCGGTCCGCAGCGGTCAGAAACGGGCACTGCCGGTGCGCAGCGGTCAAAACCGGAATGCGACGGATGGGCGGCGCGGCGCCTCAGCCCATGCGCTTGAGCAGGTCGACCACCTGCTGCTGCTCGGCCGGGCTGAGCGGATCCAGCGTGGCCTGGCTGACCTTCGGGCCGTTGGCCAGCAGGCGGGCCACCAGGTCGCGGCCGGCAGCGGTGAGGCTGAGACAGCGGCGCCGCTTGTCGTTCTTGTCCGGCCGGTGCGAGATCAGCTTGCGCCCGGTCAGGCGGCGGATCACGCCCTGGATGGTGGCCGGGTCCATGGCGGTCAGCCGGCCGAGATGGTTCTGCGACAGCTCGCCCGCCTCGTACAGCTTCACCAGCGCGGCATATTGCGTGGGGGTGACCTGGGCATCGCCGATCATCGCCATGAACAGGGCCGTGTGGCGCTGGTGGGCGCGGCGGATCAGGTGGCCGATCTGGTCTTCCAGCACATAGCCGGACGGCATCGCGGCCGGCGCGGCCTTGCCCGGCGCTGTGCTTGCGGAGTCGGGATTGGCCGGTGTCCGGATTTCTGGCTTGGCATTCATTACGGCATCCCCGGCATCACAAGCTCCGGCGTCACGAGCTTCGGCTTCACAACGTCCCCGGCACAGTCCCGGCCGCTGCATGCCGCCGGGGTTGCAGCCAGCTTACCCGTTCGGACCGCTGCCGGCCAAGCCATTCGCCGCAGCAATTGCCGCCTAGAGGACGGCGGTCACCGCTTCCGGCCCGCGGCTGACCAGGGTCAGGCTGCGGCCGTTGCTTTCCAGCACCGTGCAGGAGCAGTAATCGGGCTGGGCGATCACCAGCCGGTCGTCGCCCAGCGCGGCGCCGATGGCCGCGTTGATCACCATGAAATGGGTGAAGATCACCGAATCGTAGCGGCCGGTGCGCAGCATGCCGACCAGGCCCTCGCGCCAGGCGCGGATGATCGGCGGCTGGGTCGGATAGCGCTGGCCGGCCAGCTGCTGCAGCCAGGGGCCGCGGGCGGTGATGCCCTGCTGCGCCACGTCCGGCGGCGTGGGGATTTCGCTGAAGGCCGGGCTGACCTCCGGCTGGATGCCCCAGCGGTTGGCCAGCGGCAGCGCGCTTTCGCGGGCCCGTTCCAGCGGCGAGGTCAGGATCTGGCAGGGCCCGATCTTTTCCAGCTCCAGCGCCAGATCGACCGCCGCCGCCTTGCCCTCATCCGACAGGCCGGGATCCGGATCCTCGTCGAACCGGGCCGCCGCCTGCGCATGCCGCACGAGATACAGCCGTGCCATCCCGAACTCCCCCTAGAGCAGATTGATCCGCATATTTTCCCGGGCCACCAGGGCACCGGACCACAGCTGGCGGGCTTCCGCCTCCAGCGCCTCCATGAACAGATCCTCATGATCGGGATCATGGTGGAAAATCGCAAGGGTCCGGACCCCGGCCATGCGGCAGAGCCGCACCCCCTCCTGCCAGGTCGAATGGCCCCAGCCGACATGGGCCGGGAATTCGGCATCGGTATAGGTGCTGTCGTAGATGACGAGATCGGCCCCCTCGATCAGGCCGAGGATGTTCTGGTCCGGCCGGCCCGGCACATGCTCGGTATCGGTCACGTAGCACATGGCCTTGCCGCCGAATTCGACCCGGTAGGCGGTGGCGCCGCCGGGATGGTTCAGCGGTGCGGTGCGGATGCGGATCTGCGGGGCGAGGCTGAAACTGTCGCCGGCCCGGAAGTCGACGCTTTCGAGGTTGGCGCCCATCTTTTCCAGCGGCACCGGGAAGAAGGGCTGCGCCATCTGCGAGGCCAGAGCACTGCCGATACCGCCCTTGTCGATCAGGTGGCCGGCATGGATCAGGAAATGCCGGTCGGCCTTGAAAGCAGGCGAGAAGAACGGGAAACCGTTGATGTGGTCCCAGTGGGTGTGCGACAGCAGCAGCGAGCCACGCTTGATGTTGCGCTTCAGCAGCCAGTGGCCGAGATTGCGGATGCCGGTGCCGGCATCGAAGATGATGGTGTGGCCGCCGGCCTTCACCTCGACGCAGGAGGTGTTGCCGCCGAAGCCGATATGGCGCGACGAGGGCGTGGCAATGCTGCCCCGCACCCCCCAGAACTTCACCTTGAAGCTCATCGCCGCGCCCTCCCTGCGCCGGCCGGCTGCCTGCAGGCGGTCAGCCCGCCGGCAGTGCCATCTCCGCCAGCCGCGCCCAGTAGCTCGCGCCCACCGGCAGCGCGTCGTCGTTGAAATCGTAGCGCGGATTGTGGACCATGCAGCTGCCCTCGCCGGCGCCGTTGCCGACCCAGACATAGGAACCCGGCTTCTCGCGCAGCATCCAGGCGAAATCCTCCGCGCCCATGCTGGGATTGAGGTTGCGCAGCACATTGTCGGCGCCCACCACCTGCGCGGCCGCCGCGGCGGCCAGCTCGGTTTCGTCGGCGGTGTTGATGGTCGGCGGATAGCGGCGCTGATAGTCGATGGTGGCGCTGCCGCCATGGGCCGCCGCGATGCCGGTGGCGACCTGCTTCAGCCGGCTCTCGATCATGTCCTGCACCTCGGGCAGGAAGGCGCGCGTGGTGCCGGCGATCATCACCTCTTCCGGGATCACGTTGGTGGTGTGGCCGCCCTGGATCTGGCAGCAGCTGACCACCGCGCTCTGCAGCGGGTCGGTGTTGCGGGCGACGATGTTCTGCAGCGCCAGCACGATCTCGGCGGCGATCACCACCGGGTCAACACCGCGATGCGGATAGGCGCCATGGGCGCCGACGCCCTTCACCCTGATCCAGAACATGTCGGCCGAGGCCATCATCGGGCCGGTGCGCACGGCGAACTTGCCGACATCGATGCCGGGCATGTTGTGCATGCCGAACACCGCTTCGCAGGGGAACTTCTCGAACAGGCCGTCATCGACCATCACCTTGCCGCCGGCGAGGTTTTCCTCGGCCGGCTGGAAGATGAAATGCACGGTGCCGTCGAAATTCTTCGTCTGCGACAGATACTGCGCGGCGCCCAGCAGCATGATGGTGTGACCGTCATGGCCACAGCCATGCATCTTGCCCTGATGGGTCGACTTGTGGGCGAATTCGTTCATCTCGACCAGGTCGAGGGCATCCATGTCGGCACGCAGCCCGATGGCGCGGTTGCCCTTGCCCGCCTTCAGGGTGCCGACCACCCCGGTCTTCGCCAGGCCGCGATGCACCGGCATGCCGAAGGATTCGAGCGTCTTCGCCACGAAATCGGCGGTGCGGTGCTCCTCGAAGGCGGTTTCGGGATGCATGTGGAGATCGCGGCGCCACGCGGTCAGCTGCGCCTTGTTGGCAACGATCTCGTCGATCAGCTTCATGGGATGGACACTCCGGCTACGGAAAAAACAGGGAAAACAGACGATAACCGATTGATTTTGCTATTTCCAGCAGCATCAAGAGGTGTTGACACACCGAGGCGCCTGTGGTCTTTTCCCACCCCGCGGACGCAGTGCATCTTGCGCAGCCTGTCCAGAACACGCGGAAATCCATGGATTTTGAAAGTTTGGGCTTGAGCGAGCCGGTCCTCAAGGCCGTCGCCGATGCCGGGTATAACAAGCCAACACCGATCCAGGCCCAGGCCATCCCGATCGTGCTGATGGGGCGTGACGTGCTGGGCACCGCGCAGACCGGCACCGGCAAGACCGCGGGCTTCACCCTGCCGCTGATCGACATCCTGGCCGGCGGCCGTGCCCGCGCCCGCATGCCGCGCGCCCTGATCCTGGAACCGACCCGCGAACTGGCCGACCAGGTCGCCCAGAGTTTCGACAAATACGGCAAGAACTCGCCGCTCTCGATGGCGCTGCTGATCGGCGGCGTCAACTACACCGACCAGGAAAAGCTGCTCGACCGCGGCGTCGACGTCCTCATCGCCACGCCCGGCCGCCTGATCGACCATTTCGAGCGTGGCCGCGTCATGCTGACCGGCGTGCAGATTTTCGTCATCGACGAGGCCGACCGCATGCTCGACATGGGCTTCATGCCCGATATCGAGCGCATTGCGAAGATGCTGCCCCCGCTGCGCCAGACGCTGTTCTTCTCGGCCACCATGGCGCCCGAGATGCGCCGCCTGGCCGACAAGTTCCTCAGCAACCCGAAGGAAATCGAGGTTGCCCGCCAGGCCACCACGGCGGAATCGATCGCCCAGTTTGCCATCAACGTGCCGCACAAGCTGAAGCGCGAGGCCCTGCGCACGCTGATCCGCAGCGAGGATGTGAAGAACGCCATCATCTTCTGCAACCGCAAGCGCGATGTGGACATGCTGGCAAAGTCGCTGATCAAGCACGGCTTCGACGCCCAGCCGCTGCATGGCGACATGGACCAGTCGGTGCGTACCGCGACGCTGGAGAAGTTCAAGAAGGGCGAGATCGGCCTGCTGGTCGCCTCCGACGTGGCCGCCCGCGGCCTCGACGTCCAAGGCCTGACCCATGTGTTCAATTTCGACGTGCCGACCCATCCGGAGGACTATGTCCACCGCATCGGCCGCACCGGTCGCGCCGGCATGAACGGCCGCGCCTTCACCCTGGTCTCGGGCGAGGACGGCAAGTATCTCGCGCAGATCAAGAGCCTGATCGCCCGCGATATCCCGGTGATGGAGCTGCATGGCTTCGCCGTCGATGCCGGCGACCTGCCGGTCGAGGAAGCGCCGGAGCGCGACAGCCGCCGCGGCCGCCGTGGCGGCAGCAAGGAACGCGGCGAGCGCAAGGAACGCGGCAGCCGCAAGCGTGGCAGCGCGGCCGCCGACGGGAAGGCTGCCGAGAAGGCCGCCGAGGCACCCCGCCCGACCCGCCTCGAGCCGGTTCGCGCCGAACACGCCCAGAGCGACCAGCCGCGCGAGCGCGTCGCCCACGAGCAGCCACGCCAGGATACCGGCCGCCGTCTCCGCGACGACCGCGAACCGCCGGTGGTCGGCATGGGCGACCATGTGCCGGATTTCCTGCTGCGCCCCGTGCGCCGCGCCGCCACCTCCTGAACCGCCCCGCCGCGGCCGGGCCGGTTGGACCCGGGCGGCGGTTTCGATTACAGTCCGGGCAGGACAGGATGACGGAGCCGGCGATGCAGACGATTTTCGTGATGGTGAAATGCGACCTCGGCCGCGCCTATGACGTGGCGGTGAAGGCCGTCGAGGAAATCGAGCAGGTCTCCGAGGTGCATTCGATCTCCGGCCAGTACGACCTGATGATGAAATGCTACCTGCCCGATGGCCAGGATATCGGGCATTTCGTGGTCAACAAGCTGCAGACCATCACCGGCGTGAAGGACACCTTCACCCTGATCACCTTCAAGGCCTTCAACTGAAAAACAGATTATGCGCCGCCTCAGCGGCGCTGTACCGGCGCGCGGCCCGACGAGATGGTGCCGCTGCCCGATGACGGCGAGACGGTCATGTCGACCTTGGAGCCGTAGAGCGTGCTGCGGCTGATCAGGATCGAGGCAACGCGGTCAGCGTCACCCGACAGGTAGGTCAGCTGGCTGGTCTCGGCGCGCACCACCGCCACCTCTTTCCAGCCGTGATTGGCCATCTGGGCGCGGATGAAGTCGAACATCGCATCGGCCGAGGAATTGATGCTGTAGGACAGCCGGCCGATCCAGCGGTCGCCCTCGCCCAGAATGATGGTGCGATCGGCATCCAGCGAATAGCCCTCCGGCAGTGCGATGCCGGAAATCTGCGGCGGCGGCCCTCCGCTTGACTTGCCGTCAGCCTTCGAGGTGCTGCCGCCGATATTCATGGAATTGCAGCCGGCCAGCGCAAGCGCGGCAGCAACGGCAAGTCCCGTGAATCGTACGAATTGCGCCTTGCTCATTGCGCCTGCGGTCCCCCACGAATCGGCCTGCTCCTATTTACCATACCAGACCCTCCGTCGTCGCCTTTTGACTGCAGCTGTTCCCGTCTGGGTTCTGCCGCAGGGTGGCCTTGTCTGCCGCGGTGAATTATTTTATACTTAAAATATAATTCGGGAGGCTGATCCATGGCCGCAAACAAGCGCAAGTCCGCGCCGCCTGCCCAGACTACTGCCGGACCGGCGATCACGGCGCCGGCGGAGGCCGGCCCGCTGGCCGGCCGCCACGCACTGGTCACCGGCGCCAGCCGCGGCATCGGCTGGGCTGTGGCACAGCGGCTGGCCGCTGCCGGCGCCGCCGTCAGCCTGATCGGCCGCGACGCTGCCCTGCTGGAAAGCCGGGCCGCGGAACTCGATGACAGCCATGGCTGCAGTGCCGGCGCCTTCCCTGCCGATGTGACCGATCCGGCCGCCATCGCCGGCGCCCTGCAGCGGGCCGCCGGCCTGCTCGGGCCGGTCGACATCCTCGTCAACAATGCCGGCTTCGGTGCCAGCCAGCCCTTTGCGAAAATGACCGCGGAACACTGGGACGGCATGCTGTCGGTCAATCTTTCCGGCGTGTTCCACACGACGCGGGCGGCCATCGGCGGCATGCTGGAACGCCGCCGGGGCCGCATCATCAACGTCGCCTCCACCGCCGGCATCACCGGCTATGCCTATGTCGCCGCCTACTGCGCCGCCAAGCATGGCGTGGTCGGACTGACCCGCGCGCTGGCCCGCGAATATGCAAAGACCGGCATCACCGTGAACGCCGTCTGCCCCGGCTATGTCGATACCGACATGACCGCCACCACCATCGAGACGATCGTGAAGAAAACCGGCCGCTCGGCCGAGGCGGCGCGCGCCGAACTGGCCGCCGGCAATCCGCAGGGCCGCCTGGTCACGCCGGACGAGGTGGCCGATGCCGTGCTGTGGCTGGCCGGCGATGGCGCCGCATCCGTGACCGGGCAATGCATCGCCGTGGCCGGCGGAGAGGTCATGCCATGAGCCGCGGCGGGAGAGAACAGCATGAGTGAACAACGCCAGGTCGCACCCCTGCCGGCCAATGACCGCGAAACCGGCACCACCCGGGACGACAAGCTGGAACTGCGGCTGTGGCTGCGGCTGCTGACCTGCTCGAACCTGATCGAGGGCAAGGTGCGCGGCGCCCTGCGCACGCGGTTCGACACCACCCTGCCCCGCTTCGACCTGCTGGCCCAGCTCGACCGCAGCCCGGACGGCCTGACCATGAGCGAGCTGTCGGCCCGCATGATGGTCTCCAACGGCAACATCACCGGCCTGACCGACCGCCTGGTCGAGGAAGGCCTGGTGAAACGCACCCCATCGGCCCGCGACCGGCGCAGCAGCCAGGTCAGCCTGACGGCAGCTGGCAAGAAGGCCTTCGACGCCATGACGCCGGAACACGAGCTGTGGATCGACGAGATGATGGCCGGCCTGAGCCGGCAGGACATGCAGCAGCTGTTGCAGCTGCTCGGCAAGCTGAAGCAGTCGGTGCACCGGAACGCCGCCGACGCGGATAAGGGAGAGAACGGTGAGTGATCTGGCAAAGGATTTCCGGCCGCAGCATTTCGGCTGGTCGGTCGACGGCAGGGTGGCGACGGTGACGCTGAACCGGCCGGAGCGCAAGAACCCGCTGACCTTCGAATCCTATGCCGAGCTGCGCGACACGTTCCGTGCCCTTGGCCATGTGACCGACGTCAAGACCGTGGTGATCACCGGCGCGGGCGGCAATTTCTGCTCGGGCGGTGACGTGCACGAGATCATCGGCCCGCTGGTGAAGATGAAAGAGGCCGGCGACATGCAGGGCCTGCTGGCCTTCACCCGCATGACCGGCGACCTGGTCAAGGCGATGCGCCACTGCCCGCAGCCCGTCATCGCCGCCATCGACGGCATCTGCGCCGGCGCCGGCGCGATCCTTGCCATGGCCTCCGACCTGCGCATCGCCACGCCGCGCACCAAGACCGCCTTCCTGTTCACCCGCGTCGGTCTTGCCGGCGCCGATATGGGGGCCTGCAACATCCTGCCGCGCATCATCGGCGCCGGTCGTGCCGCCGAGCTGCTCTATACCGGCCGCAGCATGTCGGCCGAGGAAGGCGAGCGCTGGGGCTTTTTCAACCGGCTGGTCGCGCCCGAACAGGTGCTGCAGGATGCACAGGCACTGGCCGCCGAACTGGCCGCCGGCCCCACCTTCGCCCATGGCATCACCAAGACCTGCCTGCACCAGGAATGGTCGATGGACCTCGATGCCGCCATCGAGGCCGAGGCGCAGGCACAGGCGATCTGCATGCAGACCCGGGATTTCGAGCGCGCCTATCACGCATTCGTCGCCAGGCAGAAGCCGGTCTTCGAGGGCAACTGAGATGGCGGACAAGAGCTACCTGCACTGGCCGTTTTTCGAGGATCGCCACCGCCGCCTTGCCGACAGCCTTGATGCCTGGGCCCGGCAGCATGCCGCCCATCACGACGAAGACGGCGATATCGACGCACAATGCCGCGGCTTCGTGCGCCAGCTGGGCAGGGACGGTTTCCTCGGCCTGACCGTGCCAAAGGATGGCGGCGGCCTGCATGACCGGCTGGAAGTCCGCTCGCTGGCGCTGGCCCGCGAGACGCTGGCCTATCACCACGGGCTGGCCGACTTCTCTTTCGTCATGCAGGGGCTGGGCTCCGGCCCGATCAGCCAGTTCGGCACGCCCGAGCAGAAAAAGCGCTGGCTGCCCGGCGTGGCCGACGGCACCAGGATCGCCGCGCTGGCCATGTCGGAACCCGATGCCGGTTCCGATGTCGCCAATGTCAGCACCGTTGCCGTCCCTGACGGCCAGGGATTCCGTCTCAACGGCGTGAAGACCTGGATTTCCAATGGCGGCATTGCCGACCAGTATACCGTGGTGGCGCGCATGGGCGATGCGCCAAGCGCCAAAGGCCTGGCCATCTTCGTGGTCGAGGCCGGCACGCCGGGCTTCAGCGTGCCCGAACGCATCGACGTGATGGCACCGCATCCGCTCGGCCGCCTCGAATTCCGCGACTGTGTGATCCCGGAAGGCAACCTGATCGGCAAGCCCGGCGAAGGCTTCAAGATCGCCATGAGCAACCTCGACGTCTTCCGCTCCACCGTCGGCGCGGCTGCGCTGGGCTTCGCGCGGCGGGCGCTGGACGAGGCGCTGGCCCGGGTGCATGCGCGCAAGGTGTTCAACCAGCAACTCGCCGATTACCAGCTGACCCAGGCCAAGATCGCCGACATGGCCACCGAAATCGATGCCGCGGCACTGCTGGTCTACCGCGCCGCCTGGACCAAGGACATGGGCGCCGCCCGGGTCACCCGCGAGGCCTCGATGGCGAAGATGTACGCAACCGAAGCGGCACAACGGGTGATCGATGCCGCCGTGCAGCTGTGGGGCGGCCTCGGCGTGACCCGCGGCAACATGGTGGAAAGCCTGTACCGCGAGGTTCGCGCCCTGCGCATCTACGAAGGCACCACCGAGATCAACAAGCTGGTGATCGCCGGCCAGACCTATGCCGCCTGGCAGGCGGAAGGCACGGCACCATGAAGCTGCTGCAGCCGCTCGACATCAACGGCATGCTGCTGCCCAACCGGGTGGCGGTGCCGGCCATGGTAACGCGGCTGTCCGGTGAGGACGGCTTCGTCAACCAGGACATCATCGACCGCTATGTGCGCTATGCCCAGGGCCATGTCGGCCTGATCGTGGTCGAGGCCACCGCCGTGCATGGCAGCAAATCCGGTCCGCTGCTGCGGCTGTCGTCGGACGAGTTCATTGCCGGACATCGCGACCTGACCCGGCAGATCCACGACACCTCCGGCAGCAGGGTGGTGCCGCAGATCATCCATTTCATGAAAGTGGCGCGGTCCGGCTGGCGCCAAACCATCGACAGCCTGTCGGAAGCCGATATCGAGCGCATCATCGGGGAATTCGGTGCCGCCGCTGCCCGCGCCCGCGATGCCGGCTATGACGGCGTCGAGCTGCATTCGGCCCATGCCTATACGCTGTCGTCCTTCCTGTCGCGCCGCAATCCGCGCCGCGACCGCTATGACGGCCGCACCCTGGAAGGCCGGCTCGCCATGTTCGGCCGGGTGATGGCGGAAGTACGCCGCCAGGTCGGCAGCGACTGGCCGGTCGGCGTGCGCTTCCTGGCCGAGGAGGCCATCAAGGACGGCTACACGGTCGAGGAAGCCAAACTGATCGCCCTGCGCATGGCCCAGCTCGGCGTCGACTACATCTCGCTGTCGGTGGGCGGCAAGTTCGAGGATGCCGTGCATCGCGACGGCCAGCCGCTATATCCCTATACCGGCTATTCCGGCGACCGCTGCATGCCCGGCGACTGGTATCCGGCCCTCCCCCATGCCCATCTGGCGGCGGCGGTGAAGCAGTACATCAATGCCAAGGGCTTCACCGTGCCGGTGATCTCGGTCGGCAAGATCAGCGACCCGGCCGAGGCGGAAACCCTGCTGCAGGAAGGCCGCGCCGACATGATCGGCATGGCCCGCCAGCTGCTGGCCGATCCGGACTGGGTGAAGAAGGTCGCAGACGGCCGGCAGGACCGCATCGTGCGCTGCATCTACTGCAACGTCTGCAAGCAGCTGGACGAGAATTTCAAGGAGGTGAACTGCTTCCTGTGGCCGAAGGGCCTGCGCCAGGCACCGCCCGACAGCCTCGACGGCGACGCCCCGCGCTGGCCCGAGGGCGGCGCGCAGCTGGCCGCCACCGTCGACAAGGGGCAGGTGAAACTCGCCTGGAAGGCCGCGCAGCCCGGCGCCGCACCGATTGCCGGCTACAATGTCTACCGTGCCGAGGATGACGGCACCGCCCGCGTCACCGAGGCAGTGAAGTCGGTCAAGCATACCGACCGCGTCGTGCTCGGCGGCCTGCGCTACACCTATTACGTCCGTGCCCATGATGCGGCCGGCCGTGCAACACCGCCGTCAGATGCGGTGCGTATCGACCTCCCCGTCCCGATCGCCGAACCCGCCTCCCATCCTTCCGAGGTGCATCATGCATAGGTTCGAACCTTCCGCCCATGTCGACACGTTTCCCCGCGACCAACTGCCGCCGCAGGAGCAGTGGCCGGTGATGCTGTGGGACACCCTGCCCGAGCTGCGTGCCTATCCGAAACGGATGAACTGCGCCCGCGAGCTGCTGGACAAACAGGCGGAGACATACGGCGACCGGCCGGCCTTCCATTACAACGATGAGGTCTGGACCTACCGCCAGCTGCTGGAGACCGCCAACCGCATCGCCCATGTGCTGGTCGACGACCTGGGCGTGAAGCCGGGCAACCGCGTGCTGCTGCGGGCACCGAACAATCCGATGTATGTCGCCTGCTGGTTCGCGGTGATGAAGGTGGGGGCCGTGGCGGTGGCGACCATGCCGCTCTACCGCTGGCGCGAGCTGACCTTCATGACCGAGAAGGCGGAGATCGGCCTTGCCCTGTGCGACTGGCGCCTGCGCGACGAGATGGAAACCACGCTGAAGGAATCGAAACACCTGCAGCGGGCGGTGTATTTCCACGCCGAAGGGCCGGAGTCGCTGGAAAGCCGGATGGCCGGCAAGCCGGCACATTTCGAGACGCTGGATACCGCCTGGGACGATGTCTGCCTGATCGCCTTCACCTCCGGCACGACGGGGCCGGCCAAGGGCTGCATGCATTTCCATCGCGACGTGATGGCGATCTGCGACACCTTCAGCCGCTATGTGCTGAAGCCGACCAAGGATGACATCTTCACCGGCTCGCCGCCGCTGGCATTCACCTTCGGGCTGGGCGCGCTGGTCACCTTTCCGATGCATGCCGGCGCCTCCACCGTTCTGGTCGAGCAGTACAATCCGCAGAGGATGCTGCAGACCATCCAGGAGAAGAAGGTCACCATCCTGTTCACGGCCCCCACCGCCTACCGGGCGATGACCGACATGGTGAAGGATTACGACATCTCGTCCCTGAAAAAGGGCGTCTCCGCCGGCGAGACCCTGCCGAAACCGGTCTGGCAGGGCTGGCATGATGCCACCGGCATCAAGCTGATCGACGGGCTGGGCGGCACCGAGATCCTGCATATCTTCATCACCTCGGAAGGCGACGGCATCCGCCCCGGCGCCACCGGCAAGCCGATCCCCGGCTTCGAGGCGGCGATCTTCGATGCCGAGGGCAAACCGGTGCCGCCGGGAACGGTCGGCCGCCTGGCGATCCGCGGCCCCGTCGGCTGCCGCTATCTCGACAATCCGGACCGGCAGACGACCTACGTGCAGAATGGCTGGAACTTCACCGGCGATGCCTATCTGTGCGATGCGGACGGCTACTACTGGTACCAGGCGCGGGCCGACGACATGATCGTCTCGGCCGGCTACAACATCTCCGGCCCCGAGGTGGAAGCGATCCTGCTGCTGCATCCGCTGGTGCAGGAATGCGCCGTGGTGGCGGCGCCGGACGGCCAGCGCGGCAGCGTCGTGAAGGCCTATGTGGTGCTGCGCGACAAGGGCAAGGCATCGCCCGAGACGGTCAAGGCGCTGCAGGATTTCGTGAAAGCCGAGATCGCGCCCTACAAATATCCCCGCGCCATCGAATTCATCGACGCCCTGCCGCGCACCGAAAGCGGCAAGGTGCAGCGGTTCGCCCTGCGCGCCCGGGCCAGCCAAGCGGCCTGACCGGGTGCCGGGCGCGGCCGGGTATGTTTGCACTTGCAATTACAGCACATTGCATGCAAGGCTTGATGCAAGATATTTCTTGCCGCTCAGGAAAGCTGCAATATAATACCACAAACAAAAAAGGGAGGGACTCTGCAGTCAGGGTGGGCTGGGCCGTTGCCACAAGAATAATTCCGTCACGGCATCAACCCGTTAACCGACAACCAGACGACCGGCTGACAGGATGCGCCGCATCCGGACTTTGTCCGTAGGCGTCGTGGACTCGGCCCGTCGGCGTGGACTACAGTCGGAGCACACAGGGTAAGGCACGGCGCCAGGCGGCGTTGGGGGCCAGAGGACAACTCAAGAGGGATGTGACCGGTCCGGCTGCCAGACGGGCTGCCGGCCCCACATTAGGGAAAGGAAACAGGATGAAGATTTCTACGCTGCTGTATCTGAGCACCGGGCTGGCGCTGGCCGCCGCCCCGCTGGTCGCCCAGCCGGCCGCCGCCCAGGCCAAGAAGATCAAGATCGGCTTCGTCACCACCCTGTCGGGCCCCAATGCGGCCTATGGCAAGGACATGCGCAACAGCGTCGAGCTGGCCCTGCAGCATATGGGCGGCAAGATGGGCGGCATCCCGGTCGAGGTGATCTACGAGGATGACGAGCAGAAGCCGGAAGTCGGCAAGCAGAAGACCGACAAGCTGCTGCAGCGCGACCGCGTCGACTTCATCGCCGGCTATATCTGGTCGAACGTGCTGCTGGCCTCCTACAAGCCGGTGGTCGACAGCAAGACCTTCCTGATCAGCGCCAATGCCGGCCCCTCGCAGCTGGCCGGCGAGCAGTGCAATCCGTATTTCTTCGCCGCCTCCTGGAACAACGACCAGAACCCGATGGGCGTCGGCGAACTGCTGAACCAGAAGAAGGTGCAGAACCTCTACATCGTGGCACCGAACTACGCCGCCGGCCAGGACATGGCCAACGGCGTGAAGTCCACCTTCAAGGGCAAGGTGGTCGGCCAGGACATGACCACCTGGCCGAGCCAGCTCGATTTCTCGGCCGAGATTTCGAAGATCCGCGCCGCCAAGCCGGATGCCGTCTATGTCTTCTATCCGAGCCGCTGGGGCGTGCAGTTCCTGACCCAGTACAGCCAGGCCGGCCTGAAGAAGGACATCCCGCTGTATTCGGTGTTCACCATCGACGCGGTGACCCTGAAGCTGCAGAAGGACCTGGCGCTGGACACCTATTTCGGCCTGTTCTGGGCGCCCGACCTGCCCTATGCCGCCAACACCAAGTTCGTCAACGATTACAAGAAGGCGCATGGCGACACGCCGACCTTCTACGGCGCCCAGTCGTATGATGCGATCAACCTGATCGCTTCGGCGGTGGCCGCCACCAAGGGCGACCTGAAGAACAAGGACGCCGTGCGCAAGGCGCTGGAAGCGGCGAAGTTCGATTCCGTGCGCGGACCGATGAAGTTCAACACCAACCACTTCCCGGTCCACGCGATCTACCAGCAGGAAGCCTACAAGGTGTCGGACAGCGAGTACGACATCCGCACCATCAGCACCATCGTGAAGGATCTGGAGGATCCGCACGCCTCCAAGTGCAAGATGTAAGACGGCCCGACGGGCGCCGTGCCACGGCACGGCGCCCGTTTTGCTGCCCGGCAGCCGGGCTGGCGCAAAAACCCGGATTGCCTGACGAATTATTTTATGTCTAAAGTATCTGTAACGGGGGACTCCTTGGAAGGCATGCAACGCCGGTCAGCATCCGGCCATCGCACAGGGCGCATGTGCCGGTGTCGCTGCATGTCCAGACAGGAGACCTCCATGACGCTTTCCCGCCTTGTCCTGCTTTCCGGCGCCGCCCTCCTCGCGCTCGGCGCCGCGCTTGCCCTCCCCGCCACGGCCCAGGCCCAGTCCGCGGCCAGGAAGATCAAGATCGGCTTCGTCACCACCCTGTCGGGCCCCAATGCGGCCTACGGCCAGGACATGAAGAATGCCTTCGACCTGGCCCTGCAGCATATGGGCGGCAAGATGGGCGGCATCCCGGTCGAGGTGATCTACGAGGATGACGAGCAGAAGCCGGAAGTCGGCAAGCAGAAGACCGAAAAGCTGCTTCAGCGCGACAAGGTCGACTTCATCGCCGGCTATATCTGGTCGAACGTGCTGCTGGCCTCCTACAAGCCTGCCATCGACAGCAAGACCTTCCTGATCAGCGCCAATGCCGGCCCCTCGCAGCTGGCCGGCGAGCAGTGCAGCCCGTATTTCTTCGCCGCCTCCTGGCAGAACGACCAGAACCACATGGCAGTCGGCGAGCTGCTGAACCAGAAGGGCGCCCGGCGCCTGTACATGGTGGCGCCGAACTATGCCGCCGGCCAGGATGCCACCAATGGCGTCAAGTCGCTGTTCAAGGGCGAGGTGGTCGGCCAGGACATGACCACCTGGCCGAGCCAGCTCGATTTCTCGGCCGAGATCTCGAAGATCCGCGCCGCCAAGCCGGATGCCGTCTATGTCTTCTTCCCCTCGCGCTGGGGCGTGCAGTTCTACACCCAGTACAGCCAGGCCGGCCTGAAGAAGGACATCCCGCTCTATTCCGCCTTCACGGTCGATGCGGTGACGCTGAAGCTGCAGAAGGACCTGGCGCTGGATACCTATCTGACCATGACCTGGGGCACCGACCTGCCCTACCCGGCCAACCAGAAATTCGTCGACGGCTTCCGCAGCAAGCACAAGGACAGCCCGACCTTCTACGCCGCCCAGAGCTATGACGCCGCCAACCTGATCGCCAGCGCGGTGGCCGCCACCAGGGGCGACCTGAAGAACAAGGACGCCGTGCGCAAGGCGCTGAAAGCGGCGAAGTTCGATTCCGTGCGCGGACCGTTCAGGTTCGGCCCCAACCATTTTCCGATCCAGAACATCTACCAGCAGGAAGCCTACAGGACGGCAGACGGCGACTATGATCTGCGTACGGTCAGCACCGTGCTGACCGCGCATCAGGATCCGCATGCCGCCAAATGCAAGATGTGATGTACTGACCCGCCTTTGCCGCATCCCGGTCCGCCGGGATGCGGTTCTCAGCTGACGAGTGCCCCGCCGCCATGACGCTTCTCCTGATCGAGCAATTTCTCAACGGCCTGCAGATCGGCCTGCTGCTGTTCCTGCTGGCCGCCGGCCTGACCCTGGTCTTCGGCATCATGGACCTGGTCAACCTGGCGCATGGCTCGCTGTACATGATGGGCGCCTATTTCGCCGCCGTGTTCACCGAGTGGACCGGCAGCTTCGTGCTCGGCGCGCTGCTGGCGCTGCCGGCCGGCGCCCTGCTCGGCATCGTCACCGAGGTGATCGCGCTCCGGAATCTCTATGCCCGCGACCATCTCGACCAGGTGCTGGCCACCTTCGGCCTGATCCTGTTCTTCAACGAGCTGGCCCGCCTGGTCTTCGGCGTCGGCGGCATGGCGATCGAGCTGCCGCCGCTGCTGGAGGGCCAGATCGAGATCCTGCCCGGCCTGCCCTACCCGGCCTTCCGCTTCCTCATCATCGCCGTTGGTCTCGCCTGCGCCTTTTTCCTCTACTACCTGGTGCAGCGCACCCGGCTCGGCATGCTGATCCGCGCCGGCGCCTCCAACCGCGAGATGATCGGCGCGCTCGGCATCGACATCAAGCTGCTGTTCACCCTCGTCTTCGGACTGGGCTCGGCGCTGGCGGCGCTGGCCGGCCTGATGTCGGGGCCGATCACCACGGTGCAGATCGGCATGGGTGACGACATCCTGATCCTGGCGCTGGTGGTGATCGTGATCGGCGGCATCGGCTCGATCCGCGGCGCCTTCATCGCCGCCGTGCTGATCGGCATCATCGACACCATGGGCCGCGCCTTCCTGCCCAACCTGCTGGGGCATTTCCTCAGCCCCTCCGAGGCCGGCACCCTGGCCCAGGCGCTGTCGTCCATGCTGATCTACCTGCTGATGGCCGGTGTGCTGGTGCTGCGCCCGGCCGGCCTGTTCCCTGCTCCGGGCCGCTGAGGATTACCGTCGATGTCGCTGCTCTCCCTGCGGATCCGCCCGCTGCCCGTCACCACCATCGTCGCCCTGGCCCTGCTGACCGCGCTGGCCCTCGTGCCGCTGGCCGCCGAGGTGTTCGACGATCCCTTCCTGCTGACCCTGTTCACCCGCATCGTGGTGATGGCGCTGGCCGCCGTCAGCCTGAACCTGATCCTCGGCTATGGCGGCATGGTCAGCTTCGGCCACGCCGCCTATATCGGCATCGGCGGCTATACCGTGGGCATCATGGCCCATCACGGCATCACCGAGGCCTGGCTGCAATGGCCGGTGGCGATCCTGCTGTCGGGCCTGGTCGCCCTGCTGATCGGCCTGCTGTCGCTGCGCACCAAGGGCATTTTCTTCATCATGATCACGCTGGCGCTGGCCCAGCTGATCTTCTATCTCGGCAACGGCGCCTATGCCTATGGCGGCGACGACGGCCTGACCATCCTCAAGCGCTCGGATTTCGGCGGCCTGATCGACCTCAACGACCGCACCAGCCTGTATTACCTGTGCTGGGCCCTGCTGGTGCTGGCACTGTATGGCAGCCACCGCATCGTCAACTCGCGGTTCGGCATGGTGATCCGCGGCGCCAGGTCGAACGACCGCCGCATGGCCACCATCGGCTATCCGGTCTTCCGCTACCGCCTGACCGCCTTCGTGATCGCCGGCATGGTCTGCGGCCTGGCCGGCGTGCTGACCGCCACCTATACCGACTTCATCAGCCCGGCGATGATGCACTGGAGCCGCTCGGGCGACCTGATCGTCATGGTGGTGCTGGGCGGCATGGGCAACCTGTTCGGGCCGCTGTTCGGCGCCGTCAGCTTCCTGCTGCTGGAGGAAATCCTCGCCGGCTGGACCGAATACTGGAAGATCGTGTTCGGCCCGATCCTGCTGCTGGTGGTGATCTTCGCCCGCGGCGGCATCGCCGGCGCCATGCTGAGCGGTGCCTCCGGCGTGCTGATGGCCGGGGTGGCCGGCCTGTTCCTGATCTACGGCGTGCATCTCGTCTACGAGGATGCCTGGCTGCTGCCCACGGCGATCCTGCTGGCTGCCTGGGGCATCCTGCTGTGGCTGTGGCGCCGCCGCCTGCGCGACACCGCCGCCACCATTTCCACGGGAGGCCCCCATGCTTGAGCCGGTCCTGCAGGTCGACGGCCTCGTCAAACGCTTCGGCGGCCTGGTCGCCACCGACAACCTGTCGCTCGACATCCGCCCGGGCGAGATCCATGCCGTGATCGGCCCGAACGGCGCCGGCAAGACCACCATGGTCGGCCAGCTGATCGGCGAGCTGCGCCCCGATGCCGGCACGATCCGCTTCATGGGCACGGACATCACCGCCCTGCCGGTGCATGCCCGCGCCCGGCTGGGCATCGCCCGCTCGTTCCAGATCACCTCGATCTTCCACGACTTCACCGCGCTCGACAACGTGGCGCTGGCCGTGCAGGCGCATCAGGGGCATTCCTTCCGCTTCTGGTCTCCGGCCGCGGACGATGACGGCCTGCGCCGGCCGGCCCTCGCCGCCCTCGAACAGGTCGGCCTCGGCCATCGCGCCGGGGTGGTTGCCAGCGCGCTGAGCCATGGCGAGCACCGCCAGCTCGAAATCGCCATGGCGCTGGCGACCGAGCCGAAGCTGCTGCTGCTCGACGAACCGATGGCCGGGATGGGCCCCGAGGATTCGGCCCGCATGGTGCAGATGCTGAAAGGCATCAAGGGCAGCATTCCGATGCTGCTGATCGAGCATGACATGGATGCCGTCTTCGCGCTGGCCGACCGCATCACCGTGCTGGTCTACGGCCGTAACATCGCCACCGACGAACCGGCCGCCATCCGCAGCAACGAGGCGGTCCGCCAGGCCTATCTCGGCGACGAAGTGCCGGCCTGAGACATCTGGAGCAAGACATGGCCAGCCTGCTTGAAATCGACGCCATCGACACCTTCTACGGCCGCAGCCAGGTGCTGTTCGGCATGGGCCTCGCCATCGAGGCCGGCGAGGTGATCACGCTGATGGGCCGCAACGGCATGGGCAAGACCACCACCATCCGCTCGATCATGGGCATGACCCCGGCCGCCAGCGGCGCCATCCGTTTCCGCGGCAGCGACATCCGCGGCCTGCCCTCCTACCGGGTCGCCAAGGTCGGCATCGGCCTGGTGCCGGAAGGCCGGCAGATTTTCCCCAATCTCTCGGTGCGCGAGAATCTGGTGGCCACGGCATCCAACCGCCGCGGCGCCGACCAGCCCTGGACCTACGAGCGCGTGGTCGAACTGTTCCCCCGCCTTGCCGAACGCGCGAACAACATGGGCAACCAGCTTTCCGGCGGCGAACAGCAGATGCTGGCCGTCGGCCGCGCCCTGATGACCAACCCGCATCTGCTGATCCTCGACGAAGCCACCGAGGGCCTCGCCCCGCTGGTCCGGCAGGAAATCTGGAACTGCCTCGACCGCCTGAAACAGGCCGGCCAGTCGATCCTGGTTGTGGATAAGAATGTCGATGCCCTGACCCGGCTGGCCAACCGCCACTATATCATTGAGAAAGGCCGGGTTGTCTGGCAGGGCAATTCCGCCGAGCTGCTGGCCGCGCCCGAGATCCAGCACCGCTATCTCGGGATCTGACCGGCACCGGCGGCGCGCCGCCGGGAATTTTCATCCAACCCCATTGCCAGCGCCGCCGCTTGGCCCCAGAGTATGGCCATCGCTGCCGGCGCCCCGGGCGCCGGACCATGCGTTCGGGGAAGCGTTTCGCAGAAGAGCCTAGCTGGGGCCGGCCGGATGTATCACGACGACCTGCATCATGCAGCCGAACTCGCCCATGCGGCGGTGACCAGCATGACGCGTTTCGCGATCCCGCCCACCCCGATCAATTTCACCATCTGGTACGAATACCATGCCGGCCGCGACCCGGCGCTCAGCCGCGCCATCGACGGGCTGCTGGCGGCCAAGGCCGCTTTCACGCCGGAAACCACCCTGCAGCTCTACGAGGAATTCCTCAACCCGGCCCGCCTGCTGCGCGCTTCGCGGGAGACCAGCGAGAAGCTGCAGGAAACCATGGACAACCTGCGCAGTTTCGTCGGCGCCGCCGAGGAAACCGCCCGTGCCTATGGCGACAAGCTGGAACATTTCTCCGGCCGTCTGGACAGCAGCGAACCGGCGCCGGCGCTCGGCGCGCTGGTCAGCGGCATGCTGCAGGAAACCCGCAGCATGGAAGAGCGCAACCGCTCGCTGGAAGAGCGGCTGGCCGAGACCACCGCGGAAGTGAAGCTGCTGCGCGAGCATTTCGAACAGGCCCGCCGCGAGGCGCTGTCGGACTCGCTGACCGGGCTGGCCAACCGCAAGAATTTCGAACAGACCCTGACCCTGCTGGCCAAGGCCGCGCAGGACGAGGACGAGCCACTGTCGCTGATGCTGGTCGATATCGATCATTTCAAGACTTTCAACGACCGCTACGGCCACCAGACCGGCGATACCGTGCTGCAGCTGGTGGCGCGCACGCTCAGCGACAACGTGAAGGGCCAGGACCTGGCCGCCCGCTATGGCGGCGAGGAATTCGCCCTGCTGCTGCCGCGCACCCGCGCCGACCAGGCGGTCAAGCTCGGCAACAACATCCGCGTGCTGGTCTCGGGCCGCAAGCTGGTGCTGCGCAAGACCAGCGAGGATCTCGGCCGCATCACCATCTCGGCCGGCATCGCCCAGTACCGCCCCGGCGAGGCGCTCAGCGCCTTCGTGCAGCGGGCCGACGGCGCCCTCTATGCCGCCAAGCGCGAGGGCCGCAACACGGTGGTTGCCGCAGCGGAAGCCCCGGCCGAAACCGGCGTCTGATCCTTTCTTACGCCCGGTGAAATCGGCTAGCCTGCCCGCAGAACATCCCGCGGGAGGGAACCCATGAGCAAGACTGCGAGCAGGACTGCGGCGGCCTACGCCACACTGCTGGTCGACAAGACCGACGGCATTGCCACCATCACCCTGAACCGGCCCGAGCGGCTGAATGCGCTGAGCAGCGAGCTGATGCGCGAGCTGCTGGCCGCGCTCGACGAGATCGATGCCGATGCGTCGATCCGCTGCCTGCTGCTGACCGGGGCTGGCCGCGGCTTCTGTTCCGGCGCCGACCTTGCCAGCGGCGACCTCAACAACGAGGGCGGCATGCCCGATCTGGGCAAGGCCCTGCACGAGCGCTATCACCCGGTGATCCGCCGGCTGGCCGGCTACCGCATGCCGGTGGTCTGCGCGGTGAACGGCCCCGCCGCCGGCGCCGGCATGTCGCTGGCTTTGTGCGGCGATATCGTCATCGCCGCGAAATCCGCCACCTTCCTGCAGGCATTCGGCAATCTCGGCCTGGTGCCCGATGCCGGCAGCACCTTCTTCCTGCCGCGGCTGGCCGGCACCGCACGCGCACTCGGTCTGACCATGCTGGCGGAAAAACTGCCGGCCGAAACCGCCGCCGAATGGGGCCTGATCTGGCAATGCGTGGACGATGCCGAGCTGATGCCGGCGGCGATGAAGGTTGCCGCCAAATTTGCCAACGGGCCCACCGTGGGTCTGGCGCAGATCCGCAAGCTGATCCGCCAGTCGGCCACCAACGGGCTGGATGCCCAGCTTGAAGCCGAGCGTGAGGCGCAGGTGATCGCCGGCCGTACCCGCGACTTCATCGAAGGTGTGTCCGCCTTCCTGCAGAAGCGGCCGGCGAAGTTCAGCGGCAAATGACCCCGCAGGAGATCGCCGGGATCGTCGGCAGACGCGTCGCCGAGCTCGACCTGGCCGGCCGCAAGCTCGGCATGGAGCTGGTCTCCGTGTCGCCGGGCCGCTGCGAGCTGCGCATGACGGTGCAGCCGGATATGGTGAACAGCGGTGGCACCTGCCATGGCGGCATGATCTTCACGCTGGCCGATTCCGCCTTCGGCTATGCCTGCAACAGCTTCAACCGCGCCGCCGTCGCACAGCAATGCGACATCACCTTCCTCAGGCCCGTCGCGGTCGGCACCGTGCTGACCGCCACCGCCGAGCTGCGCGAGACGGCCGGCCGCAGCAGCATCTATGACATGACGGTGCGCAATGCGGCCGGCGAGACCGTGGCCCTGTTCCGCGGCCTGTCGCGCGAGATCGGTGGCGCGATCATTCCCGGCCTCGATGCCGGGCCGCAGGGAGGCTGAGCATGGGCAGGCTGATCACCGAGAGCAATCTGGCCGATCCCGATGCCGTCTACGCCGCGCTGGTTGCCATGACCGAGGGACTGGACGATGCGGCCGCCCAGGCGGCAACCGCCCGGCTGGTGCTGCTGCTGGCCAACCATGTCGGCGACGAGGCCGTGCTGCGCGAGGCCATCGCCATCGCGCGCGGCGAGGCAGAGAAAAAGTCCTAATACCGCCGGCGCACCGGCTGGCGCCGCGTGGGTGGTGGCGCGGCGGCCCTGGCCGTGCGGGCGACGCCCAGCGCGGTCTTCGCCCAGGTCACGGCCCCGTCCGGGTCGTCGATCAGTTCGGCCGGCATCTGCCAGTAACTCATCTGCACAGGCTTGCCCTTGCCATCATAGATGAAGGGGCCGCAGCCGCGCGCCTCGAAGGCCTTTGCGGTCTCGGCATCGGCCTTCAGGTAGATGGTGTCGTCATGGATCAGGCCGAACATCAGTCCCCGGCAGTAGATGCCGGCACCGCCGAACATGCGGCGGGTGCTGACCCCGCCCAGCGGGGCGAACAGTTCCTGGGCAAACTCGATGAACTCGGGACTCGCGGCCATGCGCCGCAGACTAGATGGGCGCCCGGGAACAGCCAAGAGAGAGGCTTTGACCGCCATCAAAAAAAGGCTAACATCCGGGCCGATGGGGATGGAGTCCCCCGACAACCGCCGCCGGCCCGATGCCGGTCGCTGATGGCTCCTACCGCGGTGTGATGGCGGTAGGATTCTGTCTGAAAATCCCCCCTCCACCACCGGGAACTTTTTTTGGCTCTGGCCGGGATGCCGGTCGTGTGAGGGATGTGATGATCGGATACGTGCTTGTCGCCGCCGGCGGCGCCCTGGGCAGCATCGTTCGATACTGGATCAGCGAACGCCTCGACGATCGCCTGAATGCGGCCCTGCCTCAGCTGATGTTTCCCGTCGGCACCCTGCTGGTGAACGTGCTGGGCAGTTTCGCGATCGGCCTGCTGGCCGGCATGGCGGAAGGCGGCAGCCGCCTTGGCATGACCGATGGCAGCCGGCTGCTGCTGATGGTCGGTCTGTGCGGCGGCTTCACGACGTTTTCCAGCTTCAGCCTGCAGACGCTGGGCCTGCTGCGCGAGGGGCTGCTGCTGCGCGCCGGCGGCAACGCCGCCCTGTCGGTGCTGCTCTGCCTGCTGGCCACCTGGGCCGGCCTGGCCCTGGTGCAGGCAATCGGCCGGCCAGTTCCCTGAGCGCGGTTACCTGAGCGCGGTTACCTGAGGTGGTTCCCTGAGGGCGGCCGGCCGCACGGCCTTACTGCTCGACGAAGGCCTTTTCGATCACATACTGGCCGGCGCCGGTGGTGGAGCCTTCCTGCCAGCCCTTCTCGTCCAGCATGGTACGCATGTCGGCCAGCATGGCCGGGCTGCCGCACAGCATGATGCGGTCGGTCTCGATGTTCAGCGGCGGCAGGCCGAGATCGGCGAACAGCTTGCCCGACGCGATCAGGTCGGTGACGCGGCCCTTGTTGCGGAAATCCTCGCGGGTGACGGTCGGGTAATAGACCAGCTTCTTCTTCACGTCCTCGCCGAAGAATTCGTTCTCCGGCAGCTCCTTCGTGATGAAGTCCTCATAGGCCAGTTCGCCCACGGTGCGCACGCCGTGCACCAGCACGATCTTCTCGAACCGTTCATAGGCATCCGGGTCCTTGATCACCGACATGAACGGCGCAAGGCCGGTGCCGGTCGACAGCAGATAGAGCGTCCTGCCCGGGGTCAGGTTGTCCTGCAGCAGGGTGCCGGTCGCCTTGCGGCCGACGATGATGCGGTCGCCCACCTTGATATGCTGCAGCCGCGAGGTCAGCGGGCCGTCCTGCACCTTGATCGACAGGAATTCGAGGAACTCTTCGTAGTTCGCGCTGACCATCGAATAGGCGCGCAGCAGCGGCTTGTCGTTGACGATCAGGCCGATCATCGCGAACTGGCCGTTGATGAAACGGAAGCTCGGGTCGCGCGTCGTCCTGAAGGTGAACAGCGTATCGGTCCAGTGATGGACATGGGTCACCGTCTCCTCGCGCAGATTGCCACCCGGCTTGATCAGCGGGTGCGACGGCGCGGTTTCGACGGGGGAAGCAACGGCGGCAGCAGCAGTCTGGGTCATGATTTCGCTCGACAGGTCAGGGACAGCTTAGGCGGGGCTGACCGGAAAACGTCGCGGCCTATTCATATGTGTACATATAATACATTTCGGCCGCCGACGCATCCCCAAATATACATTCTCCACAAAATATCAAGCCTTCTTCATTATTCACACATAAAGTACGTTTATTCTCCGGTCCCGCACTTCCCGGCCCTTTCCAGCCAGCCGCCGCCCCGAGCATCCGCCGGCGCCGACAGGCTGGCAAGGAAAGCGGCAAGATCGGCAGCCTCCCGCGGACTGAAATGCTGCGCCCGCAGGATCGCCTCGCCGTCGCTGTGCAGCCGGTCCGGATCGAGGTCGGAATAATGCCCGATCACGGCCGCCTGAGTCGGCAGGCTGCCATTGTGCATGTAGGGCGCCGTATGGGCCAGATTGCGCAGGGAGGGCGTCTTGAATTCGCCCCAGTTGCGGTGCTGGCGCTCGGCATGCCGCACGGCAAAGGCGCTGGTGCCCGACGCATCGTCGCTGTGCCGCGACAGCCGGTTCCACGGGCTTTCCCGCACCTGCCGGATGCCCTCGAAACGGCCCGGATCGGGCCGGCCGGACGCCGTGAAGAATGGCAGGCCGGTATCGTGGAACTCGCCATTGGTGAAAGCCGGGCCGGCATGGCACATCACGCAGTTGCCGCGGCCGAGAAACAGCGTCAGGCCGCGCCGGGCATCCTCCGGATACTCCGACGCCCGGCCCTGCAGCAGTGCGTCACGGAACTCGTCGAAGGGCGCGCGGGCCGAGACGATGGTCTCCTGGAAGGCCGCCAGCGCCTTGGCTGCCAGCACCAGCACCTCTTCATCCGCCAGCGCATCCGCCTCCTGCCCGGCGGCGGCGGCAAAGCAGCGCGACAGCGCATCGTCGCCGCGGATCACGGCAGCCGTCTGCGCCGCGCTGCCGCCCATCTCGGCCGCTGAAAGCACCGGCCGGATCGCGGCGGCCCACAGGCTGTCGGATGCCCCGTCCCAGCCGAACCAGCGCAGCAGCCGCGCATTCCACAGGCCCGGCGTATGCCGCACCAGATCGCCCTGCCGGCCTTTGGCCAGCGCACGGCCATCGCCCCAGCCCTGTTCCGGCCGGTGGCAGGATGCGCAACTCATGTCGCCGGCCGCCGACAGCCGCGGCTCGGTGAACAGGGCCGCGCCGAAGGCGATGGCGGCCGGCTGCCCGGACAGCCGGTTGCCCGGATCGGGTGTGAAGGCCGGCGGCCAGGGGCCCAGGCGTTCGATCTGCGCGCGTTCGGCCGGCGTGAATTCCACGGCGGCCGCCGGTGCCGCCAGCAGAACTACCAGCAGCGGCAGCAGCCGGATCATTGGACCGTGACGGTATGCGTCAGCCGTTCGCGCCGGCCATCGGCATGGGTGACGTCGAAGACGAATTCCCAGTCGCCCGGCATGTGGAACAGCAGGCCGTCGGCGCGGAAACCGTCACCGGTCTTGGTCACCGCCGGCCGGTAATTCATGCCGTGCCTGTGCGCCGGCATCGTCGCATCGACCGCCAGCGCCTGCGGCACCGCCCCGCAGGGCGCGATGGCCAGCGCGAAAGGCGCATTCACCGGCAGCGGCGCCGGCTGCGGTGTCACGGCGAGCGACCCGGCGACGAAACCGCCGGCCGGCATCGTGCAGGCCCAGGCCGGCGACGCCGCCAGCAGCAGCAGCAGGATGGCAGCAGCCAGAAACCTCACTGCGCCGCCCCGAAGCCGGTGCGGGCGAACAGGGCCTCGGCATTTTTATGGGCGATGCGGGCGGCGAGATCGGGCGGCAGGCTGCCGAGCCAGGCGCGCGACCAGGCGGCATGTTCGGCGATGTAATACCAGCGTTCCGGCGTGAAGGTATCCGTGCCGACCATGAAGCGGTCGGGATAATCGGCAAACAGCCTGCCCCAGTCGGGATCGACCTTGCCGTCGCGGGCATGCTCGCTGCGGAAGGCGAGATCGGCCCAGAGGTTTTTATGCTTCGCCAGCATCGCCCGCACGGCATCGGGCCGGTCGAAACCCGAATGCGCCCACAGCACCAGCGCATCCGGATCCTGGGCGAAGATGCGGTCGACGGCCTCGGCATCGGAATGGGCGTGCAGGAACAGCCTGTACTGCTTGGCCAGCTGCACCATGCGGCGCGGCACCGGCAGATCGGCGGCGGCGCCGTAGAGATGGAACTCGCCGATGCCGACATAGCGGTGGCGTTTCAGGCGGTCTTCCAGATGGGCGATCACGGTCTCGTCGCGGAACCAGGTCGACAGCTCGCCGCGGCTGCGGTAGGGCCGCAGCTCCGGCACGATCAGGTCGGGCGCGACCGCATAGAGCTTCTGGGTGCCGTCATCCGACGAGCTGGAGACCAGCACTTTCGCCAGCCGCGCCTCGCTGCGCAGGATTGCCACGGCCTTTTCCGCCGGCAGCATGTCCCAGGCATCGTGGCTGTAATGCACATGGGCATCGATCAGCGGCCCCGTATAGCCCTGCGCCGATACCGGCCCGGCGGCGGCCACAGCCGCCAGCAGACCCAGACCAAAAAGCCCCTGTTTCATTCCCGCCTCCCCGGCAGATCGTGACGGAGAGAAGATAGGGCTGCCGCGGACGAAAGCCCAGAGCGAGTCCGGGCAGACGTCAGCGGCCCTTCTGCTTGCGCCAGGCCTCGAAATCCACCTTGGTCTGCGGGTCGGTGGCGGGATAGAGGCCGCGGATCGAGCGGCCGCCCAGCACCTGTTCGGTGACGAAATCCTCGAAGGCGGTCATCTCGACGGCCTCGGCGGCGATCTCGTCGGCGATGCCGGCCGGGATCACCATCACCCCGTCGCCATCGCCCACGACCACGTCGCCCGGGAAGACCGGGGCATCGCCGCAGCCGATCGGCACGTTGATGTCGATGGCCTGGTGCAGGGTCAGGTTGGTCGGCGCCGAGGGCCGGCTGTGGAAGGCCGGAATCTTCAGCTGCGCGATCTCGGCGGCATCGCGGAAGCCACCATCGGTGACCACGCCGGCGACACCGCGCATCATCAGGCGGGAAATCAGGATCGAACCGGCGGAGGCCGCCCGGGCATCCTTGCGGCTGTCCATCACCAGCACCGCGCCGGCCGGGCAGATCTCGATCGCCTTGCGCTGCGGGTGTTCCGGGTCCTGGAACACCGTGATCGGGTTCAGGTCCTCGCGGGCCGGCATGTAGCGCAGGGTGAAGGCCTCGCCGACCATGGTCGGCAGCGCCGGGTTCAGCGGCTTGACGTCCTGGATGAACTGGTTGCGCAGGCCGCGCTTGTACAGGGCGGTGGCGAGCGTGGCGGTGCTGACGGTCTTCAGCTTGTCGCGGGTCGCGGGACTCAGGGCCATGATGCGGGTTTCCTCCGGGGGCCGGCTTGTCGTTGCGCCGGCCGTCGGGAGGGCCGGGTTCAGCCCATCATGTTGCGCGTCGCGGTCGGCAGCGCAACCGTCAGGCCGTCCAGTTCCGGGGTCATGATCAGCTGGCAGCCCAGCCGCGAGGTGCGGGTCAGGCCGAAGGCGAGGTCGAGCATGTCTTCCTCGTCGGGCCGGGCGGCCGGCAGCCGGCCGTACCAGTCGGCATCGACGATGACATGGCAGGTCGAGCAGGCCAGCGAACCCTCGCAGGCCCCCTCGATGTCGATGCCGTGCTTGTGGGCGATCTCCAGCACCGAGAGGCCGACCGGGGCCTCCACGTCGAGGCGTTTGCCGTCGGGCTGGATGAAGGTCATCTTGGGCATGGGACGCGGGTTCTCCTTGGGGGGCCGGGAGGATATATCGTCCGCCCCCGTCCGCTGCAACCGGCCTCCCGCAGCCGGCCCCCCGCAGCGGCCCTCTGCAGCCGGCCCTCTGCAGCCGGGGCCGCCGCCCGGGATCAGTCCTGCTGCTGGCGGGCCTGCCACTGGCGCAGGCGGCCGTTCAGGGCATCGGCGATGGCCAGCGCCCGGCCGGCCGCCGCCGCCGGCAGGGTGACCGCCACGCTGCGCCGGAACAGCGCCGTCCAGCGGTCGAAATGCTCCGGCCCCAGCCGCAGCCGGCCATGGGCCCCGATCACGCAGCCGCCATAGCGGGCGGTGCCCAGCAGCACGGCGGACCAGAAATCGGTCACAACCCTGAGATGGTCCTCCCAGTCCGGGACCACCGCCCGGAACATCGGCCCGAGCAGGGCGTCGTCATCGATGCGGCCGTAGAAATCCCGCACCAGCGCCGCCACCATCTCCTCCGTCAGGGCGCCATCCTGCTGTTCCGGCCGCCCCTCCGGCGGCAGCGCCGCGCGGCTGCCATCGACCTGTCCCATGCCCGCCTCTGCATCCGGTTCCATCCCGGGAATCCTAGCAGCCGGCCGCCATGGTGCCTTGCGCAGGATCAAGACCGGCGGCCGGCACCGTGCCGCCGGAGTCCTGAAGATTTCACTTCAAAAAGACATAATTACCTATATAAAACAATATAATATATCTATTATATGAACAGAAAAATCACTTGATGCTGCGCCCCTGCAGGGCGATCCAGGCCGCCGCCGCGCGCTCGACATCCGCCGCCGTGCTGGCCCAGCCGAGACTGAAGCGCAGGGCCTCGCGCGCCGCCTGATCCGGCAGGCCCATGGCGGTCAGCACATGGCTGGGCGTCACCTTGCCCGACGAGCAGGCCGAGCCGGCGGACACCGCCACCCCGGCCAGGTCCAGCGCCATCACCTGGGTCTCGGCCGGCACCCCGGGCATGCCGATGCAGAGCGTGTTCGGCAACCTTTCCGCGTGGCCGGCATGGACCGGCGCGGCCGGGCAGGCCGCCGTCAGCAGCCCCTGCAGGCGGTTGCGCAGGCCGGCCAGCCGGGCGGCTTCCGCCGCCAGCCCGGCCCGGGCGGCATCGGCCGCGGCCCCGAAGGCGGCGATGCCGGACAGGTTCTCGGTGCCGGCCCGCTGGCCCAGTTCCTGCCCGCCGCCCAGCAGCAGCGGCGCCGGGGTCCAGTCGTCGCGGCAGACCAGCGCCCCCGTCCCGGCCGCCCCGCCCAGCTTGTGGGCCGAGAGGGTGAGGAAGTCGCAGCCCAGCGCCGCGAGGTCGAGCGGGATCTTGCCGGCGGCCTGCACGGCATCGCACAGCACCAGCGCGCCGCGCGCATGCGCCAGTCGGGTGACTTCGGCCACCGGCTGGACTGCCCCGGTCTCGTTGTTGGCCAGCATCAGGCAGACCAGCGCCGGGCCTTCCCCACCATCCAGTGCCGCGACAATGGCGGCCGGATCGACAATGCCGTCCGGCCCGGCCGGCACTTCCACAAGCGGCAGGCCGGCGGCCCGGGCCGGGCGCAGCACGGAATCATGCTCGATGGCGGCGACCACCAGCCGGGTCACCCCGGCCTGCCGGATCGCCAGCCGCAGCGCGAGGTTGTTGGCCTCGGTGCCGCCGGAGGTGAAGACCACCCGTTTCGGCGCGGCGCCGGCCAGCGCGGCGACCGATTCCCGGGCCGACTCGGCGATCTTCCGGGCCGCCCGGCCGAAGCCATGCACCGAAGATGGGTTGGCCGGCGCCGCCAGGGCGGCCAGCAGGGCCTCGCGCGCCACCGGCCGCAGGGGTGCCGTAGCGTTATAATCGAGGTAAACCGGCAAAGATTCTGCGGACTTGAACATGACGGCTGCATTTCAGGCTTGAATTCGCGACTGCCGATTATGGTAAAATTGGCCCGCAATCAAACGAAACCAGCTTCCGACCGTTGGTCCAGACGCCGCAATCCGGGGTGATTGTCCCGGAAATCCGGCGAAAAGTGACGAGCCGCAATGCCAGAAATCATTTTCCCGGGTCCCGATGGCCGGCTGGAAGGCCGGTACAGCCACGGCCCCGCGGCCAATGCCCCGATCGCCCTGATCCTGCATCCGCATCCGCTGTATGGCGGGACGATGAACAACAAGGTGGCCTACACCCTGTTTCACGTCTTCGCCAAACGCGGCTTTTCGGTGATGCGCTTCAATTTCCGTGGCGTCGGCCGCAGCCAGGGCAGCTTCGACAACGGCGTCGGCGAATTGTCGGATGCCGCCTCGGCGCTCGACTACCTGCAGACCCACAACCCGAATGCCGCCGCCGTCTGGATCGCCGGCTTTTCCTTCGGCGCCTGGATCGCCATGCAGCTGCTGATGCGCCGCCCGGAGATCGACGGCTTCATCGCGGTGGCGCCGCCGGCCAACATGTATGATTTCGGCTTCCTCGCCCCCTGCCCGTCTTCCGGCCTGATCGTGCAGGGTTCAGACGACAAGATCGTGCCCGAGAATGACAGCGCCAAGCTGGCCCAGCGGCTGTCGCTGCAGAAGGGCATCAAGATCGACTACAAGAAGGTGACCGGCGCCGACCATTTCTTCGAGGGCAAGCTCGACGAGCTGACGCTGGCGGCCGACAAATACATCAAGGCCTCGCTGGTGCCGACCTCGGCCCGCGCCGGCAAGGGTGCCGCCGAAAAGGCCGCCACGCCGCCGACGGAATAGCCGCCTCACGGCGTGGCCGGATGCCCGCTTTCGCGGGCATGACGGGAGAGGGAGGACCGATTTTCCTCATCGTCTTTCCCGCGCGTGCGGGAAGCCGGCATGTCCCCGCCACTGCCGCCGGGCCTGCCGGCTGCCAGATCCTGCTGTTCCGGCCCCGGCAGATCGCTGGGCGGATCGCCCGGAAGATTGCCGCCGGCATCCGTTGATGGCGGCAGGTCGACGATCGCACCCGAGCGGTAGGGCCGCACGATGCTGTAATCCCAGTCTTCTTTCTCAGTATTCTCTGTCGGCGGGCTCACCGGTGTCTCTGCCGGCGCAGACCGCTGCGCACCGCCGGTGACCGCTGCGGACCGTTCGGGTCCGCTGGTGACCGCTGCGGACCGTTCAGGTCCGCTGGTGACCGCTGCGGACCGTTCAGGTCCGCTGGTGACCGTTTCTGACCGTTCCGGACCGCCACGGTCCGGTACGGACCGCTCTGAACCACCGGTGACCGCCGCGGACCGTCCGGGTCCGGCTGTGGCAGGTGCGACATCATCACCCGGGCGCGGATCGAGCTGGCCGGCGGCCACCAGCCGCCGCCGGGTGGCTTCCAGCTCCACCTGCGCCGCCGCCATCAGGCCGTCCATCTCCCGCTTCTCGGCCACGAAGGCCTCGTAGCGGGCCCGCACCGGCGGCCGGTCGCCGGTATCGGCCAGCTTCTGCACCAGATCGTCGCCATCCCGCCGGTCGCGCTCGGCCGCGCGCCGCGCGCCGCAGCCGGCCAGCCCGCTTTCGGCCACCAGCCATTGCAGGCTGTCGCCGTCCAGACCCAGCGGGTCGCGGCTGCAGGCCAGCACGGTGTCGCGGGCGGCGGCGGCCAGATGCAGCTCGGCCTGCAGGCGCTGCCGCTCGACCGCCTGGCGGATAAAGAAGCGGAAACGCAGGGACCGGTTCAGGTGGCGCCAGATCCGCTCGGCCGGCAGGTCCAGCAGGCCGGCGGCCTCCTCCACCGTGCGGCCGCCGGCGATCAGCGCGGCAGCGCATTTCCAGTCGATCTTCGTGTAGGGCCGCTGTTTCGGCGTGCGTCCGGGGGCGGTACTCCCCGCCATGGATGCATCATTCGCGGATTTTCCGTTCGCGGACGAGGTTTCGGGGGTCATGGCTTTGCTCCTTTTCCTGTGGATCGCGCTATTCACAGGGAAATAGGAGGTACGGAGCAGATTTCAATACAAAAGAAGAACAAATATGATATAATGCCTGCCTGTGTATGCAGGCCAGCGGATTTCCTGCCCGGCCCCGGTACCCTGCCGCCATGCGCTGGCGCGACTGGATCGTCCTTGCCGTCATCGCCGCCGCCGGCTGGAGCATTGCCGGGCTGGTGGCGCTGACCCTGCTGTCGCGGGTTGACTGGCTGCACAGACCGAAGCGCCACGTGAGGCAGAGACAAAACTGGCGCGGCTGGCCGAGCGCATGGCGCGCCATCGCGCGCTTTACGTGGCGCGCCCCTTCGGCCTCGCGCTGGTGATGCTGGGCGGCGGCATGACGCTGCTGCATGTGACATGAACACCGCGATCCATGCCGCTACCTTTCCTCGCGTGCATGCCACAGGCGCAGCACATGGATCGCATCGCCGCGCAACTCGTAGCGCAGTTCGTAGGGGCCGACCAGAATGCGGCGCACCTCGCGCGGCAGGAATTCGTCCAGTTGCTCGCCGAGGCGCGGATGCGGCATCAGGCGTTCCGGCGCGGCGACGATCGCCTGCACGGCTCTGGCTGCCGCGGCCGGATTCACTGCCGCCAGAAAGTCATGCAGCCGGGCGATATCGGCCACTGCCGCCGCGCTCCAGTGCAGCGATCTCATTCCGGCAGACTCAGCGGCGCGTCGTCCTGCGGCCTGTATCCGCTGCCGGGACCGGCAGTGGACGGCCGGTGCCGAGGCTGTCAGCCCAGCGCCGCATCGCCTCATGGCCGACGACGCGGCCGGCCTCGGTGTCGGCCAGCGCCTCCAGGGTCAGGCGGTGCCGCTCCTCCTCCTGGTCGATCCAGGCGGACAGGGCCTGCTTGACGATCCAGCCGCGCGGACGTTCCAGCCGCGCGGCCAGTTCATCGACCTTTTCCGCCAGATCAAGCGGGACATGGGCAGTGAGAACCCGGGTGGTCATGGCAGCCTCCGATCCGTCAGGATTAATCATAATGATTAAGTCTGATTAGGCAATCGGATTGCGCCCCTGTATCAAGGCGCCGCCGTATCGTCCTTGTGCAGATGCAGGAAGCGGGCGATGGCGGTTTTCAGGGCCGGGTCCTGGCTGTCGCGGGCGGCCGCCGCGCAGCGGAACAGTTCGCGCTGCAGCGGCACGGGCAGGTCGTTCCACTGCAGCACCACGGCGGAGCCGAGGCATTCCAGCACCTGACGTTCGTCGGCACTGAGCATGGGGCTGTCGGTCATGGCATCCTCCCGCCGGTTTCCCTGCCGGAGGATATAGGCCGCGGCCGCCCGCCTGTTACCCCTGCCCGCCTGTTACCCCTGCCCGGCCAGCCGCGCCAGCAGGGCGGCCTGCCGCTGCGGCCATCCGGTTTCGCGTTCCAGCACGGCGCCCAGCGCGAACAGCAGGTCCTCGCGCCCGGCATGGGCGACGAACTGCATGCCCAGCGGCAGGCCGTCGTCGCTCCAGGCCACCGGCAGGCTGATGGCCGGCAGGCCGGCGCCGTTCCACAGCGAGGTGAAGGGTGCATAGGTGAAGACGCCGGCCAGGAAGCGGCCGAAATCCTCCGTCGCCGTGTCGAGCCGGCCGAGCGGCAGCGCCGGCAGCGCCACGGTGGGCGACAGCAGCAGGTCGATCTCCGCCATCTGCGCCTGCGCCGCGCCGGCCACCAGATGGATATCGGCGATGGCGCGGTTGAGCGCCGCGCCATCGGCGGCGCGGGCCATCCGGATCGCCTGCCAGACCGCGGGTTCGAAATCCTCCGCCCCCGCCCTGCGCCCGGTCGCCTCCTCATGGGCGGCCACCGTCGCCGCCACCGAGGAGGCCAGCACCAGGGTGAAGGCGCGGGCATAGCGCGGCACGTCGATGGCGATGCGCAGCGGCCGCGTCTCGTGGCCGAGGCGCCGGCAGAGATCGGCCGTGCGTTCCAGCGCCGCCAGGCAGGCCGGATCGACCGCCACGCCCGAAGGCGGCGCCGCCATCACGCCGATGCGCAGCCGCGGCGGCGCCCGGTCGCAGGCGGCGAGGAAACTGCCGGCATCGGGGGCGCGATAGGGCGCCGGCGCGTCGCGGTTGGCGGTGGCATCGAGGATGCCGGCACTGTCGCGCAGGCTGCGCGTCACCGCATGGGCATTGAACTGGTCACTCCAGCCCTCGCCCTCATCAAGGCCGGCGAAATTGCGGCCGCGGCTGGGCTTGAGGCCGACCAGCCCGCAGGCCGCCGCCGGGATGCGGGTGGAACCGCCGCTGTCGGTGGCATGGGCGGCCGGCACCATGCCGCTGGCCACCGCGGCGGCGGCGCCGCCGCTGGACCCGCCGGGCGACAGCGCCATGTTCCACGGATTGCGGGTCGGGCCGTGCAGCCGCGGCTCGGTGGTGGCGTTGAGGCCGAATTCCGGCGTGTTGGTGCGGCCGATGATGATGAAGCCGGCGCGACGCAGGCGGCGCACCAGATCGCTGTCATGGCCGGAGCGGTGGCCGGCCAGGAAGGCCGAACCCTGGGTGAGATGCGAGCCCTGCACCAGCGTGTGCAGGTCCTTCACCAGATAGGGCACGCCGGCAAAGGGCGCCGCCGGATCGAGCGCCGCAAGCTGCGCGTCGATGCCGCCATACAGGGTTTCGACCACCGCGTTGATGCGCGGGTTCAGCGCGTCGATGCGGTCGACCGCCGCCTGCACCGCCTCGGCCGCGCTGACATGGCCGGCGCGGATCGCGGCGGCCAGCGCCGTCGCGTCCGCCGCGAGGTAATCCGCAGCCTGCACCCTCAGTCCCTCGCCGCCTGCAGGATCGCCTGGGCGGCGCGCTCGGGAGCCGAGAACATCACCTCGTGGCTGCCCTCGATATCGATCAGGCGGCACAGGCCGAGCCGGTTGTAGAACCGCGGGAAGAAGCCCCATTCGCCCGGCGGGAACGCCGTGTCGCCGCGGCAGTTGATGAAACTGCGCGGGGTTTCCAGCGTCTCGAAGCCGTTGCTGTCGATCACCTCGGTGACCGGCCGGAAGGGTTCCGGGCAGAGCCCGTCGAAGGCGCGCTGCGCCACCGCGGTTTCGGCATCGCCGATGAAGGCCTCGCGCCAGACCGGCCAGGGCAGCGTGATGGCATTGTCGGGCGAGGCTGCCGCCATGGCGGCGAAGGCCTCGGCGCTGGCCGGCGGCAGCACGTCGAGCAGGCGCTCGCCATGGGCCGGGATGATGGCGGCCAGGAAGACCAGCCGTTCCAGCCGCTCGCGCACCAGGCCGGCGGCGGCGGCCACCACGGCACCGCCCAGGCTGTGGCCGACCAGCACCACCCGCTCCTCCTTCGCCGCGCGCACCGCATCGGCGACGGCGGCGACATAATCGGCGAAGCCGACATCGGGCGAGGCGCCGCGGCCATGGCCCGGCAGGGTCGGCGCCGTCACGCTGTGGCCGGCCTTGCGCAGATGGGCGGCCACGGCATCCCAGCCGCTGCCGTCATGCCAGGATCCGTGGACGAGTACGAAGGCGGTCATGCTGCATCTCCCCTGATGGCGGGGCGACGGCCCCGGCGGATGCGGGGCAGGCTAGCGATGACGGCGGCGGATGTTTTTGGCCGGCGGCACGGAGTTTTTGGCTGCCGTCACAAATCCGGTCACCCGGCGGCAGCCGGAACCGGGACCGCTGCCGGCGCCGGCGCGTGCCGGCGGCCGCGCACCTCGCGCGGGGCGATGCCGAAATGGCCGCGAAATGCCGTGGTGAAACTGGCCTGGTGCTGGTAGCCGACGGCATAGGCGACCTCGGCCACCGAGCGGTCGCCGCGGGCCAGCATGTCCCAGGCGGCGCTCAGGCGGCGGCCGAGCTGGTAATCGTAGACGCTGGTGCCGTACAGCAGGCGGAAGCCGTAGGCGAGCTGGTTGCGGTTCAGTCCGACCCGGCGCGCCAGCTGGCCTGCCGGCAGCGCCGCATCGAGGCTGGCCTCCAGCAGGTCGCGCGCCTCGGCAACGCGGCGGCGCTGCTCGTCGGTCAGGCGCAGCGGCGGCACCGGCGCCGCCCCCGCCGCCGCCTCCCAGGCATGGCAGACCAGCTCATGCGCCTTGGTGCCCAGATGCAGGCGGCGCAGCGGCCCGGCAAAGGGACTGTCGACCATCTCGTGCACGGCCCGCGCCATCACCCCGGTCATCGGCAGGCGGTCGAAAAAGAAATCCGGGCAGTCCTCGCCGACGAAAGCGGCCAGGCCGCCCTGCCCGCCGCTGCCGGCCAGCGCCAGCTCGCGGGCGAAATAGGCGCGCTTGGCCGACAGCGTGACGCAGAGCGACTGCGCGCGGTGGCGGATGTCGTGCCGGCATTCGATGCCTTCGGGCTGGTGGAAGACCCGGCATTCGGCACCGGTCAGCGTATAGGCGGCAATGTCGTCGAAGGCGAAGACGGCGGTGGCGTCGAGGCAGAAATTCATCCGCAGCCAGCCCTCGCCGCGATAGCGGATCTGCATGTCGTCGCGCCAGTCGCAGCGGCTGACGATCAGGTTGCAGTCGGGTGCCAGTTCGACGAATTCGAGGATGCCGGCGCCGTGGCCGGCATCCAGGCGGATGCGGTCGGCGGCGGCGGGATCGGCCGGCAGCGGTCCGAACAGCGCCCGCAACTCGGCGGAATTGTTCTCCAGCGACACGGCGCCGCCCGATACGGCCTGCGGTTCCATCGGCCTCTCCCCCGGCAATGCCGGGCCAGCTTAGGACCGCCCTGCCGGCGCGGCAACCCGGTGCCGCCCAGACCGCCACAGCCGGCCGCCGGTGACGGGCCTGCGCACGCCGGTCGTGCCGGGCAGGCTGAGCGGCAGCCCGCGCACGGCCCGCGCGGCGAGGAAGGCGAAAGCCTCGGCCTCCAGATGGTCGCCATGCCAGCCGGCCCGTTCGGCCGCCTCCACCGGCATGTTCAGCGCGCGGGTCAGCATCCCCATCAGGGTCGCATTATGCCGGCCGCCGCCGGCCACCAGGCAGCGTGTCGGGCGTTGCGGCAGCTGGGCAAGACCACGGGCCACGCTGGCCGCCGTGAAGGCCGTCAGCGTGGCGGCACCGTCGGCCGGCGGCAAGGCTGCCGTGATGCCGGCGGCATGGGCGGCGAAATCGTCGCGGTCGAGCGACTTCGGCGGCGGCGCCGCGAAATACGGATGCGCCATCAGCGCGGCCAGCGCCGCCTCGTCAACCGCGCCCTGCGCCGCCAGCGCGCCGGCCGCGTCATGGGCGGCGCCGGTATGCCGCAGCAGCCAGTCGTCGATCAGCGCATTGCCCGGGCCGGTATCGAAAGCCAGCAGGTCGTCGGGCCCGGCGCCGCCGACCCAGGTGACATTGCCGACGCCGCCGAGATTGAGCACCAGCAGCGGCAGCCGAAGCCCGGCATGGCGTGCCAGCGCCGCATGATACAGCGGCACCAGCGGCGCCCCCTGCCCGCCCATGGCGACATCGGCCGCGCGGAAGTCGCTGACCGTGGCGATGCCGGTCAGCCGCGCCAGCAGGCCGCCATCGCCGAGCTGCCAGGTCCGCCGCGGCCGTGCATCCGGGCGGTGCAGCAGGGTCTGGCCGTGGAAGCCGAGCCAGGCCACGTCGGCCGCCGCCATGCCGGCCTGCCGCAGCAGGGCCGCCACCGCTTCCGCATGGGCCTCGGTCAGGGCGCGGGAAACGGCCGCAATGGCCCCGCCCCCGCCCAGGCAGGCGCGGATGCGCGCGCGCAGGCCGGGCTCGTAGGGCAGGGTCAGGCCGGGGCCGAAATCCGCGATGGTCTCGCCATCGGTGCGCAGCAGCGCGGCATCGATGCCGTCCAGCGAGGTGCCGCTCATCAGGCCTATGATCCAGGCGGGTTCGGTCAGGGACAAGGCGGGAACACCGGCAGGGGTTGGGGCCCGGGGGGCGGGGGCTGGGAGAATCGGGACCCGTATGTTAGATCATCGGGCCCCTTTTGGCACAGACCACACCTCCAGGCCCGCGATGACCGAGTACAGCTACCAATCCGACTTCCTGCAGACCCTGGCCCGGCGCGGCTTCATCCACCAGTGCACCGATGCGGCGGCACTGGACGGGAAGGCCATGCAGCCCGGCGGCATCGTCTGCTATGTCGGCTATGACTGCACCGGGCCCAGCCTGCATGTCGGCCACCTGCTGTCGATCATGATGCTGCGCCGCCTGCAGCAGGCCGGCCACAAGCCGATCGTGCTCATGGGCGGCGGCACCACCAAGGTGGGCGATCCGTCCGGCAAGGACGAGAGCCGCAGGCTGCTGACCGCCGACGACATCGCCGCCAACATGGCGAGCATCAAGACGGCCTTCTCGCGCTTCGTGACCTTCGGCGACGGGCCGAGCGATGCGGTGATGGCCAACAATGCCGAATGGCTGGACCGGCTGCAGTATATCGACTTTCTGCGCGATTACGGCCGCCACTTCTCGGTCAACCGCATGCTGTCGTTCGACAGCGTGAAGCTGCGGCTGGAACGCGAGCAGCCGCTCAGCTTCCTCGAATTCAACTACATGATCCTGCAGGCCTACGATTTCGTCGAGCTGGCGCGCCGCTATGGCTGCAACCTGCAGATGGGCGGCTCGGACCAGTGGGGCAACATCGTCAACGGCGTCGAGCTCGGCCGCCGCGTGCACGACCTGTCGCTGTTCGGCCTGACCTGCCCGCTGCTGACCACGGCGGCCGGCCACAAGATGGGCAAGACCGCCTCGGGCGCCGTGTGGCTGAACGACGACATGCTGCCGACCTACGACTACTGGCAGTACTGGCGCAACTGCGAGGATGCCGATGTCGGCCGCTTCCTGCGCCTGTTCACCGACCTGCCCGACGACGAGATCGCGCGGCTGGAAAAGCTGCAGGGCGCCGAGCTGAACGAGGCCAAGAAGATCCTGGCTACCGAGGCGACGGCTTTGTGCCGCGGCCGCGAGGCGGCGGAAGCGGCGGCCGAGACGGCGCGCAAGGCCTTCGAGGAAGGCAGCTTCGGCGGCGCGCTGCCGGTGATCCGCATCGCCCGCGCGCGGCTCGATGCCGGCATCGAGGCCTTTGCGCTGGTGCTGGAAGCCGGACTGGCCAAATCCGGCGGCGAGGCGCGCCGGCATATCCGCGGCAATGCCGTGAAGCTGAACGACCAGCCGGTGAAGGAAGAGACCCAGAAGATCGGCAGCGCCGACCTGGGCAGCGACGGCCGCCTGCGCCTCAGCTTCGGCAAGAAGCAGCATGTGCTGGTCGAGGCGGAATAGCCGCGCCATCCTGAAACCGGCCCCGGCCGGCCCGGTACGCCACAGGCTTCTGGCACACGCCATGCCTCTGGCACGGTCCATGCAAGGCTGATTCCGTCTGCCCTGGCCTGCCGTCCGTTCCCGCGGGCGGCAGCCGGAAAGGAGGGTATCGCCCTGGCCGCACCCGCCCTGCTCCGCTGCCTGGCCGCGCTCGCCGCGGCGCTGTCCGTGCTGCTGCCGGCCGCCGCCCCGGCCATGGACGGCCATGTCGGCCGCGACGGCACCGTGCTGCTGGTCGACGGCCCGTTCAGCACCGGCCTGTCGAAATCCTTCCGCCTGCGCCTGATCGAGGCGGTGGTGGCCGCCGGTGACGACCTGCCGGTGATCCTGCTGCTGAACAGCGAAGGCGGCCTCGAACGCGAGGCTGCCGATATCCGCGCCGTGATCGCCCTGTTCCGCGCCAGCGGCGTCGTCTTCGAGGCGCGGGTCAACTACCTGCAGCGCTGCGATGCGCTCTGCCTCGGCATTGCCGACGCCGCCAACCACCGCCGCATCGATCTCGGCGCCGCCAGCCCACTGCCGCCCGCGCGCTGATCGCGCAGTGGCGCCGGGTCTACTGCGCGGGCGCCGGGAACGGCGAGACCTGCGGCACCGGCGGTTCGGCCGGCTTCTCCTCCGGCCTGGCCGCCGGGTCCGGCACCTTTTCCTGCGGCGCCTGGAAAATCTTGCGCAGGAAGCCCGGCGCGATCGCCGACAGCGGATTGACGGTGAATTGCGGATCGGCCTTCGGGCCCGACACAGCGAAATTCACCCCGATGATGCCGTCGCCCACGAACAGGTCGCCGAGGATCGGGATCTTGCCGAGGATGGTGTTCAGCACGAAGGCGGGCACGGCGGTGCCGCTGACATTCACCGCCTTCGTCCGGTTGTTGATGGTGCCGCCAAAGGTGATGCCGAGCTGCGGCCCCTGCAGGCGGCTGTCGCCGATGGTGACGATGGCATCCTTCTGGCTGAACGGCACCTCGCCGGTCTCGAACAGGATGCCCTGCTCGGAATTCAGCACCGCCGACAGGCCGGTGAAGGACCCGATGCCCAGCAGCCGGGCAAGAAACGGCGCGCGGATCGCCCGCACGTTCTTCATCTCCATCTTTCCGGCCAGCAGGCCGCCCGGCTTCGTGTCGTCGAACTGGCCCTTCACCAGCATGGTGCCGCCCTGCATGTCGGTGACGCCGAGGAAATGCAGCACCGCGCCGGCATTGTCGGATACCAGGTCAAGCTGGCGGCCGCCCAGCCGCGGCGCGATCTGCAGGGTGACGCCGCCAGCCTTCTCGAAGCCGCCGGTCAGCGTCACCTGTTCCAGCCGCGTCGGCTCGCGGCGCAGCTGCAGCGACAGGTTGCGCATCTCCAGCCCGTCATCGGCCACCGCCTCGTCCAGCCGCAGGGCCGCCACCAGCCGCGGCTTGCGCGCCGGTTCCGCGCCGGGGCCGGCCGCGGCCGCATCGTCCCCGAACATCTCCTTCACGAAGGGCCTCAGGTCCCAGCGCCGGCCATGCAGGTCGATCTCGGCATCGCCCGCCGCATTGAAGGCGATGCGGCCGGCGATCTCGCCGTTGCCATACTGCAGCCGCGCGATCTCGGCCGACCAGCCGCCGCCCGGCGGCAGCACCGCGCGCGCCTGCAGCGCCAGCCCGTCGCCGCTGATCGCGATGCGCTCGAACTGCACCGGCTGGCCGGTTCTGGTGCGCACCAGGATCTGGCCCCTGGCCGGAATGCCGGCCGGCTTGGCGATATGGGCTTCGGCCAGGTCGATCACCGCCGCGGTCAGGTCGAATTCGCCGCCCACCGCCACCTCGCCGCCGCGCCGCTCCTCGATTTCCAGCACGGCCTGGGCCGGGCCGTCGATCCACGGGGCCAGCGGATAGCCCAGCGCCTTGCGCTGGGCCTCGTCGAAACGGCCTTCGAGATGATAGCGCGCCTGCACGGCGGCCTTGCCGTCGAAGGTCTGCCGCCAGCCGATCTGCGCCGGCACGCCGTTCAGGGCCGCATCGCCCTTTGCTTCCAGTCCCCTGTTGTCGACCTTCAGCGTCATGCTGCCGTCGCTGAGGCCGTAGCGGCCCTGCATCAGCCCGGGGATTGCCAGCCCGGTCAGCGAGGCCTCGGCACTGACGGTCAGGTCGTCGAGCCTGAGATTGCTTTCCAGCGGAAATTTCAGGCGCCATTTCACGCGGCCCTCGCCTTCCACCACCGCCGGCCGGATGCCGAGCTTCGAGGGGAAACCGAGCGGCTTCTGGTCGATCAGCGCCAGCAGGTCGCGGCTGCTGCCCTGCGCCGTGCTGGTGATGTTGGCGACCTGGTCCCTGTCCTGCAGGCCGGTGATGACGACATCGCCGCCGGCCACCATCAGCGGCCCGACCTTCGCCTCCTCCACCGTCAGGCTGAAACTGTCGGCATCGAGGCTGGCGACGCCCTTGCCGCCGGTCAGCCTGGTCATCGGCGCCAGATAATCGACATTGAGTCCCTCGAAGGCGAAACCGAGCCGCACCGCATCGGCCGGCAGCCGGGCCGTGCCGGCCACCATCTCGGGCGACAGCCTGGCCGAGAAACGGCCGGCGGTGACGGCGCCGCCCTGCAGATGGCCGGTGACCCAGTCGCGGGCATTCCTGGCCATGTTCAGCGGCCAGTAATGCGGCAGCGAGTCGGTCGGCATGTCGAAGAACTGGCCGCCGATCTCGATCCCGATCCGCTCGGGCCGGCCATCGACGGCCGGCTCGCGGGTGACGCTGCCCGACAGGGTGAGATGGAAATCGTCGGCAAAGGACAGGCTGGCCTCGTCCAGCCGCAGCAGCCGGCCGCTCTGCTCGATGACGCCGCGGAAGCTGGCATCGCGCAGCTGCAGCGGCGCCGCCAGCTCGCCCGGCGCCTGGATGGTGCCGGTGCCGGCGGCGAGGTCGAAGCCGAGATCGAGCTGCTCGCCATTCTCGTTCAGCCGCATGGTCACGCTGCCGCCCAGCGGTGTCTGCAGATAGGACAGCGGCGAAAGTTCCGGCACCACGTCGGCGAAATCCGACGGCTCGATATTGTCGAAATTGACCACCACCCGCGCTGCCCGTTCGGCCAGCACGTAATCGGCGCTGACATTCAGGCTGACCCGGCGGCTGCGCCAGTCGAGGTTGCCCGATGCATTGGCAAAGACATGGCCGTCGCCGCGCTGGAAGGTGATCTGCGCGCCGGGCACGATCCAGCGCTGGTCGAGCTTCCAGTCCTCGATCACCAGGCGGTCGGCCAGCACCGACACCGTTTCCAGCTGGCCGAGCGCATTGCCGGGGCCACGCGGTTCCGACATCTCCTGGAACAGCGCGCCCAGCAGCATCTGGCCGAGATCGCCCGGCGGCGTGCCTTCGGCCACCGGAAGCGGCGCATCCGGGCCGGCCGATGGCTGGCTGTCGCCAGTCGTCTCGCCGACCGGCACGCCGATCAGGAAGCGGCCCTCGCGGTCGCGGATGATCCGGGCTTCGAGGCCGGCGGCATGCAGGTAGCGCGGCGCCACCACGCCGCGCAGCAGCGCCCGGCCGCTGAGGGCCATGTCGAGGATCGGCACCCGCATGGCGACCCGGCCGCCCTCGGCCCGGTAGCGGGCATTGTAGATGCGCAGGCGCAGGGCCTCGTCATGCTCCGACCAGGCCAGCACCACGTCGTCGACCTCGGCGGCGATGCCGTATTCCGACAGGCTGAGCGCCTCGGCGACATAGGGAACGAGGAAACCGAGCGACAGCGGCGCCTGGGAAACGCGCCACACCAGCAATCCGGCCAGCACGACCAGCGTTGCGGTGGCCGCCATGATCCAGCGCACCAGCAACCGACTCCACCCCAGCACTGCACGACGCGCCATAGACCTGTTCCGTCAGGGAAAAAACCGTTCTGCAGGGACCGCCGTCACCCGCCAGCCCGCGACTTGACCCCTTGATAAGTTTAGCCGAACTTGCCGGGCGGCACGAGGGGAACACATGCCTGTGAATACCGCGCCGGTCTGGCGCAACCTGCCATCTCCGTTCGATGCCGCGGCTGCGGCCCGCGGCTTTGAAAGCTGGACCGAAACCCTGTCCGGCCTGGAGGATCGCGGCCTCGCCCGGCGGCTGAAGACCCTGACCCTTACGGCCGCGGCCGGAAAAACCGGCGCCCGCGCCCTGCTGGACTGCCTGTTCGGCAACAGTCCCTATCTGACCGGGCTGGCGCTGCATGAACCGGAGACGGTCAGTATCCTGCTGGAATATGGCGCGGATGAGGCGACGGACCGCGCCATGGCCGCCCTGCGCGAGGCCGCCGCGGCCCCGGCCCTGGCCGAGGACGGGCCGGAGGCCCTGGCCCTGCCGCTGCGCCGCGCCAAGCGCCAGATCGCGCTGGCCACGGCGGTGGCCGACATCGCCGGCCTGTGGCCGCTGGAGCGGATCACGGAAACCCTGAGCGACTTCGCCGCGCTGGCGGTGGACAGCGCCATGGCGGTGCTGCTGCGCGCGGCGGCCGCGAATGGCGAACTGGTGCTGCCGGACCCGGCCGATCCCTGCCGCGGGTCCGGTTTCGTCGCGCTCGGCATGGGCAAGCTGGGTGCGCGCGAGCTGAATTACTCGTCCGATATCGACCTGATCATGCTCTACGACCAGGAGGTGGTGCGCTACCAGGGCCGCAAGTCGGCGCAGGAATGCTTCGTGCGGCTGACCCAGCAGATGGTGAAGCTGCTGAACGAGCGCACCGAGGATGGCTATGTCTTCCGCACCGACCTCAGGCTGCGGCCCGATCCGGGCTCGACGCCGGTGGCCCTGTCGATGGTGGCGGCCGAAACCTATTACGAGAGCTTCGGCCAGAACTGGGAACGCGCCGCCATGATCAAGGCGCGGCCGGTGGGCGGCGACATCGAGGCCGGCGCAGGCTTCCTGCAGCGGCTGACGCCCTATGTGTGGCGCAAGAATCTCGATTTCGCCGCCATCGAGGACATCCATTCGATCAAGCGGCAGATCCATGCCCACAAGGGCCATGGCGAGATCGCGGCGGCCGGCCACAACATCAAGCTCGGGCGCGGCGGCATCCGCGAGATCGAATTCTTCGCCCAGACCCAGCAGCTGATTTCCGGCGGCCGCGATACCCGCCTGCGCGCGAAAGCCACCTGCGATGCGCTGCGCGCCCTGGTCGCCACCGAACGGCTGTCGGAGGCGGCCTGCGCCGCCCTGATCGACGACTACCGCTACCTGCGCCGGGTCGAACACCGGCTGCAGATGATCGACGACGAGCAGACCCATACGCTGCCGGCCGAGGCGGATGCGCTGGCGCATCTGGCCGGCTTCCTCGGTTTCGCCGATACCGCGGCCTTCGAGGCGGAGCTGCTGGCGGTGCTGCGCCGGGTGAAAGCCTATTACGACGACCTGTTCGCCGAGGCGCCGACCCTGGGCAGCGAGACCGGCAGCCTGGTCTTCACCGGCACCGACGACGATCCCGAAACCCTGCAGACCCTGAGCGGCCTGGGCTTCACCGATCCGCCGGCGGTGGCGGCGATGGTGCGCGGCTGGCATTTCGGCCGCTACCGCGCCATGCGCTCGGAACGCGCGCGCGAGAAACTGACCGCGATCATGCCGCAGCTGCTGGATGCCTTCGCGCGCACCGGCAGCCCCGACGTGGCGATCCGCCGTTTCGACCAGTTCCTCTCCAGCCTGCCGGCCGGCGTGCAGCTTTTCGCGCTGCTGCAGGCCAATCCCGGCGTGCTCGACACCCTGGCCGAGATGCTGGCCGCCGCGCCGCAGCTGGCCGAAACGCTGGCGCAGAATGCCGCCCTGTTCGACAGCCTGCTGGAATATGCCGCGCATCCGGCCAGATTCGATGCCGCCCGGCTGACCGCCAGCCTGAAGCGGCAGCTGTCGGCGGCGCGCGACTTCCAGGACGTGCTGGACTGGACGCGGCGCTGGACCCACGAGCTGAAGCTGCAGGTGGGGATCGGCCTGCTGCGCGGCCTGCTGGACGGCGTTGCGGCCGGGCGCGCGCTCAGCGCGGTGGCCGATGTGGTGCTGGCCGAGCTGTTCGGTCATGTCGCGGCCGAATTCGCCGCCCAGCACGGCACCATCCGCGGCGCGAAGGCGGCCATTGCCGGTTTCGGCCGGCTGGGCAGCCGCGAGCTGACGCTGGAATCCGATCTCGACCTGGTGCTGGTATTCGACTGCCCGAAGAATGCCGGCGAGTCCGATGGCGAGCGGCCGCTGACGCCGGGGCTGTACTACACGCGGCTGTGCCAGCGCTTCATCAACGCGATCACCGCGATGACCGGCGAAGGCCGCCTCTACGAGGTCGACATGCGGCTGCGCCCCAGCGGCAATGCCGGGCCGGTCGCCATCGGCTTCGACGGCTATGCCGCCTATCACCGCGACGAGGCCTGGACCTGGGAGCATATGGCGCTGACCCGGGCCCGCGTGGTGATGGGCGCGCCGCCGCTGGCGAAGAAGATCGACAAGCTGCACCACGACATGCTGACGCGGAAGCGCGATCCCAGGAAACTGCTGGCCGATGTCGCCAGCATGCGGGCACGCATGGCGGCGCAGCATCCGGGCGCCGGCCCCTGGGACCTGAAGGCGCAGCGCGGCGGCACCGTCGACCTGGAATTCATCGTGCAGTATCTGCTGCTGCGCCACGGCGCGGCGAAGCCGGCGGTTCTGCACAGCCATCCGCTGGAGGCACTGGAGGCGATGGCGGCGGCGAAGCTGCTGAAACCGGACCAGGCCGCCACCCTGTCGGCGGCGGCCCGGCTCTATGCCACCCTGCTGGCGGCGACGCGGCTGGCCGGCCGCGAGGAGGCCGGCGATCCGGCGCGCTGGCCGCCGGCCCTGGCGAAACGGCTGCCGCAGCTGCTCGGCTGCGACGGCCTCGATACACTGACCGCGCGGCTCGAACGGATGCAGGCCGATGTGCATGCCCTGTTCGTCGCCCTGGTCGAACAGCCGGCCGCGCCGCATCTGGCGCTGGCCGACAGCCTTTCCTCCCGCGCAACCTGACAGGAACCGGCCATGAGCAAGAGCAATGCGAAAACCCTCGACGTCGGCGACAGGGCCCCGGCCTTCACCCTGCCCACCGATGGCGGCGGCAAGGTCTCGCTGTCGGCGCTGAAGGGCAAGATCGTCGTGCTGTATTTCTACCCGAAGGACGACACGTCCGGCTGCACCAGGGAAGCCATCGCCTTCAGCGCCGCAAAGGCGAAATTCGACAAGCTGGGCGCCGTAGTGATCGGCTGTTCGCGCGACAGCGTCGCCGCCCATGACAAATTCCGCGACAAGCACAACCTGAAGGTGATGCTGGCCGCCGACGAGGCCGGCAAGGTCACCGAGTCGTACGGGGTCTGGGTCGAGAAGAGCCTCTATGGCCGCAAATACATGGGCATCGAGCGGGCCACCTTCCTGATCGATGCCTCTGGAAAACTCGCCGCCATCTGGCGCAAGGTCAAAGTGCCCGGCCATGTCGAGGCCGTGCTGGAAGCGGCCCGGTCAGTTTAGAATCAAGCGCTTGCAGGGCTTTTCCACATCCTGTGGATAACCAGCAAGACACGGCGTAAGTCTGTGTTCGTGCGGGTTTTTTCCCAAATCGTCATCGATTCTTCCTTGCATTAACCAAACCAAATAAGCCCTAATCCCCTCACGACTTTGCGAGGGATTCCGGCAGCTATTTCGGGGGGCTGAGTGACACGACGCGCGAGACGACAATGGCGGGAGTTGCGCGACCGCCTGTTCCCTGAGCGGCAGATCATTTTCCGCAGCCGGGGCGATGTCCGCTATGTCGCCCTGTCGACCCGGGCGCAGATCCTGATGGCGACCACCGTGGTCGCCTTTGCCGGCTGGATCGGCTACGCCTCCGTCAACGTCTTCTACCGCGATGCCATGCTGGACGCGCGCGACCGCCGCATCGCCGAGCTCAGCCTCGCCTATGACCGCCTGGCCGCCGATTTCGACCGCAGCCAGGAAAGCTTCGTGGTCGCCTCGCGCGACCTGGAGGAACGCTACCGCCGCCTCTACGACATGGCGATGAAGCAGCGCGCTCCCGGCCTGCCCGCGGAAGGTGGCAGCGGCAATGCCGCACAGCCGGCCGCACCCGGCGGCAACGTGCAGACCGGCGCCCTGCCCGCCGCCCGGACGCCGGACGGCAGGACCGCAGACACCAGGACGGCTGACGCCAAGACCGCCGCGGCGCCCGCCACCGCGGCGCCGGCCGCCCCGACAGCGCCCACCCCGACAGCGACCGCCGACGCGGTCAGGCCGGCCGACGCGGCAAAGGCCGCGCAACAGCTGGCGGTGGCGACGCCCGCCGCCCTGCCCGACAGCCATAACCACGACGACGCCGACGAAACCGCGGCCAGCGAAGATCTCGAGGGGATGGCCCGCGAGAACAAGGCCCGCCCGCCGATCCCGGCGGTGAAGCCCGGCGACATCGAGACCCGCATCCTTGCCGTGCGCGGCCGCCAGCGCGAATTGCTGGACGACCTGTCGCAGCGCACCGAGAAGAGCGTCGCCCAGCTGGAAAAGGCCCTGCGCATGACCGGGCTGGACATCACCGGCATGCTGGCGCGCGCCTCCGACGCACGCGCCGATATCGGCATCGGCGGCCCGCTGAAATCGCTCGGCCTGCCCGACACCCGCAGCGCCGAGGCCCGGGGCGTCGCCGTTGCCTCGCTGGGCAGCGATGCCAGCAAGATCGAGCAGGACATGCAGTCGCTGGAAGGCAAGCTCGGCCGCTGGGGCGAGCTGATGATCCTGGCCCAGCGCCTGCCGCTGGCCATGCCGATGACCGGCGATCCGGAAGTCTCCAGCAAGTACGGCCGCCGCGTCGATCCCTTCACCAAGCAGTGGGCCTTCCATGCCGGCACCGATTTCATCGGCCCGGCCCGGGCGCCGATCCTCGCCACCGCCCCCGGTGTGGTTGTGTTTGCCGGCCGCAAAGGCCCGTATGGCCGCACCGTCGAAATCGACCATGGTCTCGGCGTGAAAACGCGGTATGCTCACATGAGTTCGATTGCCGTCCAGACCGGCGACACCGTTCCCTTCGGCCGCCAGGTCGGCACCATGGGATCGACCGGGCGCAGCACCGGTCAGCATCTCCACTATGAAATCCTGCTCGACGACGACCAGGTCGACCCGGGCAAATTCATCGAGGCTGGCTACCATGTTTTCAAGCAGCAAGAAGACCGCAGCAGCGCCCGTTAAGCAGAACCCGCCGTCGATCCTGAGCGCAGGGCTCACGGTCAACGGCGATCTGGTCAGCGATGGCGAGATGCAGATCGACTGCCTGGTCAATGGCGACGTCACCGCGGTGCGGCTGGCGATCGGCGAGAATGCCCGCGTCACCGGCGAGGTGATGGCCGAACAGGTGCTGATCCGCGGCGAGGTGGTCGGCCGCATCCGCGCCAAGTCGGTCGAGCTGGACAAGACCGCCAAGGTGCGCGGCGACATCTGGCACGAGCTGCTGTCGATCGCCGCCGGCGCCAAGGTCGAGGGCCACTGCAAGCAGACCGAAAATCCCCGCGACATCCCGGCCAAGCTGAGCGTGATTTCGGGCGAGGCCGGCCATGACGCCGCCGCCGATAAGGATGCGCCGGTGAAGTCGGCGCCGAAGCCGGTGAAGGCCGCCGGCGGCACCGAACTGCCGCTGCCCGCCATGGCCCGCGCCACCAGCTAGGCGGCATCTTCGATCAGACCGAAAAGGCGGCCTGCGGGCCGCTTTTTTTGTTGCCGGCTAGAAGCGCCCGTCGCGCAGGAAACGCAGCACGGCGGCGATCACCCGGCGGTCGGATGGCAGGAAGCTGTGTGCGGCATCCACGGCGATGGCATCCGCGGCACCGGGCAGCATGGCGGAATCCCGCTCCACCGTGCCATCGCCCGGCTCGCGCGCGCCATGCAGCAGATTCACCCAGGCTGCCGGATTGACCGGGTGGAAGCGGCCGGTGCCGGCGATCACACCGGTCTCGGGCGACGGTTGCGGAGGCAGCGCCGCCAGCCAGGGCGCGTCGCGGCCAAGCGCCGCCGCCGGCCGGCCGAACAGGGCCGGGATCATGCGGGTCAGCGGATGGCCGAGCAGGCGGTCGATCACGCGGGCGCCGCGGTTCGGCACGCCGACCAGCACCACGCGGCCGACAGCCAGACCGGGCAGCGGCCGCGCCAGCGCGGCGCGCACCAGCAGGCCGCCCAGCGAATGGCCGACAATATGGGTGCGGCCGGAAATGTCCGGCAGGCTTTCGAGGAAGCCGCGCAGCCCGGCGGTCAGCGTCGCGATGTCATGGCGCCGGCTGGGATAGCCGTGATTGACGACGTCGTAGCCCGCCGCCTGCAGGGCCCGGGCCATGCGGCCCATGCTGCGCGGCGTGCGGGCCAGGCCATGCAGCAGGATGACGCGGTCGCCGCTGCCTGCCGCCGCCATCGTGCCCTGCGGCCTATGCCGCCTTGTCGTCGCCGCCGGCGCCGACCTTGGCCGCCAGCTGGGCAGCCATGAAGGCATCGAGGTCACCGTCCAGCACGCCCTGGGTGTCGCTGGTTTCCAGTTCCGTGCGCAGGTCCTTCACCATCTGGTACGGGTGCAGCACATAGGAACGGATCTGGTGGCCCCAGCCGATATCGGTCTTGGCATCGTTCAGCGCCTGCTGCTCGGCCTCGCGCTTCTGCAGCTCGCGCTCGTACAGGCGCGCCTTCAGCATCTTCATCGCCTCGTCGCGGTTGCGGTGCTGCGACTTGTTGATCTGGCAGGCCACCGCGATGCCGGTCGGGATATGGGTGATGCGCACCGCCGAGTCCGTCTTGTTGACGTGCTGGCCGCCGGCGCCCGAGGCGCGGTAGGTGTCGACGCGCAGGTCCTTGTCCAGCACCTCGATCTCGATGGTGTCGTCGACCACCGGATAGGCGCCCACGGAGGCGAAGCTGGTATGGCGGCGGGCATTGGAATCATAGGGCGAGATGCGCACCAGCCGGTGCACGCCGCTCTCGTTCTTCAGCCAGCCATAGGCGTTGGGGCCGGAAATCCTGACGGTGGCCGACTTGATGCCGGCCTCCTCGCCCTCGCTCTCTTCCTGGAATTCGACCTTGTAGCCATGACGCTCGGCCCAGCGCACATACATGCGCAGCAGCATCGAGGCCCAGTCCTGGCTTTCGGTGCCGCCGGCCCCGGCATGCACCTCGAGGAAGCTGTCATTGCTGTCGGCCTCGCCGGACAGCAGGCTTTCCAGCCGCGCCTGGGCGACTTCCTTCGACAGGCCGGCAATGGCGGCCTCGGCCTCGTCGACCACGGCCTGGTCGCCCTCGGCCTCGCCCAGTTCGATCAGGTCGATATTGTCCTGCAGGGCCTGTTCCAGCCGGCGCTGGGTGCCGATGGCGCGATCCAGGCGGTTGCGCTCGCGCAGGACGGCCTGGGCCTCGGCGGGGTTGTTCCACAGGGCGGAATCCTCCGCCCGGGCATTCAGTTCTTCGAGTTTCTTGACCGAGCTATCCCAGTCAAAGAGACCTCCTCAGCAGTCCGAGCGACTGCTGGATTTCGTCGGCCATCGCCCTGATTTCGGCGCGCATCGTTCCGTTCCTGATAGGGTCCGTTCTCGGGGCCGGACCATACGGATTCCGGCCCGGTTCGTCAAATCGGCCGGTTTCCCGCTGTTATCCGCGCTGTGCCTTCACCAGTTCGCGCATGCTGTCCAGCGAGATGGCACCGGGGATCAGCTGGTCGCCGATCACGAAGCCGGGCGTGCCCTGGATGCCGAGCCTGTCGGCCAGCGACAGGTTGGCGCGCAGCACGGCTTCCGTCTTCGGCGACTGCATCGCCACCTTCAGCTTCGCGACATCGAGGCCGGCTTCCTTCGCCATGCGCAGCACCGCCTCCTCGCCCAGCTGGCCGCGGAAGGCCATCATCGCATTGTGGAAGGCGAAGTATTTCGCCCCCTTCTCCTGCTCCAGCGCCGCCACCGCGGCCCGCGCCGCCGTCACGCTTTCCGGCCCCAGCACCGGCAGCTCCTTGAGCACGACGCGCAGGTTCCGGTCCTCTTTCAGCAAAGCCTCGATATGCGGCTGCACCTGCTTGCAGTAGCCGCAGCGGTAATCGAAGAACTCGACGATGGTGACATCGCCCTTCGGGTTGCCGGCCACATAGGAGACGCCGTCGTCGTAGATCTCCTTCGCATGGGCGGCAATCGCCGCCCGGCCCTGCGCCGCCGCCTTTTCCTGCTGGCGCGCCTCCAGGGCATGCATCGCCTCGACCAGCACTTCCGGATTCTGCAGCAGGTAGTCGCGGATCACGCTCTCGATGGCCTTTTTCTGCTCGGCGGAGAAAGCCGCAGGCTGCTGGGCGCGGACGGGCGCGGCGGCCAGCAGGCCGGCGAGCAGCATGGCAGGGGCCAGAATGGAAAAACGGGTACGGAATCGCATCGGGAAGGGTTCCTGTGTCAGAGCTGCGGCGACTATGGGGTGGCGGCCGGCGACGGGCAAGGCACGAAGCCGTGAGGGCCGGAACGTCAGCGGTTGCGCTGCAGTTTGCGCTGGTCCTTGGCGACGGCGATGATGTCCTGGGCCCGCAGCCAGCCGGGCTCGCCCTCCTTCATCAGCCTGGTGGCGCGCTCGGCCTGGCCCTGGGCATCGCGCAGTTCGCCCAGCACCAGATAGCGTTCCGCCGAGGCCAGCGAGGCCATGCCGATATCGCCGCTGCGGCCATAGGCCACTGCCAGCTGCTGCCAGGCACCGCTGTTGTCGGGCTCGCGCCGGGTGACGTCGCGCAGGATGGCGATCGCCTCGGGCAGCCGGCTGTTATCCTCCAGCGCCACCAGCCGCTGGCCGAGCCCGAAGGCGATCAGCGATTCGTTCGGTGCCAGCCGGTGGGCTTCCGTAATCGGCGGCAGCGAGTCGGCCACCCGGCCGATATTCAGCAGGATGTCGGCCTTCAGTTCGTGGAAGAACGGATCATTCGGATAGGCGGCAATCAGTGCATCGGCCTCCTTCAGCGCGCGCTGGAAATCCAGCGCCTGGAAATAGGCGAAGGCCCGCGCATAGCGGCCATAGAGGCTGGTGTCGGTTTCCGGATATTTGCGCAGGGTCGCCGGCAGGCCCTCCAGATAGCCGACCAGCTTGGCCTGCATGCGCCGGAAGCGCTCGATATTCTCCGGCGTGTCCTGGGCATTGCGGTACGGCGAGCGCGAGGCCCGCGATTCCAGGGCGGCGACGCGTTCAGGCGTCATCGGATGGGTGCGGGAATAGGGGTCCTGGCGGCCAACCAGCAGCGCATCCTGCTGGCCGATGATGCGCAGGAACTCGATCAGGCCGCCCGGCGTCTGCCGGGTTTCCTCCAGATAGGTGGCGCCGGCCTGGTCGGCCGCCGATTCCTGGCCGCGGGTATAGGCAAGGAAGCTGCGTTCGGCGATATGCTGCCCGCCCAGCACGGCGGCGGCGGCCCCCTCGCCCGAGCCGGCCACGGCGGCGGCGGCGCCGAACAGCATGGAGAGGATCATCGCCGTCTGGGCATTCTCGATCTCCTGGCCCATGCGGACCAGATGGCCGCCGGCGATATGGCCGATTTCATGGGCCAGCACGCCGATCACCTGGGCCGGCCGCTCGGCCCGGATCAGTAGCCCGGTATTGATGAAGATGCGCTGGCCGCCGGCGACGAAGGCGTTCAGCGTACGGTCGTTGACCAGGTGTACCGAGATCGAATCGTTGGACAATCCGGCCGCCGCGAACAGTGGCGCGGCATAGGCGCGAATGGTATTTTCGATCTCGGCGTCCCGCACCAGCTGGGCGCCGCGGCGCTGCGCCTCCGCAGCCGTCGGCAGCACCGTTCCGGCCGCTGCCAGCAGCACGGCGCAGCCCAGCATCATGGCCCGGCGGACCCCCATCGCGCATGTGGATACGGACAGGCGGCCGGACACGGACGGCCGGCGGAAAACGGAGAAACGGCGCATGGAGGACCCGGCGGTCATGACGAAGCAAAGTCCCGGCAGGCTGGCCGGAAAGCGCCAGCCCATTCTAGGTAAGGGCCCGACCTCCATGCGTCAATGCGTGCTGCTCGCCGCGATGGCACTGATCCTCGCAAGCTGTTCGGATTCCGACGGAATCCAGTCGAAACCGAGCGCCGGGCAGATCGATTACCTGAGCGGCTTCCTCGGCGGCGTGGCGGCCGACGAGCCGCGTGCCGCGCTGGTTGCCCGCGACACCCTGTCGGCCGGCGGCACCGCCGCCGACGCTGTCACCGCCGCGGCACTGGCCTATGCGGTCACCTATCCCGGCGGCGCCGGGCTGGGCGGCGGCGGCATCTGCGTGGTCGGCGACCCGATCACCGGCCGCGGCCGGGCCGAGACCATCGACTTTCCGGCCCGGGCCGCCGCCGGCGGCGGCCCGCTGGCGATTCCCGGCATGGTGCGCGGACTGGGCCTGCTGCAGGGCCGCTACGGCAAGCTGCGCTGGGAAGCGACCGTGGCGCCGGCCGAACAGCTGGCCCGTTTCGGCGACGGCGCCAGCCGCGCCTTCCTCCGCTCGGTCACCGAGACCGATCCGGCGCTGGCCGCCGATCCGGCCCTGGCCGAAATCCTCGGCGGCCCCGGCGGCCGCCTGCCCGCCGAAGGCGCGATCCGCAGCCAGCAGAAGCTGGCCGGGGTGCTGGCCCGCATCCGCAGTGCCGGCCCGGCCGATTTCTACCAGGGCCACCTGTCCCAGGTGGTGCTGGCCGACATGGCGCGCGAAGGCGGCCGGATCACGGCCGAAGACCTGCGCAACTATGCGATCACCATCGAGAAGCCGATCGCACTGGAATTCGAAAAGAGCGTCACCCTCTATGCCTCGAACAATGCCCGCGGCGGCGCCATTGCGGCCTGGCTGGCCGAACAGGGTTTCGACGATGGCGGACTGATCAGCGGCTCGCGCTTCCGCGCCGACCGCTTTGCCGAGAATATGGGCCAGGCCTACCGCAATGCCGGTGCCGAGGCACCGAAACGCGGCTACGGCTCGGCCAGCATCGCGGTGATCGACCGCAACGGCCTTGCCGTCGCCTGCAGCTTCAGCATGGGTCCGGCCTTCGGCAGCCGCCGGGTCGGCCGCGAGACCGGGCTGCTGTTCGCCGCACCGCCGGGCGTGCCGGGCGATGAAAGCCCCTACATGGCGGCCATGGTCGGCATCAACGGCAATGTGCACCAGGCTTTCATTGCTGCCGGTGCCAGCGGCGGCGCACCGGCGCCGGCCGCCCTGGCCCAGGCGGTGCTGCAGACCACCCTGGCGAAATCGCAGAAGGACCCGGCACCGCAGGCCATCGCCCTGCCCCGCCTGTTCCATGCCGGCCCGCAGGCGCCGGTGCTGGCCGAGCCCGGACTGCCGGCCGACAGCCTGGCCGCCCTGCGCGGCCGCGGCCTGGCCGTCACCGAGGCCGGCCCGCTCGGCCGCGTGACCCTGGCCTATTGCGGCGAGGGCGTGCCGCGCGCACCGCAGAGCTGCAGCTTTGCAGCCGATCCGCGCGGCTTCGGCCTCGCGGTCGGCCGGCTGTTCTGACCCGGCGGCCACCGCGATGCCCGGCCCCGCTGCCCGCGCTCCCGGCTCCCGCGCCTCTGCCGCCAGCCCGCTGACGCCTTCGCGGCGCGGCGCCATCGATCCCTTCTATGTCATGGAGGTGATGAAGGCGGCGGCCGCCCGCGAAGCCGCCGGCGGCGACGTGATCCACATGGAGGTCGGCCAGCCCTCGACCGCGGCACCCCGTGCCGCCATCGCGGCCGCCACCGCGACCGCGCAGCGCGATCCGCTCGGCTACACGCTGGCGCTGGGCATCCCGGCACTGCGCGCGGCGATCGCCGGCCATTACCGCAGCTATTACGGCCTCGACGTGCCGGCCGAGCGCATCGTGGTGACCACCGGCTCCTCGGCCGGCTTCCTGCTGGCCTTCCTCGCCGCCTTCGATGCCGGCGACCAGGTGGCGCTGGGCGAGCCGGCCTATCCGGCCTACCGCAACATCCTGAAGGCGGTCGATCTCGATCCGGCGATGATCGTCACCGAGATGGAAACCCGCTTCCAGCCGACACCCGCGCAGATCAACGCGCAGGCGCCGCAGGCGAAGGGCGTGCTGGTGGCCAGCCCCGCCAACCCGACCGGCACCATGCTGGGCGACGCCGAACTGCAGGCGCTGGTCGACGACTGCGCGGCGAAAAACCGCTGGCTGATCGTCGACGAGATCTATCACGGCATCACCTATGGCGGTCGCGCCCGTTCGGTGCTGGCGCTGACCGACCAGGCCATCGTGATCAACAGCTTCTCGAAATACTTCTCGATGACCGGCTGGCGGCTCGGCTGGATGGTGGTGCCCGAACAGCTGCTGCGGCCGATCGAATGCCTGACGCAGAATCTGTACATCTCGGCACCGGGCATCAGCCAGGTGGCCGGCGTGGCCGCCCTCTCCGCCTATGACGAGCTGGAAGAGAACGTGGCGCGCTACGCGAAGAACCGCGAGATCCTGCTGAACGAACTGCCGGCGGCCGGCTTCGACCGCATGGCACCGGCCGACGGCGCCTTCTATCTCTATGCCGATATCAGCCGCTTCACCAACGACGCCAGCGACTTCTGCAAACGCATGCTGGCCGAGACCGGCATAGCGGCGACGCCGGGCTTCGATTTCGACCGCGGCCGCGGCCACTATTTCATGCGCTTCTCGTTTGCCGGCGCCACCGACCGCATGGTCGAGGCGGCCAGGCGGCTGAAGGCCTGGACGAAATAGGCCTTACAGCTTTTTCGCCATGTGGACGAGGTCGCGGCCCTCATACTGCTCGGTGCCGGTCTCGACGTAGCCCATATGGCTATAAAGCGCGCGGTTCTCGGTGAACTGCGCGTTGGTGTAGAGGCGGATCTGGCCGAGGCTGCGGTGCTGTGCCTGTCCTTCCGCGAAATCGATCAGGCGGCGGCCAAGCCCGGTGCCCTGCTGGGTCGGGTCAACCGCAACCGACCAGATCAGCAGATGGTCGGGCTCCTGCCGCAGCACCAGCGCACCGGCCAGCACGTCGCGGTCATCGCCGTCGACCACCCAGACCTCGTAATCGTCGAGCAGCGCGGCGGCATCCTCGGCCATGGGCTGCGGCTCCGTCCCGATCCGCGGCACATACTTCACGTATGCACGCTTCTGCAGGGCGCCCAGCCGCGCCACATCATCGGATGCGGCGCGGCGGATCGCAGGCTCGCTCAGCGTCGCCACCAGCCCTTTTTCGGTGCCGGTGGGGCGGCTTCCGCTTTCTCTGAACTGCCATCGGTGCCGACGACCACGGTCTCGAAGACCGGGCCGCTATTCTCCGGGGCGGCCGGCGCGGCCGTCTCGGCATGCGGCGGCACGGGTGCGGCCGGCTGCGGCGCCGGGGCGGGTGCCGCCTCGGGCAGCACCACGTCATCCGTCACCACCGGGGCGGCCGGCGCGACATGCACCGGGATCTCGGCGGCGATGTCGCGGGGCTGCGGTTTCGGCTGCGGCTTCGGCGCCGGCTCCTCGTCGTCGAACTCGAAGCTCGGCGTGCCGTCCAGCATGGCGCCGATCGCCGCCGGGGTCATCACCGGACGGTGGCCGCCGGCATCGCCGGAGCGGTCATCGGCACCGTTTTCCTGCCCGCGCTCCTCGCCGCCACGACGGCGGCGGCGACCGCCGCGACGGCCGCGACGACGGCGGCGGCCGTCTTCGCCGCCATCCTCGCCGGCCTCGGCATCGCCATCGGTCTGGCTGTCGTCGCCGGCCTCGGCATCGCCATCGGCCTGGCTGTCGTCGCCGGTCTCGGCATCGCCATCGGCCTGGCTGTCATCGCCGGCCTCGGCACCGGCTTCGCTGCCGGCCTCGCCGCGCGGACGGCGGCGGCGGCGGCGGCGGCGGCGCTTGCGGCCATCGCCGTCGGCATCGCCCTCGCCGGTCTCGGCGGCGCTGTCCTCGCTGTCGTCCCCGGCCTCGGCCGCCTCGTCATCGGCGCTGTCGGCATAGGCGGATTCCTGGGTGATCGGCCGCTGGCCATCGGCCTTCTGGACCAGTTCGGGCCGGCTGACCTCGCCGGGCTGGCGGGTCTTGCTGCGCTCGATGCGGTAATCCGGCGGCACCAGGGCCGGATCGGCGGCAACGATCACCTTCATCACGTAGCGGCGCTCGATGTCGCTGAGCCGCTCGCGCTTGTGATTCAGCAGGTAGATCGCCACCTCGGCCGAAACCGCGACGGTGATCTCGCCGGAACGGTCGCGGATGCCTTCCTCCTCGATGGCGCGCAGCACCTGCAGGGCGGTCGACTCGATCGAACGGACATAGCCGCGGCCCTGGCAATGCGGGCAGGGCATGGTCGAACTTTCGATCAGGCTGGGACGCAGCCGCTGGCGTGACATTTCCAGCAGGCCGAAGGCGGAGATGCGGCCGACCTGGATGCGTGCGCGGTCGTTGCGCAGGCATTCCTTCAGCTTCTGCTCCACCTTGCGGATGTTGCGGTTCTCCTCCATGTCGATGAAGTCGATCACCACAAGGCCGGCAAGGTCGCGCAGGCGCAGCTGGCGGGCGACCTCCTCGGCCGCCTCCAGGTTGGTCTTGTAGGCCGTCTCCTCGATATTGTGCTCGCGGGTGGACTTGCCCGAATTCACGTCGATGGAGACCAGCGCCTCGGTCGGGTTGATGACGATGTAGCCGCCCGACTTGAGCTGCACGGTCGGCGAGAACATGCCATCGAGCTGCTGTTCGACCTGGTAGCGATGGAACAGCGGGATCTTGTCCTGGTACTGCTTGACCCGGTCGGCATGGGTCGGCATCAGCATCTGCATGAAGTCATGCGCGAAGCGGAAGCCCTGCTCGCCCTCGACCATCACCTCGTCGATCTGGTCGGAATAAAGGTCGCGGATCGACCGCTTGATCAGCCCGGCCTCTTCGTAGATCAGGCACGGCGCCGAGGATTCCAGCGTCATCTCGCGGATGCTGTCCCAGCTGCGCAGCAGGAACTCGAAATCGCGCTTGATCTCCGGTTTCGAGCGCTCCATGCCGGCGGTGCGCACGATCACGCCCATGCCTTCCGGGATGTCCAGCTCGCTGGTGATCGCCTTCAGCCGCTTGCGGTCGGCCTGCGACTGGATCTTGCGGGAAATGCCGCCGCCCCGCGCCGTGTTCGGCATCAGCACGCAGTAGCGGCCGGCCAGCGACAGATAGGTGGTCAGCGCGGCGCCCTTGTTGCCACGCTCTTCCTTGACGACCTGCACCAGCATGATCTGCCGGCGCTTGATGACTTCCTGGATCTTGTAGCGGCGGAACACGCTGGTGCGGCGGCGGCTGCGCTCCTCGCGCTCGCCGCCATTGCCATTGCTGCTGCCACTGCTGCTGCTTCCATTGCTGCTGTCGTTGCGGTCGCGACCCCGCCCGCGGCCACGGCCGCGGCCACGGCCGCGCTGGTTGCGGCGGCGGCGCTCGCCACCGCCCTCGCCTGCGGCGCCGGCTTCCGCCGCCGCTTCGCCATCGACTGCTTCGTCATCGGCAGCGTCGTCATCGGCTGCCTCGCCATCCTCGTCGGACCCGGCGTCTTCCTGATCGTCTTCGCCGTCACCGGCATCTTCGGCCTCGGCAGCCAGCGTCGGCACCGGCGCAGCCGCAGCCGGCACATTCCAGTAGGCCGGCGATGCGGCGGTTTCCGCGTCGTCGCCGTCATCGTGGTGATCGTCGCCGTGGTGATCGTCACCGTGGAGATCGTCGCCGTCTTCATCGGCGTCATCCCCGTCGGCATCGTCGTCATCCTCGTCTTCGCCGGCCGGCTGGCCATCGGCGGAGATTTCCTCGACGCTGTCGAAATCGCCGTCGACGGTCTCGATCACGCTGTCGTCGTGATCGTGATCCCCGTCATCGGCCTCGCCGGCGGCGGCACGGGCCTCGGCTTCGGCCAGCTCGGCCTCTTCCTCGGCGGCGGCCAGCGCCTCTTCCTCGGCCTGCTCGGCCAGCAGGCGTTCGCGGTCGGCGATCGGAATCTGGTAATAGTCGGGATGGATTTCGCTGAAGGCGAGGAAACCGTGCCGGTTGCCGCCATATTCAACGAAGGCCGCCTGCAGCGACGGCTCCACGCGGGTCACCCGCGCCAGATAGATATTGCCCTTGAGGACCTGTTTGGTCGATGTCTCGTAGTCGAATTCTTCGAGACGGGTTCCTTTGACGACAACCACCCGGGTCTCTTCCAGGTGGGTGGCGTCGATCAGCATACGCATGCCCATGCGGCATCATTCCTGCGGCGCGGCGCCGCCCGCGCGAATAACAAACGGCGGCGCGCCTGGGTTCTCGAGTCCGGCATCGGGCGGACCGGCCCGCCATGCCACCGACAGGATTCTGTCGAAGACCGGCGGTAATGATCCGCAAGGCAGCCAGGGGGCTCGCTTTGTCTGACCGGCTCCCACCGGTCCGAGCGCGCTCCGCGCCAACTGCCAACCGCGCCACCACCGCCAGAAGAAAAAGGGACGGCGGGCGCCTCGAAGGTTCACTCCAAATCCGGGGTGTCTTGAGCGCGGCGACCAAGGCCGCCGCCCCAGGCCGCCTCCTTCGGGGCAGGCAACTGGATGATGCGGAAAGCTCGGGGCCGACGCGCCGATCCCCCGATCGCGGCCCTGGCAACCCTTGCGGATGAAAACCCTGGCTGGACGGCGGGATCTGACTCGGATATTCGCGCCGGCATGGTACGCTGCCGCGGGGCACAGGAACAAGGTCTTTCTCGCTGCAGAACGGCCGGATTCGACAGGTTCGGGGGAATTTCCATTAAATACCTGCTTTCCATAGTTTTTTTCTGCCTGCTGGGGCTGCCGGCGGCAGGCGCCGCGCCGGTACGGATCGAGGGGCTGCAGCTCGGGCTGAATGCCGGCCTCACCCGCCTGGTGATCGAGGCCTCGGCACCACTGGAAGGCGAGCTTTCCGCCGCCCCCGACGGCCTCGGGCTGATCCTGACCCTGCCCGGCAGCCGCTGGGCGGCGCCGGCGCCGGCCCGCCATGCCGCCGGGCTGGTGGCCGGGCTGGGCCTGCCGGTGGAAGCCGGCGGGGCCGTCAGCCTCGGCCTCGATCTGGTCGAACCGGTGCTGGTCGAGCGCGCCTTCCGCCTGCCGCCCCAGGGCGGGGCCGGCGGCGCCGGCCACCGGCTGGTGATCGACCTGCGGCCGGCCGATCCGCAGGCCTGGCAGGCGGCCTTTGCCACGCCGCTGGCCCTGCCGCTGGCCGGCGCCAGCGACATCCTGCCGCCGCCGGCGGCCGCCGACCGGCCGCGACTGGTGGTGCTGGACCCCGGCCATGGCGGCCAGGACCCGGGGGCCATTTCCGCCTCCGGCCGTTACGAGAAGGATGTCACGCTGGCCATGGCCCGTGCCGTCGCCGCCAAGCTGCAACAGACCGGGCGCTACCGGGTCGTGCTGACCCGCGACCGCGACCGTTTCGTCCGGCTTGGCGACCGTGTGGCGCTGGCCCGCAAGCAGGAGGCCGACCTGTTCCTGTCGATCCATGCCGACAGCCTGGCGGCCGACCGCGCCACCCGCGGCGCCAGCGTCTATACCCGCGCCGAGGATGCTTCCGACACCGAGGCCGAAGCGCTGGCCCTGCGTGAAAACCGCGCCGACCAGCTGGCCGACAGCGCACCGGCCCGCGACCTCGACGAGGTGGTCTCGATCCTGCTCGACCTCGCCTCGCGCGACACGCCGCGGCTGTCGGGCCGTTTCGCCGGGCTGCTGACCGCCAGCCTCGGCGACCGCATGCCGCTGCGCCGCAACGCCCTGCGCGCGGCCAATTTCAAGGTGCTGTCGGCCCCCGACATCCCCTCGGCCCTGCTGGAACTGGGCTACCTGTCCAATCCGGGCGACGAGGCGCTGCTGTTCTCGGAGGCCGGCCGGGCCGAACTGGCGGCGGCCGTGGTCGCCGCCATCGACCGCTTCTTCGGCCTGGACGAAAGATAAAGCGCGGAATCCGGCCACCCCCGCCCTATTCCCGCCACTTTATGGCACCATTTCAGGACCATAAGCCGCTGTACAGGCGGCCCGGCCGGGAGTACGAGTGGCGCCCGCCGGAAACGAGTGTCCGGGGACCGCGAATGCGGGGAATCCGGCCGGCAAAACCGGGGCTGTCATGCGTCTGCTGCGTCATCTGTTCATCCTGCTGATCCTGCTGGTGCTGGGCACCCTCGCCGCCGCCGGCGCCGGCCTGGCCGGCCTGTGGTATTTCGGCCGCAACCTGCCGGACTACCAGCAGCTGGCCGATTACCAGCCGCCGGTGACCACCCGGGTCCATGCCGGCGACGGCCGCCTGATCGCAGAATTCGCCCGCGAGCGTCGCCTGTTCGTGCCCATCGACGCAATCCCGAAGCCGGTGGTGCAGGCCTTCCTGTCGGCCGAGGACAAGAATTTCTACGAGCATGCCGGCATCGACCCGCTCGGCGTTGCCCGGGCCGTGGTGCAGAACATCATCAACCTGGCGCAGAACCGCCGGCCGGTCGGCGCCTCGACGATCACCCAGCAGGTGGCGAAGAATTTCCTGCTCGGCAACGAAGTCTCCCTCGGCCGCAAGGCGCGCGAGGCGATCCTCGCCTTCCGTATCGAGAAGGCCTTCCCGAAGGACAAGATCCTCGAACTGTACCTGAACGAGATCTATCTCGGGGCCGGCTCCTACGGCGTCGCCGCCGCGGCGCTGACCTATTTCGACAAGTCGCTCTACGACCTGACCATCCCCGAGGCGGCCTATCTCGCCGCGCTGCCGAAAGCGCCCAGCAACTACAACCCCGTGCGCCATCACGACCGCGCCAAGGCCCGGCGCGACTGGGTGATCGAGCGCATGCTGGAAGACGGCGCGATCACGCCGGCCGAGGCCAAGCGGGCGGTGGAAACGCCGCTGGTGGCCAGCACGCGGCCGGATTCCGAGATCGCCCGCGCCGACTGGTTCGCCGAGGAGGTGCGCCGCGAACTGGCGCAGAAATACGGCGACCAACGGCTCTACGAGGGCGGCCTCAGCGTGCGCACCACCATGGACCCGCGCCTGCAGTCCATCGGCGAACGCGCCCTGCGCGACGGGCTGGAAGCCTATGACCGGCGCTCCGGTGGCTGGCGCGGCCCCCTGCAGCGCATCGCCCCCGGTCCCGACTGGGCGGCGAAGCTGAAGGAGCTGGGCAATATCCCCGGCGTGATCGCGCCATGGCGGCCGGCCGTGGTGCTGGGGGTTGCCGAGGATGCGGCCGAGATCGGCTTCGCCGATGGCAGCCAGGGCCGGCTGCCCCATGCGGGCCTGCGCTGGGCGCGCAGGAAACTCGGCACCGACAGTTTCGGCCCGGTGCCCCGCCGGCCCGCCGACGTGCTGGCCGAGGGCGACGTGATCGCCGTGGAACCGCTGGGCCCGTCGCCGAAGGACGGCTTCGGCCTGCGCCAGGTGCCGGAGGTGGGCGGTGCGCTGGTCGCCATGGACCCGCATACCGGCCGCGTGCTGGCACTGGTCGGCGGCTTCGATTTCCGCATCAGCCAGTTCGACCGCGCCATGCAGGCGCAGCGCCAGCCCGGTTCGTCCTTCAAGCCCTTCGTCTATGCCGCGGCGCTCGATTCCGGCTTCACGCCATCCAGCCTGATCCTCGACGCGCCTTTCGTGATGGATCAGGGTCCCGGCCTGCCGCTGTGGAAGCCGGGCAACTACACCAAGCAGTTCTACGGCCCGTCGACCCTGCGCATCGGCATCGAGAAATCGCGCAACCTGATGACCGTGCGCCTCGCCCAGGCGGTCGGCATGGAGAAGATCGCCGATTACGCCCGCCGCTTCGGAGTGGTCGACGACCTGCCCCAGGTGCTGTCCATGGCCCTCGGCGCCGGCGAAAGCACGCTGCTGAAAATGACCACCGGCTATGCCGAGTTCGTCAATGGCGGCCGCAAGATCACGCCGACCCTGATCGACCGCATCCAGGACCGCCAGGGCCGCACCATCTACCGCCATGACAACCGCCCCTGCCCCGGCTGTGCCGCCGCCATCTGGGCGGGCCAGGATGTGCCGGCCCTGCCCGACATGCGGCCCGAGGTGATCGACCCGGTCACCGCCTACCAGATCACTTCGATGCTGGAAGGCGTGGTCCAGCGCGGCACCGGCGTGCGCATCCGCGAGCTGGGCTATCCGCTGGCCGGCAAGACCGGCACCACCAACGACAGCTACGACGCCTGGTTCCTTGGCTTCAGCCCCGATCTGGCAGTCGGCATCTATGTCGGCTACGACAACCCGAAAAGCCTCGGCAAGCACGAGCAGGGCGCCTCGGTCGCGGTGCCGATCTTCAAGGATTTCATGGGCGAGGCGCTGAAGGGCCGTCCGGCGATCCAGTTCCGCGTGCCGCCCGGCGTGCGGCTGGTGCGGGTGCGCGCCGATTCCGGCGAGCTGGCACGGGCCGGCGACCGCAACGTGATCCTCGAAGCCTTCCGGCCCGGCACCGAACCGCAGCCCGGCACCCAGGCCAATGTGCTCGATGGGTCGATGGAGGAGCACGAGGGCATCAGCGGCGCCGGCGCCAGCGCCGGCACCAGTGCCGGATCGGGCACGGGCGGCCTCTACTGAAGCCGCGAAAGCGGCGGGCCGGCCTCTGCCGAGGCCGCGCGGACCGCCGGCCGCCCTCTCCTAAACCACTGACCGGCAAGGCCGCTGCCGGGCGCTTGACACGCTGCGGCGGCCTCTTTATACGCTCCGGCACCAGTTGCTTTGCCGGCCTCGCATGCCGGCAGACGGGCGGTTAGCTCAGCGGGAGAGCACACCCTTCACACGGGTGGGGTCACTGGTTCAATCCCAGTACCGCCCACCATCTGGTTTCCCTGAAAAAACTTGCCCTATCAGTGGTGCCGGCCAGCCATGGCCGGGATCGGCTGGTCGACAGCCATTGCCCGCGTCCGGGACGGTTTGCGTCCGGCGCAAACGCTGGTGGTGCCGGCGTGCGATTTTTTTTTCGCGCCCCTCTTGAAGCCAAAAATTCCCGTGCGTATCTCGCCTTCCGCTCCGGCTCCCGTGGCCGGCAAGCATGACCCCAAAGTCCTGCATCTGGAGGAAGGCATGAAGCTTCATCCCCTGCACGACCGCGTCGTCGTGCGCCGTATCGATGCCGACGAAAAGACCGCCGGCGGCATCATCATCCCCGACACTGCCAAGGAAAAGCCGATGCGCGGCGAGATCGTCGCCGCCGGCCCCGGTGCCCGCAACGAGCGCGGCGAGATCGTTCCGCTGGATGTCAAACCGGGCGACCAGGTGCTGTTCGGCAAGTGGTCGGGCACCGAGGTCAAGATCGATGGCGAGGAGCTCCTGATCATGAAGGAGTCCGACATCATGGGAATCATCGAAGGCGGTGCGGCGGCCCGCAAGGCAGCCTGACACGCCGGCTGAAGGAGGACAGAAACAATGGCTGCGAAAGAAGTCAAGTTTTCCGCCGAAGCCCGCGAGAAGATGCTGCGCGGCGTCGATACGCTGGCCAACGCGGTGAAGGTGACTCTGGGACCGAAGGGCCGCAATGTGGTGATCGAGAAGAGCTTCGGCGCCCCGCGGATCACCAAGGATGGCGTGTCGGTCGCCAAGGAGATCGAACTGGAAGACAAGTTCGAGAATATGGGCGCGCAGATGGTGCGCGAGGTCGCCAGCAAGACCAATGACCGCGCCGGCGACGGCACCACGACGGCGACGGTGCTGGCCCAGGCCATCGTGCGCGAAGGCGCCCGGGCCGTCGCGGCGGGCATGAATCCCATGGACCTGAAGCGTGGTATCGACCTGGCGGTGGACGCGGTAGTTACCGAACTGAAGGGCAAGGCCCGCAAGGTCACCCGCAATGACGAGATCGCTCAGGTCGGCACCATCTCGGCCAACGGCGATGCCGAAATCGGCCGCTACCTCGCCCAGGCGATGGAGAAGGTCGGCAATGACGGTGTCATCACCGTCGAGGAAGCCAAGAGCCTGGAGACCGAGCTGCAGGTCGTCGAAGGCATGCAGTTCGACCGTGGCTACACCTCGCCGTATTTCGTCACCAACCCCGACAAGATGCTCGTGGAACTCGAGGACCCCTATATCCTAATCCATGAGAAGAAGCTGACCGGCCTGCAGGCGCTGCTGCCCGTGCTTGAGGGCGTGGTCAAGACCAGCAAGCCGCTGCTGATCGTCGCCGAGGATGTCGAGGGCGAGGCGCTGGCCACCCTGGTGGTCAACAAGCTGCGCGGCGGCTTCAAGGTCGCGGCCGTCAAGGCACCCGGCTTCGGCGATCGCCGCAAGGCCATGCTGGAGGATATCGCCATCCTGACCGGCGGCACCGCCATCAGCGAGGACCTTGGCATCAAGCTGGAGAATGTGACGCTCCAGATGCTCGGCCGCGCCAAGAAGGTCACCATCGACAAGGAGAACACCACCATTGTCCAGGGTGCGGGCAGCAAGAAGGACATCGATGCCCGCGTGCAGCAGATCAAGGCGCAGATCGAGGAAACCACCTCGGATTACGACCGCGAGAAGCTGCAGGAACGCCTGGCCAAGCTGGCCGGCGGTGTGGCCGTCATCAAGGTCGGCGGTGCCACCGAGGTCGAGGTGAAGGAGCGCAAGGACCGCGTCGACGATGCCCTGCACGCCACCCGTGCGGCCGTCGAGGAAGGCATCCTGCCGGGCGGTGGCGTGGCGCTGCTGCGCGCGATCAAGGTGCTCGACAGCGTCAGGCCTGCGAACGACGACCAGAAGCATGGCGTCGATGTCGTGCGGCGCGCCCTGCAGGTGCCCGCCCGGCAGATCGCCCAGAATGCCGGGGAGGACGGCTCGCTCATCGTCGGCAAGCTGCTGGAGAACAACGACTACAACTGGGGTTACAACGCCGCGACCGGTGAGTTCCAGGACCTGGTCGCCTCCGGTGTCATCGACCCGGCCAAGGTTGTCCGCACGGCCCTGCAGGACGCCGCTTCGGTCGCCTCGCTTCTGATCACCACGGAAGCGCTGGTGGCCGACAAACCCAAGAAGGAAGCCGTCCAGTCGTTACCAGCTGGCGGTATGGACTACTAAACTGGGGCCCGGTCAGTTGCGACCGGGCCTTTTTTAACCAGCCTGTTCCCTGCTCCCTGCCCGGCAGGGAACGGAAATCAGACGAATCTGCTGCCAGCCGCCGCCGCGACCCTGCCATTCCGTGCCCGGGCGCTTCATACTGCGCCCATGACCTCCGCTTTCCGCACCGCCCTCCTGCCTGCGGGCGAAGCCGTGCCGGCACTGGGCCTCGGCACCTGGAACATGGGCGAAAGCCGCGCCCGGCATGACGCGGAGGTCGCCGCACTGCGCCTCGGCCTCGATCTCGGCCTGACCCTGATCGACACGGCGGAGATGTATGGCAGCGGCGGCGCCGAGCGCGTCGTTGCCGAGGCCATCGCCGGCCGCCGCGACAGCGTGTTCCTGGTCAGCAAGGTGCTGCCGCAGAATGCCAGCCGCAAAGGCACGCTGACGGCCTGCGAGCGCAGCCTGAAACGGCTGCACACCGACCGCATCGACCTTTATCTGCTGCACTGGCGCGGCAGTTATCCGCTGGCCGATACCGTTGCCGCCTTCGAAGAGTTGCAGCGTGCGGGCAAGATCCGCCACTGGGGTGTCAGCAATCTCGACAGCGACGACATGGACGAACTGGACCGGGTGCCCGGCGGCGGTGCCTGTGCCGCCAACCAGGTGCTGTACAACCTGTCGCGCCGCGGCATCGAGCATGACCTGCTGCCCCGGTGCCAGCGCACCGGCCTGCCGGTGATGGCCTATTCGCCCATCGAGCAGGGCCGGCTGCTGAAGCATGCCACATTGAAGGCCATTGCCGTGCGCCACCAGGCGACGCCGGCCGGCATCGCGCTGGCCTGGCTGCTGCGCCGGCCGGGAGTGATCGCGATCCCCAAGGCCACAAATCCGCAGCATGTGCATGACAACCGCGCGGCGCTGGATGTGGCACTGACCGAGACCGATCTCGCCGAACTCGACCGCGCCTTCCCGCCGCCGAAGGGTCCGCGGCCGCTGGAGATGCTGTAGGCAGCAGAGATGAGCGAATCCGTCACCCTTCTGCCCTCCCGCCCGCTGACCGCTGCAGCCTTCGCACCCTATGGGCAGGTGATCGACCATGACGGCTTCGAGGGCCGCATCTATCGCGGCGACCTGATCGAGAACCGTCGCCCGCAGGCCCGGCTCGATCTGTCCTTCACGCTGGTCGCGGCCAGCTCCCTGCCCTGTCCGCTGAAACTGTTCGAGCGGCACGCATTCTCGGCGCAGGCCTTCATCCCGCTGGATGTCGCGGGCTATCTCGTCACCGTCTGCCCCGATGACGGGCGCGGCCGGCCCGACCCGTCGCAGGCCGTCGCCTTCCTTGCCCGTCCGGACCAGAGCATCGTCTATGCCGCCGGCACCTGGCATCACCCGATGGTGGCTTTGCAGCGTCCCGGCCGCTTTGCCATCGTCATGTGGATGATGGGCGATGCCGGCGACGAGGAGCTGGTGCCGCTGACCGCGCCGGTCACGGTCGGCTGAAGACTGCCTGTTGCTTGGGCAGTCACGCGCAGCCATCCGGTCCCGCCGCCGCGGAATCCCGGCAATCTCCGGCTTTCCGGCTTGGCAAGCGAATTGCTAGGCTCGGGTATCGTCTCTCCCGCCCGCTTTCGTCATGACCTGCCTCTGCACCCCCGGACTGACCCGCCGCGCCGCCGACTATCCGGCGGAATTCCTGCCCCTGCAGTCGCTGGCGGCCGGCCGCAAGGCCGCTGCCGAAATCGCCGCATGGCCCGGTTTTGCAGCCACGCCGCTGCATGACCTGAAAGGCCTCGCCGCCACGGCCGGCCTCGGTTCCGTGTATTACAAGGACGAGGGCGGCCGCTTCGGGCTCGGCAGCTTCAAGGCGCTGGGCGGCGCCTATGCGGTGTTCCGCCTGCTGCAGGACCGCATCGCCGAAGCCACCGGCACGGCGCCCGACAGCATCACCGGCACCGACCTCATTGCCGGGCGCCATGCGCAGATCGTGCGCGACATCACGGTGACCTGCGCCACCGACGGCAACCATGGCCGCTCGGTCGCCTGGGGCGCGTCGCTGTTCGGCTGCCGCTGCGTGATCTACATCCACGCGCTGGTTTCCGACGGCCGCCGCGACGCCATTGCCGCCTACGGGGCCGAGGTGGTGCGCACAGCAGGCAACTACGACGATTCCGTCCGGCAGGCCCAGGCCGATGCCGGGCGGAATGGCTGGTTCGTCGTCTCGGATACGTCGTATCCCGGCTATGAAGACGTGCCGCGCAACGTGATGCAGGGCTACGGCGTGATGGCGGCCGAGGCGCTGGCGCAATGCCCGGCGCCGCCGACCCACATCTTCGTGCAGGGCGGCGTCGGCGGACTGGCGGCGGCCGTGCTGGCCCATGCCTGGGAAAAGCTGGAAGCCGGCTGCCCGCGCTTCGTGGTGGTCGAACCCGACCGCGCCGACTGCCTGCGCCGCAGCGCCGAGGCCGGCCATCCGGTGGCGGTGACCGGTGATCTCGATACCATCATGGCAGGACTGGCCTGCGGCGAGGTTTCGCTGATCGCCTGGAAGATTCTCGCGGCCGGCGCCGATGCCTTCATGGCGGTGGACGACGACAGCGCCGCCGCGCTGATGCGCCTCCTTGCCACGCCCGCCGCCGGCGATCCGCCGGTGGTGGCGGGCGAATCCGCCGTGGCCGGCCTGGCCGGTGCGCTGGCAGCGGCGGCCGATCCGGCGCTGGCCGCCCACCTCGCGCTGGGACCGCAATCGCGGGTTCTGGTCTTCGGCACCGAGGGCGCCACCGATCCGGCCCTGTACCAGCAGATCGTCGGCCGCAGCGCCACTGCCGTGCTGCAGACCAGAGCATAGGGGGCTGCCATGCCGCGCATTGTCACCGTCGGTGCCGCCCAGCTCGGCCCCATCGCCCGCAGCGACAGCCGCGCCAGCGTGGTGGAGCGCCTGATCGCCCATCTGCGCGAGGCGAAGCGCATGGGCTGCGACCTCGTGGTCTTCCCGGAACTGGCACTGACCACCTTCTTCCCGCGCTGGTTCATGACCGACCAGGCCGAGATCGACAGCTTTTTCGAGCGCCGCATGCCCGGCCCCGAAACCCAGCCCCTGTTCGACGAGGCGCGCCGGCTGGGCCTCGGATTCTCGCTGGGCTATGCGGAACTCGACGGCGACGGCGAGCGGGCGCAGCATTTCAACACATCGATCCTGGTCGACCGCAACGGGCAGATCGTCGGCAAATACCGCAAGGTGCATCTGCCCGGCCATCGCGAGCATGAACCCTGGCGCGCCTTCCAGCATCTCGAAAAGCGCTATTTCGATCTCAGCGATACCGGCTTCCCGGTCTGGCGCGCCTTCGGCGGCATCCTCGGCATGTGCATCTGCAACGACCGCCGCTGGCCCGAGACCTACCGGGTGATGGGGCTGCAGGGCGCCGAGATGATCCTGCTGGGCTACAACACCCCGGTCCACAACCCGCCGGCGCCCGACCATGACACCCTGTCGCTGCATCACAACACGCTGGTCATGCAGGCCGGCGCCTACCAGAATGGCTGCTGGGTGATCGGCGTGGCCAAGGCCGGCACCGAGGAAGGCGTGCCGATGATCGCCGGCACCCAGATCATCGCGCCGTCGGGGATGACGGTGGCCGCCACCCGCGGCGAAGGCGATGAACTGGCCGTGGCGGCCTGCGACCTCGATGCCTGCGCCAGCTACAAGACCACCACCTTCAATTTCGCGGCCCACCGCATGCCGCAGCATTACGGCCTGATCACCGAACGCAAGGGAGCCCACCCGCCGCCATGAAGACCAAGCAGAAAGTCGTCGCCATCCGCACCGCCGCGCCGGCACCGGCGGCAAAGACCGCCGCCCCGCTGCCGCCGCCGCTGGTGGCCGCCATGTTCGCCGAGGCCGGCGTCGCGCTGCGGCCCGGCCGGCCGGAAACCATCTCGGCCACGCTCGGGCCTGCCGCCGGCCGCTTCCGCGCGATCGCCCGCAAGCTGGCTTTCGAGCGCGAACCCGGGCTGTTTCCCGCTGCCGGACCGAAAGCATCGAAGAAGAAGAAAGGCGCCCGGTGATGAGCGGCGACATTATCAATCTCGGCCTCGTCGAGGCCGCACAGGCCGTTGCCCGCGGCAGGCTGACCAGCCAGGCGCTGACCGAGGCCTGCCTCGCCCGCATCGCCGAGTGGCAGCCGAAGACCAATGCCTTCCTCAAGCTGGAAGCCGACCTTGCCCTCAAGGCGGCCAGGGCGGTCGACCGCGCCCGCAAGCGCGGCGCCAAACTCGGGCCGCTGGCCGGCGTGCCGCTGGCCCACAAGGACATGTATTACCGCGCCGGGCAGGAAACCAGCTGCGGTTCGGCAATCCGCCGGCACTGGAAGGCGACCGAGACATCCACCGCACTGGCGCGGCTGGATGCCGCCGGCGCGCTGGATCTCGGCCGGCTCAACATGGCCGAATTCGCCTTCGGCCCGACCGGCCACAACTACCATTACGGCCATGCCCGCAATCCGTGGAACAGCGACCGCATCACCGGCGGTTCGTCCAGCGGCTCGGCCGCCGCAGTAGCGGCGCGCATGGTGTTCGGCGCGCTGGGGTCGGATACCGGCGGCTCGATCCGCCAGCCGGCGCATTACTGCGGCCTGGTCGGCATGAAACCGACCTGGGGCCGGGTCAGCCGTGCCAACTGCATGCCGCTGAGCTACTCGCTCGACACGGTGGGGCCGCTGACCCGCCGGGTCGAGGACAGCGCGCTGCTGGTGCAGCTGATGGCCGGGGCCGATCCGCGCGATCCGACGGCCAGCGATCGGCCGGTGGACGACTACCTGAAGGCGGCACGCTCCGGCGCCGTCCGCGGACTGAAGCTGGCGGTGCCGCGGCGGTTCTTCTGGGACAAGCTGAACAAGCCAAGCGCCCAGCTGCTGGAACAGGCGCTGAAGACATTCGCGAAGCTGGGCGTGAAGATCGTCGAGATGACGCCGCCGGACATGGATGCGGTCACGGCAGCGGCCAATGTGCTGCTGTCGGGCGAGGCTGCGGCCCTGCATGGCAACTGGCTGCGGACCCGCCCGCAGCTCTACAGCGACCAGGTCCGCGCCCGGCTGGAGAACGGCCTCGCGCTCAGCGCGGTCGACTATATCGATTCCCAGCGCTGGCGCAGCGAGGCGGTTGCCGCCTTCCTCAAGGCGATGACCGGCGCCGATGCGGTGTTCGTGCCGGTGGCCGACCGGCCGGCCCCGACCATCGAGGAAACCGATGTCGCCGGCAGGCCGGAGGCCGGCAAGGTGATCGCGACGCTGACCCGGCTGACCCGGCCGATCAACTATCTGGCCCTGCCGGCGATGACGGTGCCGGCCGGCTTCGTGCGCGGCGGCCTGCCGGTCGGCTTCCAGCTGATCGGCCGCGCCTTCGACGAGGCGATGCTGTATCGGTTGGCCGGTGCCTTCGAGACGAAAGTGCCGGTCTACGAAACGATGCCGCGCTGAGCCAGCAGGGCGGCCAGCGCCGGCGACAGGCCGGTGCTGGCCAGCGGCCCGGGGAAAGCCAGCGCACCGGTTTCGGCCTTGCGGGCACCGCTGAGTACCGCGGCTTCCGCCCATTTCACCGCCGGAGTCAGGCCGTCGATCACCGGCACCGGCAGATGCGGTGCCACGCGCTCGACCATGCCGACCATGCCGGCGCCGCCGAGAATCACCAGCCCGGCGCCATCTTCCTCGATGCACAGCCGCGCGGCTTCCTGCACGGCCTGCTCGGCCGCGGCCGGGTCGGCGGCGATCTGGCCGCCATCGGCCCGCAGGGTGCGCACGCCGGACAGGCGATCCCCCAGCCCGAGGCTGTCCACATATTCCGTCAGCATCGGCCGCCAGCGTTCGCCGCCGGTGACGATGCCGAAACGCGGCGCCAGCTGTGCCGCGAAATGGCATCCGGCCTCGGCCATGCCGACCACCGGCACGGCGGCCAGTTCCTTCAGGGCGAGAAGGCCCGGGTCGCCGAAACAGGCCAGCACCACGGCATCGAATCCCGCGCCATGCTCGGCATAGCAGTCGAGCGCGGCATGGCCGGCAACCGCATAGGCGCTGCGGGTGGCGATGACCGCGGCGCCGAAACGCCCGGTCACCCCGGCAACCTCCGTATCCGGCGCCGCGAGGCCGCGGGCGGCGGCAACCACCCGGTCGGTCATCGCCGTCGAGGTATTGGCATTGATCAGCAGCAGGCGCATGGCGGGACTCGTCTGGAATGGCTCCAGACGCTGACGGCTCCGGACCGCTTCGGCAAGCGTTATGCATCCGCCCTGACTCCGCCTGTTTTTCAGGCAGCTCTGCCCAAAGCCGGGCAGCCGCCGCACTGCCTTTTGTTTGACCACATAGAATCATGACCTTGGCGGCTGGCACAGAGTTTGCGTTGCGGCAGGCACCATCCAACACAGGATCGTGCCATGACCAAAATGCCTTTCTCCTCCCGACTAGCTTCCCTCCTGAGTGCCGCCGCGCTGTCGGTCGCCCTTGCCGGCCCGGCCCAGGCCCAGGGCACCCTGCGCATCGGCATGACCGCCTCCGACATCCCGCTGACCACCGGCCAGACCGACCAGGGCGGCGAGGGCATGCGCTTCATGGGCTACACAGTCTATGACGCCCTGATCAACTGGGACCTCAGCAAGTTCGACAAGCCGTCGGTGCTGATCCCCGGCCTCGCCACCAGCTGGAGTGTCGATGCCGCCGACAAGACCAAGTGGACCTTCAAGCTGCGCGACGGCGTGAAATTCCACGACGGCAGCGATTTCACAGCCGAATCGGTGGTGTGGAACTTCGAGAAGATCCTGAACAAGGACGCGCCGCAATTCGACCCGCGCCAGTCGGCCCAGGGCCGCTCGCGCATCCCGGCAGTGGCCAGCTACAAGGCGGTCGACAAGCTGACCCTGGAAGTCGTCACCAAGGCGCCGGACGCCACCCTGCCCTACCAGCTGGCCTGGATCATGATGTCCTCGCCGGCCCAGTGGGAAAAGCTCGGCAAGAACTGGGACGAATTCGCCAAGACCCCGTCGGGCACCGGCCCGTGGAAGCTGACCGCCTTCGTTCCGCGCGAGCGCGCCGAACTGGTGCCGAATGCCGCCTACTGGGACAAGGCCCGGGTGCCGAAGCTGGACAAGATCGTCCTCCTGCCGCTGCCGGAGCCGAATGCCCGCGTTGCCGCCCTGCGCTCCGGCCAGGTCGACTGGATCGAGGCACCGGCGCCGGATGCGGTGCCGTCGCTGAAGGCCGCCGGCCTGCAGATCGTGACCAATGCTTATCCGCATAACTGGACCTGGCATCTGTCGCGCATCGAGGGTTCGCCCTGGAACGATATCCGCATCCGCAAGGCGGCCAACCTTGCCATCGACCGCGCCGGCCTGAAGGAACTGCTGGGCGGCCTGATGATCCCGGCCGAAGGCTTCCTGCCGCCGGGCAACCAGTGGTTCGGCAACCCGACCTTCAAGCTGAAGCATGATGTGGCCGAGGCGAAGAAGCTGATGAAGGAGGCCGGCTACGGCCCCGACAAGCCGCTGAAGGTGAAGGCGCTGATCTCGCCGTCTGGTTCCGGCCAGATGCTGCCGCTGCCGATGAACGAATTCGTGCAGCAGAACCTCGCCGAGATCGGCATCCAGGTCGAGTTCGAGGTGGTGGAGTGGAACCAGCTGATCAACATCTGGCGCGCCGGCGCGAAGAGCGAGAGCGCCCGCGGCGGGGCCTCGATCAACTTCACCTACTTCATCCAGGACCCCTTCACCGGCCTGATGCGGCATCTGCAGTGCAACCTGGTGGCGCCGAACGGCACCAACTGGGGCCATTACTGCGATCCGGAGATGGACAAGATGTTCGATGCGGTGCGCAACACCTTCGACGCCAAGGAGCAAGACAAGATTCTGCAGAAGATCCACGAGAAGTATGTCAACGAGGCGCTGTTCCTGATGGTCACCCATGACGTCAACGCCCGGGCGATGAGCCCGAAGGTGAAGGGCTTCGTGCAGGCGCAGAACTGGTTCCAGGACTTCTCGCCGATCACCATGGCGAAGTAAGCCTTCCGCACCGTGGCCGGCCCGGAGCGATCCGGGCCGGCCGCCACGACCCGGTACCCGTCCCGACCAGCTAGCTTTCCCCACAGGCCGCCCCATGCTGCGCTATATCCTCAAGCGGCTGCTCTATGTGCTCCCCGTTGCCCTCGGGGTCAGCATCGTCTGTTTCCTGCTGGTGCATATCACGCCCGGCGATCCGCTCACCGCGATCATGCCGATCGATGCCACCGCCGAACAGCAGGCGGAAATGCGCGCCGCCTATGGCTTCGACAAGCCGCTGCCGGTGCAGTATGCGATCTGGCTCGGCAAGGTGCTGACCGGCGACCTCGGCACCTCGATCGCTACCGGCCGCGCCGTCGCCTCCGATGTGATGCGCGCCGTCGGCAACACCATCATCCTCTCGGCGGTCGCCACCCTGATCGGCTTCTTCTTCGGCTGCCTGTTCGGCTTCGTCGCCGGCTATTACCGCGACACCCTGCTGGACCGCGCCGCCTCCATCATCTCGGTCCTTGGCGTCAGCGTGCCGCATTACTGGCTCGGCATGGTGCTGGTGATCGTCTTCTCGGTGCAGATGAACTGGCTGCCCGCCACCGGCGCCGGCCCCGGCGGCTCGGTCGACTGGGCCTGGGACTGGGTGCATATGCGCCACCTGATCCTGCCCGCCATCACCATGTCGGTGATCCCGATGGGCGTGATCGCCCGCACCGTGCGCGCCCTGGTGGCCGAGATCCTGTCGCAGGAATTCATCCTCGCGCTGGCCGCGAAAGGCCTGACCGACCGCGGCATCTTCGCCCATGTGGTGAAGAATGCCGCACCCACCGCACTGGCAGTGATGGGCCTGCAGCTCGGCTACCTGCTCGGCGGTTCGATCCTGATCGAGACGGTGTTTTCCTGGCCCGGCACTGGCTTCCTGCTGAATGCCGCGATCTTCCAGCGCGACCTGCCGCTGCTGCAGGGTACCATCCTGGTGCTGGCGATGTTCTTCGTGGCCCTCAACCTGCTGGTCGACGTGCTGCAGACGGCACTCGACCCGCGCATCCAGCGGAGCTGAACCGATGGCCGCCGACACCATGGCTTCCGCCAAGCCCGCCGTCATGCCGATCCAGGTCTCCGAAGGCTACTGGCTCGGCGTCGCCCGCCGTCTGGCCCGCGATCCCGTCGCGATGATCGCGCTGGCGGTGATCGTCGCGCTGGTGCTGATGGCGATCTTCGCGCCGTATCTCACCCCGGCCGATCCGTTCAAGGGCTCGATGCTGCGGCGGCTGAAGCCGATCGGCTTTCCCGGCTATCCGCTGGGGGCCGACGAACTCGGCCGCGACATGCTCTCGCGCCTGATCTACGGCGCCCGGCTGTCGCTGTTCATGGGCGTCACCCCGGTGCTGATGGCCTTCGTGCTCGGTTCCGGGCTCGGCATCTTCGCCGGCTATGTCGGCGGCGCCATCAACACGGCAATCATGCGCACCATCGATGTCTTCTATGCCTTCCCCTCGGTGCTGCTGGCGGTGGCGCTGTCGGGCGCGCTGGGCGCCGGCATCACCAATGCCCTGGTCTCGCTGACCGTGGTGTTCATCCCGCCGATTGCCCGCGTGGCCGAAAGCGTGACGACCCAGGTGCGCAACCGCGATTATGTGGAAGCGGCGCGCGCCACCGGCGCCGGCGGCCTGACCATCGTGCGGGTGCATGTTCTGGGCAACGTGCTCAGCCCGATCTTCGTCTATGCCACCAGCCTGATCTCGGTCTCGATGATCCTCGCCTCGGGCCTCAGCTTCCTCGGCCTCGGGGTCAAGCCGCCGGAAGCCGAATGGGGCCTGATGCTGAACACCCTCCGCACGGCGATCTACGTCAACCCCGCCGTCGCCGCCCTGCCCGGCGCGATGATCTTCATTACCTCGATTTCCTTCAACCTGCTGTCCGATGCCCTGCGCTCGGCCATGGATGTACGGGGTTGACGCGATGATGACGCCCGATCCCACCCTCCCCGATGCCCGCGACCGCGGCGGCCCGCGCCAGCCCCTGCTGTCGGTCGGCGGCCTGATCAAGCATTTCCCGGTCAACAAGGGCCTGCTCGGACGGGCCGGCGCCGTGGTGCGCGCGGTCGACGGCATCGATTTCGACCTGATGAAGGGTGAAACCCTCGGCATCGTCGGCGAAAGCGGCTGCGGCAAGTCGACCACCGCGCGCCTGCTGATGCATCTGATCGAGCCGGATGCCGGCAGCATCGTCTTCGACGGCGAGGAGATCGGCCACGACCTGTCGCTGTCCGATTACCGCCGCCAGACCCAGATGGTGTTCCAGGACAGCTATGCCTCGCTTAATCCGCGCCTGACCATCGAGGATTCGATCGCCTTCGCCCCGCGCGTGCATGGCGTGCCGCGTCGCGAGGCGCTGGGCCGCGCCCACGACCTGCTGGCCCGGGTGGGGCTGGAACCCTCGCGCTTTGCCGGCCGCTATCCGCATGAACTTTCGGGCGGCCAACGCCAGCGCATCAACATCGCCCGCGCGCTGGCGCTGGAACCGCGGCTGGTGATCCTCGACGAAGCGGTCTCGGCGCTGGACAAATCGGTGGAGGCACAGGTGCTCAACCTGCTGCTCGACCTCAAGGAAGCCTTCGGTCTGACCTACATCTTCATCTCGCATGACCTGAATGTCGTGCGCTTCATGGCCGACCGGGTGATGGTGATGTATCTCGGCAAGGTGGCCGAGATCGGTGCGGCGGAAGCCATCTTCTCGCAGCCCGGCCATCCCTATTCGGCCGCCCTGCTGGATTCGATGCCGGCCATGGACCCGGACAGCCGCACCGAGGAAGCACCGCTCTACGGCGATCCGCCCAATCCGATCGACCCGCCGCCGGGCTGCCGCTTCCATACCCGCTGCCGCTATGCCGAGGCCGTGTGCAGCGTCAGCGCGCCCGGCCTGGCGCCGCTGTCGGCCAGCCAGCAGGCCGCCTGCCTGATCTATCGTCCCGGTTCCGGCCACAGCAAGGCGCCACTGCCTGCCGGGGAGGCCGCCGCATGAACGCCATGAATGCCGGCAGCACGCAGCCGGTCATCGATATCCGCGACCTCACCGTCACCTTCACCGGCAGCCGCAAGCCCGTGCATGCGGTCAACGGCGTCGACCTTGCCGTCGGCAAGGGTGAGGTGCTGGCCCTGCTCGGCGAATCCGGATCGGGCAAGAGCGTCACGCTGCGCACCCTGCTGCGCCTGCATCCGGAGAAGCGCACCCGCATCAGCGGACAGGTGCTGGCAGCCGGCGAGGATGTGATGGCCCTGTCGGGCCGGGCGCTGGCCGATTTCCGCGGCCGCCGCGTTTCGATGATTTTCCAGGAACCGCTGCTGGCGCTGGACCCGGTCTATACCGTGGGCCAGCAGATCGCCGAATCCGTGCGGCGCCACGAGAAGGTTTCGGGTGCCGCCGCGAAGGCACGCGCCCTGGCCCTGCTGCAGCAGGTGCGCATCCCCTCGCCCGAACGGCGGCTGGAGGCGTTTCCGCACCAGATGTCGGGCGGCATGCGGCAGCGGGCGATGATCGCGCTGGCACTGGCCTGCAACCCGGAAATCCTGCTGGCCGACGAACCGACCACGGCGCTGGATGCCACGGTGCAGATCCAGATCCTGCTGCTGCTGCGCGACCTGCAGCGCGAACTCGGCCTGTCGGTGATCCTGGTCACCCATGATATCGGCGTCGCCGTCGAGGTCGCCGACCGTATCGCCGTGATGTATGCCGGCCGCATCGTCGAAAGCGGCCCGGTGCGCGACGTGATCCGGGCACCGAAGCATCCCTATACCCAGGGCCTGCTGGCCTCGCGCGCCCATGATGCCATGGACGGCGCCCGCCTCGATGCCATCCCGGGCGCGCCGCCCGATCTGGCCGCCCTGCCGCCGGGTTGCGCCTTTGCCCCGCGCTGCAGCCGTGCCGATGACGGCTGCACGTTGCAGCAGCCTGGTCTGGCCACTGTCGGCCCCGGCCACGAGGCCCGCTGCCTGCGGATCGCCTGACATATTCAGGTACCGTTCCCGCACGGCTTTTCCGGGGGTTACCGGAAACTAATTTGTAAATCAGCGCCCCCCGGTGTTTCTGGACCAGGCACCTAATCGCGCAAATCACGGCCCGGCATCATTGCATGCATATGTATCGGTGTTAATTTGGCCGTAACCACAGCGCGTATTAGATAAATGATTATTCAATCAACTGGTTGGGCAGATCCTCGTGGCAAGATATCTCGTGACCGGCGGGTGCGGATTCATCGGCTCCCATCTTGTGGACGCCCTGCTGCGCCGGGGTGACAGCGTACGTGTGCTCGATGATCTTTCGACCGGACGCCGCGAGAATCTCGATCCGGCCGCCGAACTGGTCGTCGGCGACGTGGCCGACCTGAAGCTGACCCATGCGGCCATGGCCGGGATGGACGGCTGCTTCCATCTTGCCGCCATCGCCTCGGTGCAGCAGTCGGTCGACCACTGGCTGGCCACCCATCACGCCAACCAGGCCGGCGCCATTGCCGTCTTCGACGCCGCCCGCAATCCCGGCGGCCAGCCGCTGCCGGTGATCTATGCCTCCTCGGCCGCCGTCTATGGCGACAATCCCGACACGCCCCTGCTGGAAACCGCGGCAACCCGGCCGCTGACCGCCTACGGCGCCGACAAGCTCGGCTGCGAGATGCATGGCCGCGTCGCCTGGCTGGTGCATCGCGTGCCGACCACCGGCCTGCGATTCTTCAATGTCTACGGCCCGCGCCAGGATCCGAGATCCCCCTATTCGGGCGTGATCGCGCTGTTCTCCGGCCGCATCGCCGCCGGCCAGCCGCTGACCGTGTTCGGCGATGGCGAGCAGGAACGCGATTTCGTCTTCGTCGCCGACGTGGTCGAGCATCTGCTGGCCGCCATGGACCACCAGCCGCGGCAGGCCTGCATCTACAATGTCTGCACCGGCCGCCCCACCAGCGTGCTGCAGCTGGCCGCCGAGATCGGTCGCGTCGCCGGCCAGCCGCCGGCCATCCGGCACGAAGCGGCCCGCACCGGCGATATCCGCCGCTCGATCGGCGATCCCGCCACCGCCACCGCCGCACTGGGCGTCGCAGCCCGCACCACTCTGGCCGCCGGCCTGCGGCCCACCCTGCACCATGTCTTCGACGGGGCGGCATGCCCCGCCTGACCGGCCCGGCCGGCCGGCTGCTCGCACTGGCCGCGCTGCTGCTTCTGCCCGGCAGCCTGCGCGCCGCCGATTACGCCCCCTGGGTGGTCTATTACCGCGGCAGCGAGCCCGCCCGCAGCTTTTTCGACTACCGGCTGGCCGTGTTCGATGCCGACCGCCATCCGCCGCTGGCGCCGCTGCTGGACCGCGACATCTGGCTGCTGGGCTATATCAGCATGGGCGAGGTGGAATCCTGGCGCAGCGATTTCGCCGCCGTGAAGCAGGCCGGCATCGTGCTGGACGAGAACCAGTACTGGCCCGGCAGCTATTTCGTCGATATCCGCAATCCGGCCTGGCAGACACGCATCCTGGACGAGATCGCGCCGCGCATCCGTGCGCAGGGCTTCCATGGCTTCTTCCTCGACACGCTCGACAATCCGCCGCATCTGGAGCGTCTCGACCCGGTGAAATACAAAGGTATGACAGCCGCGGCCGCCAGACTGGTGCAGGCGCTGCGCCAGCGCTTTCCCGGCATGAAGATCATGCTGAACCGCGCCTTCGAGATTCACGATGCGGTGGCCGGCGATGTCGACTTCATTCTCGGCGAGGCGATCCGCTCCAACTGGTCCGCCGAACGCGAAGCCTATATCCTGACGCCCGACGCGGAATACGAAACCTATCTCGCCAAACTGCGGGCCGCACAGCGGCAGAATCCCAAACTGACCATCATGACCCTGGATTACTGGTCCCCCGATGACCCGGCCGGCATACGCAAGATCTACGCTGCCCAGCGCGCCGCCGGCTTCCTGCCCTATGTGGCGACCCGGGCACTGGACCGCATCATCCGGGAACCCTGACCGGTTCGCGGCGATGATCCGTGCGGTCTGCCTCTGCCTGCTGGGACTGACCTTCGCCATGCTGCCGGCTGCACCGGCGCCGGCGGCGACAGAACCGCGCACCATCCTCGCCCTCTATGACGGCCGCACCGAAACGCAGCTGAAATTCAGCAACGCCCACCAGCTGGCGGCAATGCCGCTGAACCATCTCGGTCTCGTTGTCGAATTCCGCGACATCCGCGACGGCCTGCCGGATCTGGCGGACCGGAACGACCTGCGCGGCATCCTGATGTGGCTGACCAGCCAGGTGACCGAGCAGCCGGATGCCGTGTGGTCATGGCTGGAGACGGCGCTCGGGCGCGGGCTGCGGCTGGCGGTGCTGGGCGACCTGCCCCTGCGCGATCCGGCCGGGCAGGTGGTGGAGACCGCCCGCATCAACCGCGTGCTTGCGCCGCTGGGAGCGCAGCTGCAGGACCGCTGGGTGGCCGGCACCTACGGCACCCGCATCCGGCAGGCCGACCCGGCACTGATGAATTTCGAGCGCGCCCTGCCGGAAATCCTGCCCGCCTTCGGGATCTTCCGGCCCAGCGACGGGCTGGTGTCGTCCCTGCTGGTGCTGCAGGGCCCGGGCGGCGCCCAGGACGAAAGCCATGTGGCGGTCATCGGCCGCCGCGGCGGCATGGTGGCGCCGGGCTATGCATTTTTCCGCGACCCCGCCTTCCTGCGCACGCAGTGGCACCTGAACCCCTTCCGCTTCTTCGCCGCCGTGTTCGAGACCGACGGCCTGCCCAAGCCCGACATCACCACGGCCAGCGGCCGCCGGCTGTTCCACAGCCATATCGATGGCGATGGCTGGCTGAACCAGAGCCAGGTGCCCGGCTATGCCCGCCGCCGCGCCAGCGCCGCCGAAGTGATCCTGCACGAGATCGTCGACGGCTATCCCGACCTGCCGGTCTCGGTGGCGCCGGTGGCGGCCGAACTCGACCCCGACTGGCATGGCAGCGACACGGCGATGCGCATCGCCCGCGACTATTTCGCCCGGCCGAATGTCGAACCGGCCAGCCATACCTACAGCCATCCCTTCCAGTGGGGATTCTTCCGCAACTACGACCCGGCCCGCGAGGCGCCGTTCCGCGCCATCTACCGGGCGAAGGGGCAGGAGCGCTATCAGGGCAGCGATCCCGACGAGCAGAGCCGCGAGATGGAAGCCGCGCGTGCCGCCGGCCTGCGCACCGGTTACCGCATTCCGCGCGCCTATGGCGACCATCCCTTCGACATCGACCTGGAAACCGGCGGGGCCCTGCGCTTCCTGCAGGCGCTGGCGCCACCCGGCAAGCCGGTGCGGCTGGTGCAGTGGTCGGGCGATACCTCGCCGTTTCCGGAAGTCCTGCGCAAGGTCCGCGAGGCCGGTGCACTCAACATCAATGGCGGCGATTCCCGCTTCGACGACGAGTATCCGTCCTATTCCTCGGTGGCGCCGGTCGGCCTGCGCATCGGCGGCGAGATCCAGATCTACGCCGCCAATTCGAACGAGAATACCTATACCGACCTGTGGACCGGGCGGTTCTACGGCTATCGCTACCTGCGGCAGACCTGGACCAATACCGGCGCGCCCCTGCGCATCAAGCCGCTCAACCTCTACTACCATATCTATTCCGGCGAGAAGCTGGCCGCCCTCAACGCGGTGAAGGGCAATCTCGACTGGCTGCGCGGGCAGAGCATCGCCCCGGTCAGCACCTATGACTATGCCGCCATTGCCAACGGCTTCTTCACCACCCGGATCGAACGGCTCGCGCCGCGGCACTGGCGTATCCGCGACCATGGCGCGCTGGCAACCATCCGCTTCGACGGCACCCTCGCCGCCCTGACCCCCGATGCGGCTGCCAGCCGCGGCGTGATCGGCTGGCACCGCGACCAGGGCGTGCTCTATGTCGCCCTCGATGCCGATGACGCCAGCCCGGAAATCGTGCTGGCCGAGGCGCCGCCGGCCCCGGCGCATCCGCAGCTGCGGGATGCGCGCTGGCGCGTGCGCGGCTTCGCCTGCCGGCAGGCCGCCTGCAGCATGCAGGTACAGGGCTATGGCGATGGCAGCTTCACCTGGCTGGTGCCGCCGGACAGCCGCTGGCAGATCACCCTGACGGCGGCGAACGGCGCCCGCTTCCCGCATGAGGCCGCGGCCGGCGCCGACGGCCTGCTGACCTTCACCCTGCCCGCCATCGCCATCGGCGGCGCCGGCCTGCAGATCGGCCCGCGGCCATGAAGCTGAACCTGCTGCTGGTGGCTGCCGTCGTCCTCGCCGCGCTGGCGGCCAGCCTGCTCATGGTGCCGCGAACATCCGAACAGGCCCTGATGCTGCTGCGCAGCGGCGATCTCGAGGGCGCCCGCGCCCTGCTGGAGCAGAACCTGTCCGCCGGCAGGCTCGAGGCGGCGACGATCCGCCCGCTGGTCGATGTCTCGCTTGCCAATGGCGAGCCGGAACGCGCGATCGATGCCCTGGCGCTGTTCGTCGCCCGCCATCCGGACGACCCGAAAGCCCTGCGCCTGCTGGCCGACCTGCAGCGGCAGGTGAACCGCTTCGATGCCTATGCCGCCACGCTGGCCGCGCTGTATGCCGCCACCGGCGAGGCGGCGACCCTGCGCGACTATGCCGATCTTGCGGTATTCCGCGACGACCGCGCGGCCCGCCGCTGGGCGCTGGGCGAACTGGCGCGTATCGGCAGGGCCGAGCCGGAAGAGTATGTCGAACTCGCCCGCTATATGGGTCATGACGGCCGGCCGGCAGCCGGCCTCGATGCGCTGGACGGTCTGGCGAAGGCATGGCCGCGCGATGTCGACGAGACCTTCATCGACCTCTACACCGCACTGGCAAGCGCCGCCGACGCAAACCAGCGCATGCAGGCGATGCTGCTGGACTGGCTGCGCAGCGGCACCGACACCGATGCCGACAGCGTGCAGGCCCTGCTGGCCGGCGTCGCCCGGCGCCTCGGTCCGGCGGCCGCCCGCGCCGTCATCGCCGCAGCCGACCGCGATCCGCAGCTGGCCGCCCGCCATGCCGAGGCCTTTGCCGCCGCCGAGGCGGAAGCCGGTCAGCCCGATGCCGCCCTGGCACGCCTGGCCGCACGGGACACGCTGTCGGCGGCCGGCCGCCGCCTGCTGTTCGGGCTGGCGCTGGATGCCGGCCGTTTCGATCTGGCCGCGACCACCCTGGAAAGCCTGCCGGACAGCCGCCTCGCCGATCTGGTCGCCCTGCTGGATGCCCTGCCCGAAGACCGGCGCGCCGCCTTCGGCAGTCGCCTGCGCGACCGCATCGGCACCGAACAGATGGCCGCCCGTCCGCTGCTGGCGGCGCGGCTCGCCCTGGCCGTGAATGATCGCGCGGCAGCCCGGCAATGGCTGGCGCAGGTGGCGGTGGACGGGCTGGACTTTGCCGACCGCCTGTTCCTCGCCCAGGTGCTGCTGCAACTGGATGAGCACGAGCGCGGCCTCGGCCTGCTGGCGGCACTGGCCGGCGATCCGCGCCTGCCGCCGGACAGCTTCGGCGATCTCGCGCAGGCCTATCTGCGGCTCGGCCGGCAGGCCGAAGGCGCCGCCCTGCTGGCAAGCCTGCGGCAGGCACGGCCGGGCATCGCGATGCTCGATGCCGCCTGGGCACGGCTGGCGACGGCCAGCGGCGATGCGGCCGCGGTGGCCGGCTGGCTGGCGCAGGCAGCCCCGCGCGATCCCGCCCTGCTGACCGATCTGTATTATCTTGCCGGCGACCGGGCGCAATGGCCGCTGGCACTGGCAGCGGCGACCCGGCTGGCTGCCCTGCAGCCCTTCCCGGATCATGCCGTGATGCGGGCCCGTGCCCTGCTGGCGCTGAACCGGCCGGCCGAGGCCCTGCCGCTGCTGGCCAGCCTTCCGGCCGGCACGCCCGACGCGGCCCTGCTGGCGCTGGATGCCGCACGGCAATCCGGCGCCGATGCAACGGCCGCCGCGGCCGCGGCACTGGCGCAGCCCGCCCAGACGCCGCAGGAACGTCGCGACATCATCGGCGCCCTGACCGACCCGCAAATGAAACTGTCCGGCACGACAGCCGCCATCGTCGCCGCGGTCGAGGCCGACCTGGATGCCGGCAGTCTCGGTGCCGACGAACTGCAGGCCCGCCTCGAACTGCTGGCAAGGCTGGCGCCCCGGCGCGCCCTGCCGCGCTGGCAGGCGGCCGCGGCGGCCGGCAGCCGCACCATCGGCGACGGCTATCTCGACCTGCTGGCCAGGCTCGGCCGCCGCGACGACGCCGTCGCCTTCCTCGCCGGCCGCATGCAGCGCGGCGCCGGCCGCAAGGAAGCCGAGGCCGATCTTTATGCCCTGCTCGATATCGGCGGCGCCCAGCGCGCGCTGCCCTACCTGAAACAGGCCGCCGAACGCTGGGGCGGCAGCTGGCGGCCGGCCTATGAAGAGGCCCTGGAAAAGCTCGGCCGCCGCGACGAGCTGCTGGCCCTGCTGGCCGCCGTCGCCGGCGATGCGAAACGTCCGGCCGCCGAACGCCGCGACGCGGCCTTCCGCCTGCTCGATCTGGGCGACCGCGCGCCGGCCGAGGCGGCCTTCCGCCAGCTGGCCGGGCGGGAAGGCCCGGATGGCGAGAATACCCGCCAGCTGCTGTATCTCTGGGGACCGCGCCCGCGCAGGGACGGCCTCGACTGGCTGGAGGCGCGGGCCCGCGCCGCCCGCGGCGAAGCCCAGCTGCAATGGCTGCAGCTGCTGCAGGAACATGGCGGCGGCGAGCGCATGGCCGCCCTGCTCGGCAGCAGCGACGACCTGCTGGACCAGCCCCGCCGGCTCGACCTGCTGGTCGGCTATCTCGCGGAACGCCGACGCCTGCGCGAAGCCGAAGACTGGCTGCTGCGGGCCGGGCAGGCTGCCGGACGTGATGGCGCCAGGCTCGCCGCCCTGCTCGACCGTGCCGAGGAATTCGGGCTCACCCGTGCCGTCGCGGAACTGGCGCGCGCCATGGCCGCTGCCGATCCGAATGACCGCGAGGCTTTGCGGCGGCTGGCCCGGGCGGCGTTCGATGCCGGGCGGCGCAGCGAGGCACTGGCATTGTACCGGCGCTATCACGACAGCGGTCCCGGCAACTGGCAGAGCCATTACAATTACGGCGAACTGCTGCTGTCCGGCCAGAAACGCAGCGAGGCGGCACAGCAGTACCGCCAGGCGCTGGCGATCATCGACCGGCAGCTGCAGCCCGGCGCCGAAGCGGCCCGGGCGCGCCCCTTCCTGCTGGGCCGGCTGGGCCGGCTCGACGAGATGGACGAGGCCATGGCCGCCCTGCTGAAGGCCCGCCCCGGCGATACCGACCTGCGCACGGACCTGGCCGGCCTGCTGATCGACCTCGGCCGCCTCGACGAGGCGGAACGGATTATCAATCCTTAACCGCCATAACCGGGCAGGAATGATTTAGAGTAGAATTACATGATGCGATTTCCACATACCGTCCGCCGGCCCGCCGCCATTGCCCTGTTCGCCCTGACCCTGACCGCAGGCGGCGGCGCCATGGCCCCCGCACAGACCGCTAACGATCTGTTCCTCAAGGGGAAAGCCCCCGAGATCGAACTGACCGCGGATCGCTTCGAGCTGCTGCTGCGCTTTCCGCAGCCGGTCGACCCGGCCCTGGCCGATACCCTGCCCCGGCTGTTTCCCGATCTCGTCGAGTTCGTCAGCACGGGCTATGACCAGATTCTGATCCGCGGCAAGCGGCCGCTGGCCTACAGTATTGCCCCGGCCGAAGGCGGCAGCCGCCTGCAGCTGGCCGCCGGCGCGCCGGCACCGGATGCGGCCGCGGCCGGTGACCAGCCGGCCGACCTGCGCCGCGGCCTGACCCTGGCGCGACTGGAAATCCAGCGCGGCCAGATCGGCCAGGCCACCATGCGGCTGGATAGCCTGACCGCGCGCTATGGCGAACGGGCCGAGATTCTCGCCGCCCGTGCCGAACTGGCCGAAACCCGCGGCGCCTGGCGCCAGGCGGCCGACAATTTCCGCCGCGCCGGCGCGCTCGACCGCGACAACGAGTTCTATGCCGATGCGGCCCGCCGCATGGGACAGCAGGGCGCGCCGTTTGTCCGCGCCGATACCGATGTCGTCAAGGTGCGGAATGCCGACCGGCAGGTGATCACCGTCGGCCAGGGCCAGGCTGCCATCGGCAGGATGACCGATGCCGGCGCCATCGTGGAAACCCGGCGGCTGGATACCGATGCCGCCCTGCGGCCCGACGGCACCAGCCGCGCCGCCCATCTCGACCGCCAGCGCGCCGAGGTCTATGTCAGTCACAGCTTCGATGCCGGCGGCACCCTGCGCGGCGCGCTGCTTGCCAATTCGGAAGGCACGCCCGGCGCCGCCGTTTCCTATGCCTGGCGCGATGCCCGGCAGGAAACCCGCATCGGTGCCACCTACCACCGCTCCTACTGGGAACTGGTTTCCGGCATCGTCAATGACGGCCGCCACGACAATGTCGAACTGCAGCATGAACGCCAGCTCGGCGATGGCTGGTCGGGCGGGCTCGGCCTGCGCTACAACCGCTACGGCATCGACGGCGATGACGATGTGACCCGCAGCGCCGGCCTCACCGGCAGCCTGCGCAAGGCATTCACCATCAACGGCCTCGATCTCAGTGCCGGCTACGGCCTCGATGGCGAATACATCGACAGCCAGCAATCCTATCGGGCTGCCGACGGCACGCTGTTCCGCCCGCTCGATATCGCCACCCGCGAAATCCACAGTCTCGACCTGGCCGTGACCGAGACCCTGGCCAACTGGCTGCGCATGGACCTGTATGGCGGCTATGCCTATGACCGCTACAACGAGGGCGGTCCCTTCGTGGGGGGCAGCCTGACCCTGGTCGGGCTGGAGCAGTTCGAAGCCGGCCTGCGCGCCAGCCGCGCCAAGGCCCTGTCGCGCGGCAGCAACGACGACGTCACCCGCGCCGGCGCCTATGCCCAGTGGCGGTTCTGACCGCGCCGCGCCTCGCGATGGACCCCGCCAGCCCTGCCGAAACCGATGCCCCGCCCCGGCCCGCCCGCCGGCTGGCCGGCTGGCGGCTGATCGCGCTGCTGGAGATCGGCGTCTTTCTCATCGCGGCCCTGCTGCTGGACCATTACCTGTTCGCCGGCGACCGCTTCGCGGCGGTGCAGCCGCATCCCTTCTGGATCATCATCCTGCTGACGGCGGCGCAGTACGGCACCGGCGAGGCACTGCTGGCCACCATCGCCTGCAGCATCGCCCTGCTGGCCGGCAATATCCCGGACCAGCCGATCGACCAGGATATCTACAGCTTCTACCTCGACCTGTTCCGCAACCCCATTCTCTGGCTGCTGACCGTGATCTTCGTCGGCGAGATCGGCCGGCGCCACCGCAACCGCATCGCCGACCTGTCGCATCGGCTGTCCCACAGCGAACGCCAGGTCGGCGTGCTCGACGAAGCCTACCGCAAGCTCGCGGAAGCAAAGACCCGGCTGGAAGTGCGGGTGGCCGGGCAGATGAAAACCGTGGTCGCGCTCTACGAGGCCGCGCGCGCCATCGACCGGCAGGCGCCCGAAGAGGTGCTGGCCGGCGTCGACCAGATCATCCGCACCATCCTGGATCCGCAGCAGTATTCGGTCTTCATGCTGCAGAACGGCGTGCTGCGGCCGCTGGTCACCGAGGGCTGGGAGAAGCCGGACCAGTATCGCCGCGAGTTCACCGCCGACAGCCCGCTGTTCCATGCCGTGATCGGCCAGCAGCGCCTGCTGCATGCGGCGCAGCCGGCGGATCTGGGCATCCTGAATGGCGAGGGCGTGATCGCCGGCCCACTGCTGGCGGCGGATACCGGCGAGGTCTATGGCATGCTGAAGATCGAGCGGATCGGCTTTCTCGACTTCACCCTGTCGACGCTGGAGAATTTCCGCGTCACCTGCGACTGGATCGCCACCGCCTATGCCCATGCCCTGCGCTTCAGCAAGGCCGAGGCCGGGGCCGCCTATGGCACCAGCCGCGCCCTGTTCGCCGCCGGCTTCCGCGAGCGGCAGACCCGGGTGATCACCGACCTCGCCCGCCGGACCGGCTTTCCGGTCAGCGCGCTGCGGCTGTCGGTGCAGGGCAGCGAGAAGGTGCCCGAAGCGCGCCGCCCCGCCATTTCGGCCGCCGTCGGCAAGGCCGTGCAGGCCACCCTGCGCGACAGCGACCTTGCCTTCGAACACCAGAAGAGCGGCTGGGATTTCGAAGTCCTGCTGCCGGCCACGCCGCACAGGCATGCCACCGTCGCCGCCGAGAAGCTGCGCCATGAACTGACCGCCCTGCTGGCTAAGGAGCATCCCGGCCTGCAGGTCAGCATCGCCGTCCGCCGCCTGTATGATCCGTCGGACGGCAATGGCGGCACCGGCGCGCAGGACTGACGGGATGTCTGCCGCCGCCGACAGCACCGCCCTGCCGGCCGCCGCGACGACACGCGGCCGCAACGAATGGCGCCGCACCCTCGAAATCCTGCTGCCCTGCCTGCTGCTGCTGGCGGCGCAGACCGGCCTGCTGTGGCTGGCCTTTACCGGCCGCATCGGCCTGCTGCCTTTCGCCTGTTTCCATATCGGCATCGTGCTGCTGGTGCTGGGCTGGGCCTACAGCTTCCGGCGCGGCGGCCGCATCAACCGGTTTGCCATGCTGCTTGCCGTCACCGGCGGCTTTTTCGGCCCCCTCGGCACGCTGGGGCTGGCGGTCATCACGCCCCTGCAGGTACTGCTGCGCCGCCAGGCCACGCCTTTCGAGCAATGGTATGCGGCGCTGTTTCCCGAAGACAGCGACGACGAGGACGAGAAGCTGTACCGGCTGGTAGCCTCCGGCCGCGCCGCCAACCAGGCGCTGAGCGGCATCGACTCCTTCACCGACGTGATGCGCCTGGGCAGCATCGAGCAGAAACGCGCCGTACTCATGCTGCTGGCGCGCCGTTTCCGCCCGGAATTCGCTCCGGCCCTGAAACAGGGGCTGCAGGACAGCAACGCGGCGATCCGTGTGCAGGCGGCCACCGCCGCGGCGGAGATCGAGGATTCCTTCACCACCCAGACCCTCGAACTCGAGGCCGCCGTGCAGGCCGAACCGGACAGCTTCGACCGTCATCTCGCCCTGGCCCGGCATTACGACAGCTATGCCTTCTGCGGCCTGCTGGATGCCGCGCGCGAGCATGCCGGCCGCCGCGCAGCCCTGCAGCATTACGGCGAATGCCTGAAGCTGAACCCGCGCGATACCGAGCTGCGCATGGCGATCTGCCGGATCCTGGTGCGCGAGGGCCGGTATGCCGATGCGGTCGACTGGCTGGGCCAGCGCCTGCAGCGCGAGGGCGCCAGCCGGGCCATCGTGGGCTGGTATCTCGAATGCCTGTTCCAGTTGCACCGCTACGGCGAGGTCCACGGCATCGTCACCCGCTTCCGCGACCTGCTGCAGAGCGAAGACGGCGACGGGGAAGACCGTCTGGACCAGAGCGCGCGGCTGTGGCTGGCGGCGGATCGCGGGGTGCCGGCATGAGCACGCGCGCCCCCGCCGATATCTGCATGATCCTCGAGGGCACCTATCCCTACGTGGCCGGCGGCGTGTCGTCCTGGGTGCACGACATGCTGCGCACCCATGCGGACCGCAGCTTTCACCTGGTCTGCCTGCTGCCCGACCGGCAGGAACGCCAGCACCGCTATACCGTGCCTGGCAATGTGGTGGGCATCGACCATGTCTACCTGCAGGAGATCGCACCCGGCAGCCGCCCGCGCCCCGGCGACCACCGGCTGTTCCGGCGCATGGAATCCGGCATCACCGCGATGGTCCGGGGCGGCCGGCTGGAAGACCTGGCCCGCCTCGATGCGGCGCTGGCCCCGATGCGCCGCCGCCTCGGCCGCCGCCGCCTGCTGAATTCCGCCGCCGCCTGGCAGAGCATCCTGCGCCTCTACGAACGCGAACTGCCGGAAGCCTCGTTTCTCGAATTCTTCTGGAGCTGGCGCAGCATGATGTCGAGCCTGTTCGCCGTCATGCTGGCCGATATTCCGCCGGCCCGGCTCTATCACACCATCTCGACCGGCTATGCCGGCGCGCTGGCCGCCCGCGCCCATATCGCAACGCGCCGGCCGGTGCTGGTCACCGAGCATGGCATCTACACCAACGAGCGCCGCATCGAGATCACCATGGCCAACTGGCTGCACGAGGTGAATGCCGGCTCGCTGGCCCTGCAGCGCAAGAAGCGCGACCTGCGCGACCTGTGGATCGACAGTTTCACCGGCTATTCGCACTGCACCTATTCTGCCGCCAGCCGCATCATCACCCTCTATGGCGGCAACCAGGATCTGCAGCGCCGCGACGGCGCCCCGGAAGACCGCCTGCTGGTGATCCCGAACGGCATCGATTTCGACCGCTTCGCCGCCATCCCGCGGGTCAATGGCGGCCGGCCGCCGACCATCGCGCTGATCGGCCGCGTGGTGCCGATCAAGGACGTGAAGACCTATATCCGCGCCGCCGGCCTGCTGCGCCGCCAGATCCCCGACCTGCAGGCGCTGGTGCTGGGCCCAACCGAGGAAGATCCGGCCTATGACCGCGAATGCCGCGAACTGGTCGCCATGCTGGGCCTGGGCGAAACCGTGCTGTTCAAGGGCCAGGTGAAGCTGGACGACTGGCTCGGCCGCCTCGATGCCATCGTGCTGACCAGCATCTCGGAGGCGCAGCCGCTGGTGATCCTCGAAGCCGGCGCCGCCGGCGTGCCCACGGTTGCCACCGATGTCGGCGCCTGCCGCGAGATGATTCTCGGCCCGCCGGACGAGACGCCGGCGCTGGGGGACGGCGGCGCCATCACGCCGCTGGCCAATCCGCAGGCGACGGCGGCGGCGCTGGCCGGGCTGCTGCGCAGTCCGGAGCGGCTGGCGGAAGCCTCCCGCGCCATCCGCGAACGGGTGCGCCAGCGCTACAACAAGCGGCATCTGGACCGCATCTACGCCGATCTCTATGCCGAGACGATGGCGCTGCCCGATGCCGCGCCGGTGCATCTGCACACGCCGCGGCCGGCCGGATTCTTCGCCGGCTGGCGGCAGAAGCGCCGGGGCGCGGCCTGACATGGCGGGCATCGGCTTTGTCCTGCGCCGCCTGACCCGCCAGGACGACCTGACCGGCGTCGTGGTCGGCTATGTCTACGCGGCGCTGGTCTCGTCGGGCCCCTTCCTGGTGACGGTGATCGCCATGGCGGCGGTCGGCCTGCTGGGCGATGCCGCCGGCGAGCAGCCCGCCGTCGCCACCTTCCGGCTGGTCACCATCTACAATTTCGCCCTGTCGCTGGTCTGCTGCGGCCCCTTCCTGCTGGTGATGACGCGCTATCTGGCCGACCGCATCTACGAGCACAAGGTGGAAGAGGCGCCCGGCATGCTGATCGGCGCCACCGCGGTCACCCTCGGGCTGCAGCTGCCGCTGGTGGTGTGGCTGTATTTCATCCATGCCGACATGACCCTGCCCGAGCGGCTGGCCGCCAGCGTGCATTACTTCCTGATCTGCGGCATCTGGCTGGTCAGCGTGTTCCTGTCGGCGCTGAAGGATTACCGCGCCATCGGCTACAGCTTCGCCGGCGGCATGGCGCTGGGCTTCGCCGCCGCCCATCTGCTGCTGCCGGATTTCGGCGCCGCCGGCCTGATCGGCGGCTTTGCCATCGGCCTAGCGGCGATCTTCTTCGCGCTGACCCTGCGGGTGATGGTGGAATATCCCTACGGCATCCTGCGCCCCTTCGCCTTCCTGCGCTATTTCCCGCGCGTCTGGCAGCTGGCGGTATTCGGCTTCGCCTACAACCTGACGATCTGGTGCGACAAGCTGGTGCTGTGGCTGGCGCCCGAGGCGGAGACCGCCGCCATCGGCCTGGTCAGCAACCCGGCCTATGACAGCGCCATGTTCCTCGCCAACCTGACCACGGTGCCGGTGCTGGCGGTGTTCATCATCGCCATCGAGACGGAGTTCTTCGAGCGCTACCAGACCTTCTACCGCGCCATCGAGCAGCATGCGACATACCGCGAGATCCGCGCCAACCAGGCGGCGATCGCCCGCACGCTGGCCACGGCCGGGCGCAGCATCCTGCTGCTGCAATGCATCGTCGCCGCGCTGGCGATCCTGGCGAGTCCGGCCCTGTTCGCCGCCCTGGGCATCGACGCGCGGCAGCTGGGCATCTTCCGGCTGGGCACGCTGGGTTCGCTGTTCCAGATCCTGTTCGTCTTCCTGACCATCGTGCTGGCCTATTTCGACCTGCGGATGCGGCTGGTGCAGGTGACCCTGCTGTATCTGGGACTGAATGCCGGCCTCAGCTGGGCCAGCCTCGCCTGGGGCTTCGCCTGGTATGGCTACGGCTTTTTCCTCGCCTCGCTGCTGGCCTTCCTGGCGGCGCTGGCGGTGGTGATCCGCGAGGTCGGCCGGCTGCCCTTCCTGACCTTCGTCAAGAACAATGCCAGCATCCGCTGAGGCGACGCCGGCGCGGGGACAAGTCTCTGTTTTTTCAGGAGAAAATGGTGGCTGGAGGCGGACTTGAACCGCCGACCCAGGGCTTATGAGTCCCTTGCTCTACCAACTGAGCTATCCAGCCACTGTGCCGTGTGGGCGGCGCATGGAATACGGGGCCGGCGCCGGGATGTCAAGCATGCCGCAAGCGGCTGAGCCGCCTGTGGAAAATCAGGCGGCGGCGCTGCTGCCGGCGGCGGCCGCGGGCCGCGCGATCCAGCCGCCGCCGAGCAGCCGGTCGCCATCATAGACCACCCCGGCCTGGCCCGGCGCCACGCCGAATTCCGCCACCGCCAGGTCGAGCCTTGCCGTATCGGGCGACGGCCCCGGATAGATCGTCGCCGCCACCGCCGGCTGCGCCGAGCGCAGCTTCACGGTGACCGCGCGGCCCGCGGCCGGAATCCCGCCCGCCTCCAGCCAGTTGAGTTCGCGCAAGGATACCTCCGTGCGCGCCAGCGCCGCCTTCGGCCCGACCACCACCTGCCGCTTCGCCGCATCCAGGCGCAGGACATACAGCGGCTCGGGCCCGGCAATGCCGATGCCCTTGCGCTGGCCGACGGTGAAGCGGATCACGCCGTCATGCCGCCCCAGCACATGGCCCTGCGCATCGACGATCTCGCCGGCCTCGACCGCTTCCGGCCGCAGCTTCGCCACCACGGACGCATAATCGCCATCGGGCACGAAGCAGATATCCTGGCTGTCGGGCTTGTCGGCCACCGCGAGGCCGAAGCCTTCCGCCAGCCGGCGCACCTCGGACTTGTCCATGCCGCCCAGCGGGAAGCGCAGGTAATCGAGCTGCGCCTGCGTGGTGGTGTAGAGGAAATAGCTCTGGTCGCGGCGCGGATCGGCGCCTCTGTGTAACTCCGGGTGACCACCTGCCCCAAGAATGCGCTGCACGTAATGGCCGGTGGCGAGGCAGTCGGCGCCGAGATCGCGGGCGGTCTGCAGCAGGTCGCGGAATTTCACACGCTGGTTGCAGCGGATGCAGGGGATCGGCGTCTCGCCCTGCATGTAGCTGTCGGCGAATTCGTCGATCACCGACTGGCGGAAGCGGCTTTCGTAATCCAGCACGTAATGCGGAATGCTTAAGCGCGCCGCCACGTTGCGGGCATCGTGGATATCCTGCCCGGCGCAGCAGGCGCCCTTGCGCGCGATCGCCGCGCCGTGATCGTAAAGCTGGAGCGTGATCCCGACCACGTCATAGCCCTCGCGCGCCAGCAGCCCGGCCACCACCGACGAATCCACCCCGCCCGACATGGCGACCACCACGCGGGTTTCGGAGGGCGGCTTGGCGAAGCCGAGGCTGTTGGGCGCGGGGATCATCGCGCGGGACACTCCTGTATGCGGCCGGCATATGCGGCCTGTCGTATGCGGGGCCGGACTATACCGCCCGGCGGCCGGGGGGCAACCACAATACCGCCCGGACCGGACCAGCCGGGCCGGACCACCCGGGCCGGACCGCCCGTGACCGTTTCTGACCGCCAGTGACCATTCGTGACCGCTGGTGACCGCTGCGGACCGTTTCTGACCGCTGGTGACCGCCCGTGACCGCTGCGGACCGCTGGTGACCGGCGCTGACCGTTTCTGACCGTTCCGCACATCTTCTGACAGCCGTGATAGCACTGCTATCGCCCGGCACGGCCGGCCCGGTCTCCGAAGGCGGCCCCGGAAGCGAGCCCCGAAGGCGGCCCCCGAAAGCAACCCTTGAAAACAACGACAGGGAACATAGATCGAACTGGCAGCAAATCAAGGGGCGGCATGCACCTGCAACCGCCTCAGTATTCACCCTGCCCGGATCACCTGCCCGGAGACCGCCATGACCGCCCGCCCCACTCCGAAAAGCAAGGCCCCGCCGCTGCCCGACAGCCGCGCGATCAGCCGGCGCATCGCCGTGCCCTTCGCGGCGGTCTGCGCCTTTCTCTCCGACCCGGGCAACTGGCCGCGCTGGGCCGAGGGGCTCGGCAGCCTCAGCCATGACGCCGGGACCGATACCTGGACGACCCGCAGCCCCGATGGCCGCATCATGCGCGTGACCTTCAGCCCGCCCAACACCAAGGGCATTTTCGATCACACGGTCTATCCGCCGGCGGAAGACAATGCGCCACCCATTCAGGTGCCGCTGCGGGCCGAGCCGGACGGCGCGGAGGCAACGCTGGTGACCCTCACCCTGATCCGCCAGCCCGGCATGGAGGATGCGGCCTTTGAACGGGATGCGGCATGGGTGGAGGGGGATCTGGAGAGATTGGCGAAAGCAATAGAAAGCTAGCCGGCATCAACCTGACCTACCGCCTCTCCCATCGTCACCCTCGGGCTTGACCCGAGGGTCTCAGGCAAATTCCAAGAGTGGCCAACATACATTCTTACTCATCAGACTTCGCCACATAGCATACACACCCATTGGTACAATTACCGGGCACAAAATAATCTCTTGGCACCTTCTCTCATCAAGGCAAGTTCGTCACGCTTACTTGTCAATGCCATTCACAGATACTCCACCTATGAGCATGAGGTGACAAATGAATATCTGTATGTTCTGCCAAGAACCTCTATCAAAGGGAAATCGAGCAAAGGAGCATATCCTCTCGAAAGATCTCCTTGCAGAGTTCACTTTGAGCAAAGTGATCTTGCAGCACTCCGACCTATCAATCATAAGCAAAAACTTCTCCGGCGGGCATATATCCATACAAGAGGTACAGAGGTCCCCAACATACTCAGGCTTCATTGCTGGGAAAGTATGCGCAAAATGCAATAACGGGTGGATGAATCAGCTTGAACAGGAAACACGCCCCCTCCTCTATCCATTAATCAGAGGAGATACGGAAGTTTCAAATCTTCACGCTCATGAGAAGGAAATACTCTCCATTTGGGCTTTCAAAACTGCATCTACATTAAGCCAGTCAACGGGAGCGGTTCAATTCAACATTCCTCTACAACATAGCAGACAGCTCTACATTGATGACGCCGTATGCCTGCCGCAAAACACAGCGGTTTTCGCCTACTCAGCTCAGACAAATGACTTTTTATGGAGCTTATGCCCAACTTGGTCGGTGCAGATAGAAGATGAAATAGATAGCATTGCGCTTCCAAGCCAGCATGAGCATGCATATAAAATATTCTTACAGCTTGGAAGACTAATGATCGCAGTATGCCATTGGCCAAACGCAAAGGCTACGTACACTTTCGAGCAGTGGGGAATTGAACCGATAGATATAAATGGAAGCTATTTAGATATTGACGAAGATTGTCGTCCTTTCTTTCAAGAAGAGTCATTGCAATTCATGATGGCCCTTGGGGTACACTTAGCCCCCCAAGGGGAAATACAGAAAGTTGGACGCAATACGCCATGCCCTTGCGGCAGCAGGAAAAAATTCAAACTTTGCCATGGCGCCTAACTTCCAACTGACAGCATCCCTCACCCCGCCCGCCCCTTCCGCTTCCCCGCACTCTCCTCCAGCACTGCGGCCAGGGCGCGCACCTTCGCCTGCGGCTGGTCGTGGCGCCAGACCAGCAGGGTGGTGGCGCTGCGGAAGGGCGGTGGCAGGCGGTGCAGGCGCACGCCGGATTCGCTGACGCCGGCCAGCACGCTGCGCGGCATCAGCGCCACGCCCATGCCAGCGGCGACGCAGCCCAGGGCCACGTGATACGAGCCGAGTTCCACCAGGCGCTCGGCCGGCACGCCGCCGGTGGCCAGCCAGGTTTCCAGCCGCTGGCGGTACGGACAGCCGGGATGGAACACCAGCAGGCTGCGCTGGCGCAGGTCGGCCGGGCGGCGCACCGGCGGATGCGATGCCGCCGTCACCAGCACCAGTTCCTCCGTGAAGAGCGGCAGCGTCGCCATCCGCGCCAGCGCCGCGCCGGCCGCCTCGTCGCCCGCGAAAGCCTCAGTCATCAGCGCCGCATCGAGCGCGCCGGCGGCGATGCGGCCGAGCATGTCGCGCGGGCTGCCGGTGGAGAGTTCCACCTGCACGGCGGGATGGCGGCGGTGGAATTCGGCCAGCGGCCCGGGCAGCCGCACCGCCGCCGTGCTTTCCATCGCGCCCAGCCGCAGCAGACCGCGCGGCGCCGCATCCTGCAGGGCATCCTGCGCCTCGGCGGCCAGCGCCAGCAGGCGGCGGGCGTAATCCTGCAGCTGCTCGCCGGCCGGGGTGAGCGCAAGCCGGCGGCCGGCGCGGCGGAATAACGGCTGGCCGACGCTGTCTTCCAGCTTGCGGATGCGCGCGGTGACGTTGGACTGCACGCGATGCAGCCGCGCGGCGGCGCGGGTCACCCCGCCGGCCTCGATCACCGCGAGGAAGACGCGCAGGTCGGATAACTCCATCATGGCAATTCCATCGCGGCGGCCTCTCCATTGTTCCCGTTTCGAGAACAATCTGATCTGAATTATTCATTTTTCATGATGACCAGCAAGGCCTATCTCTGCGCCATGCAGCCCCGCCAACCATGCCGGAGAGCCTCATGAGCAAAGCCTACTGGATCGTGCGCGTCAGCGTACAGGATGCCGCCCGCTATCCCGAGTATCTGGCCGCCGCGAAGCCGGCCTTCGAGAAATACGGCGCCCGCTTCCTGGTGCGCGGCGGCGCCAGCGCGGTTCTCGAAGGCCGCGGCCGCGACCGCAACGTGGTGGTCGAGTTCGCCGACCGCACCACCGCGCAGGCCTGCTACGACAGCCCGGAATACAGCGCGGCGAAAACCATCCGCCAGGCCGCGGCCGAAACCGATTTCGTCATCCCGGAGGGAGTCGATAGCGGTGTCGATAATGCGAACCCTGCCGGCGGCGGGCCGAAGCCGTGGCCCGATCCGGCCTTCCGTCCGGTCTTCAGCCGTTATTACTGAGCGGCATTGCAACCCGACAATTCCGCGCTTGGCGCGGCCGCGCGCCGCTTCTAGGCTGCGCGCATCTCCGGCTTCAGCATCGGGTGCAGGTCATGCTCCGCGTCCTCGGTTTCGTCGCCTCGATCAATGTGCGCAAGGTGCTGTGGGCCTGCGAAGAGATCGGCGTCCCCTATCTGCTGGAGCCCTGGGGCGGGCGCGAGGGCCGGCCCACATCCGATTCCGCCTTCCGCGCCCTCAATCCCGCCGGTCTGGTGCCGGTGGTGGTGGATGGCGACCCGGCGCAGGGCGGCCTCGTGCTGCCGGAATCGAACACCATCCTGCGCTGGCTGGCCACCCGGCACGAGCGCCGCGACCTGCTGCCGCCGGCCGATGCCGCCCATGCGGCGGCGCGCGCCCGCATCGAGCAGTGGATCGACTGGCAGGCCACCGAGTTCAACGGCGCCTGGCTCTATGCCTTCCTGGCGCTGGTCCGCCGCACGCCCGGCCATGACGATCCGGCGAAGATCGCCGCCTCGCTGGCGGCCTGGGACGGCATGGTCGCGCTGATCGATGCGCAGCTGCAGAAGACCGGCGGGCATATCGCCGGGCCGGAATTCACCCTGGCCGACATTCCGGTCGGCCTCGGGCTGCATCGCTGGATGACGCTGCCGGCGGCGCTACGGCAACCCCATGCGGGGCCGCGCCCCACCCTGCCCCATGCGGAGGCCTATCACGCGCGGCTGGCGGCGCGGCCGGCCTTTGCCGCCCATGGCAGCCTGACCGAAATCTGATCAGCGCGGGATCAGATCACCGCGGAATCTGATCAGCGCGGGATCTGATCAGCGGAAATTGGATCGCGGATGACGGGCCCGGTCGCGGATGACGGCAGCGGCCGGGCCGCGTAGTCTGGCGCATCCGCCGTCCGCAGGGAAACAGAGAGAACAGGATGCCGAAGGGATACTGGATCGTGCGCGTCGATATCCGCGAGCCGGCGCGCTATCACGAATACCTCGCCGCCGCGCAGCCGGCCTTCGACAAATACGGCGCCCGCTTCCTGGTGCGCGGCGGCCCCTTCGAGGCGCGCGAGGGCACGGCGCGGGGCTATAACGTGGTGGTCGAGTTCGACGACCTCGCCACCGCGCGGGCCTGCTACGACAGCCCGGAATACCTCGCCTCGGTGGCGATCCGCCAGCGGCTGGCCGATGCGGATTTCCTAATCATCGAAGGCACCTGACAGGAGACCGGCCCGCCTAGGCCAGCCACGGCGCCGCCAGCAGCCAGCGGCCGGCGATGTAAAGCCCCAGCAGCAGCAGGGCGATGAAGAAGACCCGGCGGAAGGCGGCCTCCGACAGGCGGCGGCGCAGCGCCCGGCCCGCCGCCATCCCGGCCAGGGCCGGGATCACCGCCAGCGCCGAGCTGCCGAGCAGCTCGCCCGGCAGCAGGCCGCGGCCGCCCAGCGCCAGGCCGAGCGCGACGGTCGAGGCCATGAACAGCATCCCCATCGCCTGCACCAGCGCCTCGCGGCCGAGCCCCAGGCTCTGCAGATACAGCACGCCCGGCACCACGAAGCTGCCGGTCAGGCCGGTCAGCACGCCGTTGACGATCCCGGCCAGCGGCCCGGCCCAGGCCTCCCGGCGCGGCGGCAGCTGCCAGGCCGGCCGCATCAGCCCGAGCAGGGCATAGGCGATCACCAGCGCACCGAGCAGGGCCTTCAGCGCGCCGGCATCGGCGGTCTTCAGCGCGGCGGCGCCGAACCAGATCGACAGGCTGGCGCAGAGCAGGAACGGCCACAGCCGGCGCAGCAGGGGCATGAACTGCCCGCCGCCGGCCATCTGCCAGATATTGGTGACAAACGACGGCACCAGCAGCAGCGCCATGGCGGCGCGGATATCCATGGTCACCGCCAGCAGGCCGAGCGAGACGGTGGGCAGGCCGAGGCCGATCGCCCCCTTCACCGTTCCGGCCAGCAGGAAAACGGCACCGATCCACAGCAGCAGGGTGGCATCGGCAGGCAGGAAGGCGGCGGGATCGGGCATGGCGGTGCGGTTTCCGGACAGGGGACGATACCCCCGGTTATGCCATCCCGCGGGCGGGCGATGCTTCGGTTCCGGCCGAACTGTCCGCGGCGGGAATGACAATAGTCACAGACAACCGCGGGAGGCCGGATTCCGGCGGGTATCAACCGAACGGTTGAAACACGGGCCGAGGCATACATCTGGACACGAACGCGCGGGTCCGCGCCAGGAAAAATAATATTCATAAAAATCATATATTTATACGATGACAATAGTGATACGATACTATGCAGTCATCCAGTTCCAGTCGGCCGGCGTATCTTCAGCCGCAAGATCATCCTCGCCCGCAGGAGAGTTTCGGCGGGCATCTTCCACCAGATCCAGACCGTGCCGGCATGCATGTTCCTGTTTCATGCATCTGCCGGCGGATGCGTTACCGATTTCCAACCATCGCGTTATCGCAAAGACACTCCGCCGCCGGCCGATGGCCAAGGCAGTGTCGCGTCACCCGGCCGGGCTGCCGCCCTGCCCAGTGCAACCGAAAGAAGGACCAACCGCCATGTTCGGCTTTTCCAGCAAGATGTCGGGCAGCGACATGCAGGGCCAGATCGCCGCGATCAACCGCGCGCAGGCCGTGATCGAATTCGCCCTCGACGGCACCATCCTGCATGCCAACGAGAATTTCCTGAAGACCATGGGCTATACCCTCGACGAGGTGAAGGGCCGGCATCACAGCCTGTTCGCCGAGCCGGCCCAGGCCCAGAGCGCCGAATACAAGGCCTTCTGGGACAAGCTGCGCCGCGGCGAATACGACGCCGGCCAGTACCGGCGGCTGGGCAAGGGCGGCCGCGAGGTCTGGATCCA
>NZ_CAXPMC010000018.1:0-128081 GCF_964218355.1 Ferrovibrio sp. | reverse complement strand
AAGCAGAAGACGGCATACGAGATTTCAATCGGTGACTGGAGTTCAGACGTGTGCTCTTCCGATCTCGGCCGCTTTCCGTTGCGACGGATGCAGGCGGCGCTGGATCGCCTCCGGCCGGCCTGTCCATTGGGGGAATCCATGCTTCTGCATGATATGATCGGCCAGATCGATTAAATCGGACGCCCGGGAGAGAACTGACTGTGACAAAGCCTTGCCGACGGGGGCGCAAGCGGCAGTATTATCAGTGACCTGATCACGCAGCGGAAGAAATCCATGCGGTTTGCCGACAAGATCGACGAGGAAGGCCTGCGCGGTCTGTATCGTTACTGGCTGTCCAAGAAGACCAGCCGGTTCCCGCCGCCGCGCAGCAGCATCAATCCGACCGAACTGCCGCGGCTGCTGCCGATGATGTTCGTCATCGAGGTCGACCACGGACAGCAGCGCTTCCGCTACCGCCTCGCCGGCCAGCAGGTCGAAGACCTGGTGCAGACGCGGCTGCACGGATTGTGGCTGGACGAGGCGTTACGGTCGCCGCTGCGGGAATTCTTCGACGAGGGTTTCTGCATCGCCGCCTTCGAGCGCAAGGTGCATTACCGTTGCAATACGCTGCATCTGGCCGGGCGGCCCTATATCCGTTATTCGCGGCTGCTGCTGCCGCTGTCGGATGACGGCGAGCGGATCGACCATCTGCTCGGCTGCATCAAGCTGGATGGCGCCATCAATACCCGCAATCCAAGCCAGCTGGAGGAACACGAGATCACGGTCAGCGATGTCGCGACCTTCGAGCGTGACGCCTATGAAACCCTGCAATGAGAATCTGCAACGAGGATCTGCGGCGCTCCGGGGAGCGGGCCGGCCGGTGAGGGCGAATGCGGCGGCGGCATGGCCGCCGCGGCGTCACATTTCGACCTGGCTCCAGTTCACCTTGCCGAGCGGCATGTTCTTCAGCTTGTCGACATAGGGTTTGGCGCCGATGTAGGTCGGCGCCAGGCTGACGCCCTGGGCGACCAGAACGACGTCATCCTTCTGCAGGCGCTGTTTGAAGGCAGCCATCGACCGCTGCGCCATTTCCGGTGTGGCGACGCCGGCCTCGGCAACCATGATCAGGGTCACGGTCTTGCCATCGATGGAGAAATTGGCAAACGGGAATCGCTGGCCCATGGGTGTTCTCCTCTTGTGCAGCGATGCAATAATCGTATGCCATCATAAGTAAAATGCCTAACAGTTTATTGCGGTTGTGCAACCTACTAGGCCGGCGAGAATACCAGGTATTCACCAGCAACACTGGGTAGCGAATATTCTCCGCCGGCGCCCGCACTGGCTTTTGTCGCGGCGCGCTCCAGATAGCGGGACGGTCATCGATATGTCAGGAAGGACCCCGATCATGATCGTATTGCGTCATCTGCGGCCGGCCAGGCGGCGGCGCCTTCCGGCGCTGGCCCTTGCCGCGATGCTGGCGGCCATGGCAGCCGGGCCGGCACAGGCCGGGCTGACACTGCTGGATCCGGGTGCGGCGGGCAGCATCGATACCGGCGAGCGCAGCAATTACACCGCCGTGACGATCAGCAATCTGGGCGACCAGCCCGGCCGCCTCGAACTGGGCGCGCCGGCCAACAGCGTCATCGAGATTCCGCCCTCCGGCACGGTCGAACTCAATGCCAGCTATGGCCGGGCGGCGGTGCAGGCGATCAATCGCGGCCCGACCCGGTTGCGCATCCTCACGCGCTACCAGGAAACCTTCCGCGCGCCCTGATCGCACGGCGCCCGGTGCGCGGGTGCTGGCGTCATAAGTCCCGGGTGTCGCGCGGCAGGAACGTGTCCGGGTCGAGGGCGATGAAGAACCCGTCACGGAACCCGCCGGTGCCGCTGAGATCGGTGATCGAACGCGGATGCACCGGCAGTTCGCTCGGCCAGACCTGCGCACTGAAAACCAGCGCCGCGGATGGTCCGCCATGGCGCAGGGGCAGCATCAGCCGGCGGGTGAAGGCATAGCCGCTGGCATCCCAGCGGAACACGCTTTCGGAATAGACCGGAACGCCCTCCTGCAGGGTCGTGGCGTAGATGCGCTCCATGTAGTCGCGATAGCTGCCCTGCATGATTTCCGCCGTGGTGCGCCCGGTGAAATCGAAGGTGTAGCGTTCGACATGGGCAGTGCCGACCAGTCGGTAGCGCGCCGCCGCCGATCCGGCGACCGGCTCGGTCAGCAGCAGGTTGGGCCATACCGAGGGCGGCAGATGCAGTGGATCGATGTCGGTGCGGTCCGGCATCGGCTGGCCCCTGCGCCGCGCCGCCCAGTACCGGGCCACGGCCGACAGGGTCGGGTCGTCGGTGAAGAGGACCTGCCCGTCGTCACCCATGCTCGTTCGGTCCCCGCCCGGCCGATCTCATGGCCGGAATGATACGACATAAACCCGGCCGCGCGTCAGGATTTGATTGCACCGGCCTCGCCGTCATCCTGGCGGACGGCCGCTGCGATGAACAGGCCGAGCAGGAACCAGAAGGGCCGCTGGAAAAAGAAGTCGTGGACCAGGCCGGACGCCGTCATACATGCGAGGATGATCAGCAGGCCGAGGCCCCAGGCCAGGGTCTGAGGGCGGCCCATCGCCTCGAAGGCGGTCTTGACGAACAGGATCAGCACGACGGTCAGGACCAGCAGGCCGAGAAGCCCGGTTTCCGCCAGCAGCCAGACCGGAACCGAATGGATGACCAGGAACTGCTGCCCGGCCTCGATCCGCCCCTGCACATAGGCGCCCAGGCCATTGCCGAGAACCGGATGCTGCAGCCACAGGTCCCAGCCCTGGACAATGGTCAGCCAGCGCTCGCTGTCGGAGGAATCGCGACGCAGGGGCAGGGACAGGTAGGCACTGACGCTGCGATTGAGATCGAAAGAGTTCAGAAGGGTCTGCGCATAAGCCAGTATCGACGGCAGCAGCAGCAGCAGCAGATAGGCGCCGCACAGATATCCGGCGGTGACGAAGGCTTGCCGGCGCCGCTCCGGGGGCGAAAAAACCATCATGACAATGATGAGAATGGCCATCATGCCCATGCCGGCGCGCGAATGGGAATAATGGATGGCGGCAAGGATGACCAGGAGGGCCGCATTGCTCAGATACTGCGGCATCCTGAAAGACACGGCATGTCTCAGTGCGATGGTGGCCGCGGCGGCCATGACCATCTGGAAGGCAAAGGCGTTCGAGTTTCCGGCATATCCCCTGAGCGGCATGCTGAGCATGTCGGCAGGCAGGGTGTCGATAAACAGGGCATACAGCATCAGCACCAGCTGCAGGGCGGCAATGGTTGCCCCGGACAATGTAAAGGCCTGCAGCATGGCATTGATGATGTTGCGGGGTGTCAGGGCCATCAGCGCACCGAGGGCGACATACCCGGTGATGACCACCCAGCCGAAGCCGCGGTTCATCAGCGCCCAGTCATTCGACCCGAAACGCAGGTAGCCGACGCCAAGGCTGAACAGCAGCAGCAGTGAAATGGCACCCAGTGCCCAGATCAGAAAAGCCGGCAGCGGGCGGAAGCTGCGATGCAGCCAGGCGAGCAGCAGCAGCATGCCAAGGCCGGTCAGTGCCAGGATATCGGCGGCATTCGCGGTTACCTCGGCATTGGCAGTCGGCAGCCGGATCTGGAAATACACCAGAATGGCACTGAGGAATACGGCGCCGCCGGCAACGATGCCCAGCCAGTGGTCATGGTTGATGGGTGTCTCGGCTTCGGCCGCAGGGCGGGCAGTGGTGGCGGATGCCAGCCGGGCCTGGGCGAAAAGCCATGCCCCGAGTATCCCGCCGGCCAGTGTCACCAGCAGCGACAGCAGGCCGATGGCAACGGCGCCGGCGACCGCGGTCGAGGAGCTGACCCCGACCACTGCCAGCGCCTGGGCCGCGCTCAGCTCGCGGATGCCCCAGCCGGAAAAGCTGATCGGCAGGCTGGCCGTGAACATCACGATCGTCAGCGCGGCGACAACGCCGGGTGAAACCGGCTGGCTGTAATCCGCCAGCAGGACCAGATACGCAAGCAGCATGCAGGCCTGTGCCGCCAGCGTCAGCAGCAGTGCCGGCCAGAAGCGCAGCAGCTGCCGGGGCAGCTGGCGGATCTGCCCGCGCACCGCCGGACGGGTCAGCAGCAGTGCGAAATTCACCGCAAAAACGAGAACGATGCCGGCCAGCAGCGACAGCAGATAGGTGCCGCCGCTTTCCAGGTCGATGCCGATCCGCAGGAACAGGAAGAAGGCGCCGCCCAGGCTGAACAGGAACAGCAGGCCGGCGGCAATGACACGCTCCCAGTAGGTGGCCAGCACGGATACGCCGACCGGGATCTGCGCGGCCTTCAGGGCCGCGGCCCGGCTCAGGCTCTGACCCACGATATTGAGCAGGACCTGGTTGGATACCTGTCCGACCGTGAAAGCCAGCAGGGCATCGCGCCAGGGCGGGGTATAGCCGAAGCTGCCGAGGACCGAGCGGAAACGGAAGAACACCAGCGCCGTATTCAGCAGGATCAGCAGGCCGGCCAGCAGGGCTGCGCGGCCGCCGATGTTGCCCAGGGTGCTGACGATGGTGTCGGTTCCGACCACGTAAATGGCCGCAAAGAAGCTGACACCGGACACCAGGGCGATCAGGCCGATGCGGAAAAGTTTGCGCGAAAGCATGGGGCGGAGCCCGCAGAGAGGGAGCGTCGTGGGTGCCGGCGATCACCCCGACCACCGTGCATGTGTTTTGCACCAAAGGAGCGCGACCGACAACCTGCGGCAGAACGGTAAAATCGGCCCCGTTCCTGCCGGTCTGCCAGCCGGCGGGCGCCAAGTGCGGTGATGTGCGGTGGGCGGACTGGTGCTGCCGGACAGGATTGAACTGTCGACCTCCTCATTACCAATGAGGTGCTCTACCACTGAGCTACGGCAGCCCGGCCGATACGGACAGCCGGCAGCGGGGCGCATCGTGGACCCGGTCGGCGTCGGGCGCGGAAACTGCCACAGGCGGCGGGATGACGCAAGCGCGACGGGGCGGATTTCGACGGCGGTCTGCCTTTGACCTGATTTCCGCGGCAATCCGGCAGAATCCGGCTGTCACCTGCCGCCGGGTCCGGGGCATGCTGTCGCGGGTCTGCCGCCCGGCTTGACTCAGCCCGGCCGGCTTGGCTATCGCTGGGCTCCGCTTTCCCGGAGCCTGCATGACCGGCCCAGAATTCCCCGCATCCGGCCCCGCCGATCCCGCGCCGCCCGCTGTCGGCACCGAGATCGAGCGCAAGTTCCTGCTGCTGGACACGGGGATCGCTGCCGGGCTGGCCGGCCAGCCGATGGTGCAGGGTTATTTCGCCGATATCGCGGGCTGGTCGGTGCGGCTGCGCACCGCCGTGGCCGCCGATGGCGGCGCGCGGGCCTGGCTGACCCTGAAAAGCCAGGAGGCCGGGGCCGCCCGCCGCGAGATCGAGGTGGCGGTGGCCTATGATTTCGCCGGCCGCATGCTGGCCAGCCTGCCGCCCGACAGCCTGATCAGCAAGATCCGCTACCGGCTGCCGCAGAAGGATGCCGCCGGCCGCGTGCTGGTCTGGGAGATCGACCGCTTCCTCGAACGCCATCACGGCCTCTGGCTGGCCGAGATCGAGCTGCCGCGCCTCGATTATCCGGTCCGGCTGCCCGCCTGGATCGGCGCCGAGGTCACCGACGATCCCCGCTACCGCAACTCGGCCCTGGCCCGGGCCGGCAATGCCGCCGCGGTGGCGCCGCCGCCGGCCGAACTGGTTGCCACCGTGCGGCAGCTGCTGGCCGATGCCGGCCGGATCGAGGCGGCCGGCCCCGGAGATGCACCGGGAGATGCACCGGTGGCGCTGCATGCCTGATCCGGTGAAACCCGGCGGCAGCTGGGCCGAACTGGATGCGGCCGCGCGCGAGGCGCGGCTGGCGGCGAAGCTGCGCGCCAACCTCGCCCGCCGCAAGCAGCAGGGCCGCGCCCGCGATGCCGATGCCCGCGATGCCGATGCCCGCGATGCCGATGCCCGCGATGCCGATGCTGGTGCCGATGCCGCCGGCCCTGTCCCGGCCCGTCCGGGGCTTGACCGCGAGGACGGCGGCGCGTAACCGGGACTGCCAGTTCCGCAAGCCCGGGGGAGTTTCCGCATGTCCGTGATGTCCGATATCTGGATCCGCCAGATGGCGCGCGAGCACGGCATGATCGAACCCTTCGTCGAGGCGCAGAAGCGCGAGGGCACCATCTCCTACGGCCTGTCCTCCTACGGCTACGACGCCCGGGTGGCCCGCGAGTTCAAGATCTTCACCAATGTCGACAGCGCCGTGGTCGACCCGAAGGAATTCTCGCCGAGTTCCTTCGTCGACCGCGAGACCGATGTCTGCGTGATTCCGCCGAATTCCTTCGCGCTGGCGCGCACGGTGGAATATTTCCGCATTCCGCGCGACGTGCTGGTGATCTGCTTGGGGAAAAGCACCTATGCCCGCTGCGGCATCATCGTCAATGTCACACCGCTGGAACCGGAATGGGAAGGCCATGTGACGCTGGAATTCTCCAACACCACGCCTTTGCCCGCGAAGATCTATGCCAACGAGGGCGCCTGCCAGTTCCTGTTCCTGCAGGGCGACCGGCCCTGCGAGACGTCCTACGCCGACCGGGCCGGCAAATACATGGGCCAGCGCGGCGTCACCCTGCCCAAGCTCTAGGCCCGCCTTGCCGCCGGCCGGGCCGGGAAACTGGCCGCAGCGGGCGATTTGGCCTAGGCTCGGCCCATGCACAGGCGCTCCTCCCCGAACAGCGGACCGCGCTTCGCTGCCCTGTCACGGCCGGCCCGCCGGCTGCGCGCTGCCGCCTGCGGCCTCGCCACCCTTCTTGTGCTGCTGCCGCCGGCCAGCCATGCGGCGGATACGCCGCTGCGCTTCTGCTTCACCAGATGGGCCCCCTACACATTCCTGCAGGATGGTGAACCGCAGGGCCTGTCGGTCGGCATCCTGCGCGAGGCGGCCCGGCGGGCCGGCTTTGCGGCGCAGTTTGCCGAACTGCCGTGGAAACGCTGCCTGACCGGCGTCGCCGGCGGCATGTATGATGCCGCCATGGACGGCGCGCCGCGGGAGGAATTCGTTTCCGGCCGCCATTCCTACGTGACCTCCTTCTACAGCTTCTGGGTCCTGGCCGAGGATGCGCGTCTCGGTCCGTCGGACCCTGCCGCGTTCGCCGGCCGGAAGGTCAGCCTCGTGCATGGCTGGCAGTATCCGCTCGACGAGACTGCGGCGGCACAGCCGGATTATGTCCGGCTGGACAGCGAGGCCGGGCAGATCCGCAGCCTCGTCGCCGGGCGGCAGGCGGCGGCCTATGGCGACAACATCACCCTGCGCTGGACCGCGATCCGGCTGGGCCTGGAGGATGCCGTCCGCCCGCTGCTGCCCGCCCATGGCATGGCGGCGCTCTACCCGCTGTTCGCGCCGGCGCAGCTGGAGGCGGCGCGGAAGGTGGATGCGGCCATCGGCAGCATGCTCGCGGACGGGGCGGTGGACCGCATCTACCGGCAGCATATCGGCGTCGGCCTCAGCGAGCTGAAGGCCCGCAGCCGCCCGCCCCGGGCCGCCCGGCCGGGAAACTAGCCCCCGCACTGGCGATTCGGCCCGGCTTGGGATAGACAAGCATGAACCAGTGTTGCGCCGTTCCGGCTTTTCGGCCGGAACGCTTTATGGATCAAAGGTTTATGGATAGAATTCGCTTGCGCGGCGGCCGCCCGCTGGAGGGCAGCATCGCCATCGGCGGGGCCAAGAATGCCGCCCTGCCGCTGATGGCGGCCAGCCTGCTGACCGCCGACACCCTGACCCTGTCCAACGTGCCGCATCTGGCCGATATCGCCACCATGGCGCATCTGCTGCAGCAGCATGGCGTCGATGTCTCGATGAATGGCGGCAACGGTACCCCGGAGGGGCGCACCATCGACCTGAATGCCGCCACCATCACCTCGACGGTGGCGCCCTACGATCTCGTACGCAAGATGCGCGCCTCCGTGCTGGTGCTCGGCCCGCTGCTGGCGCGCTTCGGCGAGGCGGAAGTGTCCCTGCCCGGCGGCTGCGCCATCGGCACGCGGCCCGTGGACCTGCATATCATGGGCCTGAAGGCGCTCGGCGCCGAGATCGCGGTCGAGGGCGGCTATATCAAGGCGACGGCCAAGGCCGGCCTGAAGGGCGCGGTGATCCGCTTTCCGATGGTCTCGGTCGGCGCCACCGAGAATCTGCTCATGGCCGCCGCCCTGGCCGAAGGCACCACGGTGCTGGAGAATGCGGCGCGCGAGCCCGAGATCACCGATCTCTGCCACTGCCTGGTTGCCATGGGCGCCAGCATCGAGGGGATCGGCAGCGAACATCTCACCGTGCATGGCCGGCCATCGCTGCATGGCGGTACCCATCACATCGTGCCCGACCGTATCGAGACCGGCACCTATGCGGCGGCGGCGGCCATCTGCGGCGGCCGCGTCGAACTGACCGGCACGCGGCTCGACCTGATCGAGGCGGTGGCCGACAAGCTGCGCGAGGCCGGCTGCGAGATCGGCGAAAGCCCGCGCGGCATCACCATCGCGCGCAACGGCAGCCGCCTGAAGGGTGTCGATTTCCTGACCCAGCCCTATCCCGGCTTTCCCACCGACATGCAGGCCCAGGTGATGGTGCTGATGACGGTGGCCGAGGGCGCCTCGATGATCACCGAGACGATCTTCGAGAACCGTTTCATGCATGTGCCGGAACTGGCGCGCATGGGTGCCAATATCGTGGTGCACGGTGCCTCGGCGCTGGTGCGCGGCGTGCCGAAGCTGACCGGCGCCCCGGTGATGGCGACCGACCTGCGGGCATCGGTGTCGCTGGTGCTGGCCGGGCTGGCTGCCGAGGGCGAGACGGTCGTCAACCGCGTCTATCACCTCGACCGCGGCTACGAGCGGCTGGAAGAGAAGCTCGCCGCCTGCGGCGCGCAGATCGAGCGGCTGAAGGACTGAGCATGGCCGGCAGCCCCGCACAGACGGCCCGCTTCCAGCCCCTGCGCCTGCGCGCCGAGGATGCCGAGGACCTGACCGTGCTGGCCGCCTGCCTGCAGGATGCCACCCTGCGCTGTGCCGACATGACCTTCCAGCCGCAGCAGCGCCGCTTCGCGCTGGTGCTGAACCGCTTCCGCTGGGAGGACGAGCGCAATGCCGATGCGAAGCGCCGGCTGATCCGCATCGACCCGCATATACGCGTGGCCGCCGGCCTGCATTTCGACGGCGTTCTGAAGGTGCAGACCAGCGGCATCGACCGCGGCGATGGCCGGGCGGTGCTGGAGCTGCTGTCGATCATGGCCGCGCCGGCGGGTGACGTGGAGAATCCCGGCGCGGTGCTGACTCTGGTCTTTGCCGGCGGCGCCGCGATCCGGCTCGAAGTCGAATGCATCGACGCGCAGATGCAGGATATCGGCACGCCGTTTCCGGTGCGGCGCGCCCCGCAGCACAAGGTCGAGGAAGAGTGATGAGTCCCGCGGTCAGCGACACGAAGCTGGTGATGGCCCTGCCCAAGGGGCGGATCCTCAAGGAGGTGATGCCGCTGATGCGGGCGGCCGGCATCGAGCCGGAACCGGATTTCTCCGACGAGAACAGCCGCAAGCTGCGCTTCGCCACCAACCATCCGGAGCTGGAGCTGATCCGGGTGCGCAGTTTCGATGTCGCCACCTTCGTCGCCTTCGGCGCCGCCCAGCTCGGCGTCGCCGGCAACGACGTGCTGATGGAATTCGACTATCCCGAAATCTATGCGCCGCTCGATCTCGATATCGGCCATTGCCGGCTGTCGGTGGCCGAGCCGGTCGAACTGTCGGCCGGCGACGACCCGAAGCGCTGGAGCCATGTGCGGGTGGCCACCAAATATCCGCATGTGACGCAGAAATACTTCGCCGATCGCGGCGTGCAGGCGGAATGCATCAAGCTGAACGGCGCCATGGAACTGGCGCCGACGCTCGGCCTGTGCCGGCGCATTGTTGACCTTGTCTCGACGGGCGCCACCTTGAAGGCGAATGGCCTGGTCGAGGTGGAGGTGATCGCCAGGGTCACTTCCCGCCTCGTGGTCAACCGGGCCGCGCTCAAGACCCGCCCCGCCGAGGTCGGCGGCTGGCTGGACCGATTCAGGAAGGCCGTCGATGCCCGTTGAACTGAATGCCGCCGATCCGGACTTCACCCGCCGCTTCGATGCGATGGTGAAGGCGAAGCGCGATGCCGAGGCCGATGTCTCGGCCGCCGTCGCGCAGATCATCGCCGATCTGCGCCGGCGCGGCGACGCGGTCCTGCACGAGCTGAACCTGAAATACGACCGGGTCGACAGCGCCAGGCTCGGCCTGCGCATCAGTCAGGCGGAAATCGACGCCGCCGCCGCCCAGGTCGATGCCGCCACCATGCAGGCGCTGCAGACTGCGGCGGGGCGTATCCGTGCCTTCCACGCGAAGCAGAAGCCGACCGACGATTTCTACACGGATGCGCAGGGCGTGAAGCTCGGCCATCGCTGGACCGCGCTGGATGCCGTCGGCCTCTATGTGCCGGGCGGCAAGGCGGCCTATCCGTCTTCCGTGCTGATGAATGCGATTCCCGCCGTGGTGGCCGGGGTGCGCCGCGTCGTCGTTGCCGTGCCCACGCCCGACGGCGCGCTCAATCCATTGGTGATGGCGGCGCTGAAGCTGGCCGGGGTTACCGAGGCCTATCGCATGGGCGGGGCGCAGGCCGTGGCCGCGCTGGCCTACGGTACCGAAAGCATCACTCCGGTCGACAAGATCACCGGTCCCGGCAACAGCTTCGTGGTCACCGCCAAGCGCATGGTGTTCGGCCAGGTCGGCATCGACAACCCGGCCGGCCCGTCGGAAATCCTCGTGGTGGCCGATGCGCGGAACGACCCGGCCTGGATCGCCGCCGATCTGCTCAGCCAGGCTGAGCATGACGAGGTGGCGCAGTCGGTGCTGATCACCGACGATGCCGCCTTCGCCGGCAAAGTGGGCGCCGCCGTGCGCCAGCAGCTCTCGACCATGCCGCGCAGCGGCATCGCCACGGCAAGCTGGGAGAAATTCGGCGCGCTGATCACGGTGAAGCACCTCGCCGATGCCGCGCCGCTGGTGGATGCGATCGCGCCCGAGCACCTCGAACTCGCCATCGACGATCCGCAGGCGCTGGCGGCCCGGGTGCGCCATGCCGGGGCCATCTTTCTCGGCCGCCACACGCCCGAGGCGATCGGCGATTATGTCGCCGGCCCCAATCACGTGCTGCCCACCGCCGGTGCGGCTCGCTATGCCTCGGGCCTCAACCTGCTTGATTTCATGAAGCGCACGACGCTGGTGCAGTGTGATCAGGCCTCGCTAGAACGGATCGGCCCGGCCGCCGTGGCGCTGGCCGAGGCCGAGGGGCTGCACGGCCATGCGCTGTCGGTCGCGATCCGCCTGTCCGGCGCTGCGGGCAAGGGCACGGCATGACGGAGAAGGCGCCACCGGCCAGCCACCACCTTGTCGGGGTCGAACTCGACGAGCGCAGCGTGGTGCGCCGCAATGCCGATATCGAACACGAGCAGCGCGTCGCCATCTTCGACCTGCTGGAGCAGAACGTGTTCTCGCCGGTCGGTGCCCATGAGGGACAAGGGCCGTTCCACCTTGTGCTGGCCATCGAGGAGAACCGGCTGGTCTTCGATATCCGCGACGATGGAGCGTCGCCGCTGGGCAAGATCATCCTCGCGCTGTCGCCGTTCCGCCGCATCATCAAGGACTATTTCGAGATCTGCGACAGCTATTACCAGGCGATCAAGCGCTCCAGTCCGTCGCAGATCGAAACCATCGACATGGCCCGCCGCGGCGTGCACAACGAGGGATCGGAACTGCTGCGCGAGCGGCTGAAGGGCAAGATCGACACCGATTTCGATACCGCCCGCCGGCTGTTCACCCTCATCTGCGTCCTGCATATCCGGTAAGCCCGCATGAGCGATCGGCTCCCCGGCAGCGTGCTGTTCTGTTGCACCATGAACAGCGTGCGCTCCCCGATGGCCGAGGGCATGCTGAAGGCGCTCTACCCGAAGCAGGTCTTCGTCGATTCGGTCGGCGTGCGCCAGCAGAAGGTCGATCCGCTGGCCGTCGAGGTGATGGACGAGATCGGCATCGACATCTCGAAACACCGTTCCAAGACCTTCGACGATCTCGAGGACAGCTCCTTCGACCTGATCGTCTCGCTGTCGCCGGAAGCGCAGCACACCGCCGTCGACATGACCCGCACCATGGCCTGCGATGTCGAATTCTGGAACACCTTCGATCCGTCCATCGTGGAAGGCACCCGCGAACAGCGGCTGGCCGCCTTTCGCGAGGTGCGCGACACCCTGCAGAAACGCATCCGCGAGCGGTTCTCCCGCCGGCCGGTGATGCCGGGCTGAGGCCGTGCGGCTTCGCGCGGTTCCGCCGCAAATCCGCCACGGTTTTCCCGCTAGGATGAGGGACTGCCCAGTCACAAGCCGGAGTTCCGCCATGGCCCTGCGCCGCCTTTCCATACTTGCCGTTCTTGCCGCCCTCGCCCTGCCGCCGGTTGCCGCTGCCGCGCAGGAGCGCAGCCTGCCTGCCGATGCCACCCTGCTCAGCCTCAGCGAATCCGCCGAGCGCGACGTCACGCCGGATACCATGCGGGCGCGGGTGGCAGCCGAAGCGGTCTCCGACAGCGCCGCCGCCGCCCAGGCCGGCGTGAATGCCGCGATGACCAGGGCGCTGGCGATGCTGCGCGCCATGGGCATCGAGGTGGAGACCGGCGGCTATCGCACCTGGCAGGAAACCCCGCCGCGCCCGGCCAGCCTGCCGGCCGGCGCCAAGCCGCCGCCGGCGCAGTGGCATGCCCAGCAGAGCGTGACCCTGACCGGCCAGGACAGCGACCGGCTGCTGGCGGCGGTGGGCGAACTGCAGAAGGAGGGCCTGCTGCTGCAGGATCTCGGCTTCATGGTTTCCCGCGCCCAGCAGCGCGCCGGCCAGGACGAGATGACGGCCGAGGCCCTGCGGCGCCTGACCGCCCGGGCCGAACAGGCGGCCGGCGTGCTCGGCCTGCGCTTCGCCGGCTGGCACCGGGTCGGCATCAACGGCGGCGGGCTTGCCCGGCCGATGATGATGCAGGCGATGAAGGCCGACCGCATGGTGGCCGGTGCTCCGCCGGTGGCGGCACCGGGCGAGCAGACTCTCAGCATCACCGTCGATGGCGAGGCGATCCTGCGCCGGCCCTAGAACAGCTGCCTGATCCCGCGCGGCGTGCCGATCGAGGCCAGATAGCGCAGCTGCCCGCCAGCGCGGACCGTGGGCGGCGTGTCGATGTCGAGCGCATCGTAGAGCGCCCGGATCTGCGCCGGCTGCGGATGCTCGATCACCAGCGACTGCAGCGTTGCGCCGAAATCCGCCATGGCGGCAACCGGCGGCGGGCGGCCCTGCCGGTCGATCACCGAGGGCGCCGCGCCGGCCATGGGCAGCGCGCCATCCTCGGGAATCGCGAAGAAGAAGACCGCGTCGCCGGACGTCAGGCGCACCTTGCGCCCGAGGATGGCTTCATGCCCGGCCAGCGCGCCGTCGATATCGGTGGTGCGGGCCACCCATCCGCGCAGGCGCCGGCCGTCATCCCATGCCGCCCGCACGGCAGGCTGGTCGTCGAGGCCGAACCAGCGCGGCCGGCCCGGGCGCGGCGCGCCGGGATTGATCGCGATGATCTCCAGGTAAAGGGCGTCGCCCAGGCGCAGCAGATGATTATGGGTGCCCATATCCTGGTGCTGCCGGCCGAACGGGACATCGATGTCGAGACAGTCCCGCACATGGGCGACGCCCTCCGGCAGCGAGGGTGCAAGGATGGTAATGTGGTCCAGCTGCAGCATGCGGTCTGTCATAGGCGCGAAGCACCGCGCCGGTCCAGCCTCCGGCGGCCGCCGGCCAGGCCTCCGGTCAGGCTGCCGCGGCTGGGGAAGATTCCCGCGCAGGTATATGGCCGCGCCGCAGTGTGCGCCGGCCGCATCAAGAGGGGGTTGCTCAGGGGGCGGACGAAGGCTATCTAGGGGCGTCTTCAGAGGGAATTCGATTGCCCGCCGCGCCACTGCCGCCTGACGAAGCCGCCCGCCAGGGCGCCCTGCGCCGCTTCGCCATTCTCGACACGCCCTATGATCCGCGCTTCGACCGGCTGGTGCAGCTGGCGGCGCGCGTCTTCGGCACGGCCGGCGCCATGATCTCGATGGTGGATGCCGACCGGCTGTGGTTCAAGGCGCATATCGGCATCGCCATGCGGGAAGTGCCGCGCGAACACGGCCTCTGCGCCTGGGCGATCATGCAGGACGAGGTCTGCGTCATCGAGGATGCGACGCAGGATGCCCGGGTCGCCGACAACCCCTTCGTCACCGCGGAAGGCGGCCTGCGTTTCTATGCGGCGGCGCCGATCACCACCGCCGAAGGCCACCGCATCGGCACCCTGGCGATATTCGATGCCGCGCCGCGCCGCTTCGACGCGGATGCCCGCAACCAGCTGCGCGAATTCGGCCTGCTGGTCACCGATGCGCTGGAGCTGCACCGGGCGCTGGCCGAAACCGAGGCGGCACGCGAGGAGGCGATGCTGGCCTCGCGCTCGAAAGGCGAGTTCCTTGCCTTCATGAGCCACGAGCTGCGCACGCCGCTGAATGCCATCATCGGTTTTTCCGAGATGCTGCAGAGCGAATCCTTCGGTCCGCTCGGCGATCCGCATTACCACGACTATGCCGGCCTGATCCGCCAGGCGGGTGCCCATCTGCTCGAGGTGATTACCAGCATTCTCGATCTCAGCCGCATCGAGGCCGGCAAGCTGGTGCTGCAGCCCGACAGCCTGACGGTGGTCGACGAAGCCGATGCGGTGATCTCGCTGCTGCTGGCGCAGGCGCGGCAGCGCGACCTGTCGCTGGTGATGGATGCCTCGCTGCATGGCCTGCCGGTCCTGCAGGCCGACCGCAGCGCCTTCCGCCAGGTGCTGCTGAACCTGATTTCCAACGCCATCAAGTTCACGCCGTCCGAAGGCCGCATCGTGGTACGCGGCGAATCCGGCGGCGGCGAGATCCGCATCATGGTGGCCGATGACGGCCCCGGCATCGCGCCGGCCGACCTCGCCCGGCTGGGCGAGGCCTTCTACCAGGCCGGCCCGAAGAACGAGCGCGGCCAGGGCACCGGCCTCGGGCTGGCCATTTCGCGCCGGCTGATGGGCCTGCATGGCGGCCGGCTGCTGATCGACAGCACACTGGGCAGCGGCACCACGGCGACCATGGTCTTCCCGCTCTCCGGCAGCGCCGCGGACTGATATTCCCGGTCTGTTCCCGGGGGTGGGGCGGCTGCCGCGCAGCCCACGCTTGATTTTCCGCCCCCGCGCGCGCATGTTCTGGCCCGCGCCGCCGGGCGGCGCAGTGCAGCGGCCGGCCACCCATCCGGCCTGCCCCGTATCCCGTTCAAATCAGAGGCGGAATGGCGAAGGAAGAATTGCTGGAATTCCCCGGCGTGGTGGAGGAGTTGCTCCCCAACGCGATGTTCCGGGTCAAGCTCGACAACGACCACGAGGTGCTGGCGCATACCTCGGGCAAGATGCGCAAGAACCGCATCCGCGTGCTGGCAGGCGACAAGGTCATGGTGGAAATGACCCCCTACGACCTGACCAAGGGCCGCATCACCTTCCGCTTCAAGTAAGCCGGCCGGGGCTGTCATGGCCGGGACTCCGTCCATTCCGGCATCCCCCGTGTCCCTTGTCCTGGCGTCGGCCTCGCCGCGCCGCCGCGACCTGCTGGCGCAGATGGGCGTGACGCCGACGGAAATCCTGCCTGCCGAACTCGACGAAACCCCCGGCAAAGGCGAATTGCCGCGCGCGCTGGCCCTGCGGCTGGCCGCGGGGAAGGCCGCCGCGGTGGCCGCCCTGCGCCCCGATGCGCTGGTGCTGGCCGCGGATACGGTGGTGGCGCTCGGCCGCCGCATCCTGCCCAAGGCGGCGGATGCCGCCGAGGTCCGGGCCTGCCTCGCCCTGCTGTCGGGCCGCCGCCACCGGGTGCTGACTGGGCTGGTGCTGTGCCATCCCGACGGCCGCCGCCAGACCCGCCTGGCCGAGACCATCGTGCGTTTCAAGCGGCTGTCGGCCGCCGAGATCGCCGCCTATGCCGCCTGCGGCGAGGGCGAGGGCAAGGCCGGCGGCTATGGCATCCAGGGCCGCGCCGCCGCCTTCGTGCCATGGATCGGCGGCTCCTACAGCAACGTGGTCGGCCTGCCGCTGGCCGAGACGGCCCAGCTGCTGGACGGCTTCGGCTACCCGCTGCGGCCGGAAAACGGCTATAAGTGATTCGATGGCGAACGAACTGCTGATCGATGTCGGCCTGACCGAAACGCGGGTGGCGCTGGTCGAGGAAGACCGGCTGGTGCATCTCGACCTCGAACGCCCCGAGCGCGATTCGGCGCTGGGCGCGGTCTTCCTCGGCCGCGTGCGGCGGATCGAGAAGGGGCTGCAGGCCGCCTATGTCGATATCGGGCTGAGCCGCGACGGCTTTCTCGCCCGCGCCGATCTGCGCGACGCGGATGATGCCGGCAAGCCGATCGAGCAATGCCTGCACGAGGGCGAAACCGTCCTGGTGCAGGTGATCCGCGATCCGGTCGGCGAGAAGGGCGTCAAGCTGACCGGCCAGATCGCGCTGCCCGGCCGTTTCCTGTCGCTGACGCCGTTCGATCCGGCCGTCCGCGTCACCCGCCGCATCGCCCAGGATGCCGAACGCATGCGGCTCGCCGCCGTGATGCAGAGCCTGCTGGCGCTGGCCGACCAGACGCCGCTGGAAGTGGCGGCGCGCCTGCAGCGCCGCGCCGGCGACCGCCGCGTCAGCCAGGTGAAGATGGCGTCTGCCGACGACCGCCGGAAGGGCGAGCGCCGCCGATCCATGGGCTGCGTGGTCAATGCCAATGCCGACGGCATCGGCAAGGACGATCTGTCTGCCGATCTCGAACGCCTCTATGCGCGCTGGATCGCCATCGAGGAGCGCCGCGCCAAGGCCGCCGCAGCCTCCGCCGTGCCGGCCGAGCTGTGGCGCGAGATGGGCCCGGTCGGCCGCGCCCTGCGCGATTATGTCGGTGCCCGGCTCGACCGCATCCGCGTCAATGCCGCCGCCGGCTTCGCCGAGGCGCGTGCCTGGCTGTTCGAGCATGCGCCCGACCATGTCGGCCGTCTGGAACGCTTCGACGATCCGGCCGGTCTGTTCTCGCTGTTCGACATCGAGGACGACATCGCCCATGCCAGCGCGCGGCGGGTCGAGCTGCCATCGGGTGGCGCCATCATTTTCGGCGAGACCGAGGCGCTGACCGCCATCGACGTCGATTCCGGCCGCGGCTCGTCGCGCGGCGGCGGCGATTTCGACGAGATGGCGCTGAAGGTGAATCTGCAGGCCGCCGCCGAGATCGCCCGCCAGCTGCGCCTGCGCGGCATCGGCGGCATCATCGTGATCGACTTCCTGCACATGGACAGCGCCGCCTTCCGCGCGCAGACGGTGAATGCCCTGCGCCAGGCGCTGGCCCGCGATCCGGCGCCCACGAAAGTCCTCGGCATGTCGGCGCTGGGCCTGGTCGAGATGACCCGCAAGCGGATCGGCGAGCCGCTGGCCACCCGGCTGTTCGAATCCTGCCCGGCCTGCCATGGCGATGGCCATCTGCCCTCGCTGCCCGCCGTGCTGGCCGAACTGCTGCGCCAGGCGGGGCGCGAGGCCGCCGCCGGCCCGCCCGGCATCCGGCTCGACATCCGCTGTGCCCCCGACCTTGCCGCCCTTGTCGACGGCGACCTGAAAGCCCGGTTCGAGCGGCAGATCGGCACCAGCGTGGCGGTCACCGGCGAGCCCGGCCGCCGCCGCGACGGATTTTCCGTCGGCCGGGCCGACCGTTAGGGGGGCGGGCGGGGATGACCGGAAAGGCCTGTCCGATCTGCGGCAAGCCGGCGGTGCAGAAACACACCCCCTTCTGCTCGCCGCGCTGCGCCGATGTCGACCTCAATCGCTGGCTGAAGGAAGCCTATACCATACCGGCGGTTGAGCTGGATGATCCCGACATGGACGAAAACCTGCCGGAAGGCGGGCAGGCAGACGGGCCGGCCGGCCGCCTGCACTGAGCGGCCGCAAGCCGCCGCCGGCCGCTGTTGCAGTTTCGCACCAGTGGCGGCAAATAACGCCAGCACTGTGACGGGTTGCATAAAGGGGCCCGGGATTCGGCTTGCCACCGTCTCCCGGATGCCCGATAACCGTATGGCGTAAAAGTATAAAGAGGTCATAGAACCATGATCGCAGCCTTGCGTTCGCCCCATTCCGCAGGCTTTTCCGACTGGAAGCGTCTCGCCCTGACCGCCGTCGTCTCGGCGGGCCTGCTGGCCGGCTGCGCCTCTGCGCCGCAGGACCCGCAGGGCAAGGCCGATTTCGAGGCGATGAATGACCCGCTCGAGCCGGTCAACCGTGCGCTGTTCGAGCTGAACCAGGTGATCGACAACCTGCTGCTCAAGCCGGTCGCCTTCGTCTACAGCATCATCGTGCCGGTGCCGGTGCAGACCGGCATCCACAATGCCCTGGTCAACCTGAAGACCCCGGTGATCCTGGCCAACGACCTGATGCAGGGCGAGCTGGGCCGCGCCGGCCAGACCGTCGAGCGTTTTGCCATCAACAGCACCGTCGGCCTGCTCGGCACCTACGATGCCGCCGACAAGTGGTTCGGCGTCGCCCCGCATACCGAGGATTTCGGCCAGACCCTCGCGGTCTGGGGCAGCGGCGAGGGTCCGTACCTGTTCATTCCGGTGATCGGCCCGTCCAGCCCGCGCGACCTGGTCGGCCTGGGCGTCGATTCGCTGATCGATCCGCTGAACTGGTACCTGCGCAACACCGACCGTGACGGCTGGATCTGGGCCCGCATGGCGGTCAGCGGCATCGACAGCCGTGCCGAGCTGCTCGACACCCTCGACAACCTGGAAAAGACCTCGCTGGACTATTACGTCACGCTGCGCAGCGTCTACCGCCAGCGCCGTGCCGACGAGATCAACAACCGCCGCCCGCGCCAGCAGCCGGTGGCGCCGACCCTCAGCCTGTCGGCGGCGGATGGCCGCGACATCGAGACCCGGCCGCTGCAGCAGTAACGCAGCCGGCCCCGACGGACCGGACGGCGCGCCCCGCAGGGGGCGCGCCGTTTTCGTTTCCGTCACGGCGTGGACGGCAGCCTAGGAAGATCTGGCGGGCTTCATGGTGCCGGCCGGAAAGCGCACGATCACCGTGGTTCCGGCCCCCATGGCCGATTCGATGGTGATGCTGCCGCCATGCAGCTCGATCAGCTTGCGGCAGATGCTGAGGCCGAGGCCGCTGCCCTCGCTGCGGCGGATGCCGGCGGCGGCCTGCCAGAACGGCTCGAACAGCCGCGGCAGATGATCGGCCGGAATGCCCGGCCCGGTATCGCTGACCCGCAGGGTGACGGCGCCGTCCGCCTGGCGCTGGCCATCGACGGCAATGCGGCCGCCGGACGGCGTGAACTTCACGGCGTTGCCCAGCAGGTTGATCAGGATCTGTTTGACCATCCGCGCATCGACCTTCGCCTCCGGCCAGTCGGCGGGCAGGGCGTTGTTCAGGACGATGCCGCCGTCCCGCGCACGCCCCTGCACCAGCCGCAGGCTGTCCTCGACCAGATCGTGCAGCCGGTGGAAATCCGGCTCGAAGGCCAGCTTGCCGCTTTCGATGCGCGAGACATCGAGGATGTCGTTGATGACGCCGAGCAGGTGATGGGCGCTGCGGCTGATGTCGTCGGCATATTCGAAGTATTTCGCCGAGCTGTTTCCCAGCATCCGGCTCGCGATGATGTCGGAAAAGCCGATGATGGCGTTCAGCGGCGTGCGCAGCTCGTGGCTCATATGGGCGAGGAACTCGCTCTTGGCCCGGTTGGCGGTTTCGGCCAGCTCGCGCTGCTGCGCGAAGTTCATGGCCAGCCGCTCGCGCTCCGCCGCATGCTCGCGCAGCGCCTCCTCCAGCTGCTTGCGTTCGCTGATATCGATGCCGATGCCGCCGACGGCCAGCAGGCGACCCGCATCGTCATAGATCGGGAAGCGGATCAGCACGAACTGGCGGATCTCGCCGCTGCGCTGGCGGGCCGCGGTGTCGAAGACCAGCGGCCGGCCGGCATCGATGGCTTCGCGGATCTGCTGTTCGTAAAGGCCGGCGACACGCGGCGGGAAAACATCGTACGAGGTGCGGCCGATCAGCTCGCCTTCCTGGCGGCCCAGCAGGTTGCAGTAATGGCGGTTGACCATCAGATAGCGGCCGGCGGCATCCTGCAGGGCCATGATGATCGGCGGGTTGTTCATCAAGCCGCGCAGCAGGGCTTCCGATGCGGCGCGCTGGCGCAGCTGCCGCCAGGCGCCCCACAATGCCGCAATGGCGGCAATCATGACGAGGCCGATCACCATGGCATAGCCGGCCGCCGTGCTGTACCAGTCGGGCGCGCCGCTGCCGGTCGCGGTCTGCACCAGCACGGTCAGCGGCAGATGGGCGACCCGCGCCCAGTACAGGTCGCTGGCGTCGATCGCCACATGGCCGTCAGCCTCGTCGCTGAGGAAGTTGGTCAGGCCGGCCAGCTCCACGGCTGCCGCATAGGGCTGGCCGAAGACCAGCGGCCCGTCGTCGCTGATCACCGCCAGCCCCCGCACCGCGACCGGAAGGTTGCGGCGGTCCAGCGCGTCGAAGGCGTCGAGATCCATGGTGGCGATGATGATGCCGGAAAAACTGCCGTCGGCGAGGCTCATGCGCCGCGCCAGGCGCAGCAATGCCGGCGCGCCGGGGCCGCTCTGCACTGCCAGCCGGGAATGCTCGCCGGCCCGCAGCCGCTGGAACGGCTCCAGTCCGGATACGTCCAGCGGCATCGGTTCGGTGCCGGTGGACAGCCACAGCATGCCCCTGTGGTCATAGGCATGCACGGCACTGACCTGCGGCAGGGTGTCGACCCGGCGGCTCAGGGCTTCGATCAGGGTTTCGCTGGGCAGGACTGCGGACCGCAGGCGCTCGGCCACCTCGGCGCCGGTCAGGTCGATCAGCACATCGGCGATATCGATCTGCCGGCGGATATAGTCGGCCGCCGTGCGGGTGATATAGCGCATCTGCAGGTCGGCCTGCAGCCGGGTTCTGTCATGGGTGTTCACCACCAGCAGGACGGTCAGTCCGATGATGGCGCCCAGCAGCACCGCGACGATGGCGACGACCGCCATGAAGCCGCGGGGGATCGGATTACGCGTACGGCCGGCACGCTGGGTATGCGGAGGACTGTTCGGCAACACCATCTGCAATCACTGATTGTTCCGGCCTCCACTCTCTCACACTTTGGCGCGGCAGGAAATCCCGGCGGTCCGGTCAGCGCAGCTGCGGGAACCAGGCCGCATCGGCCTGTGCCGCCAGGGCGGCGATGGCCGGCTGGGTCATGCGGTAGGGCAGCCACTCCTTCATGTGGGCGATGCCGAGCCGGTGATAGAAATCGCGGGTCGGATTCCAGTCCAGCACATTGAGGTCGATCCGCTTGCAGCCGCGCGCATCGGCCATCGCGGCAATCGCCGTGATCAGCTGCCGGCCGAGGCCGTGGCCGCGCGCCTCCTTCAGCACGAACAGGTCCTCGACATAGATGCCGGCGCGGCCTTCCCAGGTCGAGTAATTGTGGAAGAACAGCGCGAAGCCGACGGGCTTGCCGTCCAGTTCGGCGATCAGCGCCTCGAAGCGCCGCTCCGGCCCGAAGCCGTCGCGCAGCACGTCGGCCGGCGTGATCTTCACGCTGGACAGCGGCTCGTTCTCGTATTCCGCGAGTGCCGTCACCAGCGCGATGATGGTTGCGGCATCGGCAGGCTGTGCCGGCCGGATCAGGGTGCGGGTCATGATGCGGTGGAATCCTGTGTCGCGGCGGTCTTGTCCATGGCTTCGTGCAGGGCGTTGCCGAACAGCCGGAATTCATCGGCACGCTGGGTGCCGCGCCGCCAGGCCAGGCCGATCTGCCGTGCCGGTGCGGTCCGGCCGCCGCCATCGCCGGCCAGCGGCCGCGTCACCACATCGGTCCCGCGCAGGATACCGGCCGCGAGCGCCAGCTGCGGCAGCAGCGTGACGCCAAGGCCGCTGTCGACCATCTGCACCAGCGTATGCAGCGAGGTGGCGGCAAAGCCGTCGCGGCGCGGCGAGGGCGGCAGCCGGCAGGCCGCCAGCGCATGGTCGCGCAGGCAGTGGCCGTCCTCCAGCAGCAGCAGCTGGGTATCGGCCAGATCGCCGAGCCGGACCGGCCCGGCCTGCTTCGCCAGGACATGATCGCTGCGGCAGGCCAGCGCGAAGGCATCGTCGAACAGCGGCAGGGTGTCGATGGCGCCGCCCTCGTAGGGCAGGGCGATCAGCAGCAGGTCGAGCTTGCCCGCCAGCAGCAGGTCGACCAGCCGCGCCGTCAGGTCCTCGCGCAGGAACAGCCGCAGGTCGGGAAAGCGCCGCCGCAGCGCCGGCAGCACGCGCGGCAGCAGGAAGGGCGAGATGGTCGGGATGACGCCCAGTCGCAGCGGTCCGGTCAGCGGTGCCGCGGCGGCCCGGGCCAGCAGCACCATCTCCTCGGCCTCGCGCAGCAATTCGCGGGCACGGGCGGCGAGGTCCTCGCCCAGCGGGGTCAGCACCACCTTGCGCTTGGTGCGGTCGACCAGGGCGGCGCCGAGCTGGGTTTCCAGTTCCTGGATGCCCGCCGAGAGGGTCGACTGGGTGACCAGGCAGGCTTCGGCAGCCTTGCCGAAATGGCGGATTTCCGCCAGCGCCACCAGATAGCGCCATTGCCGCAGGGTGGGAAGATTGATCATTGCCGCCAGTATAATCGGCTGATCCGATTAATATCAATGGAATTATCCGTTGGAACAATGATTAGAAAGCGTCTAAGTATCATTTCGAGCGGGACGGAGAGCGTGCGGCCACAGGGCCGGCAGCGTGACCAGCCCCGCCGCCCCGGACTGAAAAACCCAAGAGAGGAGCATTCTCACATGTTGACCATCGGCGACCAGTTCCCCGCCTTCAACCTCAAGGCCGTCGTTTCCACCGACCCGAAGAAGGCCTTCACCGACATTTCCAGCGACAGCGACAAGGGCAAGTGGAAGGTCGTCTTCTTCTGGCCGAAGGACTTCACCTTCGTCTGCCCGACCGAGATCGCCGCCTTCGGCAAGATCAACGGCGAGTTCGCCGACCGCGACGCCGTCGTCTACGGCGTGTCGACCGACAGCGAATTCGTGCATCTGGCCTGGCGCAACAACCATGCCGACCTGAAGGACCTGCCGTTCGCCATGCTGGCCGACATCAAGCGCGAGCTGAGCCAGTCGCTCGGCATCCTCGACAAGAACGAGGGCGTCTGCCTGCGCGCCACCTTCATCGTCGACCCGGAGGGCATCATCCGCTTCGTGTCGGTGAACGACCTCAGCGTCGGCCGCAATCCGCAGGAAGTGCTGCGCGTGCTCGATGCCCTGCAGACCGATGAACTCTGCCCCTGCAACTGGCAGAAGGGCGAAGAGGTCCTGAAGGCCGCGTAAGCCGTCCTTCCGCCTCTGCCGATGATCGGGAGGCCCGCCGCCGCACCGCAAGGACCGTGCGGCGGGCCGACCCCGGGACGAGAAGACCCCGGAACCAGAAGACCAAGGAGTTTCGCCATGAGCCTCGAAAGCCTGAAGACCGCCCTGCCGGATTACGCCCGCGACCTCAAGCTCAATCTGGGTTCGCTGGCCACCGAGCCGGTGCTGACCGAACAGCAGCGCGCCGGCACCTTCGTCGCCGCCGCCTATGCCGCGCGCAATGCCGACGTGATCCGTGCCCTGCTGGCCGAGTTCGAGCCCAGGCTGTCGCCCGAGGCGCTGACCGCCGCCAAGGCCGCCGCCGCCATCATGGGCATGAACAACATCTATTACCGTTTCGTCCACATGATGGGCGAGGCCAGCGACTACAAGACGCTGCCGGCCAAGCTGCGCATGAACGTGATCGGCAAGCCCGGCGTCGACAAGGTCGATTTCGAGCTGTGGTCGCTGGCCGTCTCGGCGGTCAACGGCTGCGGCATGTGCGTCGAGGCCCATGAGCATGAGCTACGCAAGGGCGGCATGACCGCCGAGCAGATCCAGGCCGCGGTGCGTATCGCTGCGGTGGTGCATGCGGTTGCCGCCACCATCGAAGGTGAGGCGGCGGGCGGCGGCGCCGCCATTGCCGAAGCGGCCGAGTAACGCCGGCCCGCGCCGGACTGACGCCTTCTGCCGGGCTTCCCGCCCCTCCGCCTGGCAGGACCACGGGGCCGCCGCGCCTTCCCCGTCTCGCAAACGGCGGCGGCCCCGACTTTTTCCCCGTGACTTGACGGCACCCGGCATGCATGGCCCCAATGGGCCATGCATGCCCTCGTCCCCAGACTGTCGCAGCTGGAGGAATTCCTCTGCGGCCCGCCGCAGATGCTGCTGCCGCGGATCCGCGCGGCCGCCCTGCGCCGGCTGCTGCAGGACTGGGCCAGCCGCGGCCGCGACGGCCACCCGCCCGGCCATCTTCCCGGCCGCGCCGACTTCCAGCCGGAAAGCCTGCGCTACATCCTCGGCAACCTGATCCTGTGGCAGACCGGCGCCGATCCGCGCACCGCCACCTGCCGGCTGTTCGGCGCCAATCTCGTCTTCGAGCGCGGCTTCGATCTCACCGGCCGGGCCGTGACCGACCATCCGCAGCCGGCGATCGGCGAACTGACCGCGTTCGGTCTCGAACGCATCGTGGCCGAGCGCCTGCCGGTGCTGACCCGCGGCCGCTATCCCGGGCCCGACAACACGGTGGCCGAGATCGAAACCGTCTGTCTGCCGCTGGCTGCCGACGGGCAGAGCATCGACATGGTGCTGCAGGGACAGATCAACCGGTCGCTGCGCCCCGGCGACAGTGCCACGCCGCCGACCCGACTGGACACCGCCTGCGACGAACCCGCCATCCTGCTGCCGCGCATCGGCGATGCCAGGCTGGCGCAGCTGCTGCGGGACTGGGATGGCTGGCGCGGCCGCCGCCGGCTGCCGTCGCGCGACAGCTTCAGGCCGGAAGACCTGCGCTACATCCTCGGCAGCCTGTTCCTGTTCGACATCGAACCCGGCACGCCGGACTGGCCGGCGCCGCGCTTCCGCTACCGCGTCTTCGGCAGCGCGGTGGCCGAATCCCGCGGCTTCGATCTCACCGGCCGCCGCATCGACGAACATCCGGACATCGCCTTCGCCGCCCGTGCCCAGCAGGCCTATGCCGCCGCCGCGTCGGCGCGACGGCCGCTCTGGGCGCTGGCCGACGGCGTCAGTCCGGACGGGCTGGTTGCCCGCTTCGAGGCGCTGATCCTGCCGCTGGCCCGCGACGGCGAGACGCCGGACATGATGCTGGCCGCCCAGGTGATGGCCAGCCCCGTGTCTTGACCGCGCCCGCGGCCGGCCCCATATGACCCTTGCCGGGACGGCCCGGCATTCCCCCCAATCCCGCAGGGACGGCCCTGCATCCGCTGCAAGGAGACATGCAGATGGCATGGCTGATTCTGCTGCTGGCCGGCCTGGCCGAAACTGCCTGGGCGGTCGGGCTGAAATACACCCATGGCTTCACGAAACTGTGGCCGACGCTGGGCACCATCGGCGCGATGGTGGTCAGCCTGTGGCTGCTGGGGCTGGCGCTGAAGACCCTGCCGCTGGGCACCGCCTATGCGGTCTGGACCGGCATCGGCACCATCGGCACGGTGCTGCTCGGCATCGTCCTGCTGGGCGAGAGCGCGTCGCTGGTCCGGCTCGGCTGCATCGGCCTGATCGTTGCCGGCATCGTCGGGCTGAAGCTGGCCACGCCGGCCTGAACGGGGCCGCGGCCGGGCCTCAGCCGCGTTCGATCCGCCCGGGTGGCGCCAGCAGATACAGGCGCAGCAGTTCCAGGCGCCGCGCCAGCTGGCGCGCGCGCGGATGCGTCTCCGCCCGCAATGCCGCGATCAGTGCGTCGAAACGCTGTCCGGCCTCGGCATAGCGGGCATCGCGGTAATCGTCGAGCAGGGCATCGACGGTCTGCGGTCCAAGCCCCCGGTCGACCAGGCGGCCGGCGATGTCGGCCGGGATCAGCACGAAATACACATCCGGCGCGCAGCGCCGCACCAGCCGCCAGGCTTCGTGCTGCAGGGGCTGGTGCTGCGGGTCCTTCTCGTTGGCGCGCTCGAGAAACAGCAGCAGACCATCGGTGCGCAGGTCGACCTGTTCGATCAGCGCGCGGTCGCTTTTCTCCGGCCGGCCGGCCAGCAGATAGGCCTGGCAGATCAGCAGGCCGCCGGCATAGTCCAGCCCGGCCGGCGTGCGCAGGCCTTCGCTGATGCGGGCGATGCGCTCGATGCTGTCGTGCATCTGGTCGCGGTCGCCGGTGTCATGGGCGGCAAACAGCCGCACCCGCAGCACCTGCAGGGCGCGCAGCTCGGCATCGGCGCGGTCGAGGTCGTGCGGGAATTGCAGCCGCTCGCGGGAAATCTGGTCGATCAGGACCAGGGCGGTGGCCGGATCGCCGCGCTGGCGCCGGATTTCCGCCCGCGCCAGCTGGGTGCGCTGGCGGTCGAAATCGAGATCCATGTAGTCGAGGCCGTCATAGTCGGCGCCGCCGAAGCGCCAGGCGAATTCATCCACCGCCCATTCGGCGGCCCCGATCTGGCCTTCATCGGCCAGGATCATGGCGATCGAGGCCAGCATGCTGCCCAGCGCCTCGGCATGGTCGCGGCCATCGGCACCGCCATGGCGCAGCACGCTGCGGCAGAAATCGAAGGCCGCCTTGTCCACGGCGATGGTCATGCTGGTGACGCAGAGGGTGGCCTCGACCGCCGGCACCAGCCTGTCGGGGATGCCGAGATGCAGCGCCGCATACAGGGCCAGCGCGGCCAGCCGCTGGTCGCCCATCTCGGCGGCATCCTGCGCGGTGCGCAGGGCGTTGAGGCCGGCCTCGGCGGCGCGGGCCGGCGCGGGGGTCAGCACCCCGGCCAGCGTACCGGCCAGGGCGAAACACAGCAGCACATACAGGATGCGACCGCGCAGGCGCAGGCCCCGGCAACCGGGGGGATCGCGGCGGCGGAGGGGCATGGCGGGCGGGATCCCTGCGGCTGTTGGGGTATCCCAGCATGATGCACGCATCGGACGATGCGCAAGGCGGTATCTCTTCCTATCGGTGAAAAACCCGATGGCGGAAGGGCGCTCAGACCTCCAGCCACTCCTTGCGGATGGCGGCATCGTCCATCAGCTGCTGCGCAGTGCCCTCGAACACCATGTGGCCATGGCCCATCACATAGAGCCGCGCGCAGATCTTCAGCGCGATGGTCAGCTTCTGCTCGACCAGCAGGATCGAGATGCCGCGCTCGGCGATGCGGGTCAGCAGCTTGCCGACATGCTCGACCATCATCGGCGACAGGCCTTCGGTCGGCTCATCGACCATGATCAGGTCGGGATCGCCCATCAGCGTGCGGCACATGGTCAGCATCTGCTGCTCGCCGCCCGAGAGGACGCCGGCGGCGGTGTCGGCACGTTCCTCCAGGCGCGGAAAGATGTCGAACATGTCCTGGATCGACCAGCGGCCGCCGCCCTTGGCGGATTTCTGGCCGAGATACAGGTTCTCGCGCACGGTCAGGCCGGGGAAGATGTCGCGGTTCTCCGGCACGTAGCCGAGGCCGAGCCGGGCGATCTCGTGCGGCTTGCGGCCGGCGATCTGGGTTCCCTTGAAGACGATCGAGCCCTGCGGCGGCACGTCGCCCATGATCGCCTTGATGGTGGTGGAGCGGCCGACGCCGTTGCGGCCCAGCAGCGAGACGATCTCGCCAGTGCCGACATCGAAGCTGACGCCATGCAGGATATGGCTCTTGCCGTAATAGGCATGCAGGTCGCGGACCTGAAGCATGGTCTCGCTCATGATCAGTGCTCCGCTTCCATGGCTTGTCCGAGATAGGCTTCCTGCACCCGCTTGTTGGCGCGGATGTCGGCCGGCCGGTCGGTGGCGATGATCTCGCCGTAGACCAGAACGCTGATGCGGTCGGCGAGGTCGAACACCACGCCCATGTCGTGTTCGACCATGATCAGGGTGCGCCCTTCCGTGACCTTGCGGATCAGGTCGACGAAATGCGCGGTTTCCGACCGGCTCATGCCGGCGGTCGGTTCGTCCAGCATGATCACCCCGGCGCCGCCGGCGATGGTGATGCCGATCTCCAGCGCGCGCTGCTCGGCATAGGTCAGCAGGCCTGCCGGCATCTCGGCGCGGTCGGCGAGGCCGATCTCGCGCAGGATGGCATCGGCGCGGTCATTGGCATCGCGCGCCTTGCGGATGTTGGACCAGAAGGAATAGCGGTAGCCGAGATGCCACTGCACGCCGCAGCGCACATTCTCGAACACGCTCATCCGCGGAAAGATGTTGGTGACCTGAAAGCTGCGCGACAGGCCGCGGCGGTTGATCTGGTAGGGGCGCAGGCCGGTGATGTCCTCGCCGTTCAGGGCGATGCGGCCGGAGCTGACCGGGAAGCGGCCCGAGATCAGGTGGAACAGCGTCGACTTGCCGGCACCGTTCGGGCCGATGATGGCATGGCGCTCGCCGCTGCGGATGTCCAGGGTCACCCCGCGGATGATCGGCGTGTTGCCGAAGGCCTTGTGCACGTCGGCCAGCTGCAGCGCGTTCATGGCGGCGGCGGTCATCGGCCGGTCTCCTTTTCGCCGCCGCCATGGGCGGCGGTGTTGAAAGCGTCGCGGAAGCCGGGTCCCCAGCGGCGGCCGAGCAGGATGGCGGCGGCGATCAGCACCAGCGCCGCCAGCCAGGCCAGCGGGTTGTCGGAGTGGAAGGCGATGCCGAACAGCCGCATCGCCGGTCCCGCGGTGCCGGCCTTGACCATCTGGTGATGCGCGATCTCGATCAGGGCGACGAGGCCGGCAAGTCCGAGCAGGGCCGGCACCGCCATCAGGGCATAGCGCGGCAGCACGCGGTGGAAGGACCGCCGGCGCACCAGCGGCTCGTGCAGCATGATCAGGCCGGCGATGCCGCCCGGCGCGAACATCACCATGGCGATGAACAGAAGGCCGAAATACAGATGCCAGGCACCGGTGAAATCCGACAGCATGCTCTGCAGCAGGGTGACGATGATGGCGCCGAGGATCGGGCCGAAGAAATGGCCGATGCCGCCGATATAGGCCATCAGCAGCACCACGCCCGACTGCGCGCCGGCCAGGTTGATGGCATTCATCAGCTCGAAGTTGATCGCGGTCAGGCCGCCGGCGATGCCGGCGAAGAAGCCGGAAATGGCGAAGGCCGAGAAGCGCACCATCTGGGTCGAATAACCGACGAATTCGGTGCGTTCCGGATTGTCGCGCACCGCGTTGCAGATGCGGCCCAGCGGCGTGCGGGTGAAGGCGAACATCAGCACGATGCAGATGAAGCACCAGGCGGCGATCAGGTAGTAGATCTCGATCTGCGGGCCGAATTTGTGCCCGAAGAAGGGCAGCATGCGGGTGCGGTTGGCGGAAATGCCTTCCTCGCCGCCGAAGAAGCCGCGCAGGATCAGCGACATCGAGGCGATCAGCTCGGCCAGGCCCAGTGTGATCATGGCAAACACCGTGCCGGCACGGCGGGTGGAAACGGCGCCGAAGATGATGCCGAAGGTCAGGCCCATGAAGCCGCCCGCCAGCGGGATCACCGGCAGCGGGATCGGCAGCCGGTCGGCGGCGATCACGCCCATCGCATGCACGGCGAGGAAGCCGCCCAGCCCGTAATAGACGGCATGGCCGAAGCTGAGCAGGCCGGTCTGGCCCAGCAGCATGTTATAGCTGAGCGAGAACACGATCATGATGCCCATCAGGCACATGGTGGTGATGGCGCCGCCCGAGCTGAAGATCTTCGGCAGCACCAGGAACAGTGCGGCGACAAGGATCCAGATGCCGTAGCGGCGCAGGGTATCGAGGGACAGGATGGCGGGAGAGGTCATGGTGGTGGTCGCGCGCATTACTCAGGTCTCCCGCGTGCCCAGCAGGCCCGTGGGCCGGAAAATCAGCATCAGCACCAGCATCAGGTAGGGCAGGATCGGACCGATCTGCGCCACCGTCACCTGCCAGAGATCGCTGAGCGCGCCGCTGACCGGGCGGCCGATGCCGACCAGGCCGAGCGCGTCGCCCAGCGAATAGTTGATGGCGATGGCGAAGGTCTGGATCAGGCCGATCAGCATCGCCGAGATGAAGGCGCCGGGCAGCGAGCCCAGCCCGCCGAAGACGACGACGACGAACAGGATCGGGCCCAGCGTGGCGGCCATGGCCGGATCGGTGACCAGGGCCGGGCCGGCGATCACGCCGGCGATGGCGGCCAGGCCGCAGCCGAAGCCGAACACCACCATGAACACCTTGGGCACGTTGTGGCCGAGCATCGCCACCATGTTGGGATGGGTCAGCGCCGCCTGGATGATCAGGCCGACGCGGCTGCGCGTCATCACCAGCAGCAGCACGATGAAGATGGCCAGCGAGATCAGCAGCATGAACATCCGGAAGGCCGGATAGGTGGTGCCGAACAGCTCGAAGGCGGAGAAATCCAGCGCTGCCGGCACCTGGTAATCCACCGGCAGCTTGCCCCAGACCATCTTGACCAGTTCCTCGATCACGAAGGCGAGGCCGAAGGTGAACAGCAGCTCGGGCACATGGCCCCATTTATGGACGGTGCGCAGGCCGAAGCGCTCGACGAGGGCGCCGATCAGGCCGACGAGAACCGGGGCCACCAGCAGGCCGGCCCAGAAGCCGGTGAACTGGCTGATCTGGTAGCCGAAATAGGCACCCAGCATGTAGAAGCTGGCATGGGCGAAATTCAGCACGCCCATCATCGAGAAGATCACGGTCAGGCCGCTGGCGAGCAGGAACAGCAGCATGCCATACAGCACGCCGTTCAGTGTGGAAAAGACAATGATCTCGAGCACGCGGCTTCCCCCTGGAAAAACAGGAATCCGGCCGTGGCGGATTCCGGGCCGGAGACGTTGCGGCCCCGGATGATCCGGGGCCGCAGGTCCGGTTGCAAGTGTCCGATCAGCTCGGCTTCTGCATCTTGCAGGTGGTGGAGACGTTGGTGAACTGGGCGGGGATCTTGGCCGCCACCTTCCAGCCCCAGCCGGTCTTTTCCTCGTCGAACTTCACCTCGCCGCCGACCGGCACGAAGTTGGCGATGTACATGTCCTGGAAGAACTGGTGGTCGGTCTCACGCATGTAGGCTTCGGCGCCGTACATGGTCTTGTGCTTCATGCCGGCCAGGATCGGCACCAGCTTCAGCGGGTCGTCGGACTTCGCCTCGTTGATCGCCTTGGCCAGCATTTCGACGGCGTTGCGAACGCGCGGGTAGGTCCAGCCGAAATCGTGGTTCTTGCGGAAGGCCGCCTCGAATTCCTGCGAGTCGCCGCCGCCGGCATTGGCGAGACCCTCGACGATCTGGAAGACCTTGCCGTCGAGGCCGGTCTGCTTGATCGCGGTCGGGCCGCCGGCGCCGCCGGCATAGTAGGTGTAGAAGTTGGCGTTCAGGCCGGCATCGGCGGCCGCCTTCAGCAGCAGCGCGATATCGGAGCCCCAGTTGCCGGTGATGATGCTGTCGGCGCCCGCGGCCTTGATCTTCGCGACGTAAGGCGAGAAGTCGGTGATCTTGGCGATCGGATGCAGCTCATCGCCGACGATCTGGATGTCCGGCCGCTTGGCCTTCAGCATCTCGACCGCCGCCTTGCGCACCGCATGGCCGAAGGAATAGTCCTGGTTGATCAGGTAGACCTTCTTGATCGACGCATTCGACTTCATGTAGCTGGTCAGCGCCTGCATCTTGATGTCGCTGTTGGCATCCCAGCGGAAATGCCAGTAGCTGCACTTCTCGTTGGTCAGCGCCGGATCGACCGCCGCATAGTTGACATAGAGCACTTCCTTGCCCGGATTGCGCTCGTTGTTCTTGTTGGCGAAGTCGATCAGTGCCGCGGCCAGGCCCGAGCTGTTGCCCTGGGTGATGATGCGGATGCCCTGGTCGATGGCCTTCTGCGCCTGCACGATGGTTTCCTGCGCCGACAGCTTGTTGTCGAACGGCACGATCTCGAGCTTCTTGCCGGCAACACCGCCGGCGGCATTGATGCGTTCGGCCATGAACCGGTAATCGGCGAGGCCCTGCTCGCCGATCGGCGCCATCATGCCGGACAGCGGGTCGATATAGGCGATCTTGATCGTGTCTGCGGCAATCGCCGGTGTGGCCATGAGGCCGATTGCGAGCCCGGCCAGCGCCACGCCCTTCCCGAAACGAGTCGGCATTGTGTTTCCTCCATCCCGATTATGTTGTGCGGCGGCTTCCGGTCCGCCGATCCGCTGCTGGTGCAGCGAATTCGTTGAATTGTGTGAAAGCGTGCCGAAGCGGTACTGCCAAGTCAAGGCAATACGGCCCTACGTTTTGCACGCTGGTATCGTGTCGATCTCCTGTGCATTGCGGCTGCACGAATTTCCGGCATGCTCATTTCACCAGCGCGGCGTAGACCATGTCGCGCATCAGCGCGCGATAGGTCAGCCGCTGCTTGGGCGACTGCATCATGAAGACGGCGAACATCTTTTCCTTCGGGTCGACCCAGAAATAGGTGCCGCCGGCGCCGCCCCAGTAATAGTCGCCGACACTGCCCGGATCGGCGGACACGCCGGCCGCCAGGCGCACGCCGAAGCCGAGGCCGAAGCCGTAGCCGGGGCCGGGCAGGAAATACGGGCCCGGCACCACGCCGGTGCCCATATGGTCGGCGGTCATGTAGGCAAGGATTCTCGGACTCAGATACCGCCTGCCGTTCTGCGTGCCGCCATCCAGCAGCATCTGCAGGAAGCGGGCATAATCCATCGCCGTGCCGGTCAGGCCGCCGCCGCCGCCCTCGAATTTGCCGGGCTGGCGCGGATCGAAGAATTCGACACCGCCGCCGAGGCTGCGGTCGTTGGCAAAGGGCTCGGCGACGCGTGCGTGCTTGGCCTTGTCGGTGACATAGAAGGCGGTGTCCTTCATGCCCAGCGGCTTGAGCAGACGGTCGTTCAGCGCATTGCCCAGCGATTTCTTGTCCACCACCTCGATCACGCGGCCGAGGATGTCGGTGGAATGGCTGTAATCCCACACCGTGCCGGGCTGGTAGGCCAGCGGCAGGGCGGCGATGCGTTCGGCGAATTCGGCATTGTCGACATCGCCTTTCAGCACGTCGCCATACAGCGCCTTCACGGCGCCGACGCCGAAGAAGCCATAGGTGATGCCCGAGGTGTGGCGCATCAGGTCCTGGATGCTCATGGCGCGGCGCGGCGGCACGAGTTCGAGTGTCGGCTTGCCGCCGGCCTCGGCGGCGGGCTTTTCGACGCCGACCTGCACCTTGGCAAAGGACGGAATGAACTTCGCCACCGGATCGCTGATGTGATAGCGGCCTTCCTCCACCTGCATCATCGCGGCCGCCGTCACGATCGGCTTGGTCATCGAATAGATGCGGAAGATGCTGTCGCGCGTCATCGGCGCCTTGGTCTGCGGGTCCTGCAGGCCGAAGGATTCGAAATAGGCGATCTTGCCCTGGCGGGCGACCAGCACGACGGCGCCGGGAATGACACCGGCCTGCGAATCGGCCTGCAGCCGCGCGCCGATGCGGGCGAGGCGGTCGGGCGCGAAGCCCACGGATGCGGGATCGGCCTTGGCCAGCAGCTCGGCGGCCAGGACGGCGGGGGTCTGAAGCGCAAGGATGGCAATGCCGGCCATGGCGGCCAGCCCGATACGGCGCAGTCTCATCGGCGTGGCCTCCCCGGCCATTTTTATTTTGCTTGGGGGTTATGATTGTCGGACAATCAGACGCGAGTCAACGCTGCATTTGTATGCATGGGTCTTCCGGCGGAAACTGGACTTCGCCGGGCCTCAGGGCCGATCATACGCATACGCGAATCGTTCCGGGCCATAGCGCCTGAAAATTGCGCCGGGCCTTGCGCCGGGCCGGCAAGGGGGGCATAGACAGGACGTAAATGTCGGAAGTCGCCGAAAAATTCGCCCGCATCACGCCGGTTCCCGCCTACCAGATGGTCGCCGAGGCCATCGAGCGCGAAATCCTGTCCGGCCGCCTGCGCCCGGGCGACCCGATCGGCACCGAGGCCGAACTGGTCAAGCAGTTCGGGGTCAACCGCTCCACCGTGCGCGAGGGCATCCGCCTGCTGGAACATGGCGGGCTGGTGCACCGCGATTCCAGCCGCCGGCTGTCGGTCGGCCTGCCCCATTACGACCGCCTGGCCAGCCGCGCCAGCCGCGCGCTGGTGCTGCACCAGGTCACCTTCCGCGAGCTGCTGGAGGCGACCATGGCCCTCAGCCTCGCCTCCATCGAACTGGCGGTGATGCGCGCCACCGAGGACGACATCGCCGGGCTGGAATCCAACATCGCCGCCACCGAACAGGTGATGCACAATCCCGCCGCCGTCGCCGCCTATGACAGCGAGTTCCACATCATGCTGGAGCGCGCCGGCCGCAACCGCGTGCTGGAACTGGCGCGCGAGCCGTCGAACATGCTGATCTATCCGACCACCCAGGTGGCGGTCGGCGGCAGCGAGCAGGGCGCCCGGCGCCTGATCGAGGCGCATCGCATGCTGGTGGAGGCCGTGCGCCGGCGCGACCGCGAGATGGCCCGGCTGTGGACCCAGCGCCACCTGATCGACTGGCGCAAGGGCTTCGAGAAGGCCGGCATGGATCTCGACCAGCCGATCGACACCGTGACCGGCGACAGCGCCGCCGGCGGCTGACGCTTCAGCCTTTCGGCATCACGCAGCCACCGGCTTTCACCGGAAAGCCGGCATCACGCAGGTCGTCGGCAGCGCGGTATCGGCGGCCTTCACCATGCCGGCGCTCTTCCAGCCCCAGCCGGTACCTTCCTCGTCCAGCCGCATGTCGCCCTGCAGCGGCCCGAAGGATGCCACATACAGGTCCTGCAGCAGCTGGTGATCGGCGGCGCGCATGGTCGCCAGGCCGCCATACGGGGTCTTCTGCTGCAGCCCGGCCAGGGCGCGGCCGATGGCGGCCGGCTCGGCGCTGCCGGCCTTCACCGCCGCCGCCTTCAGCATCTCCATGGCCAGGCCGATGCGCGGCACGTTGAAGCTGCCGCCATGCTGCGCGCGCCAGCGCGCCTCGATGTCGCCCTGCTGCGGCAGATTCGGATGGCCCTCGATCACCGCGAAGACGCGATGGGCAAGGCCGCTCTGCTTCACGGCGGTGGGGCTGCCGATGCCGCTGGCATAGTAGGTGTACCAGCCGGCCTGCAGCCCGCTCTCGCCGGCCGCCTTCAGCAGCAGGGCGAGGTCGCTGCCCCAGTTGCCGGTGATCACGCTGTCGGCGCCCGACGCCCTGATCTTGGCCACATAGGGGCTGAAATCGGTGATCTTGGCCAGCGGATGCAGCTCGTCGCCGACGATCTCGATATCCGGCCGCGCGGCAGCCAGCATGGCACGCGCGGAATCGCGCACCGCCCGGCCGAAGGAATAATCCTGGTTGATCAGGTAGACCTTCTTCACGGCCTTCTGCCGCGCGAGCACGGTGGCCAGCGCCTTCATCTTCATGCCGGCATGGGCATCGAAGCGGAAATGCCACGGGCTGCATTTCTCGTTGGTCAGGGCCGGGTCGATGGCGGCGTAGTTCAGATACAGCACGGCCGCATCGGGGTTGCGCTCGTTATGCTTGACCACGAAATCGGCCAGCGCGCCGGCGGCGCCCGAGCCGTTGCCCTGGGCGAGAATGCGGATGCCGGCATCCACCGCCTTCTGTGCCTGCACGATGGTTTCCTGCGGGTTCAGCTTGTTGTCGAAGCCGGTCACCTCGAACTGCCAGCGGCTGTCCGACAGCCGCGCGGCCATGAAGCGGAAATGGTCGAGCCCGTTCTGGGTCACCGCGGCGGCCGGGCCCGACAGCGGATCGATGAAGGCGATTTTGATCGTCTCGGCGCGGGCGGACAGAGACAGGAAAACAACAGCGAGAACGGCGAGAATGCGCATGACGGCTCCGGGGGGGGCAGGCGTGGCGCGGAGCCTATGAAAAAACCGCCGCGGCGCAAGATGCGGCGGCGGCAAATAAACGGCTGTGTGCAGACAAACAGACAGACTGGGTCCCCGCTTTCGCGGGGACGACATAATCCTTTTTCGTCATTCCCGCGGCAGCGGGAATCCAGTTTTGCCGTGCGTTGCAGGCCGCCCCGCGCCCGCCTTTACCGCACGTTATAGGCGGCCAGCGCGGCGAGGTTGACGATCTCGCTGACCGAGGCGCCCATCTGCACGATCTGCACCGGTTTCTCCAGGCCGACCAGCAGCGGCCCGATCACTGTGCCGCCGCCCAGGTCCTGCATCAGCTGGGTCGACAGCAGCGCCGAATGCAGGCCCGGCATGATCAGCACGTTGGCCGGGCCCGACAGGCGGCAGAACGGATACAGCTTCATCAGGTCGTGATTCAGCGCCACCCGGGCATTCAGCTCGCCGTCATATTCGAACTCGACCTTGTGGCCGCCGGCATCCAGCGCGTCGAGCTCCATCACCGCCTTGCGCACCACTTCCACCACGCCGCCGGGCGCATTGCCGAAATTGGAATGCGACAGCAGGGCGACGCGCGGCTCGTGGCCCATCTGGCGCGCGGTGGCGGCCGCCTGCACGGCGATCTGGCAGAGGTCTTCCGCGGTCGGCTGCTCGGTCACCGTGGTATCGGCGACGAACACCGTGCGGCCCTTGGCGACGATGATCGAAAGACCCATCACGCGTTGGTTGCGCATCGGGTCGAGGGCCAGCCGCACGCCGTCATAGGAGACCGAATAGGTGCGGGTGACGCCGGTGATCATCGCGTCGGCATGGCCATGGGCAACCATGCAGGCGCCGAACACGTTGCGGTCGAGATTGACCAGGCGCTGGGCATCGCGATGCAGCATGCCGCGGCGGCGGTGCCGGTTGTAGAGGAAGTCGGTATAGAGCGCGTTATGCTCGGAAAGCCGCGCATTGTGGATCTCGCAGCCATCGAGATTCTTCAGGCCGATCGCCTGCATGGTCGCCTCGATGCGCTCGCTGCGGCCGATCAGCACCGGGGTGCCGTAGCCGGCATCGCGGAATTCCAGCGCGGCGCGGATCACGGTCTCCTCCTCGCCCTCGGCGAACACCACCCGCTTCGGGTTGGCGACCACCTGGTCGAAGAAGATCTGCAGGCTGCCGACGGTCGGGTTCAGCCGCGCCCGCAATTCATGGGCATAGGCATTCCAGTCGCCGACCGGCTTGCGGGCGACGCCGCTGTCGACGGCGGCCTTCGCCACGGCGAGCGGGATGTCGACGATCAGGCGCGGATCGAAGGGCGAGGGGATGATGTAGCCGGCGCCGTATTTCGGGCGCTCGCCCTTGTAGGCGGCTGCCACCTCGTCGGGCACGTCCTCGCGCGCCAGCATGGCGATCGCCTCGGCGGCGGCGATCTTCATCTCGTCGTTGATGGTGCGCGCCCGCACGTCCAGCGCGCCGCGGAAGATATACGGGAAACCGAGCACGTTGTTGACCTGGTTCGGATAGTCCGACCGGCCGGTGGCCATGATGACGTCGCCGCGGGTGGCCAGTGCCTCCTCCGGGGTGATTTCCGGATCGGGATTGGCCATGGCGAACACGATCGGGTTGGCCGCCATCGAGCGCAGCATCTCCGGCGTCACCGCGCCCTTCACGCTGAGGCCGAAGAACACGTCGGCGCCCTTCAGCGCATCGGCCAGGCTGCGGGCATCGGTCTTCACCGCATGGGCCGATTTCCACTGGTTCATGCCGTCGGTGCGGCCCTGGTAGACCACGCCCTTGGTGTCGCAGAGGATGACATTCTCGTGCTTCATCCCCATCGCCTTGACCAGCTCGCTGCAGGCGATGCCGGCGGCGCCGGCGCCGTTGACGACCATCTTCGCGTCCTTGATGTCGCGGCCGGTCAGGTGCAGGGCATTGATCAGGCCGGCGGCGGCGATGATCGCGGTGCCGTGCTGGTCGTCATGGAAGATCGGGATGTCCATCAGCTCGCGCAGGCGCTGCTCGATGACGAAGCATTCCGGCGCCTTGATGTCCTCGAGGTTGATGCCGCCGAAGCTGGGCCCGAGATAGCGCACCGCATTGACGAATTCGTCGACATTCTCGGTATCGACCTCGAGGTCGATGGAATCGACATCGGCGAAGCGCTTGAACAGCACCGCCTTGCCCTCCATCACCGGCTTGCCCGCCAGCGCGCCGAGATTCCCCAGGCCCAGCACCGCCGTGCCGTTGGAGATCACGGCGACCATGTTGCCGCGCGAGGTATAGTCGTAGGCGGTGTCCGGGTTCTTCTGGATTTCCAGGCAGGGGGCGGCGACGCCGGGGCTGTAGGCCAGGCTGAGATCGCGGGTGGTGGCCATCGGCTTGGTGGGCACCACCTCCAGCTTGCCGGGCTGGCCCATCTTGTGGAATTCGAGGGCGTCGTCGTACAGGGACGGGTTTTTCGCGTCGCTCATCAATATCTCTGCGGGTTGTTAGGGCCGACCTGGGCGTTTCTCCGCTGCCATCTTAGAGCCAGACCGCAAGGGGTTAAAAGCCCCGCGGCCTGTGCTATGCCTGTCGGACAAGCGATTCCACCCATGAACATGCCCGCCCCGCAGCTGCCCCCCGGAACTTCCCCCCTGATGGCCCAGTATCTGACCATCAAGGCGGCAAATCCCGGCTGCCTGCTTTTTTACCGCATGGGCGATTTCTACGAGCTGTTCTTCGAGGATGCCGCCACGGCAGCCCGGGCGCTGGACATCGCCCTGACCCGGCGCGGCGAGCATGACGGCCAGCCGATCCCCATGTGCGGCGTGCCGGTGCATGCGGCCGAAGCCTATCTGTCGCGGCTGATCCGCCAGGGCTTCAAGGTGGCGGTCTGCGAGCAGACCGAGGATCCCGCAGAGGCGAAGAAGCGCGGCTCGAAATCCGTTGTGCGCCGCGATGTGGTGCGCGTGGTCACGCCCGGCACCATCACCGAGGACAGCCTGCTGGAGGCGCGGCGCAACAATTATCTGGCGGCGCTTTCACAGACCGGCAGCGGGGAAGCCGCGGCGCTGGGCCTGGCCTGGCTCGACCTGTCCACCGGCGAATTCGGCCTCGCCGAGACAACCTCCGCGTCGCTCGGCGCCGATCTCGCCCGGGTCAATCCGCGCGAGCTGGTGCTGGCCGAGGGCCTGCTGGCCCGGCCGGAGATCCGTGCGGTATTCGACCAGAGCGACACGGCCCTGTCGCCCTTGCCGTCGGCCCGTTTCGACAGCCTCTCGGGCGAGCGCCGGCTGAAACAGGTGCTGGGCGTCGCCGCGCTGGATGCCTATGGCAGCTTCAGCCGTGCCGAACTGGCCGCCGCCGGCGCGCTGCTGGATTATGTCGAGACCACGCAATGCGGCCGGCTGCCGCGGCTCGATCCGCCGGTGAAGCAGCCGCCGGCCACGGTGATGGCCATCGACCCGGCGACGCGGCGCAATCTCGAACTGGTCGAGACCATGAACGGCCAGAGTGATTCCCGGCGCGAGGGCGCGCTGCTGGCCACCATCGACATGACCCTGACCGGCGCCGGCGCCCGGCTGCTGGCCCAGCGGCTGCAGGCGCCGCTGACCGATGCCGCCGCCATTGCCGCGCGCCACGATGCCGTGGCCTGGCTGCTGGATGGTGGCCGCCTGCGCGAGGATATCCGCACGGCGTTGCAGCGCGTGCCCGATCTTGCCCGTGCCCTGTCGCGGCTGTCGCTGGGCCGTGGCGGCCCGCGCGACCTGGGCAGCCTGCGCGACGGCCTCGTGCAGGCCGGCAGCCTGCGCGACCGGCTGGCGGCGGAAGCCGCGCTGCCGCCCGACCTTGCCGCCCTGCGCGACGGCCTCGGCGACCATGCGGCGCTGGTGGCGCGGCTCGACGCGGCACTGGCGGAAGAGCTGCCCTTGCTGGCCCGCGATGGCGGGTTCATCCGGCCGGGCCACCGGTCCGATCTCGACGAATTCCGCGCCCTGCGCGACCAGAGCCGCCGGCATATCGCACAGCTTCAGGAACAGTATGCCGCCGAGACCGGCGTGGCGGGGCTGAAGATCCGCCACAACAACGTGCTCGGCTATTACATCGAGGTCACCCCGCGCCATGCCGACCGCATGGGGGTGGCTTTCATCCATCGCCAGACCATGGCCAATGCCATGCGCTATTCCACCCCGGCGCTGAACGAACTGGAAAGCAAAATCGCCCAGGCCGCCGAACGCGCGCTGGCGCTGGAGCTGGAGATCTTCGGTGACCTCTGCGCCGCCGTGCTGGAGCAGGCACAGGCGATCACCCGCGCGGCGCGGGCACTGGCCGGTCTCGACGTGGCCGCCGCGCTGGCCGAACTCGCCGCCCAGCGCGGCTGGGTGCGGCCCGTGGTCGATGACAGCCTCGCCTTCACCATCACCGCCGGCCGGCATCCGGTCGTCGAGGCCGCGCTGCAGCAGGCCGGGCAGGGCGAACGCTTCGTCGCCAACGATTGCAGCCTCGATGACGGCCGCCGGCTGTGGCTGCTGACCGGCCCGAACATGGCCGGCAAATCCACCTTCCTGCGCCAGAATGCGCTGATCGCCCTGCTGGCCCAGATGGGCGCCTATGTGCCGGCGACCGCGGCGCATATCGGCGTCGTCGACCGGCTGTTCAGCCGCGTCGGCGCCGCCGACGACCTGGCGCGCGGCCGCAGCACCTTCATGGTCGAGATGGTGGAGACGGCGGCCATTCTGCATCAGGCCGGCCCGCGCGCGCTGGTGATCCTCGACGAGATCGGCCGCGGCACCGCCACCTTCGACGGCCTGTCGATCGCCTGGGCCGTGGTGGAATACCTGCACGAGACCAGCCGCTGCCGCGGCCTGTTCGCGACCCATTACCACGAGCTGACCGCGCTGGCCGACCGGCTGCAGCAGCTCAGCAACCACACCCTGAAAGTGAAGGAATGGGAGGGCGAGCTGGTCTTCCTGCACGAGGTCGGCGCCGGCGCCGCCGACCGCAGCTACGGGATCCAGGTCGCCAAGCTTGCCGGCCTGCCCGCCGCCGTGCTGGCACGGGCGGCGGAGGTGCTGCACAAGCTGGAAGAGGGCGACCAGGGCGGCGCGGCGAAACTGGTCGACGACCTGCCTTTGTTTTCGCTGGCTGCGCCAGCGAGGGCTGCCGCTGTTGTCAGCGCCGAGCCCTCGCCGGTGGAAGCCGCCCTGCGCGGCACCGATATCGACGCCCTGTCGCCGAAACAGGCGCTGGACCTGCTGTATCAGTTGAAGGCGCTGGCGAGGGAATAGGCCGTTTCCCGCGGTATTCGGCGCGGGCCGCGTGGCTTCCGGGAGACCCTGCTTGTAATCTCCGGCATTTGCGCCTATATGTGGCGCATCGACGTTTGGCCGGACAATCAGGCTGTCTGTCGCGCACGGGTCCCCAGGGACCACCGGCTTCGTGCCACCCGCGCGGCGAACTTTCAGACTCTCTCCCAAAATCGACAAGCCGGGCTTCAGTACGCAACATCTGTGTCCTGCGCCCGTGCGCCAACCCTGAAAGGATATCCCGATGATCACGGGCACCGTTAAGTTCTTCAACACCACCAAAGGTTTCGGCTTCATCCAGCCCGACGACGGCAGCAAGGACGTGTTCGTGCATGTCTCCGCCCTCGAGCGCGCCGGCATGGGCCCGCTGGCGGAAGGCCAGAAGGTCTCCTTCGACACCGAGACCGACCGTCGCTCCGGCAAGACCGCCGTCAGCACCATCAAGGCGGCCTGATCCGTCACGGATTGCGGAAGCGGCCGGGCCTTTCAGGCCCGGCCGTTTTCATGCCCGCCTGCCGCTCCCTGCTCTTCCTGATCCCTTCCGAAAGCCAGAATGACCGCCGACCGCCACGCCTACAGAAATACCGGTTTCGATGCCCGCCAGCAGGCCGCTGCCGCCGCCCGCCGCGCCGCCCTGGAAAAATTCCGCGCCCGTCCGGAGCCTGATGCGGCGGCACTGGCCGCCCGCCAGGCCGAACGCGCCGCCAATGCCGCTGCCCGCGAGGAACGCCAGGCTGCCCGCCGCGCCGAGCGCGCGGCCGCCCTGCAGCGCGAAGCCGAAGAGAAGGTCGCCCGCGCCGCCGAGGCCGAGCGTCTGGCTGCCGAACAGGCCGCCGCCGCGATCGCGCTGGAAGCCGAACGCAAGGCGGCCCGCGACGCCCGCTACGCGGCCCGCAAAGCCCGCAGGTGAGCGCGGCGCCGTCCGCTGCGCCGGTGCTGCAGGATGCGGCGCGCGATGCGCAGCCGGCCGGCTTCGACTGCCAGGCCTGCGGCGCCTGCTGTGCCTATGCCGATGACTGGCCGCGCTTCACCCTCGAGGACGAGGCCGATCTCGCGCGGATTCCGCCGGCGCTGGTCGCCGCCGATGGCAGCGGCATGCGCTGTTCCGGCGGCCGCTGCGCGGCGCTGACCGGCCAGGTCGGCCGCCGCACCGGCTGCGCCATCTACGGCCTGCGTCCCGATGTCTGCCGCGCCTGCCAGCCCGGCGACGAGGCCTGCCGCATCGCCCGCGCCCATCACGGCCTGGCCCTGTAGCCGCGCCCGGCCCCGCCTACTGGCTGGCGCCGTCGTATTTCATAATGTCCAGCGCGTCCGGATCGACATCGTCGAGGCAGCGCATGTTGACCGCCACCATGCGGGTGCCGTTCGGCGCCGTGCCGGTGGCAAAGCCGGTCACCCCGCAGGTCCTGCAGAAGAGGTGATGGATGTTCTTGGTGTGGAACTGGTAATCCTGCACGGCGTCCTTGCCGGCCAGCAGGCGGAAGGCTTCCGCCGGCACGAAGCTGAGCAGCGTGCCCTTGCGCCGGCAGATCGAGCAGTTGCAGGACAGCACCGGGGCGCCCCCCTCCGGCAGGTCCACTTCATAGCGCACGGCGCCGCAATGGCAGCTGCCTTTATGGGTCTGGGCAGTGGCGGTCATGGGCTCCTCGTCAGCGGATATCGGTTACACGGATAATGAAATGCGCTCCCGTGGCGGCGGCGCACCGGGTCCCGGCCACAGCTTTTGCACGTCGGCGGCCGGGAAGGCCAGGGTCCGCCAGGCCACCCGGCGGCCGGCGGCCAGCCGCGCTTCCGATGGTGCCACCGGCACCAGTCCGGCCCAGTCCGTGGCCGGCACGGCAACCGCCATCGCAGTCGCATCCGCCGCCGCCGGCCGGCCGTGCGCCGTCAGCCGGCCCTGCAGCAGGGCGGCGAGCAGGCTGCCGCGATGATCCTCCTCGGCAATCGCGGCGCCATCGGGAAACATGATCGCCTCGGCAATGCCCAGATGGGTCTCGGCGGCGAAGGCAGCCGTCTTCGCCGGATCGCGCCAGCGAATCCAGGCCCAGGTCTGCGTCAGGTTCCAGTCGGCAGGAATTGACATAATTCCTATTATATGTATATCATATGTTCCATACTGTCAACCGCAAATGCCGCGCGTATGGCCATGCATGCCGGACAATCTGCCGTAGCAATAAGCCAAAATGAACCGTCACGAAGCGTCACGAAGCGTCACGAAGCGTCACGAACCGGAATGAACCGGAATGAACCGGAATGAACCGAAGTGAGCCGCCACGAACCGAAACGAACCGCGGCGAACCATTCCGGACCGCGCCCGCACCCGGCCGGACCGGATGCGGACCCGGCCGGGCCATGCTAGCTCTTTGCCTCGCCTGACCTTTCCGTCCCGCCACAGACCGGTGCCATGACCCAGACCCCCGCCGCCATCCCGGACACCCCCACCTTCGTCACCCATCTCGAATGCGGCATGACCGGCGAGCGGTTGCCGGCCGACACCCTGCATAATCTGTCGCCGCAGGGCTATCCGATCCTGGTGCGCTACGACCTTGCCGGGGTGAAGGCGGCGCTGACCAAAGAGAAAATCGCCGCGCGGGCGCCGAACTGGTGGCGCTACCGCGAGCTGCTGCCGGTGCGGAAGACGGAGAATGTCGTCTCGCTCGGCGAGGTGATGACGCCGCTGATCGGCCTGCCGGCGCTGGCGAAGAAACACGGCGCCACCGGCGCGCTGATCGTCAAGGACGAGGGCCGCCTGCCCACCGGCAGCTTCAAGGCGCGCGGCCTGGCGCTGGCCGTCTGCATGGCGAAGGAACTCGGCGTGAAGAAAATGGCGATGCCGACCAACGGCAATGCCGGCGCCGCCCTGGCCGCCTATGCCTCGCGGGCCGGCATCGAGACGGTGGTCTTCTGCCCCGACGACACCCCGGCGGTGAACATGAACGAGATCGCCCTGCAGGGTGCGCGGCTCTACAAGGTGAACGGCCTGATCAACGATTGCGGCAAGCTGGTCGGCGCAGGGAAAGAGTCCGCCGGCTGGTTCGACACCTCGACGCTGAAGGAGCCCTACCGCATCGAGGGCAAGAAGACCATGGGGCTGGAACTGGCCGAACAGCTCGGCTGGGAGATGCCTGACGCCATCTTCTATCCCACCGGCGGCGGCACCGGCCTGATCGGCATGTGGAAGGCCTTCGCCGAACTGGAGGCGATCGGCTTCATCGGCAGCAAACGCCCGAAGATGATCGCCGTGCAGGCATCGGGCTGCGCCCCCATCGTGCGCGCGTTTGAATCCGGCGAGCGCCACGCGAAACTGTGGGAGAATGCCCATACGGTGGCGGCCGGCATCCGCGTGCCGGCGGCGATCGGCGATTTCCTCATCCTCGATGCCGTGCGCGAGAGCGGCGGTTTCGCCATCGCCGTGGACGACGCGGCGATCACGGCGGCGCTGTCGGAAGTGGCGACCCAGGAAGGCCTGCTGCTCTGCCCCGAGGGCGCCGCGACCTATGCGGCCTGGAAACAGGCGCTGGCCGGTGGCCGCGTGAAAAGATCCGACCGCGTGGTTTTGTTCAACTGCGCGACGGGACTGAAATACCCGATGGCCGATGGCGGCGCGCCGCTCGACCGCCATGGCGGGATCGACTACGCGGCATTGTGAGGCCGGCTGCCGCAGGGGCAGGCTTTCCGCCGCCGCCGCGGCATGGCAGCGTCATCCCACAGCCAGGGAGGTGACGATGACGGACAGTCTGCAGGCGGCGGCGAAACTGATCGAGGGCGTGCTGCTGCGCCAGCCCTTCATGCAGATGCTGGGCGTGACGCTGGGGGCGGTGGGTGAGGGCGAGGTCGAGCTGCGGCTGGCCCTGCGGCCCGACCTGACCCAGCATGGCGGCGTGATCGGCGCGCTGGCCGACAATGCCGCCGGCGCGGCGGCCGGCACGCTGACCCTGCCGGAGAAGGCCACCGTCACCGCGGAATACAAGATCAACTTCATCGCGCCGGGCGCCGGCGATGCCCTGCGCGCGGTCGGCCGCGTGCTGAAACCCGGCCGCAGCCTGATCGCCGTCGAAAGCCGCGTCTATGCCCTGCGCGACGGCACCGAGACGCTGGTGGCCGCCGCGCTCGCCTCGATGGTGCCGGTGCCGCTGCCGCCGCGCGGCTAGGCGTCGGCGCGCAGGAAGTAGATCAGGTCCAGTTCCGGCGCCGCCGCGCCGGCCTGGCTCAGCAGGCCATGGGCCTGGCCGCGATGATGGGTCTGGTGGTTGAAGAAATGGGTCAGCGGCGGAAACAGCGGATCGGTGAAGGTCTGCCCGCGGGTATTCGTGTAGGTGAATGTGCCGCCCAGTGCCGCATCGTCCAGCCCGTCGCAGAAGGCGATGATGGCCGCATCCATCGCCGCGCGCGCGCTGCGCAGGGCGGCGAAATCCGTGTGCAGGATCTGGTCCAGCGCGGTGATATGCGTTGCCGGCTGCGCCGTGAAACGGCCCATCCAGATGCTGTCGCCGACCAGGATGTGGTTCAGGGTGTTGTGCAGGCTGCCGAAGAAACTCGGCCGCGCCGCCATGTAATCGGCCTGCGGCAGCGCGGCGCAGGCATCGTAGAGCCGGGTGTTGGCCCAGGCATTGTAGCGGGCGAAGCGGCGCACATGCTGCAGGGGCAGCGAAACGGGCAGCGAAACGGTCTGGCTCATCGGGGCACCTCGGGGCTGGTGCCGCAAAGCTTAAGCCGGGTGCTGCCGCGCCGTCATGCGCGGAATTGTCCCGCTGCAATTGAGCAAAACGAAACCGGCAAAATGACACCGGCAAAAAAGAAACGGCCCGCCGGCATGCGCTGCCGGCGGGCCGCCTGTCACGCGGGAGAACCCGGTGTCACCACTCGGTCAGCCCTTACCATTCCGTGAGAACGGGCTCCATGCCGGCCTTGGTCAGGGCATCGGCACGCAGCTTCTGCCAGCCGGCCATCGCCGCCTTGTCGTCGGCATACGACGCCTTGCCATGGGCGGCCCAGGCATCGGCCAGCACCTTCTGGCGCTTGATCAGCTCGGCATTGCTCTTGTCGTATTCGGGCTTCCAGACGCCGATTTCCTTGAAATACTTGATGGCGCCCTCATGCACCGGCACCACCCAGTCGAACACCTGGCGCTTGATGTCCCAGCCGACATTGCCGGGGGCCGCGTCCTTGTATTCGTTGAACAGCTCGACCATCGCCTTGGTCATCGCATAGACCATGCCGGCATCGACCGCCTCGTAGGTCATCAGCACCGGATAGGGATAGGTCGCGCCCTCGACCGGCTTGTCCTTCGACAGGCCGGCGCCCTCGGTGCCCATGAACGGCACGTAGAACGGCGCCTTGGCCTTCAGGCGCTTCCAGCCTTCCTTGTCGGTATGCGGCACGGTCGGCCAGGCGATCCCGCGCGGCGAGGATTCGATCTGGAAGGCCTTGCCCGAGATGGTCGAGGTAAACGCGGCATCCACCTGGTTGTTGATGATGCCGTCCATGGCCTGGCCGAAGCCGCCGAACTCGACCTTCTGCACGTCCTTCCAGTCGAGATTGGCGAAGGCGAGCAGCGCCGTGATGTTCTGGTTCAGCGACGGCGCGCCGACCACCCATGCCACCCGCTTGCCCTTCAGATCGGCGATGGTCTTCACATTGGCATCCTTGGCGGTGACCACGGTCAGCAGCGCGTCGGAATTGTTCAGCAGCAGCGAGCGCACCGGCTGCGGACCCCAGTCCTTGCCGCCGAACTCGTACATGCCTTCCTGCGCCATGTAGGTGCCGCCGACGCCGTTGGCCGAGAAGGGCGCCTTGCCCTCGCGCAGCGGCACGGTGCGCGACACGTCGTTCTTGCCGGGCAGCACGCGCAAGGTGACGCCCTGCTTGTTCTTCAGCGCGTTGCCGATGGCCACGGCCTGGTTGTAGCCGCCGGAGCCGACGTCATAGGCGGTCCAGGTCAGCTGGTCGGGCAGCTTCTGCGCCCGGGCATCATGGATACCGGCTGCACCGGACAGTGCCAGCGCCGCCACCGCGGTCAGGGTCGAAAGGGCAAATCTACGCATCGGTCTGTCTCCTCCTTGGTGATTCTTCTGCTTTGGTCGTCAGACTACTTGGTATTCACGACTGGGCTGTCGCGGCCGGTCAGGCGCACGAGGCCGACCGCGCCGGCCGCCAGTGCCAGCCCGATGCCGGCCAGGGTCAGGTTGCTGACCGGGATCAGGTTGCCGCCCGGCACCGCCAGCGCGAAGCCGGCGACGAACAGCATGGCCCGGGCCAGCTGGCGCGGGAGACTGCCGCTGAGCCGGCCGACGCCGATCAGATAGCCCTGCAGCGACGAGCCGATCAGGGCGACGCCGGCCGCTGCCGAGGCGATCACCGAGATCACCTCCAGCGGTCCGCCGCGCAGGATCAGCGCGGGGTTCAGCACGAAGAAGAACGGCACGATGTAGATCACGGCACCCAGCCGCACCGCCTGGAAGCCGATCCGGAACGGCGAGGTGCGGGCGATCGACGAGGCGGCGAAGGTGGCCAGCGCCACCGGCGGGGTGATGAAGGAGATCATGCCCCAGTACATGATGAACAGGTGCACGGCCAGCGGGTCGAGGCCGGATTTCACCAGCGGCGGCGCCAGCACGATGGCGAGGAAGATGTAGCAGGCGGTGACCGTCATTCCCATGCCGAACACGAAGCTGGTCAGCGCGCCCATCAGCAGCAGGATCAGGGCGCTGTCGCCGGCCAGGTAGATCAGGTCGTTGGCCAGGGTGCCGGCCAGTCCGGTCACCGAGAAGGCGCCGATGATGAAGCCGACGCCGGCGAGGATCGCCACCAGCTCGGCGAGGGCGCGGCCGGTGGCGGCCAGCAGGTTGAGCAGCTTGTCGAGGGTCAGGCGGTTTTTCGGCAGCAGCTGGTTGATCACCAGCAGCAGGGCGGTGGCGGCAAAGGGCGCGACCGCCTCGCGCTGCTGCCACACCATCAGGAAGACCAGCACCACGAAGACGAGGATATAGAGCCAGCCGGCCTTCATGGTCTCGCGCAAGCTGGGCAGTTCCTCGCGGGTCAGGCCCTTGAGACCGAGCCGGGCGGCATAGGCGTCGATCTGCACGACGAGGCCGAAATAGAACAGCAGGGCGGGGATTGCCGCGGCCAGCGCGATCTCGCCATAGGGAATGCCGAGGAAGCTGGCCATCACGAAGGCGGTCGACCCCATCACCGGCGGCATCAGCACCGCGCCGGTGGAGGCGACCGATTCGACGCCGCCGGCATAATCGGCGCGGAAGCCGGTGCGCTTCATCGCCGGGATGGTGACCACGCCCGACGAGATCACGTTGGAGATCACGCTGCCCGAGATCGAGCCCTGCAGGGCCGACGAGATCACGCCGACCTGGGCGGCGCCGCCGCGCACCCGGCCGACCAGGGCGAAGGCGAGGTCGTTGAAGAATTTGCCGCCGCCGGTGTGATTGAGCGCGACGCCGAAGACGATGAAGCCGATGACGATCTCGCCGAAGGCCCGCATCGGGATGCCGAAGGCGCTTTCCGACGAGACGATGTGATAGGCGAAGGTGTCTTCCAGGGTCTGGCCGATGCCGCGGATCGGCCCCGGCATCACGTCGGCCACCACCGGATACAGCGAGATGGCCAGCACGATCAGGAAAATCGCCATGCCGCCGGTGCGCCGCAGGGCTTCGAGGATCAGCACCCACAGCACGCCGCCGAGGATCTTGGCCGTGTCCGGCGCGGCGAATTCCCAGCCTTCGGCGAGGATCGCGTCGGCATGCCAGGAATACCAGCCGATGCAGCCGGCGGTGAGCAGGGCGAGGCCGGCATCGAGGAGGTTGAGCCGGCCGACCCTGCTCTTGTCCTTCGGCTGCCGCCACGGATAGGCGAGGAAGACCAGCGGCAGGGTGGCGGCGGCCATCAGGAAGAGATAGCGGTTCTCGATCAGGGTGACGCCGAACAGATGCAGGTTGAACTGCTGGTTCAGCACCATGCCCAGGGTCAGCAGGGTCAGCAGGGTGAAGATGCCGCGCACCAGCGGCGTCATCGGACGATGCGCCAGCTCCTCGACCATCTGGTCGGCCGGCGCGTTGACTGCGGCACCCGACGCGGTGCCGGCCCCCTGGGTCATTCTGATTTCCTCCCGGTTGTCCGATTGTCGGACAATGTGCTTTTTTATCTTAGGCGCCGATACGCCGGTAATCAACCGTGGTCAGATCATGCCACGGCAGCCCCCCCGGACACCAGTGCGAGTGTGACCGGCAGCCCGATCCGTCTGCCGGTGCCGGGCATGGCTGCGGCCGGCCCGCAGGGGGCCGGCCGGCAGGGTATCAGAAACCGGAAGGACCTTCCGGTGGGCCTGCGGTTCAGCGGCCGATGTCGCGCAGCGGCAGCGACGGCCGCCAGAAGGGCTGTGCCGCCTCGAAGGCGGCGATGCCCGGGTCGATGCCGGCATCGCGCAGGGTCTGGCGGTCGATCTGTGCCAGGTCGCGCCGCCGCCGCCGGCGGGCCGCCCAGGTCTGCAGCAGGGTTGCCGCGGCCGCGCCGGCCAGCTGCCACCAGGGGCGGTCGAGACCGTCGAAGGCGGCGCTGCCGGGCAGGGCGAACAGCAGATGCCGTTCGGCCCGTTCGGTGGCGGTGGCCGTGCGCCGGCAATTAAACGAACGATCGTGCTTTTCGTGATGGAGGAGCGTCCTCCGGGCGGGCATGAATGTCATGGGGAACCTCGTCTTTTCTGGTCTGGGTTTTTACTGGACGGACTGGACTGGAATCAGGCCGCGCTGCGCTCCAGCAGGGCGGCAAAGGCATCCTCGGCCCGGCGGATCGCGGCCGGGTCCTGCAGCAGGCGCCGGTAGAAATTCAGGCCGAGCACGATGCCCTGCATCTCGTAGGCAAACTGGCGCGGATCGAGATCGGCGCGGAAATGGCCTTCCTCCATGGCGATGCGGGCGCTGCGCACCAGCATGGCATCCCACTGCCGCTGCAGGTCGGCCAGCTGGTCGCGCACCGGGCCCGGCTTGTCGTCGAGATCGGCGGCCAGGGCCACGAACAGGCAGCCGCCGGGCAGCTGGTCATTCTGCTGGGTCCAGTCGAGCCAGTGGCGGAACAGGGCCTCGACGCGCGGCCGGCCGCGCGGCTCGCGCCGCACCGGGGTCCAGATCGCGTCCATGAAGCGCTTCGCGGTCTCGTCGAGCACCGCCTTTTCCAGTTCTTCCTTGGACCCGAAATGGGCGAACAGGCCGGATTTCGACATGCCCAGCCGGTCGGCCAGCATGCCGATGGAGATCCCCTGGAAGCCCTCGACGCTGGCGGTGCGCATGGCTTCGGAGAGGATGGTGCTGCGGGTCTGCTGGCCTTTGCTCATGCCGGTAAAATACGAACGGTCGTTCGTGTCGTCAAACGGAATCGCCGCCCGGCCCCGGCCAACCTCGCGCAACTGTGATCGCCGCCACACCTGCCGCCGGCGCAGGGTGGCGCCCATCTCCCCGTATAGACCGCTGCCGCATCCGCCAGAGGGGGGGACCACCGCCATGCCGACACGCCGGGACCTGCTGCTGCAGGCCGCCCTGTTCTCCGCCCTGCCGGGTCTCGGTTTCGCCCAGACCCGCGGCCAGCTGGCCCTGCCGCTGGAACCGACCCCGGCCTGCGGCCCCCAGTCCTACACCCCGGCCCAGACCGCGGGCCCGTATTTCACTCCCGGCAGCCCGCGCCGCAATGCCCTGCGCGAGCCCGGCATGGCCGGGATGCCGCTGCGGCTGGGCGGCCGCGTGCTCGATCCGGCCTGCCGGCCGCTGGCCGGGGTGCTGGTCGATCTGTGGCAGGCCGATGCCGAGGGGCGCTACGACAATGACGGCTTCCGTCTGCGCGGCCATGTTGTCACCGATGCGGAGGGCCGCTGGGCCTTCGACACGGTGCGGCCCGGCCTCTATCCCGGCCGCACCCGGCACCTGCATGTGAAGCTGCAGCCGGCCGGCGGCCGCGTCCTCACCACCCAGCTCTATTTCCCCGGCGAGCCCGGCAATGCGCGGGACGGCATTTTCGATGCCCGCCTGCTGATGGCGGTGGGCGGCAATGACGACGAGATGCTGGCCCGCTTCGATTTCGTGCTGGCGGAAGGCTGAGCCGGCTTGACCGCCAGCCGGAGGGCACCGCATAACCGTCGCCATGATGGACCTCGCCACCCTGCTGACCTTTGCCGCCGCCGCTTTCGCGCTGGCGATCACGCCCGGCCCCGACATGCTGCTGGTGATGACGCGCAGCGTGGCGCAGGGCCGCGTCGCCGGTCTGGTCACCCTCGCCGGCATCACGCTGGGCTGCTTCGGCCATGCGCTGGTTGCGGGCTTTTCCCTGAGCGGTGTGCTGCTGGTGGCGCCGGTGATGTTCGAGATCATCCGCTGGGCCGGTGCTGCCTATCTGTTGTGGCTGGGCGTGCAGGCCCTGCGCGGCGCCGGCGGCTTCCGGCCGCCGCAGCCCGGTGCGCCACGGCTGCCGCTGGGGTCGCTGTTCCGCCAGGGGCTGCTGACCAACCTGCTCAATCCGAAAGTGGCGCTGTTCTTCTTGGCGCTGTTCCCGCAATTCATGCAGCCCGATCCCGATACCGCCGTGGCGCAGGCCCTGCTGCTGGCCTGCGTGCTGTCGGCGGCCGGCGCGCTGGTCAATGGCAGCATCGCGCTGGTGGCCGGCCGGCTGGGCGAATGGCTGGCGGCGCGGCCCGGTTTCGTGCGCTGGCAGAACCGCCTGCTCGGCGGCGTCTTCGCGGCGATGGCGCTCCGCCTCGCATTCGACGCGCGGCGGTAAATCGGCAGCCCGGGCCTCGCGTTCGACCCGCGGCGCTAAAGCCGCGCCGTCTTCACCCCGGTCACCTCGGCGGTGCCGTCGAGGATGGCGGTCTTGATCATCTCGAAGCCGTGCTCGAATTCGGCGATGCGCTCGCGCAGGCCCTGCAGTTCCTCCAGCGCCAGCTTGCCGATCGGCCGCTCGCTCTGGCCGTATTCCAGCACCAGGCTGGCATAGCGGCCGCGCATGCGGGCCAGCTGGCGCACCATGGCATCCAGTTCGGTGGGCTCGATGCGGCCCAGCGCCCAGACCATCTGCGCCTGGGTGGTCTCGCGGTCCTTCTCGATCAGGCGCTGCACGAACTGCCGGGCATTCAGAATGGCGGCGGCTTCCTCGATGCTGCCCTCGCGCAGCGCCATGCGCTCGCGGGCGGTCATGCCGCCGGCCGCCTGGCCGCCGCGCAGGGCGGCTTTCAGCTGCGGCTCCACCTTCTCCGCCTGGCGCAGGCTCATCAACGCAATTCCCATGGTCCCGGTCTCCCGCTCACATCCTGTACACGGGGGAACAGGAGCAAACCGCATGCCATGGTAAATATGGCCGGAAACCGGTAAATACCCGGCCGCAACCCGTGCCCGGGCGGCAGAAACTGCCGGCCGGCCTGGCCTTCCGCGGCCGGCCCGGCCTGACGGCCCCGGCTTACTGGCGCGGCAGGGCGGGTTCCGCCGGCGGCGCCGGCAGGCTGCGGCCGCCCTCGTCGAAGGCGAGGTCCAGCAGCCAGTCCTGCGGCCGCGCCAGATAGGCGGCCAGCACCGCCTCGGGCAGGCGGAAGACGGCCTGCACCGACAGCCAGCGCGGCGGATCGGCCGCGAAGGGATTGCGCAGCGGCAGGCCGATGCTGATGCCGGCATCGAGGCCGCTGCCGGAGCCGCCGGAACCGCTGATGCCGATATCCGGGCGCCGGGCCGCCTCGCGCTGGACCGGCAGCGGTTCAGGCGCCGAAAGCTGCACCGGGGCGTGGCTGCGGCCATCGGGCGCCAGCAGGGCGAGGCCGCGCACCGGCTGCACCGCCAGCACCCGCACCATCAGTACCCGCGGGCGCCGCTCCGCGTCGCTGCCGGCATTTCCGCTGCCGCCGCCGGCCTCCGGCCCGGCGCCGATCCAGGCGGCGGCGCGCGGCGGCGGCGGCGGGCTGTCGGCGCAGCCGGCGAGCGGGGCGGCAGGCAGCAGGGCCGCCAGCAGCAGGGCGGCGGCGTGCAGGCGGGGGCGGCGGGGCTGACGCTGGGGCAGTTTGCGGGCGGCGGTCATGGGCTGCAGTATAGGCCCCGGGAGGGCGGCCCGCCTATGCGCGGCGCCGCGCCGCCGGCCTGCGGGCCGGCAGAAATCAGAGAGAGGAAACCGGGATGGACAATCTGTTCGATCTGAAGGGCAAGGTGGCCGTGGTCACCGGCTCCAGCCGCGGCATCGGCCGCGCCATCGCCCTGCGCCTGGCGCAGCATGGCGCGAAGCTGGTGATTTCCAGCCGCAAGGCCGAGGCCTGCGAGAAGGTGGCTGCCGAGATCACCGGGGCGGGCGGCGAGGCGATCGTCGTGCCCTGCAACGTCTCCGACAAGGCGCAGCTGCAGGGCCTGGTGGATGCCACGGTGAAGCAATGGGGCCGGATCGACATCCTGGTCTGCAATGCCGCGGTCAATCCCTTCTTCGGCCCGTCGAAAGACATCCCCGACGATGCCTTCGACAAGATCATGGATGTCAACATCAAGTCGAATCACTGGCTCGCCAACATGGTGGCGCCGGGCATGGCCGAGCGCGGCGACGGCGCCATCGTCATCATCTCCTCGGTGGGCGGCCTGTTCGGCTCCAGCACGCTGGGCGCCTATGGCATCTCCAAGGCGGCCGACATGCAGCTGGCCCGCAACCTCGCGGTCGAATGGGGGCCGCAGAATGTGCGCGCCAACTGCATCGCGCCGGGCCTGATCAAGACCGATTTCGCCCGCGCCCTGTGGGAGAATCCGGAGATCGCCAAGAAGGCGACCCGGGGCTATGCCCTGCGCCGGGTCGGCGAGCCCGACGAGATTGCCGGGGCGGCGGTCTTCCTGGCCAGCCGGGCCGGCAGCTTCATGACCGGCCAGACCATGGTGATCGATGGCGGCGGCATGGTGAATTTCCAGGCGGTCTGACCCCCCGCCGGCGCGGCAGGCGCGGAATTCTCCGCAAAACTCCGGGGCCGGGGGGCGCATTTTTAACAAAGTCGTCTATATACTGTCGGCATGCGCCCCTCGATCCAGAATCCCCGCGAGATCATCGACCGCAAGGCCCTGACCCTGCAGCTCGATGCCCTCGGCGGTGACGGGCCGAAGGCACAGCCCGAGCGGCGGCGCCAGGCACTGGTGCTGCTGAAGGCCGCCCTGCAGCAGGGCCACGGCGTGATCCGCCGCCGCTTCGAGGCCGGCACCCCGGCGCTGGCGACCCGGCAGTCGATCGCCTTCCTGACCGACCAGGTGGTGCGGCTGGTCTTCGATTTCACCGTCACCCGCATCTACCCGCTGGCCAACCCGACCGCGGCCGAGAAGCTGTCGGTGGTCGCCGTCGGCGGCTATGGCCGCGGCGAGATGGCACCGTTTTCCGATGTCGACCTGCTGTTCCTGTTCCCCTACAAGCAGACCCCCTGGGGCGAGCAGGTGGTGGAATACATGCTCTACCTGCTGTGGGACCTCGGGCTGAAGGTCGGCCATGCCACCCGCTCGGTCGATGAATGCCTCAGGCTGGGCATGGCCGATGTCACCATCCGCACGGCTTTGCTGGAGGCGCGCTGGATCTGGGGCGACCAGGAGCTGGCCGGCCAGCTGCAGGCGCGCTTCCGCGACGAGGTCGTGACCAGGACCGGCGCCGACTTCATCGAGAAGAAGCTGGCCGAGCGCGACGACCGCCACCAGCGCATGGGCGACAGCCGCTATGTGGTCGAGCCCAACATCAAGGAAGGCAAGGGCGGCCTGCGCGACCTGCATACGCTGGTCTGGATCACCAAATACGTCTATGGCGTCGAGGCGACTGCCGAACTGATCCAGCGCGGCCTGCTGCAGGCCGACGAGCACCGCCGCTTCGTGCAGGCGATGGAATTCCTGTGGGCGGTGCGCATCCACCTGCATTACCTGGCCGGCCGGCCGGAGGAGCGCCTGACCTTCGACATGCAGACCGAGATCGCCAAGGCGATGGGCTATGCCGACCGCCCGGGCCGCCTCGATGTCGAGCGCTTCATGAAGAAATACTACCTGGTCGCCAAGGAGGTCGGCGACCTGACCCGCATCTTCGCGGCGGCGCTGGAAGAGCGGCACAAGAAGAAGAAACCGCTGGCGGCGATCCGCGCCCGCATGAAGCGGCCGAAGACCATCGACGGCTTCGAGATCGAGGGCGGCCGCGTCAATGTCGGCAGCGACGGGCTGTTCGCGAAGCAGCCGATCAAGATGCTGCGGCTGTTCCATCTGGCCCAGGAACAGGGCCTCGACATCCACCCCGAGGCCCTGCGGCTGGTGCGGCGCAATCTCAAGCAGATCAATGCCGCGGTGCGCGGCGATGCGGAGGCCAACCGGCTGTTCCTCGATATGCTGTGCTCGAAGAACGACCCGGAGACGACCCTGCGCCGCCTCAACGAGGCCGGCGTATTCGGCCGCTTCGTGCCGGATTTCGGCCGCGTGGTCGCCCAGACCCAGCACGACATGTACCACACATACACTGTGGACGAGCATACCATCCGCGCCATCGGCATCCTCTCGCGCATCGAAAGCGGCGCGCTGAAGGAAGACCATCCGCTGTCGGTGAACGTGATCAAGGAGGTGCTGTCACGGCGGGTGCTGTATGTCGCCCTGCTGCTGCACGACATCGCCAAGGGCCGCGGCGGCGACCATTCGGTGCTGGGCGAGGCGGTGGCGGAAAAGCTGGGGCCGCGTTTCGGCCTGACCGCGGCCGAGACCGAAACCGTGGCCTGGCTGGTGCGCTGGCACCTGCTGATGTCGGCCGTTGCCTTCAAGCGCGACATTGCCGACCCGAAGACGGTGGTGGATTTCGCCCAGGCCGTGCAGAGCCCGGAGCGGCTGCGGCTGCTGCTGTGCCTGACGGTGGCCGATATCCGCGCGGTGGGGCCGACCATCTGGAACGGCTGGAAGGGCCAGCTGCTGCGCGAGCTGTATTACCGCGCCGAGGAATTTCTGTCGGGCGGCTTCACCGGCCGCGCGCGCAGCCAGCGCATCGACGACACCAAAGATACCGTGCGCAGGCTGCTGGCTGCCGATTTCAGCAAGACCGAGATCGAGAAGCTGCTCAAGCGGCATTACGAGAATTACTGGTATTCCAACGACCCTGAGACCATCGCGCGGCATGCCCGCCTGATGAAGGCGGCCGATGCCGACAAGCGCAGCCTGACCATCGAGACGCGGCCGGACAGCTTCCGCGCCGTCACCGAACTGGCGCTGTATGCCCCCGACCATCCCGGCCTGTTCGCCCGCGTTGCCGGCGCGCTGGCATCCTGTGGCGCCAATATCGTCGACGCCAAGGTCTTCACCACCAAGGACGGCATGGCGCTCGACATGTTCTTCATCCAGGACATGGAAGACGGCGCCTTCGACAGCCCGGACCGGCTGAAGAAGGTGAACACCGCCATCGCCCGCGCCCTTGCCGGCGACCTCAAGCTGCGCAGCGCCATCGCCGCCGAGAAGCCGGGCCTGCCCAGCCGCACCCGCGTCTTCAAGGTGGCACCGCGGGTGCTGATCGACAACAGCGCCTCCAACCGCTGGACGGTGATCGAGGTGAATGGCCGCGACCGGCCGGGTTTCCTCTACGACGTCACCCGGGCGCTGTACGAACTGAACCTGACCATCGGTTCGGCCCATATCGCCACCTATGGCGAGCGCGCGGTCGACACCTTCTATCTGCGCGACCTGACCGGGATGAAGATCACCGACAAGCGCCGGCTGGCGCAGATCGAGAAGGCCGTGCTCAAACGCCTCGCCCCGGCCGACGAGAAGCCGGCCGCGGCCAGGGCCGCCGCGGCGAAGGCGGCCTGACGGCTTTGGCTCTCCCTGTTTCCCATCCTGCCCGTCGTCACCCCGGATCGGGTCCGGGGTAAGGGTTCATGGTGTGGCTGCTCCCCGTGCCGTCCTCTTGCCGTCTCCGTAGCTGACTGTTCCGCATGTCGCTGTTCCGCTCCATCGCCACCGTCGGCGGCCTGACCATGCTCAGCCGCATCGCCGGCTTCGTGCGCGACCTTCTCATCGCCCGCTATCTCGGCGCCGGGCCGGTGGCCGATGCCTTCTTCGTGGCCCTGCGGCTGCCGAATTTCTTCCGCTCGCTGTTTGCCGAGGGCGCCTTCACGGCCGGCTTCCTGCCCCTGTTCAGCGGCACGGAAGCCACCGAGGGCCGCGCGGCGGCGAAGGCCTTCGCCGAACAGGCGCTGGCGGTGCTGCTGCCGGCCCTGTTCGTCTTCTGCGTGGCTGCCCAGCTGGCCATGCCGCTGGTGATCGGCCTGCTGGCGCCGGGGTTTCTCGGCGATGCGCTGCGCTTTCCGCTGGCGGTGACGCTGACGGCGATCACCTTTCCCTATCTGCTGTTCATCTCGCTGGCGGCGCTCTACGGCGCCATGCTGAACAGCGTCGGGCGGTTTGCCGCCATGGCGGCGACGCCGGTGCTGCTGAACCTGGTGATGATCGGCGCGCTGCTGGGCTTTGCGTCAGCAGCCGGCCCTGCCCAGACCGGCCCTGTCCAGACCGGCCCTGCCCAGACCGGCCATGTGCTGGCCTGGGCGCTGTTTGCCGGCGGCATCGTGCAGTTCCTCTGGCTCGCCTTCGAGGCACGCCGGGCCGGTCTCGCCCTGCGGCTGCGCCGGCCGGCCCTGCCGGCGAAGGTGAAGCGGCTGTTCGTCCTGGTGCTGCCGGCCGCCATCGGCGCCGGGGTGACACAGATCAACCTGATCGTCGGGCTGGTGCTGGCCTCGCTGCTGCCGGCCGGCGCGGTCTCGTATCTGTTCTATGCCGACCGCATCAACCAGCTCACCGTCGGCGTGGTCGGTGTCGCCATCGCCACCGCCCTGCTGCCGGCGATCTCGGCCCAGCTGGCCCGCGGCGAGACCGCGGCGGCGATGGCCAACCAGAACCGCGCCATCGAATTCGGCCTGCTGCTGTCGCTGCCGGCCGCCGCGGCGCTGATCGCGGTGCCGGGGCCGGTCATCGCGATCCTGTTCCAGCGCGGCGCCTTCGATGCCGCCACCGCGCAGGCGACCGCACTGGCGCTGCTGGCCTATTCGGTCGGCCTGCCGGGCTATGTGCTGTCGCGCACGCTGACCCCCGGCTTCCACGCCCGCCAGGATACCCGCACGCCGGTGAAGATCGCCGTCATCGCCATTGCCGTGAACCTTGTCGCCAGCATCGCGCTGATGCCATGGCTCGGCCATGTCGGGCTGGCGCTGGCGACCGCGCTGGCCGCCTGCGTGAACACCCTGCTGCTGGGCGCCACGTTGCACCGCCGCGGCCACTGGCGCGCCGATACCCGGCTGCGCGCGCGGGCCTGGCGTATCCTGCTGGCGGCGCTGGCGATGGCCGCCGGGCTGCTGGCGGCCGACCGCTGGCTGCTGCCCGGCTGGTATGCCGGCCCCGACCTGCTGCGCTTTGCCGCGCTGGCCCTGCTGGTCGGCGGCGGGCTGGCGCTGTATCTGCTGGCCGCCCTGGCATGCGGGGCGACGCGGCCGGCGGAATGGCGGGCGCTGCTGCGCCGGCCGGCGAAAGCCGCGCCTGCCTCTTGACGGCCGGCGCCGCCGGGCGCGATAACCCCGCCCGCACATCATCCCTTCTCTTCCCGCAACCGGGGCCTTCCACCGCCCCAATCCCAGGGGACTTTCATGGCCTTCCAACGGCGCATCTTCTCGGGCATCCAGCCCACCGGCAATCTCCACCTGGGCAACTATCTCGGCGCGGTGCGCAACTGGGTCGCGCTGCAGGCCGAGTATGAGTGCATCTTCTGCATGGTCGACATGCATGCGATCACGGCCAGCCTGCTCGATCCCGACGAGCTGCGGCGCTCGACCCGCGAGCTGGCGGCGGCGATGATCGCCTCGGGCATCGATCCCGAGAAGAACATCCTGTTCAACCAGTCGCAGAATCCCGATCACGCCACCCTGGCCTGGATCTTCAACTGCGTCGCCCGCATGGGCTGGATGAACCGCATGACGCAGTTCAAGGAAAAGGCCGGCAAGGACCGCGAGAATGTCTCGCTCGGCCTGTTTGCCTATCCGGCGCTGATGGCGGCCGACATCCTCGTCTACAAGGCAACCCATGTGCCGGTCGGCGAGGACCAGAAGCAGCATCTGGAACTGACCCGCGATATCGCGCAGAAATTCAACTTCGATTACCAGAAGGAGATTTTCCCGCTGACCGAGCCGCAGATCTTCGGCACGGCGACGCGGGTGATGAGCCTGCGCGACGGCATGAAGAAGATGTCGAAGTCGGACCCTTCCGACCAGTCGCGCATCAACATGACCGACACGGCCGACCAGATCGCCGACAAGATCAAGCGGGCGAAGACCGATCCCGACGCGCTGCCCGACAGCATCGATGGCCTGGAGGGCCGGCCCGAGGCCGCCAACCTGATGGGCATCTATGCGGCGCTGGCCGGGCAGACCCTGGAGCAGGCGGTGGCCGACTGCGCCGGCAGGGGCTTTGCCGAGTTCAAGAAGCTGCTGACCGAGGTCGCCGTGTCGCATCTGGCACCGATCACCGCCGAGATGCGCCGCCTGACCGCCGATCCGGGCTATGTCGACGGCATCCTGCGCAAGGGCGGCGAACGCGCCCGTGAACTCTCGGCGCCGGTGGTGGCCGAGATCTACGACACGGTTGGTTTCCTGCGGCCGTAAGGCCGCGGGCGGTTTCCTGCGCCCGTAAGGGCGCGACCGACTTTTCTGCGCCCGTAACGCCCTGCCGGCCTGCGAGTCAATTGGTAAGGTAAACTTACCAATTGACTCGCAGGCTTCTCCCGTCCAGTCTGGCCGCACGGGAGGATGCGGAATGCGCGACGAGGCCTGGCGCCGCGACAATATCGGCCGGCTGCTGAACGATGCGGCGCGCGCCTTCGAGGCGCAGGTGCTCGACTATCTGGCCCGTGCCGGCCATGACGGGCTCGGCGCCACGCATATCAACGTCACCCGCAATCTCGACAGCGCCGGCACGCGGCTGACCGAACTGGCGCGCCGGGCCGCCATGACCAAGCAGTCGATGGGCGAGCTGGTGCGGCAGATGGAGGCGCTGGGCTATCTGCGCCGCGATGCCGATCCGCAGGATGGCCGCGCCCAGATCGTCCGTTTCACGGCGAAAGGCGCCGCCTGGCTGAAGGCCTTCCGCCGCGCGCTGCGGCGCGCCGAGGCCGACATGGCGGCGCGGCTCGGGGCCGGCACGGTTCTCGCCCTGCGGCAGTCGCTGCAGCGCTATCGCGGCGACGTGCTGTGAGCGGCGCTGCGGCCGCGCCGGTGGTCTGCGACGTGCTGGTGGCCGGCGGCGGCCCCTGCGGGCTGATGCTGGCCAACGAACTCGGCCGGCGCGGCATCAGCCTGCTGCTGGTCGATGAAAAACCGGACACGGCTTTCAATCCCCAGGCCAACGCCACCCAGGCCCGCACCATGGAGCATTTCCGCCGGCTGGGTTTCGCCGACGAGATCCGCGCGCTCGGCCTGCCGCCGGACTATCCCACCGACATCGCCTATTTCACCCGCTATGCCGGGCATGAGCTGGCCCGCTTCCGCCTGCCATCGGCGCAGGCGGCGAAGGCCCGCGCGCGCGAATCCGGGTCGTCCTGGAGCACGCCGGAACTGCCGCATCGGGTGTCGCAGAAATATGTCGAAGCGGTGCTGCGCCGCCATGCCGAGGCGCTGCCGGGCGTCAGCCTGCGCTATGGCTGGCGGCTGGAGGATTTCAACGACCGGGGCGACGGCGTGACGGCAATGGTGGCGCCGGCGGCCGGCGGCGCGCCCGTTGCCGTGCAGGCCCGCTATCTGGTCGGTGCCGATGGCGCGCGCAGCCTGGTGCGGCGCCGGCTCGGCATCCGCTATGGCGGCGAGACCGGCGTGCAGCGCGATTTCATGGGCGGGCGGATGTATGCCCTGTATCTGCAGGCGCCGGATTTCTACGCGGCCACCGGCCATGCGCCGGCCTGGATGAATGTCGCCTTCAATCCCGAGCGGCGCGCCTTCATGGCTGCCGTCGACGGCGCCGGCGAATTCGCCTTCCATACCCAGCTGCAGCCGGGCGAGGACGAGGGCCGGCTCGGCGAGGCCGATGCGCTCGCGCTGTTCCATGCCACGGCCGGCGCCGCAATCCCGGCCCGCATCCTGTCGCGCGGCAGCTGGACGGCGGGCCATGCACTGGTGGCGGACTCCTTCGGCCGCGGCCGCGTGCTGCTCGGCGGCGATGCCGTGCATCTGTTCACGCCCACCGGCGGGCTCGGCTACAACACCGCCATCGAGGATGCGGTCAATCTCGGCTGGAAGCTGGCGGCGGTGCTGCGCGGGCAGGCGGCGCCGGCGCTGCTGGACAGCTACGAGGCCGAGCGGCGGCCGCTGGCCCTGCGCAACACCGGCTATGCCCGCGGCTTCGCCGATTCCCTCGGCCTGTTCCGGCCCGATCCGGCCATCGAGCGCGCGGATGCGGCCGGTGCCGCCGCCCGTGCCCGGGCCGGCGCCTATCTCGGCGACCATGCCCGGCGCGAATTCAACATTCCCGGGATCACGTTCGGCGGTCGCTATGACGGCTCGCCCGCCATCATCGCCGATGGCAGCACGCCGCCGGCCGATGCCGCCAATGTCTATGTGCCGACCGCCTGCCCGGGCGGGCGGCCGCCGCATCTGTGGCTGGCGGATGGCGGCTCGCTGTTCGACCGCTTCGGCTTCGACTGGACCTTGCTGGCGTTGCGCGATGATGACGGCGCGTTTGCCGCTGCGATGCAGGCGGCCGCCGCCCGGGCCGGGATCGGGCTCGTCGTCGTGCGGCCGGATTCGCCTGCGGCCCGCGACCTGTATGCGGCCGACCATGTGCTGATCCGGCCCGACCATATGGTGGCCTGGCGCGGCGCGGCCGGGGATGCCGCGGCGATCCTGCGCCATCTGCTGGGATATGGCGCCGCATCTTGAATCGCTGCCGGGCCGGCCCCAGATTAACAGGATCGCCCTTTTTCCTCCTTCCGACCCGAACGGTGCCATGACCGATCCCGCCTCTGGTTTTGCTTCCCGCCTGCGCGGCCGCTGGCTGTGGCCGTCGGCGATCGCCGCCCTGCTGGTTTTCGGGCTGTATTACCCGGCCGGGATGCTGATCGTGCACAAGATCGACGACAATCTCGACTACCAGGTGGCGGATGCGGCCATGCCGCAGGGCGGCAGCCGTGCGGTGGCGATGGCCGCGGCGCTGGTCGACCGCGAGATCCGCCAGACCGGCTGGGTTGCCAACGATCCCTTCTTCCTGCCCGGCTCGATGCTCGACAACATGCCGAACTACCAGCTCGGCATGATCCATGCGCTCGGCCGCTTCGCCTTCGAGATGGTCGACCAGCTCGGCCGCACCCGCGGCTCCAGCCAGACCGACGGCGACCTGCAGGAGGCCGCCGGCCTGCTGCAGTATTCCGGCACCAAGTGGCTGTTCGATTTCTCCACCTCGCTGCTGCCGACGGCGAAGTCGGAAACCCAGTATGACAAGGCGGTGCGGTCGCTGCGCCGCTACAACGAACGGCTGGCCGCCGGCAACGCCATCTTCGAGCGCCGTGCCGACAACCTGATCTCGACGCTGGACCGCATCGCGCTGGATGTCGGTTCGGCCTCGGCCGCCATCGACCAGCGCATCCATGAGGGCAGCGGCCTGTGGATCGACACCCAGAGCGACGATGTCTTCTACAGCGTCAAGGGGCAGGCCTATGCCTATTACATGGTGCTGCGCGAGCTGCGCAGCGATTTCGGCAACATCATCCGCGACAAGGAACTGGGGCCGACCTGGGACCAGATGATGGCCTCCTTCGCCGCCGCCGCCGATCTGCGGCCGCTGATCGTGCATAATGCCAGGCCCGACGCGATGATCCTGCCCAACCATCTGGCCTCGATGGGCTTCTACATGCTGCGGGCCCGCACGCAGATCCGCGAAGTGAGCAATATCCTGCTGAAATGACAGACGATAAGTCTGCTTGCAGGACCTGACCGATCAATGGCAACCTGAGCCCATGAGCGAGACGGCGACCGCCGCAAAACCCGCAGCCAAACGGCGCACGAAATTCCTGGTGGTGGTCGACGACACCCCGGAATCGCGCGTGGCCCTGCGCTATGCCACCCGGCGCGCCCGCAACATCCGCTGCGGCGTGGTGCTGCTGCGGGTGGTCGAGCCTGTCGACTTCCAGCAATGGGCCGGCGTCGCCGAGATCATGCGTTCGGAAGCACATGAGGCCGCCGAGCAGCTGCTGCACGATCTGGCCGAGCAGGTGAACAAGGAATCCGGCCTGCTGCCGGAACTGGTGATCCGCGAGGGCGTGGTGCGCGACGAGGTGCTCAACCTCGCCAATACCGATCCCGATATCCGCATGCTGGTGCTGGCCGCCGCGCCCAGCAACGGAACGGTGGGCGGCCAGGGCCCCGGCCCGCTGGTCACCGCGCTGGCCGGGCAGATGGCCGGCGATCTCAGCTTCCCGATCACCGTGATCCCGGGCAGCCTGACCGACGAGCAGATCGACCGCCTGACCTGACTGGTTCTGACCTGAGCGGTTCTGGCCTGATCGGCTGTCTGCCGAACAGCCGGCCCGGCTCAGACGAACTGCAGCCTGGTATCCTGTTCGATCTCGATGGTCACCGGGTTGCGGATATGGTCGATCGGCTCGTGCGGCCGGCCGTCGAGACGTTCATACAGCGCGAAGCCGAGCATGCTGTCGGGCCGCCTGCGGTCGGTGGCCAGCGGCAGCAGCAGGCTGCGGAACCGCATCACCGGTTCGCCCTGCCGCAGCCAGCGCTGTACCGAGACATGGCCGTTGCCGCCGCGCAGCTCGCCATAGATGCGGTTGATGCGGTCGAGATCGCCGCCGGCGAACAATTCATCGGCATGCAGGCCGGTGAGCTCGAAGCCGAGCTGGTCGCGCACCGTCCGGCCGGCGAGGGTGTAGCGGATGCGGCCATCGGCCAGCAGGTCGGCCATGAACAGGTTGGGCAGCAGCGAGTCGAGATCGGCAGGCTCGACATCCGACCGCGCCGGGCAGGCATGGCTGCCGCGCCATCGCTGCCAGCAGGAGAGGGCATGGCTGAGCCGGGCGTCGGTGACGCTTTCGGGCAGAAAGGCGGCCATGCGGCCGAGTCTCGCGCCGCCGGACCGGAGTCACAAGCGGACAAATAGCGAAGCATATCCGCCGCTTCAGTATACGGCTTATTCCGCGGGCGGAATCTGGGCGAGGCTGCCGCAGAAATCGGCGGTGCTGCTGACCCAGCCGAAGAAGGTCTCAATGTTGTAGATCGCCGCCTGCTGGATGAAATCCGGCCCGGCCTGGTGGGTGGCGTCTTCCAGCAGCACGCCGAAATATTCCAGGTGGAAGGCATCGCGCAGCGAGGATTCGACGCAGACATTGGTGGCGATGCCGGTGAAGACCAGGTTGCGGATGCCGCGCGACCGCAGCAGGCTGTCGATGCCGGTGTTGAAGAACCCGCTGTAGCGGCTTTTCGGGATCACGATGTCGCCCGGCTGCGGCGCCAGCGCATCGACCAGCGCGTAATCCCAGCCGCCCTTGGCCAGCAGTCTGCCCTGCAGCTCCGGCCGCCGCCGCATGGTCTTCAGCGCATTCGACTTGTACCAGTTCGGCGAGCCCGGCCCGCCGGCCTCGGTGTAATCCGCATCCCAGCCATTCTGGAAGTAGATGACGGCGATGCCGGCGGCGCGGGCGGCCGCGGCGGCCTTCGCGATCTGGCCGGTTGCCGCCGCCGCCCCGGCGATGTCGAACCCGGCCAGGTCGAGATAGCCGCCGGGCGAGGCATAGGCATTCTGCATGTCGACGATCACCAGCGCCGTCTCGGCCGGCTTCAGGCGCAGCGGCTCGGGCCGCGCCGGCAGGGCGACCATGCGGTCATCGCCGGCGCCGGCGGGGGCATAGGCGGGCACGGCGGCAGGCGGGATGGCGGCAGGCGGGATGGCGGGATCGGTCATGGCGGGCTCCGGGCCGGAAGGAAGAAGGGGAAGGCGGGCCCGGAAAGCCTAGCAGGATGCGTGCCAGAAAGGCCGCAGCCGGCGGTCAGAACCGGAAATAGATGAAGGCTGCCGACAGGTCGAGATACAGGAGGCTCGCATATATCATGCCGGCCGCACCGGCCCCCCACAGCATGGTGCCGGCCCTGCCGGCCGTGCAGGCGCGCCGCGCCAGGGCCTCGACATCGACGGCCATCGATACGGGCAGGCAGGCCGCGAGCAGCAGCCATGGCCACGGACCAATCACGGCCTCGCCGCCCGCCGCCGGGCCAACCAGACGGCCGGCAAACATGGCCCAGTCTGCAAAGTCGAACAGGAACAGGCTCCAGCCGGCAGAGACGAGCAGAAAGGTGAGGAATACCTGCAGGCGCACGGGAATATTCTGCCACGGCTGCCGCAGCAGGTGATAACCGGTGACAAGCATCGCGTGATAGAGGCCCCAGACGACAAAATTCCAGCCGGCGCCGTGCCACAAGCCGCAGACGGCGAAAATGATGATGATGTTCCGGACATAGTGGCGGTTGCCGCCCAGCGGCAGATACAGGTAATCGCGGATCCAGTAGGACAGGGTGATATGCCAGCGGCGCCAGAAATCCCGCGGGTTGGCGGCGGCATAGGGCAGCCTGAAATTTGACGGGAACCGGAGGCCGAATATCAGGCCAAGGCCAATGGCGATCAGCGAGTAGCCGTAGAAGTCGAAGTAGATCTGGAAGCTGTAGCCGAACAGGACAAACAGCGAATCAGGCCGGGACAGATGCGACAGATCCGCTGCCAGCGGAGCGATCAGGGCCGCAATCCGGTCAGCCAGGACAACCTTGAGGAACAGGCCGCCGGCGATCAGCGTGATGATTTCCGGCAACCGTTCTGCCGGCAGCCGCCAGCGCGGCAGGGCCTTCAGTCCCTCGGCAACGTCATGGTGCCTCAGAATGGGCCCGGCGACCAGCTGGGGGAAGAAGCTGATGAACAGGGCGAAGGCGGGCAGGCGCTCCGGCTGCGGGATCTGCCCGCGCTGCCGGTCGATCGCGTAGGACACGAGCTGAAACGCAAAGAATGAAATGCCCGCCGGCAGGACCTTGTCGGCCGCGGCGGGAATGGCGATGGCGGTCAGACCGAGGGGGTGGAGGATGCCGGTGACGACAAAGCCGAGATATTTGTAGTAGACCAGCGCGCCCATCGGCAGCAGTGCCGCCGCGGCCACATGCCACCGCGTCAGGGGACGATCCGGCCGGCCTGTCCACAGATGCACCCAGACGATCGAGGCGGCAAGGACGGCGCCGTGCTCCAGGCCGGAATATGAGTAGAAGACAAAACTGGCGACTATGAGAAAGAGAATGCGGGCCATGCCGCGCAGCGGCAGCCCGATGCACAGGATGGCGGGCAGGAAGATGCCCAGAAAAAGCCAGCTGTTGAATAGCAAAGGCGGCTCCTACAGCGGAAGCAGATCGTGCAGGAAGCGGCCGAGTGCGGCAGCTGGCGCGTGGCAGCAATCCGGCCAGGGCGTGGCGGTTTGCAGAACGGGGGCAGGCAGGCAGGTCAGGCCTTCCGCATGGCAGGCCGCAAAAAGCCGCTGCCGCAGGGCAGCGGTTTCAGGCTTGCGGCCCTGTTCTATTTCCCGGAGCAGTGGCGGGTAAAGCGGCGACTCGTAGACAATAATCCGGCGGCCCTGCGCCTGCAGACGGGCCAGCCTGTGAACGTAGAGCGCCAGGTGGTCGAGATGATAGGGGTTCGGTGCAGGGAAGCGGATCATGTCTGCGGCCGGCTGTGCGGCCAGGTGTCCCTGCGGCACCGACCCATCGGCCCTGTAGCGGCCACCGTCTTCGAGACCGATCCCGGTCAGGAAGCGCAGATAGTCGAGCTGGCGGTCTGCATTCATGAATGCCTTGACCTGGTCGAGGGCCATCCGCACCGGCTCTGCCGCGATCCGCGGCAGCGAGGCATGGCCCATGCGCCGGATCAGGACGGAATCGTCGGCGATCCGGGGCAGGCTGGTGAAAACAGAGGGCCAGCCAATGGTTCCGAAGAACCCGATATCCACGTTGTCCAGGCTGATCAGCACCGTTCCGGGCAGCTTGCCGTCCCGGGCAAGATGTTCGGCCAGTGTGACGCTCTGTTCGAAAACGGTGCCGCCAACGGAAAAATTGAAAAAGCGCGACGGCGCCACGCCAAGATCGGAATGCGACACCGCCACGGACCGGCTGTTGCCGAACAGGCCGATATCATAACGCGGCGCGGTGCGGCCGTGATTTGCCTTGAGGGCAATCGTGTCGTCGACGGTCAGCCGGGTCATCGCCTGCCGGAGCCGGGCGTCGCCATCGGGACCGAAGACCGGCAGGCGGCGGACCGTTCCGCTGAGGGTGAGTGACAGCGCGGCCAGCAGCAGAAGGGCTGCGACCAGGGTGCCAAGCCCGGTGCGTATCGAGATCCGGTCAGACATCGGCTGCCAGCGGTCCTTGTGGAGCGGTCCTTGTAGGTTCGGGCGTTGGCGCGCGAGGGTAGCTACGCCGCCATGGGCCGGCAAGGGCCGGTCGGCCGGGGCTATTCGTAGCCGGCCAGGCAGTGGGCCGGCAGGCCGAACAGCTCCTGCGGCTCCTGCACGCCGCGCAGGCCGTGGAACCCCAGCGATTCGATCGGGCAGTCGCTGACCTCGCGGGCGAAGGCGGCTGAGGCCAGCACCGGCCGGTCCAGCACCTTGGTCATCGCCTCGACCCGCGCCACCTCGTTGACGGCGCGGCCGATCACGGTGAAATCCAGCCGGTCCTTCGCGCCGATATTGCCGAACACCACCCGGCCGACATGCAGGGCGAGGCCGATCTTCAGCGGCGGCTCGCCGCCGATGGCGCGGCCCTGGTTCAGCTCGTGCAGTTCGGCAAAGGCCTGCTGGGCGGCTTCCAGCGCCCGGTGGCAGGCGGCGGCGCGGCCGCCGCTGTCGGGATCGACCCGGAAGATCGCCAGCAGGCCGTCGCCGATGAATTTCAGCACCTCGCCGTCATGGGCCTGGATCGGCCCGGACATGGCGTCGAAATAGCTGTCCAGCGTCGTCACCACTTCCTGGGGGTTGTGGCGGTCGGAATAGGCGGTGAAGCCGCGCAGGTCGGACAGCCAGATCGCGGCTTCCACCTCGTAGCCGCGGCCGCGCATGAAATCGCCCTTCAGCACCCGCTTGGCCGGACCGCTGCCCAGATAGGTGGTCAGCAGGTCGCGGGTCATCCCCCGCGCCGCTTCCAGTTCCAGCCGCAGCGCGATCAGCGGCATCAGCTCCATCAGGTAGCTCAGCTCCTCCGGCCGGAAGCCGCCGGGCCGGTCGGTGACGAAGCTCATGAACGAGATGTTGGCGCTGCCGTCATGGCTCATGCCCGGGCCCTGGGTGAAGCGCATCGGCAGGGCGATGTAATCGGTGGCGCCGATGGCGATCAGGTCGGGCAGCACGCCGAAATCGAGCGGCACCCCGGGAATGTCCAGCCGCCGGCGCACCGCCGCCGCGCCCATATGGATGGCATGGACCGGGCTGTTCAGGTATTCCGGCGATTCCCGCACGTCGTGGCCGCGGGTGACGACGGTAACGCCCTGGCCGCGGGTCCAGCTGAAGCCGCGGGTATAGGTCTGCGGATGCATCGAGGGCAGTCCGGTGCTGACCCGCAGCAGCGGCAGGCCCTCATCGACCAGATGGCGGCAGAATCCCTCGAACAGCTCGGCCATCGGCATCACTTCGCCGTTGTGATCGAGCAGCCAGCGCGCCGCCGGGGTCAGCCGGAGCCGCGAATCGGGCCAGCTTGGCAGCCTTTCGACGGCAGCCGGGTCGGCGGTCACGGGCGCCTGGCCTGGGGATAACCCTTCATTTTATCCACATTGGTTAAAAATCTTTCTACGAGTGCCGGTCTGTACGCATCTTTGTTGCGCCGCCTCCGATTCGCCCCATTCTTCTGCCTTGATATTTGGAGACCGCCTGACCAATTTCCAGTGGCTTTGAACGGACCCACGATGTTCATCCAGACCGAAACCACGCCGAACCCGGCGACCCTGAAATTCCTGCCCGGCCGCGACGTGCTGCCGGACGGCTCCGTGAACTTCACGGCGGCCGAGGACGCGAAGGTGTCGCCGCTGGCCAGCCGCCTCTTCGCGGTGTCCGGCGTCGAGGGCGTGTTTCTCGGCAGCGACTTCGTCACCGTCACCAAGGCAGCCTCCGAGGACTGGACCGGCCTGAAGCCGGCCCTGCTCGGGGCGATCATGGAGCATTTCATGGCCGGCCTGCCAGTCATGAATGACGGAACCGCCGGAACAGAGGCCGGCGCCGACGAGCAGTACGATCCCGCCGATCGCGAGCTCGTGCTCCAGATCAAGGAACTGATTGATACGCGGGTCCGCCCCGCGGTGGCCCAGGATGGGGGCGATATCGTGTTCCGCGGCTTCGACCGCGGCGTCGTCCTCCTGCATATGCAGGGATCCTGTGCCGGTTGCCCGAGTTCAACGGCAACTTTGCGCTACGGCATCGAGAACATGCTGAAGCATTACGTCCCGGAAGTGTCGGAAGTCCGGGCTGTTTAGTCATAGCCGGCCGGCTCCAGTCGCGGAGCCGCCCGGTCCACGCGTTTCCTGGTGGGGGATCGCACAAGGGCAGTGCCCGGTGTGCCCGACAAAGTCATGTCGGCTGCACCGTTCGTCACGGCACTGAGAACTGTGGAGGTTTGACCCATGGCGCCATTTCGCGATCGGCATTTTCTTGCCATCGGATCTGACGTTCGTCTGATTCTTGCCGGTTTCGGCCTGTTGCTGGCCGTCGGCCTGGTATCCGGAGTGGGTGTTGGCGTGCTGTCCAGCCGCCAGCTTTCCCGTGTTCCCGATGTCGATATGCAGCAGGCCTCGCTGGGCGACGGCGTGCAGGAGGCCTGGGACCGCCTGCGCCAGATCGCGCAGCTGGATTTCCGTGCCGCCATCGAGCCGCGCCAGGCGACGACCGCGGTTGCCGCCGCGCCCGCGCCGGCTGCCGCGCCCGCCGTCTCGCCCGAGGAGGCCGCCCGCCGCGTCGCCGAGGGCCGCCAGCTGTCGCCGCACCGCACGGCGCTGCGCACCGATGCCGACCGCACGGTGGACGCCATGCTGCGCCGCTTCGAGCAGCAGGGCTTCGACCTGGCCGATTACCGCGGCAATGGCGGCCGGCTGGAAGTGCCGCGCATCTTCCTTGCCAAGCTGCCGGTCGACATCGCCGATGTCAGCATCACCGAAAAGCGCAAGCGCGCCTTCATCAAGGTGATGCTGCCGCATATCCTGCGCGAGAACGAGCGCATTGCCGCCGACCGCGAGCGGCTGCAGGTCCTGCATGACCGCCTGCGGCTGGGCGACAGCCTCGGCGGCCGCGACCGCCGCTGGCTGGACCAGCTGGCCGAGCGTTACGGCCTCGACGGCGACGAGCCCGACACCGCCGAACTGCTGGAACGTGTCGACATCATTCCGCCGGCCCTGGCGCTGGCGCAGTCGATCGAGGAATCCGGCTGGGGCACCTCGCGCTTCGCGCTGCTGGGCAATGCCGTCTTCGGCATGTGGACCTGGACGCCGGGCGCCGGCATCGTGCCGGAGGACCGTCCCGAGGGCGAGACCTACGAGGTGCAGCGGTTCCGCAGCCTCGAGAATTCGGTGGCCGCCTACATGCGCAACCTGAACACCAAATCGAGCTACCGCGAATTCCGCGACCGCCGCGCCGCCCAGCATGCGCGCAGCGAGACCCTGGACAGCTACCAGCTGGCCGGCCAGCTGCACCGCTATTCGGTGCGCGGTGCCGATTACATCCGTACCATCCGCTCGATCATGCGCTCGAACAACCTCGAGGCTTTCGACGATGCCCGGCTGGCCGCGGAAGCGGCGCCGCTGCTGGGGCTGGATTTCTTCGGCAAATCCTGAAGCAGCGCGCATCTGACGGCAAACGGCCCGGGAAACCGGGCCGTTTTGCTGTCCGGCGGCCGATGCCGCCGGCCGGCCGCCACCTTGCAGCCGCATTCACCCGACCAATATACTTGGCATGCTGATTCGGTCCGGACGCGACAGCCCGGCCGCAGATCGACCTGTTTTCCGAGGATCGTGCCATGTCCACCCGTCCGCTTCCCCGATTGCTGACCGCGCCGGCGCTGGCCGTTCCGGTGCTGGCCGCCGCCCTGCTGCTGGCCGGCTGCGAGAATAACGGCCAGATGAACAAGGAAAACATCGGCACCGTGCTGGGCGGCATCGGCGGTGCCGTGCTGGGGGCGCAGTTCGGCAAGGGCACCGGCCAGCTGGTCGGCGTCGCCGCTGGCGCCCTGGCCGGCGCGTATCTCGGCAACCAGATCGGCAGTTCGCTCGACAAGGCCGACAGGGCGGCGATGGAACAGGCCAGCCACAAGGCCACCACCGCGCCGGTCGGCCAGACCATTTCCTGGCGCAATCCCGACAGCGGCCATTCCGGCACCGTGACGCCGACCCGCGAAGGCACCGGCGCCAGCGGTGAATATTGCCGCGAGTTCCAGCAGACCGTCACCGTCGACGGCAAGACGGAAAAAGCCTACGGCACCGCCTGCCGCCAGCCCGACGGCAGCTGGAAGATCGTCAACGGCTGATCTGATGCCGCGATCTCCCGGTTTTTCGCAGGCCGCCCGTGCCGCTGCGCTGGCGATGCTGCTGCTGGCGCCGCTGCCGGCACAGGCGGGCTTCGCCGACGGGGTGGCGGCCTACGAGGCCGGGGACTACAGGGGCGCCTTCGATGCCTGGCTGCCGCTGGCCGAGGATGGCGATCTCGCCGCGATGCGCAATGTCGGGCATCTCTACCGCTGGGGCCAGGGCGTCGAGCGCGACATCGACAGGGCGCTGGCCTGGTACCGCCGCGCCGCTGAGGCCGGCTTCGCCCGCGCCCAGACCAACCTTGCCGCCATCTACCTGCAGGGCGAGGATGTGCCGGTCGATTATGCCGAGGCGCTGAAATGGTTCGATGCCGCCGCGCGTCAGGGCAATGCCGTGGCGCAGTACAATCTCGGCCTGATGCATGAACTCGGCCTCGGCGTCGCGCCCAGCGAGCCGGTGGCGCTGGGCTGGTACAATCTCGCCGCCAAGGCGGGCCAGCCCGATGCATTGAACCGCTTGTCGCTGCTGGTGCTGAAACCGGAAGCCGGCCGCGCCGCTGCCGACCGGCCCGCCGCCGCTCCCCCGGTCCGGCCCGCCGAAAAGGAAAAGGCAGAGACGGAACCGGCGGCGAAGCCCGCCGAGGAGGCAGGCGCAAAGGAGACAGGCGCAAAGGAGACAGACGCAAAGCCGGCCGAGGAAACGGCTGCCGCCGCGCCGGCCCCGCAGACTGCAGCCCGGGAGGCGCCTGTCCAGCAGGCTCCTGTCCAGGAGGTTCCCGTCCAGCCGGCGCCTGCGCAGGAAGTCCGGCCGGCCGAAGCGAAGCCGGCGGCCGACGGGCCGGATGCGGAGCCGTCTGCGCGGCCCGGCTTGCTCGGCCGCTTCTACTCCGCCATCGTGTCCGGGGGCGGCGCGTCGATTCCGGACATATTCACCGTCCGCGACGATGCGCCGGATTCCGAATCCGTGCCGGCAGCCCCGCCGCAGGAGAAGACGCCATGATCTCCGCCAGCCGCCTGCGGGATGGCCGCGATGCGTGATCCCTACACGGTCCTCGGCGTCACCCGCGGCACCAGTCACGAGGATATCCGCAAGGCCTATCGCAAGCTGGCCAAGCAGCTGCATCCGGACCGCAATCCCGGCGACGAGAAGGCGGCCGAGCGGTTCAAGGAAGTCTCGGCGGCCTATGACATCGTCGGCGATGCCGACAAGCGCGGCCGGTTCGACCGCGGCGAGATCGATGCCGCCGGCCAGCCGCGCCGCCCGGGCTTCGGCGGCTACAATGCCCGCGGCCAGGCGCGGCCGGGTGCAGGGCCGGGCGCGGGCGGGTTCGGCGGTTTCGAGGGCGGCGCCGAGGATATTTTCGACGAGATTTTCGGCCATATGCGGCGCACGCGGGGTGGTGGTGGTGCCGGTGCCGGTGGCAGTGCTGGCGCCGGCGCCGGTTTCGGCGCGGGTGCCCGGCGCAGCCAGCCGATGCGCGGCGCCGACCGCCATTTCAGCCTGAAGATCGGCTTCCTCGATGCGGCGCGCGGCTGCAAGCGGCGCCTGACCCTGCCCGACGGCAAGCAGATCGACGTCACCATCCCGGCCGGCCTGACCGACGGCCAGCAGATCCGCCTGCGCCACCAGGGCGATGCCGGCCGCAACAACGGCGAGGCCGGCGACGCGCTGATCGAGGTGACCGTCGAGCCGCATCCGTTTTTCGTCCGCCAGGGCGACGACGTGCTGCTCGACCTGCCGGTCACCGTCGACGAGGCGGTGCTCGGCGCCAAGATCGCCGTGCCCACCATCGACGGCATGGTTGCCGTCACCGTGCCCAAGGGTGCCAGCTCCGGCACCACCTTGCGGCTGAAGGGGCGTGGCCTGCCGCTGAAGGGCGGCGCCCAGAGCCAGCGCGGCGACCAGTATGTGAAGCTGAAGATCGTGCTGCCGGACAAGCCGAACTCGGCGCTGGAAAAGCTGATCGAGGGCTGGGTGAAGTCGCACAAATACGACGTGCGCGCCAAATACACGGTCGACTGAGGCCCCGCCGGCCGGCCGCAGCCGTCTTAACCGGCTGTTTACCATCTCTTGCGAGTCTCGGTTGCGAACCCGCTGGACGTGGCGTCGCCATGGCGCCTATGGTCCGGCGCGCCGCCGGCCGGATCGCCCGATTCGCGGCCGGCGGGGAATCCGCAACCGCAGGGCCGCCGCATCATGTACAGCCGCCGCTATGTCCTTTCGTCGCTGCTGGGCGCCATCGCGGCCGCCGGGCTGGCGCCGGATGCGTCTGCCGGCCGCCGCGTGCCGCTGCCCGAAAGCAAGCCGCCGGTGCCGCCGGGCCTGCGCCCGCAGGCACAGCGCCAGCCGGCGGTGCTGGTGCTCGATCCCGGCCATGGCGGCCGCGATCCCGGCGCCATCGGTGTCACCGGCACCGAGGAGAAGGACGTCACCCTGTCGATCTGCCAGTCGATCCGCGACGCCCTGCGCGGCCGGCGCGACATCCAGGTGCATCTGACCCGCGACCGCGACACGTATATTCCGCTGGGCAGCCGGGTCGCCTTCGCCCACGAGAAGGGCGCCGACCTGTTCGTGTCGATCCATGCCGATGCGGCGCCCAACCATGGCGCCCATGGCCTGTCGGCCTACAGCCGGTCGGACAAGGCGTCGGACGATTTCGCCCGCAGGCTGGCCGACCGCGAGAACCAGGTCGATGTCGTCTACGGCTTCGACAGCTCGGCCACCGACCGGCAGACGGCGGCGATCCTGATCGATCTCGCCCGCCGCCACAGCCACAATGCCTCGCTGACCGCCAAGCGCCGCATCATCCACGGCGTCGGCAAGCGGGTCACCCTGCTCGACAACCCGATGCGCTCGGCCAATTTCGCCGTGCTGCGCTCGCCGGCAGTGCCCTCGGTGCTGATCGAGACCGGCTTCCTGACCAATCCCCATGACGAGAAGGTGCTGCGCAACGCCCGCAGCCGCGCCCAGCTCGCGCGCTACCTGGCCGACCAGATCGCCCCGGTCACCGTCGACCTGCGCGAGGCGTAAACGCTTCCCATTTCGTTGCCGGTTGCTATCCTGCCGCGCCGGCCCGATTTGCGGGCGCCCAGGAACATCCCGCCATGCGCATTCTCGAAGTCCGTGAAAAGACCGTGCCGATCGCCTCGCCGATCGCCAATGCCTATATCGATTTCTCGAAGATGACCTGTTCGGTCGTCGCCGTGATCACCGACCAGGTCCGCGACGGCAAACCCGTGGTCGGCTTCGGCTTCAATTCCAACGGCCGCTACGGCCAGGGCGGGCTGATGCGCGAACGCTTCCTGCCGCGCCTGCTGGAGGCCGATCCCGACACGCTGGTCGATACCGCCAACGCCAATCTCGATCCTTTCGCGATCTGGAAGACGGTGATGCAGAACGAGAAGCCGGGCGGCCATGGCGAGCGCTCGGTGGCCGTCGGCACGCTGGACATGGCGGTGTGGGATGCCGTGGCCAAGATCGAAGGCAAACCGCTGTGGCGCCTGCTGGCCGACCGGTATCGCGGCGGCGTCGCCGACGAGAAGGTCTGGGTCTATGCCGCCGGCGGCTATTACTATCCCGGCAAGGACCTGACCGCCCTGCAGGACGAGATGAAGGGCTATCGCGACCGCGGCTACCGCGTCGTCAAGATGAAGGTCGGCGGCGTGCCGCTGGCCGAGGACCTGAAGCGCATCGAGGCGGTGCTGGAGATCGTCGGCGACGGGCAGAATCTCTGCGTCGACGTCAACGGCCGCTTCGATATCGAAACGGCCATCGCCTTCGGCAAGGCGATCCGGCCCTATGACCTGTTCTGGTACGAAGAGGTCGGCGATCCGCTCGACTATGCCCTGCAGGCCGAACTGGCGCAGCATTACGATGCGCCGATGGCCACCGGCGAGAACCTGTTCTCGATGCAGGATGCGCGCAACCTGATCCGCTTCGGCGGCATGCGGCCCGACCGCGACTGGTTGCAGTTCGACTGCGCGCTGTCCTACGGCCTGGTCGAATACCTGCGCACCCTGGAGATGTTGGAGCAGCATGGCTGGTCGTCGCGCCGCGTGGTGCCCCATGGCGGCCACCAGATGTCGCTGAACATCGCCGCCGGGCTGCATCTGGGCGGCAACGAAAGCTATCCCGATGTCTTCCAGCCTTTCGGCGGCTTCGCCGACGGCATCGCCGTGCAGGACAGCTATGTGTCGCTGCCGCAGATTCCCGGCGTCGGCTTCGAGGCCAAGGCCGCGCTGTATGCCGTGATGAAAAGCCTGCTCGACTGAGACCCGGCATGAACAGGAAGCTGCCTGCCCGCTATAACGGCATCGTCATGCCGCTGGTTCTGTCGGTGCTGATGACCTTCATCGTGTCGGGCATCTCCACGCTCACCAGTCTCGGCTTCACGGCGGCGCTGCCGGCGAAATGGGCCGAGGCCTGGGCGCTGTCGTGGATCGTCGCCTTCCCGACGCTGGTCTTCGTGCTGCCGCTGGTGCGGCGCATCGTCGGCCGGCTGGTCGAGCCGCCCGGCGCGCCGCCGCCGAAAGGCTAGGGCGCCTTCCGCACAGCCACGGCGAAGAAGCCGTCCATGCCGCCGCGCTCCGCCCACAGGGAGGGCAGGGTGCGCAGGCAGCCATCCGCCGTGACGGCCTCCGCCGGCAGGCCGAGCGCGGTGGCATCGGCCGGCACCAGGCTGGCGCCGGGCAGGGCGCGCAGGGCCGGCAGATGCGCCGGGCCTTCCTCGGGCTGCAGCGAGCAGACGCAGTAGACCAGCCGCCCGCCGGGTTTCAGCATCGCCCAGGCGCGGCCGATCATGCGGCCCTGCAGGGCCGCCAGTTTCGCCACATCGGTTTCCGCCTTGATATGCAGCAGGTCGGGATGGCGGCGGATGGTGCCGGTGGCCGAGCAGGGCGCATCCAGCAGCACGGCATCGAAAGGCTGCGGCGCCGTCCAGCTTTCCAGGTCGGCGGCCACCGTTGCGACCGCCAGCCCGAGCCGCGCGAGATTGTCGCGCAGGCGGGCGAGCCGCGCTTCCGAACGGTCGAGGGCGGTGACCTGCGCGCCGGCGGCGGCCAGCTGCGCGGTCTTGCCGCCCGGCGCGGCGCAGAGATCGGCCACCTGCAGCCCGGCCACGTCGCCCAGCAGCCGCGCCGGCAGGGCGGCAGCGGCATCCTGCACCCACCAGTCGCCGGCCGCGAAGCCGGGCAGGGCTTCGATGGCGCCGCCGCCGGCCGCGCGGCGCAGGCTGCCGGTCGGCAGGATTTCGGCGCCGAGCGCGGCGGCCAGTGCGGCCGCATCGGCGGCGGATTTCAGCAAACCCGGCTTCAGGCTGAGATCGAGCGGCGCCTCCTGCAGATGGGCGGTGGCGATGGCGCGCGCGGCGTCCTCGCCGCAGGCCGCGACCCAGCTGTGCCACAGCCAGTCCGGCGTGTTCAGCCGGGCGGCATCCTGCGCCGCCACTGCGGCGGCGCCGTCCACGGCCAGCCTGCGCAGCACCGCGTTGACCAGGCCGCGCATGGCGGTCTGGCCGGCGCCGAGGATGTCGACCGTGGCATGCACGGCGGCATGCACCGGCGCATCGAGGAACAGCAGTTCGGCGGCGCCCAGCCGCAGGGCCTCGCCCGGCAGGCCTTTCGGCCATTGCCGCAGCCGGCCGCGGAGGGTGGCGTCGATCTGGCCGCGCCGCCGCAGGGCGGTGGCCGCCAGCCGGCGCACGAAGCCGCGGTCGCGTTCGTCCAGCGCGGCAAAGCCCAGTGCCGGATCGGCCAGCGCCTCGTCCAGCGGCCGGCGCTTTTCCAGCACGGCGGCCAGCAGGCCGGCGGCCACCAGCCGGGCCGGCATGCGGGCCGGCCCGGCGCGGGCGGATGATGTGCGGGCGGCGGTGCGGCCGGGGTTTCTGGCGGGCGGGCGGGACATCGGCGTGTTCTAGCCCCGGCCGGCGGCGGCGTCGAGCCATGGCCGGGCCGGGCCCGGATTTCCGCGCCGAAGCGCCGTTTGTGGCAGAAACCGGGCAGGGGGATTGCTTGGCGGCCGGGCCGGAAGCTGCTAAGCCTGCCGCCATGCCGCAGCAGCCGATCCGAATCGCCCCGTCCATCCTCTCGGCCGATTTCGCCCGTCTGGGCGAAGAGGTCGCCGCCATCGACGCGGCCGGTGCCGACTATATCCATATCGACGTGATGGACGGCCATTTCGTGCCCAACCTGACCATCGGTCCGGGGGTCGTCGCCGCGCTGCGCGGGCACACGAAAAAACCCTTCGACGTGCATCTGATGATCTCGCCCGTCGATGCCTTCATCCCGCAGTTTGCCGAGGCCGGCGCCGACATCATCACCGTGCATCCGGAAGCCGGCCCGCATGTGCATCGCACCCTGCAGCTGATCCGCAGCCTCGGCAAGAAAGCCGGCCTGTCGCTCAATCCCGGCACCCCGGTGGACGCCGCGCTCAGCGTGCTCGACATGGTCGACCTGGTGCTGGTGATGAGCGTCAATCCCGGTTTCGGCGGCCAGAAATTCATCGCCAGCCAGCTCGAGAAGATCACGGTGCTGCGCAAGGCGATCGATGCCTCCGGCCGCACCATCGATCTCGAGGTGGATGGCGGCATCAATGCCGAGACCGCCGCGCTGGCGATTGCCGCCGGCGCCGATGTGCTGGTGGCCGGCACGGCCACCTTCCAGGGCGGACCTGCCGCCTATGCCGGCAATATCGACCGCGTGCGCATGGCGCGCGCCGCCGCCTGAGCCAGCCCGGTGACGGCGTGACCGCCGCCACACTGCCCGACCGCCTCGGCCTGCGCATCGCGCGCCGGCTGGCCGGCGCCGTCTTCGCCAGCCGCGCCTATGGCCTGCTGCTGCCGCGCAAGGCGCCGCTGGAACTGCCGCATCTGCCCGACGATCCCTGGCCCGGCCTGCCGGCCAATGCCGACCGCCTGTTCCAGGGCCGCTTCATGCTGGCCGGGGTCGAGGTGGTCTCGCCCCATGTGGCGCCCTGGGCGAAGACCGCGGCCGAACTCGGCCTCGATGCCGCCAGCTTCGCCGCCTGGGCGGAGGCGCTGCACGGCTTCGGCTGGCTGCGCGACTTCGCCGCCCAGGGCGGCGACATGGCGCGGCGCATGAGCCGGGCGCTGGTGGCATCCTGGCTGGAGCGGCACGACGCCGTGGCTGGCCTGGCCTGGCGGCCCGGCGTCGCCGGCCAGCGGCTGTCGAGCTGGCTGCTGGCCGGGCATTTCCTGGTCGACGGCGCCGATGACCGCTTCGCCCATGACTTCCTGCTCGCCATCGCCCGCCATGCCGCGCATCTGCAGCGGGCGGCGCCGCTGGCGCCGCCGGGCCTGCCGCGCTTCCAGGCCCTGCTTGGGCTGGCTTTCGCGGCCGAATGCCTGCCCGAGGGCCGCACGCGGCATCCGCAGGCGCTGGCCGGCCTGGCCGCCTGCCTGGATGCGCAGCTGCTGGCCGATGGCGGCCATGCCTCGCGCAATCCGGCCATGGTGTTCCGCCTGCTGCAGCAGACGACCCTGCTGTGGCGCTTCCTGCGCGCGCTGGATCCCGAACGCGCGGCCCTGCTGCAGCCGCATCTCGACCGCATGGCGCCGATGCTGCGCTTCTTCCGCCATGGCGATGGCGGGCTGGCGCTGTTCCATGGCGGCGCGGAAGCCAATCCGGCGCAGATCGACCTGGCGCTGGAGCTGTCGGAGGCGAAGGGCAAGCCGCTGGTCTCCGCCACCCTCAGCCGCTTCGAGCGCGCGGCGGCCCGGCGCGGCCTGCTGCTGCTCGATGCCGGCCCGCCGCCGGCGGCCTTCGCCGGCTCGCGGCCGCATCGCGGCCTGCTGGCCTTCGAGTTCAGCCATGGCCGCGACCGCCTGATCGTCAATTGCGGCGCGCCCCAGCGTGCCGGCGGCCAGCACGGCCATGACTGGGCGAAGGCGCTCAGCGGCATCGCCGCACACAGCACCCTCTGCCTGGGCGAGGCCGAGCCGGCGGCCGGCGCCACGGTCAGCGTCCAGCGCAACGAGCAGGACGGCGCCATCTGGTTCGAGGCGGAGCATGACGGCTGGGCCACGGCGTCCGGTGGCCGCCGCCACCGCCGCCGGCTGTATCTCGCCGCCGGCGGCGACGACCTGCGCGGCGAGGAAACCGTCACCGGCGCGGCGGCGCCGCCGCAGCCGGCGGTGCTGCGGCTGCATCTGCATCCGTCGGTGCATGCCTCGCTGATCGGCAGCGGCGATACCGTGATCCTGAAAAGCGGCAGCGGCCAGGGCTGGCGCTGGCGCGGCGCCGGCGGCGTGGTGCGGCTGGAGGACAGCGTCTATTTCGGCCAGCGCGAGCCGGGCGGCCCGGACACGCCGCGGCGCAGCCAGCAGATCGTGATGACCGGCTCGGCCGGCGCCGACGAGCTGGTGTTCAAATGGGCACTGACGCGGATCGCGGCATGAGCGGTGCGGCATGAATGGCGGGCGCCTGGTGCGGCTGGCCGATCTGCCCCTGCAGCCATGGAAGAATGGCGGCGGCGTCACCAGCGAGCTGGCCATCGATCCGGCCGGTGCCGGCGCGGACAGCTTCCGCTGGCGCATCAGCCTCGCCCGCATCGATGCCGACGGACCCTTCTCGGCCTTTCCCGGCATCACCCGCTGGATCACCCTGATCGAGGGCGGCGGCTTCACGCTGGATTTCGCCGATGGCCACCGGCTGGATGTGCCGCAGCCCTTCGTGCCGCACCGGTTCGATGGCGGCCTGGCCGCCTTCTGCCGGCTGAAGGGCGGGCCGAGCCGCGACCTCAACGTGATGGCGCGGGCCGGCCTGGCGATGGATGTGCGGGTGATCGCGGCCGGCGCCGATGCGCCGCCGGAAGGGCATGCGCTGGTGCGGGCCGATGGCGCGCTGGTGCGGCTGGATGCGACCCGGCTGCTGCAGGCCGTCTGTCGTTAGGCACCTGTCTTTAGGCGTCTGTCTTTAGCTGGCTGTCGTTCGCCGGTTGTGACGGGCCTTGCCGGCCAACTCTTTACCGGCCGGTGCCTTACTGGATGGCGCGGGCTTCGGGCAGGTTGCCGGGCGCGATCTGGATCAGATAGCGGCGCCGGCAGCTGCGGCAGCCATCCTCCCAGATGCTGCCCGGAGCGGCAAAGTCGGGCGCGCCTTCCCACCAGTCGGGGTCTTCGGTCCGGCAATAGGGGCAGACGGGATTCTCGGCGGCAGCAGACATGCAGACGTGCCTTTCTGGCAGGGGGTCTGCCGGCAGTCTAGCCGATCCGCTGCCGTACCGGAACCCGCCATGGTTCAGGCCGCCGCCGCCTCTTCCGGCAGGTAGAAGCCGCGCAGGGCCCGCAGCGTGGCGCCGCCGGGCCTGGCGATGCCGTCGGCGGCCAGGCCGTTGGCTGCCTGGAACCGGCGCAGGGCCGCATCGCAGCAGGCATCCCACAGGCCGGTCGGGCCGCCGGTGGCGAAGCCGTCGAGGTCGCCTTCGCGATGCAGCAGGGCCTGCAGCCGCACCACGTCGGCCGCATGGTTGGCGCCGCCTGCGCCGACGCTGTCGCGCAGGACGAACACCGTTTCGCCGAACAGCTCGCGCAGGCTGGCCCCGCGCTGCCAGGCCGCGCGCAGCCGCGCCAGCGGATCGGCGGCCGGCTGCCTGAGGGCCGGCTGCATGGCGGTGTCCGGCGCCAGCAGGCGGCGCAGCGGCCCCGGCAGGGCAAATCCGGGCAGGGTGAAGGGGCCGGGGGCGGCCGCCGGGCGGGCTGTCTTGAGGCGGGCGGACCCGAGGGTGGCGGTGTCGAAAGTGGCGGAGGCGGTCATCGGAGGCTCCAGGGCAGGTGGAAACAGAAACCGAACATCTGCCACTATAGCCGCCGTGTTCTTGATTTCAAGCGAAATATTCCCATAATGTTCTCATCCCGGGCAGGCGGACGGTCTGCCCGGTCCGCTGTCGGATATCGTGCATCAGAAGAATCAATGGGTTGCCACACAACATCAATGACTTGTGTGGGATCGAACTGGCTTTTGCGGGATTTTGCCGGCTTCCGCGGGATGGCGGCGGCCGCGTCCGGTCCGAACGGGACCGGACTGGTCTGGACCGGGCTGGACCGGCCGGGTCCGGTCTGGTCCGGGCCGGTCAGCCCTTCAGGGCCCTGTCGACCAGCGGGCGGATCGACTTCTGCGGCCGCGGCCCGATCTGGGCGATCACCTCGGCGGCGCAGAGGCTGCCCAGCCGGCCGGCGGCATGCAGGTCGAAATCATGGGTCAGGCCGTAGAGGAAGCCCGAGGCATAGAGGTCGCCGGCGCCGGTGGTGTCCACCACCTTCACGCCGGGCGTGGCGTCGATGATGTGCACTTCCTCGCCGGCCAGGATCACCGAGCCCTTCTCCGAGCGGGTCAGGGCGGCAATGTCGACATGGTGGCGCACATGCTGGAGCGCGGCATCGAAATCGTCGACCTGGTAGAGCGATTTGATCTCCGCCTCGTTGGCGAACAGGATGTCGATATGGTGTTCCGCCAGATGGCGGAATTCGTCGCGGTGGCGGTCGACGCAGAAGCTGTCGGACAGGGTCATTGCCACCTTGCGGCCGGCATCATGGGCCAGCCGCATCGCCTTGCGCATGGCGTCCTTGGCCTTCGGCTGGTCCCACAGATAGCCTTCCAGATAGACGATCTCCGCGCGCGCCACGGCGGCCGGATCGACATCGTCGGGGGCAAGGTCGACGCAGGCACCCAGATAGGTGTTCATGGTGCGCTGGGCATCCGGCGTGATCAGGATCATGCAGCGCGCGGTCGACGGCCCCTCGGCGGCGGGCGCATTCTCGAAGATGACGCCCAGGCTGCGGATCTCGCGGATGAAGGTGGCGCCCAGCGCATCGTTGCGCACCCGGCCGATATACTGCACCCGGCCGCCCAGTGCGGCGATGCCGGCGGCGGTGTTGGCGGCCGAGCCGCCCGAGGTCTCGGTGGTCTCGCCCATATGGCCGTAGATCGTCTCGGCGGTGCCGCCGTCGATCAGGGTCATGCTGGCCTTGACCATGCCGTGGGTGTCGAGGAAGTCGTCATGCACCCGGGCCAGCACATCCACGATGGCGTTGCCGATGGCCAGCACGTTTGTCGAATCCGTCGTCATCCCGGTACTTTCCCCGTTCCTGCACTTGCCGTTACTCTCTAGCCTTTCCCGTACAGGATGGCAAACAGATGGACTTTTCCGCATGGACGCGCTGATCCGGATGACCGCCCGCGAGGCGGTTGCGGCCCTGAAATCCCGTAGGGTCAGCCCGGCCGAGCTGATCGACGCCGCCGCCGCGCGCATTGCCGCGGTCGAGCCGCTGGTGAATGCGCTGCCGACCCTCTGTCTCGACCGCGCCCGCAGCCGCGCCGCCGCGCTGGTGCATCCGGAAACCCCGCCGCCGGGCTATCTGTACGGCCTGCCGGTGGCGGTCAAGGACCTGGTGCCGGTGGAGGGCGTGCGCTTCACCTCGGGCAGCCTGGCCTATGCCGACCATGTCGCGCCGGCCTCCGACTACACCGTGCAGCGGCTGGAGGCCCGCGGCGCCAGCGTGATCGCCAAGTCGAACACGCCGGAATTCGGCGCCGGCGCCCAGACCTTCAACGAGGTATTCGGCACCACGAAGAATCCCTGGAATACCGCGATGACGCCGGCCGGCTCCTCGGGCGGCTCGGCGGTGGCGGTGGCCACCGGCGAGGTCTGGCTGGCCGATGGCTCCGATCTCGGCGGGTCCTTGCGCATCCCGGCCGGCTTCTGCGGCATCGTCGGCCTGCGCCCCAGCCCGGGCCGCGTGGTCTGGGGGCCGCGCGCGCTGCCCTTCGACACGCTGTCGGTGCTGGGGCCGATGGCGCGCAACGTCGCCGACTGCGCCCTGATGCTGGATGCCCAGTGCGGCTGGGAGCCGCGCGATCCGCTCAGCCTGCCGGTGCCCGAGCGCGGCTTCCTCGACAGCGTCGACCATGCGCTGGCGGCGGGGCGGCTGCCGACGCGGTTTGCCGGCGGCTGCCGCATCGGCTGGACCCCCGATCTGGGCCTCAGCCCGGTCGATCCGGAGGTCGTGGCGATCTGCGAGGCCGCCGTGCGGCGGCTGGAAAAGCTGGGCGCCGCGGTCACCACCACGGTGCCGGATTTCAGCGGCGCGGAAGACTGCTTCCAGGTGCTGCGCGCGGCCAATTTCGCTGCCTCAGTCTGGCCACGAATCGAAGGTAAGACCGATCGCGTGAAACCCGAAGTGATCTGGAATGCGGAAAAGGGCCTGAAGCTGACCGGCGCGGAGCTGGCCACGGCGCAGCAGACCCGCGGGCAGATCACCAACCGGCTGCTCCGGTTCTTCGAGAGCCACGATTTCCTCGTGCTGCCGACCGCGGTGACGCCGCCTTTCGATCACCGCATGCGCTATCTCGAGGAAATCGGCGGCCGCAGGTTCGACACCTATATCTCGTGGCTGGTGCTGACCTTCGCCATCACCATCACCGGCACGCCGGCCATCTCGGTGCCGGCCGGCTTCACCAAATCCGGCCTGCCGGTCGGCCTGCAGATCGTCGCCCGGCCGCGCGGCGAGGCCGAGCTGCTGGCGCTGTCGGCCATGCTGGAGGCCGATCTCGGCCTGGCGGCGCAGCTCCCCGTCGATCCGCGCGGCACGCCGGGTGGGGGCGCCGCATGATCGCGGCCGCCCTGCGGCAGGCGCTGGCCCAGCTGCCCGACCCGGCCTTCCGCCGGGTTCTGGTGCGGGCACTCAGCATCAGCATCGCGGTCTTCGCCGCGCTGGCGGTGGCCCTGTGGCTCGGCCTGATGCTGCTGCCCGACGTGCAGCAGACCTGGCTCGACTGGGTGATCGGCTTCGCCTCGGGCATCGGCTTCTTCGTCCTCATGCTGCTGCTGTTCCCGGCGGTGATGACGGCGGCGATCGGACTGTTCCTCGACGACATCGCCGAGGCGGTCGAGCGGCGGTATTACGCGGCCGAGCCGGCCGGCCGGCCGCTGGCCTTCTGGCCCGGCCTTGTCGGCGCGCTGCGCTTCCTTGCCGTCGTGCTGCTGGTCAACATCCTGCTGCTGCCGGTCTACGGCATCCTGCTGTTCTTCCCGCCGCTGCTGTACGGCCTGTCGCTGGTGGTCAACGGCTGGCTGGTCAGCCGGGAGTATTTCGAGCAGGTCGCGGCGCGCTACCTGCCGCGGGCCGAGGCCGATGCCATGCGGCGGCGCTGGCGCGGCGATATCTGGCTGTGCGGCATCCTCATTGTGCTTCTGTTAACCATTCCCCTCGTAAATTTCCTTGTCCCGATTGTAGCAACCGCTTTCATGGTGCATGTCTACAAGCGGTTGCGGTCGCGGGGCTGAGGGATCAGAGGAGAGGCCGTCTCATGTTTGGTCGCAAGAAGCCGAGTACGGATACCGCCGCGATGCTGCCGCCGGCCCCGCCGGCGCTGCCGGAACCGGCCGTCACACTGGCCAATGTGCCGGCCAATGCGCCAGTCAGTGCCACGGTGACGCCGATCCGTGCCGCCGAGGACGAGCTGCCGCCGGTGCCGAGCCATCTGCGCCTGGCCGGCCGGCCCGCCCTGCCCACCAGCAACCCGCCCTCCAACCCGGGAGCCGTCATGACCGACAATTCCACCCCCACCCCCACCTTCCGCCCCGAAATCGCCAAGCGGCCGAGCGTCGACCTCGCGCCGAAGGCCGTCGTGCAGGCCTCGGCCGCCGCCGCGCCCGTCTCGTCCGGCCGCAGCGACGGCGCCGATCCGAAGGTGCTGCTGATCGGCCGCGACATCAGCCTGAACGGCAGGATCACCGCCTGCGACAAGGTGATCGTCGAGGGCAAGGTCGAGGCTGACCTGACCGACAGCCGCTTCGTCGAGATTGCCGAGAGCGGCATGTTCAAGGGTTCGGCCGAGGTCGAGGAGGCCGAGATCCGCGGCCATTTCGAGGGCCGCCTGTCGGTGCGCGGCCGTCTGCTGATCCGCGGCAGCGGCAAGGTTGCCGGCGACATCGCCTACGGCCAGGTCGAGATCGAATGCGGCGGCGAGATTTCCGGCACGGTGCAGACCGTGGCCTCCGGCGGCCGCAAGGCCTCGCCGGCCGCCGCCGAATAAGTTTCCGCCCTTAACAAGCCCGCAGTCAGACGTGGCAATGCGTCCTGCCTTGCGCGGGGCTCCTCCCGGGGCCCCGCGTCTGCTTTTCGCCCTGGCGCTGGTGGCGGTGCTGGGTGCCTGCGGCATGCGCCAGTCGGGCGAGGTGCCGGCCGCTGCCGGCGGCGGCGAGGAGGAGGCACTCGACCTGTCACTGGTGCCGTCGCCGCAGACCGTCGACGAGCCGCCGCGCCGCCCGCGCAGCGCCGATGTGGTGAACAAGAGCCCGGCCGAGGCGCGCGCCCTGTTCGGCGTGCCGGCCACCCTGCGGCGCGAGCCGCCGGGCGAGATCTGGCAGTATCTGTCCGAGACGCCGCGCTGCTCGTTGCTGCTGTTCTTCTATCCCGGCGAGAGCGACCAGCGCATGCGCGTCGCCCATGCCCAGGTGGTCAGCCGCCAGCGCGATCACACGGTGGACGATGCCGACTGCCTCGGGGCCCTGCTGAAAACCGCGCCGCCGCCGCGCCGCCGCAATCCGGGGCCGACATCGTAATCGCCGCTAGCGCGGCAGTCGTGCCGCGAAGCCGGCATAATCCGTGACGTCCGCGCCGGTCGCCGCCAGCGCGCGGTCATCGGTGACCAGCAGGCAGCGGCAGGCCCGGGCCGTCAGCCGCAGCATGCGGTCCCGCGTCATGTGGGTTGTGTCTTCCGCGATCGCCTCCGCCGGATCGACGCGCCGCCCGCCAAGGTCGCGGAACAGTCCGAGCAGCGTTTCGCGGCGCTGCGGGTCGGCGATCTGCCGCAGCTCGTCTTCCTGCACGTGGGTCGTGACGATCTCGATGCCGCCGGCATCCGCGAGTGCGCGCAGCCGCTGCGTATCGCCATGGGCGAGGATCGCGTCATAGGCATTGCTGTCGAAGATCACCCGCAGCACCGCCGGTGTTGCGGCCCTGCTCATGCGCCGCGGCGCCACTGTGCCGCCGTCTGCCCGGTCCAGGCCTTGAAGGCGCGGCGGAAATTGGCCGGATCGGCGAAGCCCAGCCTGCCGGCGATGCTGTCGATGCTGTGGCGCGGATCGCGCAGCATCTGCCGCGCCAGCGCGCAGCGCACCCGCGCCACTTCCGCCTGCAGGCTGGTGCCCCGCCCGGCCAGCCGGCGCTGCAGGGTGCGCGGCGACAGGTGCAGCAGGGCGGCGATGCGGTCGATGCCGGCATTGCCGTCTTCCGCCAGCGACGCCCGGATCGCCCCGGTCACCGCGTCGCCGAAGGCATCGCCGCCGCCCAGCTGTTCGAGGGCGCGGCTGGCATAGCCGGCCAGCATGTCATGCAGGCCGGGGCTGGCCTGACGCACCGGCAGCGCCAGTGTCGCGGCATCCAGCAGCAGGGAATCGTCCGCGGCCTCGAAATCCGGCGGGCAGCCGAAGATCCGGCGGTATTCGCCGAGACTGTCCGTCGCCGCATGGCGCAGGCGCAGCTGCGCCGGCCGCACCGGCTGGCCGCACAGCCAGCGGGTGAAGGTCAGGCTGGCCGACAGCACCGCCTCGACGCGGTGGCGGCGGCAGGGCCAGTCCGGATCGAAGGGCAGGTAGAGCAGGCGGATGGCGCCATCCGCCTCGTCGCGTGCCGCAAAGCGGCCGCCGCCGCCGACCAGTGGCGAGAAGCGGTCGGCCTGCCGGGCCGCCTCGCGCAGGGTCGTGCAGGTCATCAGCAGATGGCCGAGCGCATCGAAGCTGCCGGGCTGCACCCGCTCGCCGACATGCAGGCCGAGATGGCGGTCGCCGCCGAGGCCGAGCGCCGCCTGCCAGATCGCCGAAACGGCATCATGGGCGACGCGGCCCTCGGCCCGCCCGGCCAGATCAGCGGGCAGGCCGGCCGCCGTCAGCACGGCGCCGGCCGGGATGCCGGTGGCCGCCACCGCATCCAGCAGGGTGCGCACATAGCCGGCCGCCACGCTGCGCGGCGGCGCGGCGGCCCCGGAGGCATCCTGTAACTGCCGGCCCGGCATGACGGCGTCTGTCCCTCCCTGCGATTCCGGCCTGGCGCCGGATGACCGGCGCTGGCGCGCCGGGCTATCGTGGCGCGGCCGGAATGCGGACAGAATGCCGCAGCCGGCGGATGCACGCCAGCCGGCACAGCCGGCGGAAACAGCCGGCAGGAGGAGACCCCGATGACTGGCACGTCGATCGACGCTGTCCTGATCCATATCGATTCGACCGGGCAGGCGATCCTCGCGGCCGTGCTGGCGCTGATCATGTTCGGAGTGGCGCTCGACCTGCGCATCGGCGATTTCGCCGCCGTGCTGCGCCGGCCGCTGGCACCGCTGACCGGGCTGGTGGCGCAGGTGCTGCTGCTGCCGGCGATTTCCTGGGCGCTGACCATGCTGCTGCAGCCGGCGCCCAGCGTGGCGCTGGGCATGATCATCGTTGCCGCCTGCCCGGGCGGCAACCTGTCCAACCTCGTCACCCATATGGCCCGCGGCAACACGGCGCTGTCGGTCTGCATGACCGGCCTGTCCAGCGTGGTGGCGGTGATCGCCACGCCGCTGAACATCCTGTTCTGGGCTTCGCTCAATCCGGCCACGGCGGCCCTGCTGCGGCAGGTGGAGGTCGAACCGGCCGCCTTCCTCGGCCAGACGGCGCTGATCCTCGGCCTGCCGATGGTGCTGGGTCTTGCCATCGCCCATGGCCGGCCCGGCTGGGCGGCCAGGCTGCGGCGGCCGTTCCAGATCGCCTCGGTGCTGGCGCTGGTGCTGTTCATCATCGCCACCACCGTGGCCAACGGCCAGTATCTGCTGGCCTTCCTCGGGCAGATCATGCCGCTGGTGATCCTGCACAATGCCGCCGCCCTGCTGATCGGCCTGGGCGCGGCATGGCTGATGCGGCTGGATCGCGGCGACCGCCGCGCGGTGACCATCGAGGTCGGCATGCAGAATTCCGGCCTCGGCCTGGCGCTGATCCTGAACCAGTTCGATGCCCTGGGCGGTGCGGCGCTGATCGCCGCTGGCTGGGGCATCTGGCATATCGTGTCGGGCTGGGGGATGGCCTGGCTGTGGCGCCGGCGCGACCGCCACCGGGTGCCGCAGCCGACATGACCGGCGGGATCCTGATCACCGGTGCCGCCGGTTTCATCGGCCGCAGCCTGGTCGATGCGCTGGCCGATGCCGGCGAGGCGGTGGCGGCGGTCGATCTGCGCGATCCGCCGCCGGGCAGCCGGCGGCAGGATGTTGCCTGGGAGATGGTGGATATCCGCGATCCGGGCCTCGCGCGGCTGTTCGCGCGGCACCGGCCGCGCTGCGTGGTGCATCTGGCCTCGGTGGTGGCGGCCGGCGGCGATGCCGCCCGCGATTACGACATCGATGTCAACGGCACCCGCAACCTGCTGCAGGCCTGCCGCGCTGCCGGGGTCGGGCATCTGGTGGTGACGTCTTCGGGCGCCGCCTACGGGTATCATGCCGACAATCCGCAGCCGCTGTCGGAAAGCGATCCGCTGCGCGGCAACGAGGATTTTCCCTATGCGCGCCACAAAAGGCTGGTCGAGGAGATGCTGGCCGACTGGCGGCGCGACTGGCCGGCGCTGAAGCAGACGGTGTTCCGGCCCTGTACGGTGCTGGGAGCGGGCACCGGCAACCAGATCACCGCCATGTTCGAACGGTCGGTCGTGATCGGCCTGAGCGGCTCGGCGACGCCTTTCTCGCTGGTGGCCGACAGCGACGTGGTCGGGGCACTGGTCAAGGCGGTGCGCGAGGGCCGGGCCGGCATCTTCAATCTGGCCGGCGACGGCACGCTCGGCCTGCGGCAGATCGCCGGCCTGCTGGGCAAACCCTATCTGCCGCTGCCGCCGGTCCTGCTGAAGGCGGCATTGTGGCTGCTGGGCGGCCTCGGGCTGGCGGCGCTCGGGCCGCAGCATGTGAAATTCATCCAGTACCGGCCGGTGCTCGACAATGCGCGGCTGAAGCGCGAGTTCGGCTATGTGCCGCAATTCGATGCGGCCGGTGTGTTTGCGCGCTATCGCGCGGCGCGGCAGGCCGCGATGCAGGAGTGCGGGCCACAGGAGGGCGGGGCGTGACCTATCTGGTGATCGGCGCCGGGCCGGCGGGGCTGGCGGCGGTGAAAAGCCTGAAGCAGGCCGGCCTGCCGGTGCAGGCGGTCGAAAAGCACGCCGATCTCGGCGGCCAGTGGCTCTACGGCGCCGAAGGCAGCGCGGTTTACGCCTCGACGCACCTGATCTCGTCGAAGCGCACGACGGCCTTTGCCGATTTTCCGATGCCCGACGACTGGCCGGCCTATCCCGACCATGCCCGCGTGCTGCGCTACCTGCGCGATTTCGCCACGCATTTCGACCTCCGCCCGCTGATCCGCTTCAACACGAAGGTCGAGCGGCTGCAGCGGCAGGCCGGCGGCTGGCGCGCCAGCTTCGACGATGGCAGCGCGCAGGATTACCAGGGCGTGATCATCGCCAACGGCCATCTCAGCGATCCGCTGGTCCCGGAGATACCGGGCCGTTTCGACGGCACCCTCATGCATGCCAAGGACTACAGGACGCCGGATATCTTCGAGGGAAAGACGGTGCTGATCGCCGGCATGGGCAATACCGGCTGCGACATCGTCGTCGATGCCGTGCACCGGGCAAAGGCCGTGCTGTGGAGCGTGCGCGGCGGCAACCATTTCGTGCCGAAATTCCTCGCCGGCCGGCCGGCCGACGAGGCCAACCACAAGCCGAGGCGCGTCATCCTGCCGAAAGGCCTGCGCGCCATGCTGCACGAGCCGCTGCTGCGCCTGCTGGTCGGGCCGCCGGAACGCTTCGGCCTGCCGAAACCGCGCCACCGGCTGTATGACCGCACGCCGATCGTCAATTCGCTGGTGCTGCAGCATCTGGGGCAGGGCGATGTCGTCCTGCGCAGGCCGATCCGCGCATTCCGCGGCGATACCGTGGTGTTCGCCGATGGCCGCGAGGATCGGCCGGACCTGGTGCTGCTGGCCACCGGCTACCGCATCACCTTTCCGTTCCTGGCCGGTCTGGCGCCGCTGAACTGGCAGGCGGCGACAGATGCGCCGCATCTGTACATGAACATCTTTCCGCCGGACGACAACAATCTGTTCGTTGCCGGCCTGCTGGAAGGTGCCGGGGTCGGCTGGGCCGGCCGCGCGCTGCAGACCGACCTGATCGCCGCCTGGCTGACGGCGCGCGACCGCAATCCGCAGGCCGCCGCCGCCTTCCGCCGCCGCATCGCCGTCCATTGCGCCCGGCCGCCCGGCACGGGCCGCGGCGAACACGGAATCTTCGTCGATTTCCTGCAATACAAGCGCGACCTGCAGAAAGCGATCACGGCGCTGGCCTAGCGTCTGGCGGTCTTTTTCTTTGCGGCGGCCTTCTTTTTCGCGGCGGGTTGCGGCTTTGCCGGCCGTTCGTCGGGGGCTGGCGTCTTCGGCCTGAAGTCGCAGTATTCGGCCACCGTGCAGCGCCAGCAATCGGGCTGCCGCGCCTTGCAGATATAGCGGCCATGCAGGATCAGCCAGTGATGGGCATGCTGGCGGAATTCCGCCGGCACCACCTTCTCCAGGCCGAGCTCGACCGCCAGCGGCGTCTTGCCCTTTGCCATGCCGGTGCGGTTGCCGACGCGGAAGATATGGGTGTCCACCGCGATGGTCGGCTCGCCCCAGATCACGTTGAGGACCACATTCGCCGTCTTGCGCCCCACGCCGGGCAGGGCTTCCAGCGCGTCGCGGTCGCGCGGCACCGCGCTGCCATGCCGGTCGACCAGGATCTGCGACAGGGCGATCACGTTCTTCGCCTTGGCATTGAACAGGCCGATGGTCTTGATGTGCTGTTTCAGCCCGGCCTCGCCGAGGGCCAGCATCTGCTCAGGGGTCGTGACCGCCTGGAACAGCTTCGCGGTGGCTTTGTTCACTCCGGTATCGGTGGCCTGGGCCGACAGCACCACGGCCACCAGCAGGGTATAGGGGTTGACGTAATTCAGCTCCGTGGCCGGCGCCGGATCGGCGGCGGCAAGCCGGCTGAAAAAGGCATGGATGGCGGCGGGTTTCATGCTGGCCGGAAAACAGGGCTGGACCGAAGGCGGGGCCCGAGTTGTTTAGACTGCGCAGCCGGCCGCGGGCAAGTCCGCCCGCCGGCGGGCTGCGGCCAGGCGCCGGCCGCCGGAAAATGCAGCATGTTACGGGGAATTAATGGGTTTCCAGCCGCCGGGGCTGGTAAGGTATGAGAGTAAAGATAGAATAAGGCGTGGAAATATACAACTACAGCCATTATCCTGTCCCCCAGACCCCTTCTCCTTCCCGGTACAGCGTTGAACACTGACAGCAACGAAAAGGTCCGCCGCGAGGCGCTGAAGCTTCTGGCCCAGGTCGAGAAGCAGGGTCTCGACATCGCCGAACGCTACCGTGCCGGCCGCGTGCAGGCCAGCGATTACCGCGGCTTTCGCAGTTTCATCGAGAAGGTCGACCATTTCTACGTCTTCATCGACCTGGTGGAAGAGCGGCTGCCGCAATTCGAGACCGACAAGCGCGATGCGCTGGCCCGGCATCTGGCCGAGATCCGCTGGCGCATCACCATCGTCGAGGTCGATACCACCCAGGTTTTCCTCGTCCGCATCGGCGAGGTCAACCGGCCGCTGCCGCTGGGCAGCCGCCAGTTCCTCGAACGCCGGCTCGGCCGGCTGGACGAGATTGCGGAATTTTACGACGCCTTCGGCGAGAAGTACCACCTGACGCCGCTGTCCGAGGCGCTGGTGATGGCGGTGGCGAATCTGCTGAAGGCGCAGATCGAGCGCGCGCCGGCCCTGACCGATTTCGCCACCGAGCTCGAGACCACCGCCGCGCCGCAGCGTTCGGCGACGCCGGCCCTGCGCCGGCCGGAGGAACTGGCGGTGTCCCGCCGTCCTGCCGCCGCGCCGCCGGCGCGGCCGGCCGGTCCTGCGCTGGCGCCGTTCCGGGTGCGCGAGATGGGCGGGCGGTTCTATGCCGAGCGTGACAGCATCGGCGCGGTCAGCGAAGCCTGCCGGGTATCGCAGGTCAGCATGGACCAGCTGGCGCAGAGGCTCGGCATGAGCCGGCCGGCGCTGGCCCTGATCCTCAGCGGCACCGACGCGATGTCGACCGGCACGCTGGACGGCCTGCGCAGCTTCATCAGCGCGGCGCTGCCCGATCTGCGCTGACGCAGCCTGATCTGCGCTGACGCGATCCGGCCTGCGCCTGCGCTGTCCGGGCCTCCGGCCCATTATCATCCGGACACCCTAACCGGAAAGTAACACACACGGCCGGCTGTCAGCACCTAGGGTGGGTCTGCACTTTTCCGCAGAGCCAGAGGATACCCGCCCGATGCAAACCGCAATGCAGGCCGATACCCGCCAGGCCGTCGCCCGCCGCGCCGCCCTCGACATGGTGGCACAGGTGGAGCGGCAGGCCATGGACATCGCCGGCATCTACTGCAACGGCGACGGCATCACCGCACGCTTCAGCGATTTCCGCGGGTTCATCGAGCAGCTGGATTATTTCCAGGTCTTCGTCGACCTGGTCGAAGGCCGGCTGTCCGACCTGGAACCGGAAAAGCAGGCGGCGCAGGCAAAGAACCTGGCCGATATCCGCTGGCGCATGCTGCTGCTGGAGCTGGAATCCGTGCGGCTGTTCCTGCGCCGCACCGACGAGAGCGGCCGCGCCTGGCCACTGGGCAGCCGCCAGTTCCTGCAGCGCCGCCAGCAGCGGCTGGCCGAAATCACGCGGCAGGGCGAAGCCATGCGGCAGGCCGCGCCCGATGCCGGACTGCTCGGCGAGCTGACCGAACGCCTGCAGGCGGAACTCGGCCACAGCCCGATGCTCGACGATTTCGCCGGCGGCCCCGCCGCGCCGAAGGGCTTCATGCCGGCCGATGATTTCGGCGCCGCGGCCGCCGCGTCACCGCAGGCGGCGCCCCAGCGGGCAGCGCAGCCGGCGCCGCGTCCGGCCGCCCGGAAGCCCAGGCCGAAACCGGTCGCGCCGGTTCCGGTGCCGGCCAGTCTGAAAATCCGTACAACCGATGGCGGCCTGATCTATCTCGATGGCAGCGCCAGCGCCGCCATCAGCGATGCCTGCCGGCGGGCACGGACCAGCCTCGACGACCTGGCCGACCGCATCGGCATCAGCCGTGGCGCCCTGGTGCTGATGCTCAGCGGCAGCGATCCGGTCACCCTGCCGGTATTCAACAACCTGAAGACCTTCCTGGGCCGTCATGACGGCAGTGGAATCTGAGGGCGGGCAGCTTCGTCCGGGTCTCAGAATTCGACGTCGAGCTCGTCGAGCTCCTCGGGCTCGGCCTTCGCCGCCGCCACCCAGTCCTGCATGTGCGGCATCGCCATGATGGTGCGGCAATAGGCGGTGCAGGTCTCGTCCAGCTTCACGTCGTAGGTGAGGAACCGCGTGCAGACCGGCGCGTACATGGCATCGGCCAGGTTCGGCGCCTTGCCGAACAGGAAGGGCCCGCCATGCAGGTCGAGGCATTCATGCCAGATGGCGACCACGCGATCGATATCGGCCTGGGCGCCGGCCCAGATCTTGAAGTTCGGGAAATGCGCCTTCAGGTTCATCGGCAGCGCCGAGCGCAGGTTGGCAAAGCCCGAATGCATCTCGCCGCTGATCGAGCGGCAATGGCTGCGCGCCACCTTGTCGGCCGGCAGCAGGCCGGCCTTCGGGAACAGCTCGTGCAGGTATTCGGCGATCGCCAGCGTGTCCCAGACCGAGACGGCGCCGTCGGTCAGCCGCGGCACCAGGAAGGACGGCGACAGCAGCAGCAGCTCGGCGCGGATGTCGGGATCGTCGCTGGGCAGCAGCTTTTCCTCGAAATCCAGCCCGGCCATGCGGCAGAGCAGCCAGCCGCGCAGCGACCAGGACGAGTAATTCTTGCTGCTGATGGTCAGCGTGGCCTTGCTCATGGACGTTCCTCGCAATGCAAAACCTGACACGGGACGCGGCGGCGGAGCGGAGCGGAAAAGCGGATCGGTTCTGTAGGCTTGGGCAGGCCACCCTGCCGTTGCGGAAGGCGGCGCCGGGATTGTCCACAGGGCGTCGCCGTCCGGTCACAGTTATATCTCGCATTGCAGCATGATTTAAACTAGCATTTTTGCAACCGGCCGCCCGGCCGCCCGTCCCTGCCGCAGGATCGCCCCGCTCCAACCATGATGCCGGCCATGAAAGATCAGGCATGAAGTACCTGGCCTACCAGACCCAGGCCAACCTGATGGCCCCGCTGCGGCATATGGCCTCGCTGATGCTGCCGGCGCTGGGCCATGCGGCGAATGGCAGCGGCGAGACGAATTTCCTGCTGCGCAGCGTGGCCGCCGCCACCGAGATGCTGGCCCGCGCCGGCCTCAGCCACAGCCGGCCGCCCTTCGGCATCGACCGCGTGAAGGTCGGCAACCGCGAGGTGGCGGTGACCGAGGAGCCCGACCATGTGACGCCCTTCGGCACCCTGCTGCATTTCCGCAAGGACAGCGACATCGCCCAGCCCCGGGTGCTGGTGGTGGCGCCGCTGTCGGGGCATTTCGCCACCCTGCTGCGCGGCACCGTCGAGACCCTGCTGCGCGACCACGATGTGTGGATCACCGACTGGCACAATGCGCGCGACGTGCCGCTGGCAGCCGGCCGCTTCGGCTTCGAGGAATATGTCGAGCACCTGATCGATTTCCTGCATGTGCTGGGCCCCGGCGCCAATCTGGTGGCGGTCTGCCAGCCCTGCGTGCAGGCGCTGGCCGCGGTGGCGGTGATGGCGGCGAATGGCGACAGGGCGCAGCCGCATACCATGACCCTGATGGCCGGGCCGATCGACTGCCGCATCAACCCGACCACGGTGAACGACCTTGCCGTCGGCCATTCGATCGAATGGTTCGAGCACCAGATGATCGACGTGGTGCCGCCGGGCTTTGCCGGTGCCGGGCGGCGGGTCTATCCCGGCTTCGTGCAGCTCTCGGCCTTCATGTCGATGAACATGGACCGCCATGTGCGCGCCCATGCCGAACTGTTCTCGGCGCTGGTGCGCGGCGACGAGGGCAAGGCCGAGACCACCAAGATCTTCTACGACGAGTATTTCGCCGTGCTCGACCTGGCGGCCGAATTCTATCTCGAGACCGTGCAGTGGGTGTTCCAGGATTACCGGCTGGCGAAGGGCGAGCTCAGCTTCCGCGGCCAGAAGGTGGACCCGGCGGCGATCCGCCGCACGGCCCTGCTCACGGTGGAGGGCGAGCGCGACGACATCTGCGCCATCGGCCAGACCATGGCGGCCCACGACCTGTGCAGCCGCATCCGACCCTACATGAAGAAGCATCACCTGCAGGCCGGCGTCGGCCATTACGGGGTGTTCAGCGGCAAGCGCTGGAACAGCCAGATCTACCCGATCGTGAAAAACATGATCCTGGCCATGGAGTGAGGCGGGGGAGTGAGGCGGGCTTTTACCGCTGCTCCCGCCGAATTTCCCTGAAATCCGGGCTTAATTTGCGCCTGAGCCCCGCCAATCGGCGCCAGGTGCGGCCAATGGAAGCCAACGGCAGGCCAATCCGATCCCATTGCGGTGCCAGTTCCGGCCAATGCGGGCCAAGGCCGGCCGGCCGCAGCCGGTGAAATCCCGCTGCGGCCAGCGCGGGGCGGCGGTGCCTGCGGATTCACGATGGACGAGAGCGGAAATACGCCAGTATGTTATGAATTTGTTCTTCTATTGATCCTTCTTTATACAATTTATCCTGCCGCCTTGCCACAAAAGAATCTGAGTGGCACAATGGGAAAAATAGGTGACAGTATGTCAAAATTTTTCCCCATATCCCGGAGGGGCGGAGATGAGCGGATCCACCAGTTTCACGGCAATCCGGGAACGGGCTGGCCTGACAGTAGAGCAGGTGGCCGAGAGAGCCGGTTGCCAGGTGCGGACGGTCTATCGCTGGGAAAGTGGCGAGACAAAGCCGAGGAAACTGGTGCTCGACATGCTGGAACAGGCGGCCCGCGACAAGGCGGCCCCGTCCGCGCAAGGCGGTGATTTCACCTTCGTCGACCTGTTTGCCGGGATCGGCGGCATGCGCCGGGCTTTCGAGGCCGTTGGCGGTCGTTGTGTCGCCACCTGCGAGTGGGACAAGTATGCCCGCCAGACCTACGCGGCCAATTTCTGCACGGTCGATCATCCGTTCTTTGGCGACATCCGCGAAGTCACCAAGGGCAGCGACAGGGAAATCGATCTGCAGATGCCGCCGCATGATGTGCTGGTGGCCGGTTTCCCGTGCCAGCCGTTCAGCATTGCTGGCGTGTCGAAAAAGAATGCGCTTGGCCGCCCGCACGGCTTTGCCTGCGAGGCGCAGGGGACACTGTTTTACGATGTGGCAAAGATCATCTCGGTAAAACGGCCGCGCGCCTTCCTGCTGGAAAACGTGAAGAACCTGGTGAGGCATGATCGCGGCAACACCTTCCGCGTCATCATGGATGTTCTGCGCAACGAGCTTGGTTACCGGTTTGTCGACTACCGGGTGATCGATGCCAAGGGGTTTGTGCCGCAGCATCGTGAGCGGACCATCATTGTCGGGTTTCGCGAAGATGCCGGATTTGCGTGGGAAGACGTGAATATTCCGGATGCGAAGAAGGGGCCGAAGCTGGGCACGATCCTGCATAGTGCTGACGAGGCGATTGATGGCCGCTTCATCACCGGTCCGAAAGGAAGGGTGAACCCGAAGTATACCCTGACTGATCATCTCTGGGCCTATCTGCAGAACTATGCAGAAAAACACCGCGCTGCGGGTAACGGTTTCGGCTTCGGTCTGGTGACTGCTGATGATGTGGCGCGCACGCTGTCGGCTCGCTATTACAAGGATGGTTCGGAAATTCTTGTTAGCCAAGGGAGCAGGAAGAACCCGCGCCGCCTGACACCACGAGAATGTGCCCGTCTGATGGGGTTTGATGACGGGAAACTGCCGCCTTTCGAGATTCCGGTTTCCGACACCCAAGCCTACAAGCAGTTTGGCAATTCAGTTGTGGTGCCAGTGATCGAATCGGTTGCCCGTGCAGTGGCACTATGCCTGAAGGAAGCCGTCGAAGGGCGGGTCGAGCCGCGGCTGCCGCTGTTTGGTTCCGGCCTTCGCGAGCCCGTAGTGGCCTATGGCTGATATCGTTTCTCCGGAGGTTCGCAGCCGGATGATGGCCGGCATACGGGGAAAGAATACGAAGCCAGAACTTGCCATCCGACATGGACTGCATCGCGCAGGTTTCCGCTATCGGCTGCATGCCGCCACTGTACCGGGAAAACCAGATATGGTGTTTCCCCGGCACATGGCCGTTATTTTTGTGCATGGCTGCTTTTGGCATGGGCATGATTGTGAACTGTTTCGTCTGCCTGGTACCAGAACCGAGTTCTGGCAGGAAAAAATAACGGCCAACCGCAATCGCGACAGAGATGTCGCAAAGAATCTTGAGCAGGCCGGATGGCGGCAGGGCACGGTGTGGGAATGCGCTCTACGCGGGAAGGCGAAAGTCGGGCTGGATGTAGTCATACGCCAGATTGTTGATTGGCTTCCCTCAGATATAAAAACCATAGAAATCCGGGGGTGAAGCAGTGGCGCTCTCTGATCTTTCCACATGGCTGGATGAATATGCCCGTCCGGGATTTGTCTGGCTTGCAAAGCGGCTGGCTGCAAATGACACGCTGGCCTCGAATGCTCACCAGGCAGGACCATACATTCCGCGGGAATTCCTGTTTGCCATGTTCCCGTCCATTAACCGGCCTGGGGCGGAAAATCCGGACGCCTGGTTTGATCTGTATGTCGATTCGCACGCATCCCACCGCAATGTAAGGGCGGTCTGGTATAATAACCGGTTGCGTGATGGTACCCGTAACGAGACAAGATTGACCAATTTTGGCGGGCGTGATTCGCCTCTTCTCGATCCTGAAAGCACAGGGGCACTGGCCGTTTTTGTCTTTGTCAAACATCCCGACCTGGATGCAGCGGAGTGTCACGTCTGGCTCAGTCGCAATGCCATTGAAGAAGATCTGGTTGAAGATCGGATAGGTCCGGTCGAGCCGGGCAAACTCCGTATATGGTCTGTAGAGGGGGGTGACCAGGCAGAACTGTTTGCTGCCCCTGCACCGGAAAGAACCGCATGTCATCTGGAACCGGAGGAGATTCCTGGAGAATGGCTGATCAGATTCCCAGCTGGTGCAGAAATCGTTGCAAAGGCAATGGAGTTCAGACCGGGACACGGCGTCAGTTCTGACCTACGGCTTATACGGAGGCGCGAATGTGAATTCGAGATATTCCGCAGCCTCGAACAGGCAGTCGAATTGCCGGTCATACGGCGCGGTTTCGGCACGATTGATGATTTTCTGGCGCGTGCGCAAACAATTCTGCAGAGACGCAAATCCCGCTCAGGGCGGTCACTTGAATTACATACCCGCGAAATATTCATGGAGGACGGGCTGGTCGAGAATATGCACTTTTCCTATCAGCCGGTATCGGAACCTGGCAAAAGTCCGGATTTTCTGTTTCCCTCCGGCGAAGCATATCGCAATGCGGCGTTTGCCGATGAGGGTTTGCGGATGCTGGCGGTAAAGACAACATGCAAGGATCGCTGGCGGCAGATACTGAATGAGGCGGATCGGGTGCAGATCAAGCACCTCCTGACCCTTCAGGAAGGTGTTTCGGAAAACCAGTTTCGTGAAATGACGGAATCCGGAGTTCGACTTGTCGTTCCTGCGACGCTCCATCAGGCTTATCCACCAGCGATCCGTCCGCACCTCCAGACTCTCGCTGAGTTTATAGGGCATGTTCAGCAGCTTGCTGTATCTGATTAGATGACTGTTCACGTGTAGGAGCCGCCGCCCATGAAAGCCGCCTGGTATACGAAGAATGGCGAGGCCCGCGATGTGCTGCAGGTCGGCGTGCAGCCGGATCCCGTGCCGGGGCCGGGCGAGGTGCTGGTGCGGCTGCATGCCTCCGGCGTCAATCCCTCCGATGTGAAAAGCCGGCGCGGCCGGCCGCTGGCCGGGCCGCTGGTGATCCCGCACAGCGACGGCGCCGGCGTGATCGCGGGCATGGGCGAGGGCGTGCCGGCATCGCTGGCCGGCCGCCGCGTCTGGATCTGGAACGGCCAGTGGCAGCGGCCGCATGGCACCGCGGCCGAATTCATTGCGCTGCCGGCCGCCCAGGCGGTGCCGTTGCCCGATGACGTGGATTTCGCCACGGCGGCCTGTTTCGGCATTCCGGCGCTGACCGCCATCCATGCCGTGCGGCTGGCCGAAGCGGCCGGCACGAAGGAACAGCCGGTGCGCACCCTGCTGGTCACCGGCGCCGCCTCGTCGGTGGGGCATTACGTCACCCAGATCGCGGCGCAGAAGGGGATGCGGGTGATCGGCACGGCGTCGGCGGCCCGCGCGGCCGTCGCGCGCGCGGCCGGCGCCACCGACGTGATCGACTACAGGGCGGAGGATGTCGCTGCCCGCGTGGCCTCGCTGACCGGCGGCCGCGGCGTCGATGCCATCATCGACATGGACCTGTCGTCCACCGCGCCCCTGCTGGCGCAGGGCGTGCTGGCGCCCCATGGCACGCTGGTCTGCTACGGCTCCAATGCCATGGGCGATGTGGCGCTGCCCTTCCGCGACCTGCTGTTCCGCGGGCTCAGCCTGAAATTCTTCGTGGTCTACGAACTCACCCCCGCCGAACGCCGGGCCGCCCTGGCCGATCTCGATGCCCTGCTGGCAGCGCAGGCACTGGCGACGCGCATCGCCGCGCGCTTTGCGCTCGCCGACATCGCCGCCGCCCATGAAGCGGTGGAGCAGGGTGCGGCGGGCAATGTGGTGATCGGGATTCCCTGATGACCGCGCGTTCCGGCTTGCCTTTGCGGCCGGCGCAGGGCATAGCCATGCCCCGGATTCGTCCGATTCTTCACATGATGAGAGCAGACATGCAGGTTTCGACGCTATGTTTCCGTATTGCCGTTCTGACCGGGCTTGCCGGCATGGTCTGGGGCATGGCGATGGCCGGCAGCGGCGATCATGCGACCCTGCCGGCCCATGCCCATCTGAACCTTCTGGGCTGGCTGGCGCTGTTCGCCGCGGGGGTGTTCTACCGCCTGCATCCGGCACTCGACCGCAGCCGGCTGGCCCTGCTGCAGACCATCCTGTGGGTGCTGGCGACCCTGGTGATGACCGTCGGCGTGGCGCTGATCTACAGCGGCCGGCCGGATGCCGGCGAGCCGCTGGCGGGGATCGGCGGCGCCGTGCTGGTGGCGGACATGCTGCTGTTCGTGGCGCTGGTGTGGCGCAGCACGGCGGCGCCGGCAGCCTGAGCGGCCGCCGGCAGGGGCTGGGCGCTCCTGGCCGCGGTCTTTCTTCCGGCCTTCGTCGATGCCCTTCCGCCACGGATGCCGGCCTTGCCGGACGGCGGCGCATCGGACGGCGGCGCGGCCGGAGAAACTGGCGGGTATCGGAAAATTGGTGGAGCCGAGGGGAATCGAACCCCTGACCTCCTCATTGCGAACGGGGACGCTGCCCAACTGTGGACGAGCCCGTTTCATGGTGATTTACCAAGCAATCCAACTTGTTAGCGCAATGACTACTTGCTGGCGAAAAGCATATCGCGCCCCGTTATTGTGGCGCAAGTCTCGGCTGGTTGTGGCATGAGTGTGGCAAGCATTCGAACGATCAGGCGTCCTCGATGCCCGCTTCTTTATGAAACCCTTATGCCATCCAGCCGCATCCCGCATGGCGGCTTAATGCGGGCCGGGACTAGACCATAGGCTCCCTTGGAGCCCATCCATGCCCGATCTCATCTTCATCGCCCTCGGCGCCGGCCTCTTCGCCGGTTTCATCGCCTACACGCTGCTCTGCGAGCGGCTATAGGAGCGTCACCCCATGACCTTCGATTTCATCCTGGGCGGGGGTGTCGCGCTCCTGCTCGCCGCCTATCTGGTCTGCGCCCTGCTGCGGGCGGAACGCTTCTGAGGCGGCCATGACCCAGAACGACAATCTCCAGCTTGGCCTGTATCTGGTCCTCATTCTGGCCGCCACCCCTGTCCTTGGCCTCTACATGACGCGGCTGTTTGCTGGCGAGATCGGCTGGTTGCGGCCCATCGAACGGCCGCTTTATGCGCTTGCCGGTGTCAGTGACGCCCGCGAGCAGCACTGGTCGGCCTATGCCATTGCCATGCTGGTCTTCAATCTGGCCGGCTTCCTGCTGCTGTTCGCCATCCTGCGTCTGCAGGACATGCTGCCGCTCAACCCGCAGGGCCTGCCGGCTTTGCCTAGCGATCTGGCCTTCAACACCGCCGTCAGTTTCGTCACCAACACCAACTGGCAGGCCTATGGCGGCGAAGGCACCATGAGCTATTTCAGCCAGATGGCGGGCCTGACGGTACAGAATTTCGTCTCGGCTGCTACCGGCATCGCGATTGCCCTCGTGGTCATCCGCGCCTTTGCCCGCAAATCGGCCAGGACGGTCGGCAATTTCTGGACCGACCTGACGCGGGCCACGCTTGGCCTGCTGCTGCCCGGCGCTGTGATCGCGGCAACCTCTCTGATCTGGCAGGGCGTGCCGCAGAATTTCGATGCCTATACCACGGCGACGACGCTGGAAGGTGCGCAGCAGGTGATCGCGCAGGGCCCGGTGGCGAGCCAGGTGGCGATCAAGATGCTGGGCACCAATGGCGGCGGCTTTTTCAACGCCAATGCGGCACATCCCTTCGAGAATCCGACCGCACTGAGCAACTTCGTGCAGATGCTGATGATCTTCCTGATCGGCGCCGCGCTCACCAATGCGTTCGGCCGCATGGTGAAGGACCAGCGGCAGGGATACGCGATTCTCGCCACGATGCTGCTGCTGCTCGTGGCTGGCGTTCTGGTCGCCGGTCACGCGGAGGCCGGTGCCAATCCGCTACTGACCGCACTGGGTGTCGACCCGGCCATGGGCAACATGGAAGGCAAGGAGGTCCGCTTCGGCAGTTTCACCTCCGCGCTGTTTGCGGTCATCACCACGGCGGCCTCCTGCGGTGCGGTCAATGCCATGCATTCCAGCTTCCTGCCGCTCGGCGGCATGATCCCGATGCTCAACATCATGCTGGGCGAAGTGATCGTCGGCGGCGTGGGGGCGGGCTTCTATGGCGTGGCGCTGTTCATCGTGGCGACCTTGTTCATCGCCGGGCTGATGGTCGGCCGCAGTCCGGAATATCTCGGCAAGAAGATTGAAGCACGCGAAGCCAGGCTGGCGGTGCTGGCGATCCTGGTCTCGCCGATGGCCATTCTGGTCGGCACGGCGGTGGCGCTGGTCACCGAGCCGGGTTTGGCTGGCTTACTGTCCTCGGGGCCCCACGGCCTGAGCGAAGTGCTCTATGGCTTCACGTCTGCAGCCGGCAATAACGGCAGTGCCTTCGCGGGACTGACCGCCAATTCGGTCTTCTACAACACCGCACTGGGCATCGTCATGCTGCTCGGACGCTTTGCGATGATCGTGCCGGTGATTGCCATGGCCGGCGGTCTGGCCGCCAAGAAGGCGACGCCCGCTTCGGCCGGCAGTTTCCCCACCGATGGTCCGATGTTCGTCCTGCTGCTGGCCGGCACGATCCTGATCGTCGGCGGTCTCACCTTCTTCCCCGCCTTGGCGCTGGGGCCGATTGTCGAGCATCTGCTGCTCGCCGCCGGCACGACTTTCTGAGGATACTGTCATGAGCAAAGCTGTGGTTCAGAAAACCTTCGATTCCGCCCTGATGCGGGAGGCAGTCACGCAATCTCTCGTCAAACTCGATCCGCGCCAGCTCTGGCGTAACCCGGTGATGTTCGTCACTGCCGCCGTTGCCGCCGTCTCGACCGTGCTCTTCGTCCGTGATCTCTTTGCCGGCGGCGAAGCGGCCCTGCTGGGACAGATTTCGGCATGGCTGTGGTTCACCGTGCTGTTCGCCAATTTCGCGGAAGCCCTGGCGGAAGGTCGCGGCAAGGCGCAGGCCGAAAGCTTGCGTCGCGGCAAGACCGAGGCGATGGCCAAGAAGCTCGGTACCGATGGGACGATCACGCTGGTGCCAGCCACGGCGTTGCGGATCGGCGATGTCGTTCTGGTCGAAGCCGGCGATCCTATTCCGGGCGACGGTGACGTGATCGAGGGCATCGCCTCGGTGGATGAATCGGCCATCACCGGCGAATCAGCCCCGGTGATCCGGGAATCCGGCGGCGACCGGTCTGGCGTCACCGGCGGTACGCGGGTGTTGTCGGACTGGATCAAGGTCAGGATCACCGTCAATCCGGGTGAAAGCTTCCTCGACCGCATGATCGGTCTGGTGGAAGGGGCGAAGCGGCAAAAGACACCGAACGAAGTCGCACTCACCGTGCTTTTGGTCGGTATGACTCTGATCTTCCTCGTCACGACCGGCAGCCTCGAAGCCTTGGCGATCTATTCCGGCATGCCGGTGCCGGTGGTCTATCTGATTGCGCTTCTCGTGACCCTGACACCGACCACCATTGGCGGACTGCTGTCCGCCATCGGCATCGCCGGCATGGACCGCCTGATCCGGCATAACGTGATCGCCAAGTCCGGCCGCGCCGTGGAGGCCGCCGGCGATGTCGATACGCTGCTGCTCGACAAGACCGGCACCATCACCCATGGCAACCGCATGGCCTCGGCCTTCGTGGCTCTGCCCGGCGTGTCCGAGCATGAACTGGCCGAGGCGGCTTTGCTCGCTTCCGTCGCCGACGAAACGCCCGAGGGCAAGTCCATCGTCGCACTGGCCGTCGAGAAATACGCGCTGGGTCAGCAGATCGACCGGGCAAAGGCCGGCAGTTTCATCACCTTCTCGGCCCAGACCCGGATGAGCGGTCTCGATCTTGATGCCAGGCAGATCCGCAAGGGTGCTCTCGATGCCGTGCTGCGGCATGTCGGCGTGCAGGCCACGGCAGACCTGACCGTGGCCGTCGAAAGAATCGCCAAGTCGGGTGGCACCCCGCTGGTGGTTGCCATCGACAACCGAATCCTCGGCGTCATTCATCTGAAGGACATCGTGAAGACCGGCATCCGCGAGCGATTCGCCGAACTGCGCCGCATGGGCATCCGCACGGTGATGGTGACCGGCGACAATCCGTTGACGGCAGCCGCCATTGCGGCCGAGGCTGGTGTGGACGATTTCATTGCCGAGGCGACACCGGAGAAGAAGCTGGAGTTGATCCGCAAGGAGCAGGGCGAGGGCAAGCTGGTCGCCATGTGCGGCGACGGCACCAACGATGCCCCGGCGCTGGCGCAGGCCGATGTCGGGCTGGTCATGAATATCGGCACGGCGGCGGCCCGCGAGGCCGGCAATATGGTCGATCTCGACAGCAACCCGACCAAGCTGATCGAGGTCGTGATGATCGGCAAGCAGCTGCTGATGAGCCGGGGTTCGCTGACCACCTTCAGTCTGGCCAACGACGTGGCGAAATATTTCGCCATCATCCCGGCGCTTTTCGTTGCGACCTATCCGCAGCTTGGTAGCCTGAATGTGATGCAATTGAGTTCGCCGCAGAGCGCCATCCTCTCGGCGGTGATCTTCAATGCCCTGATCATCATCGCCCTCATCCCGCTGGCCCTGAAAGGCGTGCGCTATCGTCCTCTGCCAGCCGCCACGCTGCTGCGACGCAATCTGGTGATCTACGGTTTCGGCGGTGTCGTTCTGCCGTTCCTCGGCATCAAGGCCATCGACATCGCCGTCTCAGCCCTTGGCATGGCGTAAGGAGAGAAGACATGCTCACCCATATCCGCCCCGCACTGGTTCTGCTGGCCTTCTTCACGCTGGTGACCGGATTGCTGTATCCGCTGGCGATGACCGGTATCGGCCAGAGTCTGTTTCCTAAGCAGGCCGGCGGCAGCCTGATCGAACAGAACGGTAAGGTCATCGGCTCGTCGCTGATCGCGCAGGCCTTCACCCGGCCGCAGTATTTCCTGCCGCGCCCCTCGGCCGCCGGCAGGGACGGCTATGATGCGACTGCGTCGGGCGGGTCGAATCTCGCGCCCACAGCGAAAGCCCTGATCGAGCGGGTTGCCGGCGACACGGAAGCCTACAGGGCGCGGGATGGCTCGGCTGCCGTCCCCATGGATGCCGTCACCGCATCCGGCAGCGGTCTGGATCCGCATATCTCGCCGGCCAATGCGGCACGGCAGGTTCCCCGCGTGGCCGAAGCGCGCGGCCTGACCATCGCCGACGTCCAGTCCCTGGTGGAGGCGCATACCGAACGGCCGTGGCTGGGATTCCTCGGTCAGCCGGGCGTCAATGTGCTGACGCTGAACATCGCCTTGGATAAGATGAAGCCGGTAGCGAAGTGAGGTCTTTCATCGTGAGGATCGATGCCTGAAGACCGGCCCGATCAAGACAGTCGACCGTCACCGGACGCTCTGCTCCAGACGGCCACGCAGGAGAAGCGTGGTCGTCTGAACGTCTTTCTGGGCGCTGCGCCCGGCGTGGGCAAGACCTATGCGATGCTGGAAACCGCCCATGCCCGTCAGCGTGAAGGCGTGGATGTCGTCGTCGGTGTGGTTGAGACCCACGGGCGGCAGGAGACGGCCGACCTTCTGCGCGGGCTGGAGCAGTTACCGCAGCGGCGGGTAGCCTATCGCGACCGTGTGTTCAACGAACTCGATGTCGACGAGGTCCTGAAGCGTCGGCCGCAACTGGTGCTGATCGACGAACTGGCCCACACCAATGTACCCGGCAGCCGGCATGAAAAACGGTATCAGGATATCGAGGAAATCCGGGCGACGGGAATCGATGTCTATACCGCGCTGAACATCCAGCATCTGGAAAGCCTGAACGACGTGGTGGCGCAGATCACCCGCGTGAAGGTACGTGAGACGGTGCCCGACAGTGTGCTGGCACAGGCCGACACCATCGAGGTGATCGACCTTCCGCCCGAAGACCTGATCAAGCGGCTGAAGGAAGGCAAGGTTTATGTGCCCGATCAGGCCGTCCGCGCCGTGCATCACTTCTTCACTCCCGGCAACCTGACCGCCCTGCGCGAACTGGCGTTGCGGAAGGCCGCCGATCAGGTCGACAGCCAGATGCTGTCCTACATGCAGTCGCACGCCATTGCAGGCCCTTGGCCGACGCGGGACCGCATCATGGCCTGCATCAGTCCCAGTCCGCTGATGCCGCGACTAGTGCGGACGGCGCGACGGATCGCCGAGCGGCGTAAGGCGCCGTGGATTGCCCTCTATGTCGAGACCCCGGCGCATGATCGCCTGTCGGATAACGAGAAGACGCAGATCAACCGGGCCCTGACCCTGGCCGAGGAATTCGGCGCCGAGGTCGTCACGGTGGCCGGCGGCAATGTACCGGGCGAGATCATCCGGCAGGCCCGCCAGCGCAACGTGACCGAGATCGTCGTGGCCCGCAGCCACCGGTCGCGGCTGGTCAATCGCCTGCGCGGCACGCTGACGGACCGCCTGGTCGAGCTGGGCGACGGGATCAACATCCACGTGATCACCGGGTCGTCGGAGGCCGAATCGTGGTTCGACCTTATGCGGGATCGCCTCGCCGGTATCCGCCTTGCGGGCCTGGTCCCGGCCGCCGTTCTGTCTCTGGGCGTTACCGGTCTGGTGAAACTGGCAGAGGACTGGCTGCCGCATTCCAGCATTCCGCTGCTGATCCTTGTCGGCGTACTGTTCAGCTCCCTGCGCTACGGCCATTCGGCTGCCGTACTGAGCTCGGTGGCGGCCGTTCTGGGCTACAATTTCCTGTTCCTGCAGCCGCTCTACACCTTCACCATCGCCAATGCGGAGAATATCTACACCTTCTTCGTCTTCCTCGCCGTCGCGCTGATCACCAGCACCCTGACGGCGCGGATCAGGGCGCAGGCGGAAGCAGCCCGTATCCGCGAGGCCCGTACGGCCTCGCTCTATGATTTCAGCCGCATGGTCACGGGTGCAGCAGCGGAGGACGACATCCTCTGGGCCGTCGTGCATCATGTGGCGGCGACGAGCAAGGCGCAGTCGCTGGTGCTGATGCCGGAAGAGGGCCGGCTCGCAATTCGTGCCGCCTACCCGCCGGAAGACCGGATCGACGACAAGGCGAAGATCGCGGCCGACTGGGCGTGGGAGAAAGGTGAGCCGGCCGGACGCGGCACCGGCACGCTGCCGTCGTCGGACTGGCTGTTCCTGCCGCTGCACACCGCCGAGCGCAGACTGGGCGCATTGGGCATCCGCTTTTCAGGCGAGCGGCCAGCCCTGGGTCCGGACGGGCGCAGGCTGCTGGATGCACTGGCCGGGCAGGCGGCTTTGGCCATCGAACGCAGCCTGCTCAACCGCGATGTCGAAGAGGCGCGCGTCTCGGCCGAGACGGAAAAGCTGCGTTCGGCCCTGCTGTCGTCGATCAGTCACGACCTGCGCACGCCACTGGCCTCGATCATCGGTGGTGTGTCCAGCCTGATGAATTTCGGCCGGCAGATTGACGAAAGCGGGCGCAGGGAGCTTTTGCAGACCGTCCGCGACGAAGCCGAGCGTCTGAACCGCTTTGTCGGCAACCTGCTCGATATGACGCGGATCGAGGCCGGCGCCATGCAGCCCAGGCTCGACTGGACCGATCCGGAGGAGATCGTCGCCACGGCGGTCAGACGCGCTGCCCCGCTGACCCAGGGCCACGATATCCGCATCCAGATCGACCCGGCCATGCCGCTGCTGCGGGTGGACTATATCCTGATCGAGCAGGTGCTGATCAACCTGCTGGACAATGCGGCCAAGTATTCGCCCAGGGGCTCTTCCATCGATCTTCGGCTGCATCACGACGACCGCCATGTCACCCTGACCGTGACGGATTCCGGTTCCGGGATCCCGCATGCCGAGCTTGAGCAGGTCTTCGACATGTTCTATCGCATCAAGGCCGAAGACCGGCAGGTGGCGGGCACCGGCCTCGGCCTGTCGATCTGCCGCAGCATCCTGAAGGCGCATGGCGGCGCGATTCGTGCCGAGAGCCCGGTGTCTGACGGCCAGACGACTCATCGGGGAACGCGGATGATCGTGAGCCTGCCGCTGGAAGAGCAGCCGGCAATGCCGGGCGAAGAGAAGATGTCGCATGGCTGATGGTGCCAGGATACTCGTGATCGACGATGAGCCGCAGATCAGGCGGTATCTGCGGGTCAGTCTGGAAGCACATGGCTTCGGAATCGTCGAGGCGGCGGGCGGGCAGGAAGGGTTGCGACTGGCAGCGTTCGAGAAGCCTGACCTGATCGTGCTCGATCTTGGCCTGCCCGACATGGACGGCCAGTCGGTCATCGTCCGGCTGCGGGAATGGAGTGCCGTGCCAGTCGTCGTGCTGTCAGTGCGGGCCGACGAGGCCGACAAGATCGCCGCTCTCGATGCCGGGGCGGATGACTATGTCACCAAGCCCTTCGGCACCGGCGAATTGCTGGCGCGCATCCGCGCGGCTTTGCGTCATACCGTCGGGGCCAGTGCCGGCGCGCCGGTTTTCACCACCGGCGACCTGAAGGTCGATCTGGAGAAACGGCAGGTCTTCCTGAGAGGCGAGCCAGTGAAGCTGTCACCCAAGGAATACGACCTGCTGAAGCTGCTGGTGCAGCATGCCGGCAAGGTGCTGACGCACCAGTTCATCCTGCGGGAGGTCTGGGGCCCCGCCCACCAGAGCGACGTGCAGTATCTGCGGGTCTTCGCCCGGCAGCTGCGCCAGAAGATCGAGGCCGATGCGGCTCAGCCGCAGCTGCTGCTGACCGAACCCGGGATCGGATACAGGCTGATGGCGGTGTAGGGCCTTGCGGAAAATTGGTGGAGCCGAGGGGAATCGAACCCCTGACCTCCTCATTGCGAACGAGGCGCTCTCCCATCTGAGCTACGGCCCCAAGCCGGTGCGCCGGCCAGCGTGAAGAGGGGGACGTCGCAACGGTCCCGGCCGGGCGGGCCAGCAATTAGCAAACGGCCCGGCCTTTGTCCACTGCCGTCTGCTCCGGATGGCCGATTTCCCCCCGCCGCGCCCGAATCCGCGTGGCCGGGCGGGGCTTTGACGGAATTCCGGCGGTCCGGGGGCAGCCCCGGCGGTTGCCTTCCGGGCGGCCAGCCGCTATCACTCGGGGCCATCACCAGATGCCGCCGCCGGGCCAGCCGGCGGCCTGCCGGAGGGCCGATGATTTCGCTGATCATGCTGATCGACACGGTGCTCAGCATCTATATCTGGCTGCTGATCGCCTCGGCCATCCTCAGCTGGCTGGTTGCCTTCAACGTGGTCAACACCAGCAACCGCGTGGTCTACGCCATCGGCGATTTCCTCTACCGCATCACCGAGCCGGCCCTGCGGCCGATCCGCCGCATCCTGCCCAATCTCGGCGGGCTGGACCTCTCGCCGGTGATCCTGATCCTGCTGCTGATCTTCATCCGCAACCTGCTGCTGGAATACGCCCTCTGACCATGACGGCGGGCCAGCCGGTTCCGTGGCGCCGGCAGGCCGATGGCCTGCGGCTGTTCGTGCGGCTGACGCCGAAGGCCGGCCGCGACACCATCGACGGCGTGAAGCCGACGGCTGACGGGCAGTGCGAACTGGCGGCGCGGGTGACCGCCGCGCCCGAGGACGGCCGGGCCAATGCCGCCCTGCTGGCGCTGCTGGCGAAACGCCTGAGGCTGCCGGGGCGGGATTTCGAGATCGTGGCCGGCGCCACCGACCGCCACAAGCAGATCGCCATCAGCGGCGATCCCGCCCGGCTCGAACCCGCGCTGGCGGCACTGGTCGCCGCCCCCCCTGACGGAACGGGGCAGAAAGGATGATGTCATGAGCGACACACGGATTCTCGACGGCAAGGCCGTTGCCGCCGCCCTGCGGGCCGAGATCGCCGCGAAGGTGCAGCGCTTCGGGGCGAAGACCGGCCGCCTGCCGGGCCTGACCGTGGTGCTGGTCGGCGACGACCCGGCCTCGGAAGTCTATGTGCGCAACAAGGGCATCCAGACCCGCGAGGCCGGCATGGTCTCGCACGAGATCAAGCTGGCCGGCAGCACCAGCCAGGCCGACCTGCTGGCAGTGGTGGCGAAGCTGAATGCCGATCCCGCCGTCGACGGCATCCTGGTGCAGATGCCGCTGCCCGCGCAGATCGACACCCAGGCGGTGATCGCGGCGATCGATCCCGCGAAGGACGTCGACGGCCTGCATCCGGTCAATGCCGGCAGGCTGGCCCAGGGTATCGAGGCGCTGGTGCCCTGCACGCCGCTGGGCTGCATGATCCTGCTGGAGAAGGCCGGGGTTGCGGTCGCCGGCGCCAATGCGCTGGTGATCGGCCGCTCGATCCTGGTCGGCCGGCCGGTGGCCAGCCTGCTGCTGGCCGGCAATGCCACGGTGACGGTGGCGCATTCGAAAAGCCGCGACCTGCCGGCGCTCTGCGCCGCGGCGGATATCGTCATCGCCGCGGTCGGCCGGCCCGAGATGGTGCGTGGCGAATGGCTGCAGCGTGGCGCCGCGGTGATCGATGTCGGCATCAATCGGGTGCCGAAAGGGGACGGGAAGACGAAGCTGGTCGGCGACGTACATTACCCGTCGGCGGTGGAAGTGGCCGGGGTGATTACGCCGGTACCCGGCGGCGTCGGCCCGATGACCATTGCCTGCCTGCTGCAGAATACCCTGACCGCGGCCTGCTTCCGCAGCGGCATCGACCCGGCCTCTCTCTGATCTCTGACCTCTCCTCCGGGCTCTCCTCTGGCCTGCCGCCACGGCATGGCTTCCCAAGGCGCTGAAACGCCCTAATCTGGCGGGCATGCAGACCCGCCTGCCACCGCTGCCGGCCCTCGAGGCCTTCGATGCCGCCGCCCGCCATATGAGCTTCAAGGCGGCGGCCGCCGAACTGCATCTGACGCCGTCGGCGGTCAGCCACCGCATCCGCCAGCTCGAACGCCATCTCGGCCAGCCGCTGTTCCGCCGGCTCAATCGCGAGATCCGCCTCACGCCGGCGGGCGAGGACTTCTTCGCCACCGTGCGCAAATCCTTCGATGCACTGTCGCGTGCGGCACAGCGGATCGGCCGCGGCAGCCGGCCGCGCGAGGAACTGCATGTCTCGATGGTGCCGTATTTCGCCGCCGCCTGCGTGATCCCGCATTTGAGCGATTTCCTCAACAGCCAGCCCGGCCTGCGCCTCTATGTGGAGAACAGCACCCGCAATGCCGATTTCGCCCGCGATGCCGTCGATGCCGGCGTGCGCTTCGGCGACGGCCGCTGGCCCGGGCTGGCGGCCGTCAAGCTGACCGACCTCGCGGTGGCGCCGGTCTGCCGGCCGGACATCGCCGCCCTGCTGCGCCGGCCAGCCGACCTGGCCGGCCAGACCCTGATCCATGTCACCTCCTTTGCCGATCCCTGGCCGCGCTGGCTGGAGGCGGCGGGCCTGGCCGGGCTGAAGCCGAAACGCGAGGTCTGGGTCGACAGCCTGACCCAGAGCATCGATGCCGCCGAGGCCGGGCTCGGCGTGGCGCTGGGCGCCGCGCCGCTGGCGGCGGGCAAGCTGGCCGAGGGGCGGCTGGCCATGCCGCTGGCACCGCTGGTGCCGATCGCCCATGGCTTCTGGTTCGTCTGCCGGCGTGCCGATGCCGGCCGGCCGCGGCTGGTGGCCCTGCGCGACTGGCTGCTCGGGCGCCTGGCCCGGGCCCGGGCCGAGATGGCGCCGCTGGCCCCGGCGGATGCGCCGCCGCCGGCGCTGCCGGTGCCGCCGCCGCGCCGCCGGCAGCGGGGCGGGGGCGGCCCGCTGCGCAGGAAATCCGCCTGACCGTTCCGCCGGGCCCGCTCACCCGGCCGGCAGGAAAATGCACGCGGACAAATTATTTGTATTCATAAATGTTGTACCTCCGAGTAAATTCCGGCTAAGGATTCCCCCAAGGGAACCCGGCGCAACCTGCGGCGCCGGCCGGTCGTCCGACCGGACCACCACAAAAACGCAGGCGGAGGAAACCAGCCATGACACGCAACCCGCACCCGAAATCCGTCTCCCGGCCATCCGCGGCCGGCCCGGCCGTGACCCGCCGCCGCGCGCTGGCCCTGGCCGCCGGCGCGCTGGCGGCCCCGGTCGCCGCGCCCTTCGTGATCCGCGACCTGAAGGCCGCCGAAACCACCCTGCGCCTGCATCACATGCTGCCGCCGGTCTCGACCGCGCATAAGCGCATGTTCCAGCCTTGGGCCGAGAAGGTGGTGAAAGAATCCGGCGGCCGCATCGACGTGCAGATCTTTCCCTCGATGTCGCTGGGCGGAAAACCGCCCGAACTGCTCGACCAGCTGCGCGACGGCGTTGCCGATTTCGTCTGGGCGCTGCCGCATTACCAGCCGGGCCGTTTCCCGGTCTGCGAGACCTGGACGCTGCCTTTCCTGATCACCAACGCGACCCAGACCAGCCCGGCGATCCATGAATACATGTCGACCCTGGGCGCGAAGGAATTCGACTTCTGCAAGCCGATCGCCTGGTGGGCGCAGAGCCCCGGCCTGTTCATGACCAAGGGCAAGAAGATCGAGAAGATGGAGGATCTGAAGGGCCTGCGCATCCGCGGCGGCAACCAGATCATCACCGAGGCGATCACCATGATGGGCGCCAACGGCGTGTTCTTCCCGGTCACCGAAGTGGCGCAGAACCTGTCCAAGGGTGTCGCCGACGGCGTCGCGCTGCCCTACGAGATCGTGCCGGCCTTCAAGCTGCACGAACTGGCCAACAATTTCGCCGAGGTCGAGAAGGGTGGCCGCAACTTCTATACCGTGCCCATGGTCTTCGCCATGAACCGCAAGAAGTACGAAAGCCTGTCCGATGACCTGCGCAAGGTGATCGACGCCAATTCCGGCCCGGCCATGGCGGCCAAGTTCGGCGCCGATTTCGATTTCGGCGACACCATCGGCCGCGGCCTGTGCGAGAAGGCCGGCGGCAGCTTCACCACCATCAGCAAGGCGGAAGTGAAGCGCTGGCGCGAGACCGTGGCGCCGCTGACGGCGAAGTGGATCGAGGCCCTGAACCAGAAGGGCCTCGACGGCAAGAAACTGGTCGAGACCGCCGAGGCGCTGGTCGAGAAGAACGCCGCCTGAGCGGGCAGACGGACGCGCGGATGCGAGTGAGTGGAATAACAGATGGCTGAAGCGCTTCCGTCCGCCGTGCCGTCGCATCGCCGGCGGATCGCCGACCGCATCGCCGCATGGCTGGCGGTGTTGGGGGCGGCGATCCTGCTGGCGGCGGCGCTCGCGTCCTTCCTTTCGGTCGGCCTGCGCATCACCGTCAACGGCCAGGTGCGCGGCGATTTCGAGATCCTGTCGGTGGGTAGCGGGCTTGCCATCCTGCTGTTCTTTCCCTGGTGCCAGTCCAGCCGCGCCCATGTGGTGATCGGCATCTTCACCGACTGGCTGCCGGCCCGCATCCTGCGCCCCGTCGATGCCTTCTGGAGCCTGGTGCTGGCGGCCGGCGCCGCGCTGCTGTGCTGGCGGCTGTGGATCGGCTTCATCGAGACCCTGCGCAACAACGACATCACGGCGATGCTGCATATTCCGCTGTTCATCGTGTCGCTGGCGGCCCTGGCCGGCGTGGCCGGCACCGCCCTGCTGGCAGCCATGGACGTGGCCGCATTGCTGCGGCCGGCGCCCCCTGAGTCTTCCCGTAACGAGGCCTGAAGATGAGTCCCGCGGAAATCGGCGTGGTGATGATCGCCGCCATGCTGGCGCTTATGGTGCTGCGCGCGCCGATCTTTCTCTCGATGGCGCTGGTCGGCGCGGCCGGCTATGTCTGGCTGGTCGGGCCGGCGCCTTTGCTGAACTACCTGAAGGGCTCGCTCGGCTCGCTGTTCGTCTCCTACGATCTTTCCGTCGTGCCGCTATTCCTGCTGATGGGCAATTTCGCGGCCCGCGCCGGCATCAGCCAGGAGCTGTTCGCCGCCTGCAATGCCTGGGTCGGCCACCGCCGCGGCGGGCTTGCCATCTCCACCATCCTCGGCTGCGCCGGGTTCGGCGCCATCTGTGGCTCGTCGCTGGCCACCGCCTCGGCCATGGCGCGCTTCGCCCTGCCGGAAATGCGTCGGCACGGCTATTCCGGCGCGCTGTCGGCCGGCACGCTGGCGGCCGGCGGCACGCTCGGGATTCTCATCCCGCCCTCGGTGGTGCTGATCATCTACGCGATCCTGACCGAGCAGAACGTCGTCAAGCTGTTCCTTGCCGCCACCATCCCCGGCCTGATCGCGGTGGCCGGCTTCATCCTTGCGGTGATGATCTATGTGCGGCTGGTGCCCGGCGCGGCCGGCCCGGTCACCGAACGCAAGCCGCTGCGACAGCGTCTGCTGGCCCTGCGCGATGTCAGCCATGTGGTGGCGATCTTCGCCATCGTGCTGGGCGGCATCTATGGCGGCCTGTTCACCCCCACCGAAGGCGCGGCCGTCGGCGCGGTGATCACCGGCATCGTCGCGGTGATATTCGGCGGCCTGCGCTGGCGGGGCTTCATCGATGCCGCGCTGGAAACGGCGGCGGCCACGGCGATGATCTGCGCCATCGTGTTCGGTGCCGACCTGTTCAACGTGGCGCTGGCGCTGACCCGGGTGCCGATGCAGATGGCCGACTGGATCGGCGAGGCCGGCATCGCCCCCTATGCCGTTCTGCTGGTGATCATCCTGATCTATCTCGTGCTCGGCTGCGTGATGGACAGCCTGTCGATGATCCTGCTGACGGTGCCGATCATCTTCCCGGCCTTCATGGCCCTGGATTTCGGCCTGCTGGCCGAGCAGCAGGCCTTGTGGTTCGGCATCCTGACGCTGATCGTGGTGGAACTCGGCATGATCACGCCACCGGTGGGGCTGAACCTGTTCATCATCTCGCTGCTGGCGAAGGACATTCCGACCCGCGACATTTTCGTCGGCGTGATCCCCTTCCTGTGTTCGGAAGCCGTGCGGGTGGTGCTGATCGCCGTCTTTCCGGTGCTCAGCTACTGGCTGGTCGGCATCGTTTTCGGGTGAGCGCAGTTCACCCGAAGCCGGATTTTTTGCGTTTGCCGGCCGGCCTTTGCGGCTTCTAGATTGCCGGCCATGACCAACACCGCCCTGCATACCGCCGAGATCGTCCTGGCCACGCCGGACAGCCAGCATCTGGCCGCCACGCTGTTCGAACCCGGCATCGACGGCCCGCCCGCCAACGGCCTCTCCGTGCTGGTGAACGGTGCCACCGGGGTGCCGGCCCGCTATTACGCCGCCTTCGCGCAGTTCCTGGCCGGCCGCGGCTTCACGGTGCTGACCTACGATTACCGCGGCATCGCCGGCAGCCGGCGGCGCGGGGCCGGTGCGCCGCCACCGCGCATGCTGGACTGGGGTCGCCACGACATGCCGGCCGCCGCCGCCTGGCTGCGGCGGCACCGGCCGGGCCTCGGGCGCTGCGTGGTCGGGCATTCCTTCGGCGGGCAGATTCTCGGCCTCGATCCGCAGGCCGGCGAGATCGCCGCCGCCGTCACCATCGCCGCCCAGCATGGGCACTGGCGCAACTGGGACTGGGCGCATCGCCTCTACCTGCCGGCCTGGTGGTATCTCATGGTGCCGGGCATCGTGGCGGCGACCGGCCGCCTGCCCGGCCGGCTGCTGGGCGGGGCCGAGGATCTGCCGGCCGGGGTGGCGCGCGACTGGGCGCGCTGGTGCCGCAGCCGGCATTACCTGGTCGACGACGAGGGCCGGCCGCTGCGACCGCATAACCATGCGGTGCGGGCGACGATGCGGCTGGTCAGTTTCGCGGACGACCACACCTTCGGGCCGCGGCGCGGCGTTGACGCGCTGGCCGGCTTCTATCCCCATGCCCGCATCGAGCGGCTGCATGTGGCGCCGGGCGACTGGGGGCTGCCGCAGATCGGTCATTTCGGCTTTTTCCGCCGCGGCATGCCACCGCAGCGCTGGGCCGAACTGGCCGACTGGCTGTATGCTGCGGCGACCGCCAGCCGGGAGGAAGCCGCCTGACTCCGTCCGTCGAAACCCCGATCATCGACGCCTGGGCCCAGCATCCGACATTGCGTCAGATGCGCGATCCGATCTTCGACTCGCTGCGGCGCTGGACCCGCGGCGGCCTGCCGGAAACCGAGCTGCCGGTTGCCGCCACCATCGCGGCGATGGATGCGGGCGGCATCTCCCGCAGCCTGATCTGCGCCTGGGAAGCGCCGCGCGGCCCCCTGATTTCCAATGACGAGGTGGCCGGCTTCGTCGCCCAGGCGCCGGACCGGCTGGTCGGCGTCGGCTCGGTGAATATCTCGAAGCCGATGGCGGCCATGCGCGAGGTGCGCCGCTGTGTCGAGGAGCTGGGATTCAGGGCGATCCGTGTGCAGCCCTGGCTGTGGGAATTGCCGCCGACCGACCGGCGTTTCTATCCGGTCTACGCCGCCTGCTGCGAGGCGGGCGTGCCCTTCTGTACCCAGATCGGCCATGCCGGCCCGCTGATGCCATCCGAACCCGGCCGGCCGATCTATCTCGACCAGGTGGCGATCGATTTCCCCGAACTGACCATCGTCGGCGGCCATATCGGTTATCCCTGGACCGACGAGGCGGTCGCGGTGGCCACCAAGCACGAGAATGTCTACATCGACACCTCGGCCTATACCGTGCAGCGCTATCCGGCGGCGCTGGTCGAGTACATGAAGGGCCATGGCCGGAAGAAGGTGCTGTTCGGCAGCAACTATCCGATGATCGCGCCGGCAAAGGCGCTGGAAGGCCTCGGCGATCTTGGCCTCGATGCGGAAGCGAAGGCGCTGTTCCTCGGCGGCAACGCCAGCCGCGTGTACCGGCTGTGACTGGCGCGGCCGCAGCGGCCGTGCCCTTCCGCCGGCCGGCGGAAGGGCTGGCATCGGCGCTGGCGCAGTTCAACCGGCGGGCCGAGATCGTCTGGTTCGGTTTCGAGGGCGGCTTCGATGGCGCCGCGGCGGTGATCCGGCTGCCCCGGCTGCCGGCGGGCGCCCTGGGCGGCGGCGGCGAGGCGGCGCTGAATGGCGGCGTGATCGCCGCCGGGTTCGATGCCGCCGCCGTGCTGGCCGGGCTCGGCCACTATGACACGGATACCGTGGTGACCCTGAATCTGTCGGTACAGTACTGGCGGCTGGCCCGGCCGGCACCGGGCCTGTGTTTCCGTGCCTGGGCGACGCGGACAACCCGGCAGGTCTGTTTCATCGATGCCGTGCTGGGCGATGGCGCGGAGGCTTGCGCCGGCTGCACCGGCATGGTGATGCCGCGCGGCGGCTGACGCCTGCGACGCGGCGCGCTCAATGCGCCGCGGTTTTCGAGAACAGGTTGATCACGACCACGCCGGCAACGATCAGGCCGCTGCCGGCAAGCGCCGCCGCATCCAGCTTCTGGCCGTAGAAGATCCAGCCGGCCGCCGCCACCAGAACGATGCCGATGCCCGACCAGATCGCATAGGCGATGCCGACCGGGATGGTGCGCAGGGTCAGCGTGAGGAACCAGAAGGCGACCGCATAGCCCAGCACCACACCGATGCTGGGCCAGAGCCTGGTGAATTCGCCGGAGGCCTTCAGCAGGCTGGTGGCGACGACTTCCGAAACGATGGCGATGGCGAGATAGAGATAAGGCATGGTTCTGACCGCCCTGTTATGGCAGCAGGCAGTCTCGCCATGCCAGTGCCGGTTTTCAACCGCCGGGCTGCGCTGTCATCCTCTACCGGGCGGCCGGCATCTGCACGCTGCCGTCCCAGCCGCCACCGAGGGCTTCGTAGAGATCGACCATCGCCGTGTAGCGGGCCAGCGTGGCCTGCACCAGCGTGTCATTGGCGGCGAAGACCGAGCGCTGGGCATCCAGCAGGGTGAGGAAGGTGACCGTACCGGCCCGGAACCGGGCACCGACGATGCGATAGGCCTCCTGCGCCTGGGCATAGGCCTCGACAGCATAGTCGTGGCGCCGAGCGGCGGTGACGGTGGCGCTGAGCGCCGTCTCGGTATCGGCGAAGGCCGACAGGATGGCGGCGCGATAGGTCTCGACCATCTCCTCGCGCCGGGCCTGCGACAGTTCCTCCTGGCCTTCCAGCCGGCCACCCTGGAAGATCGGTGCGGTCAGCGAGGCGGCGATGGCATAGGCCATGCTGGGCGGGGTGAACAGATTGCTGGCCACCACGCCGGCAGTACCGGCCGAGGCGGACAGGCTGAGCGAGGGGAAGCGGGCGGCACGGGCGGCCCTCACGTCGTAATTCGCCGACCGCAGATCGGCTTCTGCCTTGCGCAGGTCAGGGCGGCGCAGCAGCAGTTCGGACGGCAGGCCGGCGGCCACCGGGGGCAGCCGGAGATCGTCGAGCGAGCGGGTGGCGATGCGGAAGCCCTGCGGGTTGCGGCCGAGCAGCACGGCCAGCGCATCGAGCGATTCACGCTCGCTCTGTTGCAGGGCGGCGACGGTGGCGCGCTGGCTGGCGACCGCGCTGCGCTGCTGGGCAACCTCGTAATCGGTGGAGGCACCGGCCTCACGCTGTCGGGTCAGCAGGCCGAGCGTGTCCTCGGCAGCGCGCAGGGTGTCTTCTGACAGGCGGATGCGGTCGCGCAGCGACAGCAGGCCGAAATAGGTGGCGGCGACATCGGCCTGCAGGGTGATGGCGACGGCTTCGCGGCTGTACTGGCTGGCCTCCAGGCTGGCCAGGGCGGCATCGGCGCCAGCCGCATTGGCGCCGAACAGATCGACCTGGTAGCTGGCCGAGAGATCGGCGCCGAAGCTGTTGCTGACCGTGCGGGTGCCGCGGCTGCTGGCGGCGCCGGACGGATTGCTGCGGCCGGTGCCGGTCCAGTTGCGGCCGGCATCGCCGCCGCCGGACAGCGACGGATAGAGATCGGCGCCGGCGATTTTCGCCGAGGCCTGGGCCTGGCGGATACGGGCCCAGGCGATGCGCAGGTCGGCATTACCATCGGCGGCTTCGGCGATCAGGGCGCCCAGTTCGGGACTGCCGAAACCTGTCCACCAGGCGGTGTCCGGCCACAGGTTGCGGGCATCGGCGCGACTGTCCCAGGCGGCTGGCGCGGCGATCTCGGGCTTGCCGAAAACGGGGCCGAGATCGATCAGGCTGCAGGCGGGCAGCAGGGCAAGCACGGCGGCGGCCGGCAGCAGACGCAGGGGGCTACGCATGGATTTATTCCGCGGCAAGGGCGATGACGGGGTCGAGCTCGGCGGCCTTGCGGGCCGGCAGGTAGCCGAACAGCAGGCCGGTGGCGAAGGCGCAGAAGAAGGCGAGCAGCACCGGCTCGGGCGAATAGACCACCGGCCGGCCAAAATGGCCGAGCAGCCAGGTGGTGCTTAAGCCCAGCCCGACGCCGATCAGGCCGCCCAGCGTGCAGATCGCCAGCGCCTCGGCATTGAACTGCAGCAGGATGTTGAAGCGGCGGGCACCGGTGGCCATGCGCACGCCGATCTCGCGGGTGCGTTCGGTGACGCTGACCAGCATGATGTTCATCACGCCGATGCCGCCGACCAGCAGCGAGATCGCCGCGATCGAGCCGAGCAGCAGGGTCAGGGTGTTCTGGGTTTCGGTTGCCGTCTCGATGATCGAAGCCATGTTGCGGATCTGGAAATCCTCGGCCCGGTGCCGGGCGATCAGCAGGTCGCGCACCGCTTCCTGGGTGTCGTTGATCCTGGTCACATCCTCGACCTGCACGGTCACCGTGCGCACGTAACGCTTGCCGAACAGCCGCAGCATGCCGGTGGTCAGCGGCACGTAGACGATGTCGTCCTGGTCGGCGCCCCAGGGGGTGGCGCCTTTCGGTGTCATCACCCCGATCACCTGGAAGGGGATGTTGTTCAGCAGCACATACTGGCCGACCGGGTCCGGCATGCCGGGGAAGACATTGTTGACCACGGTGCGGCCGAGCACGGCGACCGGTGCGTAGTTCTTCACGTCTTCGTCGCTGAAGAACAGGCCATCCTGCACCGGCCAGTCGCGCGCTTTTGGGAAGGGCGCCGTGGTGGCGTTGACCTGGGTGGAATAGTCGCGGTTGGCCACCCGGATGGTGACGCTGCCGGGATATTCCGGCACGGCGGCGGCCACATTGGGCAGTTCGAGGATCGCCTCGGCATCCTCGGCCACCAGAGTGGCGGTGATGCCGTCGGAGCGGCGGATGTTGGGTGCGCCGGGCCGTACCAGCAGCAGGTTGGTGCCCATGGCGCTGATGCGGTCGAGCACCGATTTGCGGGCACCCTCGCCGATGGCCAGCATCGCCACCACCGAGGCGACGCCGATGATGATTCCGAGCAGGGTCAGCAGGGTGCGCAGCAGGTTGCCGCGCAGGGCCTGCAGCGCCATGCGCCCGGCCTCGAACAGGTCAAATGGGCGGAAGCCGCGGCTGCGGCCCTGTTCCGGCCGCTTCGGCGCTTCTGCTGTCGTGGCCGGTGCTGTTGCGGTGCCGGGCTGCTGCTGGTCGGAGAGGATGACGCCGTCGCGGATCTCGACGATGCGCTTCGCCTGGGCGGCGACCTCATGATCGTGGGTGATCAGAAGGATGGTATGCCCCTGCGCGTTCAGGTCATGCAGCAGCTGCATCACCTCGGCGCCGCTCCTGCTGTCCAGCGCGCCGGTCGGTTCGTCGGCGAGGATCACGGCGCCGCCATTCATCAGCGCGCGGGCGATCGAGACGCGCTGCTGCTGGCCGCCGGACAGCTGTGACGGGCGGTGATCCATGCGGTCGCCGAGCCCCAGTCGCACCAGCAGCTCCTGCGCGCGGGCCTGGCGCGCGGCCCTGGGCAGGCCGGCATAGATCGCCGGCATCTCGACATTGCCGGCGGCGGTTTCGCCGGCCAGCAGGTTGTATTGCTGGAAGATGAAGCCGAAGGCGTCGCGGCGCAGCAGAGCGCGGCCGTCGGCATCCAGCGCCGAAACCTCGACGCCATCGAAGCGGTAGCTGCCGGCGGTCGGCCGGTCGAGCAGGCCGATCAGGTTCATCATCGTGGACTTGCCAGATCCCGAGGCGCCCATCAGCGCGACGAACTCGCCGGGCCAGATGTCGAGCGAGATGCCGTGCAGAACCTCGACCGCCAGCGTGCCGCGGTGGAAGGTCTTGCGGATGTCGCGCAGGCTGATGATCGGCATGGCGCCGCCGCCACTCGCGGCGCTGGCGGCGGTGCTGCCCTGGGGCTGCTGCATCAGGTTCATCGGGCGGCCGTCACAGGCGCGGCGGCATCGACGGGCGATTGCCACCCGCGCCGCCGCCGGGACCGCCGCCCTGGCTGCCCGGCAGCCGCGGCGGCAGGTCGAGCACCACCTGGTCGCCGGCCTGTACGCCGCTGCGCACGGCGGCGCTGATCCGGTTGACGGCAGCGACCTCGACGACGCGGCGCACCGGTTCGCCGTTTTCCAGCAGGCGCAGGGCATAACGGTTTTCGCCATTGGGCAGCCTGCGCAGGGCCGACAGCGGCACGACCGGCAGGTTTTCGGCCCGGGCGATTACGAAAAAGACCTGGGCACTCATGTCGGTCATCAGGTCACGCTCGGGGTTGGGTACATCGAACAGCGCCGAGTAGAGGACCACGTTGTTCACCGTCTCCGGGGTCGGCAGGATCTGCCGCAGCCGGCCGAAGCGGCGCTTGTCGGGCTGGCCCAGCGTGGTGAAATAGGCATCCATGCCGATCTTCAGCCGGGTGACATCGGCTTCCGACACCTGGGTCTTCACCGTCATGGTGTCGAGATCGGCGATGCGCAGCACGATCGGCGCTGACTGGTTGGCATTCAGGGTCTGGCCCTGGCGCGCGGTGATGTCGACCACGGTGCCGGCCATTGGCGCATAGATCTTGGTATAGCCGAGATTGGCCTGGTCGGAGGACAGCGTCGCCTCGGCCTGCTGGATCTGTGCGTCCAGCACGGCGATCTGCGCCTGCAGCGAGCGCCGATTGGCCTCGGCGCTGTCATAGGCATCCTGACTGGTGGCGCGTTCCGACAGCAGGCGGCGCTGGCGTTCGAACTGCTTCTCGGCCAGGCCCTGCTGCACAAGCTTGTCCATGCGCTGGGCGCGCAGGGCCAGCAGGTTAGCCTGGTCGGCGGCGACACGGGCCTGGTAGACGGTGGGGTCGATCTGCGCCAGCAGCTGGCCTTTCTCGACCCGGTCGCCGTTGTCGACCAGGATCTGCCGCAGCTGGCCCGAGACCTGGGTGCCGACATCCACATAGTTCAGCGGCTGCAGGGTGCCGACCGCGGACACACTGTCCTCGACGGTGCCTAAGGCCACCGTCTGGCTGCGCAGGACGGGCCGGGTATCGGCCCGCGCCGTCCACAGCCACCAGGCGCTGCCGCCCGCCAGGATAATTGCCGAGGAAATCCCGAGAATTTTGATCAGTCGTGTCATGGTCAGCCGTTGGTTGCCGAATCTAACGGCGCAAAACCGGGAATCCTGCGCCGGATGGCGAGAAATTACCGGAGATGAAGCCGGACATAGTGCTGCGAACAGGGCGGGGTTGCGGTTTTTATGCGAATGAGTTGCAATCTTGTCTGGCCGATGATAAATCCGCCTGCATGCCGTCGTCCATGGCCTGCCGGGCCTGGATGTTCCGGGGTTTCCGGGGCGGCATTTCCGGGGGGACCGGACAGGCATGGGCGGCCGGGGATGCCGCCGGCGGCCTGTCCCATCCCGAACAGAAAATTCCAGGCGGGTTCCATCCCGCGACTGCATTGCCAAGCCAGCCCTCCGGCTGCCGGTCCAGGACCGGCGGAATCGCCGGACAGCCAGCCAGGTGTGTTTCCAACCTGCGTCTGTCCGAGGGGATTCCATGACCGCATCATCCGCGTCTTCCACCATTGAGCATCCTGCGCCATCCGCTGCCCTGCAGCCGGCGCCGCTTCCCACCGTCGGCCGCCTGCGGCTGCCGCGGGTCCGCCCGGCCATGCTGGCCTCGGCGGTGACCGCCGGCCTCGGCGTCGTCTCCCTGCCGGCTGCCGCCCAGCAGGCCGCCAGTCCGGCCCCGGCCACGTTGCCGGCGATCGCGGTCGAGGGCCAGAAGCCGGCCGAGACCGGCGAGGGCTACAAGGCCGAGGAATCGGCCTCGCCGAAATTCACCGCGCCGCTGCTGGATACGCCGAAATCCGTCACCGTCATCACCAGGGAGGTGATGGAGGATCGCGGCGTCACCTCGCTGAAGGATGTGCTGCGCACCACCCCGGGCATCTCGCTGGGCTCGGGCGAGGGCGGTACGGCCATCGGCGACCGGCCCTTCATCCGCGGCTTCGACGCCCTGACCGACACATTCGTCGACGGCATCCGCGACGGCGGCGCGCAGTCGCGCGAGACCTTCAATCTCGAACAGGTCGAGGTGATCAAGGGTCCGGGCAGCGCCTATACCGGTCGCGGCTCCACCGGCGGCAGCCTCAACCTGGTCAGCAAGACCGCCAAAGCCGAGGATTTCAACGAGGGCAGCGTTACCCTGGGCACCGACCTGACCAAGCGCGCCACCGTCGATGTCAACCGGATGATCGACAGCAACATCGCCTTCCGCATCAACGCGGTGGCGCATGATGCCGAGGTTGCCGGCCGCGACGAGGTGGAAGTGCAGCGTTTCGGTTTCGCGCCGACGGTCACGTTCGGTCTGGCCAAACCGACAAAGCTGACGCTCAGCTACTACCACCTGCAGACCGACGACATTCCGGATTATGGCCATCCCTTCGATCCGCGCACCGGCAAGCCGGTGGGCGTGGATCGCGACAATTTCTACGGCCTGACCAGTCGCGACTTCCAGAAGACCTACTATGACGGCGCCACCGCGCAGATCGAGCATGAACTGACCGACAGCGCGACTCTGCGCAACACCACGCGCTACAGCTACTCGGAAAACGACTACATCGTCACCAAGCCGAATGCCAGCCTGACCCAGATCCTGGCCGGAGAGATGAGCCGCGAGTCGCGCAGCCGCAATGCCGACAGCATCACGGTGGCGAATGTCACTGACGTGACCGGCGATTTCGAGGCCGGCGGTTACAAGAACACCTATGTGGCCGGCCTGGAAGTCAGCTGGGAGCAGTCGAAGAATCGCGGCTACACGCTGAACCCGGCTACGATTACCGGTGTCAGCCTGTACAACCCGAATCCGGGCGACGGCTACAGCGGTTCGATCGGCCCGTCGACCAGCTTCGCCCATGTCGAAACGACGACCATGGCGCTGTATGCCATGGATACCATCGAGCTGACGCCGGAATGGGAGGTCAATCTCGGCCTGCGTCTCGACCGGTATGACAGCGATGCCAATGGCGTGAATAATTCCGGAGCCTATACGGCGAAGACCACGGATGCCTTCCTGAATTACCAGGCCGGCGTGGTCTACAAGCCGCTGCCCAACGGCAGCATCTATGTCGCCTATGCCACCTCGTCGAATCCGGCCGGCGGCGCGGCCGGCGAAGGTGGTGATGCCGGCAATCCGAGCGCGGCGACCCAGGATCTTTCCCCTGAGGAAAACCGCAGCTACGAAATCGGCACCAAATGGGATATGTTCAACAAGGCGCTGTCGCTGACCGGTGCAATCTTCCGCACCGAAAAGACCAATGCGCGGGTCAGCGTCGGCAGCGGCGTGCAGCAGAATGTCGGCGAGGAACGGGTCGACGGATTCGAAATCGGCGTCTCCGGCAACATCACGCCGGACTGGCAGATCTTCGGCGGCTATACCTTCCTGAAAAGCGAAATTGTCGATGATGGGCCATCCAGCAGCAACGATGGAAAGGAATTCCCGTTCATCGCGCCGCATAACATCAGCCTGTGGACGACGTACAATATCGACACGGCATGGAAGATCGGTGGCGGTGCCATCTATACCGCGCGGCGCTTTGCCAACACCGCCAACACCTACGAGCTGCCAAGCTACTGGCGTCTCGATGCCATGGCTGCCTACAAGGTCAGCGAGCAGGTCGAGGTGCAGCTGAATGTGCAGAACCTCCTCGATGAAACCTATTACGACGCCACCCATGCCGGCCAGTTCGCCAATGTCGCCCCCGGACGCACGGCGCTGCTGACCACGAATTTCAAGTTCTGAGTACCGCGTAGAACCCGCGCAGGAAACGCGCGCCCCGCCCGTGTCTCCCGCTGATATGCAGCGGGGGCGCGGGCGGGGTTTTGCGTATCCGCCCGCCCGCCGCAGGAGACAGGAGCATGATGCTGAGCATCCCGGATGTGCTGACACCCGAACAGGTCGCGCAGTGCCGCCGGATCATGGATGTCGCCGACTGGGTCGACGGCAATGTCACCTCCGGCCACCAGTCGGCCCTGGCCAAGAACAACATGCAGCTGCCGGAAGATTCACCGGCGGCGCGCCAGCTCGGCGGTCTGGTGCTGGACGCGCTGGAAAAAACGCCGCTGTTCATTTCCGCAGCCCTGCCGCTGAAAGTGTTTCCGCCACTGTTCAACCGCTATGGCGGCGGCCAGTCCTTCGGCATGCATGTCGACAACGCGATCCGCGCCATGCGCGATGCCGATTTCCGCATCCGCACCGATCTTTCCTGCACGCTGTTTCTTGCCGGACCGGACGAGTATGACGGCGGCGAGCTGGTGGTCGAGGATACCTACGGCACCCACAGCGTGAAGCTGCCGGCCGGGCATATGGTGCTGTATCCCTCCACCAGCCTGCACCGCGTCACCCCGGTCACCCGCGGGGCCCGCATCGCCTCGTTCTTCTGGCTGCAGAGCATGGTGCGCGACGACGGCGAACGGCTGCTGCTGTTCCAGCTCGACCGCAGCATCCAGCAGCTGGCGGCTGAAAAGGGTCATGCCGATGCCAATGTCGTGCATCTGACCGGCATCTACCACAACCTGCTGCGGCGCTGGGCCGACAGCTGATCTCCACCGTGAAGGACGAAACCCCATGGCGAAGCCCCGCCGCACTCTCCGTTACTGGCTGCAGCAGATCCATCTCTGGGTCGGCCTGATCCTGTGCATTCCGCTGGTGCTGCTGGGCATCACCGGCAGCGTGCTGGTCTACGGCCATGATCTCGACCACCTGTTCGGCAATGCCGAGCCGGCAGCCACGGCGGCCGGTGAATGGCAGTCGCCTGGCGCCATCGTGGCCGCGGCGGCGGCCAGTGCGGAACCGGGCCGGGTGCCGATCGCGGTGCGCTGGCCGGCGGAGCCGGGCGAACCCGCGGCAGTGCGGTTGTCGCGGCCGGGCATGGCCCGCGAAGGCGGCCCCCGCACAGAGGGCCCCCGCGCCGAAGGCCAGCGACCGCAGGGTCAGGCCCAGCAGGGTCAGGTCCAGCGGGGCCAGCCGGTGCAGGGCACCGTACCCAATGTCAGTCCTTTCGCCGGCAGCCAGCAGATCCTGATCGACCCGGTCACGCTGGAGAAGCTTGGCACCAGCGGCGCCATGTCGCCCTGGCTTCGGGTCTTCCACGACCTGCACGGCAACCTGCTGATCCCCGGCCGCGATGGCCGCGCGGTGGTCGGCTGGCTCGGCATCGCCATGCTGGTGCTGGGTGTCTCCGGCCTGGTGATCTGGTGGCCCAGAAGCAATGGGGCGCCCGGCCAGTGGAAGGCTGCCTTCTTCATCCGCAAGGGGGCGAAGGGCCTGCGCCTGCACCGCGACCTGCATGGCATGGTCGGCATCTGGAGCATGGTGATCTTCATGATTGTCAGCTTCACCGGCGTCTATCTCGGATTCCCGCAGCAGACCGCGGCGGTGATCAACGCCGTTTTCCCTGGCCGCGACATGCGGGCGGCGATGTTCCAGGCGAAGGTGCAGCCGCTGCCCGGCGCGACGCCGGTCGCGCTGGATGATGCCGTGGCGCTGGCCCTGCAGAAGGCACCCGGCACCCGCTTTCTCAATGCCTTCCTGCCCACGCGGCCCGACCAGGCGCTGCGCATCGGCCTGATCCGCCCCGATCACAGCGACGGGGCACCGACGGTGACCGTGCTGGTCGATCCCTGGCGGCATAGCGTGATCGACGTGTTCGATCCGCGTGACTACAGCCTCGGGGAAAGCCTGATCGCCTGGCAGCGGCCCCTGCATGAGGGGCTGGGTCTCGGCCCGGTCTACCAGCTGCTGGTCTTCCTCTCGGGGCTGATCATTCCACTGTTCGCCGTGACCGGCTTTTTCATGTGGTGGATCAAGCGCCGCAACCGCCGTGCGACCGAACGGGCCAAGCAGGCCGCCCTGCGCCAGGCTGCCGGCCAGCAGGCGGAATAAGCCGACCGGGCCCGGGGGCGGCCCTGTCACAGGCGGCCCTGTCACAGGCGGCCCTGTCACAGGCGGCCCTGTCACAGGCGGCCCTGTCACAGGCGGCCCTGTCACAGGCGGCCCTGTCACAGGCGGCCCTGTCACAGGCG
>NZ_CAXPMC010000017.1:0-86246 GCF_964218355.1 Ferrovibrio sp. | reverse complement strand
GCCGGAACCGTATCACAGCGCCCATGACGGCTATCTTGCCCGCTACCGGGCAACCGGCGAGAAGCGGATCATCGGCATCGGCCGCGAGGTGATCGGCCGCCGCAAGGACGGCAGCGAGTTTCCCTTCGAGCTGGCGGTCGGCGAATACCATCGTGACGGCATCAGCATGTATGTCGGCGTGATCCACGATCTGACCCAGCGCCGGGCCAGCGAAGCGGATCTGCGCATCAGCGAGGCACGCTTCCGGCTGCTGGTCGATTCGATCTCCGACTATGCCATTTTCATGATGGATGCCGAAGGCACGGTGCTGACCTGGAATGCCGGCGCGGTCAACCTGACCGGCTATGCGCCCGAGGAGGCGATCGGCCGGCCGCGCGACCAGTATTACACCGACGCCGACCGGCAGGCCGGCCATCCCGGTCATGCCCTGCAGGTGGCGCGCGAAAGCGGCCGCTATGTCAACGAGGAGTGGCGCCGGCACAAGGATGGCCGCCGTTTCTGGGTTGGCGTCGAAATTTCCGCCATCCGCGATGCTGCCGGCACGGTCACCGGCTTTGTCAACATTACCCGCGACCTGACCGCCCTGCGCCAGACCGAGGAACTGCAGGAACAGTTGCGCCAGGCCCAGAAAATGGAGGCGCTGGGCCAGCTGACCGGCGGTGTTGCCCACGACTTCAACAACCTGCTGGCGGTGATCGTCGGCAATCTCGAACTGCTCGACGACCAGGTGCAGACGGCGGAAAAGCGCCAGCTGGTGCAGCAGGCCCTGCGCAACGCCACCCGCGGCGCCGAACTGACCCAGCGCCTGCTGGCCTTTGGCCGGCGGCAGACCCTGAAACCCAGCCGCATCGACGTCAATGCGCTGCTTGGCGGCATGACCGACATGCTGAGCCGCAGCCTCGGCGAGACCATCCAGATCGACCTGCAGCTGGCCGCCGGCCTGCCGGTGGTCGAGGCCGATGCCGGACAGCTGGAAAACGCTGTGCTCAATATCGCGCTGAATGCCCGCGATGCGATGCATGGCGGCGGCCAGCTGGTGATCGGCACATCCACGCGCATCCTGACCGAGCCGCATGCGCTGCCCGACCGGCTGGCCGAGGCAGGCACCTATGTGGTGGTTTCGCTGCGCGACACCGGCACCGGCATGACCCCGGAGGTGCGAGCCAGGGTCTTCGAGCCGTTCTTCACCACCAAGGACATCGGCAAGGGCAGCGGCCTCGGCCTCAGCATGGTCTATGGATTCGTGCAGCAATCCGGCGGCCTGGTCGAACTGGACACCGCGCCGGGCGAGGGCACCGAACTGCGCCTGCTGCTGCCGGCGATGGAGGAAGCCGGCGATGGCACGGAAGCGTCGCCGCGGCACAACATCCTGTGCGTCGAGGACAACCCGGATGTCCGGGCGATGATGGCGTCGCTGCTGAAGTCGCTGGGCTATGCGGTGCTGACCGCATCCAGCGGCCAGGAGGCGCTCGACATCCTGCGCCGGCCGCTGCCGGTCGATCTGCTGCTGACCGACATGATGATGCCCGGCGGCATGGGTGGCGTGGCCCTGGCCGACCAGGCGCAGGGATTGCGGCCGGGCCTGCCGGTCCTGTTCATGTCGGGATCGCTGGGCGAGGAGGTGCTGCGCCACACCCGCTATGTCGGTACCGCGCGGGTACTGCGCAAGCCGGTGCGTAAGGCGCAGCTGGCCGAGGCGATCGACGGGCTGCTGCTGGAACACCCGGCCTGATCAGGTCGGCAGCGAATCCTTCCAGGTGACGCTGTAGAGATCGAAGCGGCGATCCTTCAGGTTCTGCACGGTGCCGCCCTGCCGGGCATTGGCCAGGCTGTCCAGCTGCAGGTCGGCGATCGACACCATTTCCACATTCGGCGTGGTATCGGCGGCGATGCCGTCGCGGGCGAAGGGGAAGTCGCAGGGCGTCAGCACGCAGCTCTGCGCATACTGGATGTCCATGTTCTCGACATTCGGCAGGTTGCCGACATTGCCGGCCAGGGCGACATAGCACTGGTTTTCCACCGCGCGGGCCTGGCCGCAGTAGCGGACCCGCAGATAGCTCTGCCGCTCGTCGGTGCAGAAGGGCACGAACAGGATCTGCGCGCCCTGGTCGGTCAGGTGGCGGGCCAGTTCCGGGAATTCCGCATCGTAGCAGATCATTACGCCGATGGGGCCGCAATCGGTTTCGATGGCATTCATGGTGTCGCCGCCGGTGATGTTCCACCAGTAGCGTTCGTTCGGCGTGGGATGGATCTTGCGCTGCTCGTGCACGGCGCCGTCGCGCAGGCAGACATAGCAGATATTGTAGACATGGCCGTCGGCATCGCGGGTCGGATGCGAGCCGCCGATGATGTTGATGTTGTAGCTGACCGCCAGCTCGCTGAGCAGGCTGCGGATGCGGTCGGTATAGCTGGTCAGGGCGGCGATCGCCTCGGCCGCCGGTGCGGGCTTGTTCTCGATCGACAGCAGCTGCAGGGTGAACAGCTCGGGGAACAGGACGAAATCGGCCTTGTAGTCGGCGACGCTGTCGACGAAATACTCGACCTGCCGGGCGAAATCGGCGAAGGAGGAGATGGCGCGCTGCTGGTACTGCACGCAGGCGACCCGCACGCTGCTCTGCGGGCGCAGCCGCGGCGAAGCGGCGACATGGTCTTCCTCGCCGACCTGCGGATTGCGCCACAGCATGTGGGTGGCGAAGCCGCGCGATTCATGGTCGGAGGTCAGGTAGTCGGGCAGCACGCCGATCGGCTCGAAGCCGTTGCGCAGCTGGAAGCTGATCACCTGGTCGCGCAGCTCGCCGTTGCGTGCCAGCTCGACATAGCGGTCGGGCGTGCGCACCTGGTTCCAGCGCCGGCTGAGCCCCGGCATGCGGCCGCCGAACACGATGCCCTTCAGGCGCAGATGCTGGCAGAGCTGCTTGCGGGCATTGTACAGGCGCTGGCCGATGCGCAGGCCGCGATAGTCGGGATCGACACAGATTTCCATACCGTACAGATGGTCGCCTTCCGGGTCGTGGCGTGCGGCATAGCCGCGGCCGGTGATGCCGACCCAGTCATGTGGCTTCAGGGCCACGTTGCCGCCGATGCGGAAGGTGGCGCAGTAGCCGACGATGGCATCCTCGTAGACGGCGACGAACTGGCCCTCGGGGAAATGATGCTGGTGGCCGCGCAGCTGCGCCATCGAATAGGCGCCGGCGCTGCCGAGCGCGGCATAGACCTTGGCGGTGAGCGCGCGGATCGCCGTCATGTCCTTCGGCGTTGCATTGCGCACGACCAGTTTGGGCCGGGAGGCGTTCCGCGGGGTGCTTCGGGGCGCGCTGCGGCCGGCCGGGCGGGAGGTCTGGGTCTTCTTGTTGCTTGTCATCTGTGCTCTCGCGGGTTTGCAGTCGGTGCGGTCGCGGCTGCGCGGTATGCCACAGGCATTATAGGCGGCGCGGCCGCGGCGGGGAGGCTGGTTCTGCCCGGCGATGGTCAGGAAGGCTGGCGGGGGCGGGGCAGGAGGAGGCCGCCCGGCGGCTCCTGGGGGGAGAGGAGGGGGATGCCGGGCGGCCGAACAGGCCTGCTGACTGACTGCCTGTTATTCGATGGCAGCCAGTAGAGCCGGTAAAAGCGGCGGAATTGGGGCGCTTCCAAGCCATTGATATGGCATGGTTTTCTTGATGACCGGGGGGCGGATCAGATTTCCACCCGGCTGCGGGGCTGGATGCCGCGCTTCTGGGCGGCGATGCGCACCGGCGCATTGGGCGCGCCATAGCCGGCATAGCCGCGGCGCTCGATGATCTCGAAGAAGAAGCCCTCGCCGTAATTCGGGCTGTAGATCTGGAAATATTCGCCGCCGGCATCGCGGTCGTACAGGATGTTCTCGGCGCGCAGGCGGTCGACCAGGCCGGGCTCCAGGCCGAAGCGGGCCTCGATGTCGTCGTAATAGTTCGGCGAGATCGCCAGCGGCCGGAAGCCGTTCGCCTTCAGGGCCGCCACCGTGCGGAAGATGTCGCGGCTGGCAAAGGCGAGATGCTGCACGGCCGAGCCGAAACTCTCGGCGATGAAATGGCCGGCCAGGGTGCGGCGGTTCTCGGCGCCGTTGAGCGTGATGCGCAGGCTGCCGCTTTCATTCTCGATCACCTGGCTGCGGATCAGGCCGGCCGGATCGACGATGTCGACCATCGGCGTCTTATGGGTGGCGAAGATCGCCGTGTAGAACAGCAGCCAGGTCAGCATCTCCTCGTAATTCATGGTCTGCGCCACATGGTCGACGGCGACCAGCGCGGCATCTTCGCCCGGTGCCGCGTCTTCGGCCGGCAGGAAATCGATCTCCCACAGGCGGGCAAGGTCGCTGCGGCGGTCGATGAAATGCATCACGCCGCCGCCGACGCCGCGGATGGCCGGGATCGCCAGTTCGCCGGGGCCGGCGGCCTGCTCGAACGGCTCGGCGCCCAGTGCCCGCGCCCGCGCCACCGTGGCGGCCGCATCCTCCACCTTCAGGCCGATATCGCACACCGATGTGCCGTGCATCAGGTAGGCGGCATGGGCAAAACCCTCGCGCTCGGCATTGATCAGCAGGTTGATGCCGCCCTGGCGCCACAGGGTCACGTCCTTCGACTTGTGCCGCGCCGTCTTGCGGAACCCCAGCATGCGGAACAGGCCGGCCAGCTCGGCGGCTTCCGCCTCGTCGGCGGCGAATTCGATGAACTCGATCCCGTCGGTGCGGATGCGGTCGGGCATCTCGGGCACCGGAATGCGGATGCCGGGCTCGGCGCGGCGCACGCCGTCCATCAGGCTGACCAGCGACCGCTTGCCGTCGACGGCGATCGCCTTGGGCGAGCCGCTGCGGAACTGGTCGTTGAAGATTTCCAGCGACAGCACGCCGTCATAGCCGGTGGCGGCCACCGCGCGCATGAAGTCGTGCACCGGCAGGTCGCCCTGGCCCGGCATGTTGCGGTAATGCCGGCTCCAGTGCAGCAGGTCCATCTCGATCCGCGGTGCATCGGCCAGCTGCACGATGAAGATCCGGTCCTTCGGGATGGCGCGGATCGAGTCGACATCGATGCGCCGCGCCAGCGTGTGGAAGGAATCGAGGATCAGGCCGATATTCGGATGCCCGGCGCGGCGCACGATCTCCCAGGCATCGCGGTGATCATTGATGTGCCGGCCCCAGGCCAGCGCCTCGTAGCCGACGCGCAGGCCGCGCTTCGCCGCCCGCTCGCCCAGTTCGTGGAAATCGGCGGCCGCCCGGTCGATGCCGCCCAGCGCGATCGGCGAGACATTCGAGCAGACCAGCATCAGGTCGGTGCCCAGCTCCTGCATCACGTCGAACTTGCGCTCGGCGCGGTCGAAGGTGCGGCTGCGCTGGGGTTCGGGCATGCCCTCGAAATCGCGGAAGGGCTGGAACAGGGTGATGGCCAGGCCGGCCTCGCGCACCATGCGGCCGACCTCGCGCGGGCTGCCGTCGAAGGCGAGGAAGTCGTTCTCGAAAATCTCGACGCCGTCGAAGCCGGCGGCGGCGATGGCCTGCAGCTTCTCGGTCAGGGTGCCGCTGATGGAGACGGTGGCGATGGAGGTTTTCATGATCCGGATGTTTCCAGCCCAGGCGGTGCTTATGTGCGAACCGGTTCGTACATTGTAGGGCCGGAAGCGGCCCGGCGTCAAACCGCGCGCCGGCGGCGGTCTTACGGCGCCTTCAGCACGTTGCGCAGCACCATGTCGACCACCTGGCCGCGCAGGGCGGCCACCGCCTTCTTCGAGGTCAGGTCGACGCGGAAGATCTGCGAAAAGGTGGCGCGGTTGGAGACGTTGAAGAAACACAGGGCGCTGATCTGCCAGTGCAGGTCGATGGCGGTCAGGCCGCGGCGGAAAATGCCTTCGGCGAGGCCGCGGCGGTAGATCCGCTCCAGCTCGCCGATCGCCGAGACATTGAGGTCCTGGATGATCTTCGAGCGCGCCAGATAGTCGCCGTGGTGGATATTCTCGATCATCACCAGCCGGATGAACCCCTCGCTGGTATGATGGTGGTCGAAGGTGAACTCGACCAGGCGGCGCAGCGCCTCGGCCGGCGGCAGATGCTCGAGATCGAGCTGTGCCTCGTCGGTGCGGACCTTCTTGTAGGCCTCTTCCAGCACCGCCAGATACAGGCCCTCCTTGTCGCCGAAATAGTAATAGATCATCCGCTTGCTGGAGCCGGTCTTGGCGGCGATCTCGTCGACGCGGGCGCCCGACAGGCCGTTCTGCGCGAACTCGCGGGTGGCCACGGCGATGATGTCCTGCTTGGTGGCCTCGGGATTGGGGCTGCGGGTCCGGGCCGGCTTGCGGCTGCGGGCTGGCATCGGGGCTGCGCTCATTCGGGTGGAATCCTGCTGGGGCCGGCCGGAACCACCGGCAACGGCCGAACCGTTTTGTCCATACTGGCCTCCGCCGGCCCGGTTGGGAATAGCCCGGCAGGACAGAAACAGCCGGGTTTTCCGCCACTGCCTGCCCTGCCGGCCGATGCGCCCGGAGCCGGCCGTTGACTAAACTAACTATTTCGTACACTGTCGTCGGCAACAAGAGCAATGGGAGGAAACGTGGCGGTTTCGCAGGACGGAATGGCCGGAGAGATTGCCGCGCTGGTGCGCGCGGCGACCAGCGGCCGCCAGCCGGCCCAGCCGGGCGGCGGCTTCGTGCTGGCCGGTCTGCTCGGGCGGGGCATCCAGGCCTCGCGCTCGCCGGCCATGCATGAACGCGAGGCGGCCCGGCTCGGCCTCGGCTGCGCCTATATCCTGCTCGATTTCGACAGCCTCGGCCTGCCCGACGCGGCCCTGCCCGCACTGCTGGCCGCCGCCGCGGCCGCCGGTTTCCAGGGCGTCAACGTCACCCACCCCTTCAAGCAGCAGATTCTGCCGCATCTCGATGCGGTCGCGCCCGAGGCCGCCGCCATCGGTGCCGTCAACACCGTGGTCTTCGCCGAAGGGCGCGCCACCGGCCACAACACCGACTGCTGGGGCTTTGCCGAAAGCTTCCGGCTGGGCATGGCCGGGGTGCCGCTGGGCTGCGTGGTGCAGTTCGGTGCCGGCGGTGCCGGTGCCGCCGTGGCCCAGGCGCTGGTGCAGCTGGGCGTGCGCGATCTTGTGCTGATCGACAGCGATGCCGCGCGCGCGCAGACGCTGGCGGCGCGCATGGCCGCGGCCGGCGCGCCGGTACGGGCCGTGGCCACCGCGGCGGCCGCGCGGGCGGCCGCCGACGGCATCGTCAACACCACGCCGGTCGGCATGGACAAGTATCCCGGCCTGCCATTCCCGGCCGCGCTGCTGCAGCCGCACCACTGGGTGGCCGACATCATCTATTTCCCCGCCGAGACCGAACTGCTGCAGCGTGCCGCGGCGCTCGGCTGCCGCTGCCTGCCCGGCGCCGGCATGGCGGTGGGCCAGGCGGTGCGGGCCTTCGAGCTGTTCACCGGGCACAAATCCGACATGCAGGCGATGGCCGGCCATTTCGGGGCCGCCGCATGAGGGAAAAGCCGGCTGCGGGCCGGTTCCAGTCACGATAAACAAACCGAGGGAGGAAAGTACCATGACACTGAGCACCACGCGTCGCCGCTTTCTCGCCGGCACCGGCCTTGCCGCTGCCGCCACCGCCTTCAGCCTGCCGTCGCGGGCGCAGGGCAAGCCCAAGCTGCGGTTCTCGGCCGTCTTCTCCGAGCAGGATATCCGCGCCGAGATGATGAAGAAATTCGCCGACGCGGTGGCCGGCGATTTCGCCTTCGAGGGCTATTACGGCGGCAACCTGTTCAAGCAGGGCACCGAGCTGGTCGCCCTGCAGCGCGGCAATCTCGAGATGGGCAACATCGCGCCGCAGGACATCTCCAAGCAGGTGCCGGCCTGGTCGATCCTGACCGCCGCCTACCTGTTCCGCGATGCCGACCATCTGCGCAAGTTCTTCGCCAGTGCCGCCGGCATGGAAATGAAGGCGATGGTCGAGGACAAGCTCGGACTGCATATCCTCGGGCCGACCTATTTCGGCTCGCGCCAGGTCGGCCTGAAGCCCGACAAGAAGATCACCACGCCGGCCGACCTTGCCGGCATCAAGCTGCGCATGCCGCCGGGCGAGGCCTGGCAGTTCCTCGGCGAGGCGCTGGGCGCCAACCCGACGCCGATGGCCTATGCCGAGGTCTATACCGGCCTGCAGACCGGCGCCATCGACGGCCAGGACAATCCGCTGCCCAATGTCGAGAACATGAAGTTCTACGAGGTGATGTCGCAGATCGTGCTGACTTCGCATCTGGTCGGTTTCGACCTGCTGACCGTTTCCGGCAAGGTGTGGAAGGAGATGTCGGCCGACGGGCAGAAGCGCTTCCAGGCGGCGGCCGATGCGGCCATCGACTTCTCGACCCAGAAGCACCGCGAGCGCGAGAAGAACCTCGTCGACTTCTTCAAGGGCAAGGGTCTGAAGATCTACGAGCCGGACCAGGCTGCCTTCCGCAGCTTCGCCCAGAAGAAATACCTGGCCTCCGATCTTGCCAAGGAATGGCCGAAGGGCATGATCGATAAGATCAACGCGCTGTAAGACGGCAGTGGCCATCCCGGCGGCGGCCCTGCCGCTGCCGGGCGGGTTGCCGGCCAGGCCCCGGTGCGCAAGGGAGGAATCGTGCACCCGACCATCACCCGCATCGGCGGCTGGCTGTACCGGCGGGCCGAGAACATCCTTGCCGCCATGCAGGTGGCGATGTTCGCCGCGTTCATCCTGCAGATCGTCTTTCGCTACCTGCTGAACTTTCCGGTCGGCTGGACCAACGAGCTGAGCGCCGTGCTGTGGATCTGGCTGGTGCTGTGGGGTGCTGCCTTCGTGCTGCGCGAGGATGAGGAAATCCGCTTCGACCTGATCTATGCCGGCGCCCGGCCGGCGCTGCGGCGGATTCTGCTGCTGGTTTCGTCGGCGGCCCTGCTGCTGCTCTATGCCGGTTCGCTGCCGGCGGTCTACGACTATGTCGCGTTCATGAAGGTCGAATCCACCGCCTATCTGAAAATCCGCATGGACTGGCTGTTCTCCATCTATGTCCTGTTCGCGGTGGCGGTGCTGGTGCGTTATCTGTGGCTGTCCTGGCGCGCCCTGCGTGGCGATGCGCCGGCGCAGCACGATCCGGAAAAGACGGTGTCCGGCGTATGACCATTGCCACGCCCTTCTCGGTGGCCATCGTCGCCATCTCGGCGCTTGCCCTGCTCGGCCTGCCGATCGGGCATGCGATGATTGCCGGCTCGATCCTGTACCTGTTCCTCGCCGGCCTCGACATGGGCACGGCGGCCGAGCAGCTGCTGAACGGCCTGTATTCCAACTACATCATCCTGGCCGTGCCGCTGTTCATCCTGGCGGCCGAGCTGATGAATATCGGCTCGATGACCGAACGGCTGCTGCGCTTCTGCAATGCGGTGGTCGGCCGCTTCCGCGGCGGCCTGGCGCTGGTGAATGTGGTGCAGAGCGTGATCTTCGCCGGCATGTCCGGCTCGGCGATTGCCGATGCCGCCGGCACCGGCCGCATGATGCAGGTGATGATGACGGCCGACGGCAAATACCGGGCCAGCTATGCGGCGGCGCTGACCGCGGCGACGGCGGTGATCGGACCGATCATCCCGCCGTCGATCCCGATGGTGCTGTATGCCCTGGTCTCCGATGCCTCGATCGGCTACCTGTTCCTGGCCGGCGTGGTGCCCGGGCTGCTGATGGCCCTGTCGCAGATGGCGATCGTCATCATCGGCGCCCGGCGCGAGAATTTCCCGGTCGAACCGCCGGTGCCGCTGCGCAGCCTGCCGGGCATCACCTGGCGCGCCTTCCCGACCCTGATGATGCCGGTGGTGCTGCTGGGCGGCATCTACAGCGGCGCCACCACGCCGACGGAAGCCGCGGCGATTGCCGCCGCCTATGCGCTGCTGATCTCCGCCGGCCTCTACCGCAGCGTCCGCTTCCGTGATTTCTACCGCTCGGTTCTGGAAAGCGCGCGCACCTCGGCCTCGATCGGCATGCTGATCGCCGGTGCCCTGGTTTTCAACTACGTGGTCACGGTCGAGAATATTCCCGACACCATCAAGGGCCTGCTGACCGCGTGGAACCTGTCGCCGCTGAGTTTCCTGGTGCTGGTCAACCTGCTGCTGCTGCTGCTTGGCTGCCTGCTGGAAGGCACCACGATCCTGCTGATCATCATTCCGGTGCTGATCCCGACCGCCAAGGCGCTCGGCATCGACATGGTGCATTTCGGCGTCATCGTCGTCGTCAACATCATGCTCGGCCTGATCACGCCGCCCTACGGCCTGCTGCTGTTCGTGATGACCCGCATCGCCGGAACGCCGGTCCGCGCCATCGTGCGGGACGTGACTCCCTTTCTCTGCGCCATGGTCGTGGCCCTGGCGCTGATCACCCTTTTCCCGGATCTCGTGCTCTGGCTGCCCCGCCTGCTGGGCTACCAGGGCTGAGGCCGCTTCAGGCAGGACCCAGCATGGCCAGGACCAGACCGACCGCACAGAAACCGCTGTTCATCCTCAACGGCCCCAACCTCAACCGGCTGGGCAAGCGCGAGCCGGAGATTTACGGCCACACCACCCTGGCCGAGGTCGAGGCCATGTGCCGCGCGGCGGCCGGCGAGCGGCCGGTGCGGTTCCACCAGTCGAATGCCGAAAGTGAGATCATCGGCTGGATCCACGAGGCCACCGATACCGGCGCCGCCGGCATCATCATCAATCCGGCCGCCTTCACCTTCACGTCGATTGCCATCCTCGATGCGCTGAAGATGTTCCAGGGACCGATCATCGAGCTGCATATCTCGAACATCCACCGGCGCGAGGCCTATTACCACCATTCCTATGTCTCGAAGGCGGCGACCGCGGTGATCGCCGGGCTGGGGCCGCGCGGCTATGCGGCGGCGGTGCATGCCATGGCGGCGCTGATCGCGCCGTGACCGTCGTCAGCAGCACCGCGACCGCATCTGTCTTGGAACTGTAACAATCGTAAAAGACTGGGTTATTTGACTTATTTCCCGGCGCTCCGCTAGCATGCGCCGCCATGAGCGAACCGCCCGCCCTGCTGCGCCTGGGATGTTCCCCGGGCAGCCTGCGTCGCATCCGGCGGCATCCTCTGCTGGCGGCTGCCGGCGCCCGGCGCGCGGCCATCGCCCGTCCCGACCTGACCCTGGAAGACACGCCCGGCCGCGACTTCGCTGCCGCCGGCTGGCTCTGCCTCGGCCGCCGCGATGCCGGCATGCAGCGGCAGGAAACACTGCCGGTGGCCGGACAGGCACTGACGGCCGCGCCGCCGCTGGGCGCCGCCATGCTGCCGCTCGCGGAGGGCCATGCCGAGATCGCCAGCCTGGCCCTGGCCGGCGGCCTGCAGCTGCAGGCCGTGCAGATGACCCTGACCGGCGCCGGCCGCACGGCGGCAGCGGCCGAGCTGGTGCTGGCCGCACCCGGCGATCCGGCGCCGGAGGGCATGGCACGGTTGCTGGCGCTGGCGCTGGCGCTGGCGGAAGAGCTGCCGCTGTACTGGACCGGCGCGGCGGCACCGGTGCTGATGGCGGCGGATCTGGGCCTGGCCGAACCGCCGCCGCTGCGCTCGGGCAGCCTGCCCTTCGATCTCGGCGACCGCGCCGCCGCCATCGATGCCTTCACGGCCATCGCCCGCCACTGCCTGCAGCAGTTCGACTGCAACATGCAGCCGGTGCTGCGCGACCGCGATATCGAGGGCGTGCACCAGATGCGCGTCGCCCTGCGCCGGCTGCGCTCGGCCTTCAACCTGTTCCGGCCGGTGCTGCCCGCCGCACTGGTCGCGCCGCTGATCGACGAGCTGCGCTGGCTGAACGAGCCGCTCGGGCGCAAGCGCGATCTCGATGTCTTCCTCGCCGAGACGCTGGCACCGCTGGCGGCGCGGCTGCCCGATCCCAGGGGATTGCGGCATCTGCGCACCGTGCTGGAAGACCGCCGCGCCGCCGCCCAGGCCGCGCTTGAATCGGCCCTGCGCTCGTCGCGCGCTCTGCGCCTGCGGCTTGGTCTCGAGGCGATGCTGCTGCGCCTGCCGGCGGAAATCGCTGCCAGCGGCGATGCGGCCCTGCAGGCCGCCGCGGCCATGCCGGCCCGGCGCTTCGCCGCGCGGCTGCTGGAAAAGCGCGCCCGCAAGGTGAAGAAGCTCGGGCGCCATCACGACACGCTGGAGGCCGAAGCCCTGCACCGCCTGCGCATCCAGTGCAAGAAGCTGCGCTATGCGGTGGAATTCTTCCGGCCGCTCCATGGCCGGCGGGCGGTGCGCCGTTTCCATGCCGCGCTGGCGGAACTGCAGGACTGCCTCGGCGTTCTCAACGATGCCGCCGTGGGCGGTGCGCTGATGCGCGACGTGCTCGGCCCGCCGGGCGGCGATCCGGCCGCCGCCGCCGTGGCCGGCTGGTTCATCGGCCGCCAGGAGATGCAGCTCGCCCATCTCGGCGAGGCCTGGGATGCCTACAGCCGCGCCAAGCCCTTCTGGAAGGCCGACCTGAACGACTAGGCCGGACCGTGCCGCCGTTCAGTGCGCGCCGGGATAGTCGGGATCGAGCACGAAGGGATAGGGGCCCGGGTATTTCTCGACATAGACGCCATGCGAGACGAGGCCGGCGCCGGCATTCCACTGGTGTACCAGGAAAGATGCCGGCTCCATGGTGAAATGCGAGGGCGATTCGGCGCCGAGATCGAACACCACCTGATGCGCCGTGCTGGGTGCCACCTGCACGATGGTGCCGGCGAAGCGGGCCGTGATCGGGCGGTGGTGGTGGCCGCAGAGAATCCGCTCGACCTGGGGATGGCGGGCGATGACGGCACCGAAGGCATCGGCATTGCGCAGGTTGATCCCGTCCATGTGGCGGATGCCGCAGACGATCGGCGGATGATGCAGCACGACCACGGTGGGCTTGTCCGGCGCGGCGGCCAGCGTGCGGTCGAGGAAATCGAGGCGGGCGGCGCACAGCTCGCCATGGCCCTTGCCAGGCACGACGGAATCCAGCATCACCAGCCGTACCGGGAAATCGTCGACCGCATACTGGATGAAATCCGGATCGGCGGTGATGCCGGGCAGATGCGCCAGCCGCTGCTTCATCACCTCGCGGCGGTCGTGGTTGCCGGGCACCAGATAGACCGGCATGTCGAGATGGCGGCGGATCAGCAGGGCGAGGATGTCGTATTCCTCCGCCAGACCGCAATCGGTCAGGTCGCCCGACATCACCACCGCATCCGGCGCCGGCCACATGGCCGCCAGGCTCTGCAGGGCGCGATCCAGCAAAGTGTTGGTCTCGACCACGCGATAGGCGGGCTTGCCGGTCGGGCGGATATGCAGGTCGGTCAGCTGGGCGATGATCACGGGGGCGATCCTGTCGGAGGGTTGAGGGGCGGAGGAATCGAGGGGCGGTGATATGCGAACGGGGCGGCGGCGGGTGCCGCCGCCCCGTCATGGTGCGGGCTGCCTCAGTTGGTCTTGCCGACCAGCTTCAGCGCGGTCTGCTCGACATAGGGACGCAGCAGGGCATCGGCGGCCTTCTGCGCGGCCTCGACGGCGGCCTGCGGCTGCTGCTTGCCGGAGAGGACGGCCTGCACCTGGTCTTCCAGCGCCTTGCGCACGCCGACGGTGTTGTAGGTGGCGAACCACGGGCCGGCATAGGCCAGCTGGTCCAGCGCCACCTTGGCGTCCGGGTTCTTGGCGATGAAGTCCTTCATCTCCGGCAGGTCATAGGCATGGCGGTTGGGCGCGAAATAGCCGGTGAAGCGGCTCCACTCGCCCGACTGCTTCGGGCTGGTCAGCCACTTGACCAGGGTCCAGGCCGCCTTCTTCTGGGCCTCGTCGAGGCCCTTGGGCATCATCAGCGAGGCGCCGCCGATCGGCACGGCATTGCGCACGTTGCGCGGCAGGAAGGCGACCTTGTAGGGATGCTTCATGTTCTCGCGCACGAAGCTGAGCGAACCGGTCGACAGCACCATCATGCCGAGATTGCCGGCAAAGAAGGCGTTGGTGGTGGCGTTGGCATCGTTGACGCCTTCCGGCATCACCTTGTGACGGTGCACCATGTCATGCAGCAGGGTGACCGCGCCCAGCATGGTCGGGGTGTTGTAATAGACCTCGCCGCCATAGACGGTGTTGTAGTACTGGCCGCCATTCGACATGTTCAGCGCGCTGGTGATCCAGCCGAGATAATCGTAGGTGGCCGGCATCATGAAGCCCCAGCGCTTGACGGTGTTGCCCTCGCGCTTGGTCAGGGCCTGTGCGGCCTTGATCCAGTCTTCCCAGGTGGCCGGCGGCTGGTCCGGATTGAGGCCGGCTTCCTTGAAGGCGTCGACGCTGTAATACAGCAGCGGGGTCGAATTGTGGAACGGCACGCCGTAGATCTTGCCGTCGATGGTGGCATTGGCATGCAGGGCCGGCCAGAAATTGTCCATGAACTGCGCCGGGGTCTGGCCGTCGGCCCTGGCCAGATCGTCGAAGGGCTGCACCTCGCCGTTGATCACGTATTCGAGGATGAAGTTGGCGCTCATGATCACCACGGCCGGCGGCTTGCCGGCCTTGATGGCTGCGCGGGTCTTCAGGTTGGTATCGTCGTAGCTGCCGGTATAGACCGGGGTGACCTCGATGTCCTTGTGCGCGTCGTTGAAGCGCTTGACGACATTCTGCATCTCGTTGGCCAGCTTGCCCTGCACCGGCACGGGGAAGAACAGCTGGATGCTGGTGGCCGCCTGCGCGGACGACAGTCCGGCAGACAGGGCCGCGACCGCGGTTGCGGCCGTGATCACGCGGGTGAAGGCATTCATGGCAGTCTCCTATTTTATGCCAGTGAAAACGAAGCTCGAGACGAAGCGGCGCTGGAAGAGCACGAAGGCGGCCAGCAGCGGCGCCGCCACCAAGGCGGTGCCGGCGGCGATCAGGCCCCATTGCGAGGCGCTTTCGGCGCCCATGGTGAAACTGGCGAGGCCGACGGTCAGCACCTGGTTGGACGGCGACGAGACGGCCAGCAGGGGCCACAGGAACTCGTTCCAGTGCGCCGCGACCGAGACGATCGAGAAGGCGACCAGGCCCGGCCGGGCCAGCGGCACCAGCACCCGCCACAGGATCTGCAGGCGGCTGGCGCCGTCGACCAGTGCGGCTTCCTCGAAATCGCGCGGAATGGTGCGGAAGGTCTGGCGCATCAGGAACACGCCGAAGGCGGAGGCGAAATACGGCGCCATCACGCCGACCAGCGTGTCATACAGCCCGAGCCAGGCCAGGGTGACGAGGTTCGGCACCATCAGCACCGGCGGCACCAGCATCAGCTGCAGCAGGAACAGATAGAAGATTGCCTGCCGGCCGGGAAAGTCCAGCCGCGCGAAGGCATAGCCGGCCAGGGTGACGGTGACCAGCTGCACCGCCAGCACGCCGGCACAGAGCAGCATCGTGTTGAGATACCAGAGCGGGAAGCTGCCCGAGCTCCAGGCTTCCGTGAAATTGCCGAAACCCGAGCGCGGCGAGGGCCACAGCGAGGCGATGTCGGCGCCGCCGGCCGCATCGGGCCGCAGCGAGGCCACCAGCATCCACAGGAAGGGCATGAACCAGATCGCGGCTGCGGCGGCCAGCAGGATGACGCTGGCGGCGGGAACCTGGCTGCGGCGCGCGATCATGCCTCAGCCCTCGTAATGGATGCCGCGCTCGAGGCTGCGCAGCGACAGGACGGACAGGGCCAGCAGGGCGGCGACGCTGACCACGGTGGCGGCGGCGGCCAGGCCGGCATCGTAATTCTCGTGCGCCTGCTGGTAGATGTAATGCAGGATCACGTTGGTCGAATCGCTGGGGCCGCCCTGGGTCAGCAGGATGATGTGGTCGACATTGGTCAGCACCTGCAGCAGCGCGATCACGGCGACGAAGGTGGTGGTCGGCATCAGCAGCGGCAGGGTGATGCGGCGGAACCGCTGCCAGGCCGAGGCCTTCTCGATCCGCGCGGCCTCGTAGAGGTCGTCGGGGATGCCCTGCAGGCCGGCCAGGAAGAACAGCATGTAATAGCCGGCATTTTTCCAGATGGTCAGCACGATGATGGCGGCCAGCGCCAGGTCCGGGTTGCCCAGCCAGTTGACGGCTTCGAGGCCGAGCCAGCCGAGCTGGTGGCCGATCAGGCCGTAGCGCGGCAGGAAGATGAAGCTGAACAGCGCGGCGGCGGCCACCAGCGGGATCAGCATCGGCATCACGAACAGGGTGCGCAGCAGGCTGTTCAGCCGCGTCGAGTCGCGCAGGCCGACGGCGAACAGCAGCGCCAGCGCGATGCTGGGCACCAGGGTGCCGACCGCATAGACGAGGTTGTTGACGGTGGCCGCGGCGAAATGCGGATCGGCAAACAGCCGGCGGAAATTGTCCAGGCCCCAATGCGCCGTGCCGCCGAAGGTCTCGACCCGCAGCGACTGCCAGGCCACCTGCAGCACCGGCCAGTAGGTGAACAGCGCCAGGAAAACCAGCGACGGCGCCAGCAGCAGCAGCGCGCGGCGCAGCAGCCTGCTGCGCTGTGACAGGCGTCGCGGTTCCGCAACGCCGATACGAATGGCTGCCGTCAGTTCCGCCATGTCCCCGCCTCGTTTGGCGGGCGAGGATGGCGCCCGGCAATGACACAACAATGTATGTGCAGCGACAATCCCGTGACACTTTGCAGGCTGCCTGCAGAACGGGCAGCGCCATCGCGGAAGTGTCACCCGATTGTCATCACTCTCGGTTATGCAGGCCTTTTCCTCATACCGGCCGGGAGTGTTCATCGTGGCGGAGGTCAGACTGCGCAATATCCGCAAGGGGTTCGGCGAGACCCGGGTGCTGGAGGGAATCGACATCACGATCGCTGATGGCAGCTTCGTCGTCGTGGTCGGGCCGTCGGGCTGCGGCAAGTCGACCCTGCTGCGGCTGGTGGCGGGACTGGAGACGGCGGATGCCGGCGAGATCCTGATCGGCGGACAGCCGGTCGGCCATCTCGAACCCGGCGACCGCGACGTCGCCATGGTGTTCCAGAATTACGCGCTGTATCCGCATCTCACCGTTGCCGAGAATATCGGCTTCGGCCTGTCGGTGCGCGGCCGGCCGAAGGCCGAGATCGCCGAACGGGTGCGTCGCGCCGCCGAAGCCCTGCAGATTGCCGACCTGCTCGATCGCCGGCCGCGCCAGCTGTCGGGCGGCCAGCGCCAGCGTGTTGCCATGGGCCGTGCCGTGGTGCGAGATCCGCGGGTCTTCCTGTTCGACGAACCGCTCAGCAATCTCGATGCCAAGCTGCGCGTCGTCATGCGTTCGGAGATCAAGCGCCTGCATCGCCAGCTCGGCGCCACCAGCATCTATGTGACCCACGACCAGGTCGAGGCGATGACCCTGGGCGACCGGCTGGTGGTGATGAATAACGGCGTGGTCGAGCAGGAGGGCGCACCGCTCGACATCTATACCCGGCCGGCCACCGCCTTCGTCGCGGCCTTCATCGGCTCGCCGCCGATCAACCTGCTGGCGGGCCGCCGCGGCAATGACGGCGGACTGCTTCTGGCCGGCGACGGTGCCGCGCCGATCATGCTGCCCCATGCCGGCGCGTTGCCGGAACGGGCGCAGGTCGGCATCCGGCCCGAGCATCTGCTGCCCTGCGCGGAATCGGAAGCCGAGATCCGCCTGGTGGCCGACCTCGTCGAGGCCCAGGGGGCGGAAACCATCGTGCACGGACTGGCCGGCGACCTGCGGCTGACCGCGCGGCTGGGCGGCGAGACGCGGATCAGCGAAGGCGAGGCGATTCCGCTGCGCGTGCAGCCGGGCAGCCTGCACCTGTTCGATGCCGGCACCGGGCGGCGGCTGTGCTGACCGGTGCTGCCGCCTACGTAATATCCCTTAGGTAGAAGACCGAAATGTCCGGCCTGCCGGTTTGCGGGCATCCTCTCTCCATCGACCGTGCGATCAGCCGAAGGAGAGAGACATGGCCGCAGCCCAGGCAATGATGCAGACCCCCGCGCAGGCCCGCCTGCCGGGCCGTGTCTCCGCCCGCCCGCTGCCGCCTTCGGCGATCGGCCTGCAGGCCGGCGCCGTGGTGCCGCTGCCCGGCATGACCGATGCGCTCGGCCGGATCGGCCAGACCATGGTGATCCGCCGCAACGGCGTGCTGCAGGAGGCCGGTGCGGCGGCAGAGTATGTGTATCGCGTGGTCGATGGCCAGATGCGGGCCCAGCAGCTGCTGCCCGATGGCCGCCGCCATGTCATCCGCTTTCCCGCCGCCGGCGATTTTGTCGGCTTCGACGAGCAGGGCGACTGTGCCAGCACGGTCGAGGCGATCACCGACTGCACGGTGGTGCGCTATCCGCGGCGGAAATTCGATGCCCTGCTTGCCGGCGATGCCGGTGCCGGGCAGCAGATCCTGCGCCTGATCTGCCGCCAGCTTTCCGCCAGCAACCGCATGCTGATGCTGCTCGGCCGCAAGACCGCCGCCGAGCGGATGGCCAGCTTCCTGCTCGACATGGCCGGCCGCCGCCAGGTCGCGGCCGCCGCGGATGGCGTCCGGTTCAGCCTGCCGATGAGCCGCGGCGACATCGCCGATCATCTCGGGCTGACCGTGGAAACCGTCAGTCGCACCTTCACCCAGTTCCGCCGCCGCAGGCTGATTGCGCTAGCCGACCGCCATGACGTGGTGGTGCTGGACCGCGATGCCCTCGAGGAGATCGCCGGCGACTGAGTTTTCTCCCCCCGCATCGCCGGCCCGTGTCATGGGCCGGCCGCCTTGCAGCCGGCGGCAGCGCGTCATGCTCCGCCGGCTTTTCTTTGCCGCAGGCAGGATTTCAGGGCGGGATGTCCGGAAGCGGGAAACGGACGGCGGAAAGCGGACGGCTGGCTCAGCTGCCGGCGCGCGGCTGTTCCAGCGCCTGTTCGATGGCGCCGAACAGCGCACCATGGGCCAGCGGCTTGTCCAGCAGGGCGACGGCGCCGAGTTCCTCGGCCGCGGCCTGGATCGGTGCGTCGCGGCGGCCGGTCACCAGGATGGCGGCGGCGGCCGGGTGGCGCTGGCGGATGGCGCGCAGCAGTTCCAGCCCGGTCATGCCGGGCATGTGGATGTCGAGGATCAGGCAGCTGCCGGCGAGGTCCGGATCGGCAGCGAGGAACTCGCGGCCGGATTCGAAATCCTGCACGGCATACTGCCGCACCTCCAGCAATGCCTTCAGCGAGTCGCGCACGACCTCGTCATCATCGACGATATATATGGTGGCCCGGTCCGTCATGGCAGCGACATTGATGCCCCGATCCGGCCGCCGATGCAATTAAGGGACTATACCTACTGGCCGGCACCATCGCCGGGAAACCCGGCCGCCAGGGCCATGCGCACCAGATGCGGCAGGCTGTCGGCCTGCATCTTTTTCATCAGGTTTGCCCTGTGGATTTCCACCGTGCGCGGGCTGATATCCAGATGATGGGCGATCACCTTGTTCGGATGGCCGATCACCAGCTGCTGCAGGATGTCGCGCTCGCGCGGGGTCAGGGCGGCGATGCGCTGCCGCATTTCCGCCTGGTCAAGCGGGGCCGGTCCGTCGGCCTGGCTGCCCGCCAGTGCCCGCGCCACCGCATCCAGCAGGCTGGCATTGCTGTAGGGCTTCTCGATGAAATCGGCGGCGCCGGCCTTCATGGCACGCACCGCCAGCGGCACGTCGCCATGGCCGGTCACCACGATCACCGGCAGGGTGAAACCCTTCTGGCGCAGATGTTCCAGCAGCGTCAGCCCGTCCATGCCGGGCATGCGCAGGTCGACCACGGCACAGGCGGCGCCCTGCGGCCGGTATCCCAGCAGGAAGGCTTCGGCCGAGGCGAAGGCGACCGCTGCGATGCCCTGGGCCTCCAGCAGGGCAGCCAGCGACTCGCGCACGGATTCGTCGTCGTCAACGATGAAGACGGTGCGTGCCCCGGTCATGCCGCGTCTCCCGCCGGCAGCCGGAAACGGAAGACGGTGCCGCCGCCGGGATTGGCTTCCGCCCACAGCCGGCCGCCATGGGATTCGACGATCGACCGGCTGATCGACAGGCCGATGCCCATGCCGTTTTTCTTGCCCGACACGAAGGGGGTGAAGAGCTTCTCGGCGATCTCGGGTGCGATCCCGGGGCCGGTGTCGCTGACGGCGACTTCCTGGCCATCCGCATCGCCATGGGTGCGGATCACCAGGTCGCGCCGCTCGGCATCGCGCAGCACCTCGACGGCATTGCGCACCAGGTTGACCACCACCTGCTGAATCTGGATGCGGTCGAGATGCAGCGGTGTCAGCGTCTCGTCCAGTTCGAACTGCACGCGGATGCCGTCGACCTTGGCGCCGATGGTGGCGAGATTGCTGGCTTCCATGACCACGCGGTTGAGGGATTCGGGGCTGCGTTCGACCGGGCCTTTCTCGACGAAGCTGCGCAGGCGCCGGATGATCTGGCCGGCCCGCTCGGCCTGGGCCACCGTCTTGGCGAGGAAATCCGGCACTTTCGGCGGCAGGCCCGGGCCGGCGGCCTCGGCGATCTGCCGCGCGGCCTCGGCATAATTCATGATCGCGGTCAGCGGCTGGTTCAGTTCATGGGCCAGCGCCGAGGCCAGTTCGCCCATGGCGCTGAGGCGCGAGATATGCACCAGGTCGGCATTCAGCTCGCGCACCCGGCGTTCGGCGGCATGGCGCTCGGTGATGTCGCGGATGATGCCGATGAAGCCGCGGCCGCTGGCGCCCTGCATCTCGCCCACCGACAGGTCGATGGGAAACACCGTGCCGTCCTTGTGCCGGGCCTCGACCTCGCGGCCGGTGCCGATGATCTTCGCCCGCCCGGTGGCAATGTAGCTGTGCAGATAGCCGTCATGCTCGCGGTGATAGGGCTGCGGCATCAGCATGTTGACGTTGCGGCCGATCACTTCCTCGGGGCGGTAGCCGAAGATGCGTTCGGCGGCGCGGTTGAAGGTCTCGATGCGGCCTTCGGCGTCGATGGCGATGATCGCGTCATGGGCATTGTCGATCACGGCGCGGAAGCGGCCGGCGGCGCGGCGCTCGGCATGCAGGGTCTCGCGGTAGCTGAGGCTGAAGGCGATCAGCAGGGCGGCGGTCACCGCGATGCCGAGTGCCGGCCACAGCCAGACCCCGGAATCCCGGTAGGCCGCCACCGACAGCGCCAGCCCGATCACGGCAATCGCCGCTAGGACCAGGGGTTTCGACCATCGTGTCATCACTGTGCGGTGCCCTGACCCATCCGGCGATCCTGCGCGGCACGGTTCCGGCCCCGCCTTCCGTATCTACTAGATACCCGCGTGGAATGACAACCGCCCGTCCCTGCCCGGCGCGGTCAGGAGCGATGGCGGCTCAGCCAAGCGGCACCCGGCAGCCGGCGGTTGAGCGCGACCATCAGGCAGACCAGCCAGCCGACGATGGTCCAGCCGAACAGGGCATTGGCCACCAGCAGCCGGCGGCGCAGCGGATGCCGCTTCCGCCAGGCCAGCAGCGCCGGCAGGAAATAGGCGGCCAGCAGCAGGATGATCCCGATCAGCCGCGGCAACCCGGCACCCAGCATGTCCAACCCCTTCGAATCGCAGCCGGAACCGGCCCTCCGGGGCAGCCTAAACCGCCCCCGCCGCGCCGCAAAGCATTGGCGCCGGAGCGGAAATCGCTATAGTCCGGCGCATGGCATCGCCGGGCCCGCAGGGACCCGGCCGGCAGGATTACAGGCACGATTACAGGCAGGGGATTCGCGTCATGTCGCTGCGCAACAAGCTCGTCACCGTTTTCGGCGGCTCCGGCTTTGTCGGCCGCTATGTGGTCAAGCGGCTGGCCGAACAGGGCGCCCGGGTGCGCGTCGCCATCCGCCGGCCCGACGAGGGCCTGTTCCTCAAGCCGATGGGCGCGGTCGGCCAGATCGACATCGTGCAGGCCAATATCCGTATGCCGATGTCGGTGCAGCAGGCGGTGCAGGGCGCCGACTGCGTGATCAACTGCGTCGGCATCCTGTACCAGAGCGGCGCGCAGAAATTCGCCGCCGTGCAGGCGCGCGGTGCCGAGGTGGTCGCGCTCTGCGCCAAGGAGGCCGGGGTGCGGCAGATGGTGCAGGTCTCGGCCATCGGCGCCGATGCCGGCAGTGCCTCCGCCTATGCCGTCAGCAAGGCCCAGGGCGAGGCGGGCGTGCACCGCCACATGCCGCAGGCGGCGATCATCCGCCCCAGCATCGTGTTCGGCCCCGAGGATGATTTCTTCAACCGCTTCGCGGCGCTGGCCGGCTTTGCTCCGGCGCTGCCGCTGGTCGATGGCGGCCACACGAAATTCCAGCCGGTCTATGTCGGCGATGTGGCTGAGGCGATCGTGCGCGCGCTGGCCGACCCGGCCGCGGCCGGCCAGACCTACGAACTGGGTGGCCCGAAGACCTACAGTTTCCGCGACCTGATGGCGCTGACCCTGGCGGAAATCCACAAGAAGCGCCTGCTGCTGCCGGTGCCCGGCGCCCTGCTGAAGCCGCTGGCCTTCCTGATGGAAATGCAGCCGCTCTTCGCGCCGCCGATCACCCGCGACCAGATCGAACTGCTGAAGGCCGACAATGTGGTGGCGGCCGGGGCGAAGACGCTGGCCGATCTCGGCATCACCGAGCCGGTGCCGGTGGAAGGCGTGATCCCGACCTATCTCTACCGCTTCCGCCGCGGCGGCGGAAAGTTCGAGCCGCGCTTCAGCTAGCTAAGAATTCTGCTTAAGGATTTGGTTGGCTCGCTTGGGTGGCGCCGAGTTGGGTGCCAATCGCGGTGCTAATTGAATGGCCTTCGAAAATCTTTAAGTAGCGATCCTTGCGGCTATCATGCTCATACATGCAATAGAGTAGCCAAATGCGCTTCCATAAGGCGTCATCCGGGGGGAGATACTCCACAGTCAAGCCCAAGGCCGTAGCTTCCAAATGATCAATCACCGACCCGTGCGAAAAGTAGGTGTCGCGGGAGGAAAGTTTCTTGACCGTTTCATCGATTACCGAAGGGGTTTTCTCCTTCATCATTCCAGCTTGAAGGAGTTTGGTGGCCAGCGTGCTAGATTGCAGCAACGCATATTCACCATATTTGTGCAGAGGATAGTTTTGATCAGCAATCTTCTGCTGCGTCAGTATCGTACACGGTATTCCTTGAACATGTGGTTCGATGGGGCCAAGTTCTGACGTTGCTCCCATAACAATCGACTTTGAAGCAAGGCACAGCAATGTGCCGTTGCTCTTCGCAGCATTCGGCACTAGCACCCTGAAGTCTGGGATGCACTTTTGGATCAGAGAAATTAGCCCTTCTACAGCGTCGGTGAAGCCGCCAATTGTTTCAAGCAGAAGGTCTGTAGGCTGCGCTTGCACATCAATAAGCAACTCGGCCATAAAACCGGTGTCGCGGATGTCTATCTGAGCGTTCTCGTATCGATTGGCGTAATAGACAATCAATCTGCGTTGAGTAATTTGCTCAATGTCGCGGATTAAAAGCTGCCGCAGGTAGCGGTCTTTCTGCTGGACCCAGAATAGAGGCGACTGGGTGGGCAGTTCCGCTGAACGTGGAAATTTATCAGCTGGTTTTGTCACCAGTTTTTATATCGCTATGTGGATTCTTAGATTCGCCAAGAATCACTCGGCGCATTCTCTCGAAATCCGGTACCGGTTCGCGCGTCGGTTCGACGACATGGAAGTTCACCGGCTCTCCCTTTGTTTTTGCTTTTAGCAATTCGGAAAGCGCGGACATGGCTAGTGCATTAGCGTTCTGCATCAGGGGGATCCTTTGCGGCGGCGGTTCCTAAGGTCCCGACTCCACTCATAGAATCTGGAAATGGAGCCTTGTCAATACAGTTTCACTTGGGATGCATGATATGTTGTCGGAGTGAACAAATATAGAACATATGGAAAGAAAGTCAAGGGGGCTAATTTATCTTCTTGTTCCAATAGGTTGTGTGACTCTGGGTTGTTATCCCAGCTGCAGTCCGGCGCGCCAGCGCCGGCCGCCGGCGATCTGCCGGCCGTCATCCAGCGTCACCGTGAAATCGCCGCTGTCGTTGCTGTCCACCGCCCGCACATGGCGGCGGTTGACCAGCCGCGAACGGTGGATGCGCAGGAAGCCTTCGGCGGCCAGCGCCGTTTCCATGGCGGCGAGGGTCTGCCGCTGCAGCAGGCTGCGGCCGGGCAGATGCAGCTCGACGTAATTACCGGCCGCCTCGATCCACAGCACCTCGGCCGGATCGACGAAGACGCGTCTGGCGCCATCGCGGATCTCGATGCGGCGCGGCGCCCCGGCCATCGCCGCCGGCTGCAGCACCGGCGCCGCGGCCGCCGCGCGCCGCTGCAGGGCCAGGTCCAGCAGCCAGGCGCCGATCACCATGCCGAGATAGGACAGGGCATCCTTGCGGCCCTCGTAGATGAGACCGGCGGCCAGCGGCATCAGGTCGGCTCCGTAATCGCGGCCGAATAGCGGATAGACCAGCTTGCGCAGGGCGATCATGCCGCCGATATGCACGGCGCCGAAGGCGACCATGCCGGCAACATGCCCGGCCACGGCCCGCAGCCAGCCGACCCGCCCGGGATCGAGCCGCGCCGCCCAGGCAAAGACCAGCGGCGTCACGGCGAAGACGATGACGATGCTGGTGACCTCGTCGACCGCAAACGGCCAGACCGGCACGACCGCCCCGCCCCGGCCGGCCTCCATCCAGTAGGACGAGCCGATCACCGCCGAGATCAGCACCAGCCCGGCGGCATAGAGCGCCCAGACCCAGAGCGGAAAGCGGAAACGCCGGTTTTCCGCGCGATCATCCGTCCCGCCATTCATCACGGGCGGCCCGCCATCCGTCCCCGGCTGGGTCATGGCGCCGCCCTGCCCGTGGCAGCCATCCGGCCGGCCGTCCCGGCGGCATTCCGCGGCGGCCGGCGCCGTGGCAAGCCGGTGCCGCCGCATCGTCCGTTCCGGAGTGTCATCATGACTGCCATCACCGCTTCGCTTGCAGATTCACCGGCCGCCCAGATCGCCGGCCATGCCGCCGCCATCCGGCGGTACGACCTCGACTGGCTGCGCATCGCCGCCTTCGGGCTGCTGATCCTCTATCACATGGGCATGTTCTACGTCCCTTGGGACTGGCATGTGAAGAGCATCCATGCCGGCCCGGAAATCCGCCCCCTGATGCTGCTGACCAGCCCCTGGCGGCTGACCCTGCTGTTCCTGATCTCCGGGGTGGCGACCCGCTACATGGCCGACCGGCTGGCGGCCACGTCCGGTGCCGGCTGGCTGCTGCTGCGGGCACGCAGCGCCCGGCTGCTGCTGCCGCTGGCCTTCGGCATGCTGGTGATCGTACCGCCGCAGACCTGGTGCGAGATCGTCGCGAAGCTCGGCTGGACCGGCAGTGTCGCGGATTTCTATGGCCACTATGTGACGGGCTATGACGGCTGGCGGCCGGGCGGCCGGCTGCTGATCGTGCCGACCTGGAACCATCTGTGGTTCGTCGCCTATCTGTGGGTCTACACCATGCTGGCGATCGCCCTGCGCCCGCTGCTGCGGCTGGCGGCGCGGCGCGGCCTCGGTGCGGCGGCGCAGGTGCTGCTGACGCCGCTGGGGATCGTGCTGCTGCCGGGACTGCTGCTGGTCGGCCTGCGGGTGGTGATGCGGCCCTTCTTCCCCGAAACCCATGCCCTGATCGACGACTGGTACCTGCATGCGGAATATGCCGCGGTCTTCCTGTTCGGCTATGCCATCGCCCGGGCCGACGAGATCTGGGATGCCATCGAAACGCTGCGCTGGCCGGCACTGGCGGCGGGGCTGGCCTGCTATGGCTGGCTGGTCTGGCAGATGCAGGCCGGCCTGCCGCGCGGGCCGCTGGGTGCCGTGGTCTGGGGGATCGACCAGTGGGCATGGATCGTCGCGCTGCTGGGTTTCGCGCGGCGCCGGCTGGATGTCGATCATCCCTGGCGGCGCTATCTGGCCGACGCGGTGTTCCCCTTCTACATCCTGCACCAGACCGTGATCGTGGTGACCGGGCATGCGCTCACGCCGCTGGCGCTGCCCGCGGCGGCGGAAGCCGGGATCATTCTCGCGGCGACCGTGGCCGTCTGCCTGGCCGGCTACGAGACCGTGCGGCGGCTGCGCTGGCTGCGGCCGTTCTTCGGGCTGAAGCCGGCGTGACGGCGGCGGCGCTCAGTTCTTCCGCATCGCCGCCGCCATGGCCGGCACATTGTGGCGGAACATGCCGATATAGGTGTCGGCCGGGCCGCCGGCTGGCGACAGGCTGTCTGAGTACAGCGTGCCGCCGAGCTCGGCGCCGGTTTCGCTGGCCAGCTGCCTGACCAGCCGCTGGTCGGTCATGTTTTCGACGAACAGGGCGCGGATCTTCTCCCTGCGCATCTGGCGGATCAGCCGGCTGACCCCGGCGGCGCTCGGCTCGGCATCGGTGCTGATGCCGACCGGTGCCAGGAATTCGATGCCGTAGGCGCGGCCGAAATAACCGAAGGCATCATGCGAGGTGATGATGCGCCGCTTTTCCGCCGGCACCGCGGCAATCTGCGCCTTCACCCAGGCATCCAGCTCTTTCAGCCGGGCCAGATAGGCGCTGCCGCGGGTGCGATAGGCATCGGCATGGGCCGGATCGGCGGCGGCCAGTGCCTCGGTGATGTTGCGGGCATAGACGGCGCCGTTGGCAAGATTCTGCCAGGCATGCGGATCGGTGACGACGGCCTTGCGCGGGCCATGGCTGTGGCCATGATTGTGACCGTGATTGTGACCGTGATCCGCCTCCGCCTGCATGGTCTGCGGCGTCACCCCGTCGGAGACGACGACCACCGGACCGCGATAGCCCGAGGCGGCGATCAGCCGGTCGAGCCAGCCCTCCATGCCCAGTCCGTTCACCATCACCAGTCTGGCACCGGCGATGCGTTTCGCGTCGGCCGGCCGCGGCTGGTAGACATGGGCGTCGCCGCCGGGCGGCACCAGGGTGGTCACGGTCACGTCGCTGCCGCCGATCTCGCGCACCATGTCGCCCAGCACGCTGAAGCTGGCCACCACCGCCAGCGGCGCGGCCTGCTGGGCACCGGCCGGTGTGCCGGCGAGTGTGCCGGCCAGGGCCGTGAGAAGGCTGAGGACGAGGACAGGCAGGCGGAAAGGCAGGGACATGGCGGGCCGGGGAGCAGAGAGAAAGATGGGGACGTTATAATATACCAAACATGAAACTGGCAATGGCGGTGAGGTCCCGGCCACGCGGAAACCGCGATTCCAGAGGCTTATCGGAATAATAGTTCCGGTTCGGACCTATTAATGGGGTGAGGTTAGGCCTTGGAGGGGTCTGCGGACGTATCGGAGGGCGCTTTCCCGGGCAAAAGGTCAACAAATGTGACCTATCGGCCAAATTATGCTTGCATCCCGGCAAATTCGACAATAAAAGTTTCCTACAGCCCCGCTCGCCGGCCGCTTTGCGTCTGCCCCCGCTGCCCCTGTCGCAGCCCACAGGACGCCGCATCACCAGCAGCCGGGGTTGTCCCGTAGCAGTGGATGTCCGGTTCGACTGTCTGACCTGCGCCGTCCGGGGTGCCGCCATGTCCGGCCGGCCCCCTGCGGCGACCGGCCCGCCCGCCGCCCGCGTGCTGGCCGGCAGGTCGCAAGACGCCGCCGGGTTGCGTAAGAAGATCGTGTGAGGAGCGCCCCATGGCCGAGAAGATGCTGAAGTTCGTGCAGACCGCCCGGGTGATGCCCGAGAAGCGGATGGCCAGCGAACGCGCCCGCGATTTCGACGAGATCTACCGCGAATATGCCGGCCAGAAGGCCGGCGAGCAGGCCTCGCGCTGCTCGCAATGCGGCGTGCCGTTCTGCCAGGTGCATTGCCCGCTGCACAACAATATCCCCGACTGGCTGCGCATGACCGCGGAAGGCCGGCTGGAAGAGGCCTACGAGCTGTCGTCGGCCACCAACACCTTCCCCGAGATCTGTGGCCGCATCTGCCCGCAGGACCGCCTCTGCGAAGGCAACTGCGTGATCGAGCAGTCGGGCCATGGCACCGTCACCATCGGCGCCATCGAGAAATACATCACCGAAACGGCCTGGAGTTCGGGCTGGGTGAAGCCGCCGAAGCCGACCGCCGCCGAGCGGCCGCAGTCGGTCGGCATCATCGGCGCCGGCCCGGCCGGTCTGGCGGCCGCCGACAAGCTGCGCCGCAAGGGCTATCAGGTGCATGTCTACGACCGCTATGACCGCCCCGGCGGCCTGCTGATCTATGGCATCCCGAATTTCAAACTGGAAAAAAACGTCGTCGAACGCCGCAGCAGGCTGCTGGCCGATGCCGGCGTGCAGTTCCATCTCAATTTCGAGGTCGGCCGCGACGCCACGCTGGACGACCTGCGCAAGAAGCACGATGCCGTCCTCATTGCCACCGGCGTCTATGCCGCCCGCGACATCCAGGCGCCGGGTTCGGGGCTCGACAACATCGTGCCGGCAATGACCTACCTGACCGCGTCCAACAGGCACGGGCTGGGCGACAAGGTGCCGGAATTCGCCTCCGGCCAGCTCGATGCCCGCGGCAAGAAGGTCGTGGTCATCGGCGGCGGCGACACCGCCATGGACTGCGTGCGCACGGCGATCCGCCAGGGCGCCACCGCCGTGCACTGCCTCTACCGCCGCGACAAGGCCAATATGCCGGGCTCGATGCGCGAGGTGAAGAATGCTGAGGAAGAGGGTGTCGAGTTCGTCTGGCTCAGCCTGCCGAAAAGCTTCCGCGGCGAAGGGAAAGTGACCGCCGTGCATACCGGCCGCATGAAGCTGGGCGCGCCCGATGCCTCCGGCCGCCAGGCGCCGGTGGAGATCGAGGGTGCCGATTTCGACCAACCCGCCGATCTGGTGGTCAAGGCGCTGGGCTTTGATCCGGAGGACCTGCCGAAGGCCTTCCGCTCGCCCAATCTGGAAGTCACCCGCTGGGGCACCGTGAAAATCTCGGCCCGCAGCAAGATGACCAACATTCAGGGCGTTTTCGCCGCCGGCGACATCGTGCGCGGCGCCAGCCTCGTGGTATGGGCGATCCGTGACGGCCGCGAATGCGCCGATGCCATCCACCAGTATATCCAGGCCCGCGTGCAGACCGCCGCGCAGGCCGCTGCAGAGTAAGGAGTCCGGCCATGACCGAGCAGCTGATGAACGCTTATGTCGCGCAGTGGCGGAATAACGCGAAGCACCTGTCGGAGACCGGCATGTACCGGCCCGAGGACGAGCATGATGCCTGCGGCGTCGGCCTGATCGCGTCGCTGGACGGCATGCCGCACCGCTCGGTGGTGGTGGCCGGCATCGACGCGCTGAAGGCCCTGTGGCATCGCGGCGCGGTGGATGCCGACGGCAAGACCGGCGACGGCGCCGGCATTCACGTTCAGATCCCGCAGGATTTCTTCCGCGAGCATGTGCGCCGCACCGGTTTCGAGCCGGGCGAGGGCAAGCTGGGTCTCGGCATGGTGTTCCTGCCGAAGACCGACCTTGCCGCGCAGGAGACCTGCCGCACCATCGTCGAGACCGCGATCCTCGATTTCGGCTACGGCATCTTCGGCTGGCGCCAGGTTCCGGTGGATGCCACCATCATCGGCGAAAAGGCCAATGCCACGCGGCCCGAGATCGAACAGGTGCTGATCGAGAACCGGCCCGGCAAGGATGACGGCGCCTTCGAGCGTGACCTGTTCCTGATCCGCCGCCGCATCGAGAAGCAGGCGCTGGCCGCCCATATCGCCGAGCTGTATATCTGCTCGCTGAGCTGCCGCTCGGTGATCTACAAAGGCATGTTCCTCGCCGAGCAGATCGACTATTTCTATCCCGATCTGCAGGACGAGCGTTTCGTCTCGACCTTTGCGATCTACCATCAGCGCTATTCCACCAATACCTTCCCGACCTGGAAGCTGGCGCAGCCCTTCCGCATGCTCGCCCATAACGGCGAGATCAACACCCTGCGCGGCAACGTCAACTGGATGAAGAGCCACGAGATCAAGATGACCTCGGAGGCCTTCGGCGACCTGTCCGACGACATCAAGCCGATCGTGCAGTCGGGGTCGTCGGATTCGGCGGCGCTGGATGCCGTCTTCGAGGTGCTGGTCCGCGCCGGCCGCACCGCGCCGATGGTCAAGACGCTGCTGATCCCGGAAAGCTCGTCAAACAAGCCGCTGATGCCGCAGGCGCATCGCGACTTCTATGCCTATTGCAACGCGATCATGGAGCCGTGGGACGGCCCGGCCGCGATCTGCGGCACCGACGGCCGCTGGGCCGTCGCCGGCATGGACCGCAACGGCCTGCGCCCGATGCGCTACACCATGACCATCGACAACCTTCTCATCGTCGGGTCCGAGACCGGCATGGTGCCGGTGCCCGAGCACAAGGTGATCAGCAAGGGTCGCGTCGGTCCCGGTGAGATGATCGCCGTCGACCTCAAGAAGGGCCGCTTCTTCGCCGACCGCGAGATCAAGGACCGGCTGGCCGCCGAGCAGCCCTATGGCGAGTGGATCAAGAACATCGTCACGGTCGACAAGATCCGCGATGCCGCGCCGGTCGCCCGCGACTTCACCAAGGACGAGCTGCGCCAGCGCCAGCTGGCCTTCGGCCTGTCGCTGGAGGACATGGAGCTGATCCTGCATCCGATGGCGGAAGACGCCAAGGAAGCGGTCGGCAGCATGGGCGACGACACGCCGATCGCCGTGCTGTCGGAGCAGTATCGCGGCCTGCATCATTTCTTCCGCCAGCAGTTCAGCCAGGTCACCAATCCGCCGATCGACAGCCTGCGTGAAAAGCGGGTGATGTCGCTGCGCACCCGCATGGGCAACCTGACCAACGTGCTGGACGAGGATGCCACGCAGGTGAAGATCCTGCTGCTGGAAAGCCCGGTGCTCACCAATGCCGACCTGGCCAGGGTGATGAAATACGCCGAGAAGACCACGGCGGTGATCGACTGCACCTTCCCGGTCGATGCCGGCGACGGCGCCCTGCGCGATGCGCTGAAGCGGATCCGTTCCGAAGCCGAGAATGCGGTGCGCGGCGGCGCCGGCCATATCGTGCTGACCGACGAGCAGACCGGCCCCGACAAGGCGCCGATCCCGATGATCCTCGCCACCGGTGCCGTGCACAGCCATCTGGTGCGCCAGGGCCTGCGCACCTTCACCTCGCTGACCGTGCGGTCGGGCGAATGCCTCGATGTGCATTATTTCGCCGTTCTCATCGGCGTCGGCGCCACCGCGGTCAATGCCTATCTGGCCGAGGCCTGTCTTGCCGACCGCATCGCCCGCGGCCTGCTCGGCAAGCTGACCGTCGAGCAGGCGGCCGAGCGCTTCCGCGAGGCGGTCGATGGCGGCCTGCTGAAGATCATGTCGAAGATGGGCATCTCGGTGATCTCGTCCTATCGCGGCGGCTACAATTTCGAGGCGCTCGGCCTGTCGCGCTCGCTGGTCGCCGACCTGTTCCCCGGCATGCCGTCGCGCATCTCCGGCATCGGCCTGATCGGCATCCAGAAGAAGGTGCTGGCCCTCCACGAGAAGGCCTTCCGCTCGGATGTGCTGGCCCTGCCGGTCGGCGGCATCTACCGCTACCGCCGCGGCGGCGAGGCGCATGCCTGGGAAGCCAACCTGATCCACATGATGCAGACGGCGGTGGGCAGCGAGAATTACGCGCTGTTCAAGAAATACACCGCCGGCCTGCGCGACCTGCCGCCGATTTCGGTGCGCGACCTGCTGGAGATCAAGCCGGCCGGCCAGCCGATCCCGATCGAGCAGGTGGAAAGCGTCACCGAGATTCGCAAGCGCTTCGTCACGCCGGGCATGTCGCTCGGCGCGCTGGGGCCGGAGGCGCATGAGACGCTGACGATTGCCATGAACCGCATCGGCGCCAAGTCGGATTCCGGCGAAGGCGGCGAGGCGCCGGAGAATTTCCGGCCGCGCCCGAATGGCGACAACGCCAATTCGGCCATCAAGCAGGTGGCCAGCGGCCGCTTCGGCGTGACGGCGGAATATCTCAACAACTGCCGCGAGCTGGAGATCAAGGTCGCCCAGGGCGCCAAGCCCGGCGAGGGTGGCCAGCTGCCCGGCTTCAAGGTCACCGAGCTGATCGCCCGCCGCCGCCATGCGACGCCCGGTGTGATGCTGATCTCGCCGCCGCCGCATCACGACATCTATTCGATCGAGGATCTGGCACAGCTGATCTACGACCTCAAGCAGATCAACCCGGAAGCCACGGTCTGCGTGAAGCTGGTCTCGGAAGCCGGCATCGGCACCATCGCCGCCGGCGTCGCGAAAGCGAAAGCGGACGTGATCCTGGTCTCCGGCCATAATGGCGGTACCGGTGCCTCGCCGCAGACCTCGGTGAAATATGCCGGCACGCCCTGGGAAATGGGTCTCAGTGAAGTCAACCAGGTGCTGACCCTGAACAAGCTGCGCCACCGCGTGCTGCTGCGCACCGATGGCGGGCTGAAATCGGGCCGCGACATCGTCATCGCCGCCATGCTGGGCGCCGAGGAATACGGCATCGGCACGGCGGCGCTGGTGGCGATGGGCTGCATCATGGTGCGGCAATGCCATTCGAATACCTGTCCGGTCGGCATCTGCACCCAGAATGATGCCCTGCGGCAGAAATTCACCGGCACGCCGGAAAAGGTGGTCAACCTGTTCAGCTTCATCGCCGAGGAGGTGCGCGAGATTCTCGCCTCGCTCGGCGTGCGCTCGATCGAGGAGATCATCGGCCGCACCGACCTGCTGATGCAGGTCAGCCGCGGCTGGGCGCATCTCGACGACCTCGACCTCAACCCGATCCTCGCCCAGGCCGATGCGGGCGACAATGCGCGCTTCTGCACCCTGGAGGGTCGCAACGAGGTGCCCGACACGCTGGATGCGCAGATGATCCTGGATGCGGCGCCGGTCTTCAGCCATGGCGAGAAGATGCAGCTGGCCTACAACATCCGGAACACCCATCGCGCCATCGGCACGCGGCTCAGTTCGCATCTGGTGCGCAAGTTCGGCATGACCGGCCTGAAGGCCGGCCACATCACCGTGCGGCTGACCGGTTCCGGCGGCCAGTCGCTCGGCGCCTTCGCGGTGCAGGGCCTGAAACTGGAAGTCTTCGGCGATGCCAACGACTATGTCGGCAAGGGCCTGTCCGGCGGCATGATCGTGGTGCGGCCGCCGCCGAGTTCGCCGCTGATGCCGAAGACCAACGACAACACCATCATCGGCAACACGGTTCTCTACGGTGCCACCGGCGGCAAGCTGTTCGCCGCCGGCCAGGCCGGCGAGCGGTTCGCCGTGCGCAATTCCGGCGCGGTGACGGTGATCGAGGGCTGCGGTTCGAATGGCTGCGAATACATGACCGGCGGCCGCGTGGTGGTGCTGGGCAGCGTCGGCGACAACTTCGCCGCCGGCATGACCGGCGGCATGGCCTTCGTCTACGACCCCGACGAGACCCTGGCGATCGCCATCAACGACGAGAGCGTGGTCTACCAGCGGCTGGCTTCCAGCTACTGGGAAGGCGTGCTGCGCGGCATGATCGAGGAGCATATCCGCGAGACCCAGTCGGTCTATGCCGGCAACATCTTTGCCGACTGGGAAGCCCAGCGCGGCCGCTTCTGGCAGGTCTGCCCGAAGGAGATGATCGCCCGGCTCGATCACCCGCTGAGCGACAGCGCCCCTGCCGCCGCGCGGGCTGCCAACGACGAAAAGCGCGCATAAGCTGCGACCGGTCTGGACCCGATCTCCTGCGGGCCCGGGGAAGCGAAACGCCGCCAGGGAAACCTGGCGGCGTTTCTGCTTTGGTAACCCGCCCCGGCTAGGCTGCCGGAATGCTGCATCGCGTCTGCATCGTCACGCTGCTTGCGCTGGCCCCGCTGCCGGCCATGGCTTTCTGCGTGATCAACGAGACGAAACAGCCGCTGGACGTGCAGGCGGGTGGCGGGCCGATGCCGACCTGGTATCAGCCCGGTGTGAAGCCCGGGCAGACGGTCTGCCATATCCCGCGCCGGCGGGATGTCGGCATCACCGTCGAAGTGAAGCAGGGGGCCGGCGCCCTGAAATGCCGGCTGTCGGTGCCGGCGCAGGATGCGACGATCGTGGTCGGCGAGAGCTGCCGGGTGCGGCTCGGCTAGGCGGCGGTTGTCGCGGCCGGTGCTGCCGCATAAAGCGGCGTGCTGAGATATTTCATCCCGGAATCGCAGGCGATGGTGACCACCGTTCCGCCCGGCCCCAGCCGCCCGGCGATGCGCAGGGCGGCCAGCACATTGGCGCCGGTGGACGTGCCGGCGAAGAGGCCTTCCTCGCGGGCCAGCCGGCGTGCCATCGCCATGGCATCCATGCTGGAGACCTGTGCGATCTCGCTGGCCAGCTCCGGCCGCCATTGCGGCGGCACGAAGCCCGGCCCGGTCCCCTCGATCTTGTGGCTGCCGCTCTGGCCGCCGGACAGCACCGGGGATTCCGCCGGCTCGACGGCCACGGTCAGCAGGCCGGGTTTGAGGGTACGCAGCCGCGCGGAGATGCCGCGGAAGGAGCCGGACGTGCCCACCGCCTGCACGAAGGCATCGACGCGGCCATCTGTCTGCTGCCAGATTTCGCCGGCCATGGCGGCATAGCCGGGCAGCACGTCGGTGTTGTTGAACTGGTCGGTCCAGAAACTGCCGGGCTTTGCCGCTGCAATCTGCCGCGCCGTCTCGATCATCTCCAGGGTCAGTGCCTTCGTGGTGCCGCCGGTCGGGCTGTGCACCAGCGTCAGCCGGGCGCCGAGCGCCGCCATGTGGTCGCGCTTTTCCTGCGAGAAGGCTTCGGAGGTGACGAGGTCGAGCGGGATGCGTTTCGCCGCGCAGACGAAGGCGAGCGAAACCCCGGTGCTGCCGCCGGTATATTCCACCACGCTGCCGCCCGGCTGCAGCCGGCCGTCGGCCTCGGCCGCCGCCACCATGGCCAGCGCCATGCGGTCCTTCATGCTGCCGGTCGGATTCTCGTATTCCAGTTTCACGAGGATGCGCGCGCTGCCCTCCGGCACGATGTGCCGGAGGGGAACGAGGCGCGTGCCGCCGATGGTGGACAGCACCGTCATCGGCCGGCTCAGTTGACCAGCGCGAACAGGATCATCGCCATGCCGACCACGCCGCCGAACCAGGCCAGGGTGCGCAGCCACGGCACGCCGAGGATGTAGACCACCGCATGCATGATGCGGCTGTACAGGAAGACCTGCGCGCCGAGCGCCGTCCAGGCATCGGCCTGGCCGGTCACGGCGGCGGTCAGCACCAGCGCCGCGAAGGGCACCAGGTTCTCCACCATGTTGACATGGGCCCGGTGGGCGCGGCCGATCCAGCCATGGCCGGCGGGGAAATCCTCGCGGTTGCCGGCCACCACGAACAGGCCGCGGGTGACGATGAAGCCCATGGTGTAGGGCAGGGCCAGCAGCACGCAGAGCACGGCGGCGGCAATCAGCATCTGGAGATCGATGGACATGGTTTCTTTCCTTGTCGGTTGCTTGGGTGGTCAGGTCTGAACGGCGGGAACGGAAACAGGGATGGCCGGCTGCAGCATGCCGGCCGCGGTGGCGACGATGCCCAGCAGCGTATCGCGGTCGGCGCCGCTTTTCGCCAGCACCATCACGCCATGGATCATGCCGACGAGATAGCGGGCCAGCGCATCCGGATCGGCACCGGCGGCGATCTCGCCGCGCGCCCGCGCATGGTCCAGCACAAGGCGGAAGGCGGCCTCCATATTGGCGAGATGGCGGCGCACCTTCGCGGCCACGGCCGCGTCATGAGGCGCCAGTTCCAGTGTGGTGTTGGCCATCAGGCAGGCGCGGCGCTTCGGATACCGGATCAGGAAATCGACCACGCCGACCGCCGTGTCATGCAGGGCCTGCAGCCCGGCGCCAGGCTGTTTCAGCGGTGCCAGCATCGCGTCTTCCAGCATGGCGCAGTAGGCATCCAGCGCGGCAAGGAACAGGGCATGCTTGTCGCCATAGGTGTCGTAGAGGCTCTGCCGTGAAATCCCCATCGCCGCCACCAGCTGGTCGACCGAGGTGGCGGCATAGCCCTGCTCCCAGAACAGCTCCATCGCCTGCAGCAGGGCGGCGCTGGTATCGAATGCCTTGGGCCTTGCCATGCAGGCATCCTGCCAATTCCGGAACGATCAGTCAAGAATGAGGGAAAAGAAAAGCCACCGCCCGGCGCGCTGCCACTTGAGGCAGTCCCCGGGCGGTGGCGGAACCGTCGCGTCAGGTGCGGAAGAAACCCACCAGCCTGGCCAGCTCCTGGGCCTGACCCGACAGCGACTGGGCCGAGGCCGAGGTCTGCTCGACCAGGGCGCCGTTGCGCTGGGTCATCTCGTCCATGTTGGCGACGGCGATATTGACCTCTTCCAGCCCGGTCGCCTGCTCACGGCTGGCGGCCGCGATCTCGGCCACGATGTCCGACACCTTCTTGATCGCGGTGACGATCTCGGTCAGCGAGGCACCGGTCTGGTTCACCAGGGTCGCTCCGGTCTTCACCTGCGCGTTCGAATCGGTGATCAGCGCCTTGATGTCCTTCGAAGCATTGGCGCTGCGCTGCGCGAGAGCCCGCACTTCCTGCGCCACCACGGCAAAGCCCTTTCCTGCTTCACCTGCGCGCGCCGCTTCCACGCTGGCATTCAGCGCAAGGAGATTCGTCTGGAAGGCGATCTCGTCGATCAGCGACACGATGTCGGCAATCTTCTGGGCGCTGCCTTCGATGCGGGTGACGGCTGCCACCGCATCGCCGACCACGCTGCCGCCCTTCTCGGCAGTGTCGCGGGCGATCCCGGCCAGCTGGCTGGCGGCCTGGGCATTGTCGGCATTCTGTTTCACCGTGGCGGTCACCTCGTGCATGGATGCCGCGGTTTCTTCCAGCGCGGCGGCCTGCTGCTCGGTACGGGTGGCCAGATCCTGGCTGCCGGCGGCGATCTCGGCCGAGGCACTGCTCTGCGCCTCGATGGCGCCGGCGATATTGCGCACCACGCCGGTCAGGGTTTCGGCCATGGCATTGAGGTCGTTCTGCAGCGTGGCGAACACGCCCTGGTATTCGCCGTCCATGCGCTGGCGCAGGTCGCCGGCAGCCAGGCCGGACACCGCAGCCTGTATGCTGGCGATGGCGCGGTCCAGCATGTCGAGCAGGCCGTTCATCTGCTGGCCGACCCGGGCGGTCACGCCGCTCAGCGCGCCGGTATCGATGCGGTGGCTGAGATTGCCGGCGGCGGCGGCTTCGACGATCTGTCCGATCGAGCGGTCGAGCAGGGCATCCTGCGCGGTCCGGGCCTCTTCGCCGCGCCGGCGCTCGGCTTCGATCTCGCCCTGCAGACGGTCGCTTTCGATGCCGTTCTGTTTCAGCACGACCACGGCGCGGGCGATGTCGCCGATCTCGTCGCCGCGCTCCTGGCCATCCACCTCGGCCTCCCAGTCGCGCCGGGCCAGCCGGCCGAGCGTCGCGGTCATGCGGTCGAGCGGCTGGCTGATGCTGCGGATCATCACCCAGCCGAGCCCGGCCAGCAGCAGCACGATCAGCGCGACGATGCTGCCCTTGGTCAGCAGCAGGTTGCGGAAAATGGTGTCGATATCGTCGAGATAGATGCCGGTGCCGACAACCCAGCCCCAGGGCGCGAAACCCTTCACGTAGGAAATTTTCGGTACCGGCTTGTCGAAGCCCGGCTTCGGCCAGAGATAGTCGACAAAGCCGCCGCCATCCTTCTTGACCACGTTCACCATTTCCATGAACAGCGGCTTGCCGTTCGGATCCTTGTTCTCGCCGAGATTCTTGCCGATCAGCTGTTTGGCGAAGGGATGCATGATCATCACCGGCGCCATGTCGTTGACCCAGAAATATTCCTTCTCGTCGTAACGCAGGCCTTCCAGCGCGGCGAGGGCGAGCCGTTTGGCCTCGGCCTCGGGCAGTTCACCGGCCTGGGCGCGGGCGTGATAGCGGAGGATCACTCCATGGGCCACCTCTGCCAGCTGGCGGGTCTTCACCATGCGGTCTTCCGTCATGGTGGCATGCAGGCTCTGCAGGCCGATGGCGCCGACCGCCAGCAGGCCGGTCACGGCAATGGCCAGAATGGCCCAGAGGCGCGGCGCGATACGCAGGTTCTTCATCACGTCCGTTTTCCCGAGTTGACGGCTGCGATCGGCGGATGCCGGCCGCGTCACCCTTGCACGAGGTAAGTGCTGTTAGAGTAAGGAGAAAGCGATTGCGCCAGAAGGTTGCTTTTCCATAATGCACCCTTTCCGGCACACATCTGCCCGCGCGCTCAATTTTTAGAGGTGGGCGGCTGTTCGAAACCCTTCCTTGCGCCGACCGGGATTGCTATCACCCGGGCCTTGCTGAGGACTGCCATGGCCCCCCCGCTTCTGATCCTGCGCGATATCCACCTGACCTTCGGCGGCCAGCCGCTGCTGGACGGTGCCGACCTGTCGGTGACCGCGGGCGACCGCCTCTGCCTGGTCGGCCGCAACGGCTCGGGCAAGTCGACCCTGCTGAAGGTTGCCGCCGGCATGGTGCAGGCCGATGGCGGCGACCGCGTGCTGCAGTCGGGCGTGACCCTGCGCTACCTGCCGCAGGAGCCGGATCTCTCGGGCTACAAGGACACCCTGTCCTATGTGGAGGCCGGGCTCGGGCCGGGCGATGATCGCCATGCCGCGCGCACCCTGCTGGAGGGCCTTGGCCTGACCGGCGCGGAAGACCCGGCGCGGCTGTCGGGCGGCGAGGCGCGCCGTGCCGCGCTGGCCCGCGTGCTGGCGCCGGAGCCCGACATCCTGCTGCTGGACGAGCCGACCAACCATCTCGACCTGCCGGCCATCGAATGGCTGGAAGGCATGCTGCAGGGCCTGCGCTCGGCGCTGGTGCTGATCAGCCATGACCGCCGCTTCCTCACCAATCTCTCCCGCGCCACCGTCTGGATCGACCGCGGCAGCACGCGCCGGCTGGACCAGGGGTTCGGCGCCTTCGAGGACTGGCGCGACGCGCTGCTCGAACAGGAAGAGACCGAACGCCACAAGCTCGACCGCAAGATCGTCGCCGAACTCGACTGGGTGCGCCATGGCGTGTCCGGCCGGCGCAAGCGCAACATGGGCCGCATGCGGGCGCTGCAGGACCTGCGCCGCGAACGCCGCGAGCAGCGCAAAGTGGCCGGCAGCGTGGCCATGACGGTCAGCGAGGCGGAAACCTCGTCTAAGCTGATCGCCGAGACGAAGGGTGTGGCGAAGGCCTTCGGCGACCGCGTGGTGCTGCAGGATGTGTCGGTGAAACTGCTGCGCGGCGACCGGCTCGGCATCGTCGGCCCCAACGGTGCCGGCAAGACCACGCTGCTGAACATCCTCACCGGCCAGCTGAAGGCCGATGCCGGCAGCGTGCGGCTGGGCGAGAATATCGCGCTGGTGACCCTGGACCAGAAGCGCGAGGCGCTCGATCCGGAAACCACGCTGCAATATGCGCTGGCCGGCGGCAGCGACAAGGTCACCATCAATGGCCAGCCGCGCCATGTGATCAGCTACATGAAGGATTTCCTGTTCGCACCCGAACAGGCACGCACGCCCCTGCGGGTGCTGTCGGGTGGCGAACGCGGGCGGCTGATGCTGGCCCGGGCGCTGGCGAAGCCTTCCAACGTGCTGGTGCTGGACGAACCGACCAACGATCTCGATCTCGAGACGCTGGACCTGCTGCAGGAAATGCTGGCCGATTATCCCGGCACCGTGCTGCTGGTCAGCCATGACCGCGACTTCCTCGACCGCGTCTGCACGTCGGTGCTGGCTTTCGAGGGCGAGGGGCGCTGGCAGCTCTATGCCGGCGGCTATGCCGACATGGTGGCACAGCGCGGCCATGGCGTGGAAAGCCGGGGCGCGTCCGCACGGCAGGATGCAGAGGCGGCGCCGGCGAAGAAGGCAGATCCGAAGCCGGCCGCCGCGCAGAACGAGCGCCGGCGCAAGCTCAGCTTCCGGGACAAGCATGCGCTGGAAACGCTGCCGGCGCAGATGGAGTCCCTGCACGCCGAGATCGCGCGGCACCAGGCGGCCCTGGCCGATCCGCAACTCTTCACCCGCGACCCGGCGAAATTCCAGGCAGCCGGCGCCGGTCTGGCGAAAGCCGAGGCGGCGCTGTCGGCGGCCGAGGACCAGTGGCTGGAACTCGAGCTGCTGCGCGAGGAACTGGAGGGCTGAAATTCCTCCGCCTGCGGTGTTACCGAAAAAACAGTTGAGCCGCCGGACCTAAGCGGCGAGTCTGAAGGGGATCCGGAAACGGCTGCAACCGTATTCAGGGGAGTTCCCGATGCATCACCCGCACAATCCGCTCATGCTGTCGCGCCGCCGCGTGCTGCAGTCGCTGGCCGCCGCCGCGGCCTGTCCTGTCTGCGCCGGCCTGGCCGGGCAGGCCTTCGCCACCGATATCAATGCCGGCCCGATGGCCGGCCATGGCACTGCCCAGCCCATGGCACAGCCCATGGGGCAGCCGATGCCGAAGGCCGACATGCCCCATGCCGCACCCCACTGGGAATATGACGGCATGGCCGGCCCCGGTCACTGGGGGACGCTGTCGCCGGATTTCGGCACCTGCGCCACCGGCCGCGACCAGAGCCCGATCGACCTGCGCTGGCCGGTGCCGGCGCAGACCGGCCATATCGAGACGGCCTTCCGCGCCATGCCGCTGCGCATCGTCAACAACGGCCACACCATCCAGGTCAACTGCGCACCGGGCAGCCAGAGCCGGATCGACGGCGTGATCCACGACCTGCTGCAGTTCCATTTCCATCACCCGAGCGAGCATCTGCTGTCGGGCCGCCGCTTCGACATGGAATGCCATTTCGTGCACCGGTCGGCCGCCGGCGGGCTCGCCGTGCTCGGCGTCTTCATCATGCCCGGTGCCGAGAACATGGTGCTGAAGCCGATCTTCGACCAGATGCCGGCAAAGCCCGGGCCGGAAGTGGCCAGCAGCACCGTCATCCGCCCGGATTCGCTGCTGCCCATGGACCGTCATTACCTGCGCTATGCCGGCTCGCTGACCACGCCGCCCTGCTCCGAAGGTGTGGTCTGGAGCGTCTATCGCCAGCCCATCACGGCATCGCCCGCGCAGATCCGCCAGTTCGCGACGCTGTTCGCGCTGAATGCCCGCCCGGTGCAGCCGCAGCACCGCCGCTATCTGCTGGAATCGCTGTAGGTCCTGCCGGCCCTATTGTACGGGCCGCGCTTCCTGGCGCTGGGCCGGGATCATCGGTGGCATGCCGGCGCCGATATCGATGAAGCGCATGCCGTCGCCTTCCTGATAGGAATCGGGATCGACGGCCACCGGCTCGGCTTCGCTGCCGGTCAGGCCCGAGGCGCAGCACAGGATCAGGCTGGCATGGCTGGCGCCGTCCTCGCGCAGCGGTCCGCTGACGAATTCCACCGGCAGGGTGTCGCCGCTGCCGAGCCGCAGCCAGTAATAGATCGCCACCGAGCAGGGCTGTGCCATCTGGGCCAGGGTCAGATGCGCCCGCCAGGCGCGGTTGGCCCGCGAGGTCAGGTCGAGATAGTTGCAGCCGGCAAGGTCGACGCCGATCTGGCGGGTGATCTCGTCGCCCACCCAGTCGATGTTGATGTCGTCATGGCCGCGCACGTTCAGCAGCAGGCAGGTGCCGGCCAGGTCGCCCAGCGCCGCCCGGTCGATATCGCCGCGCTCGGGCAGCAGCCGGCTGCCGCGCCAGCCATGCCAGACGGCAAGAAAGCGCTTGCTGCGGGCGGTCAGCGGTGCCGGCAATGTCTCAAGGAACCCCATTCGCCAATTATAACTGCCGCGAGGGCGCGTCAACCGGATTCGCAGGCGGCGGCAAAATTAGGACGGCCGGTCAAAAAAAACGACCGGGATGTCGCCATCCCGGCCGCCGCCTTTGACAGGTGTCCGGATTACCGGGCGGCCTTCACGAAGCGGTCGGTGAAGGTTTTCGACAGGTCGATCTTCGCCTTGGCGAGGTCGTCATCGAATTTCGCCAGCATGCCATAGGCGCTTTCCATGCCGGCCTGGGGAATGATGCCGGTCTTCGAATAGGTCTCCATGGAATTCTTCACGGCCTGCATGTAGAGCGGCTTGTCGCCCAGATAATAGGCTTCCGGCACCGTGGCCACCACGTCTTCCGGCTTGGCGGTCTCCAGCCACTTCAGCGCCTTGCTGAAGGCGTTGACCAGGGCCTGCACGGTCTGCGGGTTGTCCTTGATGAAGTCGCCCTTCAGATACAGCACGGCGGCCGGGTTGGAGCCGCCGAAGATCGCCTTGGTGCCGGCCTCGGTGCGGGAATCGGCGAGGATGAACACGCTGTTGTCGACCTGCAGCTTGGAGATCACCGGATCGAGATGCGAGATGGCATCGATCTCGCCCTTCTCGATCGCCGCCACGCCGCCGGCGCCGCCGCCGACGCCGATGAAGGCGGAGGCCTTCGGGTCGCCGCCGGCCTTGGCGATCAGGTAGTTGACGAAGAAGTTGGTCGACGAGCCCGGCGCGGTGACGCCGATCTTCATGCCCTTGAGGTCGGCCGCGGTCTTCACCTTGCCCTCATGGGACTTCTTCACCGCCAGCACGATGCCGGGGAAGCGGCCAAGCTCGATCACCGCCTGGATGTCCTGGCCCTTCTGCTGCATGCGGATGGTGTGTTCGTAGGCGCCGGTCACCGCCTCGACGGAACCGCCGAGCAGGGCCTGCAGCGCCTTCGAGCCGCCGCCGAAATCGTTGATGGAGACATCGAGGCCCTGTTCCTTGAAGTAGCCCTTCTGCTCGGCGATGGTCAGCGGCAGGTAATACAGCAGCGGCTTGCCGCCGACGCCCAGGGTCAGCTTGCTCTTTTCCGGCGCCGCCTGGGCGCTGCCGGTGGCGGCGGCCAGCGCGATGGCTGCCGCTGCGATGATCGACTTGAACTGCATCGGTGTTTCCTCCGTTTCTGTTGTCTTGACGCGTCTTGTGAAATCAGGCCGTGCGACTGGTCGCCGCCGCGCTGTCGGGCCGCCATTTCAGCAGGCGCCGCTCGATCAGGGTGACGAAGGTGTCGATGACGATGACGAACAGGGCCAGCACCAGCATGCCGGAAAACACCCCGGTGACATCGAACACGCTTTCCGCCTCGTGGATCTTGTAGCCCAGGCCGCCGGCCGAGCCGAGATACTCGCCGACCACGGCGCCGACCAGGGCGAAGCCGACGGAGGTGTGCAGCGACGAGAACATCCAGGTCAGCGCCGCCGGCCAGTAGACATGGCGCATCAGCTGGCGTTCGTTCATGCCCAGCATGCGGGCATTGGCCAGCACGGTGGGGCTGACTTCCTTCACGCCCTGGTAGACGTTGAAGAAGACGATGAAGAAGACCAGCGTGAAGCCGAGCGCCACCTTCGACCAGATGCCGAGCCCGAACCACAGCGCGAAGATCGGCGCCAGCACCACGCGCGGCAGGGCGTTGGCGGCCTTCACATAGGGATCGAACACCGCAGCCAGCAATTCGCGGCGGGCGAAGGCGAAGCCGAGAAGGATGCCGCCGATGGCGCCGGTGGCGAAGGCCAGCACGGTTTCCAGCAGCGTGATGCCGAGATGGCGCCAGATCTCGCCGGAGGCAAAATCCTTCCAGGTGCGGGCCAGCACGTCGAGCGGCGTCGAGAAGAAGAAGGGATCGAACAGCGGCTTGCCCTTCTCGCCGACGGGAATGGTGGTCAGCAGATGCCAGACCAGCAGGAAGGCGAGGCCGGCCAGCACCTGCAGCGCCAGCAGGACGGGGCGGCTGACCGGGCGGCTCATGGTTTCTGTTCTCCCTGCCGGGCTTCGCCCTGGGCATAGGCCTTCTGCACTTCCACGCGCAGGGTGGACCAGATCGCCTTGTGGATGTCGTGGAAGGCCGGCTCGATGCGGATTTCGGCGATGTCGCGCGGCCGCGGCAGCGACACATGGTAATCGCCGACGATGCCGGCGGCGGGCCCGGCCGACATCACCACCACCCGGTCGGCCAGGGCGATGGCCTCTTCCAGGTCATGGGTGACGAACAGGCAGGCCTTGCGGTCGGCCGCCCACAGGTCGAGCAGCAGGTTGCCCATGATCTGCCGCGTCTGCGCGTCCAGCGGCCCGAAGGGCTCGTCCATGAGCAGGATTTCCGGGTTGCGGATCAGCATCTGCGCCAGCGCGACGCGCTTGCGCTGGCCGCCCGACAGCATATGTGGATAGCGGTCGCCGAAACCGGCCAGGCCGACGCGGCCGAGCCAGTCGCGGGCCCGCTGCAGGGCCTCGGCGCGGTTCACGCCCTGCGGTTCCAGCGCCACGGCGACGTTGTCGAGCGCGGTCTTCCACGGCATCAGCGCATCGGCCTGGAACAGGTAGCCGGCCTTCGCGTTCAGCCCGGCCAGGCCGGCGCCGTCGATCTCGACGCGCCCGGCCGACGGCACCAGCAGCCCGGCGGCGGCATTCAGCAGGGTCGACTTGCCGCAGCCGGTGGGGCCGACGATGGCGACGAATTCGCCCGGCGCCACATCCAGCGCGATGTTGCGCACGGCGCGGTGGGTCTGGCCGTTCTGCAGGTGAAAGGTGATGTCGAGATCGCTGAGCCGCACCGCGGGGGCGGCAGTTTCCTGCGCCGGAAATGCGGCTCTGTGGCTGGCCGGCTGGCTCACGCCCTGTTCCCTCCCGGGGATGATCGTTCGTATGCGCCCGAAGGCGAGGCGCGCACGATAGCCAGCCGCCGCGCCGCCCGCAAGCCCGGTGCATATCCGGTACGGCCTCCCGCTGCCGGTCCGCTGCCGGCCCGGCCGCCGCTGCCTAACCGGGCGGGCGGCTTGCCTTTTTTGCGGGCTGCCGCCTTTATGGCCGCATGGACAGCGTGACCCAGATTCTCTTTGGCGGCGTGGTGGCCCAGGCGGGCTATCGCCGGATTCTCGGCCGCCGCGCCACCATTGCCGGCGGCATCCTCGGCTCGGTGCCCGATCTCGACGTGGTGGCCGGCTGGATCGGCGGCCCCGTTCTGGCCTGGCAGCAGCATCGCGGCATCAGCCATGCGGTGCCGGTGGCCCTGGTCTATGGCGCGGCGCTCGGCTGGCTGATCTGGCGGCTGGGCCGGGCCGGCGGCGGCTATGGCGGCGCGCCGCAGATCGACCGCGAGCGCCGGCAGGCCTGGATGGGGCTGGGCGCGCTGGCCTGCGCGACGCATCCGCTGATCGACCTGTTCACGGCCTATGGCACCCAGCTGCTGGCGCCGTTCAGCACCGTGCGCTTCGCGGTGAATGCGATGCCGATCATCGATCCGCTGTATTCGCTGCCGCTGCTGGCGGTGTTTCTCTGGGGCGCGCTGGCGAAGATGCCCGAGGTGCCGCTGCCCCTGCGCTTCACCGACCGGCCGCAGCGGGCGGCGCGGCTGGCGCTGTCCTATGTGCTGCTCTACACGCTGATGGCCTGGGGCGCCGGCCTGCATATGGAGGACCGCGCGCGCCGCGAACTGGCCGCGGCGGGCCTGCCGCAGGCGGCGGTGGCGGCCTATCCCACCCTGCTGCAGCCCTTCTGGCGCCGCCTCGTGGCCGACCGGCCGGACGAGATCCTGGTCGGCTTCGCCTCGCCCTTCGACGCGCGGCCGATCCGCTGGCAGCCTTTCGCCCGCCAGGAGCGGCAGGATGCCGGCGCGGCCGCCGCGGTGGCCGCCGTGCTGGCCACCGAACCGGGCCGGGTCTTCCACTGGTTCGCCATGGATAAGCTGCACTGGACGGTGCTGGCCGATGCGGCGGCGGACAATCCCGGCGGGCATGTGGTCGAAGCCCGCGACTACCGCTACGGCCTGCCGGGCGACAGCGCGCTCGGCTTCTGGGGCCTGCGCTTCCGCCTCGATGCGCAGCACCGCCCGCTGGGCGCGCCCGAACGGCTCAGCGAACGGCCGCCGCCCGATGCCGGCGGCTTCCGCCAGATGTGGGACGGCCTGCTGGGGCGGTGACGGCATCCCTCCGGTTCATGGCGGTTCCGGGCGGTTCGCGCCGGTTCGTCTGGGTTCGCGTCGGTTCGTCTGGGTTCGTCACGGTTCGTGACGGTTCCGGACAGCTCGTTTCGGTTCATCCCGGTTCGCAGCGGTTCATCCCGGCCCGTTTCCGACCGCCGGCGCTATCACTGATATCACCGATAGCAGTCGCGCATGCGCGGGTATGTAGACGGATTCACGATGGGCAAGAGCGCGATATCTTGACAAGAACATACAATGAACATAAGGTTTGTGCAAGTCCTGTTAACGGCTTATGCGGCTCTTATAGAAGCAGATTGACGAATCGGGCGGAAAGCAAATACGGACATGTATCGTGTATAAGCCCCAACGCATTCTAGACCCGCTACACAAGCTCATCGAATTTCGAGCTGAAGAGCTCGACAACGCGATGTGGGATGTCATTCAGACGCCCCCTTTTCAGAGGTTGCGGCGCGTCAAACAGCTGGGATTTTCAGATTTTGTCTACCCAGGCGCGACCCATTCGAGATTCGCACATAGCGTTGGTGTTTTTCACACGGCTCGTCAGCTGGTGGATGTGATTGATCAGCGGTTGGCCGTCTCGAAGGATGGCAGTCCGCACAAGAAGAATGTCGCATTGGCCGCGTCGTTAGTACATGACGTTGGGCACGGGCCCTTTAGTCATGCTTTTGAGGATGTAGGCAAGCGGCTTAAGCTAAAGATGGCCCATCATGAGCATGTAAGCGTAGCGTTGATTCGAGAGAGTGAGATTTCTGACGTATTAAAGAAGAATCTCGGCTTGGGATTCGCGGAAGAGGTCGCCAATGTTATCGGTGGCGAAAGTGCAGAGAATATATACAACGCCGTTGTTTCGAGCCAGTTTGATGCAGATAGATTGGATTATATGCGTCGCGACCGACTCATGGCGGGAACCCAAACTGGCGCAATCGATTTTGATTGGCTTCTAGCAAATCTAGAAGTCGGGGATGTTCCGTACGGGGTTGACGATACTCCGGTTGGGAACCGAAAAACTTTTGTTCTTGGCTCAAAAGCAATACATGCGGCGGAAACATTCGTTCTCGCCCTATTTCAGTTATACCCAACTCTGTATTTGCACAAAGCTACTCGCGGTGCTGAGAAGATTTTTAGTGAACTCATATATCAAACAATTCTTTTTTCTATGAATGACGCGGTGGACCGCACAGGTCTGCCGGAGGTCCACCCAATTATAAAATTTGCAAAGAATCCGGATAGCCTGGAGAACGCATTGGCCCTTGATGACACAGTCATTTGGGGGGCGTTGTCATTAATGGCGACAGCAAAAGATGAGGGAATTTCAGAGTTCTCTCGAAGACTTAGGGACCGTCAGCTCTATAAGTGTGTAGATGCAAGAGAGAGAATCGAGGCGGCTTTATTGGAGGGCAATCCCGACTTGCAAGCTGACCGTAAAACTCTGGGTTCGACAGTTGACGCTGTGTGCTCAGAAATTTTTCTGAAGGTCGATGTTTGGAATGAAGAGAGTCAATCTAACAAGAAGCGAATTCTGAAAGACATGACCTCCCGGGTTCCCTACAAGCGAGTGGAAGAGTCTAAAGGGCCTCTGAATCAAATCAGAATAAGAGTCGCGGAGCAAAGCTCAGTAGACATTGTCGAGAAGTCACACGTGGTTGCCGCTATAGAGCCGTTTAAAGTCTTTCGACTCTATGCCGCCAACAACGACGATGCAGCTCGCAAATATATTGATGATGTTATCAGAAGTGGGGTTGAGCATGGAAAATCAAATCTCTAGCAAACGGGATGTCGATAAAGCTATCGACATTATTCGAGATGCGGGTGGGGAGATAGTTGGGCGAACCCGCCTGCAAAAGATTGCCTACCTTTTGGAGCTGGCGGGTATGGGGGGAGGGTTTCCTTTCGAGTATCGCCACTACGGCCCCTACAGCGAAGATTTGGCCCTTGCTGTAAGAAACGCGTGCATTCTTGGTCTTATTGATGAGGAGGAGCGGCCTGCCTCTTGGGGAGGGGTTTACTCTATCTATCGATTAAAGCCCTCCGGTGAGGCCTCGGGCGCTAACGATAGGGCTGGGCTTGTTCAAAAGGTTGTGCATGCAGACCCAATTGAATTGGAGCTTGCTGCAACAGCTGCGTTCCTCTCCACGCAAGGTTATGATAACCCTTGGGTTGAAACTGCAAAGCGCAAGCCTGACAAGGCGCAGGGGAATCGTTTGGAGAAAGCGAAGGACCTTTATAAAGCACTAAATCAAGTTTCCACTCCAACAGCGTTGCCGGCAATATCATAAGAAAAACCCCCGCATTGCTGCGGGGGTTTTCATTTGTGCTGCGCTTCCTTGCTTTACGCCACCTCCGCTGCTTTCTCTTTTTCCCTCACCACCGGCACACCCACAGGAATTCCCACCGGCGGGAAATAGCGCGCCATCATGCGGGTCACGTAATCGGTGACATTGTCGAGCTGCAGGGCGCGGCGGCGCAGGGGCGAGTCGAGGTCCGGCACCACCAGCGCCGCCAGCAGGCCGGCCGCCGTGGCATCGGTGGCCGTCGGCGTGTCGCCGAACAGGAAGTCGCGGCCGCCCAGCAGCATGGCAAAGCTGTCCAGCGAGCGGATGCCGAGCTGGGCAATCTCGTTCATGCTGTGGCGGCCGATGCCCTGGGCCTGCATGCCGGTGGCCAGCCGGGCCAGCGCCGCGTTGCGCAGGTCGTCGCGCAGTTCCGGCGGCGCGCCATCGAAGAACCGCGCCGGCCCGGCGGCGAAATTCTCCGCCGGAATCCAGCGGAACCACGTCGCCGCCCAGCCGAGATGGTCTTCCAGCAGGCGTTCGATGCTCCACGCCTCGGCGCGCTGCCGCGGACCGAGCCCGGCATCGAGATCGAGGCCGTATTTGCGCTCGATATGCCAGCGGATGAAACTGCTGTCGGGCACGATCTCCAGCCCGTCGCGCAGATAGGGCAGCCTGGCCTTCGGCGCCCGGGCAAAGCCGGTCAGGTCCTTCACATAGGCGAGGCCGGCCATCTTCAGCTGGATTTCCGTCTTCAGCACGAAGGGGCTGCCATCGGGCAGGCCCAGCCACGGGCCGAAGCCGTACAGCACGATCGGATCGGCATGGCGGGCATTGCGGGCGGCGACCGGACCGTGAAGGGGCGCGGCGGCCTGCGGGGAAGGAATCCGGCTCATCTCTGGCTCTCCGTCTGTCGGTCTCGCGCAGGCGGTGCCGCGCTGTCTGTCTCGTGCTGGTGATGTCGCAATCTGCCTCTGGCGGCCTGACTGTCCTTGTACGCCCCGGCTGCTGACAGCATGCTGTCAGCAGCCATCCGGCATCCTGCGCCTCCATGAGAAAGACGAAGGGCCATGCGCCGCGCCGACCGCCTGTTCCAGATCATCCAGATCCTGCGCCGTGCCCGCGCGCCGCTGGCCGGCGAGGCGATCGCGGCCGAGCTGGAATGCTCGCTGCGCACGGTCTACCGCGACATCGCCGCCCTGATCGGCCAGCGGGTGCCGATCCGCGGCGAGGCCGGCATGGGCTATGTGCTGGACGGGGGCTATGACATGCCGCCGCTGATGCTGACCCCCGACGAGATCGAGGCCGCCGTGCTGGGTGCGCAATGGGTCGGCCACCAGGGCGATCCGGCGCTGGCCCGGGCCGCCCGCGACCTGCTGGCCAAGATCGAGGCGGCGATCCCGGAAAAGCTGCGGCCCTATCTGGCCGAGCCGGCGGCGCTGGTCTCGCCGCCCTGGTCGGAACGCCCGGCCGACGGCCTCGACCTTGCCGCCCTGCGGGTGCAGATCCGGCTCGGCCGCAAGCTCGCCTTCGCCTATACCGACGCGAAGGGCGCCGCCTCGCGCCGGGTGGTCTGGCCGGTGACCTTGGGTTTCATGGACACGGTGCGGATCATCGCCGCCTGGTGCGAGCTGCGCGGAGATTTCCGCCATTTCCGCGCCGACCGCATCGCCGAGCCCGAATTCCTCGACGACCGCTATCCGGAACGGCCGGCGGCCCTGCGCGCGCAATGGCGCCGGCATCTGGCCGACCAGCGGGCGAAACGCGCGGAATAGACTGAAAGTAGTTCTCCGGATCAATTCAAATAAAAAATAATATCAGGCAGCAATTCCGGTCCCTTAGCTAATAAAACAGCAATAAAAATCTCTGGAATTCATGAGTAAGTATTTATTTTTATTGCATTTTTTCGGAATATCTGTAGTATCCGGCCATGGCAAATATTTGCCATGTAACCAGGAGGTCATCCGATGACCCAGACTCAGAATCAGGCCAAGCCGCTCGCCGCAATGGAGAAGAAGGTCGCCGAGGCCCAGCAGGGCCAGGCCGAGCCGCAGCCGCCCAAGCAGCCGGCCGCCGAAGCCCCGAAGACCCAGGCGCCGCCGGCCCAGCAGGGCGACGCATCCCGCTGAACAGAGCCCCGCCCGCGATGCGGGCGGGCCATGGCAGGGGGCGGCGTGGCAGGCCGCCCTTTCGCCGCAATGTGAAAAACCCAGACAGGAGGGCATCATGGCCCAATCGCCCCAGACCGCCGCCGGCAAGCCCGGCCTCATGCAGCAATGGCAGAGCATCAAGCCGCTCGCCATCGCCTTCGCCATCGGCCTCGTGGCCGGCCCGATCGCCACGAATATCGGCGGTTTCCAGGTGCTGAGCAGCACCGCCCAGCAGCGTACCGAGATGGCCAGCGTCGCCGTGCAGGCCCGCATCTGCGCCGCCCAGGCGCTGATCGCCGATCCGAAAGCCGCCGATCTCGGCTGGAGCGAACGCCGCGAGCTCGCCGCCCACTGGGCCGTGATGCCGGGCAGCGACACGGCGGTGGACGGCGTCGCCAGCGCCTGCAGCAATCTGCTGGCCGGCTGATCCGGCCGTGCCGGCACCCGCCAGGCTCCGTTCCGACCCGTCCCGCCCGCAACCCGATTCCGTCATGTCCCAGCCGAAACCATCACCATCACCAGCTCCGCAATCGGCCGGCAGCCCGGCCGCGGAGGATGCGGCGGCCGGCGCCAGTGCCGGCGCCAGTGCCGATGCCGAGATGGCGGCCCTGCAGTGGCTGATCGACCAGCTGCCGAAAGCCGTCGCCCAGGGCTGAGGCCGGCGGGCCGGTCAGTCGTGCCCGGTCGGCCCGGCCGTGTCAGCCGTGCTTCTCGGCCGGCTTGAAGCCGAGATAGATGCCGCTGGTGATGCCCATCAGGATCAGCAGGTTGTCGCCGAAATCCGGCGGCTTCAGCCTGGTATAGACCTGCACCGCATAGATCGCGCCCAGCACCACGGTCCAGATCACGATCTGGAACCGGTGCAGCGTGACGCCGCCGGCATCGGTGAGCAGGTCGAGCCAGAAGCCGCCGCTGCGATAGGGCGCCACCGTCTGCCGGTAGGTTTCCAGCAGGCCCCGTGCGCCGGCATCGCCGGGCTCGGCGGCGGCCCGGCTGTACAGTGCCGCCACATCCTCCGGCGTCTTCAGGCCCAGCGCCGCCAGCGCGTCGATGGCGGCCCGGGCCTCGGTGCGGCTGTTGTCGATGGCCACCGAGGCAAGGCCGGTTCCCGCCGAGACGCCGAGCAGGATGAAGCTCTGCGTGGTGATCGAGTTCAGGTCCTGCAGGGTGATGGCGATCAGCAGGAAGGATGTGAGGATCAGGCAGAACCAGACCGCCATCTGGCAGCGGCCGAGGCTGAAGCTCCGCTCCGCAACCGGCATCTGCGGCACCGGCGCATCGCGCAGCATGCCGCTGCTGCGGCCGAACCAGATCACGCCGCCGACCGCCAGCACCACCAGCAGCAGGCCGCCCGCCATCTGCCAGCCGTCATACTTGACCAGCGTGATGCCGGTGGCGGCGGCCGGGCTGTCTTCCGGTTTTGCGGCAAAGGCGATGGCCTCGTCGCCATTGCGCAGCGCGACGGCAACGCTGCGCTGCCGGGCATAGGGTTCGGCCAGCAGCCGCTCCCATAAGGCCCGGTTGCCGGCCGCCGTGCCCTGGCTGTCGATGCGCTGCAGCCGGAAGGTCAGGTGCGGCGGCGCCCATTGCGGAACCAGGCCGGCCGGTTCGCCATCCAGCAGCAGGGTGATCCGGCGCGGATCGATGGTCACGCCGCGGCCCAGCCGCAGTTCCAGCACCAGCGCGTCGCCCAGGCCGTAAGATCCCGGCCCGGCAATGGCAAAGGTCGGCGGCGGCTTCGGCGCCTCCTGGGCCGCCGCGCCGCCCGCCGGCAGGACGGACAGCAGCAATGCAGTCAGCAGCAGGGCTGGCAGCAGCAGGACTGGCAGCAGCAGCGCGGACTGCAGGCAGGATGTCGGGAACCGGTGGCGCATGTCACACCTCCATGCCGGTGGCATAATCGATGAAACCGAGACTGATCTGGCCGATGCGGCGCTGGTCGCGGCGAAACACGCCGATGCCCTCGCGCGCGCCGCCGTCGTTGCTGTTGCCTTCGATGGTCACCAGCTTGCCGTTCGCCACCGCCTCGACGAAGCCGATATGGCCGGTGCCGCCGCCGGTCGACAGCAGGAACAGCTGGCCGGGCCGCACCAGGCCCGGCGCGGCGATCGCGTCGGCGGCGGCGATGCAGCGGATGCCGCGCAGCCGGGCCCGCCGCCAGTGGTCGAGCACGCCGGCGGTGCGGATCGCCGGATTGGCCACGCCCTGTGCCGCGCTGGCCTGGGTGAAGCACCAGTAGACGAAGGCGGCGCACCACGGATACGAACCGGTCGCCGGATCGAGGCCGACATTCTCGAGATAGCGGTCGACCTCGGGGCCGCGGTTGGAGCCGGGCGGCTGCTCGCGCACCCCGACCAGCCCGCCGGCGATGGCCAGCGCCGCCGCCACCAGGGCATCCCCCGGCTTTGCCGCGGCCGCGGGCGGCGGCACCCGTGGCCGCGGGGCCGCATCGCTGCCGAACAGGGCCTGCCAGGTCAGCGGGCCGACCGCGCCGTCGCTGTTCAGCGGCTGGCCGTCGCCATCGGAAAAACGCGCCTGGAACAGCCGCACGGCGGCCGCGGTGCGCGGGCCGAACAGGCCGTCCTCGGCCACCGGCCCGCAGCCCAGCGCATTCAGCCGCTGCTGCACCTGCCGCACCAGCGCGCGCGCCGCCTCGTCGCGTCCGGCCCCTTCGGCCAGGGTGATGCCGGGAAAGACCGGCGGCGGAAGGGCGATGGCTGGTGCGGACATGGCGGCGGCTCCGCGGTCAGGAAGGCGCGATCAGGACAGGGCGGTGCAGGCGGCGGGACCGGCGGAACTGTCGGTCCGGTACAGCGGGATCGGGTCGCCGCCTGCGGGCATGTTCAGTCCCATGGCCCTGAATCTCTGGCTGATGAATCCGGGCTCGGCGATGCCGCGGGTCTTCAGGTCCTCGCCGAAATCCTTCAGCACCCTGTTCAGGGACGGGATGATCCAGGCATTGCGGCAGCGCAGGCGCTGCTGCTGGTCGTCCAGCGCACGGCCGATTGCCTGGGTCCAGGCGACCAGGGTCTGCAGCTGCACCATGCGGGCATAGAGAAGAACGCCGTGATTGGCTGGCAGGCTGCCGGAATCCAGCGCCGCCTGCACGCCCTCGAAGGCACTTTTGAAGAATGCATGGGCGCGCCTGGCGCCTGGCGCCGTGTTCCCGGCCAGCACCTGCATGCCCTTGTCGTGGTCGCGCAGCTTCGGAAGGATTGCCAGCATGAAGCCGTCGCGCGGGCCGAGCTGGCCGGCGAGGGCTTCGGCGGCCAGCTTCTTCTGCATCGCCTCTGCGAACAGGCGGTCGCCGGCATCCGTGCCGTCGGTGCTGCCCGGCTCCGCCGGGTCCAGCGTTGACAGGTCGGCCATGCGCCACAGGGTCAGGGCATGCAGGGCATAGGCGGTGCCGAGCAGGCCGTCCTGCTGCAGGTCGTCTTTCCGCTCGTCGGTATCCCTGCGCAGGATGCTGTCGGCCTGCCGGTAATAGCCAAAGGGCGAGCCATAGGCGGCGATACTGTCGGCCGACAGGGCGGCCGCGCGGTTTTCCAGCTCGGCGCCTTTCGAGAAGGCATCCTGTGCCTGCGACAGCCGGTGCGCGCCGCAGCCGCCGAGCAGCAGGCTGAAAGCGAGGGCGACGGCACCGGCGAGGCGAACGGGACGGCTGGCATGGGGCGCAGGCATCGTTTCCTCCACTGTTCCGGCTAGCCGGCGGCCCTGAGGCCGTTGCCGAGCTGCGCGGCGAAGCCGTCCAGGTCGATGCTGCCGGCGGCGAAATCGTCGACCGCCTTGCGCAGCACGGCGATCTGTCCCGGCAGGCCGGCATCGCCGGCCGGGAAACCGGCAAAGCGGTCGAAGGCGATGTCCAGCAGGGCGACGGCGACGCTGCCGCGGGCCAGTCGCCATGCCGCGTCCTCGCTGCCGGGCCTGGCGAGGCCGGCGAAGACGGCGTCGATGATGGCGGCGATCGGGATGTCGCCGCCGCCGCCGGCCGGCAGCGCGCGCAGCAGGGCCAGCCGGCGGCCGGCGGCGGTCAGCGCCGCCTGCAGGATCGCCAGCCGGTCGGCGCCGGTCAGCGAGAAGGCGCTCTTTCCTGCCAGGGCGCCGAGCGCGGCCTCGATGGCCGCCGCCAGCCAGGGCGTGCCGCCGATCTCGTCGGACCGCGTGGTCACCCAGCGCGGATTGGCGGTGACCTCGGCCAGAACCGCATCGATCAGCGCCGCGATCTGTGTCTTGGAGAACAGGGCTTCCGGCCGGCCCTGTGTTGCCTGCTGCAGGGCGGCCAGCACCTGCCGGCTGGCAATGACCAGCAGGTTCTTCCCCGGATCGCCGCGGTCGCTGGCGCCCCATAACGCATCGAGATTCTCCGCCGTCCGCTGCAGCACTAGGGCGGCGATCGCCGGAAAGGCGGCACCGATGTTGCTGTCTGCATGGAACTGCGAGAAATCGGCAGCCAGCTCTGCGAGCAGCTTTTCCACGCCGTTCGGCCTGCTGCCGATCCCGAGCACGCCGGGGTGGCGGCCCACGGCCGCCAGCGAAGCCCGGGCCAGGGTTTCCACACCGCTGCCGGACAGCAGCGCCTGCAGCTGCACTCCGCCGCCGGGTACGGGAACGAGAAGGTTCAGCAGGGCGCCGCCGATCTCTTTGGTGACGGCGGCCTCGCTGCCGCCCTTCACACCCAGGAACAGCGCCGGATCGGCCAGCACGGTATCGGCCCCTGCCTTCAGGATGATGCCGGCCAGCTGCTGCACCCAGACGGCGGCGCCTTCGATTTCCTCGCTGGTGGGGCCGTTTCCGCCGCTCAGCCGCAGGGTTGCCGCTTCGGCCAGGGCCCGGGAGACATTCCGGACGAGCGCCTCCTCCTTCTGTCCGCCGGCCAGCAGCCGCGGCTCGGCCTCCACGGCCTGCAGCACCCCGATCATCAGCCGGGGAAAGATTTCGCCGGCGGGAACCGTGGCGAACGAAACCGACTGGATGCCGGTCAGGAAGGCCTTCAGCGCGCGCCCCTCGGGGTGTTTCTCCGAAATGGCGCCGGGCTTGCCGGCGAACCAGAAGACCGCCGTGTCGATCAGCGTGCCGGCGATGGCCTGGAATGTCGAGACAGGCTGACCGGCCTGGCCCTTCGCCCATTGCCGAACCTCCACCAGGGCAAAGAATGCCGCGCTCGGCAGGCTGGCGCCGGTGGTGTCCGGCGCCCCGTTTTCCTCGGCCCAGCAGACATCGTAGGCCTGGCGCAGCAGCAGCCTTTCGTCGGCGGTCAGTGCGTCGGGAGTGTTGGCGCCCGTTGCGAGGATGGCGGCAAGGGGCGAGCCGGGTTCCGGGCTGTGTTCCGGCCGGGCCACGGCCGTGAACCAGTCGATCATTTCGGTCAGGCCAGCCGCACCCGGCGCCCGCGGCAGCGGCAGGGTGATGGCGGCGCTGCGCACCGAGTTCACATAGGCGCTGCGCAGGCCCTGGTAGAGCCGCACCCCGGCCTGGATGGCGAGAAAGACCGTATTGACGGGTATGGTCACATGAGCCCCCCTCACTGCAACCTGAGGGGGATAATAGCAACCATTCATTTGATGAGTCGAATCATTCTCAACTTTTCAGAATATATCCACATCATATAGACCACTTTCAGACGTGTGCCCCGAGTCTGCACAGCCAGCGGCCGGCCCGGCTGGCGGTGGCGGCCGGCTTTTCCTATAGTCGGCCGGCTATGATCCCCCGGCCATGACCCACTGGCTCGACCTTGCGCTGATCGCGCTGCTGATTCTGCTGAACGGCTTCCTCGCCATGTCCGAACTCGCCGTGGTCTCGGCGCGCAAGGCGCGGCTGCAGGCGATGGCCAGGCGGCAGCGCAGCCGCGGCGCGAAGCTGGCGCTGGCGCTGGCGGCGCAGCCGGGGCGCTTCCTGTCCGCGGTGCAGATCGGCATCACCCTGGTCGGCATCCTCGCCGGCGCCTTTTCGGGCGCCACCCTCGCCGGTCCCTTCGGCCGCTGGCTGGCAGCCATCCTGCCGCCGGAACTGGCGCCGGCGGCCGACACCATCGCCTTCGCGCTGGTGGTCGGCGGCGTGACCTATGCCTCGCTGATTGCCGGCGAGCTGGTGCCCAAGCAGCTGGCATTGCGGAATCCCGAGCGCATCGCCGCCATCGTCGCCTGGCCGATGACGGTGCTGGCGCGCCTTGCCGCGCCGCTGGTGTGGCTGCTGGAACGCTCCTCGGCATTGCTGATGCGGCTGCTGGGCCTGGGTCGCGACGTGCGCGAGGCGGTCAGCGAGGAAGAGATCAGCCATCTGGTCGCCGAGGCCGAAAGCGCCGGCACCGTCGAGCCGGAAGAGCGCCGCATGATCGCGGCCGTCATGCGGCTGGGCGACCGGCCGGTGCGCGCGGTGATGACGCCGCGCCGCGACATCGACTGGCTTGACCTGTCGGCGCCGCACGAGGCGCAGGTCGCGCGGCTGCGCAGCACCATGCATCTGCGCCTGCCGGCCGCGCGCGGCGGCATCGACGAACCGCTCGGCGTGGTCAGCGTCAAGGCGGTGCTCGATGCCCTGCTCGATGGTGGCCGCGACCGGCTCGCCGCCGACGGCCTGCAGGCCTACCTGCAGCCGGTGCCGGCGGTGCATGAAAGCGCCGACATCCTCGACGCGCTGGCGATGCTCAAGCGGTCGCCCGGCGGCATGGCCTTCGTGGTCGACGAATTCGGCAGCCTGGAAGGCATCGTCACGCCGGCCGACATCATGGAGGCGATTGCCGGCGGCTTCGCCCTGCCGGGCAATGCGGCCACGCCGGGCGCGCTGCGCCGCGGCGACGGTTCCTGGCTGCTGGACGGCCTGCTGCCGCGCGGCGACGCGGCCGAGCGCCTCGGCCTGCATCTGCCGGAAGAGGGCGAGCATCACACCATGGCCGGCTTCCTGCTCGAACGCTTCGGCCGCCTGCCCGAGGCCGGCGACAGCACCGACTGGGCCGGCTGGCGGTTCGAGGTGCTCGACATGGATGGCCGGCGGATCGACAAGATCCTGGCGGTGCCGCCGCCGCCGGAGGCCGACGCGGCAGCGGATATCTGACCGCCGCTTCTGACCGGCGCCTTCTGACTGGCGGCTTCCGGCCAGCCGGCCGGCGGCGGCTAGTGGCCCGGCTGGTGTCCGAGGGCGCCGGGCTTGTCGTGGCGGCCATGGCGGCCGACGATGGTGGCACTGGCCTCGTTCAGGCCGATCACCTCGACGGCAACGCCCTTGTGGCGGAAGCGCAGCACCACGCGGTCAAGCGCGGCCACCGCCGTGACATCCCAGAAATGCGCGGCGGAAACGTCGATCACCACGCGTTCGAGCGGCTCGAACAGGTCGAAGGCCGAGGCGAAGGCATCGGCCGAGGCGAAGAAGATCTGGCCGCGCACGCTGTAGCGGCGTTCGGTCTCCTCGGCATTCAGCACCGATTCCACCGCCACCAGCCGGGCCACCTTGCGGGTGAAGAAAACCGCACTCAGCAGCACGCCGGTCAGCACGCCCTTGGCAAGATCGTGGGTGGCAACCACGACGATCACGGTGGCGACCATGACGATGCTGGAGCTTTTCGGGTGGGTGACCAGGCTTTTCAGCGACTCCCATTTGAAGGTCTTGATCGACACGAAGATCATCACCGCCACCAGTGCCGGCATCGGAATCTGCTTCACCCAGTCGCCGAGCGCGACGATCAGGATCAGCAGGAAGATGCCGGCCGCCAGGCAGCTGAGCCGGCCGCGCGCACCCGAAGTGACGTTGATCATCGACTGGCCGATCATGGCACAGCCGGCCATGCCGCCGAACAGGCCCGACGCGATGTTGCCGAAGCCCTGGCCGACGCATTCGCGGTTCTTGTCGCTCTGGGTTTCCGTGTAGTCGTCGATGATCTTCGCCGTCATCAGCGATTCCAGCAGGCCGACCATGGCGATGGTCAGCGCGTAGGGAAAGATGATGCCGAGCGTGTCGAGATCGAGCGGCACATCGGGCAGCAGGAAGACCGGCAGCGTGTCGGGTAGGGCGCCCATGTCGCCGACATTGCGCAGGCCGAAATCGCCGCCGGCCATCACGATGGCGGTCAGCAGCACGATGCAGACCAGCGGCGCCGGCACTGCCGTGGTGATGCGCGGCATCACGAAGATGATGGCGAGGCCGGCGGCGGCGAAGGCCCAGGTCTGCCAGCCATGGCCGACCAGCTCCGGCAGCTGCGCGAGGAAGATCAGGATGGCGAGCGCGTTGACGAAACCGGTCATCACCGAACTGGAAACGAAGCGCATCAGCGTGCCGAGCCGCAGCAGGCCGGCACCGATCTGCAGCAGGCCGGTCAGGATCGTGGCCGCCAGCAGGTATTGCAGGCCATGTTCCTTCACCAGGGTGATCATGACGACGGCGGTGGCGGCAGTGGCGGCCGAGATCATCGCCGGGCGGCCGCCGGCGATCGCGGTGACCACGGCAATGCAGAAGGAGGCGTAGAGGCCGACCTTGGGGTCGACGCCGGCAATGATCGAGAAGGCGATCGCTTCGGGGATCAGCGCCAGTGCCACCACGAGGCCGGCGAGCAGCTCGCGCGGGACATCCGGAAACCATTCCTGGCGGAAGCGGAGAAAGCTGTGGCTGATCCGGCTCATCGGGCGCGGCACTCCCTGCGTGTGGCGGCGGTCAGGCTGCCCGCTGCGGTGCCATTTCCTCCCGGCCGCCGGTGATGCCCTGCGCGGTCCGCTGCGTATACGCGGGCGGCCCGTTGGCCGGTTCTGAGAAAAAAAGGGGCCGCGCAGTGAAGCGCGGCCCAAGTCTAGGGAGGAAACGCCCGAGAAGGGCATGCAACAAACCGGAAGCTTGTTGCGATGCAATAAGTACCGCGGGGACGCGTGCAGCGCAAGAGGAAAAGCATATATTTTTATTAACCCCTGCAATTTCATGGGCTTGGCAATTTTATGAGTCGGCCGGCCGGATTCCGCGACAGATTGTTCGCCGACGTACCATGCTGCAGCCGCGAAGCTGGGCAGGGGTGTTGCGCCCGGAACACAGGCAATTGTCACAATGGCTTAAAAAGCAGCAGGGGTGCGGCGCGGGCATTGTGCCGTATACGGAGGCGTCGCCGGCTGCCGGCGAAGGGGGCCGGTGTCCGCCTGTCGGTGTCAGGCGGCCGGCGGGCCCTGCCAGCCGGCCAGCCAGCCGGGCAGCGCGGCGGGGCTGAGCGGCGGGGCGATGAAAAAGCCCTGCGCGATGTCGCAGCCCAGCCCGGCGGCGCAGTCCCAGTCGGCCCGGGTCTCGATCCCCTCGGCCACCGTGACCATGCCGAGCTTGCGGGCGAGGCCGATGCTGGACGAGACGATGGCGCGTGCCGCCGGATCATGGGCGGCATGGCCGGTGAACTGGCGGTCGATCTTCATCTCCTCGAAGGGAATCCGCTGCAGCTGTTCCAGCGAGGAATAGCCGGTGCCGAAATCGTCGATGGCCAGCTGGAATCCCTTCAGCCGCAGACGGGTCAGCACTTCCAGCGCGGCGGCGACATCGTGGATCAGCCGGCTCTCGGTCACTTCCAGCAGGATGGCGCCGGGCGCGAGGCCGGCTTCCGCGGTGGCGGCGGTGATGCGCTGCGGCAGGTCGAGGCGCGAGAGATTGGCGGTCGACAGGTTGACCGCCATCTGCAGCTCCAGTCCCGCCTCCCGCCATGACGCCGCCACGCGCAGGGCCTGGCCCAGGGTGGCATCGAACAGCGGTTCGGCGGCGGCGCCGTTCTCGGCCAGCGGCACGAACTGGCCGGCGCCGAGCAGGCCGCGTTCCGGATGCCGCCAGCGCGCCAGGGCCTCGGCACCCATCGGCCGGCCCGAGCGCATGAAGACCTTCGGCTGCACCATGATCTCGATCTGGCCGCGGCGGATGCCATCCAGCAGCTCCATCTCGTCGGGTGGCGCCAGCGCCGGCTGCGCCTGCGGCGCGCGGCCGTCGCGCAGCCGCGCCAGCAGGGCCTGCACGGCATCGCGGGTCAGCGGCTTGGGCAGGATGCCGAGCAGGTTCAGGCTGTGGGCACGGGCCAGCGCCTCGGCGGTGCGCAGCACGCGGGCGCTTTCGGCGCTGAACAGGGCGACATGGCCGGCGAAGCGGCGGTCGGCCAGGTGCCGCAGCACCTCGATGCCGTCCATGCCGGGCATGTTCAGGTCGAGCAGGATCAGGTCGCAGGCGGCATCTTCCGCGCCGTTTTCCCGCGCGGCGGCGAGGCGGTCGAGGAAGGCCAGGGCCGGCGCACCGTCTTCCGCCGTCTCGACCCGGCCGATCCCGTGATCCAGCAGCAGCGCGCGGGTTATGTCGCGGACGGTCTTCAGGTCGTCGACGACCAGGACCTGCAGCTTGGCGATATCGAACACAGGCAGGCGAATCCCGGTGAATCAGGGCGGCGGTGCGTGAAACGCAGTCTCCGCCCGCGCTGCCGCAAGGTCAAGCCGGCAGGCTCTCTGCTGCCGTCTCAGCGGAAACTGCCGTGATACGCCTCGTTCGGCATCATCTCGATGGCGGCGGCCATGCGGTTCGACATGTTGAAGAAGCTGGCGGTGGCGGCGATATCCCAGATGTCACGGTCGTTCCAGCCGGCATCGCGCAGGGCCTGGCGGTCCGCCTCGACGATCTTGTCCGGGCTTTCGGTCAGTTTGCTGGCGAATTCCAGCGCCGCCCGCATCTTCGGCGTCAGCTCGGCGCTGCGCCAGTTCATCACCATCAGCTCGCCCAGCTTGGGGTCGCCCGACAGCTGGCGCACCGCCGCGCCATGGGCGGTCAGGCAGTAGAAGCAGTGGTTGATGCTGCTGACCGCCACCGCGATCATCTCGCGCTCCAGCTTGCTGAGGCCCGACGGCGCCAGCATCAGGTCGTTATACATGTCCGAGAAGGCGCGCAGCTTCTTGGCATCGAAGGCATAGGACAGCAGCACGTTCGGCACGAAGCCGATCTTCTCGTCGCATTTGGCGAAATAGGCCTGGGTATCCGCATCCAGCTCCGTGCGGGCCGGGACCGGGATATCGAGCGCGTGGACGCGTTTCGGCTGGCTCATGGCATTTCCTCCGTAGATGGAGGCAAGCCTAGCGCGGATCGAAGCCCGTTTTAAAGCCCCCGACCTGGCCGCGATGCCGCAGCAGCTGGTCGGCCAGCACGGCGGCCATCATCGCTTCGCCCACCGGCACCGCGCGGATGCCGACGCAGGGATCGTGGCGGCCCTTGGTGACGATCTCGGTCTCGCGGCCGAACCGGTCCAGCGTGGCGCGGGGCGACAGAATGGACGAGGTCGGCTTCACCGCGAAGCGCACCACGATGTCCTGTCCCGTGGAAATGCCGCCGAGGATGCCGCCGGCATGGTTGGACGAGAAATCCGGCCGGCCGTCTTCCGACAGCCGCATCTCGTCGGCATTCTGCTCGCCGGTCAGCCGCGCGGCGGCAAAGCCGGCGCCGATCTCGACGCCCTTGACGGCATTGATGCTCATCATCGCCGCGGCCAGTTCGGTGTCGAGCTTGCCGTAGACCGGTGCGCCGAGGCCCGCCGGCATGCCGCTGGCATGGACCTCGACCACGGCGCCCACGCTAGAGCCCGCCTTGCGGATGCCGTCGAGATAGTCTTCCCATTCCATCGCCATCTGCGGGTCCGGGCACCAGAAGGGGTTCTGTTCGGTGCCGGCCCAGTTCCAGCGGCCGTAATCGATGCTCTTCTCGCCGATCTGCACCAGGGCGCCGCGGATCGCGACCTGCGGCCCCAGCAGGGTCTTCAGCACCTGCCGCGCCACCGCACCGGCCGCCACGCGCGCCGCCGTCTCGCGCGCCGAGCTGCGCCCGCCGCCGCGATAGTCGCGGATGCCGTATTTGGCCCAGTAGGCATAATCGGCATGACCGGGACGGAACTTGTCCATGATCTCGCCGTAGTCTTTCGAGCGCTGGTCGACATTCTCGATCAGCAGCGAGACCGGCGTGCCCGTGGTCTGCCCCTCGAAGACACCGGACAGGATCTTCACGGCATCGGGTTCGCGCCGCTGGGTCACGAAGCGCGACGAGCCGGGCTTGCGCTGGTCCATCCAGTGCTGGATGTCGGCCTCGGAAAGCGGCACCCGCGGCGGCACGCCGTCGACCACGCAGCCCAGTGCCGGCCCGTGGCTTTCGCCCCAGGTGGTGACGCGGAACAGGCGGCCGTAGGTGTTGTCCGACACGGGCTGCGATCCCGGTCCGGCTATTCGGCTTTTTTGCCGCCGAGCGACAGCAGCAGGTCGGCCACGCTGGCGGCCTGGTCGGTCGCCACCATGCCCACCGCGTGATAGCCACTGTCGACGTGATGGGTCTCGCCGGTGACGCCGGCGCCGAGATCGCTGAGCAGATAGAGGCCGGCGCCGCCGACCTGCTCGATGCTGACATTGCGGCGCAGCGGTGCGTTCAGCTCGTTCCACTTCAGGATATAGCGGAAATCGCCGATGCCGCTGGCGGCCAGGGTCTTGATCGGGCCGGCCGAGATGGCATTCACACGGATGCCCTTCTTGCCGAGATCGACGGCGAGGTAGCGCACGGATGCCTCCAGCGCGGCCTTGGCGACGCCCATCACGTTGTAATGCGGCATCACGCGCTCGGCGCCGTAATAGGTGAGCGTTACGGCCGAGCCGCCCTCGGTCATCAGCTTCTCGGCACGCTGCATCACCGCCGTGAAGCTGTAGCAGCTGACATTCATGGTCAGCGCGAAGTTTTCCGGGCTGGTATCGAGATAGCGGCCCTTCAGCTCGTTCTTGTCGGAAAAGCCGATGGCATGCACCAGGAAGTCGAGCTTGCCCCAGTCCCTGCCCAGCGTTTCGAATACCGCGTCGATGGAGGCGGCGTTGGTGACGTCGCATTCCAGCACCTGGGTTGCCCCGATCGACTGGGCCAGCGGCCGCACCCGGCGCTCCAGCGCCTCGCCCTGGTAGGTGAAGGCGAGCTCCGCGCCCTGGGCGTGCACCGCCTGGGCAATGCCCCAGGCCAGCGAACGGTCATTGGCGACGCCCATGATCAGGCCACGCTTGCCGGCCATCAACGGTTGCGGATGCGACATGAATCCCTCGGAAGACTGTACTGTCAAAGTTATGGCGAAACGGCCGGCGCAGCCGCATCGTCCGGCGGCGCGCCCGGCGCGAAACACAGGCGGGCGAGATTAGCCGAAAGGCCGGCCGCCGCCAAGCGCACTAAGCCCTTCATCGGTCAAGAAAAACCGCATCGGGGACGAAGCGGCGGCCGGGGCCGGCCGGCAGCCCCTCAGCCGGCCCGCTCGCGTTCCAGCCGCTGCATCACCGCCTCGTCGGGCAGGCCGGCGCCCTGCAGGGCGAGGCCGCCCAGCTGCAGCGAGGCCTCGACGGTCTCGGCGATCACCTCGGTGGCGCCCAGCTGACGCAGCCGGTCGGCATGCAGACGGTCGCGGGCGCGGGCATAGACCGGCAGCTGCGGCCAGGCATGGCTGACCGCGGCGACCAGCCGCTCGGCCGCCGCCGGATCGTCCAGGGTGACCACCACCGCCTGGGCGCGGTCGGCATCCAGCCGGGCCAGCAGGTCGGGCCGGCTGGCATCGCCGTAATGCAGCAGGCGGCCTTCGCGCCGCTGGCGGGTGACATTGGCGGCATCGAAATCGACCGCGGCCCAGGGCACCGCTTCGGTATCCAGCAGGCGGGCGACGGTCTGGCCGACACGGCCGAAGCCGCAGATGATGACATGGCCCTCCAGTCCGTCCTGGCCGGCGCCGCCGGCCGCCGCCGCCTCGCGCTGTTCGAGGCGGGCCGCCAGCCGGCGGGCGAGGCCGGCCACCCCCGGGGTCGCCAGCATCGACAGCGACACCACCAGCAGCATGAACTGCGAGACCGCCGGCGGCAGCAGGCCGAGGCGGTCGCTCAGCCCCACCACCACGAAGGCGAATTCGCCGCCCTGGCCGAGCAGCAGCGCCATTTCCAGGGCGGTCGCGCGGCCCAGCCCGAAGGCGAGGCCGAGACCGCCGGCGATGGCGGCCTTCAATGCGAACAGGCCGATCACCGAGACGAGGATCCAGCCGGCATCGGCGAAGGCGACGCGCAGGTCGATGCCCATGCCCACCGACAGGAAGAACAGGCCGAGCAGCAGGCCCTTGAACGGCTCGATGCTGACCTCGACGGCGTGGCGGTATTCGCTCTCCGCCAGCAGCAGCCCGGCGAGGAAGGCCCCCAGCGCCATCGACAGGCCGGCGGCGCCGGTGGCGGCGGCCATGGCGATCACCACCAGCAGGGTCAGCGCCATGAACAGTTCCGGGCTTTTCGCGGCGCCGACCAGCCGGAACAGCGGCCCGAGCAGGCGGCGGCCGGCCAGCACGATCACGGCGATGGTGGCCAGCGCGATGGCCAGGGTGCGGGCCAGCTGCAGCAGCAGGCCGCTGCCGTCGCCGCCCTCGCTGCCGCCGGTTGCCGCCGCGGCCAGCAGGCCGACCAGGAACAGGATCGGCACCACGGCGAGATCCTGCAGCAGCAGGATGGCAAAACTGGCGCGGCCGGCCGGGGTGGCGGCGCGCCGGCCTTCGATCAGCAGCTGCATGACGATGGCCGTCGAGCTGAGCGCGAGGCAGGCGCCGAGCACCACGGCGGCCGGGCCGCTGTTGCCGAAGGCCAGGGCGACGCCGGCAATGGCCAGCCCGGTCAGCAGCACCTGGGCGGCGCCCAGCCCGAAGACCAGCCGCTTCATCTGCCACAGCCGGCGCAGCGACAGTTCCAGCCCGATCATGAACAGCAGGAAGATGATGCCGAATTCGGCCAGCACCCGCACGCCCTCGATCTCGCCGATGGTCACCCAGCGCAGCCAGGGCAGGCGGTCGGCGAACAGGGCCAGGCCGTAGGGGCCGATCAGGATGCCGACGAACAGGAAACCCAGCACCGGGCTCAGTTTCAGCCGGTGGAAGACCGGCACGATGATGCCGGCCGCGGTCAGGAAGATCGCGAGGTCGCGGAAATAGGGAATCTGTTCGCCATGCTCCATGCCCCATCCTCGCGGGCCGGAACCGGAACGGCAAGGCTGCCGGTGCCGTCAGGCGCAGAAAAGGGCCGGATGGCAGCGACCGCCCGGCCCCGGTTCACGCGCTGGCGGGTCCTGTGCTCAGCCGAGGATCTTCTGCAGCTTCATCGCCACGCCCATGTTTCCCTTCACCTTCAGCTTGCCCATCATGAAGGCGGTGGTGGGGTCGAGGTCGCCGGACGACAGGGCGGTGAAATTGTCCATCGAGATGGTGATGGTGCAGTCGGCCTCGGCATCGTCGTTGCTGACGGTGCCGGCATTGCCGTCGACGAAGACGATGCCGTCGTCGCCGAAATCGAACTTCACCGTGGCGTCGATCACGCCGGGGCTGACGCGCTGGCTCATGGCTTGGGTGATCTGGTCGAGCGACATGCTGGGCCTCCCTGGCTCCGGTTCGGTATCGCGATCATTGCCGCCGCGGATGACGTAACGTCAAGCCGTGTGCGGGTTTTGCGCACGCTATATTGACGCTTACGTAAGCGTCAAGTAGCGTCGATCCAACTCATAAAAAACAGCGCCGGGCATCGTATACTGCCGCCCGAACATGCGCAGGGAGAAAGCGTCCGATGAGTGCGGCCACCGGTCCGTATCGTTCCGTATTCCGCGACGGCCTGTTCGCCGGCCGCACCGTGATCGTCACCGGCGGCGGCTCGGGGATCGGCCGCTGCACCGCGCATGAGCTGGCTGCGCTGGGCGCCGAGCTCGCGCTGATCGGCCGCAAGCCCGAGAAGCTGCAGGCCGTGGCGGAGGAAATCCGCGCCGACAACCTGAATGCCGTGGTCGAGGGTTTTCCCTGCGACATCCGCGAGGAAGAGCGCGTCGCCGACACCGTGCGGCTGGTGCTGCAGCGGTTCGGAAAAATCGACGGCCTGGTCAACAATGCCGGCGGCCAGTTCCCGGCGCCGCTCAGCCAGATTTCCCAGAAGGGCTGGGATGCCGTGGTGCGCAACAACCTGACCGGCGGCTTCCTGATGGCGCGGGAATGCTACACCCAGTGGATGGCCGATCATGGCGGCGCCATCGTCAACATCGTTGCCGACATGTGGAACGGCATGCCCAATATGGGCCATTCGGGTGCGGCACGCGCCGGCATGGTCAATTTCACCGAGACCGCCGCCTGCGAATGGGGCGTTTCGGGGGTGCGGGTGAATGCCGTGGCGCCGGGCTGGATCGCGTCTTCCGGCATGGACACCTATCCCGACTGGATGAAGCCGCTGATCCGCGGCATGCGCGACCATGTGCCGCTGCAGCGGCTCGGCACCGAGGCGGAAGTTTCGGCCGCCATCGTCTGGCTGCTGTCGCCGGCGGCGGCGTTCGTCAGCGGCACGACGCTGCGCGTCGATGGCGGCGTGCCCAATGCGCGGCGGCATTATCCCCTGCCGAAACACGAGGCGTCGCAGCCCTTCGACGGTTTCCACCGGTCGGTGCGGCCGAAGGTGCTGGAGGAGTGACACGATGGCGGTGATCGCCTCGCAGGTCGACACGGCATCCGATGCCTTCCGCGACAACCGCGCGGCGATGCTGGCGCTGATCGACGGCTTCCGCGCGCTGGAGCAGAAGGTGCGCGACACCTCCAATGCCCGCCGGCCGGTTTTCGAGAAACGCGGGCAGCTCAGCCCAAGGGACCGCATCGCGCATCTGCTCGACCGCGGTTCGCCCTTCCTCGAAATCTCGACCCTGGCCGGCTGGCGCATGCATGACGACGATGGCGGCGAGAATATCATGGGCGGCGGCTTCATCGCCGGCATCGGCTATGTGTCCGGCATCCGCTGCATGGTCACGGCATCGGACAGCGGCATCAAGGGCGGCACCATCGCGCCGATGGGGCTGCGCAAGTCGCTGCGGGCGCAGGAGATCGCCCTGAAGAACTGCCTGCCGGTGGTCAATCTGGTCGAATCCGGTGGCGCCAACCTGAATTACCAGGCCGAGATCTTTGTCGATGGCGGCCGCGGCTTTGCCAACCAGGCGCGGCTGTCGGCGGCGGGCATTCCGCAGATCACGGTCGTGCATGGTTCCAGCACCGCCGGCGGCGCCTATGTGCCGGGCATGAGCGACTATGTGGTGGTGGTGAAGGGTCGGGCGAAGATCTTCCTCGCCGGGCCGCCACTGCTGAAATCCGCCACCGGCGAGATCGCCACCGACGAGGAGCTCGGCGGCGCCGAGATGCACACCCATGTCTCCGGCGTGGCGGAATATCTGGCCGAGGACGATGCCGATGGCATCCGCATCGCCCGCGAGATCATGGCCCGCCTGCCCTGGAACGAGCGCGGCCCGCAGCTGCGGAAGAAAGACTGGCGGCCGCCGGCCTGCGATATCGACGAGCTGTGCGGCATCGTGCCCGTCGATTACCGCAAGCCCTATGACGTGCGCGAGGTGATCGCGCGGCTGGTCGATGCCAGCGACTTCACGGACTTCAAGCCGACCTGGGGCAGCCATACGGTCTGCGGCCAGGCGGCCATCGAGGGCGAGGCGGTCGGCATCATCGGCAATAACGGGCCGATCGACACCGAAGGCGCCGCGAAAGCCGCGCAGTTCATCCAGCTCTGCGACCAGGCGCAGATGCCGCTGGTCTTCCTGCAGAACACCACCGGCTACATGGTGGGCAAGGAGGCCGAGCGTGCCGGCATCGTCAAGCATGGCTCGAAGATGATCCAGGCGGTGACCAATGCGCGGGTGCCCAAGCTGACCCTGCATATCGGTGCCAGTTTCGGCGCCGGCAATTACGGCATGTGCGGCCGCGCCTATGATCCGCGCTTCATCTTCGCCTGGCCCAACAACCGCATCGCCGTGATGGGCCCGGAACAGGCGGCCGGCGTGTTGGCCATCGTGACGGAAGACAAGCTGCGCCGCGCCGGCCAGGCTGTGGACGAGGCGATGATCGCCGGCATGAAGGCGAAGGTCGTGCAGAAGATGGAAGGTGAATCGACCGCCCTGTTCGCCACCGCGCGGCTGTGGGATGACGGCCTGATCGACCCGCGCGACAGCCGCCGGGTGCTGGCGCTTTGCCTTGCCGTCTGCCGCGAGGCGGATGCCCGGGAAACCAAAACGAACGCATTCGGCATCGCCCGGATGTAGGGGAGAGAACGGCCATGGAATTCACCAACGAACATGACGGCCTGCGCCGCAACCTGATCAGGTTCATCGATAGCGAGATCAACCCCCATGTCGAGGAATGGGAGCGCGACGGTGCCTTCCCGGCCCATGCGCTGTTCAAGAAGATGGGCGATCTCGGTTTCCTCGGCATCAACAAACCCACGGAATTCGGCGGCCTCGGCCTCGATTATTCCTACCAGCTGGTGATGATCGAGGCGCTCGGCCATATCAATTGCGGCGGCGTGCCCATGGGCATCGGCGTGCAGACCGATATGGGTACCCCGGCGCTGGCCCGCTTCGGCTCGGATGAACTGCGCCGCGAATTCCTCGCTCCCGCCATCGCCGGCGACCAGGTGGTCTGCCTCGGCGTGTCGGAGGTCGGCGCCGGCTCGGATGTCGCCGGCATCAAGACCACCGCCCGCCGGGACGGCGACGATTACGTGATCAGCGGCGGCAAGATGTGGACCACCAACGGCACCCAGGCCGACTGGATGTGCCTGCTGGCCAATACCGGCGAGGGGCCGATCCACCAGAACAAGTCGCTGATCTGCGTGCCGATGAAGACAAAGGGCGTCGAGATTGCCCGCAAGCTGGACAAGATGGGCATGCGCAGCTCGGATACCGCGCAGGTCTATCTCGACGACGTGCGCGTCCCGCAGCGCTACCGCATCGGCCAGGAGGGCCATGGCTTCGTCTACCAGATGCAGCAGTTCCAGGAAGAGCGCCTGTGGTGCGCCTTTTCCAGCCTGCTCGCCTTCGACCGCCATATCGACGAAACCATCGATTATACCCGCCAACGCAAGGCCTTCGGCCAGTCGATCCTCGACAACCAGGTGGTGCATTTCCGCCTCGCCGAACTGAAGACGGAAGTCGAACTGCTGCGGTCGATCAGCTACCGCGCCGCCGATCTCATGCTCAAGGGCGAGGATGTCACCCTGCTGGCCTCGATGGCCAAGCTGAAGGCCGGGCGGCTGGCGCGCGAGATCACCGATGCCTGTCTGCAGTATTTCGGCGGCATGGGCTTCATGAACGAGACGCCGATCAGCCGCGCCTACCGCGACAGCCGGCTGGCCTCCATCGGCGGCGGCGCCGACGAGGTGATGCTCAGCATCATCTCGAAATACATGGGCACGCTGCCGGGCAAGAAGAAGTGATGAACATCGTCGCTCTCAAAAGAAAAGGCGTCATGCCCGGGCTTGTCCCGGATATCCACGTCTTCCTTCTGGGATGCGGGGCCAAAGGCGTGGATGGCCGGAACAAGTCCGGGCATGACAATTGTGGGGTTGCGGAGGAATGAAACCCTTCGACACCATCCTGGTCGCCAATCGCGGCGAGATCGCCTGCCGGGTGATCCGCTCGGCCCGGGCGCTCGGCTACCGCAGTGTGGCCGTCTATTCCGATGCCGATGCCGGTGCGCCGCATGCCCAGGCGGCCGATCTGGCGCTGCGTATCGGCCCGGCCGAGGCGGCACAGAGCTATCTCAGCATCCCGGCGGTGATCGCGGCCGCGAAAGCCGCCGGCGCCGGCGCGGTACATCCGGGTTATGGTTTCCTGTCGGAAAACGATGCCTTCGCGCGCGCCTGCGCGGAGGCCGGCCTCGTCTTCATCGGCCCGCCGGCCGCGGCCATCGCCGCCATGGGCAACAAGGCGGCGGCCAAGCGCCGCATGATCGCCGCCGGCGTGCCCTGCGTGCCGGGCTACGAGGGCGAAGACCAGTCCGATGCGGCTTTGCTGCGCGAGGCGAAACGCATCGGCCTGCCGCTGATGGTGAAGGCGGCCGCGGGCGGCGGCGGCCGCGGCATGCGGCTGGTGACCGAGGCAGCCGCTTTGCCCGGCGCCATCGCCGCGGCGCGCTCGGAAGCCGAGAATGCCTTCGGCTCCGGCGAACTGATTCTCGAAAAGGCGGTCACCGGCGGCCGCCATGTGGAAATCCAGGTCTTCGCCGACAGCCACGGCAATGTGGTGCATCTGGGCGAGCGCGACTGCAGCGTGCAGCGCCGGCACCAGAAGGTGCTGGAGGAAGCGCCCTCGCCGGCGGTGGATGCGGCCCTGCGGGAAAAGATGGGGGTGGCGGCCGTGGCGGCGGCACGCGCGATTGCCTATGTCGGGGCCGGCACGGTGGAATTCCTGCTCGATGCCGACGGGAAGAGCTTCTACTTCCTCGAGATGAACACCCGCCTGCAGGTCGAGCATCCGGTCACCGAAGCCGTCACCGGCCTCGATCTCGTCGCCCTGCAGATCCGCATCGCCGCCGGTGAGGCACTGCCCTTCGCGCAGGCCGGTGTGACGCTGACCGGCCATGCCATCGAGGCGCGGCTCTATGCCGAGGCGCCGGCGCAGGGCTTCCTGCCGCAATCCGGTCTGCTGGCCGCCTGGCAGCCGCCGGCGGGCGATGGCATCCGCGTCGATCACGGCCTGCGCGCCGGCCAGACGGTCACCCCCTTCTACGATCCGATGATCGCCAAGGTGATCGCCCATGGCGCCACGCGGGAAGAGGCGCGCCGCCGGCTGATGCTGGCGCTGGAGCGCACCGTGGCGCTCGGCATCGCCACCAACCGCGCCTTCCTGCTCGACCTGCTGGCGCATCCGGATTTCGCTGCCGGCAGGGCGACGACGCAGTTCATTCCGCAGCATTTCGCCGCGCCGGCCGCGCCACAGCCGGACAGCCATCTTCTGGCGCTGGCGGCCCTGCTGTGGTTCGAGGCATCGGCCGCGGCGCAGGGCCATGATCCGGCCCGCGCCTGGTATTCCGGCGGCGGCTTCACCTGGCCCCTGCGGCTGGAATATGGCGAGACCAGACACATGGCCGGCGTTGCCGTCACGGGGCCGGACCGCTATCGAATCGGCGACGCGGAGATAGCCGTGCGCGGCCGTGCGCCTGGCCGGCTGCAGGCCGCCATCGACGGCACCGAGCGGGCGGTGGATTACGTGTTTGCCGGCGATGTGCTGCATCTGGCCTGCGGCAGGGCAGACCTTGCCGTGCGCGAGACCCTGCATGCGCCGCCCGGCGCGGCGGAAGGCGCCGCCGAGCGGGAATTGCGGGCGCCGATGAATGGCAGGATCGTCGCCGTGCTGGCGGCCGAAGGGGAAAGCGTGACACGCGGCCAGCGCATCGTCATCATGGAAGCCATGAAGATGCAGCATGAACTGGTGGCGCGCTGCGATGCCACCGTGGAGAAACTGCCCGTGCGGGTCGGCGACCAGGTGGCGACGCGGCAATTGCTGGCGGCGCTGGCGCCGCTGGCCACCGAACAGGATCGCGCGCCGTGAGCGAGACGGTGCCCGCGCCGACAGACAGCATCACGCTCCGCACCATCCGCGAGAGCGATGCCGAGGGCTACCGTGCCTGCCTCGACCGGGTGGCGGCCGAGCGGCGGTATCTCGCCTTCACCGCAGCGCCACCGCTGGCGGAGGTACGCTTCTACATCAAGGCGATGCTGCAGCGCGACCTGCCCTTCATCGTCGCCGCGGATGCCGATGACCGCGTGGTCGGCTGGTGCAACATCCATGTGGTGCCGCCCAGCGAACATCGCGGCGGTTTCAGCCATGTCGGCGCCGTCGGCATGGGTCTTGATGCGGCCTGGCGCGGCCAGGGCCTGGGGCGCCGCATGCTGAACGAGGTGTTCGAGCGGGCCGGCCGTGCCGGCATCGAGCGGGTCGAGCTGCAGGTCTATGCCAGCAACGAAAGCGCCGTGAAGCTGTATCGCAAATTTGGCTTCGTCACCGAGGGCGTGAAGACCCGCGCCCGCAAGATCGACGGCCGCTATGACGACATCATCATGATGGCGCGGCTGCGCCCGCCGCAGAAGACCTGAACATCATGCGCGGCGCCTCGCCCTATTACACGGCCGAGCACGAGGCTTTCCGCGACCAGCTGCGCCGCTTCGTCGATCGCGAGATCGCGCCCCATGCCGCCGCCTGGGACGAGGCCGGCGAATTTCCGCGGGAGCTTTACAGGAAAGCGGCGGCCGTCGGCCTGCTCGGGCTGAATTTCCCCGAAGACTACGGCGGCATCCCCGCCGACCGCTTTTACGCCATCATCGCCGGGCAGGAACTGGCGCGCGCCGGATCGGGCGGCGTGGCGGCCTCTCTGCTCAGCCACACCATCGGGGCGCCGCCGGTTGCGAAACTGGGCAGCGAGCATCTGAAGCGCAAAGTGCTGCCCGGCGTGCTGGCCGGCGAAAAGATCTCGGCGCTGGCGATCACCGAGCCCGGCGGCGGCTCGGACGTGGCCAACCTGAAGACCGTGGCGAAGCGGGACGGCGAGGATTATATCGTCCGCGGCGAGAAGACTTTCATCACCTCCGGTATGCGGGCGGATTTCTACACCGTGGCGGTGCGCACCGGCGGCCCCGGCATGGGTGGCATCTCGCTGCTGCTGGTCGAGCGCGACACGCCCGGGTTCACCCGCACGAAGCTGGAGAAGATGGGCTGGTGGGCCTCGGATACCGCGACCCTGCATTTCGACGACTGCCGGGTGCCGGCGGAGAACCTGATCGGGCCGGAGAATGCCGGCTTCCGCGGCATCATGCTCAACTTCAACGACGAGCGACTGGGGCTGGCGGCCTCCTGCACCGGCTTTGCCCGCACGGCCTATGACGAGGCGCTGGATTATGCCCGCCTGCGCGAAACCTTCGGCCAGCCGCTGATCCGCCACCAGGTGATCCGGCACAAGCTGGTCGATATGGCCCAGCGCATTGAGGCGACCCAGGCGTTTCTCGAACGCGTGGCTTATGCGCTCGACCAGGGCGAAAGCCCGGTGGCGGAATTGTGCATGCTGAAGAACCAGGCCACCCAGACCATGGCCTTCTGCGCCTCGGAAGCCGTGCAGATTCTCGGTGGTGCCGGCTATATGCGCGGCTGCAAATCCGAGCGCATCTACCGCGAGGTGAAGGTGAATGCCATCGGCGGCGGCACCGAGGAAATCATGAAGGATCTGGCGAGCCGTCAGCTGGGGTGGTAAGCATTTTGTCGAGCCAGTCAGGGCCGTGCTCAGCATAGCCGTGCATCATCGCCAGATAGGCGAAGGTCTGTTCCTCGATTGAATGGTCTCCGAAGGAAAGCATGCGTTCGAATATCTGGTCATAGAGTTCCCGGGCCTCCTGCCGCTTTCCCAGATCGGCGAGAATCTTGACCCGGTGCAGCAGGTCGTTGCAGGCGCGATCCCGCTTGTGGAAATCCTCTCCGAGACTCTCGAGGGTCACGCCGCATCGGTCGAAGGCTTCCAGGGCTTCGGCATGGCGGCCAAGCCGGTTCAGGCAGCGTGCCTTGATCAGAAAAGCTCCCTGCAGGGAGCCTTCAGCCATATCGATTTCTCCCTGCCCTTCCCTGAGCCGGCGCGGCCGGGCGATGGTTGTCATCCAGTCTTCGAAGGCATCCACATGGGCCACGGCGTCCTCGAACCGCTCCAGCTTTTCGCAGCAGTTGCACCGGCTCATCATGGCGCCGGCCTGGATGAAAAAGGCCGAAGGATCGAGGCGGTCGGCATAGGCAATGGCTTCGTCGAATAGCGGAAAGGCCTCTTCCCGCCGCTCGTCGTCCATTTTCATCCCGTCGGCATACCGGACCAGGAGATTCGCCACCCGCCGGCGAATCCAGTATTCCGGATCCTCCTGCCAGCGTGTGCGAATGTCGGCAATCTTCTCTGCTGCCGCATCGAGCCAGCCGCGACCGATCAGGATTTCCGCATGATTGCAGAAGGCCCGCACGACCTGCATCTGCGTGTCCGGGTCCGGGTCGTCGATATAGCGGCCGGCCTCTTCATAGTATTTTTCGGCTTCCGTCAGGTTGTCCTGATCCTCCTCGAAGCGGCCTGCTTCGAGGAAATGGGCGGCCATGGTGCGGCGGACCTGCGGATCTTCGCTGTCCCGCCACGTATAGGCGACATCCTGGAAATCACGGCGGGCCTCTTTGCTGCGCCCCAGCTGGGCGAGGAACTGGGCGCGGCGGAAGAGAGCCGCCACCATGTACCGCTGCACCTCCGGTGCCTCGTTGCCGTTAAGCCGCAGGATCACCGCGCGCACGCAGTTGAAGGCGAGTTCGACATCCTGCGGCTCGCCCTCCGGCCGCTCCATCTCGCGGTCGCAGGTATCGAGCAGGCATTGGTCGATATCGCCGGCGCCGGCACCGCCGGCGCGGGCCACGATCTCGGCGGCGATCTCGGCAGGGGAGGGGCTGCTGTCTGCGGCCATGGCTGGGCTCCGGTCTGTCTGGCCCGGAGAGCGTACAAACAAAAAACAGACAGGCAATAAGACGATGTTCCTTGTGACCCTGTGCCCATATCCGCGTATGCGGCGTCAGCGATGCGCCTTGACCTGCCGCAATCCGGCGGCGGTCCGCCCGCGCTAGTCTGCTGTATGCCCGACGACCTTCTCATCGCCCGCGCCCTGCATCTGCTGTCCCTGGTGGTCTGGTTCGGCGGCGTGGCGTTCGTTGCGCTGGTGGTGCTGCCGCTCGCCCGCCGGCAGCCGACGGTCGAGCAGAAGCTGGCGCTGTTCGAGGGGATCGAGCGGCCTTTCGGGCGTATCGCCCGCTGGTCGGTGGCGCTGGCGGGCCTGAGCGGCCTGTGGATGCTGCGCAACCGCGAACTCTGGTACCGCTTCGCCGAGCCGTCCTTCTGGTGGATGTGGGCCATGGTCGCCCTGTGGCTGGTCTTCGCGCTCGTGCTCTATGTGGCCGAGCCGCTGTGGCTGCATGCGGCCTTCGCGCGCTGGGCCCGGCGCGATGCAGCCGCCGCCTTCGCCTGGGCGCAGCGGCTGCATCTCCTGCTGCTGCTGGCCGGGGCCATCACCATTGCCGGGGCGGTGGCCGGAAGCCACTGAAATCGCGTCCGCATCGATTGTCGCCCGACAATTCCGCGCTGGCATGGCCGGCCGGCGCGGCGTAAGAACGGATATCGCCACCCGGGACACAACAAGAAGCCGCCCGCCATGCAGATGTCCGACATTCCCTTCGGCACCACCGACTGGTCCGAAGTCGAACCCACCCGCCATGCCGGCGAGACCGGCGCGGCGGTCTGGCGCACCCGCCAGTTCGGCCCGATCCGTGTCCGCCGCGTCGATTACTCGCCGCATTACCTGGCCGATCACTGGTGCGAGAAGGGCCATATCCTGTTCGTGCTGGACGGCGAGCTGGTCACCGAGCTGAAGGATGGCCGCGTCTTCACGCTGACGCCCGGCCAGTCCTACCAGGTGGCCGACCATGCCGAGCCGCACCGCTCGCGCACCGGCGATGCCGGCGCGAAGCTGTTCATCGTCGACTGAGCCGCCGTGATGACCGACCGGCACGGCATCGAATCCCGTTATGCATGGCTGCGCCTGCTGGCCAGCGTCGGGCTCGGCACCATCGGCGGCGTCGGCATGTGGTCGATCGTCGTCGCCCTGCCCGCCGTACAGGCGGAATTCGGCGTCGATCGCGGCGGCGCCTCGCTGCCCTATACCGCCACCATGGTCGGCCTGATGACCGGCACGGTGCTGATCGGCCGGCTGTCCGACCGTTTCGGCCTGATGCGGCCGGCGATGCTGGCCGTGCTGCTGCTGGCTTCCGGCTATGTGGCGACGGCCTTCGCGCCGGACATCACGGTCTTTGCCCTGCTGTATGGCGCGCTGATCGGGCTGGGCGGCGCGGCGATGTTCGCGCCGCTGATCGCCGACATCTCCATGTGGTTCGCCGGCCGCCGCGGGCTCGCCATCGGGCTGGTGGCCAGCGGCAACTATTTCGCCGGCACGCTGTGGCCGCCGGTGGTCGAGCATTTCATCACCACCGCCGGCTGGCGCGCCACCCATATCGGCATTGCCGGCGTGCTGGTGGTCACCATGCTGCCGCTGCTGCTGGTGCTGCGGCACCGGCCGCCGGTGCAGCCCGAGCCGGCGGCCGTGGCCGCCGGCCAGCCGGTCTTCGGCAGCCGGCCGCTCGGCCTCGACCGCCGCCTGGTGCAGGGCCTGCTGGTGATTGCCGGCGTGTGCTGCTGCGTCGCCATGTCGATGCCGCAGGTGCATATCGTCGCCTACTGCGTCGATCTCGGCTACGGGCCGGCCCGCGGTGCCGAGATGCTGTCGCTGATGCTGGGCCTGGGTATCGTCAGCCGGCTGGCTTCGGGCTGGATTCTCGACCGCATCGGCGGCCTGCCCACCCTGCTGCTGGGTTCGGTGCTGCAGGCGACGGCGCTGGCTTTCTACCTGCCCTTCGACGGCCTGATGTCGCTGTATGTGATTTCCGGCCTGTTCGGCCTGGTGCAGGGCGGCATCGTGCCGAGCTATGCCTTCATCATCCGCGAGCTGTTTCCCGCCCGCGAGGCCGGCTTCCGCGTCAGCCTCACCATCTCGGCCACCATGGCCGGCATGGCGCTGGGCGGCTGGCTGTCGGGGGCCATCTACGACGCCACCGGCAGCTATCAGGCCGCGCTGATCAACGGCGTGGCCTGGAACCTGGTCAATGCACTGATCGCGGTCTTCCTGCTGCAGCGCCTGCTGCGCCGCCTGCCGGCCGCACCGGCGGCGGCCGGCTGAACGGCCGGCTCCCGGCGGGCGGCGGTTGCCGTCCGGCATCCCGCGTTATAGTCTTCCGTACATAACGAAGGGAATGCCCATGCCTCCGGTCCTGTACCGCATGCGGGTGGAGCCGCCTGCGAGGCGGCCTGCCGGGATTTTTGCCGCTGCCGTGCTCGCCGGCGCGATTCTTGCCGGCGCGGTGCCGCGGCCGGCACGGGCCGGCGACCTGCTGGTCTTTGCCGCGGCCAGCCTGAAGACCGCACTGGCCGAAATCGATGCGGGCTGGCGGCCATCCGGCATCCGGACTTCCTTCGCCGGCTCCGCGGCGCTGGCCAGGCAGATCGAGGCCGGCGCACCGGCCGATGTGTTCATCTCCGCCGATCTCGCCTGGATGGACTACCTTCAGAAAAAGGACCTGGTGCGGGCTTCGACCCGCAGCAGCCTGCTCGGCAACCGCATCGTGCTGGTGGTGCCGGCGGCCAGCGCGGCCAGTGTGCGGATTTCGCCGGCGCTCGATCTCGCCGGGCTGCTCGGGGCGGAGGGCCGCCTCGCCATGGCCGATACCAGCGCGGTGCCGGCGGGGAAATACGGCAGGGCGGCGCTGCAGACGCTGGGGCTGTGGGACGGCGTCGCCGGCCGCATTGCCCAGGCCGAAAACGTGCGGGCGGCGCTGGCGCTGGTGGCCCGCGGCGAGGCGCCGCTGGGGATCGTCTATGCCACCGATGCCGCCGCCGAACCGAAGGTGCGCGTGGCCGACGCCTTCCCGGCCGGCAGCCATCCGCCGGTCATCTACCCGGCGGCTGTTCTGGCCGCCTCCCGCAATCCGGCGGCCCCGGCCTATCTGGCCTATCTGCGCAGTCCGGCTGCGCGGGCCGTGTTCGAGCGGCAGGGCTTCACGGTTCTCGCCGGACCGGCAGGGGCGGACTGACATGTTCGTGCTCACCCCGGAAGAGATCACCGCGATCCTGCTGAGCCTGAAGGTGGCGGCCGTTGCCATGGCCGCCAGCCTGCCCTTCGGCATCGCGGTCGCATGGCTGCTGGCCCGGCGCGATTTCCCGGGCAAGGCGCTGGTTGATGCCCTGGTGCACATGCCGCTGATCCTGCCGCCGGTGGTGACGGGCTATGCCCTGCTGCTGCTGTTCGGCCGCCGCGGGTTACTCGGCGGCTGGCTGGGCGACCAGCTCGGCATCGTGCTGGCCTTCCGCTGGACCGGTGCGGCGCTGGCCTGCGCGGTGATGGGCTTTCCGCTGCTGGTGCGGGCCATTCGTCTCTCGATCGAGGCGATCGACCCCAGACTCGAGGCCGCCGCCGGCACGCTCGGCGCCGCTCCGGCTTTCGTCTTCCTCACCGTCACCCTGCCGCTGATGCTGCCCGGCATTCTCGCCGGCATGGTGCTCAGCTTCGCCCGCGCCTTCGGCGAATTCGGCGCCACCATCACCTTTGTCTCCAACATCCCGGGCGAGACGCAGACGCTGCCCACGGCGATCTATGTCTTCACCCAGGTGCCCGGCGGCGATGCCCAGGCCCTGCGGCTGACCCTGGTGGCGGTGGCGATTGCCGCCGCCGCGCTGATCGGCTCGGAAATCCTCGCCCGGCGCGTGGGCAGGCAGGTGCGCGGATGAGCCTCGAGATCGCGCTGCGGCATCGCCAGGGCGATTTCGCGCTGGATGCCGCCTTCAGCTGCGCCGGCGGCATCACGGCCCTGTTCGGCCGCTCCGGCGCCGGCAAGACCACACTGGTCAACCTGATTGCCGGGCTGGAGCGGCCCAATGGCGGCGGCCGCATCGCCATCGACGGCCGCGTGCTGGTCGACACGGATGCCGGCCTCTTCGTGCCGCCGCACCGGCGCCGCATCGGCTATGTGTTCCAGGAAGGCCGGCTGTTTCCGCATCTCGACGTGCGGCGCAACCTGCTCTATGGCCGCGTCTTCGCCCGCGACCGCAGGGATGCGATCGCCTTTGACGAGGTGATCGGCCTGCTTGGGATCGGCGATCTGCTGGATCGCCGCACCGGCGGCCTGTCCGGCGGCGAGAAGCAGCGGGTGGCGATCGGCCGTGCGCTGCTGGCACGGCCGCAGGTGCTGCTGATGGACGAGCCGCTGGCGGCGCTGGATGCCGCGCGCAAAGAAGAGATCCTGCCGTATCTGGAGCGCCTGCGGGCACAGCTGCGCCTGCCGGTGGTCTATGTCAGCCATGCCCTGCCGGAAGTGCTGCGGCTGGCCGACCAGCTGGTGCTGCTGGAGGAGGGCCGGGTGCGCGCCGCCGGGCCGCTGGCCGATCTCGCCGCCACGCCGGGCCTGCTGCCCGCCGATGGCGAGGGCCACGAGGCCGGCGCGGTGCTGATGGCCGAGGTGGTCGGGCATGACGGGGATTACGGCCTGACGCTGCTGCGCACGCCGGCCGGACCGGTGCGCGTGCCGCATCTGGATCATGCCCCGGGCAGCCGGCTGCGGCTGCGCATCCGGGCCCGCGACATCACCCTGGCACTGGGCCCGCCGGGCGACACCAGCGCCCTCAATGTGCTGCCCGGTATGATCGCCGCCATCGGCGGGGCGGGCCGCGGTCCCGGCGATGCCATGGTCGACCTGCGGCTCGATTTCGGCGGCGCCGCCCTGCTGGCCCGCGTGACCCGGCTGTCCGTCGACCGGCTCGGCCTGGCGCCGGGGGTCGCGGTCTATGCAATGGTCAAGGCCGTGGCCGTGGCCGGCCGCGATTTCGGCGGCCGGCCCGTGTCAGATCCGGCGGGCGGGTGACGTCACCGGCCGGACAGCCGGGCGATCACGCCGCGGCCGGCAGCGGCTCCGGTGGCCAGGCAGCCCTGCAGCAGATAGCCGCCGGTGGGCGTCTCCCAGTCCAGCATCTCGCCGGCCACGAAGACGCCCGGCCTTCTGCGCAGCATGAGATGCGCATCCACCTCGTCCAGCGCGATGCCGCCGGCGGTGGAGATCGCGCGGGCCAGGCCGAAGGGCGCGGTCAGGCGCAGGGGCAGGGCCTTGATCAGGGCGGGCAGCGGGGTCGTGTCGCCGCCATGCAGGGCCTCCTGCACCAGGCCGATGGCAACCGGCGACAGGCCGGCGCGCTTGCGCAGGAAACCGGACAGCGAAGCGCCACGCCTGGGTTCGGCCAGCCGCGCCGCCAGGGTTGCGGCATCGAGATCGGGATGCAGGTCGAGATGCAGAAGCGCCGCACCGTCGCGGGCGATGGCGTCGCGCAGCGCCGCCGACAGGGCATAGACCACGCCGCCCTCGATGCCGGCGGCCGCGATCATCGCCTCGCCGCGGATGCGCTGCCCGGCAAAGGTCAGGGCAACGGGTTTCACCGGCTGGCCGGCATGGCGGCTGCGGAAGGGCGCCGACCATGCCACGGCAAAACCGCAATTGGCCGGCCGGAGCGGCGTGATGGCGATGTCCGGCAGCAGCGCCGTCCAGCCGCCATCGGCACCGAGCCGGGGCCAGGAGGCACCGCCCAGCGCCAGCACCACCGCATCCGCGGCGAAGCGGCGGCCATCGGCGAAGGCAAGGGCGCCGGTTTCGTCCCAGCCGGTCCAGTCGGCACGGGCCGCAATGGCGCCGCCGAGATCCGCCAGCCGCGCCAGCCAGGCGCGCAGCAGCGGGCTGGCCTTCATGGCGCGGGGAAAGATGCGGCCGCTGCTGCCGGTGAAGACCGGCTGGCCGAGGCTTTCGCACCACGCCGTCAGGGCCGCCGGCGGAAAGGCATCGAGATGCGGCGCCATCCACGCAGCGGCGGCGCCGTAGCGGGCGGTGAACGCGGCCAGCGGTTCGGAATGGGTGAGGTTGAGGCCGCCGCGGCCGGCCATCAGCAGACGGCGGCCCAGGCTCGGCATGCGGTCGAACACCGTCACCGCGAGGCCGGCAGCGGCCATCACCTCGGCGGCCATCAGGCCGGCCGGGCCGCCGCCGATCACCGCGACACGGGGGGAATGGGAAGGAAGGCTGTTGCTCTGCATGGGCCGGATTGCTGCTGCCGTGGCCCTGCATGGCACAGAAGCGGCGCCGGCGCATCCCTCCGGGCCGGTCGAAACCGGCTCCATCATTTTTCCGCAAACCGGATATTCTGCCGGACCGGCCGGCGGTCTATATCCGCGTCCGGCCAGAAGCCAGCCCGAGGAAACCGCCATGTACGTGCCCCCGCATTTCCGCGACACCGACCTGCCGAGCCTGCATGCCGCCATGCGCGCGGCGCGGCTGCCCAGCCTGGTGACCGCCACGGCCGAAGGCCTGGTCGCCACGCCGCTGCCGCTGATCCTTGCAGAGGCGGAGGGCGAATACGGCACCCTCTACGGCCACGTGGCCAAGGCCAATCCGCAGTGGAAGCTTGCGCCGGTGGGAGAGGCGATGGCGATCTTCACCGGCCCCGATGCCTATGTCTCGCCGGGCTGGTATGCGACCAAGCAGGAAACCGGCAAGGTGGTGCCGACCTGGAACTACGTTGCCGTGCATGCCTATGGCCCGGTCGAGTTCTTCACCGATGCGGACCGGCTGCTGGATGTCGTCACGCGGCTGACCGAGCGGCACGAGACCGGGCGCGCCGCGCCCTGGGCAGTCAGTGACGCGCCGGCGGATTTCATCCGCGCGCAGCTGAACGGCATCGTCGGCCTGCGGCTGCCGATCGCCCGGCTGGATGGCAAGCGCAAGCTGAGCCAGAACCGCAGCGCAGCCGACCGGGCCGGGGTGATTGCCGGCCTGGCGGACAGTGCGGATGCAACGGATCGTGCGATGGCGGCGATGATTCCGCCGCCGGACTGATCAGCCGGCGGTTTTCTTCTTCGCCGTCGGATCGTGCGGCCGGCCGGCATTCAGCATCAGCAGGGCCATGTCGTCGAGATCGGTCGACAGCCGGCTGAGGGTGACGCCGCCGGCATGCAGCAGGCAGTGGATGCCGCGCTCGCTGATCGCCTTCACGGTGGCGGCGACCGGCTTCTCGCCGGCCAGATGCAGCTTGATGCGGCTGCCGACCGGCAGGTCGAGGCGGGGCGCGAACAGGCAGCCCTGCAGCGACAGGTTGGTCACCGTGCCCTCGATGCTGCCGCCGGGATGGTCGAGCCGCGCCGGGATCAGGGTGTCGCGGCGGTCGAAGCGGCGGCGGTTGCGGGCATCGTCCTCGGCGGTATTGTCGGCCGTGACAGGCGCGGCACTGCTGATGGGGGCGGTGGTCTTGGCGGGTGCCATTCCTGCTGTTCTCCGGCGTTTCGCCTCAGACTAGCCATCCGGCCCGGGTGATGGAAGGGAAATTGCCGTGGATGTCCCGTGACAAAAACATGGCGCCCCGGAAGACGTTTATTTAAAGTAGCACCCGAGTCGTTCCTGTCTCTGCCATTGTTTCCTAACTGAAGTCCGCCATGACCGCCCGCCTGCCGCCAGAGGCTGTAATCTGGGCCCTGTCGCGACATAACGCCTATCTCAACAGCCGGCCGGGCGGCGAACGCCTGCAGCGCCGCGGCGAGGATTTTGCCGATCTCAAGCTGGACGGGGCCGTGTTCGACGATGCGATCCTGCCGGGTTGCAGCTTTGCCGCCGCCTCGCTGAAAGCCGCGCAGTTCATCCGCTCCGATCTGTTCAGCGCCGATTTCTCCCGCGCCGACCTGACCCACACCCAGTTCGACCGCGCCGACCTGCGCGGCGCCAATTTCCTGATGTCGGTGCTGAAGCAGACTTCGTTCCGCCAGGCCGACCTGCGGCCCGGCCAGATCGTCCAGCATGTGAAGGATGACGAGCGCGGCACCTCGGAAAAGCGCGAGGATGTGCCGGTCAACATGTCTGGCGCCAATCTCGAAGAGGCCAATCTCGGTCATGCCAACATGGACCAGGCCAATCTCTCCAATGTCCGCGCTGTCGGCGCCAGCTTCTCGTCGGCCTCGCTGTTCGCCGTCAACCTGACCGGTGCCAATCTCCAGGGCGCCGATTTCTCGGGCGCGCGGCTCAAGGAAACCACCTTCGTCGGGGCCGATCTGACCGGTGCCAAGCTGGCCGGCTGCGACCTGCGCGGCGCCAACCTGCGCAGCGTCGACCTGTCGGATGTCGACCTGACCGGCGCCAACCTGCAGGGGGCCGTCTATCGCGACCGGCAGATCGAGCTGCCGCCCGAGGTCGAGGCCAAGCTGGCTGCCCATGGCAAGTGGATCGCCTCGAACGGCCAGGAGGGCGAGCGCGCGGTCTTCAGCAACATGAAGCTGCCGGGCGTCGATTTTTCCAGCTGCGACCTGCGCGCCGCGGTGTTCCACGAGACCAACCTGGCCGGCGCCTTTTTCACCCGCTCGCAGCTGCTGTTCACCAGCTTTGCCGGTGCCGACCTGCGCAAGGCGAATTTCGACCAGGCCAGCATGGGCGGTGCCAATCTGGCCGGGGCGCTGCTGGCCGGCGCGGTGATGCGCGGAACCCAGCTGGTCGGCGTGGATATCTACAACGCGCTGAACCAGCGGACCGGCAAGATCATTTTTCCGCGCTTCGACAATGCCGACCTGACCGGCGCCGATCTGCGCGGCGCCGTGGTCGAGGGGGTCGATTTCAGCAGCACGACCTTCGAGAAGGTTAACATTTCCGGCACCGAATTGCGGCAATGCACCGGCATGAGCAGCCGCCGCCGCACCGGGTAATCCGTCACAGACCGGCAATTGTCCGTTTGCCAATCATGGTTTCTGTGTCGTAGGGTTGTATTGTAATCCTGCGCAAGCAATTATCATTAGAATTCGTCAGAATTCCGAAGCCATGGCCGAACGGATCATCCCCCCCAACGAGATACAGGTCGTGCTGTCCCGGCATGCGGCCTTTCTGGCCGGCCGTCCGGGCGGCGTGCGGCTGCAGCAGCCCGGCGGCCAGTATTCCCGGCTGCGGCTGGACGGCGTGATGCTGGACGATGCCGTGCTGCCGCGCTCGGAATTCGCCGACAGCTCGCTGGCCGGGGCACAGCTGCGCCGCGCCGACCTGTTCTGCGCCGATTTCCAGAATGCCGACCTGACCCGGGTGGTGTTCGACCGCGCCGACCTGCGCGGGGCCAATCTGTGCCGCGCCGTGCTGCGCCACGCCTCGCTGAGCCAGGTCGATCTCAGACCCGGCCAGATCATGATCGCCGACACCAGCGAGAGCCAGCAGGTCAATGCCAATCTCGATGGCGCCAAGCTGGACGGGGCGAAGCTGAACAATGCCCAGCTCGATCAGGCCAGCATGGCGGTATCCTCGGCCAAGGGTGCCTCCTTCGCCAATGCCAGCCTGTTCGGCGTCAATCTTGCCGGGGCCGATCTCGAGGGCGCCAATCTCGCCGGGGCGCGGCTGAAGGATGCCAATCTGGTCGGCGCCAATCTCGCCGGCGCGCAGATGAAAGGCGCCGATCTGCGCGGCGCCAACCTGCGCAATGTCGACCTGACCCGGGTCGACATGGAGGGCGTGTCGCTGCAGGGCGCTGTCTACCGCAAGGGAGCGCCGCTGCCGCCTGAAGTCGAGGCGATCCTGCAGCGGCACAGCCTGTGGATCGCGACTGGCGGCGATGAGGGCGACCGCGCGGTGCTCAGCGGCCTCGAACTCGATGGCTGCAGCTTTGCCGGCTGCGACCTGCGTGCCGCCGAACTGCACGGCACGTCGCTGAACGGTGCCGACTTCACCTCGGCGCAGCTGATGTTCGCCAGTTTCGCCCAGGCCAGGCTGCGCGAGGCGGTGTTCGACCTGGCCGAGGCCAGCGGCACCAATTTCGCCGAGACCGATCTGGCGAAAAGCCGCTGGCGTGGCACCCGGGTGGTCGGCGTCGACATCTACAACACCCGCAGCCAGCGCACCGGCAAGACCGTCTATCCGCGCTTCCTCAATGCCGACCTGTCCGGGGCCGATCTGCGCGGGGCCGTGCTGGAGGGCATCGACTTCACCGGGGTGAAGCTGGACGGTACCAACCTCGCGGGCGCCGACCTGCGCGACTGCACCGGCCTGCGCAAGGGCTGAGGCCGCGCCCGCCGGTTACCGGATTTCAACTGCACGGCAGGGGCTGCGGCCGCTACATCTGTTCTGCCGCACCAGTCGGTCGTCAGGGAGTGGAATCACCCTTGCGACGGGTATGACTGGCAGATTAATCTAGTTACTAGAACGTTAACGAAGTTCTTACTCGCAAGGAGAGTCTTGGCCCATGGCGGAGCTGCGCTTCCCGCCGCAGGAAGTAACGGTTGCCCTGTCCCGCCATGCCGCATGGTCGGGCGGACGGAGCGATGGCGAGCGGCTGCAGCGCAAGGCCGAGAATTTCTCCTTCCTGCGGCTGGATAACGCCAAGCTGAACGATGCCGTGCTGGCCCGCTGCCAGTTCACCGGCGCGTCCATGGTCAAGGCCGAGCTGCGTCGCGCCGACCTGTTTGCCGTGGATTTCATGCGGGCCGACCTGTCGGGGGCCGTGCTCGACCGCAGCGACCTGCGCGGGGCCAACATGATGCGCACCATCCTGCGCGGCGCCTCGCTGAACCAGGCCGATCTGCGGCCCGGGCAGATCCTGCTCGACAGCGGCGGCACCAAGTCGCTGGCGGCCAACCTGAGCGAGGCCAAGCTCGATGGCGCCGACCTGCGCGCCGCCCAGCTCGACGAGGCCAACCTGTCGGTCTCGTCGGCGACCGGCGCCAATTTTTCCAATGCCAGCCTGTTTGCCGTCAACCTGGCCGGCGCCGATCTCTCCGGCGCCAACCTGACATCGGCGCGGCTGAAGGACGTCAATCTCGTCGGTGCGCGGCTTGAGGGCGCGCTGCTGCAGGGCGCCGATCTGCGCGGCGCCAACCTGCGCAACTGCGACCTGTCAAAAGTGAACCTGAAGGGCGTCGACCTGTCGCATTCGGTCTACCGCAAGGCGGCGAACCTGCCCGCCGAGGTCGACGTGATCCTGCAGGCGCACAGCCGCTGGATCGCCACCGGCGGCGCCGACGGCCAGCGCGCCATCCTCAGCGCCATGAAACTGGCCGGCTGCGATTTCTCCAGCTGCGACCTGCGCGGTGCCGAGCTGCACGGCGCCGACCTGAAAGGTGCCGATTTCACCTCGGCACAGCTGCTGTTCGCCAGCTTTCTCGGCGCCGACCTGCCGCATGCGAATTTCGATCAGGCCGATCTTGGCGGCGTCAATTTCACCAGTGCCAATCTGGCCGGGGCCACCTTCCGCGGTGCCAAGCTGGTCGGCGCGCCGCTGTTCAGTGCCGCGGCCGGCACCACGGGCCGCACCATCTATCCGATCCTGACCGGCGCCGATCTGACCGGCGCCGATCTGCGCGGCGCGGTGCTCGATCATATCGATCTCAGCGGTGCCAAGCTGTCGCGGGTCAACCTGGCCGGTGCCGACCTGCGCCATTGCGCCGGGCTCAGCGGCGCCGCGTAGCGCCCTTCCGTCTTTCCTGATCCGGCAG
>NZ_CAXPMC010000016.1:0-493911 GCF_964218355.1 Ferrovibrio sp. | reverse complement strand
GGATGCTGGAAAACAGCAGGGTGGAATCGTCCTGGGCCAGCGGGATGAACAGGTCGGCCTCGCCGAGATTGCGCTTCGTCCCCGCCTTGCCCTCGACATCGATATGCGGCGCCCATTTGGGGGCTGCGCCGATGCCGCGCCGGGCAGCAGCAGTGCCAGCAATGCCAGCGCAGTGATTCTCACGCACAACCCCCGCCTATTGTTATACCCGAGTCCGCACTTTCGCGATCCCAAGCTCGAGCTTGATCAGCTTGATCGCCTCAATATCCTTCAGAATGCTCTCCTGCGATCGCAGGTCCTTGCCCACGATCACCATCGTCAGGTCGCCGAAAGCCGACGGATAGTATTCCTCGTAGTCGATGGCCTCGCCATCGAATAACTGCGTATGCGCCTGACCGAATTCCTCATCCGGCATGATCAGCGATTTCTCGTTCGTTCCGTCATAGGAGAACCCCCAGGAGATCGCTTCTCCTTTCCCGGCCTGGAAATAGTAGCAGTCGGTATCATGGTCGACACCCCGGATCACAGATATTCCAGAATGCCAGACCTCGATCTCGAAGGACAGATTGTTGTCGGCCGGTTCAATCCTGAATTCCGTGATATCAAAGCCGACGATTCTGGCATGCGCCTCAGTGAACATCACGGCCCCCAGTTCAGGCAGAGTAAAGGTCACCTTGCCGTCCCTGAGCAGCGTACTGAAAAAGGCGGGATGATCTTTGGGCGTCAGTGTGACGCCCCGGGGCACCCGCACAGTCTTGCCCCGTTCCTTCACCAGAACTTCCGCCATCTTCTTCAGATGATCTTTGACAACCAGATCCTCCACCCGCTCGATATCTTCCGGCTCCAGCTCCACCGGTTCGTCGGTCTTGAGGTTGTCGAGCTTTCGCTTGCAATCCACCAGGCGCCCGATCCAGTCGTCCAGGCTGAGGAATTTCGGCGGAACAGGTGTGAGGTATTCGTATTCGTAAGCCTTGGCGAAATTATACTGATACCAGCGAAGACGGTCTTCGGCGCGCTGCCTCATGCCCTGAATATACTGCAGCGCTCCGGCATCAAGGGCGTCGTCCAGCATCTGGGTCTGGTCACTCAGTCCGATCAGTTCGGAGAAGTTCTTGGAGATCTGCGCCGATGCATCGGCAATCGCCTTGCTGCATGCATTCAGGGTCTGTATTGCGACGGCCTTGCGCTGGTTGGCTTTCTTCAGCTCGGCCGTCAGGCCGAGATACTCGCTGCGCAGTGCGCTGCCCATGATCAGTTCGTTGATGATGCGGTCGACTTTGGCTTCATCGTAGGGAGCGCTCAGCTTGGTGATGACCTCGCCGATGCCTGAAATTCCGGCGCCAACCTTTTGCAGGGAATTGACCAGCTGGCGGCCGGCCTTTTCCCGGCGTTCGAGATCTGCTTCGTATGTTTTCAGGTTCTTCGAAAACTGCCCCTTGCGCGTTTGCAGCGCCTCGACCCGTTCGAGAAGCTCGCGTCGACGGCGCGCCTCTTCGTCCTTGTCGTCTTCTTCCTGCTCTTCAATGGTCGCCAGCAGTTTGTCCCGCGCCTCGTCAAGCCGGATGCTCTCGACCGCCCGCAGCCGCTCTATAACCGTCTCCTGCATCCGCAGGAGTGCTTCCTGCTCTTCTTTCTTCCTTGCGGCAGCAATCTTTGCCTCGATCTGCTTCAGCTGGCTGCTGAGGCGCTGTTGCTCTGCCGCCCGCTCCGGACTCGCGACCCATTCCTGGTCGACCTGGTCCTGATAACCGGAAATGCTGGATTCAAGGGTATCGATGGAATTTTCGGCTTCGGCAATTTTCTTCCTGATCTTCTGTCCGGATCTGTCGATAATCTCATCCTGGCTGTCGATGGCGAAGTTCTCCACCGTCTTGCCAAGGGCGTCGAGTCCCTTGCTGACCTGCTGCAGGGGATCTTCTTCGGTCCAGTCGAAATCGCCGGCGACGTCGAGGGTTTTGCCCGCAAGACCCAGATAGGGCTGACCGACAGGGATTGCCTCCAGCAGGTTGCCGCTGATCTTGCAGAATGCGCTGTATATCCGCTGCTCCATGATTTTCTGCCCCGCCGACTGCTCGACGCTTCTTTGCAGGTAGCGGATCTTTTCGGCGATCGTATCAACCTCTTTCGAGACGGCGGCAAGCTCGGTGCGGGCTTTTCCGAGCCGTTCGTAGGCTGCCGGCAGACCACCGGAAGTAAGCTTTATCTCCTTCCGCACCGCAGTACTTATCTGCATCAGGGCGTCCCGTCGTTCTGCCTGCTTGCTCCACTGGCTCTCGATTGTGGATGTGAAATAGAGCAGGGATGAAGCATATTCGCGTTCGCCCCGCCACAGCTGGTAGCAGGTGTTGAGGTTCAGCCGCGGCAGCCAGCCGGCCGGATGCCCGTAGTAATCCAGGTTGGAGGCCATGTTCGACAGCATGGTGCTGATCTCGGCAGCAAATGCGGCCACCGTGGCCGGCAGCGCGCGCCCCGCCCGTTGCTCGCGGATGAAGATTGCCTGATAGGGCTCCAGCAGGCGGCGCGCCTGCTCCCGTTGTTCATTGCGGAAAGTGGCGCGTGCGCAGGCCACCACTGCCGCCAGGGCGAGCGGCTGGTCCGGATGCATCCAGGCCAGCGGGCCGTCATCCCGTTCCTTCACCTCTCCCGGCAGCCCGTCTTCGGATGTCCAGCCTTCGGCATCCGCGCCGGCGCGGGCGCTGACTGGGATCAGCCTGGCGAGGGGCGCGGTAGTGGACGGAATCGCGCTCCGGTACACGATTTTCATGGTCAGCCAGTAAGCCGGCAGCGGCTGGCCCGCCTTGCCGCCGATGGCTTTCCCTATGGTTTTCCCCTTGCCCGGCCTGACGTCGCATTTTCCGGCCAGCGAGACGCGTCCAGTATGCGACGTCACGACGCCACCGTTGCCGCCGCGGCCGGGCCGGCCCGGCCGGTAGGCGTCGGCACCATTCCCCGGCCGGTCCTGCACCATATACGGATAGGCTTCGACCGGCTTGGTCGGGACCACATCGTCACCAAGATCGCGAAGCCGTGCATCGTTTTCCAGCGTGCTCACGAAATCGGTTCCGACGTAGCTCGAGAATGTGCCGTTCGGCAGGAAGCCGCGGCTGCAATTGGCGACCGCGATCCGGTCGTCCTGCGCGATCAGCTTGACAAAGACCACCTGTCCCTTGCGGAGCGCATCGCTTGTCTGCGGGTCGTCGCTCAGCTTCGCCCTTTCGGGCGCATCCGCCTCTCCGGGCCAGCGCCAGTTGGCGGGATTGCTGTCCGTGAAATGGTCGGTCATGAACTTCTTGATGTTGTCGGCCGTTATCGGCAGGCAGTCAGGCTGGCCGACCTTCTGGGGGTAGTCCTTGGCAAATTCGCCTGAGGCCGGCGGCCGATAGGCTTCGGCATGTCCTTCCTCGGCCTGCTGCCCGTCGGTGCCGTTGCAGATGAAGCGAACCGCCGGCCGGTCCTCGATGATTGTCCTGACATACAGATGAATATCGCCGGCTTTTTCACCATGCAGGCCATCGGCGGCCTTGCGGGCCTTCTCGCCCTTTCTGAGGGCGGGATAGTCGTATCCGCCGATCACCTCCCGCTGTTTCGCTCTGGCCGGCGCCAGATGTGGCTGGGGGCTGGTATCGATGCTGCCACTCCGCTCGAAGACCAGTTCGCGCGCGTAGATCGTCACATCGCTGCGCGGAAACCGCAGCGGCGAACGGATGACAACCCGGTCCGCGAAGATTTCGACCGCCCTGGTGGCAAGCCGGCCCGGGCCCTGCAGGCTCATCAGGCCATATTTGTCTTCACCGCGATCCCAGATCAGGTCGGCGCCAGAGATGCGAATCCGCTCGGGGGTGACGTCTTTCCGTGTGTTGAACTGCTTTTCAAGCCCGCATTTATGCGTTGATTTCTTGATATACTGGATCGATTCCGGCGGCTCGGCTTCCTTCGGCCCGTCCACCAGTCTGAGCGCGCCGAATTCAGGCCTGCTGCCGAAGGACTGCTGCTGCTGCCTGTGTCTTGCCTCGCGATAGTCGTCGGTGATCTCGACCAGTCTGAGCGTGCGGACGTTGCCAAGCGGCGCAAGAATCTTTGCACGTTCGACCATCGGAATGGTGGTGGGCACCAGGGCGTCAAATTCCTTAGCCTCGCGGATGTAATCGTCCGGCGTGGTCGGTCCGCGATGAATATGGGCGGCGACCAGTTCTCCCGAAACCAGTGCCCGGGCAACCACCGTCTGCCGGTCAGGCAGAGGATGTTCTGTCTGCTCTCCCGGCTCAAGGGTGGAAAAGCGGGCCTCGCGGCCCTTTGTCTCCACGCAGTAGAGATCGACTGTGTAATCGGTGCGGTTGATGAACCGTGCCGGCGATACCGGATAGAACCGGTCGAGCGCTAGGTCGTTCATGCCGAATGTCCAGGAGACTTCGGCGGCGGCCGCGAATTGCTGCGATCTGAACCGGATTGCGGATTCGGGATCGAGCACGGTCCAGGTCTCGCCGGCCGCCGGCGTCAGCTGCTGCTGCTCGTGGGGTTTCAGGATGGCCACTCGCTGGCCGTTCCGCCACACAATCAGTGATAGAGGGAGTTGATTGTTGATCCGCAGTGAAATTGTCACAGGCTTCTCCCCTTTCTTGCAGGCCATCCCCGCGATCCAGGCCATTGGCATAGCAACGTATGTTGAGCGGCCGGCCGGCTTCTCTGCTGCCACCCCGTTTCCCCGAGAATGCCAGCAAGCCTCCGCGCATAGCGCATAACTCCTTGTGCCGGCGATCCAAACCTCCCAACATGACTGAGCTCTGCGTAACAAATATCCGCTGCCCGGCGCGTGCAGCCGGATATCAAAAAAAAATCAAACCTGGTCGGATTCTGAATTCGGGGAGCAAGAGCGATGCCGGTGTATCGCTTCGGGCCTTTCCTGCTCGAACCGTCAGAGCGGCGTCTGTCCCGGTCAGGCACAGTGATCGCGCTGACCGGCAAGACGATCGATGTCCTGCTGCTGCTGGTCGAAGCCGGTGGCCGCCTAGTCGACCGTGCGACCTTCCAGGATCGGCTCTGGCCCGATACCGTGGTCGAGGAGCGCAACCTGACCGTTCATATCTCGACATTGCGCCGAATCCTGAATGACGGGGACGATGCGGATTACATCGAGACCGTGCCTAGGGCAGGCTACCGTCTGACTGTGCCGGTGGAACCGGTGGAAGCGGCGGAGATGATGGAAACGGCGGCAGCGGCCGGGACGACCGAGACTGCCGCCGCGCCGGAACCGCGGCGCAGATGGCCTCGCCTTCGCGGCAGACTTGCTCTGGCCGCCCTGCTGCTCTGCAACTTTGCCGGCCTTGCCTGGTACGGCTACGCATCGCGGTCCGGGGCGGGTACGGCGCCCCTCTCGCTGGCGGTGCTGCCGCTGGTGACCCCGGATCTGGACGAAGGCGATCGCTATCTCGGTCTCGGTATTGCCGATGCGGTCATCACCCAGCTGGGCGGCTTGCCGCAACTCAACGTGCGGCCCACCAGCGCCGTGCGCGATCTCGCCGGTGCCGATCCGGTCGAGGTCGGTCGCCGCCTGCAGGTGGGCACGGTCCTGGATGGCATGATCTGGCGACAGAATGACAGGCTGCTGGTCTCGGTACAGCTGGTGGACGTGGAAAACGGCGCTATCCGATGGGGTGCGCGCTTCGAACAGCCCTTGTCGGATGCCTTCGTCCTGCAGGGGCTGGTTGCGGAACGGGTGGCCGTTGCCCTGCTGCCGCGCCTGGCGACGCCGGCGGTGGTCCGGAGCGACCGCCCGCCCGCCAGCGAGGCCTATCTGCTGCAGATGCAGGCGCGCGTGCAGCTGGGCCATGTCGAGCGCGACCCGGCCCTGCGTGCGGTGGAACTGTTCCGGCAGGCGATCGCCCTCGATCCCGGTTACGGACGCGCCTATTCCGGCCTGGCCGCCGCCTATATGCAGCTGACCGCCACCGAAATGACCCGTGTGCTTTCGGCCGAGGATGGCGTGGTCCGGGCGCAGGCCGCCGCCGAGCAGGCCCTGAAACTGGAACCCGGTCTCGGCGAGGCCCGTGCCATTCTGGCAACGCTGAAATTCACCTACGACTGGGACTGGAATGCCGCCGGCGAAGAATATCGCCTGGCGCTGGCTGTCAGTCCGAATTCTCCCGAAGTTGCAGAATCTTACGGCTGGTATCTCGCCGCCTGCGGCCGGTTTGACGAGGCCCTGGCCTGGCTTCGCCATGCCCATGACCTTGATCCGGTGCGGCGCCAGACCCAGGAATATATCGGCTTCACGCAGTGGATGGCTGGCGATCCGCAAGCCGGTCTCGAAGCGCTGCGCCAGGCCAGCGAGATCGATCCCAGGGCCCACCGCCCCCATCTTCGCCGCATGTTCATCCTTGATGACCTGCAGCAGCACGACGCCGCAATGGCGGCGCGGGTGAAATGGCTGACCCTGTTTGACGGCCAGTCGCTGGCCGACCGCCTGCTGGCGGTGCAGCACGACCAGGGGTATCGCGCCGCCATGGTGGAATGGATCCGGTTTCTCGACCGCTTCGACCAGCCCTTCGAAACCGCCCTCCAATGGATGGCGCTGGACGAACACGGGCAGGCCCTGGCCGCGCTGGAACGCTGCGTGATGCTGAAATGCACGCCGGCCCCGTTCCTGGCCGTACTGCCATCATTCCGGCCATTGCACGGCGATCCACGCTTCCGGACCCTGCTGGGGCGCCTCAACATGGAACCCCGATGTGACGCCCCGATGTGACGCCCCGATGTGAGGGACCGATGTGAGGCCCGATGGGATGCCCGGGCCGCGTGCGGGCAGCAAGACCGCCGCGGATATTTCAGGGACGGCCCGGCCGCACGGGATCAGCTGTGGCGATCAATAAACGGCTTGATGAAGCCATTGTAGAGCTCTGCCGAAATCGGCGCCCCGACGCCACGAGTTAACGTTCTTCTGCCGTCGCCGTCGAGCTTGTCCTTTGTCAGCCCACCCACGATCCCGATGACGTCTAGAGGATCGCTGCCGTCGTCGGAAAATATGGCGCCGCCGCTCATGCCGTTGACGGTGGATGCCGATGCATAAAACAGCCCGTAATAGGGATCCGGGGAACCAGTTCTGGTTCTCTTGGCTGACTGGGCATGTAACTGATCGTGGGAGCGATATACGTCGTCCACATCGCGATTGTTGATCGTCACCGGGTATCCCGCAACCGTGCAATCGGGGCCATTAAGTCCATCAACTATTCCGCGATTGGTAACCGGCCAGTTGAATTTGAGCTTCAGTCCCGCCGGATGCGCAGTCGGATATTTCTTCGGAAGCTTGACGATGCCGATATCGTAGATCGCGGTGATGGATTGGGAATTGAGTTTGGGGTGAACGGCCCAGGGTTTGTTCTCCTGGATAAAATCGTCAATCACAAGGTGCGAAGTCTTCCCGCGGAACCTGAAGGCGATTTGATGGATTCTCCTTCTGTCGTTTTCCAGAAGCATATGCCCGGCGGTCAGGACGAAGCGTGCCCCGCCAGGACTCTTGATAAGGACCGCCGATCCCTTGGGCTGTTCATGAGGGCCGACATACGTGACCTCCATGCGCGCGATCGACTTGTACATCTCACTTCTTGACGCTTGCTCCAATCTCGGCATCCCTGTCTCTCCCCGTCTCGCTGCAGTTCCCGTCTCGTCACGGTCTCGCCATATCTGCATTTGCGTATAGCGGTGGCCGCCCCTTGCCGCATGCAGGGTCGGGTCAATAAAAGATCAAAATCCAATCGTGGGGCGATCCTGCGGCGGTCCTTGACACCGGCATCGTCCTTCTGGCGATCAGCGGCCCGGGACGGTCGAGGCAGAAGACGGCGGTGCGCGCGACCTGCTGAGCGGCCCCCTCGACAGTTGTCCCCGGACGGGAGAGCTGCCCGGCTGGTTCCCTGCCTGTCATGAAAAATTCTGGCGAAAATCGGGCAAGGCCTCCTTGACGGGGCCGGCGGGGCTGCTTAAGTGTCTGGCGCTCTCCTCTGTGGAGTGCTAACAATCCGGCGATTTCCGGCGCAAGTTGTTGATTTCGTTGGATTGCCAGAATTTCCTGTTCACTCTATGCGACAGATATAATGGAGGATCGCATGAAGTTTCGTCCGCTGCATGACCGCGTGGTGGTGAAGCGCCTGGCCGAGGAAGAGCGTACGGCCGGCGGCATCATCATCCCGGACAGCGCCAAGGAAAAGCCGATGCAGGGCGAGATCGTCGCCGTCGGCGCCGGCGCCCGCGATGAAAACGGCAAGGTGCAGCCGCTCGACGTCAAGGTCGGCGACCGCGTCCTGTTCGGCAAGTGGTCGGGCACCGAGGTGAAGCTCGATGGCCAGGAGCTCCTGATCATGAAGGAGTCCGACATCATGGGCATCATCGAAGGCACCCCGGCCAAGAAGGCCAAGGCTGCCTGATCGGCCGCCGCCTGATATCCGTCTGAAAATTCCAAGGAGAAACAGCAATGGCTGCTAAAGACGTCAAGTTCGGCGCCGATGCGCGCGGCAAGATGCTGCGTGGCGTCGACATCCTCGCCGATGCCGTCAAGGTCACCCTCGGCCCGAAGGGCCGCAACGTCGTGCTCGACAAGTCGTTCGGCGCGCCGCGGATCACCAAGGACGGCGTGACCGTCGCCAAGGAGATCGAGCTTTCCGACAAGTTCGAGAACATGGGCGCCCAGATGGTGCGTGAGGTCGCGTCCAAGGCGAACGACCAGGCCGGCGACGGCACCACCACCGCCACCGTGCTGGCCCAGGCCATCGTGCGCGAGGGCGCCAAGGCGGTTGCCGCCGGCATGAACCCGATGGACCTGAAGCGCGGCATCGACCTCGCCGTCGAGAAGGTGGTCGAGGACGTCAGGGCCCGCGCCAAGAAGATCGCCGGTGCCAAGGAAATCGCCCAGGTCGGCACCATCTCGGCCAATGGCGACAGCGAAATCGGCGCCATGATCGCCAAGGCGATGGAAAAGGTCGGCAACGAGGGTGTGATCACCGTCGAGGAAGCCAAGAGCCTCGAGACCGAGCTGGATGTCGTCGAAGGCATGCAGTTCGACCGCGGCTACCTGTCGCCGTACTTCATCACCAACGCGGAGAAGATGCTCTGCGAGATGGAGAACCCCTACATCCTGCTGCATGAGAAGAAGCTGTCGGGCCTGCAGGCCATGCTGCCGGTGCTGGAAGCCGTCGTGCAGACCGGCCGTCCGCTGCTGATCATCGCGGAAGACGTGGAAGGCGAGGCGCTGGCCACCCTGGTGGTCAACAAGCTGCGCGGCGGCCTGAAGGTTGCCGCCGTCAAGGCGCCGGGCTTCGGCGACCGCCGCAAGGCCATGCTGGAAGACATCGCGATCCTGACCGGCGGTCAGCTGATCTCGGAAGACCTCGGCATCAAGCTCGAGTCGGTCACCCTGCAGATGCTGGGCACCGCCAAGAAGGTGACGATCGACAAGGAGAATTCCACGATCGTCGGCGGCGCCGGCAAGAAGAAGGACATCGAGGCGCGTTGCGGCCAGATCAAGGCGCAGATCGAGGAGACCTCCTCGGACTACGACCGCGAGAAGCTGCAGGAGCGCCTGGCCAAGCTGGCCGGCGGCGTGGCCGTCATCAAGGTCGGCGGCGCCACCGAGATCGAGGTGAAGGAGCGCAAGGATCGCGTTGACGATGCCCTGCACGCCACCCGCGCCGCAGTCGAGGAAGGCATCGTGCCGGGCGGCGGTACCGCCCTGCTCTATGCCGTGCGTTCGATCGACAAGGTCAAGGTCGAGAACAGCGACCAGAAGCATGGCGTGGAGATCATCCGCCGCGCCCTGCAGGCTCCGGTCCGTCAGATCGCCGAAAACGCCGGCGTCGACGGCGCCGTGGTTGCCGGCAAGCTGCTCGAGTCGAAGGACACCAGCTGGGGCTTCAACGCCCAGACCGAAGAATACACCGACCTGGTGAAGGCCGGCGTCATCGATCCGGCCAAGGTTGTCCGCGTTGCCCTGCAGGGCGCCGCTTCGGTGGCCGGCCTGCTGATCACCACCGAGGCCATGGTTGCCGACAAGCCGGAGCCGAAGGCCCCGGCCGGCGCCCCGGGCGGCATGGGCGGCATGGGCGGCATGGGCGGCATGGACTTCTAAGTCCGACGCCCGTCAGTCCCGCACTGAACGAGAAGGCCCGGCGGAAACGCCGGGCCTTTTTTTGTTGTGGGGATATATACTTATATAGGGGTGGTACTTTGCATATATACAGTTGAATAATGCTTAACATAATTATATATACTGGACTAGGTCGATTTAATGATGGAGCCGGCCGATGCTAAATCGAGTTCCCAATGAAGCTCTGGTTGCCGCTGGGTTGGATTTGATGCAGCAGGCCGGTCAGCCGCTGACAAGAGCCCCCACAAAAGGCCGGGCGATGATCTATCATTTGCCTGACAAGAGAACCGTGCGCGTTCGCACTTGCAACGATCACTTGCTTGTTGTCTTGGCTGACAAAGATGAAGCAGGGGCGAAGTTGAATGTCGAGGGCACAGACCTTGTCTTGATCGTGATGCCGGAGACGCCACGTACGCCAGGGGCCGTTGTTGCTTACTTGGTACCGGCGAAAGTGGTAGCCGAGGCAGCAAGGGAGACACACAAAAACTGGCTTGCTGCAGGTGCCAACACAAAGGGAAATAACAGAACGTGGAATCTCTGGTTTGATGAGAATGGGCCCGAGAAAGCTAATGGCTTCGCACGCAGATGGAGTAAGTACCGTCTTGGCGGTTCTAGCCATACGGAACTGTCCCCATCTCCCATAGTCAATAAGCCTAGTGGAGAGAAGCTTGGCGATGTGATTGCTTCTGCTAGGCAACGTATTGCGGCAGTTGCCGGTGTGCCTATAGAGGCAGTTCGGATTAGCGTAGACCTGACATGAAAAGGTCCGGTCGCAAGACCGGGCCTTTTTCGTTGTTGCCTTATTGTCTTGCCGGCGTCAGTCGCCGTGTTTATCCGGCGCAGCGGCGCCGTCCGCATTCCCGGGCGTCTCCGCCGCCTCCGCTTCCTCTTCTGCCTCTTCTTCCCCGGCTTCCTCGACCTCGTCGGGATCGGCGTCGAGATCGACATCCTGGCCGGCCAGGGCCATCACCACGATCGGCAGGGCATCGAGAATCCCGTCCACCTCGCCGCCGATGCTGTAGAAGCGTCCCTTCCGGAAACTGAAGGGCAGGAACACCAGGCTGCTGCCGCCCGAGGTGGCGGTCAGGGTGGCGGCATCGGCTTCCGGCACCACCACGATCTCGGCATCGATGCGGATCTCGGCCAGCATCTCCTGCAGGGTCGCGGCGGTTTCCTCCGCCGTGTCGTCCTGGCGCGGCACCGCCAGCAGGCGGACGGCACTGCCGGCCCAGTCGTCGCTGCGGGTGATCAGGTAGGCCAGCAGCAGCATCAGCTCGCCGGTCTGGTTCGGCCGCCACCAGACATCGATCACCCGCTGCTCTGCCGGCAGGTCCGACAGGCCTTCCCATTCCCGGGCATCGGCATCCAGCAGCAGCAGGTTGCAGCCGAGCCGGAAGGCGGTGCGCAGGTTCTGGCTGAACCGCTGCAGCCCCAACGGCGTCAGCCGCATGCCGGATTCCGGATCGAGCCAGTTGGCGATCACCGTGTTCACCCGCAGGGGTCCGGTGCCGCTGGCCTGGATCACGGTGGCGATGGCCTGGTCGAGATCGGCGGCCGAGACCACCAGCGGAAAGGCGGTGGCCTTGCTGTCCTTCAGTTCGGCGGTCAGTTCCTCCAGCGCCTCGGCGCGGCGGTCCAGCATGTCGCGGCCGTATCCCTGCAGCACGCGCACCACCGTGGTCAGGCCGCTGCCGCCCTCGACCCAGCTGGCAAAGCGCAGCACCCGCGCGCGCCGCCGCGCCGTGTTGGAAAAGACCAGCAGCTGCGGCCGCCAGTCGCGGGCATGCTCGGCCATGCGGGCCGCGGCCAGCAGGTGGTCGCGGGCGGCGCGCAGGTGATGCGAGCGCCGGCTGTCGGCCCAGCCGGCTTCCACCTCCTGCAGGCGCAGATACTGGTAGATGCCGAACACGATGGCGCCGGCGACCAGGCCGGCGGTGATGTCGATGGCCAGCATGGCGCCCAGGCAGAACAGCGCGCCGGCCAGGCTGGCATGCTTGTGGAAGAAGCGGAAGCCGGGCCGGAAGCTGGGGCTCTGCGCGCGCGCCTCGTAATAGGTGGCGTAGTTCAGCAGGCCGTAGGACAGCAGGAAGAACATCGACACCAGGCCGGCGATCAGGTTCAGGTCGCCCAGCACCACCACCAGCGCCGCCACCGCCAGGGTCAGCAGCACGCCGCGGCGCGGGTTGTTGCCGCTGCCATGGCCGGCGGCGAAGGGCCGCAGCAGCGGAAAGATCTGGTCGGCGGCCAGCGACTGCAGGATGCGCGGCGCGCCGAGGAAGGAGGCCAGCGCCGACGACAGCGTGGCGGCGATCACCCCGGCATCGATCAGCGGGCCGAAGGCAGCGAGCTGGCGCATGGCGCCGTAATCGCCGGCCAGCACGGCATTGGGCAGGGCGCCGGCAAACAGCAGCGCGCAGCCGAAATAGACCACGATCGACAGCGCCACCGCCGACAGCACGCCGGCGGGAATGCTGCGGCCCGGGCTTTTCAGGTCGCCCGACATGCTGACGCCCTGGGTGAAGCCGGTCACCGCCGGGAAGAAGATGGCAAAGGCCGCCCAGAAGGGCAGGCCGCCTTCCGGCCGTGCCCAGTTGTCGACCAGCAGGCTGCGGTCCCAGCTGCCGAAGGCGCCGATGGCGAAGGCGGCGATCGCCAGGATGATGGCGGCCATCACGACATACTGGAACTTGGTGGCCCAGTCGGCGCCCAGCCAGGCCAGCACGAACAGCGCGGCCACCGCGCCGCCGGCCAGCAGGCGCACCGTCAGGCCGCTGTCGCTGCCCAGCATGGCGGCGACGGCCTCGGCAAAGCCGATGCAGTAGAAGCCGACCGAGATGGCCTGGGCGAAGAACAGCACCAGGCCGATGGCGCCGCCGAAGCCGAGACCCAGCGTGCGCGAAATCAGGTAATAGTCGCCGCCGCCCTTGACCCGCAGGTTGGTGGCAATGGCGGCAAGCGACAGCGAGGTCAGCACCGAGACGAGGTTGGCGGCGGCGATCACCAGCAGGGCCTCGGCAAGGCCGGCGGCGCCGACGACGAAGCCAAGCCGCAGGAACAGGATGATGCCGAGGATGGTGAGGATGCTGGGGGTGAAGACGCCGGCAAAGGTGCCGAGCCCGGCTGGTGTCGGGGTGGCTTCGGCAGGGGCCGGCTGGGCAGGCGCCGGCTGGGCGGTGGTCATGATGCTTCCGTCTGACTGGCGGGCCGGATCGGCAGGGTGCTGCCAGAGACTAACCCGGTCCGCGACCTCTGGCCACAGGGGCAGCGCGGTGACAATCCGCAGCATATCCGGATATTAACACGACGGCAGCTCGCACCCCCTGTTACCTTTCTCTGCATCCGGCCCCAGTCACCCAGGTTGCCCGACGTGTCGCACGATCCCCTTTTCCGCTCCGGGCCCGCTGCCGGCACGGATACCCGCCCGGTCATGTCCGAGCATCGGGTTGCCGCCGACACCCTTGCCTGCGTGACCGAACCGCTGCTGCGCCGGCTGGCCGATTACTGGCTGTCGCGCCGCGCCGGCCGGGTGATGCCGGCGCGCGCCGATATCGATCCGCTCGACATCCCCTGGGCCCTGCCGCATCTGTATCTGGTCGACTGCGTCAGCGATGCCGGGCCCGGTGCCGATGGCGGCCGCTGGCGCTACCGCTATCGCGTGGCGGGCGACGAGGTCGAGGCCGTGTTCCGCAGCCATATGGGCCGCAGCTCGGCGCGCAACACCTGGCTCGACGACATGCTGGCACCGGATACCCTGAAAGTGGTGATGGATCGCTGGCGGCCGCTGCCGGAATCCGGCCGGATCGTCCATATGCAGGGCATGATCTACAAGACCATCGACCGGTATGCCCGCGGCGGCCGGCTGCTGCTGCCGCTGGCCGATGCGGCGGGCGGCCCGGTCACCGGCTTCGTCGGGGCGACGGCCTGCGACTGGGTGGCGGAAGTGCCGACCCGCGCGGCCGCCGATATCACCATCACCTACATTCCGGCCGCCGCGCTGGCCTGAGCGCCCGGGCGGCTGCCCGCACGCTTGTTTCTGGCTGAATGTACACTATATGTTCCTTTCCGGCCTGCCCGGATTGCCGCTGTTGCCCATCGTGAATCGGAAAAGCCGTCCCGGCCAGCCGCCGCCGGACCTGGACGGAATTGGCTTTTTTCTCTGTTTTCCGGCATAAATTACGGACGGAACTGGATCGCACGGGATTTTGCCGGCGGAGACCGGCCCCGGTCGGCTTCGGCCGGCTCAGGATGGCCGCAACGGGTCCGGCCTGCCGCCGGGGGGCCGCCATATCCATCCGGTCCCGGATGCCCTATAAAGGCGGCTCACATGTGGCTCCGCCTTCTGCGACCTGCGGCTCCATATTTTTTGCCGCAAAATCACGAGGTACCCGATGGCCGCCCATGGTGTCACCGCCGAAGAAGCCAAGCGCCGCGCCGAATTGCGTTTCCAGAAGAACGTCCAGCGCGAAAACGACATGAAGCATGCTGCCGAGGCGCAGCGGGCCGCCACTGCGGCCACTGCCGCCAAGATCGAGAAGCTGCGCGCGCTGCGGCTGGCCAGGGAAGAGCAGGACCGCATCGCCGCCGCCGGGCGCAAGGCAAAGAAGACCGCCGGCGCGGCCGTCTGACGGAAATCCGGCCCTCAGCCCCAGCGCTCGCGGGCCAGCTTCGCGCCGGCGCCCAGCGCCTGCAGCTTGGCGCTGGCCAGGTCGCGGTCGAGCGGGGCCAGGCCGCAATTGGTGCAGGGGATGATGTTGTCCTTCGGCAGGTAATCCATCGCCAGCCGGATCGTCGCGGCGACATCCTCCGCCGTCTCGACGCGGTCGGTGGCCACGTCGATCACGCCGACCATCACCTGCTTGTCGCCCAGCAGGCTCATCAGATGCGGCGGCACTCGGGAATTGCGGCATTCCAACGAGACCTGCCCGATGCGGCTTTTCGCCAGCGCCGGGAAGAAATCCTCGTACTGGCGCCATTCGCCGCCGAGGCTTTCCTTCCAGTCGATATTGGCTTTGATGCCGTAGCCGTAGCAGATATGCACGGCGGTCTTGCAGCTGAGGCCGTCGATGGCGCGGTGCAGGGCCTCGATGCCCCAGCCGGCGGCCTCCTTCGTGTAGGCGTTGAAGGCCGGCTCGTCGAACTGGATGATGTCGATGCCATCGGCCTGCAGGGCCAGCGCCTCCTGGTTCAGCAGGTCGGCGAAGGCCATCGCCATCTTGATGCGGTCGCCGTAGAAATCGTCGGCGATGGTGTCGATGATGGTCATCGGCCCGGGCAGGGTGAACTTGGTGCGCCGCGTGGTGTGGCCGCGCAGCAGCCGCGCCTCGGTTTCATGGGCGCGGCCCTTCATTTTCAGCGCGCCGACGACCTTCGGCACCATCGCCTTGTAGCGGTCGGCGCGGATGCCCATCTCGACCTTGTGCTCGAAATCGATGCCGTCGACGAATTCGAGGAAGCCATGCACGAAATGCTGGCGGCTCTGCTCGCCATCGCCGATCACGTCGAGGCCGGCATCCTCCTGCGCCTTGATCCACAGCAGGGTCGCGTCGCGCTTGGCGATTTCGAGTTCCCTGCCCATGGCCTTCCACAGGGGCCACAGCTTGTGGGTCTCGGACAGCCAGAACGGTTTCGGCAGGCTGCCGGCAACGGCGGCGGGGAACAGCATGGTTTTCCTCCCGGATCGATCCGCGGCGAAGATAGCATGCCCGCCCAGCCATGCCAGAGCCGGGCATGCCGGAGCCGGGCACGCGGCATGGCCGGCCGCAGGAACTGCCGGGGGGATCAGTTGACGACGCGGCCATCCTCGTGGCGGTACAGCGTCGCGCTCAGGATCACGTCGACGGCCCGCCCGTCATGGGCCAGCGGCAGGCTCAGCCGTTCCAGCTGGGTGATGCCGGGATGGGTGGCGATCGAGGGTGTGCCGGCGCGCCAGTCCGGTGCGCCGGTCTCGCAGACCCGCACCATGGCGAGATAGAGCGGGTGCCAGTCGCGCTGGCCCTCCATGTCGCTGATATAGCGGCCGACCTGCACCACGCTGGCGGCGGCGCCGGAATTGCGGATCGAGCGTGAAATCATCCGGAAACGGAATCGCCAGGGGTCGCGCTCGACATCCAGCATCCAGATATGCGGCAGCACCACGGGACAGCGGGTGGCGATATCCAGCGCCACCATGTCGTTGCGGCGCGGCAGCAGGCCGCCGCGGCGCTGGCACAGCTCCTCCCAGTAATCGAGCAGGCCGCGGATTTCGGCGCTCATGCGGTTTCTGATGTCGGCGTCCGGCACGGGGCAGCTCGGTCCTGGCGGTGAATCACTCGGCCCAGTTTGCCACAGGCGGCGGCCGGGCAGAACCCGGGCGGACGGATGGTGCGCTAGTCGCCCCGCGCGCCGGTTCCGGAAGCGAAAGCGGGAATCTGGAACTGGCGTCGGTAATGGCCGGGCGTCACGCCGGTCAGCCGCTTGAACAGGCGCCGGAAGAAAGCCGGGTCCTCGTAGCCGACCCGCCAGCCGATTTCCTCGACCGGCTCAGCCGTGCGTTCCAGCCGGCGCTTGGCATCGGCGATGCGCAGCTGCTGGACATAGGCCAGCGGCGCATGGCCGGTGGCGGCGGAAAACCGGCGGCTGAAAGTTCGCTCGGTCAGGCCCGACATCCGGATCATTTCCGCCACCGGATCCGCCACGGAGAAATGTGTGGCCAGCCAGTCCTGCGCCTCGAGGATGGCCGCGTCGCCGTGGTCGCGGCGGCCCTCGAACACCATGTAGGCGCCAAGACCGTCGCGGTGCCATTGCAGGGCAAAGAATTTCGCCATTGCCTGCGCGGCGGTCGGCCCGGCCTGCCGGGCAATCAGGTACAGCGCGAGGTCGTGCCAGGACATCGAGGCGCCGGACGAGACGAACTGGCCGCGCTCGCCGGCAATCAGCAGCGTCTTTTCGGGGCGCAGCGGCACCTGCGGATAGAGGCGGCGGAAATTTTCCGCATAGCTCCAGTGCAGGGTGGTTTCGCGGCGATCCAGCAGGCCGGTTTCCGCGATCAGGAACACGCCCGAGCAGGCCGAGCAGATCATGGCGCCGCGGTCATGCATGCGGCGCAGCCAGGCGACCAGCGCCGGATAGCGGCCGATGCGCCATCCGGCCGGGGGCAGCACCACCGAGGGCACGATCACGATGTCGGAATCGCCGGCCTCGGCGATGCTGCGATGGGTCTCGGTCGGCAGGCCGCTGGCCAGTTTCAGGGGGCCCGGATCGGTGCCGACGATCTCGACCCGGAATGGCGCGCTCTCCGGGATCGACGGGTCGAGTCCCTTCAGGAATGCCATGCCGTTCAGCACGTCGTAGAGGCCGTGCAGTGTCGACAGCGAGGCATCCGGGATCGCGACCAGACTGATTCGGGTCTTCTTCGTCATTGTCGGGCTTTGGCGGAATTGAACCGGTCCCGGCAGGTTACGCTCTCGTGCCACGCCCCGGCAACCGCCATTGTCCGCGCCATGCCCCGCCTGCCCGGGGCCGTTTCAGGCGTACAGGAGAAAGCCATGACCATCGATCAGTCCAAACTGGATGCCCTGGTGGGCACCGCGCTCGGCGATATTGCCGGTGCCTATGGCGGCGTGATGATCAGCATCGGCAACAAGCTGGGGCTGTATCGCGCGATGGCCGGGGCCGGGCCGCTCAGCGCGGCCGAACTGGCCCGGCGGGCCGGCTGTGCCGAACGCTATGTGCGCGAATGGCTGAATGCCCAGGTGGCCGGCGGCTATGTCACCTACCATCCGGCCAGCCAGACCTATGAACTGACCCCGGAACAGGCGATGGTGCTGGCGGACGAGGACAGTCCGGTTTTCTTCCCCAATGCCTGGCATGTCGTTGCCTCGCTGTGGGCGGACGAGCACAAGACGGCCGATGCGATCAGGACCGGCAGGGGAATCGGCTGGGGCGAGCACGATCACCGGCTCTATTGCGGGGTCGCCGCCTTCTTCCGCAACGGCTATGTCGCCAGTCTCGTGCCGCAATGGCTGCCGGCGCTGGACGGCGTTGTCCCGAAGCTGGAAGCGGGCGCGAAAGTCGCCGATATCGGCTGCGGCTTCGGTCATTCGACCATCCTGATGGCGCAGGCCTATCCGCAGTCGCACTTCTGGGGTTTCGACGTGCATGCGGAGTCCATCCGGGCGGCGCGGCGCAATGCGGAACAGGCGGGTGTGGCCGACCGCATCACCTTCGAGGTGGCGAAGGCGAACGATTATCCGGCGCGTGGGTATGATCTGATCTGCTTCTTCGATTCGCTGCATGACATGGGGCATCCCGACAAGGCGTTGCGGCATGCCGGCACGGCACTGGCCCCGGACGGCAATGTCATGCTGATCGAACCCTTCGCGAATGACCGGGTCGAGGACAATGTCGGGCCCGTCGGTCAGCTCTACTACTCGGCATCCACGGCCCTGTGCTGCGCCCATGCGATCTCGGAGCAGGGTGATTACGTGCTGGGCGCGCAGGCCGGCGAGGAGCGGCTGGCTCAGGTTGCCAGGGCCAGCGGCTTTGCCAGCGTGCGCCGGGCCTTCACCTCGCCGTTCAACATGATCCTGGACGTACGGCGCTGACCATGCGGGCCCTTGCCGGTGCCGTCGCCGGCCGGCGCGCCGAGGATGCCGGCACCGATCCCGTGGCGGCGCGTTACGAGGCCGCGCGGCCGTTCTGGGTCGCGGAGCGGCGGCTGCGCGACCGCTAGAAAAATTCAGAGGAAGCAGGAATGACTGTAACGCATGCCGATTCACTTCCGGCAGCCGGACCGGATATGCTGTCCGGCGAGGTTCGCGCCCTGTTGCGGCTGGCACTGCCGGTCGCGCTGATCGCCTTCGTCAACATGGGCATGAGCGTGACCGACACGGTGATGGTGTTGGCCCTGTTCGGCGCCGAGGCGCTGGCAGCAGTGGCGGTCGGCAGCGACCTCCAGTCGATCCTTTTCTATCTGTGTGCCGGCGTGCTGGGCGGCATCGCCCCGTTCTATACGGCAGCGGTGACGCGCGCGGACGCAGCCGGGCGGCGGCGGCTGGAACGGACCGGCTGGCTGCTGGCGGGCGTGCTGGCGGCAGGGGCCGTGCCGCTGGTCTGGACGGCGCCGGACTGGCTGCGCCTTTGCGGTCTCGACCCGGGGCTTCTCGAGCAGGGGCGCGGCTACACGCGCAGCATGGCCCTGCTGCTGGCGCCGATGCTCGGTGTTGCGCTCTACCGCACGATCCTGACCGCCGCCGAAAAGCCGAAGGTCTTCCTGAAGATCACGCTGGCGATGCTGCCGCTGAACGCGGTCGCAAACTATGTGCTGATGATGGGCGCCGGCCCGGTTCCGGCACTGGGCCCGACCGGTGCCGGGGTCTCATCGCTGCTGGTTGCGCTGGCCAGTTTTGCCCTGCTGGCCGTGACTGCCCGTCATGCCATGCCGGTCCGGCCGGCCGCCGGGCGGGATGCCGGGCAGGAACCGGGAGCCGCCGACCGGCCCGGCACCGCCGCCGTGCTGCGCGTCGGGATCCCGATCGGCATCACCATGACAGCCGAAACCGGCATTTTCCTGGGTGCCACGCTTTATGCCGCCACGCTGGGCGCGGCCGAGGTTGCCGCCCATACCCTGACCCTGCGCATGGCCGGCATCGTCTATGCCGGTTCGGCAGCGCTGCTGCAGGCGGCGATGGTGCGCATGGCGCGGGCCGTGGCGCTGGAGGAGCCGGGAACCGCGCGGGCGGCGCTGGCCGGCAGCCTCGGCCTCGCCGTGACCGGCGGCGTGGCGCTGCTGCTGCTGCTCGGTGCCGGCGCGCAACCCCTGGCCGCCGCCTTCTTCGGCGGCAGTGCCGCCGGCATGGCCGCGGCGCAGATCGCCGCCGGACTGCTGGTCCTGCTGGGCCTGATCCAGTTCGCCGGCTATCCCGGCCTCGCTGCTTCGGGCCTGCTGCGCGGATGCCGGGACAGCCGCACGCCCATGATCTGCATGCTCATCGGCTACTGGGGCGTGGGCGCGCCGCTTGGCCTGTTTCTCTGCGGGATGCGCGGCTTCGGCGTGACGGGGCTGTGGATCGGACTGGCCGCCGGCGCCGGTGCCACCGCCATCCTCACGCTGCTGCGCCTGGCGCAGCAGCGGCACCGGTGATGCCCGGCGCGGCGCGGCCTATTCCGCCGGGCTGGTAGCGGCTGCCTGTGCCATCAGCACGCGTTCGGTCGGCCGCGTGTTCATGAACAGCTGCATGATCCCGGCCGCCGCGCCGATGCCGGCGGCCAGCTGCCAGGCCAGGGTGTAGGAACCCAGCGCATCGTAGATCACGCCGCCGGCCCAGGCGCCGAGGAAGCTGCCGACCTGGTGACTGAAAAAGGCGATGCCGGTCAGCGTGGCGAGATAGCGGATGCCGAAGATCTGTGCCACCAGTCCGTTGACCAGCGGGATCACGCCCAGCCACAGCGTGCCCATCACGGCGGCGAAGACCAGGGTCGAGGCCTGGCTGACCGGCAGCATGAAATACAGCGCGATGGCGAGCGAGCGGATGATGTAGATGATGCCGAGCAGCCAGTGCTTGTGCCAGCGGTCGCCGAGCCAGCCGAACAGCCACGAGCCGAACACGTTGAAGGCGCCGATCACCGCCAGCGCCTGGGCGCCCAGCATCGGGTCGGCGCCGCAATCGGCCAGGAAGGTGGGCAGGTGGGTGGTCAGGAACACCAGCTGCAGGCCGCAGACGAAGAAGGCCGCCGACATCACGATATAGCCGCCATGGCGCTGCGCCTCGGCCAGGGTGGTGCGCATGCTCTCGCCCAGTCCGCCCGCCTGGCCGTCCAGCGGCACGCGGTCGGCCCGGCCGCCCATCAGCGCCGCCGGCAGCATCGCCGCCGCCAGTGCGATGAAGACGAACATCGCCATCTGCCAGCCGCTGGACTGGATCACGCCCTGGGCCAGCGGCGCGCAGAAGAAGGTGCCGATCGAACCGGCCGCCGAGACCAGGCCGAAGGCAAGGCTGCGCCGCTCGGGGCGCACGACCTTGGCCGCGATCTTGGCGGCAATGCCGGAGGTGGTGCAGGCCAGCGCCACGCCGATCATCACGCCCGAGCCCAGCGTGATCATCCACGCCGCCGAGGCATAGGCGGTCAGCAGCAATGCACCGGCATAGAGCAGGCCGCCGAACAGCGCGATCAGCCGGGTGCCGAACCGGTCGACCAGGGCGCCGGCAAAGGGCTGCGCGATGCCCCAGACAATATTCTGCACGGCCAGGGCGAAGGCGAAGTCGGCCGCCGAGATGCCGAGGTCGCGGGTGACCGGCTGCATGAACAGGCCGAGGCTCTGGCGCATGCCCATGGCCAGCGACAGCATGATCGCGGCGCCGGAGAGGATCGAGACGCTCTGGGCGACGCTCAGGGACGGGTGATGGAAGGCAGGGCGGGCTGCAGTCATGCCGGGTTCTCGGGTGGCGGTTTATCGTTGTTCTGGGCCGGGATGATGGGGCGGTGCGGGCCGGAAGTCCAGAGGGCTTCGGCGTCATTCCCGGCCCGTTCGGATGCACGGAATTGTATCGGTGCAATCGCCTGCCTCTTGCGCCGGCCTGGCCGGAATGCTGGGATTGGCGGGATCTCCCCGCCTTCTGCACAAAGAGTCCGTCATGACCCGCATCCTGCCCCGCGACCTGCTGGCGCATCGCGACGAACTGGTCGCCATCCGCCATGACATCCACCGGCACCCGGAAACCGCCTTCGAGGAAAACCGCACCGCCGACGTCGTCGCGGCGAAGCTGGCCGCATGGGGCATCCCGGTGCATCGCGGCCTGGCGAAGACCGGCGTGGTCGGCACCCTGAAGGGCAGAAAGCCGGGCCAGCGCGCCATCGCCCTGCGTGCCGACATGGATGCCCTGAACCTGCAGGAGATGAACAGCTTCGCGCACCGCTCGGTGCATGACGGCAAGATGCATGCCTGCGGCCATGACGGCCATACCACCATGCTGCTGGGTGCGGCGAAGCAGCTGGCCGCCGATCCGGATTTCGCCGGCACGCTGCATTTCATTTTCCAGCCGGCCGAAGAGGGTGAGGCTGGTGCCCGGGTGATGATCGAGGAAGGCCTGTTCGAGAAATTTCCCTGCGATGCCGTCTACGGCATGCACAACATGCCGGGCATTGCCACGGGCAAATTCGCCATCCGCACCGGCCCGATGATGGCGGCCTCGGACACATGGACGGTCGTGTTCCGCGGCACCGGCGGCCATGGCGCCATGCCGTTCAAGGGCACCGATCCGGTGATGCCGGCCGCCGCCTTCGTGACCGCGACCCAGAGCATCGTCGGCCGCAACATCTCGCCGCAGCATGCCGCCGTGGTCAGCGTCGGACATATCGCCGCCGGCAGCCACGGCTCGCCCAACGTGATCCCGGCGCAGGTGACGATCCGCGGCACCGCGCGCAGCTACACGCCGGCAGACCGCGACCTTCTGGAGCGGCGCCTCGGCGAACTGGCCGACGGCATCGCGAAGGCCCATGGCTGCGCGGCCGAGTATCACTATCTGCGCCGCTATCCGCCGCTGGTGAATGCCGTCGAGCAGACCGCCACGGCGATCCGCGCGGCACAGGCGACGGTGGGCGATGCGCTGGTCGACGGCGATGCCGAGGCACTGACCGGCGCCGAGGATTTCGCCTTCATGCTGGAGAAGAAGCCCGGCGCCTATATCCTGCTCGGCAATGGCGGCGCGGAGGAAGGCGGCTGCAGCTACGTGCACACGCCGACCTACGATTTCAATGACGACATCCTGCTGGCCGGCGCCGCCTTCTGGGTCAACCTGGTGGCTGAGGAGCTGGGCAGCGCCGGCTAGACGCCGGCAGTCAATGCCCGAGGCGGGCGTAGCGGTCGCGCATGGCCTCGGCCAGCGCGCGGTCGCGGCCGCCGCCATCGCCATGCCCCGCTGCCGTTTCGCGTGCCGGCTTCGCCGGCGCCAGCAGCGGGCGCAGCAGCAGGCCCTCCGGCCGGTCCTCGATGGTGAATGCGGTGCCGGCGCGCCAGTGATGGCTGCCAAGCAGGTCCTGCGGCAGGGTCAGCCTGCCGCCCTTGTCCAGTTTCGCGGTGGCCATGGGCGCCTCGTCTGCTGAAGCGGCGGCCGGCATCCGGGGAGGATGACGGCGACATTGGACCGCGTTGCGGGCTGGCAGACAAGAGGGGGCGAGTGCCAGATTGATGCCGCCGCCGCCAGTACTCCGGACTGCGGATATTCATGCTACGCTGCGCGCCGTCTGTGCCGGCCATTCCCATGGCATCCCGTCCCGCAGGCCCCGCAGGCAGCAGGCAGACCGGTGTGATCATGAAACGCATGCTTCCGATCCTTGCCCTTCTGGTTCTGGCGGCAGCCCCGGAGATGGCCGCGGCGCAGGCGCCATGCGGGCGGCTCGAGACACTGGCGGCAGCCGAGGGCGGCCCATACCGGGTTTCGGTCGGCGAACCAGAAGGGCGGCCGGCTGCCGTGCTGATCCTGCTGCCGGGCGGCGGTGGCTTTGCCGATCTCGACGATCGCGGCTGCCCGCGCGCCCTGACCGGCAATTCCCTGATCCGTTCGGTGCCGGCTTTCCGCACTGCAGGCGTGGCAACGGCGCTGGTCGATGCGCCGGCCGCCTACCAGGGCGGCGAGGGACTTGGCGGGTTCCGGATCGAACCGGGCCATGCCGCGGCGCTCGGCGGCCTCGTCCCTGTCCTGCGGCAGCGCTACAGCGTGCCGGTCTGGATCGTCGGCACCAGCCGCGGGGCCATATCGGCGGCAAACGCCGCCAGCCGTCTCGATGGCGATGCCGCGCCGGATGGCGTGGTGCTGACCTCGCCGGTTTCGGCCGGCGGCCGGGGACGGCTGGCCTGGGTGGCGCAGAGTGTGTTCGACCTGCCGCTGGACCGGATCCGGCAGCCGCTGCTGCTGGTCGGCCATGAAGCGGATCGCTGCCTGCGGTCGCCGCCGGCCAGCCTTGCGACCATAGCGGCGGCGGCCAGCGGATCCGCGCGGCTGCAGGTTGTCACGGTGACGGGTGGGCCGGGTTCGCGGTTTGCATCCGCCGCGGTCGAAGCCTGCGAAGGGCGCGAGCCGCACGGCTTTGCCGAACAGGAGGCCGAGGTGGCGGCCGGCATTGTCCGTTTCGTGCGCGGCGGCAGATACTGATCTGCGGCGCCCTCTCAGCTGCCGCGCTGCCGGCGGAGTCCCAGCGCCTTGATCCGCGAGGCCAGGGTGGTCGGCCTGACGCCAAGCCGCTCGGCGGCGCCGCCCGGGCCGAAGACCTTGCCGCCGCAGGCCTCCAGCGCGGCGAGGATATTGGCGCGGTCGCGGTCGCGGCGGTCATGCTCGGTCAGCAGGGCCGGCCCGGCCTCGCCGCTGCCGGCGGGTGCGGGGCCGGGTGAGGCGGCAGGTCCGGCATCGGGCAGCACCACCTGCAGCCGGCCGTTGCGGGCGAGGATGGCGGCGCGCTCGATCACGTTTTCCAGTTCGCGCACATTGCCGGGCCAGTCATATTGCGCCATGCGGCGCACATCGGCCTCGCTCAGCCGCAGGCTGGCGGTATTCATCTTGCGGTTCATGCCGCGCAAGAAATGCGCCGCCAGCAGCGGAATGTCTTCGCGGCGTTCGCGCAGGGGCACGGATTCCACCGGCACGACGTTGAGGCGGAAGAACAGGTCTTCGCGGAAACGGCCGGCCCGCACCTCCTGGCGCAGGTCGCGGTTGGTGGCGGCGATCAGCCGCACGTCGACATTGCGGGTGCGCTCCTCGCCGACGCGCTCGAACTGGCCCTCCTGCAGCACGCGCAGCAGCTTGCCCTGCAGCTCCAGCGGAATCTCGCCGACCTCGTCGAGGAACAGCGTGCCACCATCGGCCAGCTCGAAGCGGCCGACGCGGTCGCGCAGCGCCCCGGTGAAGGCGCCTTTCACATGGCCGAAGAATTCGCTCTCGAACAGTTCGCGCGGGATCGCCGCGCAGTTGACGCGGATCAGCGGCCGGCTGCTGCGCGTGCTGGCGTCGTGGATGGCCCGCGCGATCAGTTCCTTGCCGGTGCCGCTCTCGCCGGTGACCAGCACGGTGGCATCGGTGGGCGCCACCAGCTCGACCTGGCGCAGGATGCCCTGCACCGCCGCGGAATTTCCGATGATGCCGCGATGGTTGCCCTCGATGCGGATTTCCTCCTGCAGATAGGCGTTTTCCAGTTCCAGCCGCTTCTGCAGCGTTTCGACCTCCGCCAGCGCGGCGCGCAGTTTCTCGTCGGCCTCGCGGCGGTGGCTGATGTCGCGGAACACGATCACCGCGCCGACCACCAGGCCGCGGTCGCGGATCGGCGTCGAGGTGTATTCGACCCAGAAGGGCTTGCCGTCGCGGCGCCAGAACACCTCGGTATCGACCTTGTGCACGGCGCCGTCGCGGAAGGCCATGTAGATCGGACAGTCGTGGTTGTGGTAATGCGCGCCATTGGCATGGCTGTGATGCACCATGGTGTGCATGTCCTTGCCGACCAGTTCCTCGGCTGCCCAGCCCAGCATGCGTTCGGCCGCCGGGTTGACGAAGGTGGTCTTGCCCTCGGCATTGACGCCGTAGATGCCTTCGCCGGCGGCGCGCAGGATCAGCTGGTTCTCGCGTTCGACATCGCGGAAGAAGCGTTCGACCTTCTGCCATTCGGCGATGCCGCCGCGCATATAGGCATCGGCATCGGAATCGATGCTGCGCCGGCGCAGGTCCTGCAGGTCGGTCAGCGTCAGCAGCAGCCGCGGCCGCGTCTCGCCGCGGCCATCCTCGGCGGGCGGCAGCACCGCGCCGGAATATTCGACGCTCAGCTCGGCGCCGGTGGCGTGGCGGGGCGTCAGGCTGCGGGTGCGGAAGCGGCCCTGGCTGAGCACCGCATCGGTGAACACGATCAGGGCCGGCATCTGGCCGGGATGCAGGCTGCCCATCGGCATGTCGCGCAGCACCGCGCGGTCATAGCCGAGCAGCCGGCCGGCTGCCGCATTGGCCTCCGCCAGCCGGCCGCTCCAGGGGTCCAGCACCAGCATCGCCTCGGCGCAGGCCTCGAAAACACGGCCGAGCGATGGCGGCGATGCCGGCGGCAGGCTGGGACGGGGGGCGAGCAGAAGCGGGTCGGCGGCCATCGGCACCTCCGGTGCGGGTCCGGTGAATTACGATCCATCGTAATCACAACTACGAGACTTCGTATACTACGGAATTTCGTAATGCCCCTGGGCCCGGTGACAGCCGCGTCCTTGGCGGAATCCCGGCGGCGGGCCGGTCCCGACCGCCTCTGGCACGCTCCTTGCTGCATCGCAAAACAGGCAGCCACAGACCACGGGGGACCAAACCGCCATGTCACTGTTCCAGAATCCGTTCGACAGCGAAGCCAGGCTCGAGGCCTGCCCCTGCGGCCAGCATCGCAGCCTGTTCGAGCACAATGCCGAAGTCGCCGCGATGCAGCGCCAGGCCGAGCTGGTCACTGCCGCCGACGAGGAAAAGCGCCTGACCAATGCGGTCGACCAGGCCGTGGTACGCGCCATCCTGCCCGACGACACCACCCGCCGCCGCGTGCTGCACGCCATCGGCGCCGCCACCCTGCTGGGGGCGCTGGAGCAGGTCTTCCCGCTGGCCACCGCCCGCGAGGTCTTCGCCCAGGGCAAGGCCGGCGCCATCGAGAAGAAGGACCTGAAGGTCGGCTTCATCCCGATCACCTGCGCCACGCCGATCATCATGGCCCATCCGATGGGCTTCTATTCCAAGCACGGCCTGAATGTCGAAGTGATCAAGACCGCCGGCTGGGCGGTGGTGCGCGACAAGGCGCTGAACAAGGAATACGACGCCGCGCACATGCTGTCGCCGATGCCGCTGGCGATCACCACGGGCACGGGCTCGAACCCGATCCCCTACACCATGCCGGCGGTGGAGAACATCAACGGCCAGGCGATCACGCTGGCGATGAAGCACAAGGACAAGCGCGATCCGAAGGACTGGAAGGGCTTCAAGTTCGGCGTGCCCTTCGACTATTCGATGCACAACTACCTGCTGCGCTATTATCTGGCGGAGCATGGCATCGATCCGGATACCGATGTGCAGATCCGTTCGGTGCCGCCGCCGGAGATGGTGGCCAACCTGCGCGCCGACAATCTCGACGGCTTCCTGGCGCCGGATCCGGTGAACCAGCGCGCGGTCTATGACGGCGTCGGCTTCATCCACATCCTGTCCAAGGAAATCTGGGACGGCCATCCCTGCTGCGCCTTCGCGGCCAGTCAGGAATTCGTCACCACGATGCCGAATACCTACCAGGCCCTGCTGAAGGCGATCATCGAGGCGACCGCCTATGCGACCAAGCCGGACAACCGCAAGGAAATCGCCGCCGCCATCGCGCCGGCGAATTACCTGAACCAGCCGGTGACCGTGGTCGAGCAGGTGCTGACCGGCACCTTCGCCGATGGTCTCGGCAAGGTGCAGAAGGTCCCCGACCGCATCGACTTCGCGCCGTTCCCCTGGCACAGCTTCGCGGTCTGGATCCTCACCCAGATGAAGCGCTGGGGCCAGCTGAAGGGCGACATCAACTACAAGCAGGTCGCCGAGCAGGTCTTCCTCGCCACCGATGCGGCGAAGCTGATGAAGGAAGTCGGCCTCACCCCGCCATCCAGCACCTATGCCTCGGTGAAGGTGATGGGCAAGACCTTCGATCCCGCCAAGCCGGACGAGTATGTCAGCTCGTTCAAGATCAAGCGGGCCTGAGTCCGGGAACCTCAAGAACCGAGGAGCAAGCCGATGGCCCTGTCGTTCCGCCTGCGTGCCGCCATCCTGTCGGTCGCCCTGCTGCTCGCCTTCCTGGCGGCGTGGCATCTGGCGACCCTGGATGGCAGCGCGGCGAGCAATGTGGATCCGGAATATGCCAAGCTGATGGGGCAGACCGCGGTGGGCGGAAAATCCGCCATGCCCGGTCCGCTCGATGTCGGCCGGACGCTCTGGGCCCATATCGCCGATCCCTTCTATTACAAGGGACCGAACGACCAGGGCATCGGCACCCAGCTCAGTTACTCGATCCTGCGGGTCGCCATCGGCTTCGGCTCTGCCGTGCTGGTGGCGGTGCCGCTGGGATTCCTGATCGGCCTGTCGCCGCTGTTCCGTCGCGCGCTCGATCCGTTCATCCAGATCATGCGGCCGGTCTCGCCGCTGGCCTGGATGCCGCTGGCTCTCTACACGATCAAGGACAGCGACATCTCGGCGGTGTTCGTCATCTTCATCTGCTCGATCTGGCCGATGCTGGTGAATACCGCTTTCGCCGTCGCCAATGTGCGCAAGGAATGGCTGAATGTCGCGCGCACGCTGGAGGTCGGCACCTTCCGCAAGATCTTCCGGGTGATCCTGCCGGCGGCGGCGCCCACCATCCTTACCGGCATGCGCATCTCGGTGTCGATCGCCTGGCTGGTGATCGTGGCAGCCGAGATGCTCGTCGGCGGCACCGGCATCGGCTACTTCGTGTGGAACGAGTGGAACAACCTGTCGATCGCCAACGTCATCAACGCGATCCTGTTCATCGGCGTGATCGGCATGCTGCTCGACCAGCTGCTCGGCTTCTTCACCCGCCTGGTCACCTATCCGGAATGAAGCGGGGATTGTCATGAGTCAGTTCATTTCCGTCGAGGGCCTGGCCCGCCGCTTTCCCGGCACCGACAAGCCGGTCTTCGAGAATCTGTGGTTCGGCGTCGACAAGGGCGAGTTCGTCTGCATCATCGGCCATTCCGGCTGCGGCAAGACCACCGTGCTGAACATCCTCGCCGGCCTCGACCGGCCCAGCGAGGGGGCGATCATCTTCGATGGCAAGGCCGTCGAAGGTCCCAGCCTCGACCGCGCCGTGGTGTTCCAGGGCCATGCCCTGATGCCGTGGATGACGGTGCAGGAGAACGTGCTGTTTGCCGTGCAGTCGCGCTGGCCCGACTGGCCGAAGGCGCAGGCGGTGGCGCATGCCCGCAAGTATATTGCCATGGTCGGGCTGGCCGGTGCCGAGGGCAAGAAGCCGTCGCAGCTGTCCGGCGGCATGAAGCAGAGGGTCGGCATCGCCCGCGCGCTCAGCATCGAACCGAAGATGCTGCTGATGGACGAGCCCTTCTCGGCACTGGATGCCCTGACCCGCGGAACGCTGCAGGACGAGGTGCTGCGCATCCGTGCCGCCACCAACCAGACCGTCTTCATGATCACCCATGATGTCGACGAGGCGATGCTGCTGGCCGACCGCATCGTGCTGATGACCAACGGGCCGGAGGCGAAGATCGCCGAGGTTCTGGTCAACACCCTGCCGAAGGACCGCCAGCGCGAGACGTTGCACGAACAGCCCGACTATTACCCGATCCGCAACCACCTGCTGGATTTCCTGGTCCGCCGGTCCAAGGCCTTCGTGCCGCCGGCAGGCTGGGACGGCCGCCGGCCGCCCGAGGTGCGGGCCGGACAGAAACCGACCGCCGCGATGCGGGCGGGCTGACAACAAAAGATTCCGTTCGTCACCAACGCGCAGAAAATGCCATAGGAGGCCGTCGTGAAGCGCAGCGAAGTCACCGAGAAGATTCTCGATATCAAACGCATGAAGGGCTGGGACTGGGCGGACATCGCCAAGAAGATCGACGCCAAGCAGTCGCCCTTCTACACCACTGCCGGCCTGCTCGGACAGATGAAGCTGGAGCCGGCTCAGGCGGCCAAGGCCGCCAAGCTGTTCGGCCTGACGAAGATGGAAGAAAAGCTGCTGGCGGAAGTGCCCTATCGCGGCTCGTTGCCGCCGGGGCCGCCGACCGATCCGCTGATCTACCGCTTCTACGAACTGGTGCAGGTCTATGGCACCACCTTCAAGGAGCTGATCCAGGAAGAATTCGGCGACGGCATCATGTCGGCGATCGATTTCGACATGAAGATGGAACGGCAGCCCGATCCGAAGGGCGACCGCGTCCGGCTGACCATGTCGGGCAAGTTCCTTCCCTACAAGCGCTACTGATCCGCCGCCGCCCTGCGGCTGCCCTGCGCCCCGCCGCAAATAGCGGCGGGGCGCATATCTTTTCAGCAGCCGGGAAAGTGGCGCGCGGCGATTGACGCAGCGGCGGCCGCGATACCGGGCCGCCGCTTTCACGGGAGGTTGTGCGCTCTACTGCGGGTTATGGTGGCATGCTTCCTGCTTCGATCCGCATGCGATGCAGAACGGCTTTGCCAGGCACCGCCGCTGGCGCCGACGTGGTGGAACAGCAGGGGTGTAGTAACAGGGCAGTAACAGAAAAGTGCTGCGACGGAAGAGGCGCGTATGGGATCGGACGCATATGGCCGCGGCAGTATCGCCGCGCTGGGTTTTGCCGGTTTCGCTGCCTCGCACCTGCACCAGCGCTGGCTGATCCTGCAGGAGACGCCAGCCGCCGAGGCGGCCATCGGCTATGCCACGGCGGTCGGGGGCCTGCTGCATGAACTGCATCGCGAACGCGGGTCCAGCGCCCTGTTCCTCGGCAGCCGCGGCGCGCAGTTCCGCAGCGAATTGCAGGCCGCCCGCGGCGGCCTCGACGCAGCCGTCCTGCACCTGCGCGACCGCCTGCAGGCCTGCCGCCCCCTGCCGCTGCTGGTGGACCTGCTGCAGGCGGGCGACGCGCTTTCGGCGCTGCTCGACCGCGCCCGCACGGCGCGGCCGGCGATCGATGCGCTGGACCTGACCACCCAGCAATCCTTTGCCAACTGGACGGCACCGATCCGTGCCGCGCTCGGCAGCCTGCAGCAGATCGGCTATGCGCTGCGCCATCCGGATCTGCTGCGTGGGCTGGATGCCTATCTGGCCTTGCTGGAAGGCCTCGAGAAAGCCGCACAGGAGCGCGCCACCGGCTCGGCGGCGCTGGCCGCCGGCCGTTTCGAACCCGAGGTCTATCAGCGTTTCGTGCTGCTCGGGCATATGCAGGCTGCCGATTTCGACGGCTTCCGTGCCCGCGCCAGCGCCGCGCAGATCGCGGTGCTCGACCAGGTGCTGGCGGAGCCGGTCTTCGCCGAGCTGCAGCAGCTGCGCGGCACCATATACGACGCCGTTGCCCATGGCGGCACCGGCGGCATCGCGGCACCGGACTGGTTTGCGATCACCACGCGGCGCATCGCCGCGATCAGCCGGCTGCGCGACCACGTCGCCGCCGACCTGCAGGCCATCTGCCGCAGCATGCAGGCGGAGGCCGACGAGAAACTGGCGCGCAGCCTCGGCCGTGCCTTCCGGCTGGCGCAGCCGCTGGCCGTGCTGTTTGCCCTGCTGGCCGGCCGCGGCGCGGCGCTGGCGGCCCTGCGCCGGCAGTATCGCGACTGGGCGGCCGGCGATGCGGCCCGGCGCGCCACGGAACGCGAGGGTCTCGCTGCCGCCGAAACCGACCGCCAGGCAATGGCCGAGCGCACCGCCCGCGAAACCGTTGCCGCGACCGAGATCACCGGGCTGGTCAACCGGATCGTCGCCGGCGATCTGGGCGGACGGCTGGCGGAGGACGGCCGGCCGGGCTTCTTCGCCGATGTCAGCCGCCAGCTTAACCGCCTGACCGGCATGCTGCAGGCGATGGCCGGCGAACTGGCGCAGGTGACCGAGGCCCTTGGCCAGGGCGATCTCGGCCGGCTGGTGCAGGGCGAATATGGCGGCATCTTCGGCCAGCTGAAGACCAGCGCCAACGGCATGGCGGGCCTGCTGCGGGACTTCTCGCAGAAGCTGGCCCAGAGTGCCGGGACGGTACGGTCCGCGGCCACCGAGATTGCCGCCGGCAGCGAAGACCTGTCGCAGCGCACCGAGAGCCAGGCCTCGTCGCTGGAACAGACCGCCGCCGCCATGCATCAGGTGACCGCGACGGTGAAGCAGAATGCCGACAATGCCCGTGCAGCGAACCAGCTGGCAGTGGCTGCGCGCGACACGGCGGAAAAGGGCGGCGCGGTCGTCTCGGATGCGGTGGCAGCCATGGCCGGCATCGAGCAGGGCGCCCGCAAGATCGCCGATATCGTCGGCCTGATCGACGAGATCGCCTTCCAGACCAATCTGCTGGCGCTGAATGCCTCGGTGGAAGCGGCCCGCGCCGGCGAGGCCGGCAAGGGTTTCGCCGTGGTGGCCCAGGAGGTCCGCGCCCTGGCCCAGCGCAGCGCCAATGCCTCGAAGGACATCAAGACGCTGATCGCGGAATCGAATGCCCAGGTGAAAAGCGGCAGCCAGCTGGTCGGGCAGGCCGGCACCAGCCTGCAGGCAATCGTCGATGCGGTGAAGAAGGTCTCGGACATCGTGGCCGAGATCGCGGCGGCCTCGGGCGAACAGGCGCGCGGCCTCGAGGAGGTCAACGGCGCGGTTGCCGAGATGGACGAGGCGACCCAGCGCAATGCCGCCCTGGTGGAGCAGACCACTGCCGCAGCCCGCGCCCTGTCGGGCCAGGCGGAGAATCTCGCCGGCCTGGTCGGCTTTTTCCGCGGCTGATCGCGCCGGCCTTATTGCCGCCGCATTGCAGGTTCAGTCTGTATGGCGGAAAGTGACCGTCATGCGCCGTTTCATCATCATTCGCGCCCTGCTGCTGGCCCTCGCGGCGGCAGCCGACCCCGCAACCGCCGCCGCCACGCCGCCGGATCTGCCGCCGGCTGCCCAGCCGCCGCGGGCGGTCTGGGCGGATTGTGGCAGCTGCTGGCAGCGCACCGAGTGGGAACGCGAGATCGCCGGCTACCATCTGGTCATGCTCAGCGCCCTGCGCGACAGCCCGGCCCGGGTTGCCGCCCAGGAACAGCGCGGCGAAAAGCCGCTGATCCTGCGCCAGCGTTTCGAGCTGCGCCGCGGCGGCCAGGTCATGCTGGATATCGAGGACCGCTGGCTCGATCCCGCCCGCCGTCCGGACCTGCGGCTGCCGCCGCCGGGCACCGATGTCGCCGGCAGCGGCAAGCCGCAGCTGGTGCTGCTCGGCTGGTCCGGCGCGGGCGACTGCTGCTTCACCCTGCATGTGATCGAACTGGGCGCCAGCCCGCGGGTGCTGGCCCGGGTGGTCACCCAGGATGGCATTCCGCGGCTGATCCAGCGCGATGCCGATCCGGATTTCGAGATCATCGTGGAAGACCCGACCTATGCCGGCTGGGACCTGCTGCCCGACACGGCGCTGCCGCGGGTGGTGCTGAAATACGATCCGCAGGAAGGGCGTTACCGCTTTGCCGCGGCCCAGATGCGCCGGCCGCCGCCGCCGGTCGGCCGCCTGGAGGCGGAAGCACGGCTGCTGCACGAAGCGGCTGCCGATGATGCGGCGAAGAACGGGGCGGATGACGATGCCGTCGAGCATGTGCCGGGCCGGCTGGTGCGCACCATGCTGCAGCTGATCTATGCCGGCAATTATCCGATGGCGCGGCGTTTCCTCGACGAGGCCTGGAGCGACGGCTACGGCGTCACGCGCGAGGCCTTCCTGCGCGACCTGATGGAATGCCGCCTGCCGCGCAGTCCTTACTGGATCGATATCGCCACCCTGAACGGCCTGACGCCGCAGGCACCGCGCGCCGATTGCGCTGCGGCAACGGCAGCCGGCCAGCCCGGCAGCCAGCGCTAGTAGATGACGCGGTCGAGTGTGTCGAGCACGCGGCCCGAGGAAAGCTGGATCAGCAGCACATTCTGCCCGGCGACATAGCGCTGGGTATCCGGCCGGCGCGGCGGCAATTCGCGCAGCAGCGGGCCGGGCAGGGGCTCCATCTGCGCCATCACCGTGGCCGGCAGCGTGTCACCGATCCCGGGCATCACCGTCAGGCCGGCCGGCAGGGCGCGGGCATAGATCTTGCTGCGGCCGGCCCGGCGCTGCCGGTCGCGCAGCAATTCGAAATAGCGCGGGATCAGCCAGCGTTCGGTGCTGTTGAACTGGGTGGCCGGATCGTGGTCGGCCGGCAGGGTCACCGGCTTCACGCTGTCCGGCAGGGCTGCCTGCGGTGTCGCCGGTGGCAGGGCCTGGGGGCCGCGCTGCTGCGCCCAGGCGCCGGCAGCGACAAGCGCGACAGCAGCGGCAAGGGCCCCGGCGGCGAGGATGCCGGGCAGCGTCGGCAGGGCGGTGCGGCGCGGCATCGGCGCGGTCAGGCCGGCAGGGCCGCGGCGGCGGCTTCCTTGGCCGCCTGCTCGCGCAGGATATCCGCCTTGCTGCGCTTGACGCTGGCGGATTTCAGCTGGCCGCAGGCCGCCATGATGTCGCGGCCGCGCGGCGTGCGCACCGGCGACGAATAGCCGGCATTGAACACGATGTCGCTGAACTTGCGGATCGCCTCGTTGCTGGAGCATTCATAGGGCGCGCCGGGCCAGGGATTGAACGGGATCAGGTTCACCTTGGCCGGGATTCCCTTCAGCAGGCGCACCAGTTCCTTCGCGTCGGCCGGGCTGTCGTTGACGCCCTTCAGCATCACATATTCGAAGGTGATGCGCCGCGCGTTGCTGAGGCCGGGATAGTCGGCACAGGCTTTCAGCAGCTCGGTGATCGGATATTTGCGGTTGATCGGCACGATCACGTCGCGGATGTCGTCGCGCACGGCATGCAGGCTGATGGCGAGATTGACGCCCAGCTCGGCGCCGCAGCGCGCGATCATCGGCACCACGCCGGCAGTCGACAGCGTGATGCGGCGCTTCGATATCGCGATGCCCTCGTTGTCCATCACGATTTTCAGCGCCTTCGACACGTTGTCGAAATTGTACAGGGGCTCGCCCATGCCCATCATCACAATGTTGGACAGCATGCGGCCGTCCTTCGGCGAGGGCCATTCTTCCAGATGGTCGCGGGCCAGCATCACCTGGCCGACGATTTCGCCGGCATCCAGGTTGCGCACCAGCTTCATGGTGCCGGTATGGCAGAATTTGCAGGTCAGCGTGCAGCCGACCTGGCTGGACACGCACAGCGCGCCGCGATCCTCTTCCGGGATATGCACGCATTCGGCCTCTTCGCCATCGGCGAATTTCAGCAGCCATTTGCGGGTGCCGTCGGTGCTTTTCAGGTCGCGGCTGGCCTGCGGCCGGCCGACGAAGAACGTCGCCGCCAAGCGCTCGCGCAGCTCTTTCGACAGCGTGGTCATCACCGCGAAATCGGTGGCGCCGCGGTAATAGATCCAGTGCCAGAGCTGGCTGGCGCGCATCTTCGCGCCTTTCTCCGGCTCACCGGCGGCAACCAGGGCGGTCGCGATCTCGGCCCGCGTCAGCCCGAGCAGGCCGGTCCGGCCCGCCCTATCGGCAGCCGGCGCCACAGCCTGTCGCGCCGCGATATCCGGCACAAGGGCTGCCGCTGCCTGCGCTGCCGGCTGCGGGATCACGATGACGCGCCCATGTTGCAGGCCTTGTCGATCGCCTGCAGGGCGGCGGTAAAGCCGGTCAGGTCGTAGGTGTCGGTGGTGTTGGTGCCGCGGGTCGATATGCCCTTGACCACCAGGGTGCGGCCCTTGCGCAGGGCCTGCACCAGCTTCTGGTCGGTATCGGAATCGGCCGCCCAGGCGGCTTCCTCATGGGTGAACATGTCGATGCTGGCGCCGTCGATCACCGCCTTGGCCGCCACCGCATCCTTCAGCGGATAGCCGAAATAGATGCTGACCTCGTTGCGGATATGCTCTTTCGGCTTGTGGGTGACGAGGATGTAGATCTCGCCGCGCCGCACGTTGCCCGGCTCGGTCTTTTTCGGCTGGGCATGCAGGTAGCAGAGCTGGGTGCCCTTGTTCATGTATTCGTAGGCATCCCAGGCCTGGAAGTTGCCGATCCGCCGGGTTTCGGTCGAAGCGGCTGCGGCTGTCTGTTTGCCGGGCTCGGCGGCATGGGCCTGGCCGGCGGCCGGCGGCAGCAACAGGAACAGCAGGGCAAGCAGGAGGGTTGCCGGGCGAAGGTCCGTCTTGTCGGTCATGGCCGGAAGATAGCGGCGGCCGGCGGCGATTTCCACCCCGGATTCGGCCGGCCGCGCCGGTTTGCCGGTCTGGTGGCTAAATCCTTGATCCGGCTTGCCTGATTGCCACGGTTTCTTCACCATGCAGACATGGACAGGGAGCAGCAGGCGGCTCTGATGCGGGCAGTTGCGGTGGCCGGCGACCAGGCCGCCTTCGCCACGATTTACGGCTATTTTGCGCCGCGCCTGAAGGCCTGGCTGATGCGCCAGGGCACCCCCGAGGACATGGCCGAGGAGCTGGCCCAGGAAAGCCTGCTGACCGCCTGGCGCCGGGCGGTCACATTCGATGCCGCCCAGGCCAGCCTGGCCACCTGGCTGTTCACCATTGCCCGCAACAAGCGGATCGACCGGCTGCGGCGCGAAAGGCGGCCGGCCTTCGATCCGGAAGACCCGGCCCTGGTGCCCGATCCCGAACCGGCGCCGGATCACCGCCTCGATGCGCAGCAGGATGGCGCCCGCATGCAGGCGGCGCTGGCCGCCCTGCCGGACGAACAGGCCCGGCTGCTGCGGCTGGCGTTTTTCGAGGATCTGTCCCATCGCGACATCGCCGAGCGGGAAGCCCTGCCGCTGGGCACGGTGAAATCGCGCATCCGGCTGGCGCTGGGGCGGTTGAAAACCAGTCTCGGCGACTAGCGCGGCCATTGCCGGCGAATACCGCGCATGCCTGCGATACTTCAGGTCGAAAGCATTCCCTGTCAGGTTGCAAGTGATTGAATATGAAAGCGGAATGCTTAATGGTTAACGGCGCCGATTCGTTTCCTCCAGTCACCGCCGTTTTCCAGTGAAATCACCCGCCCAGTTGCCTTTCGCCGATGACCGCATCCTGCTCAATCTGGCCGCCTACTGGTCGGGCCGGCGTGGCGGTCGCCCACTGCCGCTGCGGCCGGATATCGACCCGCTCGACATGCCGCGCCGGCTGTTGCCGCATCTGGTGCTGGCCGAGCCGCTTGGCGACGGCAGCCGCACGGTGCGCTTCCGTCTGGTCGGCACCGAACTGGTGCAGCGCCGCGGCCGCGACCTGACCGGCAAGACCAGCGCCGAATTCACCGGCGACTACCGGGATTATGTCGAGGGCCTGTATGCCGCCGTGCTCGACAAGGGGCGGCCCTTCTATGCGGAAACCACCCGGCAGTGGCCCGAGGAAGGCTCAAGCCGGGTGCGCCGCCTGCTGCTGCCGGTGGGCGACGGCAATGGCGGTGTCGGCTTCGTGCTGACCGCCCAGAGCCACAGCGCCGGCTGGACCGAGCAGGGCGAGCCGCCGAAACCGCGGCAGCACCTGATCGCCACCGAGGCGCTGGAAAAAGGCGTGCTGCAGGCCACCCTGCGCGGCGGCCTGCTCGACTGATCAGCCCGCGGTCGGCTTCCGCCCGGCCAGCCAGTCGGCGCGCAGGCGGTCGGAGGTCGGGCCGCTGCCGTCCGGCAGCCAGCCCGGCGGGCCGAACAGATAGCCGGCGGCCTCGCGCCAGCTGCGCGCGCGCCGCAGGTCGCGGACGATGCCGACCCATTCATGGAAGGCGATGCGCAGCGGATTGAAGCTGCCGATATTCTTCACGATGCCGTAGCGGCAGGGTTCGGCATCGTCTTCCGCCTCGAAGCTGCCGAACAGCCGATCCCAGATGATGAAGATGCCGGCATAGTTGCGGTCGAGATAGCGCGGGTTGGTGGCGTGGTGCACGCGATGATGCGAGGGCGTGTTGAACACCGCCTCGAACCAGCGCGGCAGGCGGCGGATCTGCTCGGTATGGATCCAGAACTGGTAGACGAGGCTGACGCCCTGCTGGAACACGATCAGTGCCGGCGGAAAGCCGAGCAGGGCCAGCGGCAGCCACAGCAGCCAGATGCCGGCGAAATTCCCGGTCCAGTGCTGGCGCAGGGCCGTCGACAGATTGTAATGCTGTGAGGAATGGTGGTTCACATGGGCCGCCCACCACAGGCGATGCCGGTGGCTCAGCCGGTGGAACCAGTAATAGACGAAATCCTCGGCGAACAGCAGAGCCAGCCAGGTCCAGACCGTCAGCGGCAGGTCGAACAGCCGCCACTGATACGCCGCCTGCAGACCGGACCAGATCAGCCCGGCGAATAGCACCGCCTGCACCAGGTTGACCAGCCCCATGGTCAGCGATGCCGCCGTGTCCTTCAGCTCATAGGCCGGATGGCGGCGCCAGCGTGCCACCAGAACTTCCAGTACGGCGAGGCCGACAAAGGCCGGGATCGCCAGGATGACCGGATCGGGCAGGCCGATGCTGGCCGGGCCCATGCTTTCCGGGCCGGTCATGCCGGCTGCGCCTGCAGATGGCGCTGCCAGTCCGCCGCCGCCGCGGCATCCAGGCGCAGGACGAAATCGCGATGCGTGAACGCGGTGCTGCGGATGCACAATGTGGCGGTGGCAGTGGTGGTGCCGTCGGCCTGGTCCGCATCCCGGTCCACTGCGACCTGCACGACCTCGCCCCGCGGCAGCCGGCGCGCCGCCAGTCTGGCGCCGCTGCCGAACACCACGGCAATATGGCCGGCCGCATCGCGGGCCAGCGCCGTGCTGCCGTCGCGCGAGACGGCAATCTCGGCGGCCGCGAAGCCGGTTTCCGGCAACGCCAGCAGCGCGGCCGCCTCGGCCGGCGCGGCAATAGCGGCGCGATGCCGGCCGCCGGTCAGCCAGACCAGCAGCAGGATCAGCGCGATGCCGGCCAGCGGCACGGTCGGGTCAAGCGGCAGCTCCATGCCGCCAGTATGCCGCGATCCGCCGCGGCATCAATGCACGGCGCGGTCCGGCGGTTACTGCTGCAGTGCAGCAGGGTCGAACGCGAAGAGCAGCGGGAAGAAGGTCGGCCAGCCGCTCCAGCGCTGCGATCCGGCCTCGCCCACCGCCCACAGCAGGCCGCCGGGGCCGCGCGCCAGATCCTCCAGGCCGGCCATCGCCGGATACTCGGCCTCGATGCGGCCATCCTGCCGGTTCAGCCGGTAGAGCCGCCCGCCCCTGCCGTTGCTGCTGCTGATCCACAGCCGGCCCTGTGCATCGAAGCTGGCGCCCTGGGCCAGCAGCGGCAGCGGAATCCGGTGGGCGGTTTCGGCCTCGGTCAGCGGTGTCTTGCTGCCGGTGAAAATCTTCGCCGGGCTGGCGGCGAAAATCAGGGCCTGGCCGTCGCGCTGGAAACGGCCGAACCACAGATTCTCGCCATCGAAGGCCAGCAGGTTGCTGCCGGGCTGGCCGCCGCCCTCGGCCAGCCTGCGCGGCTCGCCCACCGGTACGGCGCGGCCGGCCTGCAGCGAGCGCGGCAGGTCGAAGGCAAACAGCGCCCGGCTGTTGTCGGCCACATACAGCAGGCCGCCATCGGGTGTCGCGGCCAGGCCGTCGGCATGGCCGATGGCCGGCGGCAGGTCGAAACCGCCGATCACCGCGCCGCCCTGCGGGTCGACGGCGAAGACCCTGGCCGGGCCGCGGCCGATCTTCGTGTCGGTGCTTTTATACGCGCCGACGAACAGCGTGCCGCGCGCAAAGGTCAGGCCCTGCGGCACATAGCCGTCATTCAGTCCCGGCGCCCAGTGGCGGATGCGGATCGCGGCATCCAGCGGCGTTGCCGACAGCGCGCGGTCGGTATAGCGCGGCGCCTCGCCGCCGATCTGCGCGGTCTGCGCATGCGGCGCGGCCGGCACGGCCAGCACCAGCAGCAGCACGGCCAGCGGCGCCAGCCGGCGCATCAGGCGCCCGGGCACCAGCACCAGCAGGTTGCCGGCGAGGATCAGCCCCATGCCGGCGAAGACGCGCGGTGTCCAGTGATAGTCTTCGGCGATGGTGGAGATGCCCAGCGCCACCAGTGGATACAGCACGGCGGAATAGGCGGCCCGTTCCGGGCCGATGCGGCCGAGCAGGGTGAGATAGCAGCCGAAGCCGAAGATCGAGCCGACCACCGCCAGATACAGCAGCGAGGCGGCATAGACCGGCGACGGGTCGAAGGCGACGGGCGTGCCGGACAGCAGCACATACAGGCTGACGGCCGCCGCGCCATAGGCCATGCCCCAGGCATTGGCCTGCAGCACCGGCAGGCCGGCCATCTGGTTCTTCGCCGACATGATGTTGCCCAGCGATGCCGAGTATGTGCCGAGCAGGCAGAGCAGCAGGCCGAGCGAAGCGCCGGCACCGGGGTCGAAGGCGGCGATGTCGGTCCAGAAGGTGACCGTCATGCCGGCCAGGCCGAAGGCGGCGCCCAGCGCGACGCGGCGGTCGAGGCGGCGGCCGAGGAAGACGGCACCGTTGCCGATATTCATCACCACCATCATCGAGAAGACCACGGCAACGAGGCCCGACGGCAGGAAGCTGCTGCCGTGATAGATCAGCACGAAGTTGGTCGAGAAGAAAAACAGTCCCAGCAGCGCGATGCCGGCATGCTGGCGCAGGGAGAAGCGCAGCGGCAGCCGGCGGATGCCGCACCAGGCGAACAGCAGGGCGGCGGCCAGCCAGAAGCGGTATGCCACCGAGACGGCGGGATCGACCACGCCCAGCTGCAGCTTCACCGGCAGCCAGGTGGTGCCCCAGATCAGGACGATGCCGAGATACAGCAGCAGGGTTTTCTGCATGGGGGAGGGACTCCGGCGGGACCGGCCCGTGCATACGCCCGCCGCCCCGGCGGTGCAATCGGGACAATCGTGACATTGCCCCGGTCCGGCCCCCTGCCGGTCCGGCCGGCAGCTTGGCATTTTGCGGTCCAGCGCTTACCTTTCGGCCATGTCCTTCGATACCGATGCCTGGCTGGAACGCCGCAAACTCGCCCGCCGCCTGAACTGGTGGCGCCTCGTCGCCGTGCTGGCCCTGCTGGCGGTCGGGCTCGGCGCGCTGTGGTGGATTGATCCCGGCAACGTGATCGCGCGGCGCCAGGATCATGTGGCGCGGCTCGAGATTGCCGGCCTGATCGCCGAGAATCCCTGGTGGGCGGAGAAGCTGCAGGAGGCCGCCGAGGACGATCACGTGAAGGCGCTGATCGTCTACGTCAACAGCCCGGGCGGCAGCACCTATGGCGGCGAGCAGCTCTATACCGGCATCCGCAGGGTCGCCGAAACCAAGCCGGTGGTGGCGGTGATCGGCACCATGGGCGCCTCGGCCGGCTACATGACGGCGATCGCCGCCGACCGCGTCTTCGCCCGCGAAACCTCGCTGACCGGCTCGATCGGCGTGCTGTTCCAGACCGCGGAATTCTCCGAACTGCTGGGCAAGCTCGGTGTCAGCGCCGAAAGCATCGCCTCGGGCCCGCTGAAGGACCAGCCCTCGCCGATCAAGCCGCTCAGCCCGGAAGGGCGCGAGCAGCTGCGCCGCATGGTGATGGAGACCTATGACTGGTTCGTCGGCCTGGTCGCCGAGCGCCGCCAGCTGCCGCCCGAGCAGGTGCGGGTGCTGGCCGATGGCCGCGTCTATTCGGGCCGCACGGCCCTCAACCATGGGTTGATAGACGAGCTGGGCAGCATCGCCGAGGCCCGCCGCTGGCTGGCCGAATCGAAGGCGATTTCCGACGATCTGCCGCTGCAGGACATCCCGTCGGAACCGCCGATCGACGGCTGGCGCGGCATGGCCGGCCAGGCCTTTTCCGCCCTCTTTGGAAAAAGCCTTTTCCCCGAACGGCTTAGGCTTGACGGGCTGGTTTCCCTTTGGCACCCTGAGTAAACACTCAAGGGGGGCGCCCGCCGCCGCTGCGCAGGGATAAGCCGATGATCAAGTCCGAACTTATCAATCGCCTGGCTGAACGGAACCAGCATCTGACACAACGCGACATCGAGCGGATCGTCGGCACGATCTTCGACGAGATCGCCAGTGCGCTGTCCCGTGGCGACCGTGTGGAACTGCGCGGTTTCGGGGCGTTTTCCGTGAAACGCCGGCCCGCCCGCACCGGCCGCAATCCGCGCACCGGCGCGGCGGTCGAGGTGCAGGAGAAATTCGTGCCCTTCTTCAAGACCGGCAAGGAACTGCGCCTGAAGCTGAATGGCGGCGTCGACCATGGCGGCGATGACAGCGGCGACGACGGCGACGACAACGCCTGATCCGGTGGCGCCGTGATCGGTTTCCTGCGCGGCCTGATCGGCGTCATCCTGCTCGTCCTGCTGGCGGTTTTTGCGGTGGCCAACCGCCAGACGGTAACCGTCAGCCTCGATCCGCTGCCCTTCCTGATCGATCTCCAGCTCTATCTGCTGGTCTTTCTGGTTTTCCTCGCCGGCCTGCTGCTCGGGGTTGTGGCCGGCCGCTGGAATGCCTGGGCCGCCGCCCGCCGGCAGCGGGCGAAACAGCAGGCCCGCCAGGCGGTGCCCGCGCCGCCGGCCGGCCCGGCCACGACGGATGCGCTGCCGCCGGCAAACCCGGTCTGACCCTGCAGTCCTGCCGCCGGCCCTGCTAGTCTGACCGCATGTCCGATCCGATCCGAGTCATCGACGCCGCCACCGTTCACGCCGCCCTGCCCTATGGCCGGCTGATCGAAGCCCTGCGCGCGGCCTTCCGTATCGGCGGCCAGGTGCCGGTGCGCAGCCATTTCCACATCGCGCCGCCGCCCGATGCGCCCCAGGGCGCCGCCGGCGGCACCCTGCTGGTGATGCCGGCCTGGCAGCCGGGCCGCCATATCGGCATCAAGGCGGTCGGCGTGTTTCCCGATAACGGCGCCGTCGGCCTGCCCTCGGTGATCGGCACGTATGTCCTGTTCGACGCGAAAACCGGGCGGCCGCAGGCAGTGATCGATGGCGTGGCGCTGACCCTGCGCCGCACCGCCTGCGCCTCGGCGCTGGCCGCCGCGTCGCTGGCGCGGCCGGATGCACAGCAGTTCCTGATGGTCGGTGCCGGTTCGCTGGCGCCGCATCTGATTCGCGCCCACCATGCCGTGCGCCGCTACAGGCGCATTGAGATCTGGAACCGCAACCGCGCCCGCGCCGAGGCGGTGGCCGAGAAGCTGGGCGACCTGAATGCCGCCATCGTGGTGGCCGACGATCTGGAAAGCGCTGTGCGCAGCGCCGATACGATCAGCTGCGCGACCCTGAGCCGCGAGCCGCTGGTGCGCGGCGAGTGGCTGCGGCCGGGCCAGCATGTCGACCTGGTCGGCGGATTCACGCCGGAGATGCGCGAGGCCGACGATGCGGCACTGGACCGTGCCGATGTCTGGGTCGATACCCGCGACGGCGCGCTGAAGGAGGCCGGCGACCTGGTGCAGCCGATGAAGCATGGCCTGCTGCGGCCCGAGGATGTGCAGGGCGACCTGTTCGAGCTGTGCCGCGCCGACGGCCCGGCCCGGCGCGCCGACGACCAGATCACGCTGTTCAAGTCGGTCGGCACCGCGCTGGAGGATCTGGCCGCGGCCGAGTTGGTGGTGGAGGGATTGCAGGCATGAAGGTGGCAGTCGCATGAAGGTGACGGTGATCGGCGGCGGCATCGTCGGGCTGTCCACGGCCTGGGCGCTGCGCCGCCACAATGTCGAGGTCACCCTGGTCGAGCAGGGGCCGTTGCCCAATCCGCTCGCCAGTTCGGTCGACCAGCACCGGCTGATCCGCTACGCCTATGGCGCGCAGACCGGTTATACCCGCATGGTGCGCGAGGCCTATCAGGCCTGGGAGGCGATGTGGCGCGATCTCGGCACGCGCTTCTATGCCGAGACCGGCACGCTGGTGCTCAGCGGCGACGGCGACGGCTGGGCAGCGCAGAGCCGCGCCGTGCTGGAAGCCGAGCAGGTCGAGCATCTCGCCTTCGATGCCGCCACCGTCACCGGCCGCTGGCCGATGCTGGATGGCGCCGGCATCGCGGAAGCCTATTTCTGTCCCTCCGGCGGGCTGCTGTTCGCCGAATCGATCATCGCCGCGCTGACCGCGCATCTGCGCGACCGCGGCGTCACCTTCCTCACCGGCACGGCCCTGCGCAGCCTCGATGCCGCCACCGCAACGGCAGTGCTGTCCGACGGTGCGCATCTCGAGGCCGACCGCCTGCTGGTGGCGGCCGGCGCCTGGACCGGGCGGCTGCTGCCGGAGCTGGCGCCGGTCTCGCGGCCGAGCCGCCAGGTGGTGGTCTATCTGGCGCCGCCGCCCGACCTGCTGATGCCCTGGCATCATGCGCCGATGCTGCTGGAAATCGGCGCCGCCAGCGATGCCGCGGCAAAGGGCTTCTACCTGGTGCCGCCGCGGGTGACCCGCGACGGCCTGCGCACCGGGCTGAAGATCGGCGATCACCGCTTCGGGCCGGAGGCCGATCCCGGCGGCGACCGCGAGCCGCGCCAGGACGAGATCGACGCCATCCTCGACACTGCGCGGCACCGCATCGCCGGGCTGGAGGAATATCGCGTGATGCAGGCGAAGACCTGCTTCTACGACGTGGAACGGGACGAGCGTTTCCAGCTGGCCGAGCTGGGGCCGCGCGCCTTCGCCTTCTGCGGCACCTCCGGCCACGGCTTCAAGTTCGGCCCGATCATCGGCGCCCGGCTCGCCGCCCTGCTGCAGGACAAGGCCGAGCTGGCGGCCACGGCGCGCTGGGCCGCCGGCGAGACGGTCTAGTGCCGGTATTCTCCCCTGTTTCCGTCGCCCCCGCGAAAGCGGGGGGCCAGACTGTCGGCTCGACTGGGTTCCCGCTGGAGCCTGTCCTCGGGCCGGCCTCCGGCCGGACCCGTGGGCGGGAACGACGGATAAAGAACATGGGCTATCTGAATGAAGACATGCTGTGGCGGGCTCATTCACATCATCGCGGTGCCGGCATCGGCATCGGAGAGCAGCGGAAAGCGTCGCGGGCTGAACAGCTGGTAATGCCACCATTCATTGCGATAGAAGTCCCAGCCGGCGCTGGTCATGATGCCCAGCAGCAGGGCGCGGTTGCGCTGCTGCGCCGGCGTGATGTCGAGGTTGCCGTGATGGGCCTGCGGCGTGAAGGCGTCGAAATCCGTGCCCATGTCGAGATCGCGGCCATCGCTGCCGACCAGGGTGAGGTCGATGGCGGCGCCGCGCGAATGCGGCGAGCCCTTGCGCGGATCGGCGAGGAAATCCGGATCGGGGGTATGATTCCACAGGGCCCAGGCCGCCTCGGTGGGGCGGAAGCCGTCGAACAGCCGCAGCCGCAGGTTCATCTGCGCGGCCAGCGTGACCGCGCGCCGCAGCAGGCCCGCGGCTTCTTCGTTGAGATAGCAGGCGGCACGGCGATAGACCGGCGCGCCGGTCAGGTTGTCGGCGGTGGCATAGCGCAGGTCGAGGATCACCGGAAAATCCGGCGGCGCGATCTCGACAAGGCCGGCCTCTGCGGGGGTCATGGCCATGGGGTCTCCGGAACGGCTCTGCCGCTGTCGTATCATCGCGGGGGTGCGGCGTGAAGCTGCTGGCCGTCGATACCGCGCTGAATGCCTGCTCGGCCGCCATCGTCGAAGCTGCGGCGGATGGCCGTGACTGCCGCGTGCTGGCGCGCGTGGTCTCGCCGGGCGGCCGCGGCAATGCCGAACGCCTGCTGCCGGTGCTCGACGAGGCCTGCGCGGCGGCCGGCCTTGCCGTTGCCGGCCTCGACGGTTTTGCCGCCACCATCGGGCCGGGCTCGTTCACCGGCATCCGCACGGCTCTGGCCACCGCCCGTGCGCTCGGGCTTGCCACCGGCAAACCGGTGCGCGGCGTCACCACCACCGCGGCGCTGGCGGCGGCGGCGGCCGCGCAGATGCCGGGCCTGCCGGTCGCCGCCGTGATCGATGCCCGTCGCGGCGAGGTCTATCTGCAGATATTCGATGCGCAGCCGTCGCCACCGGGCGCACCGCTGACCGAACCGCTGCTGCTGCCGGTGGCCGCCGCCGCGGCGCGACTGCCGGACGGGAACCTGCTGCTGGTCGGCAGTGGCGGCGCCTTGCTGCGCGAGGCCCTGCCGCAGCGCGGCGATCTCGTCCTTTCCGCGGCCGCGCCCGATCCCGATCCGGTGGTCGTCGCCCGGCTGGCCATGGCGATGCCGGTGCCGGCACAGCCGCCGTCGCCGCTCTATGTGCGCCCGCCCGATGCCGCCCTGCCGCCGCAGCCGCAGCCGCGGGCGCGGCTCGGCGTGACGGTGCGGCCCTGCGGCGTGGAAGCGGCGGAGCTGCTGGCTGCTCTGCATGCGGAGGCTTTCACCGCCCAGGACGAGCAGGGCTGGAGCGCCGACAGCATCGGCCGGCTGCTGGCGATGCCCGGCGCACTGCCGCTGCTGGCGGCCGCCGGCGATCAGCCGGCCGGCTTCCTGCTGCTGCGGCTGGCCGCCGACGAGGCGGAGATCGTCACGCTGGCGGTGCGGCCGCGGCTGCAGCGGCTGGGGGTGGCCCGGGCCCTGCTGCAGGCCGGCCTGGCCGAAGCCGGCCGCCGGGGCGCGCGGCAGTGTTTCCTCGAGGTCGCGGACGATAATACCGCGGCGCGGGCGGCCTATGCGGCGGCGGGCTTTGCCGAGGTCGGCCGCCGCCGCGATTATTATGACGGCAAACAAAAAAACCCGGGCGATACGGTAAAACGCAGGGATGCACTGGTATTGAAGTGCACCATTTCCTGACGAAACCTGTGATAACCGAATAATCTTTGCGGCAGCGGCTGGATTTATTGGGGGCGGCCGTCAAATATACTTGCGGTTCATCCAGCCCCGGTTCAGTCCAGTTCACTCCAGCCCAGCCCGCAGGGAGCCGCCCGCATGGCCGATGCCGCCGAAAAGTCCGAACTGCTCGCCCTGACCGCCGAGATCGTGGCGGCGCATGTGTCGAACAACAAGGTCGAGGCGGCGGATCTGCCGGCGCTGATCCGGCAGATCTATGGCACCCTGTCCGGCCTCGACGGCGTCGCGCCGGCGCCGGCGGTGCTGTCCGACAAGCCGCAGCCGGCCGTGCCGATCAAGAAGTCGGTCACGCCGGAACACATCATCTGCCTCGAGGACGGGCAGAAGCTGAAGATGCTCAAACGGCATCTGATGAGTCATTACAGCATGACGCCGGAACAGTATCGCGAGCGCTGGGGCCTGCCGGCCGACTATCCCATGGTCGCACCCAATTATGCCTTGCAACGGCAGGTGCTGGCGAAGAAAATCGGTCTGGGCAAGGGCCGGCGCCGCGGCCGCTGAACAGCCGGAAGGCTTGCCAGTCAGGTGGTGTTGCGCTACCTCGCTGGTCACCGCGGCCGGGCCGCGCCGGAATCTGCCGGTCGGGGGCAACGTGAAGAACAATAAAGAGGGCTTCGGCGCATGAGCAGCCGTCTCGAACAGCTTTGTGAACAGCTCGGCATGCGCATGACCGACCAGCGCCGGGTGATCGCGCAGGTCCTCAGTGCTTCCGACGACCATCCGGATGTGGAAGAGCTGCATCACCGTGCCGCGGCCGTCGATCCGCGCATTTCGATTGCCACCGTCTACCGCACGGTGCGCATGTTCGAGGAGAACGGCATCCTCAGCCGGCTCGATCTCGGCGACGGGCGCGCCCGCTATGAGGAAATGCCCGAGTCGCACCACGATCACCTGATCGACACGCGCAGCGGCAAGATCATCGAGTTCAACGATCCCGAGATCGAGGCGCTGCAGGAAAAGATCGCGGCGCGCCTGGGATACAAGCTGGTCGATCACCGGCTGGAACTGTTCGGCGTGCCGCTCGACGACAAGGGCAAGGCCCCCGGCAAGAAGGGCGCCGACTGACCTGTCGGCCATTTCCGTGACCATGACCCTGCGTGCCATTGCGACCCTGACCGTCTTCACGGTCTGGACGCTGCTGCTGATTCCGCTGCAGGTGCTGCTGATCCGCACCCGCAGCCCGCTGCGCCGGTCGCTGCCGCATTTCTACCACCGCAGTCTCGCCTGGCTGCTGCGGGTGAAGATCCGCCGGGTCGGCGTGCCTTCCGCCGCCGCGCCGACGCTGTTCGTCTGCAACCACATCTCGTGGCTCGACATCGTCGTGCTCTCGGCGGCCCTGCCGGCCAGCTTCATCGCCAAGCACGAGGTCAACGACTGGCCGTTCTTCGGCCTGCTGGCGCGGCTGCAGCGCACGGTCTTCGTCGAGCGCAACAACCCCCGCCGCACGGCCGAGCACCGCGACGAGATGCGCGAACGGCTGGAAAGCGGCGACAACCTGATCCTGTTCCCGGAAGGCACCTCGTCGGACGGCCTGCGCATCCACAATTTCAAGTCGGCCTTCTTCGCGGCCGCCGAACAGCCGGTGCGCGGTCGCCTGCTGACGGTGCAGCCGGTCAGCCTGGGCTACAGCCGGCTCAACCACATGCCGGTCGGCCGGCGCTGGATGCGGTTCTTTGCCTGGGTCGGCGACGAAGACCTGCTGCCGCATCTGTGGCGGTTCCTCAAGGCCGGCCCCAGCGAGGCGGTGGTGGAATTCCACCAGCCGGTCACCATGGACGCCTTCGCCTCGCGCAAGGGCATGGCCGCCTGGTGTCACCAGCGGGTGCTGGAAGGCCTCAGCGATATCAATGCCGGCCGCCCGCCCGGCCGTCGCAGCCTGCCGCCGCTGCGCCACTGACCGTCAGCCGGCATCGTGGAAGATGATGCCCAGCGTGTGCCGGCTGCCACTGCGCAGCCGGCTGACACCGTGGCGCATGGTCACGCGGTAGGTGCCGCGCCGGCCTTTCACCGGGCGGCCCTGCACGGGACGATGATGTACCGGGAAGATCGCCGCCTCGCCCTGCTGCAGCGGCACGACTTCGGCGCGCGACTGCATGCGCGGCCGCTGTTCGGTCAGCACCAGCTCGCCGCCGGTGAAGTCCCGCGCCGGGTCTGACAGCAGGATCACCGCCTGCAGCGGGAAGACCATCTCGCCGTAAAGATCCTGGTGCAGGCAGTTATAGTCGCCTTCGCCGTAGCGCAGCAGCAGGGGCGTCGGCCGCGTCTGCCCGGCGGCATGGCATTGCGCCAGATACTCGGCATGTGTGGCCGGCCAGCGTTGCGGGCTGCCGGCTGCGGCGGCCCAGCGGCCGGCGATGGCGGCCAGCGGCGGATACAGCGCCGTGCGCAGGGCCTGCACGATGGCGGGCAGGGGATAGGCGAAATAGCGGTACTCGCCCTGGCCGAAGCCGTGGCGGGCCATCACCACCCGGCTGCGGAACGGCGACGCCCCGTCATCAGGCGGCGCGTCATACAGGGCCGCCAGCGCGGCGCAGGTCTGTGCATCCAGCAGCGGGATTCCGGTGGTGGCGACGCCATGGCGGTCGAGAGCGGCGGCCAGCCGGTCCCAATCGAGCGGGGGATGCGGAAGGGGCGGATTCTGCAGGGTCATGGCGCCAGTCTAGGCATCCGGCACCGCCGGTGCTTCCCGGTTCCTGCGCCGGCCTGCAGGGGGGCAATAAAAATTTTCCGTTACGGTGAAGAAACGGCTGGCGCGGAACGTCTTGTGTATGGGGCCTCTGACCGGCGAACCCGTTCATCCCCGGAGCGTCCGGTAGTCAGCCAGCTTCCGCCAGCCAGCCATCCGGGCGCTCCTCTCGCATCGCCTGTGCCGGTTGCCTGCGCGGGTGATATTGACAATATTCCTAATTATACACTTTAGGTCATGACGCAAAATTCTATTATGTCACTGATGTAACTGCGTTTTATATCAACTTGACGGACGAGAGCAAAAAGGGTACGATCTGCCGCTAGATCGAGTCCGCTGACGATAAAACCAATTCCAATCCGGTTGGATTTATCATTGGCGTGATACAAAATGTAGCGTAGGTTTGTTGCGAAATTCGCAAACGAACGCAACCGCGTGCGGATTTCGCAAAAGGTGAGAGCGGCAGGTTTCCCTGCCGCCCTCGGGTCCCCCAACGGGGCTGCGAGCTATGGCGGTGTTGCTAGCGCCTCCATAGCCCGGAAGGAGATTATATTATGGGTTGCATGCCCACGCACCTCCTTTCGGCACTACACTTGGGGCGTGGGGAGGCCACCGACCGCTAAATCAACGGCCTCCCCGGCCCCAGCCAACTCCGGTTACGCAACCAGAGTGCCATAACGGTACGCGGAAATGCGGGAGTGGCAATAGCAGACTCTAAATCCGTGAACATTTTCTTGTAAGCCGTTGAATTACAAGGGGTGGTGCAGGCGTGCAAATCCGATAAACCCCAGAACAGGAAGCCTTCAGCCTCAAATATGACGAGCACGAGGCCGAGTCGCGGCTCCTGGTGGCGCTACGCGGTATGCTTGCCACCCCATAATATTCCATTCATTCCTATGTATGTTCGTGCCGGCGATGGCCGGATTGCTGTTGGACATCGTGGATCTGTCTGAGATCTGCCCGGTTGTGCGACTGGGCTCGAATTGGCTTTTATGATGGAAAACAGCCATATATTTTGGATCGAACGGGATTTTGCCGGCCAGGCCGGGATCGGACGGGCTTCTGCTGGCCGCAGCGGGCTGCAACGGGCTGCAGTGGGCCGGGCCGGGCCGCAGATGGCCGTCGCCGGCAGCGGCGGTGGCGGCCGGCCGGCGGGTTGCCGGATTCCCGGGTGGCATCTAAGTGACTGATTTTTCTGTGAAGAATCCGTGACCGGAGTGGCGTTGCGGCGTTGCGGCGCTTGATTCTGGCGCCCCAGATGGTAGGTTGTAGACCGGTCGGTTTCTCTTGCAAGGAGCGTCTGGGGCGGCTGCCAATCGCATTTTGCCCCGCTGAAACACGGACTTGGCCAAGAAGCTGTTTATCAAGACCTACGGCTGCCAGATGAATGTCTACGATTCCGCCCGCATGGCGGACGTGCTGGCCCCGCTGGGATACGCCAAGACCGAGACGCCCGATGATGCCGACATGGTCATCATCAACACCTGCCATATCCGCGAGAAGGCCGCCGAGAAGGTGTTCTCCGAGCTCGGCCACTGGCGCATCCGCAAGACCGAGGCCCGCGCCGCCGGCGGCGACGTCACCATCGCGGTCGCCGGCTGCGTCGCCCAGGCCGAGGGCGACGAGATCATGGCCCGCGCCCCCTTTGTCGATCTGGTGGTCGGCCCGCAGGCCTATCACCGGCTGCCCGAGCTGCTGGCCCGGATGGAAAGGAAGCAGGGGGCGGACCGCCGCCGGCCGGCGGCGGCCGGCCATGGGCCCGCCCTGCGCGGCAGCGGGGTGATGGACACGGATTTCCCGGTCGAATCGAAATTCGACCATCTGCCCGAACAGGCCGCCGCGGCGCCGGGCCCGGTCGGCCTGCTGGCGATCCAGGAGGGCTGCGACAAGTTCTGCACCTTCTGCGTCGTGCCCTATACCCGCGGCGCCGAATATTCCCGCCCCGCCGAGGCCGTGATCGCCGAGGCCGGCCGCCTGATCGGGGCCGGGGCCCGCGAGATCGTGCTGCTGGGCCAGAACGTCAATGCCTGGCATGGCGCGGCGGCGGATGGCGGCAGCTGGTCGCTCGGCCGGCTGCTGCGGGCGCTCAACGACCGCTACGGTGCGCAGCATCCCGGCCTGCGCTGGCGCTACACCACCTCGCATCCGCGCGAGATGGACGACGACCTGATCGCCGCCCATGGCGAGATCGCGGCGCTGATGCCGTTCCTGCATCTGCCGGTGCAGTCGGGCTCGGATGCGGTCCTCAGGGCGATGAACCGCGGCCATACCGGCGACGATTACCGCCGCATCATCGAAAAGCTGCGCGCCGCACGGCCCGATATCGCGCTCAGCTCCGATTTCATCACCGGCTTCCCGGGCGAAAGCGACCGCGATTTCGAGGCAACCCTGCAGCTGGTACGCGATATCGGCTTCGCCGCGTCCTATTCCTTCCGCTATTCGGCTCGGCCGGGCACGCCCGGCAGCCTGATGCCCGGCAAGGTGCCCGAGGCAGTGGCCACCGAGCGGCTGCATGCCCTGCAGGCGCTGCTGCAGGAGCAGGCGGCGGCCTTCAACCGGACGCTGGTCGGCCGCCGCATCGACGTGCTGTTCGACCGGCCGGGCAAGCATGCCGGCCAGCTGATCGGCCGTTCGCCCTGGATGCAGTCGGTGGTGGTCGCCGACAGCGGCCTCGCCATCGGCGATGCCGCCACCGTGACGGTCACGGCCGCATCCGCCAGTTCCCTTGCCGGACAGCTTGTGCTGGCCGGTGACGGCCGCGAGGCCGCGTGACGCGGGCCCGGCACAAGGACCTGCTTGAAATCGAAAGGCTCAAGCCTGTGAGCGATGCGCGCGGCGCCGGATCATCCGGCCAGCCGATCACCCTGGAATTCGACGACAACCGCCTGCTGGCCCTGCTGGCCGGCGAGCATGACCGCCATCTGGCACAGATCGAGCAGAAACTCGACGTTGCCGTCACGCCGCGCGGCAACCTGCTGATGATCAGCGGCGACGGGCCCGCGCAGCAGCGCGCGCGGGCGGTGCTGAACGAACTTTACGGCCGGCTGGCCCAGGGCCGGATGATCGAGATGGGCGATGTCGACGGCGCCATCCGCATGGCGCTTGCCGAGGATGCAGCACAGGGAGGCCCGATGAACGCTCCGGTGATCACCAAGTCGCGCGATCGCAACACGGCTGCCGGTGGCGGCGACCGGCCGGTGCCGGAAGGCGCCGTCCGCACCACCAAGCGGCTGATCATTCCGCGTTCGCCGGTGCAGAAGGAATACCTGACGGCGCTCAGCCGGCATGAACTGGTCTTCGGCCTCGGCCCGGCCGGCACCGGCAAGACCTATCTGGCGGTGGCCATGGCGGTCTCCATGCTGCTGGAGGGCCGTGTCGACCGCATCATCCTGTCGCGGCCGGCGGTGGAAGCCGGCGAGCGGCTCGGCTTCCTGCCCGGCGACATGCGCGAGAAGATCGATCCCTATCTGCGGCCGCTGTATGACGCGCTCTACGACATGCTGCCGGCCGAGCGGGTCGCCAAGGGCCTCGAAAGCGGCGAGATCGAGGTGGCGCCGCTGGCCTTCATGCGCGGCCGTACGCTGGCGAATGCCTTCGTCATCCTCGATGAATCGCAGAATACCTCGCCGGTGCAGATGAAAATGCTGCTGACGCGCCTGGGTGAAAACTCGCGGCTGGCAGTAACAGGCGACCTGTCGCAGATCGACCTGCCGATCGGCGTGCCTTCGGGCCTGCGCCATGCGCTGGACATCCTCGACGGCACCGAGGGCATTTCCTTCGTGCGCTTCGGCGAGGCCGATGTGGTGCGGCATCCGCTGGTCACCAAGATCGTGCGCGCCTATGCCCAGCACGAGCAGGAACTCGGCCTTGGCCGGCCGGATGCCAACGGCCGGCCGCCGCGGCGCTGAGCGACGGACGCCCCATGCCCGACGACCCCGGACCCAGTACCCGTTCCCGCCGAAGCCGCTCCCGCGCCGTCAGCGCGGAGATCGACATCCGCATTGCCGCCGCCGCCTGGCGTGCGGCGCTGCCCGGGCCGGCGGCGGCGATCCGCAGGGCGGTGACGGCCGCGCTGGCCGCCGAACTGCCGGCCGGCTGCCGCACCGCGCTCAGCATCCTGCTGACCGACGATGCCGAGATGCGCAAGCTGAATGCCGGCTGGCGCGAGAAGGACAAACCGACCAACGTGCTGTCTTTCCCGGCAGAGGCCGCGGTCGATCCGGAACACCCGCCGCCCTATCTCGGCGACATCGCCCTGGGTCTGGCGACCTGCGCGCGCGAGGCGAAGGCGCAGGGCAAGAGCCTGGCCGATCATGTGGCGCATCTGGCCGTGCATGGCGCGCTGCACCTGCTGGGCTATGATCACATGACGGCCGACGAGGCCGCCGCAATGGAGCCGCGCGAGGTGGACATCCTCGCCGGGCTCGGCATTGCCGATCCCTACCGGCTGCCGGCGAAACGCAAGGCGGCGAAGGCCGCCGTAAAGAAACCGTAAAGAAGACCGTAAAGAAAACCGTAAAGAAGACCGTGAACAGGACGAGTGCGAAAGTGGTTGCGAAACGGAAGCGGGCGGCATGAGCGAGCCGCGCGAAACGAATGGCAATGGGCATGGCGGCAGCCTGTGGCGCCGCCTGACCGGCCTGCTGCGCGGGCGCGGCCCGGAGGAATCGCTGCGCGACAGCATCGAGGAGCTGCTGGAGGAGCATGCCGGCGAGGACGGCACGCCGGAGGAGAGCGCCGAGCGCGCCCTGCTGCGCAACGTGCTGGAAGTCACCGAGCTCAGGGTCGGCGAAATCCGGGTGCCGCGCACCGACATCATTGCCGTGCCGCAGGACATTGCCTTCGCCGACCTGGTCGCCCGGCTGATCGAGGCCGAGCATTCGCGCCTGCCGGTCTTTCGCGACACGCTGGACGACGTGATCGGCATGGTGCATGTGCGCGACGTGCTGCCCTACCTGGCCGGACGCGAAGGCTTCGAGATGGCCAAGGTGCTGCGCAAGCTGCTGGTGGTGCCGCCATCGAAATCGGTGCTGGACCTGCTGCGCGAGATGCGCGACACCCGCACCCATATGGCGATCATCGTCGACGAGTATGGCGGCGTCGACGGCCTCGTCACCATCGAGGACCTGGTCGAGCAGATCGTCGGCGAGATCGATGACGAACATGACGAGACGGAAGGGCCGCTGCTGCTCGAACGGGGTGAAAACCTGTTCGAGGCCCATGGCCGCTGCCCGGTCGAGGATCTGGAAGAAAAGCTCGGCCGCCACCTGATCGACCCCGAAGACGGCGAGGATGTGGATACGGTGGGCGGGCTGATCGTCGCGCATATCGGCCGGGTGCCGCATCGCGGTGAACTGGTCGAGCATCCGGCCGGCCTGTCTTTCGAGGTGCTGGATGCCGATCCGCGACGGATCAAGCGGGTGCGCATCCATGTGCGCCGGCCGCAGCCCAGTGCCGATGCCGCGTAAACTGCCGCGACCCTGACATGGCCCGCATCGACGCGACGATCCGCCGCCTGCAGGCGCTGACCGGCTGGCGGCGCTGCGGATTCGCCCTCCTGCTCGGCGTCCTGCTGGCCGCTGCCCAGGCGCCGCTCTATCTGTGGCCGCTGGCTTTCGTTGCGCTGCCTCTGCTGCTGCTGCTGGGCGAGGCGGCCGGGAACGGCTGGCGCCATGGACTGACGGTCTATGTCTTCGCCTATGGCTATTTCGTGGCCGGGCTGTACTGGATCGGCATCGCCTTCTTCGTCGATGCGGCGCAGTTCGCCTGGCTGTCGCCGCTGCCGGTGCTGGGGCTGCCGCTGCTGCTGGCTGCCTTTCCGGCCGGCGGATTGTGGCTGGCGCGCCGCCTGGGCGGCGGTGGCGCCTGGAGTCTGGTGCTGGCCGCAGCCGGCTGGACGTTCGGCGAGTGGCTGCGCGGTTTCGTGCTGACCGGCTTCCCGTGGAATCTGCTGGGCTATGTCTGGGCCGATCATCCGCCGGCGATGCAGGCTGCCGCACTGGTCGGCAGCCATGGCCTCGGGGCGCTGACCTTCCTGGCCGCTGCCGGTCTGGCGCTGGCGCTGCGGCCCGGCAGCGGCCGCCGCGCCCGGCTGGCCGCCCTGCTGCTGCCGGCCGGTTTCGCTCTGGTGGTGCTGGCCGGCCAGCTGCGGCTCGTCCAGGCGCCGGAACGGTTTGTCGACGGTGTGCAGTTGCGGCTGGTGCAGCCGAGCATCGCGCAGACCCTGAAATGGCAGCCGGAATTACGGCAGAAGCATCTCGAGCAGCAGATCGCGCTGAGCCGCCGGCCGGCGGCCGTTCCGCCGACCCATATCGTCTGGTCCGAGACCGCGATCCCCTATCTGATCGACGAGGCCGGCGCCCTGCGCCAGGCGCTGGCACAGCTGGTGCCGCCGCAGGGGGCGCTGGTGGCCGGCGCGATCCGCCGCCGTTTCGGCGACGATGGCGGCATGATCGTCTACAACAGCCTGTTCGCGCTGAACGGTGCCGGCAATGTCGCGAATTATTATGACAAGCTGCATCTGGTGCCGTTCGGCGAATACCTGCCCCTGCGCCGCTGGCTGCATCCGCTGGGCCTCGACGCGCTGGCTGCCGGCAGCGTCGACTTCACCGCCGGCGAAAGCGCGGCGCCGCTGCTGCTCGACGGATTGCCGCCGGCGCGGCCGCTGATCTGCTACGAGGCGATCTTCCCCGCCGAGATCGCCGGCGCCGGGGCGCTGCGGCCCGGCCTGCTGCTGAACATCACCAACGATGCCTGGTTCGGGCATTCCTCCGGCCCCTACCAGCATTTCGCCTCGGCACGGATGCGTGCCGTCGAGCAGGGACTGCCGCTGGTGCGCGCGGCCAATAACGGGATCAGCGCCATCGTCGATCCCTATGGCCGCGTGATCGCCAGTCTCGGCCTCGATGCGACCGGCACGGTCGACGGGCCGCTGCCGGCAGCGATTGCCGCGCCGCTCTTTGCGGTCTGGGGCGATGGGCCTGCGGTTGCAGCCGCTGTGCTCGCGACGCTTGTGGCGGCGATGATCCGACGTAGACGGATCAAGCATTGACCATGTCCGCGGCCCCGCCCTAGAGTTGCCTGTCGCGGCAGCTGCCGCCCAGCCTGCCCAGACCGCCCGTCTTGTTCCGTTCCGGCCGTGCTTCTCGCCGCCGGCCGTGTGTAAAAAGGATTGTCTGCTTTGCCCAAGAACCCGGTCGATGTCCATGTCGGCAACCGGCTCAAACTGCGTCGCGCCCTGGTCGGTATGAGCCAGGACAGGCTTGGTCAGATTGTCGGCCTGACATTCCAGCAGATCCAGAAATACGAAAAGGGAGCCAACCGGATCGGCGCCAGCCGCCTGTACCAGTTCGCCACCATCCTCGATGTGCCCCCGGCCTATTTCTTCGAGGGCCTGGAAGGCCAGCCGGTGATCGCGCGCAACGGCACCACCCTGCAGGCCGCCGTGCCGGACGCGATTCCGGCCCCGGCCTTTGGCCGCGAGGATGTCGATCTGCTGCGCGCCTTCCATCTGGTCCGCGGCCCTGCCCTGCGGCGCCGGCTGATCGATCTGGTCCGTGCCATGGCCGAGGCCGCCGATGCCGATACCGAGACCAGGGCGGCATAATGGCGCCGGTCGCCTGAATACCGGGCTTTTCGCCCCATTCCGCTTGACCGCCGGGACAAGCTCTGCGAAATAACCGGGCCTTGTGCAAGGGCGGTTTTGCCGCGAATCCGTGCGATTCGGTGTGAAATCGCGATGACCCAATCCCGGCGCGCGCCAAGCGTCGGTGCGGGCTGATCTTCTTCTGGCCGGTTGGCGCGGCCGTGGGGAGTTACCAACGTGGCGCGTTCCTCTTACCTGTTCACCAGTGAATCGGTCTCCGAAGGCCATCCCGACAAGGTCTGCGACCAGATTTCCGATGCCGTGCTCGACCTCTTCCTCAAGGAAGACCCCTATGCGCGCGTCGCCTGCGAAACCCTAACCACCACCAACCGCATCGTGCTGGCCGGCGAAGTGCGCGGCCCGGCGAGCCTGGTGTCGAAATCGGGCAAGGTGAACAAGAAGAAGATCGAGGACGTGGCCCGTGCCGCCGTCAAGAAGATCGGCTACGAGCAGGACGGTTTCCACTGGAAGACCGCCAAGGTCGATGTGCTGCTGCACGGCCAGTCGGCCGACATCGCGGTCGGCGTCGATGCTGCCGGCAACAAGGACGAGGGTGCCGGCGACCAGGGCATCATGTTCGGCTATGCCGTCAACGACACGCCGGAACTGATGCCGGCGGCGATCCAGCTGTCGCACAACATCCTCAAGCTGATGGCCGATGCGCGCCACAGCGGCAAGGAGCCTCTGCTCGGGCCCGACGCCAAGAGCCAGGTGACCCTGCTCTACAAGAACGGCAAGCCGACCGGCGCCACCGCCGTGGTCGTCTCGACCCAGCATGCCCTGAAGGACAAGAAGGGCCGCGAGCTCGAATCCGGCGACATCAAGCGCATCGTGAAGCCCTATGTACTGAAGGCGCTGCCGAAGGGCTGGATGTGCGACGACGAGCATTTCTACGTCAACCCGACCGGCCGTTTCGTCATCGGCGGTCCCGACGGCGATGCCGGCCTGACCGGCCGCAAGATCATCGTCGACACCTACGGCGGCGCGGCGCCTCATGGCGGCGGCGCCTTCTCGGGCAAGGACCCGACCAAGGTTGACCGCTCGGCCGCCTATGCCGCGCGTTACCTGGCCAAGAACGTGGTGGCGGCGGGCCTCGCCTCGCGCTGCCTGATCCAGCTGTCCTACGCCATCGGCGTCTCGCATCCGCTGTCGGTCTATGTCGATACCTTCGGCACCGGCAAGGCGGACGAGAACAAGATCTCGAAGATCCTGCAGGAACTGATGAACCTCAGCCCGCGTGGCATCCGCGAGCATCTGAAGCTGAACCGCCCGATCTATGCCCGCACCGCCGCCTACGGCCATTTCGGCCGCAAGCCGGAAAAGGACGGCGGCTTCTCGTGGGAGAAGACCGATCTGGTCAAGGACCTGAAATCGGCCTTCAACGTGCGGTAAGCGTGGGCGACACGCCGCTTGACCCCGCGGCCGCGTCGCGGCGCCTGATCTACGGGCGCCGGCGCGGCCGCAAACTTTCTCCGGCCCGTGAATCGCGGATGGCCGAGTGGCTGCCGCGCGTCAGCTTCACGCTGCCGCCCGGGGGGCAGGGGCTCGACCCCGCTTCCCTGTTCGCCGCGCCCATGAAAGACGGCTACCGCGTCGAGGTCGGCTTCGGCGACGGCACGCATCTCTTCTCGCTGGCGGAAGCGATGCCGACGACCGGCTTCATCGGCGTCGAGCCCTACGAGCATGGCGTCGCCAAGCTGGTCACCCGCGTGGCTGGAAAGGTCGCGGCCGGCGGGCCGGACAATATCCGCGTGCTGACCGACGATGCCCGGCTGCTGCTGAAGGCCCTGCCCGATGCCAGCCTTGCCGGCGGCTATGTGCTGTTCCCGGATCCCTGGCCGAAGAAGCGCCACCAGTGGCGGCGCATCGTCAATCCCGACACCCTGGCCGACTGGGCGCGGCTGCTGCCCCAAGGCCATGAACTGCGACTGGCGACGGACGTGCCGGATTACCAGCGCTGGATGCTGCGCTGTATCCTCGGCGAGCCGCGTTTCGCCTGGCTGGCGGAAGGCCGCGCCGACTGGCTGCGGCGGCCCGCCGACTGGCCGGCCAGCAAATACGAGCAGAAAGCCATCGCCGCCGGCCGCACCCCGCACTACTATCGCTTGCAACGGGTGTGAAGCCCGGCAACGCGCGGAGGCACAATGCCGTTCCGTCTGGGGGCAGCCGCCATGATGGCGGCGATTCTGTCGACGCTGGCGGTGATGATCGCCCGCGCCGTCATCGATCCGCCGATCACGCCCGACATCCCCGGCCGCGAAGCCTTTCTGTTCCAGCATCTGATTCTTGCGGCGATGGCGGCGGTGATCCTGCAGATCCTGCTGCTGTGGCAGGGGCGGGCGGATTACCGCACCGGCCTGGTCTGGGGCGCCGGCGGCTTTGCCGCCGCGGTGGTGGCGCCATGGCTGGCCCTGCCGCACCTGCCGGTGGGCGAACTGCCCATGCACGATCCTGCGGCCCTGCTGTTCTGGCTGCTGACGGTGGTGGTCAGTGCGATCGGCCTGTGGCTGCTGCTGCGCGGCGGCTTTCCGCTGCGCCCGGCGGCACCGGGCGGCCTGCAGGCCCGGCTGGGCGGTGTTGTCCTGCTGCTGCTGCCGCTGCTGCTGGTCCCGGTGCCAGACTGGGCCGGAGCGGACTGGGCCGGGCCGGAGATGCCCCCGGCCGCCCATGATGCGTCGGGCGATCCGCTGAACGGGCTGGAGGATGACGGCGCGGCCGTGATGCTGGTGGTGAATCTGCTGTTCTGGCTGGCGCTGGGCCTGGCCTCAGTGCTGGCCGCCCGCCAGATCGTGCATCGCCCGGCGTCGTAGGTCCGCCCTGCAGGGAGGGATGATCGCTTTTTGTTCCTGCCGCTCCGGCGACTGCGGAAAGGAAGCCGGCACCGCTGCCAGGCCTGCCAACTAGCTCTTGCATCGCCCGGATTTGCCGCTATAACAGCCTCCGACATTGCTGGTCTGATCCGGTTCCGGATCGGAATGTGAGAATGGGCCAGCGGGCCCATTTTTCATTTCACCGCTTTCACGGCCGCAAAGCCGGCCGGGCCAGGCCGGTGCCTGATCTGCAGACCGGCTTTTTTTGAAGACCGACGAGGAGTTTCGCCGACGCATGGATGCGATGGCCCGGATTGCTGGCATGATCACGCCGACGCTGGACGCGATGGGCTTCCAGCTCGTCCGCGTCAAGCTGGTCGGCACCCAGCGGCCGACCCTGCAGATCATGTTCGAGCGCGACAGCGGCGGCGCCCCCCATGACGGTGGCGTCACTGTCGACGACTGCGCCGATGTCAGCCGCGCGGTCAGCGCCATCCTTGATGTGGAAGATCCGATTGCCGGCGCCTACCGGCTGGAAGTCTCTTCGCCGGGGCTCGACCGGCCGCTGCTGAAGCCGGCGGATTTCGCGCGCTTCAGGGGGTTCGCCGCCAAGGCGGAACTGGGCCGGCCGCTCGATGGCCGCAAGCGTTTCCAGGGCCGCATCGTCGAGGCGACCGGCAGCGAGGTCGTGCTGCGCGACGAGGAAACCGCTGCCGAATTCCGGCTGCCGCTGGCCGAGATCGCCTCCGCCAAGCTGGTGCTGACCGACGACCTGATCGCGGCCAGCGCCGCGGCACGGGCCGGCAAGGATGGCGTGGCGCAGGGTGCAACCATGGGCGGCGATGCCGCTGCCGAATAAGACCAGTCCAGTTAACGGGTTCGAGGAACAGGATCGATGGAAACCGTAACCAGTTTCAACCGGCTCGAGCTGCTGCAGGTAGCCGATGTCGTCGCCCGCGAGAAGGCGATCGAGCGCGATGTCGTGCTGATGGCGATGGAAGACGCGATCCAGAAGGCGGCGCGCTCGCGCTATGGCCTCGAGAACGACATCCATGCCGAGATCGACCGCAAGACCGGCGAAATCCGGCTCGAACGGCATCTGCAGGTGGTCGACAAGATCGAGAACGACGCCATCGAGATCGGCATCATCGAGGCGCAGCGCCGCAATCCGGACGCCCAGGTCGGCGACGTGATCGCCGAGCCGCTGCCGCCGATCGATTTCGGCCGCATCGCCGCGCAGACCGCCAAGCAGGTGATCGTGCAGAAGGTGCGCGAGGCCGAGCGCGAGCGGCAGTATAACGAGTACAAGGACCGCATCGGCGAGATCGTCAACGGCCTGGTCAAGCGCGTCGAATACGGCAACGTGACCATCGACCTCGGCCGCGCCGAGGCGATCGTGCGCCGCGACGAGCTGCTGCCGCGCGAGACCTTCCGCCAGGGCGACCGTGCCCGGGCCTATATCTACGACGTCCGCCGCGAGCCGCGCGGGCCGCAGATTTTCCTGTCGCGCTCGCATCCGCAGTTCATGGCCAAGCTGTTCGCCCAGGAAGTGCCGGAAGTCTATGACGGCATCATCGAGATCCGGGCCGTTGCCCGCGATCCGGGCAGCCGCGCCAAGATCGCCGTTCTCTCGAACGACAATTCGATCGATCCGGTCGGCGCCTGCGTCGGCATGCGGGGCAGCCGCGTCCAGGCGGTGGTCAACGAGCTGCAGGGCGAGAAGATCGACATCATCAAGTGGTCGCCCGATCCGGCCACCTTCATCGTCAACGCGCTGGCGCCGGCGGAAGTCGCCAAGGTGGTGCTGGACGAGGAAACCAATTCGGTGGAGGTCGTCGTGCCGACCGACCAGCTGTCGCTGGCCATCGGCCGCCGCGGCCAGAATGTGCGGCTCGCCTCGCAGCTAACCGGCTTCGATATCGACATCCTGACCGAGGAAGAAGAGAGCGAGCGTCGCCAGAAGGAATTCCGCGAGCGCAGCCAGCTGTTCATCGATACGCTGGATGTCGACGAGACCCTGGCCCAGCTGCTGGTCACCGAAGGCTTCACCAAGGTCGAGGAACTGGCCTATCTGCCGCTCGAGGAGCTGACCGAGATCGAGGGCTTCGATGCCGAAGTGGCGCAGGAGCTGCAGGAGCGCGCCCTCGAATATATCGACAAGCGCAACCAGGAGCTGGAAGAGAAGCGCCAGGCGCTGGGCGTCGGCGATGACGTTGCCGCCGTCGAGGGCGTGACGCCGGCCATGCTGGTCGCGCTGGGCGAGAAGGGGGTCAAGACCCTCGACGATCTCGGCGATCTGGCGGCTGACGAACTGCAGGAAATCGTCGGCGGGGAATTGTCCGACGAGGATGCGAATACCATCATCATGGCGGCCCGCAAGCACTGGTTCGCCGATGAGGATGAAAAGGACGTGCAGGAGGGCGACCAGGCGGATGCCTGACGCCCCGACGGGTCCGCGCCGCCGGTGCCTGTTGACCGGCCAGCGGACCCGGCCGGACCGGCTGCTGCGGTTTGCCGTCGATGCGGCGGGCGCGGTGGTGCCGGACCCGGCACGGCGGATGCCGGGGCGCGGGCTGTGGCTGGCGCCGGCACCGGATGCGGTGGCAGCTGCGGCGGCCAAGGGCCTGTTTGCCCGCGGTGCCAGATGCAGGGTGCAGGTGGCCGGGGATCTGGCCATGCGCACCCGCAGGGCCTGGGCCGCCCATGCGGCGGCACAGGTGGCAAAGGCCCGGCGTGCCGGGCTGGTACTGGCCGATGCGGCCGCGGCCGGCAGGGCGGATGTCCTGTCCGTGGCGGCGGAGGGCATCGGCGAAGGACAGCTGGTGCTGCGGCACACGCCGCTCACCCGCCGGCTGGCAGCGGATCTTGCGCTGCTGGCGGCGCTGGGGCCGGAAGATGACGGCCGGTAGTTGACGGGTGGGGCTGCGCAGTGCCAAGTGCGTGACCCCGCAGGCACCGCCCGATGACGGGCGGTGGCGAGTAGAGAAGTGATGCGGCAGGCGGAAGCGGACCAGGTAATGAGCGACGTGAACGAGCAGGACAAGGACAAGACGGCGGCGCGGCCCAAGCGGCTTGAGCTGAAGAAGACTGTCGAGACCGGACAGGTCCGCCAGAGCTTCAGCCACGGCCGGACCAAGGCCGTCACCGTCGAGGTGCGCAAGAAGCGCACCATCGTCCCGCCGGGCAGCAAGGGTGCCGCCGCGGCGGCACCGTCCGAGCCGCCAGCCGCCCCGAAGGCCGCCGGACCGGCGCCGACGGTGCATGTCCAGTCGGTTGCCGAGAAGATCGCCGAACACGATGCCGCCCGCGCGGCCGAGGCCGCCGCCCAGCGCGCCGCCGAGCCGGCCGAGGCGCCGGCCCGCAAGCCGGCCGCTGCCGAGGCGAGGCCGGCCGCCGCAGAGCCGGCTGCCGAAGCGGCAGCCCCGGCCGCACCGGCCGCCGATGCCGGCCCGCGCCAGGGCCCGCGCATGACCGCGCGCCCGACCGGCGATGTCCGCCCGGGTGGCGGCCGTGCCGAACGCCCCGATCGTGCAGCCCAGCGCCAGCAGCGCCCGACCGGCATGGTGCTGAAGCCGATGTCGGAAGAGGAAAAGCAGGCGCGCAACCGCGATGCCGACCTGCGCAGCCGCTTTGCCGAAATGCGCCGCGCCGCCGAGGACGATCTGCGCCGCCGCCAGGAAGATTTGTCTAAGGCCCATGCCGAACGCGAGGCGGCAATGCGCCGCCAGGCCGAGGAGGAAGCCCGCAAGAAGGCCGAGGATGAAGCCCGCAAGAAGGCCGAGGCCGAGGCGGCCCGCCGCCTGAATGCGCCGGAAACCGCCGGCAGCGAGGCCTCGCCCGGCGCGCCGGGCGGCCGTGCCGTCGATGATGACGATGACGGCGCCGCGCGCCGCCGCGGCGCCGGAGCCAAGGCGACCCCGGCCAAGCCGGCCCCGCGCACCACCCGCGATGCCGGCGAACGCCGCCGCGGCAAACTCAGCGTCAGCAAGGCGCTGGACGAAAACGAGCGTGTGCGCTCGGTGGCCTCGTTCCGCCGCCGCATCGAGCGCGAAAAGCGCATGCATCACCAGAACGACGGATCGGAGCAGAAGAAAGTGTTGCGCGACGTCGTCGTTCCCGAAACCATCACCGTGCAGGAGCTGGCCAGCCGCATGGCCGAGCGCGGCGTCGACGTCGTCAAGGTGCTGATGAAGATGGGCGTGATGGCGACCATCAACCAGACCATCGATGCCGATACCGCCGAGCTGGTGGTCGGCGAGTTCGGCCACCGCATCCAGCGCGTTTCCGAAGCGGATATCGAGCTCGGCCTCGGCGGCGAGGCGGATGCCGAGGAAGCACTGCTGCCGCGTCCTCCTGTCGTCACCGTCATGGGCCATGTCGACCACGGCAAGACCTCACTGCTCGACAGCCTGCGCCAGACCGACGTGGCCGGCGGCGAGGCCGGCGGCATCACCCAGCATATCGGCGCCTACCAGGTGCACCTGAAATCGGGCAAGGCGATCACTTTCCTCGACACGCCGGGCCACGAGGCATTCACCCAGATGCGCGCGCGCGGCGCCAAGGCCACCGACATCGTCGTGCTGGTCGTGGCTGCCGACGACAGCGTGATGCCGCAGACCATCGAGGCGATCCACCATTCGAAGGCCGCCGGCGTGCCGATCGTGGTGGCCATCAACAAGTGCGACAAGCCGCAGGCCAATCCGCAGAAGGTGCGGCAGGAACTGCTCAGCCACGAGATCGTGGTCGAACAGATGGGCGGCGACGTGCAGTCGATCGAGGTTTCCGCCAAGACCCGCAAGGGTCTGGACGAGCTCGAGGAAGCCATCCTGCTGCAGTCTGAAATCCTTGACCTCAAGGCCAATCCGGAACGCCGCGCCGAGGGCGTGGTGGTCGAGGCCAAGCTGGAACGTGGCCGCGGTTCGGTTGCCACCGTGCTGGTCCAGCGCGGCACCCTGCATGTCGGCGATGTTTTCGTGGCCGGCAGCGCCTGGGGCCGCGTGCGCGCCCTGATCGACGACAAGGGCAAGAATGTGGTCGATGCCGGTCCTTCGGTGCCGGTGGAGGTGCTCGGCCTGCAGGGCAGCCCGGAGGCCGGCGACGAATTCGTCGTGGTCGAGAATGAAAGCCGGGCCCGCGAGGTCGCCGAGTTCCGCGAGCGCAAGCAGCGCGAGGCCAAGGCCGCCATCTCGGCGCGCGGTTCGCTCGAGCAGATGTTCTCCAAGATCAAGGCCGGCGAGGCCAAGGAACTGCCGATCGTCGTCAAGACCGACGTGCAGGGCTCGCTGGAGGCGATCCTCGGTTCGGCGCAGAAGCTGTCCACCGAAGAGGTGGCGGTGCGTGTGCTGCATGGCGCGGTCGGTGCGATCAGCGAATCCGACGTGGCCCTGGCGGCCGCTTCGGGCGGCGCCATCATCGGCTTCAACGTCCGTGCCTCCAAGCAGGCCCGCGACCTGGCCGAGCGCGACGGCGTCGACATCCGCTACTACTCGATCATCTACAACGTGCTCGACGACCTGAAGGCGCTGCTCAGCGGCATGCTGGCGCCGACCATCCGCGAGAACTTCCTCGGCTATGCGGAAATCCGCGAGGTCTTCAACATCACAAAGGTCGGCAAGGTTGCCGGCTGCATGGTCACCGAAGGCCTGGTCAAGCGCGGCGCCAAGGTCCGCCTGCTGCGCGACAACGTGGTGATCCACGAGGGCGCGCTGTCCACCCTGAAGCGCTTCAAGGACGATGTCCGCGAGGTCAAGCAGGGCATGGATTGCGGCATGTCGTTCGAGAATTACGACGACATCAAGCAGGGCGACGTGATCGAGTGTTTCGAACTCGAAAGCGTGGCGCGCGAGCTGTAAGCCCGCGCGTCCACCCGGGGAGCAGGGCCTGATGGCGCAGCGCAAGCGCGGCGGCGGCAGCCGTGATCAATTGCCCGGCGGGCGCAGCCAGCGCCAGCTGCGGGTCGGCGAGGAACTGCGCCATATCCTGTCGGACGTGCTGCGCAACGGCCATTTCCGCGATCCGGACCTGGCCGATCTCGTGGTCACCGTCACCGAGGTGCGGATCAGTCCCGACCTGAAGGCGGCCACGGCTTTCGTCATGCCGCTGGCCGGCAAGGATGCCGCCAGGATCATTGCCGGCCTCAACCGCGCGCAGGCCTATATCCGCACGGAAGCCGTCAAGCAGATCAACCTGCGCGTGGCGCCGCAATTCAGCTTCAAGCTCGACCACAGTTTCGACGAGGCCGCCCGCGTCACCCGCCTGCTGCAGCAGCCGGCGGTGCAGGCAGACCTGCAGAAAGACGGATCCGGCGAGGAATGAGCCGCAGCCGCCGCGGCCGGCCGGTCCATGGCTGGGTCATCCTCGACAAGCCGCTGGGCCTGACCTCCACGCAATGCGTCGGCAAGGTGCGCCGGCTGACCGATGCCGCCAAGGCCGGCCACGGCGGCACGCTCGATCCGCTGGCATCCGGCATCCTGCCGATCGCGCTCGGCGAGGCGACCAAGACGGTCGCCTGGGCCATGGGGGCCGGCAAGACCTACCGTTTCACCGTCCGCTGGGGCGAGGCCACCGCCACCGACGACGCCGAGGGGGCGGTCACCTGCACCTCCCCGGTCCGGCCGGACCGGGCGGCGATCCTGGCCATGCTGCCCGGCTTCGAGGGCGAGATCCTGCAGACCCCGCCGGCCTATTCCGCCCTGAAGGTCGAGGGCCGGCGCGCCTATGACATGGCCCGGGCCGGGGATATGCCGGACTTGGCCCCCCGGCCGATCCGGATCGACCGGCTGGCCCTGCTGGATATGCCGGATGCGGACCATGCCGTCTTCGAGGTGGATTGCGGAAAAGGCGCCTATGTGCGTGCCCTGGCTCGGGATTTCGGCCAGGCGCTGGGCAGCTGCGGGCATGTGACCGCCCTGCGCCGGACCCGGGTCGGCCGGTTCGACGAATCCCGGGCGTTTTCGCTGGATTCACTGGCGGAACTGTGCCAAAAGGACGCCGCGCACGCGTATCTGTTGCCGGTTGAAACCGCGCTGGACGACATCCCGGCCCTGGTTGTGACCGGCCCGCAGGCCGAACGCCTCAGGCATGGCCAGCCGATACGGATCGCGCTCGCGGGTCCCGGACTCCCGCCGGAAGGACAGCTCCTGGTGAAAGCCGACGGCAGGGCCGTCGGCCTCGCCGAGCGTATCGCCGACGAGATCCGCCCGCTGCGTTTGTTCAATCTGTGATGTCGCGGAGATAACCGATATGTCGATTACCGCCGAGCGCAAGACCGCGCTGGTTTCCGAATATGCCACCAAGAAGGGTGATACCGGTTCGCCGGAAATCCAGGTGGCCCTGCTCACCGAGCGCATCAACAATCTCACCGAGCATTTCAAGACCCACAAGAAGGACGTGCATTCGCGCCGCGGCCTGCTGATGATGGTGAGCAAGCGTCGCAGCCTGCTCGACTATCTGAAGCGCAACGATGCACCGCGTTACGACGCCCTGATCCAGCGCCTGGGTCTGCGCAAGTAAGGGACATGGCCGCTCGCGCGTACAGAACCGCCAGCGGCCGTCATCCGGACACGACCATCGACGCCCGTCATCCCTTCCGTCCTTCCAGCAAGGCGGCAGCGGAGGCGGGCGTCGGCTTTATGATCGGCCCGGATCAGGCCGGCCACCACCGGGATGGGCCCGGCGGCCGGTTCGCCGCACGCAGCTGATGCAAGGCTGATGCGGCCGGGCGGGGGGCGATGGGCGCCGTCCCGCCGGGTGCCGTCCGTCAGGGACGGCGGCGCCTCAGAAGGAAGAAGGTAGATATGTTCAATATCCACAAGACCGAACTGATGTGGGGCGGGCGCAAGCTCGTCATCGAGACGGGCAAGGTTGCCCGCCAGGCCGATGGCGCCGTGATGGTGACCTATGGCGATACCATCGTGCTGTGCACCGCCGTGGCGGCGAAGTCGCCGAAGCCCGGCGTCGATTTTTTCCCGCTCACCGTGAATTACCAGGAGAAGACCTTCGCCGCGGGCAAGATCCCCGGCGGCTTCTTCAAGCGTGAGGGCCGTCCGAGCGAGAAGGAAACCCTGACCTCGCGCCTGATCGACCGTCCGATCCGCCCGCTTTTCGCCGAGGGTTTCCGCAACGAGACCCAGGTCGTCGCCACCGTGCTGTCGCATGATCTCGAGAACGATCCCGATATCGTCGCGATGGTCGGCGCCTCGGCCGCGCTCACCATCTCGGGCATCCCGTTCATGGGTCCGATCGGCGCCGCCCGCGTCGCCTATATCGACGGCCAGTATGTGCTGAATCCGACCAAGTCGCAGATGGCCGAGGGCAACAAGCTCGACCTCGTCGTCGCCGGCACCACCGATGCCGTCCTCATGGTCGAGTCGGAAGCGCAGCAGCTGCCGGAAGACATCATGCTGGGTGCCGTGATGTTCGGCCACAAGGGCTTCCAGCCGGTCATCGAGGCGATCATCGGCCTGGCCGAGCGTGCCGCCAAGGATGCGATGCCGCTGGCCGAGCGGACCGGTTTCGAGGCCGCGCTGAAGAAGCTGCAGGATTCGGGCATCGAGGCCGAACTGCGGGTTGCCTACGAAGAGAAGGTCAAGCAGGCCCGTTACGCCAAGGTCGGCGAAGTGAAGGCCAAGGCCAGGGCGCTGTTCGCCGAGGGCGAGGCCAACCCGGTCGATGTCTCGGATGCCTTCAAGCATCTCGAGGCCCAGGTCGTTCGCTTCAACATCCTGGATACCGGCCTGCGTATCGATGGCCGCGACACCAAGACGGTGCGCCCGATCGTTGCCGAGATCGGCGTGCTGCCGCGCGCCCATGGCGCCGCGCTGTTCACCCGCGGCGAAACCCAGGCGCTGGTGGTCACCACGCTGGGCACCGGCACCGACGAGCAGATCATCGATGCGCTCGATGGCGAATACCGCGAAAGCTTCATGCTGCATTACAACTTCCCGCCCTATTCGGTCGGTGAAGCCGGCCGCATGGGTTCGCCGGGCCGCCGCGAAATCGGTCACGGCAAGCTGGCCTGGCGTGCGGTGCGGCCGCTGCTGCCGGCGAAGGAGGAATTCCCCTACACGATCCGCGTCGTCTCGGAGATCACCGAGTCGAACGGCTCCTCCTCGATGGCCACTGTCTGCGGCAGCTCGCTGGCGCTGATGGATGCCGGTGTGCCGCTGAAGGCGCCGGTGGCGGGTATCGCCATGGGCCTGATTCTCGAAGGCGAGCGCTTTGCCGTGCTGTCCGACATCCTCGGCGACGAGGATCATCTCGGCGACATGGACTTCAAGGTGGCCGGTACTGCCGAGGGCGTCACCTCGCTGCAGATGGACATCAAGATCGCCGGCATCACCGAGGAAATCATGCGAGTCGCCCTTGGCCAGGCCAAGGACGGCCGCATGCACATCCTCGGCGAGATGGCCAAGGCGATTTCGCAGAACCGTTCGGGCGTGAAGGAAAACGCACCGCGCATCACCACCATGAACGTGCCGAAGGACAAGATCCGCGAAGTGATCGGCTCCGGCGGCAAGGTGATCCGCGAGATCGTCGAGAAGACCGGCACCAAGATCGACATCGAGGACGATGGCACGATCAAGATCGCCTCGTCCGACAATGCCGCGACCGAGGCCGCCGTGCAGTGGATCAAGTCGATCGTCTCGGAGCCCGAGGTCGGCGTGATCTACAAGGGCAAGGTCGTGAAGATCGTCGATTTCGGCGCCTTCGTGAATTTCTTCGGCAGCCGCGACGGCCTCGTGCATGTCTCGGAGATGGCGTCCAAGCGCGTCAACAAGCCGAGCGATGTGGTCTCGGAAGGCCAGGAAGTGCGCGTCAAGGTGCTGGGTATCGACGAACGCGGCAAGGTCCGCCTCTCCATGAAGGTCGTCGACCAGGAGACCGGCGAGGACCTGTCGCTGAAGAAGGGCGAGGTCGCCGACGAGGCGGCACAGGCCGAGTAACCACCCCCTGCCATCCGGCAGGATGCGAAGGGCCGGGAGTTAATCCCGGCCCTTTTCGTTTGCCGTCTTTCCCGCCATTCTGGCCCGGCAACCGATGCCGAGGGGCAGATGACGGATTCCCTGGTTCAGTCGTGGCGGCAGCCGGAAACCGGCCGGCTGCTGAGTGTGACATTCGACTGGTCGACGCTGGTGCTGTGGGACCGGCTGCTGTCGGCCGGCCGGCCGGATGATCCGTTATGGGCCGATCTGCGGGCCCAGCTTGGGCTGTTTCCCGGCAGCGACAGCGTCGGCCGCCGCATGCGGCTGCTGGCGCTCGGCCGTCTGGCCGGCGCAGTGATGCGCAGTGGTGTGGCCGGGGATGTTGCGGAATGCGGTTGCGCGGCCGCGGTGTCCACCACGCTGATCGCCAGCCAGCTGCAACGCGGCGGGTTTGCCGGCCGCCTGCATGTCTTCGACTCTTTCGAAGGCCTGTCGCCGCCACAGGCAGAGGACGCGGTTCCGCCGGACATGGCAACGCCTTACGGGCATCAGAGCAATCATGGCACCAACCGGCGGTTTGCGGTTCCGCTCGATTTCGTGCGGGCACGGCTGCAGGCCTTCCCGTTCATTGACCTCTATCAGGGCTGGATTCCCGAGCGGTTCCCCGAGGTCGCGGACCGCCGCTTTGCCCTCGTCAACATCGATGTCGACCTCTACCAGCCGACCCGCGATGCGCTTGAATTCTTCTGGCCGCGCCTGAGCCCTGGCGGCGCGGTCTTCATTGACGATTTTCACATCGTCGACTGGCCCGGTGCCACCCGGGCGGTCGAAGACTTTGTCGATGGCCTGCCATCGCCGCCTGCAGCGGTGCTGCCGCTGGCGCTGGGCGGCATCATTCTGCGCAAGGGTGACGCATGACACTCCGCAATGGCGACAAGCTGAGCCTCAAGGCCGAAGACGGGCAGACCAGGACGGTGGTGCTGGGCAACGACGTCGTGGCAACCTGGCTGCGCTACCAGCCCGTGCTGCTGAAGGACGATGCCTGGACCGGATACCGGGCCGTTGCCGCCCATGAAGAAGGCGATACGGTGTTCCGGCGCGCCCAGCTGATTCCGTTGCAGCCGGCCATCCGCAACCTGCTGCGCAATGGCACGCCGGGCAGTTTCGTCGATATTGCCCCGGTGGCCGGAATGCTGGCGCTGCTGCTGCACAGGCAGGTCGAACCCGGCCGGTTCTGGCGTGGCAAGCTGTCGCTGGCTGGGGAGGCCGCCGATCCGTCGGATGCGCCGCCGCCGGGATATGCCGATTATTTCGGGCTGCGGACGGCTGCACGGCCCCTGCCGCCCTATCCGGTCCATCCGGCCAGCCGCAGCGAAGCCGGCGACGCGGCTGGCCTGGCCGGCCTGCTGCCGCCACAGATCGCCTTTGCCCGCCTGTCGGCGCATCTGGCGCGGCCGACCGGCATCCTGCTGCCGGCCATGCTCGAGCGGCTGGCGCCGGGCGGCATGATCCTGCTGGCCGATTACGATTATGCCGATTTCCCGGGCGCCACCGCAGCCATCGACCGGCTGCTGGCAGACCGTGACGGCGGCCTGTTCCTGCCGCTTCCGCTGGGTGGCGGCATATGGATGCGGAACTGAGGGCCGCGCGGCCGGGACCGGGCGATCAGGATGGCGGTTCGCGCAGCGGCGCCACGATCCTGTCATAGGCGCCGGACTGGCGCAGCCCGTCATAGGCGGCACGCAGCTTCGCAACCGTGGCCGGCGGCAGGTTGCGCGAGCCGGCGATCCAGAAGGACATCAGGGCAAAGGCTTCGCCATGCTGGATCTCTGCCGGCGGAAAGCCCAGCTCATGCCAGGTGGCCCGGCCCACGGCGCGCAGGGTGAACCAGGCCTCGATGCGCTCGGCCCGCAGCAGCCGGGCGTTATGGTCCTCGGAGATGTTGGTCTCGACATTCTGCAGGCCGAATGAGCGCAGGATGCCGTGCAGTTCGGAGCCGCGCATGACACTGATCCGCTCCAGCCGCCGGGCTGCCGCAATTTCGCTGACCGGCGGTCCGTCTCGACGGGTAAACAGCACCGCCCGGTCTGCAAAGACTTCGCCGATCCATACATACAGATCCTCCCGCGGGGGAGTGCGCAGCAGGGCGGGATACAGGGTGTCGCCCTCGTCGAGCTGGCGCACTGCCCGCTGGAACGGCAGGATGCGCACCTCCTGGTCGATGCCGGCGGCGCGGGCAATCAGGCGGACCAGTTCGACTGCCGGCCCGCTGCCGCTGCCATTCCTGTCGACGATATAGGGCAGCCGCTCCGGGCCGACGATCTGGATATCCGGCTGCGCGGCTGCGGTGCAGGCACAGCCGAGCCAGGCCAGGATCGTCAGTCTCGACAGCAGATGCGGCAAACCGGGCTCCCGTGTGGACGGCGATCCGGCAAGAATACGGCGGATGGGCGCATTGCGAAATGCTAGGGTATTGATCTGTATCGGGATTTTCCGCCAGAATCTTGCCGCTTTCCCGGGGCATCATAGCGCAGACGGAAAGGAGTCCGCGTCATGGTCGAAGGAATGCCGTCGCGCCGCCTGCCGATCCTGCTGCTGGCTGTCCTGCTGGCCGCGCCGGCGGCCCTGCAATCCGCCCGGGCCCAGGACCGACAGGTTCAGGGCAGCGATCCCGGGGCGACCGAGGATGCGGTGGCCGGCAGCAAGACGGTGCGCGGCCATTACCGCGCCGGCGAAATCCAGGCGGACTGGGAAGCGGCGGTGCGCAACGGCCGGGTCGAACGCATTGTGGAATGGCGGGATTACGGCGCCTACGGCAACGCCAATGTCGTGTTCAACTTTTTCGGCGGCCGACTGATGCATTACGGAGAGAGCAGCCAGCGCCGGGCCGGTCAGGCCGGCACCGCCGACAGCTTCCGCCGGGTGTCGCTGAACCTCAATTTCGCTGCCGGCCGGTTCACCTCGGGAACCAAGACGGTGGATGGCATCGATACCGAGCTGGACGAAGCCGACATCACCGGCGCCGTGGCCCAGTCGCGGGCCGCCCTGCAGCGGCTGGAAGATATCCGGTCGGCCTGGGCCGGGGATGGTCGCGGTGGCACCACCCATTTCAGCCTGCAGAGCCTGCCGCAGCCCGAACCCGGGCCGACCGCCGAAGCCCGGCGGCTGGCCGGCGGGGGCGGCCTGGTCGCGTTTCGCTGCGACAATGGCCTGAATATCCTGCTGGGCAGCAGCGGCGACCGCCTGGTGGTTGACGGCAAGGGCATGCTGCCCGTCGTCCTGCACCGCCAGCCGCGCGGTGCCCGCTATGATTACATGTCGCCGGACTGGGGTGCGGAGCGCCAGGGCGACACGATCCGGCTCAGCCATCTGGGTGTGCCGTCGGTTTATTGCGGCGTCATCTCCGCAGAGGCGGCCCCGGCCGAGATACCGTCGCCGGCTGCCTCTCTTACGCCGATGGCCAAGCCGCCGGCGCCGCCACTGCCGCTGATGCCGCCGGCCACGCGCTAGGATTCAGGGCAGGATTCAGGGGCTGTCCGGAGCTCTGTCCGTCACCTTGAAGACGGCGCTGGTCCGGTTGGTGACGGTCTCGCCGGCCCGCAATTCGCAGCGCACCGTGATGAAATCCCGCTCGCGCTCGATTCCGGTGCAATAGCCTTCCAGCCAGGCGCCCATCGGGGCCGGGCGCTTGTATTCCATCTCCAGCCGTACCGTCCACATGCGGGCGATTTCAGGACGGGTTTCATGCACGAAAGCCGCCATGAAGGTGTCCGCCAGGGTGGCGAGGAAGCCGCCATGGCCCGTGCCGTGCCGGTTGGCATGCTTGGGGCGGACATGCAGTCCGTAGACCGGCGGCCGTCCGGGACCGTCGGGACGGACATAGACCTTGCCCAGGGTGGCGAAAAAGCGGGAGACCGGCGGCAGCGGTACGAAGCCGGCCGGCACCGGATGCGGTTTGCGTCTGCTAGGCATGATGCGCCTTGATGGCCCATGCGACCGGCGAAAGCAAGCCATGCAGGGTCTGCAACGATACCGCAAAAAGAGAGGGACGGCCGGGGGAAGGCCGTCCCTCAGGGGGGGATTCATAGGGGAGGAAATGAGAAACAAGAAGACGCTGCAACATCGATCTCGTTTCGTGAATTCTATATAGGCGCTGGCGTGCTGCGGTGCAGTGATGACGGTCACGATTCCGCGGGCACCGGAAACCGGCGGGATTTATGGCGGTTTCGTGGCGGCCGGAAGCCGCGCCGGTCAGGCCGGCAGCATGACGTCGACGGTGGTGCCGTGGCCGGGACGGCTGCGGATCTGCATATGCCCGCCATGCCGCTCCACCAGGCTGCGGCAGATCGACAGGCCGAGGCCGGCACCGCTGTTGCTGTGGCTGCGATAGGCATCGATGCGCTGGAAGGCCGCCATGGCGGCGCGGGTTTCCGCCTCGGTCATGCCGATGCCGGTGTCATGCACCGAGAGGCGCATCACCCTGTCCTCGATAACGGCGGCGAGCGTGACGCTGCCACCCTTGCGATTGTATTTCACGGCATTGCCCAGCAGGTTCACCAGAATCTGCGTCAATGCCCGGCGGTCGGCCCGTACCGCGAGATGGCTGGGGGAGAAGGAGAGGCCGATGCTGCCTGCCGCCGCCTGTGGCCCGACCATCGCCAGGGCGGCTGCGGCAATCTCGTCGAAGGCGCAGGTTTCGATTTCCAGTTCCAGCCGGCCGGTTTCGAGCCGCGACAGGTCGAGGATGTCGCTGACCAGCTGCAGCAGGTGCTCGCCGGACTGCCGGATGCTGATGGCATAGTCGCGCTGGCGGTCGCTCATGTTGCCGAGATATCCGGCGGCCAGCATCTCGGAAAAGCCGATGATCGCATTCAGCGGCGTGCGCAGTTCGTGGCTCATGTTGGCAAGGAAGGCGGTCTTGGTGCGGTTGGCGGATTCAGCCGCCTCGCGCTGCTCGATCAGCTGCGCTTCGGTTTCTTTCAGGCGGGTGATGTCGACGCCACAGGTGATGATGCCCTGGACCCGCCCGTCGGCATCGCGCAGGGGCACTTTCATTGCCCAGATGATCAGCTGCCGGCCATCCCGGCCGGCCCAGCCCTGTTCCATATGGATGGTTTCGCCGCTGGCCAGGATGCGCCGGTCTTCCTGTTCGACGGCAGCGGCGGCCTCCGGGCCGACCACCTCGCTCCAGGTGCGGCCGATGACGTTGACAAGGTCCGCCGGCATGATATCGCGCATGCGCCGGTTGATCATGCGGTAGCGCAGGTCGTGATCCTTGAAGGTCATGGTGGCCGGCATGGCATCGATCAGCGTTTCGCTGAACAGGCGGGCCTGATGCTCGTCTTCGCGTGCCCGCACCTCGCGCTGCCGGGCATTGTCGAACTCGATCATGATCAGGCCTAGTGCCGTCAGCAGATTGGCGAAGACGGAAAATGCCAGCGTGGCATTGAGATCGGCCATATGCATCAGCTGGACGGCATAAAAGACGGCGAGAATGCCGCGGCCCAGCAGCAGGATGCCGGTGGCCGAGTAGAGCAGGGAGCGGCGATGCCGCAGCAGCAGGCTGCCGCCATACAGCAGCCCGGCGCCGGTGACGAAATTGGCCGCACCGAAATACATCAGGTCCGAAGTCTGCTGCACCAGGGAGACGCAGGCGGTCAGGGCCAGGCTGAGCAGCAGGGCCGTCGTCATGCTGTCCTGGTGACCGGTCAGAACGCGGATGCCGGTGACCAGCATGACCATGAACGTGAGGCTGCCGGCGGTGGCTGCCAGCACCGAATACCAGACAGGATCGGCGATCCAGTCGGTGAAGCCGAGAATGCCAAAGGGCAGAACCAGTGCCACATGGCCCGCCGCCCAGAACAGCAAATGACCGCCGCCACCCAGATTGCGATAGGCAAACAGGCAGACCAGGCCGACCATCAGCGGTGCGGCCACCGCGGTTACGGCGATCGTCAGAAGAATCATCCGGCGGCCCTGTTTCCGTTCAGCGGCCAATCATCCGATTTGGCGGGTGGCAATTTCAATCAAAAACTGTATCGCGGGCCGGCCGGCCACCAGCCAAGCGCTTGAAACCGCGAATCGTTCTCTCCAGAGTGCGGGCATGGCAATGACTTGGTCACGGCTGCTTTCCGCCCAGCGACTCGGCCACCAGGGGGCTGAGCCGGTCACTCCGGCGCGCAATCCGTTCCAGAAGGACTGGGACCGGGTTGTATTCTGCTCGGCCTTCCGCCGCCTGCAGGACAAGACCCAGGTGCATTCGCTGCCGGAAAGCGACTATGTGCGCAACCGGCTGACCCACTCCCTCGAGGTCTCCTCGGTCGGCCGCTCGCTGGGCGCGCAGGTCGGCGAGAGCGTCGTCCAGCGTCACGGCGCCGATCTGGGCGGGGTCACCGCAGCGGAATTCGGCCACATCGTGGCGGCCGCCTGTATCGGCCACGATATCGGCAACCCGCCTTTCGGCCATTTCGGCGAGGCCACGATCCAGCACTGGTTCCGCTCCGGTCCGGGTGCCGAGCTGGTCCGCCCGCTGACCGCGCCGCAGCGCAGCGATTTCCTGCATTTCGAGGGCAACGCGCAGGGCTTCCGGGTGATGAGCCGGCTGCAGAACTGGCGCGATGCCGGCGGCCTGCGCCTGACCTGTGCCACCCTGGCCACCTTCATGAAATACCCTTTCGGCAGCCAGGCCGCCGATCCTGCCAAGGGCAAGTTCGGCCATTTTGCCGCCGAGGCCGGGCTGTTCGAAGACATGGCCGGCGCCGTGGGCCTCGAAGCTCTGGGCGGCGGTCGCCATGCCCGCCATGCCCTGACCTGGCTGGTCGAGGCGGCGGACGACATCTGCTACTCGGTGGTCGACATCGAGGATGGCTACAAGCTGGGCCGCATCACCTTTGCCGAAGCCGAGGAAAGGCTGCATGCCCTGCTGCAGCGCATGCCGCCGCGCTACCGCGAGATCGCCGACGAGCCCTGGAAGATCGCCTATCTGCGCGCAAAGGTGATCGGCGACCTGATCGACCTGGCCGTGACCGTTTTCCTCGATTGCGAACCGGCCATCATGACCGGCCGCTATGACGGCGACCTGATGGCGGAAACACCGGTGGCCGGCGCGCTGGCGGAGATCGCCGCCTTCACGCGGGCCCGCATTTTCGAAACGCGGGAGCGCTTCCAGACCGAAGTGATGGGCGGCGAGATCCTGACCAGCCTGCTCGATGCCTTCTGTGATGCCCATCTGGCACTGGAGATGGCCGGCGGCGAATTCGCCGCGCTGGCGCCGCGCCAGCGCGCCCTGCTGCGCCTGATGCCACAGCCGCCGCAGGCCGGCGCCGCCCGCTACGAATGGCTGCTCAGCGTGACCGATTTCATCAGCGGCATGACCGACAGCTATGCCCTCAAGCAGTTCCAGCGGCTGCGGGGGCTGCAGTAAAAAACCCGATCGCCGGAGGAAACCCATGGCTGCCCGAATCGACTACATCTTCACGCCCGTCTCGCCCTGGGCCTATCTCGGCGCGCCGCAGTTCAACGCCATGGTGGCGAAATACGGGGCGGATGTGAAGGTGATGCCGGTCGATCTCGGCAAGGTCTTCTCGGTCTCGGGCGGCCTGCCGCTGGCCAAGCGGCCGCCGCAGCGCCAGGCCTATCGCCTGATGGAGCTGAAGCGCTGGCGCGATTTCCGTGGGCTGCCGCTGAACCTGCAGCCGAAGGGGTTTCCGGTCGATGCCGGCCTGGCGTCACGGCTGATCACAGCGACGCGGGAGCTGTCGCAGAAGCAGGCGCTCGACCTGTCCTTTGCGATCGGCCGTGCGGTATGGGCGGAGGAGCGCAACATCGCCGATGCCGAAACGCTGGAGGAAATCCTCAACGAATGCGGCCTCGACCCGGCCCGGCTGTTTGCTGCGGCCGACAGCGATGCCGTGAAGGCGGCCTATGACGCAGATACCCAGAAGGCGATGGATATCCAGGTATTCGGTGCCCCGACCTATATTCTCGACGGCGAGATGTTCTGGGGGCAGGACCGGCTGGATTTTCTCGAGCGCGCAGTGGCAAAGGCAGGGTAAAACAGGCTGCTGGATTCTGGTTTCCGCTTCCGGAGCCCCATGATCGACAAGCTCGAATTCCTGCTCGCGCTGGCCCGCGAGCGCAATTTCGGCAAGGCCGCCGAATTGTGCGGTGTCACCCAGCCGACCTTTTCAGCCGGCATCAAGCAGCTGGAAGAGCAGCTTGGCGTGATGCTGGTGCAGCGCAGCTCGCGTTTCCTCGGTTTCACCGCGGAAGGCGAACGGGTGCTGGACTGGGCGCGGCGCATTGTCGCCGACACCCGGGCGATGCGGCAGGAGGTGCATGCCCAGAAGCGGGGTCTGGTGGGGCATCTCAAGATTGCGGCCATCCCGACGGCGCTGGCCATGGTTTCGGCGCTGACCACGCCATACCGGGCGAAGCATCCGAATGTGAAATTCACCATCTATTCGCGCACCTCGATCGAGGTGCTGTCGATGCTGGAAAATCTCGAGGTCGATGCCGGCCTGACCTATCTGGACAACGAACCGCTGGGCAAGGTGCGGGCGGTGTCGCTGTATCCGGAGCAGTACCGGCTGCTGACCTCGGAAGACAGCCCCTATGGCGACCGCGACCAGGTCAGCTGGTCCGAGGTCAGCCGCATTCCGCTCTGCCTGCTGACGCCCGACATGCAGAACCGCCGCATCATCAACCGGCTGCTGCGCAATGCCGGCGGCGGCGAGCCGCAGCCGACGCTGGAATCGAATTCGATGATCGTGTTGTTCTCCCATGTGCGCACGGGGCGCTGGGCCAGTGTGATGCCGGAGAAGCTGGCCGACACGCTGGGCCTGACCGAGAAGCTGCGGTCGATCCCGATCGTCGAACCGGAAGCCGTGCACATGATCGGCCTAGTCGTGCCCAACCGCGAGCCGATGACGCCGCTGGCGGCGGCGCTGGTGGCAGAGGCCAAGCACCTGGCGGCCAGCCTGGCAAAATCTTCATAAGAGAACGCTTCTTAATTGCAGTTCTTACGGATTGGTTTTACGCCCGAATTCCATAAACACGCCAATTTTGATAGAAATGTTCTATCGCAGCATCCGACCGCTTTATTGAAGCTTCCATCCGCGGGGCAGATGATCCGCCCGTAATTGTTGGGTGGAGCGCTTCGATGTTTGCCGCTTGGGACGAAAACCGGGCCACGGAAATCATTGCACAATTTGCCGGGACGGAGGGTGCGGCGCTGCCGATGCTGCATGCCCTGCAGGCGGAGTTCGGCTTTCTGCCGGATGCCGCGCTGCTGGCCGTGGCCGATGCCCTGAACCTGTCGCGGGCGGAAATCCATGGCATCGTCAGCTTCTATCATGACTTCCGCCGCGCCCTGCCGGGCCGGCATGTGCTGAAACTCTGCCGGGCGGAGGCCTGTCAGGCAATGGGCGGCGAATCGCTGGCCAGGCAGGCGCTGGACCGGCTTGGCCTCGACTGGGGTGGCACCACCCCGGATCGCCGCCTCACCATCGAGGCCACCTACTGCCTCGGCCTCTGCGCCTGCGCGCCGGCGGCGATGATCGACGGCCGCGTGATCGGCCGGCTGGACGGCGACGGCCTCGACACGGTGATCCGGGAGGCGCGCGGCTGATGGCCAGGATTTTCATTCCCCGCGATGCCGCGGCACTGGCAGTGGGTGCCGAGGCCGTGGCCGCGGCCATCCGGACGGAAGCGGCGAAACGCAATCATGCCATCGAGGTGGTGCGCACCGGCTCACGCGGCCTGTTCTGGCTGGAGCCGATGGTCGAGGTCGAAACCCCGGCCGGGCGCATCGCCTATGGCCCGGTGCAGGCCGCCGATATTCCCAGCCTGTTCGAGGCCGGCTGGCTGATCGGCGCGGCGCATCCGCGGCGCATCGGCCGACCCGAGGACCTGCCCTTCCTGCAGCGGCAGACGCGCCTGACCTTCGCCCGCTGCGGCATCGTCGATCCGCTGTCGCTGGAGGATTACCGCAGCCATGGCGGCTATCGCGGCCTGACCCGTGCGCTGTCGCTGGGTCCGGCCGGTATCGTTGCGGAGGTGACGAAATCCGGCCTGCGCGGGCGCGGCGGTGCCGGTTTCCCGACCGGCATCAAGTGGAAGACAGTTGCCGATACTGCCGCCGACCGGAAATACATCGTCTGCAATGCCGATGAAGGCGATTCCGGCACCTTTGCCGACCGCATGCTGATGGAAGGCGACCCCTTCGTGCTGATCGAGGGGATGACGATTGCCGGCATCGCGGTGGGGGCCACCAGGGGCTATGTCTACGTGCGCTCCGAATATCCGGATGCGGTTCGGGTGATGCAGGCCGCCATCGACGTGGCGCGCGCGGCCGACTGCCTCGGCGACCGGGTCTGCGGCACTCCCTATGCCTTCGACATTGAGGTGCGGGTCGGTGCCGGGGCTTATGTCTGCGGCGAAGAAACCGCCCTGCTGGAAAGCCTGGAGGGCCGGCGCGGTGTGGTGCGGGCCAAGCCGCCGCTGCCGGCCCATAAGGGCCTGTTCGGCCGCCCGACCGTGATCAACAACCTGGTGTCGCTGGCCAGTGTGCCGGTCATCCTGGCCGAAGGCGCCCAGCATTACGCCGATATGGGCCTCGGCCGCTCGCGCGGGACCATGCCGATCCAGCTGGCCGGCAACGTGAAATACGGCGGCCTGTTCGAGGCGGCCTTCGGGCTGACGCTGGGCGAGATCGTCGACGATATCGGCGGCGGTGCCGCCTCCGGCCGGCCGGTTCGTGCCGTGCAGGCCGGCGGGCCGCTGGGAGCGTATTTCCCGCGGGCGCTGTTCGAGACGCCCTATGATTATGAGGCCTTTGCGGCCGCCGATGGCCTGATCGGCCATGGTGGCCTGGTCGTGTTCGACGATACCGTCGACATGGCGCGGATGGCCCGTTTCGCCATGGAATTCTGCGCCATCGAATCCTGCGGCAAATGCACGCCCTGCCGCATCGGCTCGACCCGCGGCGTGGAGGTGATCGACCGCATCATTGCCGGTACCGACCGGGCGGCGAACATGGCGCTGGTGGAAGACCTGTGCCAGACCATGAAATTCGGCTCGCTCTGCGCACTCGGCGGCTTCACGCCCTATCCGGTGCTGAGCGCGCTCAGGCATTTCCCCGAGGATTTCGGCCGGCCGTCCCTGGCCGCGGCCGCAGAATGACCAGGAAGGCGCCCCATGCCTCTCGTCCCTGAAACCGATTTCGGCACCCCGGCCAGCAAGGCCGAAAAGACCGTCACGCTGACCATCGACGGCATCGGCATCACCGTGCCCGAGGGCACCTCGGTGATGCGCGCCGCGATGGAAGCCGGCATCCAGGTGCCCAAGCTGTGTGCCACCGACATGGTCGATGCCTTCGGCTCCTGCCGGCTCTGTCTGGTCGAGATTGCCGGTCGCGCCGGCACGCCGGCCTCCTGCACCACGCCGGTCGCCGAGGGCATGGCGGTATCGACGCAGACGGCGCGGCTGAAACAGCTGCGCCGTGGCGTGATGGAACTGTATATCTCCGACCATCCGCTCGACTGCCTGACCTGCGCCGCCAACGGCGACTGCGAATTGCAGGACATGGCCGGTGCCGTCGGCCTGCGCGAGGTGCGCTATGGCTACGAAGGCGACAGCCATCTCGGGCAGGCCAAGGACGAAACCAATCCCTATTTCACTTTCGATGCGTCGAAATGCATTGTCTGCTCGCGCTGTGTCCGGGCCTGCGAGGAAGTGCAGGGTACCTTTGCGCTGACCATCCAGGCGCGCGGATTCGACTCGAAAGTGTCGCCCGGCATGGCGGAAGATTTCCTTGAATCGGAATGCGTGTCCTGCGGTGCCTGCGTGCAGGCCTGCCCGACGGCAACGCTGATGGAAAAGTCGGTGATCGAGATCGGCCAGCCCGAGCATTCGGTGGTCACCACCTGCGCCTATTGCGGGGTCGGCTGCAGCTTCAAGGCCGAGATGCGCGGCAACGAGGTCGTGCGCATGGTGCCCTACAAGGATGGCAAGGCCAATCGCGGTCATTCCTGCGTCAAGGGCCGCTTCGCCTGGGGCTATACCAATCACCGCGAACGCATTCTCAACCCGATGATCCGCGACAGCATCGACCAGCCCTGGCGCGAGGTCAGCTGGGAGGAAGCCATCGGCCGGGTTGCCTCGGAGTTTCGCCGCCTGCAGGACCGGTATGGCAGGCGGTCGATTGGCGGCATCACCTCGTCGCGCTGCACCAACGAGGAAACCTACCTGGTGCAGAAACTGATCCGTGCCGGCTTCGGCAACAACAACGTCGATACCTGCGCCCGCGTCTGTCATTCGCCCACCGGCTATGGCCTGAAGACCGCCTTCGGCACGTCGGCCGGTACCCAGGATTTCGATTCGGTCGAGCAGGCCGACGTGGTGATGGTGATCGGCGCCAATCCGACCGACGGTCATCCGGTTTTCGCTTCGCGCCTGAAAAAGCGTCTGCGCCAGGGCGCGAAGCTGATCGTGGTCGATCCGCGCCGCATCGATCTGGTGCGCACGCCGCATGTCGAGGCGGCCCACCACCTGCCGCTGCTGCCGGGCACCAATGTGGCCATCCTCAATGCGCTGGCCCATGTGATCGTGACCGAGGGGCTGGTCGACGAGGCCTTCGTGCGGGATCGCTGCGACTGGGAGGATTTCTCGGAATGGGCGGCCTTTGTTGCCGAGCCGCAGAACAGCCCGGAAGCGGTCGGCCCGATGGCCGGTGTCGATCCGCAGGAAATCCGGGCCGCCGCCCGGCTTTATGCCACCGGCGGCAACGGCGCGATCTATTACGGCCTCGGCGTCACCGAGCACAGCCAGGGGACGACCACCGTGATGGCCATCGCCAACCTGGCCATGGCCACCGGCAATCTCGGCCGCCCCGGCGTCGGCGTGAATCCGCTGCGCGGCCAGAACAATGTGCAAGGGTCCTGCGACATGGGGTCCTTCCCGCACGAACTGCCGGGCTATCGCCATATCTCGGATGACGCCACCCGTACCATGTTCGAAGCGGTCTGGGGCACCGGGCTCGATCACGAACCCGGCCTGCGGATTCCCAACATGCTGGATGCCGCAGTCGGCGGAACCTTCAAGGGCATCTACATCCAGGGCGAGGACATCCTGCAGTCCGACCCGAATACCCAGCATGTGGCAGCCGGCCTCGCGGCGATGGAATGCGTGGTCGTGCAGGACCTGTTCCTGAACGAAACGGCCAACTACGCCCATGTCTTCCTGCCGGGTTCGACCTTCCTCGAAAAGGACGGCACCTTCACCAATGCCGAACGCCGCATCAACCGCGTGCGCAAGGTGATGCCGCCGAAGAACGGCTATGCCGACTGGGAGATCACCCTGCTGATCGCCGAGGCCATGGGTGTGCCGATGGCATACAGCCATCCGTCCGAAGTGATGGACGAGATCGCCCGCCTGACCCCGTCTTTCGCCGGCGTATCCTATGCCCGGCTGGAGGAGATGGGCTCGGTGCAGTGGCCCTGCAACGAGCAGAAGCCGCTGGGCAGCCCGATCATGCACATGGACGGGTTCGTCCGTGGCAGAGGCAAATTCATGATCACCGAATACGTGCCCACCGAGGAGCGCACGGGTGCCCGCTTTCCGCTGCTGCTGACCACCGGGCGCATCCTGTCACAGTACAATGTCGGCGCCCAGACCCGGCGTACCGACAACGTGGTCTGGCATGAGGAGGATCGCCTCGAAATCCATCCCCATGATGCCGAGCAGCGTGGCGTGCGGGATGGCGACTGGGTGCGAATCCAGAGTCGGGCTGGCGAGACGGCCCTGCGCGCACTGATCACTGACCGGGTGGCGCCGGGCGTGGTCTATACGACCTTTCATCATCCGGCGACCCAGGCCAATGTAGTGACCACCGATTATTCCGACTGGGCCACAAACTGTCCGGAATACAAGGTCACTGCCGTGCAGATCGCACCATCCAATGGTCCGTCCGAATGGCAGGAGCAGTATCAGGATCTCGCCGGCCGCAGCCGGCGGATCGCCCGGGACGCGGCCGAATGACCGGCCCGTGCCAGCCAAGCCGGCGGGTGGTCCGGCAGGCCTGGACCGGCAGCGGTTTTGCCGGCGGCGAGCGGGCCGTGCCGGAAGAGACGGCGGTTGCAATCACCTGCAACGGCAGCACCCATGCGGTGATGATGGCAACGCCGGCGGACTGCGAGGACTTTGCCATCGGCTTCTGCCTGTCGGAGGGCATCGTCGCGACGGCGGGCGAGATCCGCGAGATCGAAGTGGTCGAGACCGCCGCCGGCCTCGATCTGCGCCTGTGGCTGGCGGATGACCGTGCCGCAGCCTATGCGGCGCGCCGCCGTGCGATAGCGGGCCCCACCGGCTGCGGCCTATGCGGCATCGAGAGCCTGGACGAGGCGATGCGGCCCGCGACCCGGGTCGACAGCGATGCGCGCTTCACGCCGGACCAGATCATTGCGGCCATGGCGACGCTGCCGCCGGCCCAGCGGCTGAACACCGTCACCCGGGCCGTGCATGGCGCCGGCTTCTGGGAGCCGGGCGCCGACCTGGTGGCGATCCGCGAGGATGTTGGCCGTCACAATGCTCTCGACAAGCTGGCCGGCGCACTGGCGCGCCAGGGCACGGCCGTGTCCCGCGGGCTGCTGCTTCTGACCAGCCGGGTTTCCGTGGAAATGGTGCAGAAGGCTGCCCGCCTCGGTGTGCCGGCTCTGGTCGCGGTGTCGGCGCCGACTTCCCTGGCCATCGCGATGGCGGAGCAGGCGGGACTGACCCTGGTCGCGGTCGCCCGTGGCAGCGAATTCGAGGTTTTCACGCGGCCCGACCGCGTGCTGCAGGGAGCCCGCGACCATGTCGCCTGACAAGCTGGTGATGATGGCCAACCAGATCGGCAGGTTCTTCACGCCGCAGCGCCGGATCGATGTTCCGGCCGCGATTGCCGATCACCTCGAAAAATTCTGGGATCCGGCCATGCGGGCGGCAATCGTCGCGCATCTGGAGGCCGGCGGTGCCGGCCTTGATCCACCGGTTCGCGCGGCCGTTGCCCGGCTGAGGAAACCGGTAGCGACTATGCCCCGGTAAAGCGTGCCGGCCGTTTCTCGACGAAATGGGCGACGCCCTCGCGGAAATCGGCACTCCGGAAGCTTTGCAGCATCTCGGCATTGCCGATGGCGGTTGCTTCGGCCAGGGTCTGGAACTGCGCATCCCATAGCTGACGCTTCATCACCTTCAGCGAGCGCGGCGAGACATTGGCCGCCAGATCGGCCGCGTAAGCGCGAACCTCGCCCATCAGCTGCCCGCCGGGGACAGCCCGATCCACCAGCCCGATGCGCAATGCTTCGGCGGCATCGACCTTGCGGGCGGAGAACATCAGGTCCATGGCCCGCGCCGGGCCGACCAGGCGCGGCAGCAGCCAGCTGATACCGTGTTCGGCGATCAGTCCGCGCCGCGAAAAGGCGGTGGTGAACACGGCGCTGTCGGCAGCAAAGCGCATGTCGCAATACAGCGCCATGATCATGCCCAGGCCGGCTGCCGGACCGTTCACGGCAGCGATGACCGGCTTCGGGATGGACGGGAAATAGCCGTACTGCATCTGGAAATCCGGCCGCGCGGTCAGGTCGAAGGCCGGTGGTGGGCCCCGGCGTTCGCCGCCACCCTGGATATTGTTGAGCAGGTCCATGTCGGCGCCGGCACAGAAGCCACGGCCGGCGCCGGTCAGCAGGATCACCCGCACGGCGGCATCTTCTGCTGCCCGTGCCATCGCCGCCCGCACCTCCGTTTCCATGGTCGTGGTCCAGGCATTCAGCCGGTCCGGCCGGTTGAGTGTGACTGTCGCAACGGCATCAGTCACATCGTACAGGATCTCGGTATAGGCCATGGCCGGCGTCTCCTCCTTGCTTTTGCGGCAATGCTGCTACACTGCGGCCCGCGAAACAACGGAGAAGACAACGGGAGAAAGCGTCATGATCACCAGCGCGGAACTGCAGGCCCTGCTTGATGCCATGACTGCCGCAGCGGAAAGCGGCGACAGTGCCGGCTTCGCTGCGGCGTTTACCGGGGATGCGGTCTATCACGACTATATCTACGGGGATCACGCCGGCCATGCCGGAATCCGCAGCATGCTGGACGAGCATTTCCTGCGCGACGCGACGGATTATCACTGGAAGTTCTTCGATGCGGTGTGTGATGGCGATCATGGCTATGCCTGGTCGCTGTCGCGCTTCGTCTCGACGGTGCCGGAATTCGCCGGCCGGCCGGTTCTGATCGATGGGATGAGCCGGTTCCGCCTGCGCGGCGGACTGATCGCCGAATACTGGGAATCGGTCAATGGCGGCATCGCAATGGCGCAGCTGGGCGTGGCCCCGGCCCGCATGGAAAAGGTGTTCCGCAAATGGGGCGGCTGGCTGGAGGCGAGGCCGGAGGTGCGCCGGTATCTGGGTCTTTAAATTAATTGTTGACTTAATTAAGCAGAAATCATAAATAAAGGCCCATGCAGGGCTTCGCCGCGCTTTCCGATCCTACCCGCCGCCGCATCGTCGAGATGCTGGGGCAGGGCGAATTGTCGGCCGGGGAGATCGGCGCAGTCTTTGCCATGAGCGCACCGGCGGTGTCGCAGCATCTGAAGGTGCTGCGCGAGGCGCGGCTGGTGCAGGTCCGCGCCGAGGCCCAGCGGCGCATCTACAGCCTCGATCCGGCGGGTCTGGCCGAGATGGACCGCTGGATCGCCCAGGTGCGGCGTTTCTGGGGCCCGCGTCTCGACGATCTCGAGCGCGAACTGCGCCAGCCGGAGCGGCCGGCAGCGAAACCGAAAGGACGCAGGAAATGAGCGGCGAAGTGATCGACAACGATGCCTATGGCCAGGTGCTGGAATCCGGCGCGGTGCGGTTCCGCCGCCTGCTGCCGGGACCCGTCGAACGGGTCTGGAGCTACATCACCGAACCGGAGAAACGCGCGGTCTGGCTCGCGTCCGGCAGCATGGAGCTGCGTGTTGGCGGTCGCGTGGTGCTGAATTTCCACAATGCCCTGCTGGCGCCGGCGGGAGAGCCGGTGCCGGAATGGCTGCAGCCCTATTCCGGCCCGCTGACCCAGCGCGGCCGCATCACCCAGCTCGATCCGCCGCAGCTTCTGGCCATGACCTGGGGCGAGGCCGAGGATGGCAGCCCCGCTTCCGAGGTGGTTTTCGAACTGACCCCGCAGGGCCGCGACGTGCTGCTGGTTCTGACCCACCGCCGGCTGACCAGCGGTACCGAAGGCCTCATGGTTTCCTGTGGCTGGCATGTGCATATGGGTGTACTGATCGCCAGGCTGAAAGGCGATCCGCAGCCGGCCTACTGGGGCCGGTTCGACCAGGTGCAGGCGCATTATAAAACGCTCTTCACAGCCTGAAGCCCCGTAATTGAAAAGCCCGATCCTGCGGTCGGGCTTTTCTGCGCGTGCCGGCGCCGCACCGATTACACCTGTATACAAGCACGCAGAATTCCGCCCGCGCCGGAGATTGCGGGTATACCCGTGCATGGCGACCCGCCATAGTCGTGCAGAGACGCGCGCCAGAAGCGCGCGCCTGAAACGGGGTCGTCATTCGGCAGGCGCGGGGAAGATATGCTGACGCTTCTGTTGCAGTTCTCGGATCGGATCAATACGGCTGCCGCACAGGTCATTGCCGCGCGCGAGGCTTCCGGCGCGACCGCTGCCAGCGCGGCAGTCCTGCCCGGCCTCGTTGCCGCCGCTGCACCGTCATTCGCCGGCATCAGGCAGGCGGTTGCGAAACTGCCCGCAGCCGAGCGGGCCGGCCTGTATGATGAACTGAACGCGCTGACAGCACGGAATGGACCGGCGCGGCGGAATGCATCCCTGGCGGCGCGCGTCGCCGGCCTGGTGCTGCATCCGAAGCTGGGCAGCGCCACAGACGATGCGATCCTGCTGTATCTTCTGTTCTGGCTGCTGGACCAGCTGGTGATCGCCGATTTCGTGGCCATGAAGCAGCCCTTCGATCTGCGGAATCCATCACCGGACTACTGGTATCAACGCACCGATACGGCCGGCAGCCATGCATTCAACACCGCCGATGGCTGCTATCTGGTCAACAGCATTCCGGCGATACCAAAGCCGTCATCGGGTCAGGCGCTGCAATATTTCAATGCCGAGATCTACAACAGCACACAGACATCGGTTCAGCCCAGGAATGTGATCGTCAATCTCTTTCCGGTCGACGATCCGAAAACCGATCCGGCACATTTCTGGTACGACCTGTTTCTCAATGTGCCTTATTCCCCCGCCACCGGCCTGCGCTTCGAGGCCGAGGTCAAGGCCTCGAACCCTGATGGCGGCTCGCGTGGCTGGGGCTTCTGGAACACGGATGTGTTCCCGCTCAGCATGCAGATTGCGTGGTTCATCCAGCTGCAAGGCCAGAGCGGACCGGGCGAGAAGCCGCTTTATCCCAATGGATTCTATGCCACCGTCCAGAACGGCCTGACGGTCAGGTCGGTGCCGCTGGCGGGGGTGGATATCCAGGCCTGGCATCATTACCGCATCGATGTGACGGCCGCGGCGGTGGAGTTCTTCATCGATGGGCAGTCTGTGTTTGCGATATCCGACCCGGCTGCGATTCCCTCCGCGCCGATGGCTTTTCATGACTGGGTCGACAATGCCGTCTTCGGGTTCGAGGGCGGCGTGATCACGCATATCCTGCAGACCACCACCCTGCCGCGCAGCAACGCCATGAAGAATCTGCGGCTCAGCAGCCTGACATCATAGCCGGTCAACGAAAAAGCCCGGCCTTGCGGCCGGGCTTTGCCATGGAGTGAACCGGCTGCGGTCAGTTCACGCTCTGGATTGCATCCTTCAGGATGCCGAAGATGTCGTCGATATGGCCCTTGTTGAGGATCAGCGGCGGCGACAGGGCGATGGTGTCGCCGGTCAGGCGGCACATCAGGCCGGTCTCGTAGGCCTTCACGAACACCTCATAGCCGCGTTTGCCGACCCCGTCCTCGCGCGAGGCCAGCTCGATGCCGGCCATGATGCCGCAATTGCGGATGTCGATGACGTTCTTCACGCCCTTCAGGCTGTGCACGGCGTCTTCCCAGTAGGGTGACAGCGCCTTGGCATTCTCGAAAATGCCTTCGTCGCGATAGACATCCAGGGTGGCGATGCCGGCGGCGCAGGCGAGGGCATGGGCCGAGTAGGTATAGCCGTGGAACAGCTCGATCATGTTCTCCGGCCCCTGCATGAAGGCGTCATGCACGTGTTTGCGGGTGAAGACCGCGGCGGCCGGCACGGCCGCATTGGTCAGGCCCTTGGCCACCGTCATCATGTCGGGAATCACGCCGAAGGTATCGGCGCCGAAAGCGGCACCGGTGCGGCCGAAGCCGCAGATCACCTCGTCGAAGATCAGCAGGATACCGTGCTTGTCGCAGATCTGCCGCAGCTTCTGCAGATAGCCCTTCGGCGGGATCAGCACGCCGGTCGAGCCCGCCACCGGCTCGACGATCACCGCAGCGATGGTGCTGGCGTCATGCAGGGCGACGATGCGTTCAAGATCGTCGGCCAGATGCGCGCCCCAGTCGGGCTGGCCCTTCGAGAAGGCCATGTCCTTCAGGCTGTGGGTATGCGGCAGGTGATCGACGCCGGCCAGCAGCGGGCCGAAGACCTTACGGTTGGAGACGATGCCGCCCACCGAGATGCCGCCGAAGCCGACGCCGTGATAGCCGCGCTCGCGGCCGATCAGCCGGGTGCGGGCGCCTTCGCCGCGGGCACGGTGATAGGCGATGGCGATCTTCAGCGCGGTATCGACCGCTTCCGAGCCCGAGTTGGCGAAGAAGACATGGTTCAGGTCGCCCGGGGCCAGATGGGCCAGGCGGGCGGCGAATTCAAAGGCCTTCGGATGGCCCATCTGGAAGGTCGGCGCGAAATCCATCTCCGCCGCCTGTTTCTGGATCGCGTCGATGATCGGCTGGCGGCAGTGCCCGGCATTCACGCACCACAGGCCGGCGCTGCCGTCGATGACCTGGCGGCCGTCATGGGTGGTGTAATGCATGTCCTTGGCACCGACCAGCAGACGGGGCTTGGCCTTGAACTGGCGATTGGCGGTGAACGGCATCCAGAAGGATTCGAGGTCGTTCGGAACGGCGGCGGTGGCAACGGCCATAAGGCTCTCCATGGGGTGTCGGCAGGGCACGGGTCCGGCCGATATTCGGCGAGTTTCACCGGCCCGGATACTCTATTTCTTTGATTCTGCAAGCTGTTGATTTTGCAGGGCGGAATGTCAGAATGTTCAGGATATTGAACACCTGAACAGCCCGACGGAGCATCCGCCATGGAGATCGATATCGGGGCCCGGCTGAAAGCAGTGCGGCAGGCCCGCAAACTGTCGCAGCGCGAACTGGCGCGCCGGGCCGGGGTGACCAACGCGACCGTCTCGCTGATCGAGTCGAACCAGGTCAATCCCTCGGTCGGTGCACTGAAACGGGTTCTCGACGGTGTGCCGATGGGGCTGGCCGAGTTTTTTGCCCAGGACATGGCTGTTCCCCGCCAGGCTTTCTACAAGGCCGAGGAGCTGACCGAGGTCGGCCGCGGCAAGATCAGCTTCCGCCAGGTCGGTGCCGATCTCGCCGGCCGGGCCCTGCAGATCCTGGTCGAGCGCTATGCGCCCGGCGCCGATACCGGCCGGGTGCCGCTGAAGCATGAGGGCGAGGAGGGTGGCATCGTGATCCGCGGCCGGCTGGAAGTGACCGTGGCCGGCCAGACCCGGGTGCTGGGCCCCGGCGATGCCTATTATTTCGAGAGCAGCCAGCCGCACCGTTTCCGCAATATCGGCGGCGAGGCCTGCGAGATCGTCAGCGCCTGCACGCCGCCCAGTTTCTGAGGGCGGGCACCGGCATCAGTCTTTCGTGGCCGCGACGGCGACGATCTCGATCAGGTCGCCGTCTTCCAGGCTGGCGCCGATGCAGGCGCGCTGCGGCGGATTGTCCTGGTCGACCCAGCCCAGCCAGACCTCGTTCATCTGCGGTTTCAGCGCCATGTCGGTGATGTAGACCGTAACCGACAGCAGCCGGCTCTTGTCGGTACCGGCCGCGGCCAGCTGGTGGTCCAGCTTGGCCAGCGCCTCGGCGGCCTGCTTGCGCATGTCGAGGTCGTAGGTATCCGCCGTGGCGACGGTGAAGACCATGCCGTTCCAGACAGTGGTCTGGGCACGGCCCGGGGCGCCGGGAAAGCGGCTGATCGGCAGCATGGCGGATGTTTCCTTCTCGAAAGGCCGTGCTTCAGCCCGGCCCGATCATCTGCGCCGGCAGCCAGGTGGCGATGCCGGGGAAGATGAAGATCAGGGCCACCGCGATGCACATCAGCAGGAACAGCGGAAAGGTGACGCGGGCAATGTAGGTGATCTGGTGGCCGGTCATGCCCTGCAGCACGAACAGGTTGAAGCCGACCGGCGGCGTGATCTGGGCCATCTCGACGACGAGAACGACGAAAATGCCGAACCAGATCAGGTCGATGCCGGCGCGTTCGATCATCGGCAGCACCACGGCCATGGTCAGCACCACCATGGAAATGCCGTCCAGGAAGCAGCCGATCAGGATGTAGAAGATGGTGAGGGCGATGATCAGCAGGGCAGGGCTGAGGCCGAGATGGTCGATCCAGTCGGCCAGCTGGCGCGGCAGGCCGGTGAAGCCCATGGCAAGGGTGAGGAAGGCGGCGCCCGACAGGATCAACGCGATCATGCAGCTGAGCCGGGTGGCACCCAGCAGGCTTTCCTTGAAAGTGGCCCAGGTCAGGCTGCCCTGCGCGCGCGAGATCGCCAGGGCGCCGACCACGCCCAGCGCCGCCGCCTCGGTGGCGGTGGCAAAACCGGTATAGATCGAGCCAAGCACGGCAAGGATCAGGCCGATGGTCGGCAGCAGGCTGCGCGAAGCCCACAGCTTCTGGCCGAAGGACAGGCGCTCGGCCGGCTGCGGTATGCTGCCGGGCTTCAGCCAGGCGTTGACCATGACATAGCCCATGAACAGGCCGGCCAGCAGGATGCCGGGCAGCACCCCGGCGATGAACAGCTTGGCGATCGAGACTTCGGCGGCAACGCCGTAGACGATCATGATCAGGGACGGCGGGATCAGCAGGCCGAGCGTGCCGGAACCGGCCAGCGTGCCGACGATCAGGCCTTCCGGATACTTCCTGGCGCGCAGTTCGGGGATGGTCATCTTGCCGATGGTTGCGCAGGTGGCGGCGGACGAGCCGGAGACGGCGGCAAAGATGGTGCAGCCGATGATGTTGGTGTGCAGCAGGCGGCCGGGGATGTTGGTCATCCACGGCGCCAGGCCGCGGAACATGTCTTCCGACAGCCGGGTGCGGAACAGGATTTCGCCCATCCAGATGAACATCGGCAGGGCGGTCAGCGTCCAGCTGGTCGACGAGCCCCAGATGGTGGTCAGCATGGCATCGCCGACCGGTCGCGTGGTGAACAGGGCCATGGCGATCCAGCCGCAGGCGATCAGGCCGAGCCCGATCCACAGGCCCGCCGCAAACAGCGCGAAGAGGGCGACGATCAGGAAAACGGCAATCAGGATCTGGTCCATCGTCCTATTCCGTGTGCGAGATGTCGGAATGACCGGCCGCCGGCGCCTTGCCGCGCAGCACCAGGACGAATTCCTCGATGAAGGCCAGCGCGAAAACCGTGGTGCCGACGGCGATGCCGAGCTGCGGAATCCACAGCGGCGAGGCATCGTTGGCCGACGAGATGTCGTGGAATTTCCACGACCACCAGGTCATCTTGATGCTGTAGAAGGCAAAGGCGCCCGAGACCGCAACGGCCAGTGCCAGGCAGAACAGCTCGAAGCCGCGCCGGGTGCGGCCGGTCAGGCGGCCGATCACCAGGGTCACGCGGATATGGTCGCCATGGGTGAAGGTGCCGGCCAGCGCCAGGAAGGCAGCCGCAGCCATGCAGTATCCGGCATAGGCGTCGATGCCGCGGATATAGAAATCGAACTGGCGTCCGGCGATGCTGATCAGGATGGTCCCCAGCAGGGCGATCATGAACAGGCCGGCCAGCCAGAGGCAGGCGCGATAGAGCGGCGCAAGCGGGGATGTCATTGGAAAATCCGGAGCCGAAAGGGAGCCGGGCGGGCCCTGATGGGTCCGCCCGGCTGGATCGTTACATTTTCTTGTAGGCGTCGACGATGGCGGCGCCGTCGGCACCGGCCTTCTTGGTCCATTCCTCGATCATGGTGGCGCCGACCTGCTGCAGGCCCGTCTTCAGCTCGGCGCTGGGCGGGGCCACGGTCATGCCGTTCTTCACCAGGTCGGCCTTCGACGATTCCGTCTCGGCCTTCGAGGCATCCCAGCCGCGCTTTTCGGCGGCGGCGGCGGCATCGGTCAGGGCCTTCTGGGTGGCGGCATCCAGCTTCTTGAAGGCATCGCTGTTGACGATCACGATGTTCTTCGGCAGCCAGGCCTGGGCGTCATAGAAATACTTCAGGCTTTCCCAGACCTTGCTGTCGCGGCCGGTCGAGCCCGAGGTCATGAAGGTGGTCACCGTGCCGGTCGCCAGCGCCTGGGCCAGTTCGGCGGCCTGGATGGTCACCGGCTGGGCGCCGACCAGTTCGGCGATGCGCGAGGTGGCCGGGCTGTAGGCGCGCCACTTGGTGCCCTTCAGGTCGGTAATGGTCTTCAGTTCCGTCTTGGCATAGATGCCCTGCGGCGGCCACGGCACGGCATAGAGCGCCATCATGCCCTGCTCGGTCAGCTTCTTCTCGATCACCGGCTTCTGCGCTTTCCACAGCTTGGCGGCATCGTCATAGCTGGTGGCGAGGAACGGCACGCCATCGGCGCCGAAAGCCGCAATCTCGTTCTCGACGTTGACCATCAGCACTTCGCCGAGCTGGACCTGGCCAGTCTGCACCGCGCGCTTGATCTCCGGCGCCTTGAACAGCGAGGCACCCGGATGGACGGTGATGTCGAGCTTGCCGCCGGACATCTTCTTCACATCCTCGGCGAAGGTCACCAGGTTCTTGGAATGGAAGTTGTTGGCGCCGTAGGCACCGGGCAGGTCCCACTTGGTCTGCGCATGGGTGGCGCCGGCGACCAAAGCGGTACCCAGCACGGCTGTCGAAAGCCACGTCTTAAAAGACATCTGTCTGATCTCCCCGTTGAGACAAGCCACTGCTCCCGCGACGGCAGGAGCGTGCTGAAATTAGTTTGTCATCGTATGATGCGCTTTGGCAAGGCAGACCCGCACAGAAAGGCATCTGCCAAGAAAATCGGCAGCCATGGCGCGTAATCCGTCAGAATGCGGTTCAAACCGGCGGTCTGCCATGCCGCCGTAACAGTGGCAGGGTAGCGGAAGGCCGGATGAATTGGTCCGCGGCCATTGGGCCGCAATTGTTCGGTCCCGGCCGGAACGGCTAGGATGCAGCGGGTGGAGATGGCGGGGATGGAGAGCAGCATGGCGGTGGCAGCAGCGAATGGCGGAACCGGCATCCGCCCGGCGACCCCGGCGCCATGGTCGGCGCGACTGTCCTGGGCGTTCTTCGACTGGGCCAACCAGCCTTATTTCACCGTCATCACCACCTTCATCTTCGCCCCGTATTTCACCAGCAAGGTGATCGGCAACCCGGTGGACGGCCAGTCGCTCTGGGGCTTCGTCCAGGCTTTCTCGGCGGTGATCGTGGCGCTGGGCGCGCCGTTCCTCGGTGCCATCGCCGATGCCGGCGGACGGCGCAAGCCCTGGCTGTTCGGTTTCCAGCTGCTGCTGGCTTTCGGCTGTGCGCTGCTGTGGCTGGCGCAGCCCGGCCAGCTGCAGCTGCTGCCGCTGGTCATCCTCGGTCTGGTCCTTGCCAATATCGCCGCCGAATATTCGATCATGTTCAACAACGCCCTGCTGCCGGGGCTGGAAACACCGCAGCGGGTCGGCTGGCTCAGCGGCTTCGGCTGGGGCATGGGTTATCTTGGCGGGCTGATCGCGCTGTTCGCCGTGCTGGTCGTCTCGCAGCCCGAACTGGTCGGCATCAGGCCGCCGCCCGGCGAGGCCCTGCTCGGGCTGCAGCGCTCGAGTTTCGAGGCCGAGCGCATCATCGGGCCGGCCGCGGCCCTGTGGCTTGCCGTCTTCGTGTTGCCGATGTTCCTGTTCACGCCGGACCGGCCGGGCTCGGGCCGGCCGTTTGCCGATGTGGCACGGGCCGGCTTCCGGCGCGTGATCGACACCCTGCGCCATGTGCGGCAATACGGCAACCTGCTGCGCTTCCTGATCGCCTACATGATCTACTATGACGGCCTCGTCGCCGTGATCGGCTTCGGCGGTATCTATGCGGCCGGCATTTTCGGCTGGGGCACCACCGAGCTCGGCATCTTCGGGATCGCACTCAACGTGATCGCGATCCCGGCGGCGATTGCCGGCGGCTGGCTGGACGACCGCATCGGCTCAAAACGGGCGGTGCAGATCGCGATCGTCTCGGTGGCGCTGGGCACGCTCGGGATTCTCTCGATCACCGCCGACAGCGTGCTGTTCGGCATCGAGGTGGCACCGCGCGCGGCCGGTGCCGGCGCCTTCAGTTCCGCCGGCGAGCAGGTCTTCTTCGTCTGCGCCATCCTGCTCGGCCTCGGCATGGGACCGATGCAGGCGGCCAGCCGCACCCTGGTGGCGCGGCTCAGCCCGCCCGACATGGTGGGTGAATTCTATGGCATCTACTCGCTGTCGGGACGCGCCACCACGTTTCTGGCGCCGCTGCTGATCGGCATCGCCACGGCGGTCTTTGCCACCCAGCGGGTGGCCGCCGTGATCGTGCTGGTTTTCCTCGCCGTCGGTTTCGTGCTGCTGTGGAAGGTGGTAGAGCCGGAGCACACGTGACGGCGCAGAGACAGCGCCGGCCAGATAAGGCCGGCACCATGGCCGGCCCGTCCCCCCTGGCTGCACCGGCCGGTCAGCCCGTCTTGGCGAATGGCCGTTGTGGCTTCTCGGTGCCGGCCAGCCGCCGCTCGTCCTCCAGCATGTAGTCGCGGGTCACCGGCAGGGTGTCGACCCGCCTGGTCAGCTGCGCCTGGAACACCATGTGGCCCCAGTGCCGGAAGGTGACCTCCGAGGCGGCCAGATAGAATTCCCACATGCGGCAGAAGCGCTCGTCATACAGCGCCTTCGCCTTGTCCCACTGGGCGACGAAGCGCATGCGCCAGTGTTTCAGGGTCTCGGCGTAATGCAGGCGCAGGATTTCCATATCGGTCAGCCACAGGCCGCTGCGCTCGATGCTGGGCATCACTTCCGACAGGGCCGGGATGTAGCCGCCGGGAAAGATGTATTTGCGGATGAAGGCCGGTGTGGTGCCGGGACCCTCGCTGCGGCCGATCGAGTGGATCAGGGCGACGCCATCCTCCTTCAGCAGCCGGTGCACGCCGCTGAAATATTCCGGATAATGCGGCACGCCGACATGCTCGAACATGCCGACCGAGACGATGCGGTCGAACTGGCCGTCCAGCTTGCGGTAGTCGCAGATGCGGAACTTCACCCGGTCGGCAAGGCCGCGTTCCTGCGCACGGCTGGTGGCGATGGCGTGTTGTTCATGGCTCAGCGTGATGCCCAGCACCTCGACGCCGCAGGTTTCGGCCAGATACAGCGCCAGCCCGCCCCAGCCGCAGCCGATTTCCAGCACCTTCATGCCGGGCTTCAGCTTCAGCTTGGCGGCGATATGGCGCTTCTTGGCCAGCTGTGCCTGTTCCAGCGTCGCATCCGGCGCCGGAAAATAGGCACAGGAATACTGCTTGTCGGTATCGAGGAACAGGTCGTAGAGCCGGCCGTCGAGATCGTAATGATGGCGCACCCGGCGCGAGGCCGCGGCCTCGGGATTGAACTGGTGCCACCAGCGCATCAGCTTCTCCCAGCCGCGCTGCAGGACCTGGAAGGGCAGTTCGCCATGCGGGCCCAGATTCTGCACCACCGTTTCAAGGAAGTCGTAAATGCTGCCCTTTTCCAGTACCAGCCGGCCGTCCATGAAGGCTTCGCCGACTGCGAGCTTGGGATTGAGGGCCATTCGCCACGGGGTGAAGGCACCGTTGAGGCGTATTACCACCGTTCCGTCATGGACCGGTTCCCCGTAATGGAAGGACCGGCCTTTGGGGTCGATGACTGTCAGCGACCCGTGTTTGACGACCCGTTTCAGAAGGCCATCCAGCAACATGCGAAATCTCCTCGGTAAAAAAAGAGATAGCGCCCCATCCGGATGCTATAGTGGCGCCCTCAGGGGGCGACGGCAAGGGGGCTTGTTCGCGTGAAAGGCGCTGAAACTTTCGGTAGGCACCTGCGGGCGGCCATTCGCGCCTGCGGGATTGCCAGTGCGGCAGGGGTGCTGGCCGTGCTTCTGGCCGGCTGCATGCAGACAGGCTCGCCCGGCGAGGCCCGCTTCGATGCGGCCCTGTCACGCGACGATGCCGACTGGGATGCGGCCATGGCCCGCAGCGAGGCGACACTGACAGCCGAGGCCGGCAGCGGCGTGGCGCGCCGCAACGGCCAGCTTGAGCTGATGCTGGCCGATGGCCGGGTCATTGATGTGGCGGAGGATCGCGCCTGCGCCACCAGGCCGCCGCGGGACATCTGGCATGACTGCCTGCGCAAATATGCAATCTGGCGCTTTCCGCAGCAGGGCTTCTGGCTGCTGGCCGTGCGGCTCTATGCCGGCGAGGCCTATGCGCTGGTCGACATGCGCACCGGAGCCGAAACCCGGCTGATCGGGCCGCCGCATTTCTCGCCCGACGGCCGCCACCTGGTGGCGGTGAATGCCGCACCGAAGGGCGGCGACACGGTCAGCGGCGTCGAGGTCTGGTCGCTGGCCGGCCCGGTGCCGGAACTGGTTTTCTTTCGGCCGGCGCATCTGGAACAGGAATTCCGCTTTGCCGACTGGGCTGGCGGGACCGTGGCGCGGCTGACCGTGCAGGGGCGGCAGCGCGCGCCACAGGAAGCCGTGCTGTATTTCGCCAACCGGCGCTGGCAGCTCAGCCAGCCGCGCTGAGCCGGTGCCCGGCCGCCGGCCGGATCACCTCCAGCGGTGGGAGATGTCCGTTGAAATGTAGTCGGCAAACTGTTCGATGGGGGTGCATACGACGATCTTGTAGCCATCTTTGTCCGGAATGTCCGTCCCGTGGGTCATGATACCGAGAAAATCGTCGCCATAAAAAACCGGGCCACCGCTGTCACCCTGCTTTACAGGTATTGGATCGTCCTTTTTTACTTTCAGAATCATCACGTCTGTCAGTCTTTGTCGTTTTCCGTGTTCGTCCGTGAACGAAAATGTTTCGCGCACACCTGAGACAATGCCGACATGGACGCCGGTTCTCGCTCCCACAAACATGACTTGGGCCCCCTGCCTTGGGCGTGACCTGGCGATGCTTGTTATCTGTCGCCGCATGGTGCTCCGGCCGTCCGGGCCGACGAACCCCACGGTCCAGGGTTCGATATTCTGGTTCCTTACCGAATCGAGAAGTCCGACAAGTGCGAAGTCACCACCATCTCGACTATACGCATAATTTGCAAAGACCGTGCCGATCTGCACCCCGGGCTTCTGGTCTGGGGTCGCATCATAGACACGGGCAGTCTCCGCGCCCACGACATGACCGGCCGTGATGAGAAGGCGCGTATCCCCCGGGGATTTTACGGCAAGTCCTATCGTTCCCTGATATCCGTCTCTCCCACTTCGGCCCATAATAAGCCTGCCGCCCAAAATAGGTCTGGTCATTGTGAAGAATCCTCCGTGTATGCACTTGAGACCAGCCGCAACCACAACCAGATGCGGCCCGCCGCCTTCTGTCCTGTATCGGGGACACGGAGCTTCGCTAGCAGCCGGGAATAAGCCGGTGCATGCAGGCGGGTATCAAAAAAAGATCAATTTTTGGAATCAGGAGGAAAGTGGCGCATTAGGGCAGAGAAGTGGCCGGCCGTCCTCAGGCCACCGGCCACTTCTCTGCCCAGGCGATGCCCTGCTTCTGCATCATGCGCTGGAAGGCCGGCCGCGTGTAGGTGGCGCCGACGACCCGGCGGATATTCGGCCAGTCCCACATCGGCCGCTCGAGAAAACGGCTCCAGCGCGCCAGCATGGCCAGCCAGATGTCGCAGGCGGTAAAGGCCGGGCCGGCCAGCCATGGCTGGCCGCCGATGCCGTCATCGATCACCTGGAAGGACCGGTACAGTTCCCGCGCCGAGGCGGCCTTCAGTGCCGCCTGAGCCTCCGCGTCGCCGAAGGTCCAGTCGGGATGGAACCAGCCGAGGAAGGCCGGCTGCACCGTATTGGTCATGTAGGTCAGCCACTGGTAATAGCGGCCGCGGGCATGGCTGCCTGCCGGCGGTGCCAGGCTGGCTTCCGGATGCCGGTCGGCCAGATACTGGCAGATCGCCGCCGTCTCGAAGATGACGAAATCGCCGTCGACCAGGGTCGGGATGCGGCCGTTCGGATTGAGGCGCCGGTATTCGGCCTGCTCGTGCTGCTTCGCGGCGATGTCGAGGCGGACGGTCTCGTAGGCGGCGCCGATCTCCTCCAGCATGGCCTGCGGTGCCATCGCCGCGGTTCCGGGTGCCCAGAAAAGCCTGTACATCCTGCAGTCCTCCGTCAGTGGCGGAAATGCCGCATGCCGGTGAACACCATGGCCAGTCCGGCCTTGTCGGCCGCGTCGATCACCTCCTGGTCACGGATCGAACCGCCGGGCTGGATCACGGCGGTGGCGCCGGCCTCGACCAGCACCTCCAGCCCGTCGGCGAACGGGAAGAAGGCATCCGATGCGGCCACCGAGCCCTGGGTCAGCGGCGCGCCAAGACCTGCCGCCTTCGCCGCATCCTGCGCCTTGCGGAAGGCGATGCGGGCGGAATCGACGCGGCTCATCTGGCCGGCGCCGATGCCGACGGTGGCGCCGCCCTTCGCATAGACGATGGTGTTCGACTTCACATGCTTGCCGACCCGGAAGGCAAACAGCATGTCGGCCAGCTCCTGCTGGGTCGGCGCGCGCCGGGTGACGACCTTCAGCTCGGCCTCGGTGATGCGCCCGGCATCCCGGGTCTGCACCAGATAGCCGCCGGCGACCGACTTGACGAACCAGCCGGGGCTGAGCGGATCGGCCATGCCGCCGGTCAGTAGCAGGCGGAGGTTCTTCTTGGCGGCGAGAAGCGCCTTGGCATCCTCGTCGGCATCGGGGGCGACGATCACCTCGGTGAAGATGGCGCCGATCTTCTCGGCCGTGGCCTTGTCCAGCCTGCGGTTCATGGCGACGATGCCGCCGAAGGCCGAGGTGCTGTCGCAGCGCAGGGCGGCATCCCAGGCATTGCTGAGCGTGTCGGCGGTGGCCACGCCGCAGGGATTGGCATGCTTGATGATCGCGATGGCGGGCCGGTCGGCGAATTCCGAGACCAGCTCGAAGGCCGCGTCCGTGTCGTTCAGGTTGTTGTAGCTGAGCTCCTTGCCCTGCAGCTGGCGGGCGGTGGCGACGCCGGGCCGCGGTTCGCCGGTCACATAGAAGGCCGCCTGCTGGTGCGGATTCTCGCCATAGCGCAGGGTCTGCTTGCGCTCGGCCGACAGCAGCAGGGTGGGCGGGAAGCTCTCGCCGTTCTGGCGGGCGAACCAGGTGGCGATCATGCTGTCGTAGCTGCCGGTATGGGCATAGGCCTTGGCGGCCAGCCGGCGGCGCAGCTCCAACGGCGTGGCGCCGGCATTGTCCTTCAACGCCGCCAGCACGGCGCCGTAATCGGCCGCATCGACCACCACGGTGACATAGCCGTGGTTCTTCGCCGCCGAGCGGATCATGGCCGGGCCGCCGATATCGATATTCTCGATGCAGGTGGCGAAATCGGCGCCCTTGGCCACGGTGGCGGCAAACGGATAGAGGTTGACCACCACCAGGTCGATCGGCGGGATGCCGTGCTTGTCCATCGCCGCCCTGTGCTCGGGATGGTCGCGCAGGCTGAGGATGCCGCCATGGATGGTCGGGTGCAGGGTCTTGACCCGGCCGTCCATCATCTCGGGGAAGCCGGTATGCTCGGCCACTTCCTTCACGGCGATGCCGGCGTCTTTCAGGGCCCTGAAGGTGCCGCCGGTGGACAGGATCTCGACCCCCAGCCCGGCCAGGGCCTGGCCGAATTCCACCAGCCCGGTCTTGTCGGACACGGACAGCAAGGCGCGGCGGATCGGGATCAGGTCGGTCATGGCGGGGGCCTCGGCAGGAGGGAAAGAGGATGGCGGCGCGGTCATAGCATGCCGCGCCCGGGCGTGAAAGTCGGTCGGAGAATCCCGGAAAACAGGGTCTTTTCCAACGGGTTAGGGCATTTGTGCAAGGCTGCGATCCGTGCTACACGAAGCGCCCATGCACTCCTATCTGGAATTCGAGAAGCCGATCGCCGAACTCGAGGCGAAGATCGCCGAGCTGAAGCAGCTGGCGGCCGACGGCAATGCCGACATCGCCGAGGAACTGGGCCGCCTGGAGGCCAAGGCCGAACAGCAGCTGCGTGCCACCTATGCCAAGCTCGGCGCCTGGCAGAAGACCCAGGTTGCCCGCCACCAGGACCGGCCGCATTTCGCCGATTATGTCGCGGCGATGATCGAGGATTACACGCCACTGGCCGGCGACCGCGCCTTTGCCGAGGATGCCGCCATCATGGGCGGGCTCGGCCGCTTCCGCGGCCGCGCCGTGATGGTGATGGGCCACGAAAAGGGCCGCGGCATCGACGGCCGCATGAAGCACAATTTCGGCATGGCCAAGCCGGAAGGCTACCGCAAGGCGATCCGCCTGATGCGGCTGGCCGAGCGGTTCCGCCTGCCGGTGATCACCCTGGTGGATACGGCCGGTGCCTATCCCGGCGTGCAGGCGGAGGAGCGCGGCCAGGCCGAGGCGATCGCGCGGGCCATCGATTGCTGCCTCGACCTGCGGGTGCCGCTGATCGCCGCCATCGTCGGCGAGGGCGGCTCCGGCGGCGCGGTGGCGCTGGCCGCCGCCAACCGGGTGGTGATGTACGAGCATGCGGTCTATTCGGTGATCTCGCCGGAAGGCTGCGCGGCGATCCTCTGGGGCGATGGCGGCCGCGGCCCCGATGCGGCGGCGGCCCTGCGCATCACCGCCGACGACCTGCTGAAGCTGAAAGTGGTCGACGAGGTCGTGAAGGAGCCGCTGGGCGGTGCCCATCGCGACCCGAAACAGGCGATTGCCGATCTCGGCGACGCGCTGGAACGTGGCCTGCGCGACCTGGCCGGCCAGGAACCGGGGGCCCTGCGCGAGGCGCGCCGGCGCAAATTCCTCGATATGGGCAGCGTCGGGCTCTGAAGCCGCGCTAACCACCTGGAATCATGGACCGGCGGCCGTGGGATCGCCGCCTGTTGCGAGCCAATTGCATCCCATTCGCGCCAATGAGATGCCAATTCGCGCCCAGTGACAGCCAAGTCCCGCCAGTTGGCGCCAATGGCCGGCCGGTCGCGGCCGGTGCCGGCCGGATGTCTCCGGCCTGCCTGCAGGGGATTCACGATGTCCGTCAGCGGCAGCGCGGCAGCAGATGGTGCGGCGGGGCAGGCGCATCAAGAGGCGGGTCTGTTCAACCGCCGGTCCGGATATGCGCCGCCACCAGCGGCGCGATCTCGGCCGCCCGGTCCTTTGCGAAACCGTGGTCACCGCCGGCGATCACCTGCAGCTTCGCCCGCGGCAGCAGCCGCTGCAGATGCCGGCCCACCGCCGGCGGGCTGATCGCATCGGCATCGCCCCATAACAGCAGCACCGGCTGGCGCACATCCGCCATCTCGGCCGTGTGGTCGGGTTTTTCCGTTTCGATCCAGCGGGCGGCGCGGGGATATTCGGCGTAATAGCCGGGCCGCCAGTCGGCGGCGCCGAAGCGGCCGAGATCGAGGCCGCCGGACCCGGCCGTCAGCACCAGCGTGTTCACCCGGTCCGGATGCGCCAGCGCCAGGCGCAGGGCGACGATGGCCCCCATCGACTGCGCCAGCACGACATTGTCGCGCGCAACAAGATGACCGGCGGCCCAGGCGGTCAGGGCGTCGAACCCCTCGAAACCCGGCCGGTGACCTTCATGGCCGAGACCGGGCCAGCTGAGGAAGGTTTTCTGCCAGTCCGCCGGCAGCAGCGCGCCGAGCGGATGCCAGAATTCCGCGGCGCCGCCGGCACCGGGCAGGAACAGCAGATGGGGCACGGTTTCTCCTCAGTACCGGGAGCGTCCGATGATGCCCGGCGGCTGCCGCCAGCGCAAATTTTTGCGGCGCCGCAGAATACCATGGTAAACTCAGGCCCGAACCATACAGATCCGGCACGGCGATTCGCAGGGGGGAGGCAATCGCATGCATGCTTCGGACAGCGAGACGACGCGGCCGCCGGCCACCGGCGAAAACGACCTGCATGCGGCGCTGCATGCCATCCGCTATGGCATCCTGCTGCTCGATGCCGAATTCCGCGCCGTCTTCATCAACCAGGCCTTCCGGCGCATGTGGCGCCTGCCCGATGCCATGGCGGACAGCCATCCCAGCTTCGCCCAGCTGCTGGAACATGGCTGGTCGCAGGGTTTCTACCGGGTGCAGGAAGGCGATCACGACCGCTATTTCGCCGAGCGCATGGCCCAGGTCGAGCGGTTGGACGGCTCCGGCCAGGTGCGGCTCGACCTGCAGGATGGCCGCCACCTGCTGTTTGAAAGCGTGACCCTGCCGAACGGCCAGCGCATGCTGACCTATGCCGATGTGTCGCCGCTGGTGGAAGCCGTGCAGGCGGCCGAGAGTGCCAACCGCGCCAAGGCGGATTTCCTGTCCGGCATGAGCCACGAACTGCGCACGCCGCTGAATGCGGTGATCGGCTTTGCCCAGCTGCTGGAGATGCAGGCGCGCGACCGGCTGTCGGCACAGCAAGCCGGCTTCGTCGAGTATATCCGCCGCGGCGGCGACCACCTGCTGCGGCTGATCGACGACGTGCTCAGCTTCGCCAAGGTCGATGCCGGCAAGCTGCCGGTGCGGCCCGAGGCGGTGCGGCCCGCCGATCTGCTGGACGATATCCGGCCGATCGTGATGCCGCTGGCCGAGCAGGCGCAGATTTTCGTCGACTGGCCGGATCCGTCCGGGTTTCCGCTGCTGCTGCAGGCGGATCGCATGCGCGCTGCCCAGGCGCTGCTGAACCTGCTGTCGAATGCCGTCAAATACAGCCCGGCCGGCAGCCGGGTGCGGCTCGAATGCGGCCCCGGCGACGGCATGTTCCGCATCGCCGTGCATGACGAGGGGCCGGGCATCCCCTATGATCGCCAGGGCGAGGTGTTCCAGCCGTTCAACCGGCTGGGCCGCGAGGCCGGCGGCATCGAGGGCAGCGGCATCGGCCTGGCGCTGACCCGCAAGCTGGTCGCATCGATGCAGGGCCGGATCGGCTTTTCCAGCCGGCCGGGCGAGGGCAGCTGCTTCTGGATCGAACTGCCGCTGGCCGGCCGCGTCGAGGAGGCCGGCCCGGTCGCCGCCACGCCGCCGCCGGAGGCAAAGGAGGGCGAGGACGAGACCGGCGTGGTGCTGCGCGGGGGCTTCAGCCTGCTCTATATCGAGGACAATGCGCCGAACCGCGTGCTGATGCAGCATGTGATGGCAACCCTGCCGGATGTGCGCTATCTGGCGGCGGCAAGCGGCGCCGAGGGCCTGGCGGCTGCGCGCGCCAGCCGCCCCGATGTCATCATCACCGACATCAACATGCCCGACATGAACGGCTACGAGGTGCTGCAGCACCTGCGCGCCGCCCCGGAAACCGCCGCCATTCCGGTGCTGGCGCTGACCTCCGACGTGCATCCCGAGGCCATCGAACGCGGCCGGGCGGCCGGATTCGATCTCTACATCACCAAGCCGGTCGATCTTGCCGCCCTGCTGCGCGGGCTGGACCGGCTGCTGCGCAGCCGCGCGATCTGACGCCAGCCCGGCGGCGGCCGGGTTCAGTGCCTGCCGGCCAGCGCGACGGCGATCCGGGCCGCCAGCCGCGCGTTGTTTTTCACCAGGGCGATATTGGCGGCGAGGCTGCGCCCTTCCGTCAGCGCATTGATGCGGGCCAGCAGGAAGGGGGTGACCTCCTTGCCGGCGATGCCACGCCCTGCCGCCTCGGCCACGGCCGCGGCGATGGTCTGCTCGATGGCGGCGGCATCGAGGGCATCGGCCTCCGGGATCGGATTGGCGATCAGCAGGCCGGTGCCGCTGCCCAGCGCCGCATGCAGGGTGATGGCGGCGGCGATGGCGGCCGGATCGTCCAGCCGCTGCGGTGCCGCCTCGCCGCTGCGGCGCGCGAAGAAGGCGGGAAACGCGTCGCTGCCATGCACGATCACCGGCACGCGCTGGGTTTCCAGCACTTCCAGCGTCTTCGGGATGTCGAGGATCGACTTCATGCCGGCACAGACCACGGCCACCGGCGTGCGGCCCAGCTCGGTCAGGTCGGCGGAAATGTCGAAGGTGTTCTCGGCGCCGCGATGCACGCCGCCGATGCCGCCGGTGGCAAAGACGCGGATGCCGGCCTGCGCCGCCAGCAGCATGGTGGCCGATACCGTGGTGCCGGCACTGGCGCCCTGCACGGCCAGCGCGGCAAGGTCGCGGCCCGAGGCCTTGGCCGCATTGCGGTCGGCGGCGAAGGCCTCCAGCAGGGCATCGTCCAGGCCGATATGGAACCGTCCGGCAATCAGCGCGATGGTGGCCGGCACCGCGCCGGCCTCGCGGATGATCGCCTCGACCGACCGGGCCATGGCGAGGTTGTCGGGATACGGCATGCCGTGGGTGATGATGGTGGATTCCAGCGCCACCACCGGCCGGCCAGCGGCCAGTGCATCGGCAACCGCGGGCGAGAGGACCAGCTGTGCGGCGGATGTCGTCATGCCGGGTTCCCTATCATGGATCGGACAGGGCCGACAGGGCGGCGGCGAGATCGGCCCGCACGCTGTCGCCGCTTTCGACCGTCAGGGCTGCGGCCTGCAGGCCCTGCCGCAGGGCCGCCGCCAGGTCGCGGCCGGCGGCCAGCCCGGCCAGCAGTCCGGCCGCCAGCGCGTCGCCGGCGCCGGTCACGTCCGTCACCTGCCGTGCGGGTGCCGCCGGAAGATGCCGGCTGCCGGTGCCGTCGGCCAGCCGGCAGCCCTGCTGCCCCAGGGTGACCACCACGGCGCCGCAACCGCGGCTGCGCAGGGCCTGTGCGGCAGTTTCGGGCGCTGCGCCGGCGTCGGCGCAGAGCGTGCGGGCCTCGTCGAGATTGAGCAGCAGCAGGTCGATGCCGGCCAGATCCTGCGGCAGCCGCGCCACCTTCGGCGTCGAGACGGCATCCACGGCCAGCCGCCAGCCGGCGCCGGCCTGGCGCCGGTGCCGCAGGGCATCCAGCGTGGCGGCCGGCAGGTTGCAGTCGGCAAACACGAAGCCGGCCGCATCCAGCTGCGGCTGCAGCCCGGCCAGCCAGTCCGGCGTCAGCGTATCGAAGATCGCCATGTCGGCCAGCCCCAGCACCAGGCTGCCATCGGGCTCCAGCACGGCGGCATATTCGGCGGTGCTGTGGCTGCTGCTGCGTCCGATGCCGGCAGTGTCGATCCCGAGGGCGGCCAGATGCCGCCGCAGGGCCTCGCCGCGGCCGTCATCGCCGACCAGGCTGCCCAGCGCCACGCGGCAGCCCAGCCGGGCGAGGTTTTCCGCCACGTTGCGGGCGACGCCGCCGAAGCCCTGTACGCTGTCGACCGGATTGGACGTGGCCGGCCGGATCGCGGCGCGGCCGCGATACTTGCGGTCGACCGCGGCGCCGCCGAGACAGAGGATGCGGGGTGCCGCGCTCACACAGGCCGCTTCTTCACCAGCTGGTTGCCGAAGAAGCTCATCACCGTCTCGCCCTTCTGGTTCTCGATCCAGTATTTCATCTTCACGATGCCGCGGTCGGGTTTCGACTGGCTTTCGCGTTTGGCCTCGATGCTGGCCTTGCCATACAGCGTGTCGCCCGGCCGCACCGGCAGATACCAGCGCAGCTCGTCCAGCCCCGGCGAGCCCATGCTGCCTTTGCCCAGCAGGCCCGCCTGCAGCAGCATGCGGAAGCCCAGCAGGCCGGTCTGCCAGCCCGAGGCGATCAGGCCCTGGTAGATCGACTGGCCGGCGGCGGTCCTGTCGAGATGGAAGGGCTGCGGGTCGTAGCGGAAGGCGAAATCGAGAATGTCGGCTTCCGCGATGCTGACGCCGTCGGCGGCGATCACCTCGCCCACGTCGTAATCTTCGTAATAGCGTTCGCTCTTCGGCATCGGTCTCTCACAGGCTCTGCTTGGCAAAAAAGCTCTGCACGTCGGCGACGAAGGCCTCGGGCTGCTCCATCGCCACGAAATGGCCGCCGCGTTCCAGATTCGTGCGGTGCACCACATTGTAGCCGCGTTCCAGCCAGCCCGGCGGTGCCGGCGGCACCAGATCCCAGGGCGGCAGCAGGAAGCCGCAGGGCGGCCGCACGAAATCGCCGGGCTTCATGGCGAGATCGCCGGTCTCGGCGGCGGCGCGGTAAAGCCAGGTGGCGGTCACCATGCTGCCGGTCAGCCAGTAGAGCGCCACATTGGCGATGATGTGATCCATGGCGAAGGGCGGATCGTGATCGGCCGGCGCGCGCGGGAAGCCGTGGAATTTCTCGACGATCCAGGCCGCCATGCCGGCGGGACTGTCGGCCATGGCGAAGCCCAGCGTCGACGGCTTGGTCGACTGGATGGCGTGATAGCCGGCCTCGGTCGCCTGCAGCTTCTTCACCCGCAGCACCCATTCCTTCTCGGCGGTGGTCAGGGGCGGGCTGTCCCTGGTCAGCGGCGGGCGCAGGGGCACCATGTTCAGATGCAGGGCGGCGACATGGTCGGGGAAATCCGCCCCCAGCCAGCTGGAGACGATCGAGCCCCAGTCGCCGGCCTGCACGAAGAAGCGCGGATGGCCCAGCACCTCGACCATCAGGTCGCGCCACAGCCGGGCGATGGCGCGCGGGCCGATCGGTCGCGCCAGAGGCATCGAGAAGCCGTAGCCCGGCAGGCTGGGGCAGATCACGGTGAAGGCGTCTTCCGCACGGCCGCCGAAGCGTTCCGGATGCGCCAGCCGGTCGATCACGTCGATGAATTCGAAAACCGAGCCGGGCCAGCCATGGGTCATCAGCAGCGGCCGCGGCGCATCCCCCGAGCCCGGCTCGATCAGGACATGCACGGGCTGCAGGTCGCCGCCCGACAGGTCATGCCGTTTCAGCGCCACGCGATACTGCCGGAAGCGGTTGAGCTGCGCCTCCCACAGCCGCCAGTCGAAACCGTCCTGCCAGCGGGCGACGAAGCGGCGCATGTAGTCACCGTTGCTGCCATACTGCCAGGCGGCCTCGGCCGGTTCCGCCGGCCAGCGGGTCAGTGCCAGCCGCTGCTGCAGGGCGGCGAGATCGGCATCGGGAATGGCGGCGGTGAAGGCCTGCGCCGCCGGGGCCAGCCGCAGCATTTCAGGCCGACCGCTTCAGCGTGGCGGTCAGCAGCCCGGCACCGACCAGCATGGCGCCGCCGGCCCGGTTCATGTTTTTCAGCACCTGCGGATTGGCGATCACCCCGCGCGCGCGGCCCATGGCGAGGATATAGGCACCCTGGATCAGCGCCGCCAGCAGGTCGAAGGTGATCATGAACACGATCACCTGCGGCCAGAGCGGTCGCGCCGGATCGATGAACTGCGGCAGGAAGGCGGCGAAGAACAGCAGCCCCTTCGGGTTCAGCAGGGTGACCAGGAAGGTCTGGGCGACGGCGCGGCCGCCGCCGCCCGGCACCTGCGCCTGCACCGTCAGTTGCGGCGGCGGGCTGCGCCAGAGCTGGATGCCGAGCCAGACCAGATAGGCCGCGCCGAGCCATTTCATCACCAGGAATGCGGTGGCCGAGGCCGCGAGCACGGCGCTGAAGCCGAGCACCGAGAGCGTGATGGCGCAGATGTCGCCGAGCGTGACGCCGACCAGGCTGAGGGCACCCATGCGCCAGCCGCCCGACATGGTGTGGCCCAGCACCATCAGGGTGGTGGGGCCGGGAATGGCAATCAGGACGGCCGCGGCGGCGGCGAAGGCAAGCCACAGTTCGGGGCTGACGGGCATGATGTTTCCTCCACGTTTGCAGGTCAGCCAGCCACAGCCGGCCGGGCTTGGCAAGGCTGCCGTGGGGAAAGCGGGTTACAGCCCGTCGGCCGCCAGCGCCGCGAAGGTGGCAAGCCAGTGCTCGCCGCCGTAATCGCCGCTGTCGAGGAAGGGCAGGCTGGCGGCTTCGTGGGCCTCGGCGCAGGCGAGCAGGGCCGGCTGCCGCGCCGCCGGCAGGGCGGCGGCGATGCCACGCAGGCACCAGGCGCGGCTGAGATTGAGACCATCGAGATGCACGCCCTTGGCATCGGTGCGGTCGGCGACGATGGCCGGCGTGAAGGCGGCCGCCGCCTGCGGCAGGAAGGCCGTCCACCAGGCGGCGAAGTCTGGCGGCGGCAGCAGGTGCCGCAGCAGCAGGGCCTCGGTCAGGGCGCCGGACAGGAAATCGTCGCCGCTGGGCTCATAATGCGCCGGATAGTCGCGGTCGGACAGGAAGGCGTGCCGCGCATAGCCGTCGATGCCTGCCGCAAGCGCGGCATCGCCGGCGCCGCGGGCATACTGCAGCGCCAGCACCAGGGCGAAGGCGGTGTTGAAATGGGTGCCGGTGCGGATCGGATAGGTGAGCTTTGCCAGATAGGGCGCGAAACGCCCGGCCAGCAGCCGTTCCAGCGGCTGCAGCGCGCGGCGCCAGCCGGCGGCCTGCGGCTGCGGCAGCCGGCGCAGCTCGTCGGCCAGCGCCAGCAGCCAGCCCCAGCCATAGGGGCGGGTGAAACCGGCGCGGCCCGGTGCCTCGAAATACGCCACCTCGCCGGCGATATGTCCGGCGGTCAGATGCGCGTCGAACAGGGCCGTGATGGTGTCGGCTTCGGTGCCGTCGGGAAACCGCCGCAGGATGCGGGCCAGCAGCCAGAAACCGTGCACCGCCGAATGCCAGTCATAGCTGCCCCAGAAAGCCGGATGCAGGGCGCGCGGCGTCTGCGCATCGGCTGCATCGTTCAGCAGATGCATCACGTGGTTCGGGTATTCGCGCCCGAGATTGCGCAGCGGCAGGGCGGCGAAACGCGCCGCCCGCGCGGGGGTCAGGCCCGGAAACAGGCCGCCACCGCTCATTTGCCGTGGCAGTGCTTGTATTTCTTGCCCGAGCCGCAGGGGCAGGGCGCGTTGCGCGGGGTGTTCTTCCAGGTCGCCGGCTCGTCGGGGTCGACTGCCGTGCTGCGGTTGCCATGCACCGGGCGGGCCGGCAGCAGGCCCTGCGCCGCATCCGAATCGCCCGCGCCCTCGATCTCCTCGCCGCGGCTTTCATGCCAGGCCTGGCTCTGCGGCTGCGACGGCCGGGCGAACAGCTCCTGCGGCTGCTCCTCGGCGCGGATCTCGACGCGGGCGAGGATGGCGGTGACCTGCTCGCGCAGACGGGCCAGCATCTGGCCGAACAGCGCGAAGGCCTCGCGCTTGTATTCGTTCAGCGGGTCCTTCTGGGCATAGGCGCGCAGGCCGACCGCCTGGCGCAGGTAATCCAGGTGATGCAGATGTTCCTTCCAGCACTGGTCGAGAATCTGCAGCAGCAGGCTGCGCTCGACCATGCGCATCACATCGGGGCCGAAATTGGCGGCCTTTTCGGCCATCTTGCGGTCGGTGGCATCCAGCAGGCGTTCGCGGATCACCTGGTCGGCGATGCCCTCCTCCCGGGCCCAGTCGGCGATCGGCAGGTCGAGGCCGAAAATGCGGGCCACCTCCTGCTGCAGGCCTTCGGCATCCCACTGCTCGGCATAGGCCTTTTCCGGGATATGGCGGCTGACCAGGTCCTCGACGATCTCGTGGCGCATGTCGGTGACGGTATCCGACAGATCGTCGCTGCCCATCATCTCGATGCGCTGCTCGTAGATCACCTTGCGCTGGTCGTTCATCACATCGTCGAACTTCAGCAGGTTCTTGCGGATCTCGTAGTTGCGCGCCTCGACCTTCTGCTGCGCCTTTTCCAGCGCCTTGTTGATCCAGGAATGGATGATCGCCTCGCCCTCTTCGAGGCCGAGCCGCTGCAGCATGCTGTCCATGCGCTCGGAACCGAAGATGCGCAGCAGGTCGTCTTCCAGGCTGAGGAAGAATTTCGAGGCACCGGGATCGCCCTGGCGGCCGGAGCGGCCGCGCAGCTGGTTGTCGATGCGGCGGCTTTCATGGCGCTCGGTCCCGATCACGTAGAGGCCGCCGGCGGCCAGCACCTGCTCCTTCTCGACGGCCACCTCGGTGCGAATCTGCGCCGCCATCGCCTCCTTCGCGGTGCCGTCCATGCCCTGGGTCTCGGCCAGGATGCGCATCTCGGCATTGCCGCCGAGCTGGATGTCGGTGCCGCGGCCGGCCATGTTGGTGGCAATCGTCACCGCGCCGAGCCGGCCGGCCTGGGCGACGATGAAGGCCTCCTGGTCGTGGTGGCGGGCATTCAGCACGTTGTGGGTGATCTTCTGCTGCTTCAGGAAATCCGACAGCAGCTCGGATTTCTCGATCGACACGGTGCCGACCAGAACCGGCTGGCCCTTGGCCCGGCATTCGCCGATCAGCTTGACGATCGCCGCGTATTTCTCGCGGGCGGTGCGGTAGACCTCGTCATCGGCATCGATGCGGGCAACCGGCACGTTGGTCGGGATCTCGACCACGTCCAGCTTGTAGATGTCGGCGAATTCCGCCGCTTCCGTCGCCGCCGTGCCGGTCATGCCGGCCAGCTTCGGATACATGCGGAAATAATTCTGGAAGGTGATCGAGGCCAGCGTCTGGTTTTCGGTCTGGACGGCGACGCCTTCCTTGGCTTCCAGCGCCTGGTGCAGGCCGTCGGAATAGCGGCGGCCTTCCATCATGCGGCCGGTGAATTCGTCGATGATGATGACCTTGCCGTCCTTGACGATGTAGTCGACATCGCGGGTGAACAGCGCATGGGCGCGCAGGGCCTGGTTGGCGTGATGGACGACGGCGATGTTGTCGGTGTCGTACAGGGAGGCCGATTTCAGCAGGCCGGCATCGCGCAGCAGCTGCTCGATATGCTCGGTGCCGTCTTCGGTGAAATGCACCGTACGCTGCTTCTCGTCCTTCTCGTAGTCGGAGGCGACGAGCTGCGGGATCAGCACGTTGACCTTGACATAGAGGTCGGTGGTGTCTTCCGACGGGCCCGAGATGATCAGCGGAGTGCGCGCCTCGTCGACCAGGATCGAGTCGACTTCGTCGACGATGGCGAAGTTGAACGGCCGCTGCACCATCTGCGCACGCTGGAACTTCATGTTGTCGCGCAGGTAGTCGAAGCCGTATTCGTTGTTGGTGCCGTAGGTGATGTCGCAGGCATAGGCGGCCTGGCGTTCGGCATCGTCCAGCCCGTGCACGATGATGCCGGTGGAAAGCCCAAGGAAACCGTAGACCCGGCCCATCCATTCGGCATCGCGGCGGGCGAGGTAGTCGTTGACGGTGACGACATGCACGCCCTTGCCGCTGAGCGCGTTCAGGTAGACGGCCAGCGTGGCGACCAGCGTCTTGCCTTCGCCGGTCTTCATCTCGGCGATGCGGCCGTCATGCAGCACCATGCCGCCGATCAGCTGCACGTCGTAATGGCGCTGGCCCAGCACGCGCTTCGCCGCCTCGCGCACCACGGCAAAGGCTTCGGGCAGCAGGTCATCGAGATCGGCGCCGCCATTCTTGCCGTCGCCGGCGAGGCGCTGCTTGAATTCGACCGTCTTCGCCTGCAGCTGGGCATCGGTCAGCTGCGAGATTTCCGGCTCCAGGGCGTTGATCGCCTGGACCGTCTTCAAATAGCCCTTGACCGCCCGGTCGTTGGCCGATCCGAACAGTTTCTTGGCAAGCGCGCCGAACATGCCCTACTCCCGCGTATTCCGGCCCAGATTGTCGGCTGGAGAGACGTAAATCCGCGTCGCCAAAAGGAAACCGGCGACGGAAACCGGGGTTACAGATATGCATTGCCACCCCCGATGTCAACGAAGCCACCCTGCGGCAAAGCGGAGCGCCGGGCGCCGCCGGGCGCCGTTGACCCGCGCCGTTTCAAGGGGTTACATGCCACTGTCACGATCCGGTATTCCCCCGATGCGGCGGGAATGACGGCATCGCCCCGTTTTCCTGCCGCAAGGTTCCCACCGTGCCCCAGTCCGCCCCCGCCGTGCCTGCCCCCCTCGACCTTGCCCAGGCCCTGATCCGCTGTCCGAGCGTCACCCCGGCCGACAAGGGAGCGCTGGGTGTGCTGGAGGCGGCGCTGGTCCCGCTCGGCTTCCGCTGCGAGCGGCTGCGCTTCAGCGCGCCGGGCACGCCGGATGTGGAGAACCTGTATGCCCGCTGGGGCGATGGCGGCCGCAATTTCTGCTTCGCCGGCCATACCGATGTGGTGCCGGTGGGCGATGCCACCGCCTGGACGGTCGATCCCTTTGCCGGCGACGTCATCGAGGGCCGTCTCTACGGCCGCGGCGCCACCGACATGAAATCGGCGATTGCCGCCTTCGTGGCGGCGGCCGGGCGCTTCCTTGCCGGCGGCGGGGGCCGTCTAGACGGCTCGATCAGCCTGCTCATCACCGGCGACGAGGAGGGGCCGGCGATCAACGGCACCACCAAGGTGCTGCAGTGGCTGGCGGAGCGCGGCGAGGCCCTGTCGGCCTGCGTGGTCGGCGAGCCGACCAATCCGCTGCGGCTGGGCGAGATGATGAAGATCGGCCGGCGCGGTTCGCTGACCGCACGCATCACCGTGCATGGCATCCAGGGCCATGTCGGCTATCCGCATCTGGCCGACAATCCGCTGCCGCGACTGCTGGACATCCTGACGATGCTGAAGACACGACGGCTGGATGGCGGCAACGCCCATTTCGAGCCGTCGAACCTGGAGATCACCACCGTCGATGTCGGCAATCCTGCCAACAACGTGATCCCGGCCGCCGCCCATGCGGTGCTGAACATCCGCTACAATACCGAGCAGACATCCGCCGGCCTGAAAAGCTGGATCACCCGCTGCTGCGAAGCAGTCTGCGGCCCGGCCGGCCGCGCCGATGCCAATGCCGGCCGCTTCGATCTCGTGCTGGAGGACGGCGCGATGCCCTTCCTGACCGAGCCCGGGCCGTTCGTGGCGGCGATGGCGGAGGCCGTGCAGGCGGGCACCGGCCGGGTGCCGGAACTGAGCACCACCGGCGGCACCTCGGATGCGCGGTTCATCCAGGCTTTCTGCCCGGTGGTGGAATTCGGCCTGGTCGGCCAGACCATGCACAAGGTGGACGAGAATGTGCTGGTCGCCGACATTGCCGCGCTGTCGCAGGTCTACGAGGGCATGCTGCGGCGCTTCTTCGCCCTGCAGTCCTGACGCCGCCGCGCCATGGGATTTCCCACGCGCCTGGAAATGACCGCCGCCCTGCGCGGCTTCGCCGCTGTGCTGCGCGGCGAGGCGGATGCCCTGCGCCATTACGACCTGTCGGTGGATGGCTTCTGGCGGTCGTTCTGGCCGGCCCTGCTGCTGACCGTGCCGTATGTGCTGCTGCTGGAACCGCTGGTCGCCGCCGCCGCCGAGGATGCCGGCGGAGTCGGCTATATCGCCGGGCAGGGGCTGCTGCAGCTCGCCAACTGGTTTGTCTATCTCGGGCTGATGATCGTGCTGTGTCGGGCCTTCGGGCTGACCGGCCGCTATGCCGCCTTCGTGGTGCTGTATAACTGGGCGCAGGCCATCGCCATCCTGGCGACGCTGCCGGTGCTGGCATTGACCCAGTGGGGCCTGCTGCCGCCCGGCACGCCGCTGGGCTGGAGCGGCATCCTGCTGCTGGTCTGGCTCTATGCCGTGGTGCGGATGGCCCGTATCGCGCTCGGCGCCCCGCTGGCGGCGGCGCTGATGGCCGCCCTGCTGGATCTGGCAGTGACGGTGTTGTTGCACCGCCTGGTTGATTTTATACTCTAGGGAGCAAGCCTGCAGAGGGTGGCAATGAGGGTGCTGGAACGGCTCCTGGGGTTCCTCCTGCCGGTGCCGGTCAGCGACGCGGCGCTGCTGGCCGACCTGCGTCACGAGCAGATTGCTGCCGTTACCGCCAACATCACGGCGCTGAACATCTCCCGGCTCGGCCTGGCCGCGGTCAGCGTGGTGCTGCTGGCCGGGCAGGTGCCGGCCTGGATGCTGTCGCTGTGGACCCTGGTCTTCCTGCTCAAGACCGCATTCGACGAGCGCCAGTGGCGACGGTACCGCAAGGCGGCGCAGTTGCGGCGCAGCACGACGCGGCAGCGCCGCGCGCTGGTGTTCGATGCGGTGATCTTCGCCGTGATCTGGGCGGCCCTGCTGCTGTTCCTGCTGTTCGACCTGCCGCTGATCGACAAGGCGCTTCTGCTGCTGCTGGTCGGTGCGGTGATGATCTTCTCGATCATGACGATGCATCCGGTGCTGGGCGCCGCCTATGCCTATGTCTTCCCGATTTCCGCCATCATGATGATCCTGATCCCCTCGCTGGAACAGCCGCGGCTGGAGGCGCAGGTGCTGTTGCTGGTGATGGTGTTCCTGATGGGGCTTCTGGTGTCGCGCGCCAGCCATCTGACCTTCGTCGACGGGGTGCGGATCAAGCTGCAGAACCGTCGGCTGTTCGAGCAGGCCGAGATGGCCAGTCGCGCCAAGTCGGAATTCATCGCCAACATGAGCCACGAGCTGCGCACGCCGCTGAATGCCATCATCGGCTTTGCCGAGGTGATGCGGGCGGCGCCCTATGGCCCGCTGGAAGCCCATTACAGCGATTATGTGCAGGATATCGAATCGAGCGGCCGCCACCTGCTGGCCCTGATCAACGACATTCTCGACCTGTCGAAGATCGAGGCCGGCCGGATGGAGCTGCGCGAGGAGGCGGTCGATCTCGATGCGCTGGTCGAGAGCTGCTTCAGCCTGCTGCGGTCGCGGGCGGCGCAGGGCGGCCTCGATCTGGTCAGCCGGCTGCCGCCGGGCCTGCCGGAATTCTGGCTCGACCCGCTGAAAATCAAGCAGGTGCTGCTGAACCTGCTCAGCAATGCGGTCAAGTTCACCCCGGCCGGCGGGCAGGTGACCACGATGGCGGAGCAGGGGGCGGATGGCGACTGGATGCTGACGATCGCCGATAGCGGCATCGGCATGTCGCCCGAGCAGATCGCCGTGGCGATCCAGCCCTTCGGCCAGATCGACAACCGGCTGTCACGTAACCATGCCGGCACCGGGCTGGGTCTGCCGCTGGCCCGGCGGCTGGTGGAATTGCACGGCGGCGAACTGGACTTGCACAGCGTGCCCGGGCAGGGTACGCAGGTAAGCATCCGCCTGCCGGCGGACCGGCTTCTGCATAATGCCATGGCCCGGGCCCAGGATATCTGAACGCGGTATCCGCGGGCCGTGGCCGGGCGTCGCCGGGGTGTTTCACACGGGCCAAAGTCAGACGGGGGATTCCGGATGGACCAGAGTTTGCGTCAGCGCCTGATCGACATGGTCGACGAGGCTCGCCGCCTGCGCAGCGAGCTGGCGGCCGACGGCAGGCTGTTCATCGGCTACAACGCCGATCTGCGGGCAGCCCACAATGCCCAGGCCAAGACGCTGGCCGGGCTGGTCGACGAGTATGGCTGGCCCGATGTGGCCCTGGTCGGCGAGGATGGTGCCGCCGCCGCCTGGATGATCGCCCAGCAGGCCATCGGCCTGCCGCGGTTCATGCGGGCCTGCCTCGAGATGGTCGAGGAAGCCGCCGCCGCCGGACGGGTGCCGCGCTGGCAGGCTGCGCTGCTGACCGACCGGGTGCGCTGGCTGGAAGGCCGGCCGCAGGTCTACGGCACCCAGTTCGACTGGAACCAGGCTGGCGAGCTGGTGCCGCTGCCGATCGAGGACGAGGCGAATGTCGATGCCCGCCGGGCCACGGCCGACCTGAAGCCGATGGCCGACGGCCTGAAGCAGCGCCGCGAGGAGGCGGCCCAGAATGGCGAGGTTGCGCCTGCCGACTGGGCGGCCCGCCAGAAGGAATTCGAGGACTGGGCCAGGGCCATCGGCTGGCGTGGCTGATGCCCGCCAGAAAGGCGAGGGGGGGCTGGCGCGGCTGATGCCGGGCCGTCAGTAATCCACCCGCATCAGATACAGGCCCTCCGGCGGGGCCGTCGGCCCTGCGGCACGGCGGTCGCATTTCTCCAGGGCGGCCCGTACATCGGCGGCGGTCCAGCGGCCCTCGCCGACCAGCCGCAGCGTGCCCACCATGATGCGCATCTGGTTGTGCAGGAAACTGCGCGACTGTGCGGCGATGTGGATCTCCTCGCCGTCGCGGGTCACTTCCAGCCGGTCCAGCGTGCGCAGGGCCGATTTCGCCTGGCATTCGCTGGACCGGAAGCTGTTGAAGTCGTGATGGCCCACCAGCATCTGCGCGGCGGCCTGCATCGCCCCGGCATCCAGCGGCACCGGCACATGCCAGACGCGGCCGGCCTCGATGCCCGGCGGTGGCCGGCGGTTGAGGATGCGGTAGAGGTAATGGCGCGCCGTGGCCGATAGCCGCGCGCTGAATTCCGTGTCGGCAATGGCGGCATCCAGCACGCTGACGCGCGCCTCGCGCAGGTAGAAATTCAGGCCGTCGCGCAGGCGGTCGGGGGTGAAGTCGCGGTCGAGGTCGAAATGCACCACCTGGCCGCGGGCATGCACGCCGGCATCGGTGCGGCCTGCCACGATGGTCTCGATGGTCTGGCCGCTCATCGCCTGCACGGCGTCTTCCAGCGCCTGCTGCACGCTCGGCTGGTCGGCCTGGCGCTGCCAGCCGGCAAAGCGGCCGCCATCATATTCGAGGGTGAGGCGGAAGCGCGGCATTACGACAGCCGGCTGCCGCGCGGCAGCGGGTGGCCGTTCAGGAAGGCCTCCACCGGCACCGCGGATTTGCCGGGCCGCTGCAGGCGCAGAAGCCGCAGCGCGCCGGGATCGCTTTCCATGCAGCAGGCGACGAGCCCGGCATCGTCCAGCATCGTGCCCGGCCTGCCCCTGCCTTCGGCCGGCGCGCAGGCCAGCAGCTTGACCCGCTCGCCATTCTCCGTTGCGAAGAAAGTGCCTGGCCCCGGATTGAGGGCGCGCACCGCGCGGTCGATCTCGATGGCCGGGCGGGTCCAGTCGATGCGTCCCTCGTCGCGTGCCAGCTTGGCGGCATAGGTGACGCCCTCGGTCGGCTGCGGCTGCGGCACGATCCTGCCATCGGCAAAATCATGCACGGCGCGCACCATCAGCGGCGCGCCGGCGCGCGCGAGGTCGTCATGCAGTTCGCCCACCGTCATGCGCGGGCCGATGGCGACGGTCTCGCGGGCCAGCACCGGGCCGGTATCGAGGCCGGCATCCATCTTCATGGCACAGACGCCGGTCTCGGCATCGCCGGCCAGGATGGCGCGCTGGATTGGCGCCGCGCCGCGCCAGCGCGGCAGCAAGGAGGCATGCAGGTTGAAGCAGCCCAGCCGTGGCGCATCGAGGATCGCCGGCGGCAGGATCAGGCCATAGGCCACCACGATGGCGGCATCGGCCTGCAGGGCGGCGAAATCCGCCTGTGCCTCTGGGGTTTTCAGCGAGACCGGATGGCGGACCGGCAGCCGGTGGCGTTCGGCCGCCGCCTGTACCGGCGACGGGGTCAGCTTCTGGCCGCGGCCGGCGGGACGCGGCGGCTGGCTGTAGACGGCGGCAATCTCGTCGCCGGCGGCAAGGAAGGCCTCCAGCACCGGCACGGCGAAATCCGGCGTGCCCATGAACACGAGGCGCAGGCGCGGCATGGATGCGGGCCCGGCCTCAGCCGGCTTCGGCGAGGCGCTTCTGCTTCAGCAGCTTGCGCAGGATCATGTTGCGCTTCAGCGCCGAGATGTGATCGACGAACAGGATGCCGTCGAGATGGTCGATCTCGTGCTGCAGGCAGACCGCCAGCAGGCCGTCGGCATGCAGCTCCCGCTTTTCGCCGTTGTAGTCGAGATGGCTGACCTTCACTTCGGCCGGCCGGGCAACCTCGGCATACTGCTCGGGCAGCGACAGGCAGCCTTCCTCGTAGACCTTGTCCTCGTCGGAAATCCAGGTGAATTCCGGATTGACGATGAACAGCGGCCGCTTTTCCTCGTCCTCGCGCGAGACGTCGATCACCAGCATGCGCTTCGGGATGCCAACCTGGATGGCGGCCAGCCCGATGCCGGGTGCCGCATACATCGTCTCCAGCATGTCGTCGAGCTGGCGGCGCACCTCGTCCGTCACCGCCGCGACCGGGGTCGAGACGGTTTCCAGCCGTTTGTCGGGGGCCGTGATGATCGGCAGGAGGGCCATGGGGTCGGGTCCGGTGTCGGTTCCATTACATTCGCTGCGGCCAGATAGGATGCGGGCTGGCGATCCGTCAAGCCCGCTGCTATCTAACCCTGTATGGATATAGTGATTTATGCCGGTTTTGCCATCCTGGCGGCGCTGCTCGGGCTGATCCTGTGGCGGCTGTCGGCCGGCCCCCGGGCTGCTGCGCAAGGCCCTGACGCGGCAGCGGAAATCGCTGCCCTGCAGGCCCGGCTGGAGGCCGCCGCGGGCGGCCGCGAGGCGGCCGAGACAGAACGCGCCGAGTTGCGCGACCGGCTCGACTCGGCGCTGGCCGCCCGCACCGCGGCGGAAACCCGGCTGACGGAACTGACCGCCCAGATCGAGGCCGCCCGCGCCGCACTGGCCGTGGCGGAGGTCGCCCGCGCCGATGCCGACCGGGAACGCATCCGCCACGAGCGCGAGGCGGCGCTGGCGCGCCAGCAGCTGGCCGAGCAGGAGAAACGCTTCGCCGATTACGAGCAGACGGTGCAGCAGATGACCGAGGCCGCCAAGGCGGCGACGCTGGAAACCGGCAAGCAGCTCTCCGCCATGCTGCTCGAAACCCACAAGCGCGAGGCGGACGAGCAGAAGAAGCAGGCCGAGGAAAAGGTGAAGACCACTACCGAGGGCCTGCTGCAGCAGGTCACGGTGATCACCGACACGGTCAGCCGCCTGCACCAGCAGGTCGGCGACAGCCGCCGCACCATCGAGACGGTGCACCGCGCCCTGTCGCATCCCGGCGGCGCCGGCCGGCTGGCCGAGATCGGGCTGGAAAACACGCTGAAGGCCTTTGGCCTGCAGCCGGGCCACGATTTCATCATCCAGTATCACGCGGCCGGCGACGGCGAGCGCGGTGCTCTGCGGCCCGATGCCGTGGTTTTCCTGCCCGGCGACGCGGTGCTGGTGATCGACAGCAAGGCCAGCAAGCTGCTGCTCGACCATGCCGAGGCCGAGGACGCGGCTGCCGAGGCCGCCGCCCTGCAGCAGCTGGCCCAGCGGATGGGCCAGCATCTGCGCGCGCTGTCGGCCAAGGATTACGGCAATGCCGTGCTGGCGACTTGGCGCGAGACGAAGCGCGGCGGCAGCCTGAAGCGCAGCATGACGGCGATGATGCTGCCCAACGATGCGGCGGTGGAGAAGCTGCGCCGCGCCGATCCGGATTTCGAGCGCCGGGCGGCGGAAGCCGATATCGTGATCGCCGGGCCGTCGGCACTGGCGGCGATCATCGCGGTGTCGCGCATGCAGATCGACAGCGGCCGGCAGGTGGAAAATCTGGACCAGATCGTAGAGGCGGTCGGCAAGCTGGTGGAAAGCACCGGCACGGCGCTGACGCTTGCCGAGAAGGTCGGCAGGGGTCTGCAGCAGGCGAGCGACAGCTTCGACCAGTTCAGCCGATCGGTAAACCGGCGCCTGCTGCCACGGATGCGCAGCCTCGCCAAGCTTGGCATCCGGCCAGGAAAGGCGCCGCAGGCCCTGCCCAGCTTCGAGTTCACCATCCGCAACACCGATGACATCATCGACGCGGAAGCCGAGGAGGTGGCGGCACCGCAGCTGCCTGGCTTCGGCAACGGCAATCGCAACGGCGAGGGCGAATGACGGCGCAGCAGCCCATCACCCCGGAACAGGTCTATGCGCCGCGGCGGATTTCCGAGATCGTCGCCGAACTCTGCACCGGCAATCCGGAAGACCGCATCACCCTGCACGAACTGCTGGAGCTGTTCGAGGTGCGGGCCTTCGGTTTCCTGATCCTGGTTTTCGCGCTGCCGAACGGCATCCCGGCGCCGATCGCGCCGGGGCTGTCGGCGATCCTGGGTGCGCCCCTGCTGCTGCTGTCCGGCCAGCTGGTCTTCGGCTTCAACCATCCGTGGTTTCCGAAAAAGTGGCTGCAGCGCAGCTTCCGCCGTGCCGACGTGGCCAGGCTGCTGCGGCCGTCGATCCCCTGGCTGCAGAAGATCGAACGCTGGCTGAAGCCGCGGCTGGAGCGGATCGCCGGCTGGCGCGCCCGCCGCCTGATCGGTGTCATCGTGCTGTGGAATGCCTTCCTGCTGTCGCTGCCGATCCCGTTCGGCAACCTGATCCCGGCCTGGGCGATCATCCTGGCGGCGCTTGGCCAGATCGAGCGCGACGGGCTGCTGGTGCTGAGCAGCCTCGCCGTCAGCGTGCTGGCCACCGGCTGGGTCGGGCTGCTGATCTTCGGCGGCATCGAGATCGTCAGCCACCTGCTCGGGATGTGAGGCGGCGCGGCGCCATGACGGCCGACGAGATCATCGCCCTGCTCGGCCTGCAGCCGCATCCGGAAGGCGGGCATTATGCCGAAACCTTCCGCGATGCGCAGACCGATGCCGCCGGCCGGTCGCGGTCGACGGCGATCTATTTCCTGCTGAAACGCGGCGAACGCTCGCACTGGCACCGCGTCGATGCGGTCGAGACCTGGCACTGGCATGCCGGTGCGCCGTTGCGCCTGAGCATCGCCGCTGCGGCCGGGGCGGCAGTGTCGCATCTCGTGCTGGGCAGCGACCTTGCCGCCGGCCAGCGGCCGCAGGGCATCGTGTCCATGCATCACTGGCAGGCGGCGGAATCCCTGGGCGAGTGGACGCTGGTGGGATGTACCGTCGCGCCGGGTTTCGAGTTCGGCGGCTTTGAGCTCGCCCCGCCGGGCTGGATGCCATGACGGTCCGCCCCGCAGCGGTCCGGATTCGCGATGCGGTGCAGGAAGACATTCCGGCGGTCAGCCGGCTGCTGGCGGAAACCTGGCACGACACCTATGACGTTCTGCTGGGAGCTGCCAGGGTCGCCGAGATAACGCGCCGCTGGCATGCCCTGGATGTTCTGGCGGCCCAGCTTGGCGTGCGGGGCACGGCATTTCTGGTGGCGGAGACCGAAGACACCCTGGCAGGACACGGGCTCGCGATGTGGCGGGACGGGCATCTGCATCTGGCCCGCCTGTATGTCGCGCCGAAATGCCAGCGGCGGGGCGTGGGGCGGCAGCTGCTGGCGGCCCTGGCCGACAGGTTTCCCGGGGCAACGGGAATCCGGCTGGAGGTTGAGAAGGGGAATGTGAAGGGGGTCGGCTTCTACCGTCAGGCGGGCTTCACCGCGACCGGGGAAAGCGTCGATGACGGCGCCGTCATTCTCGCAATGGAGAAGCGGCTGGCCTGACGGCGGCAGGATTTCCGGCCGCGAAATACCTGCCCGGCGTGGTGCCGAGACTGCGGCGGAACATCGCCGTGAAGGCGGCCGGGCTGGCATAGCCGAGATCGGCGGCGACCAGCCCCACCGGCTGGCCCTGCGCCAGCCGTGCCAGCGCCTCTGCCAGCCGCGCCTGCTGGCGCCATTGCTGGAAGCCCATGCCGGTTTCGCGCCGGAACAGCCGGGCGAGCGTGCGGCTGCTCATGCCGGCGTCACGGGCGATCTCCTCCAGCGGCATCTCGTCGCCGATGCCGGCCTCGATACGGCGGCACACCGCCTGCAGGCGGGCGTCCCGCGGCTGCGGCAGATGCAGCGGCAGGGCCTCCACGGCGGCCAGTTCCTGCAGCAGCAGCCGGGCGATGGCATCGCCGCGGCTGCCGGGCAGATAGTCCAGCGGCTCTTCCATGATGGCGAGAACCAGTTCGCGCAGCAGCGGCGAAACCTCGATCACCCGGCAGGCTGCCGGCAGGCCGGGGGCAGCGCCGGGCTCGACATAGAGGGTGCGCATCTGCACCGGCCCGACCATGCGCACCGCATGTTCGCAGGCCGGCGGTATCCATACCGCCCGGTGCGGCGGCACGATCCAGATACCGCCCTGGTCGCTGCCGGCTTCCCGGGCGGTGATCCGCATCACGCCGCTGGCGGCATAGAGCAGCTGCGCCCGGGCATGGCTGTGCGGCGCGATCTCCTCGCCGGGGCCGTAATCCTTCGGCATGGCCGCCACCGGGGGGCGGCTGTGCTGGTAATCGGCCGAATCGATGCTGCGGCCGGGGATGACGCTGCGGGGCATGTCCGATTCTCGATAAAAGCAGGCAGGACTGTCTCTATCAGACACCCCTATCCTGCAGCCTGCAACCGTCTTTCCGCCGGAGTATCGGGATGTCGCAGGCACGCCGGGTGATCGGCTTCGTCAATCTGGCCCACAGCATCGACCACATGTTCGTGCTGATCTTCCCCACCGCCGTGCTGGCGATGGGCGACAGCTTCACCAGTTCCTACGGCGAGCTGCTGGCGCTGTCGGTGGGCAGCTTCATCGCTTTCGGGGCCGGTTCGCTGCCGGCCGGCTGGCTCGGTGACAAGTGGAGCCGGCGCAACATGCTGGCGGTGTTCTTCATCGGCATCGGCGCGGCCACCATCCTGACCGGACTGGCACAGTCCGAGGTCATGCTGGCGGTCTGCCTGACCCTGATCGGCCTGTTCGCGGCGATCTACCATCCGGTCGGCGGTGCGCTGCTGGCCAGCCATACGGAAAAGCTGGGCCGCGACCTTGGCATCAACGGCGTCTGGGGCAATCTCGGTATCGCCTTCGCCGCCCTGCTGACCGCCGGCATCGCCCAGTATCTCGGCTGGCGCTTCGCCTTTTTCATTCCGGGCGCGCTGGCCATCGTGGCCGGCATGGCTTTCCTCGTGCTGGTGCCCGACGACCATGTCGCCATGCGGGCGAAGGCCAAGCCGCAGGCGGCCGTGCCGCGCGCCGTGGCAATGCGGGTCTTTGCCGTCCTGACCGCGGTCACCGTTGCCGGCGGTGTGGTGTTCAGTGCCGCCACCGTGTCGCTGCCCAAGCTGTTCAGCGAACGGCTGCTCGGCCTGGTCGATTCGCCTGCCGCGGTCGGCGCGCTGGTCGCGGCGGTTTATGTCGCCGGCGCGGTGGCACAGCTGATCATCGGCGGTCTGGTTGATCGCCACAGCCTGCGGCGGATCTTCGTGCCGCTCGCGGCCCTGCAGGCGCCCTGCCTGTTCGTCGCCGCCACCGCCGGCGACTGGGGCCTGCTGCTGGCGGCGGCGGGGCTGATGTTTGCCGTGTTCGGCCAGGTCACCATCAACGACGCGATGATCGTGCGCTACACGGCCGATGAATGGCGCTCGCGGGCCTATGCCCTGCGCTACCTGCTGTCCTTCGGGGTCAGCGCCGCCGCCGTGCCGATGGTCGCGCTGCTGCACGACCATGGCGGCGGCTTTGCGTCGCTCTACCTGGTGCTTGCGGGCTTTGGTTTCTGCGTCTTTCTTGCGGCGCTGTTCTTTCCCGGCCGGCACGAGGCGGCACCGGCGGCGCCGTCTGCCGGCCTCAGCGGCGCTTCGCCCTGAGATCGCCGGTACCGAGCAGGGCGCCGGCGACGATCAGCGCGCAGGCCAGGGCCACCTGCCAGCGGGCCTCGCCCTGGCCGAAGGCGAGCAGCAGCAGGGTCGACAGCAGCGGTGCCGCATAGGCCATGCTGCCCAGCGCGCGGATGTCGCCGCGCTTCATGCCGTGGTCCCAGCAGAAGAAGGCCAGCCCGACCGGCCCGAGGCCGAGGCCCAGCACCGCCAGCCATTCGGTGAGGTCGGCCGGCCAGACGCTCTGCTCGAAGGCGAAATGCAGCAGCCATGACAGAACCGCCGTGGCGGCGCAGAAGCCGCCGACGGCGTCGGTCGGCACGCTGGCGAAGCGGCGGCTGAGCACCGAATAACTGGACCAGGTCAGCGCGGCGGCCAGCGCGGCCGCATAGCCGGCCAGATGCCGGCCCTCGAAGGCGACATCGCCCTTGCCGAGCACGAGGTTGACCGTGCCGGCCAGGCCGAGCACGACGCCGGCCAGGTGGAACCAGCGCAGCCGTTCGCCCGGCAGCAATCCGGAAAAGACCACGATCAGCAAAGGCCAGAGATAGTTGATCAGGCTGGCCTCCAGCGGCGGCGCCAGCTTCAGTGCCAGGAAATACAGGGCGTGATAGCCGAGCAGGCCGGCCACCCCCAGAGCCCAGGCCAGCGGCGGCTGGCGCAGGTGGCGCAGGGGATTCTCGCCGCGCGCCAGCCACAGGATCAGGGCGGCCAGCGCGGCGATGGTGAAGCTCATGGCATTGACCTGCAGGGCCGGCAGCGACGGGGTCAGCGCGGTGAACAGGGCCAGCGAGGCCCAGAGCAGGATGGCGATGGCGCCGATCAGGGTGGCGCGGCGGCGCTGCGCGGCGGCAGCGGGAACGGAATCGGTCATGGTTGGAATCCGGGAGACGAAATATCAGGAGGCGCGCAGGCCGCCGTCAGGGCAGGGCGCTGCACGGAGGATGATTGCGGCCGCCGGCGGCCGCGATCTTAGCGGAAGCCGCCTGCCTTGCAAGCAGGCAGGATGCCTTCAGACCGGGCGCGCGTCGTCCAGCCGGTAATAGAGGGCCGAAGCCTGCCCCTCCAGCAGCCGCAGGGTGCCGCGCAGCTGCAGCGGATTCCCGGTCAGGGCGACAGGCTTGCGGCTGCGCACGGCGACGATGCGGCCGAGATCCCCCATCATGCAGCCGGCGCAATGGAACTGCAGGCCGCCGAGCAGGAATTCGCGATGTTCTGCCTCCTGCCGGATCGGCATCATGTAGCCGCTGAGCAGGACCGGCTGCCCATCCAGGTCGCGCAGGGTGGCGGGAAAGCGGCTGATGGCGCCATCGCGGAAACGCTCGGGCCCGGCCGCAGCCAGCAATTCCCAGTCCAGGGCGCCATCGGCCGGCGGGGCGGCAAGGCGGAGATGTGCCGGCGCCGGCTCCAGCGACATGGCCCGCGCCGCAGCGACGGGAGTGCCGGCAAGGGCGAATCCGCCGGCGGCAACTGTGAAAGCGGACAGGAACTGGCGGCGCTGCATGGCGAGCCTCGCAGACGGGAGGGGATGAAACATTATATCGGCGTCGATCCCTACCGTTCAAGATGCCGCCTGCTTTTCCGGCGTGCGTCCGGCCCGGAACTTGCTTATAAACACCGGCGGGTTCCAGCGACCCGGCCAGCGGAGGTTGCCAGGATCGGCAGGCCGGCTGGCGGCCTGACCAGCAGGCCAGAACGACAGGATGCCCCGTCGATGCTGACCACCAAACAGAAAACCCTGCGTAAATTCTGGTATGCCACCGTGAAGCTGGAAGACCTGAAGGCGGGTCCGCAGCCCTTCCGGCTGATGGGCGAGGACATTGTCGTGTTCCTCGACTCGGATGGCCGGCCGGCCGCTCTGGCCGACCGCTGCTGCCACCGCACCGCCAAGCTGTCGAAAGGCTGGTGCGACAACGGCCATATCGTCTGCGGCTATCATGGCTGGACCTATGACCGCGACGGCCGGTGCGTCCGCATCCCGCAATATCCGGAAGGCAGCCCGGTCTCGGGCAACATCGCCGTGCCGGCCTATCGCTGCCAGCCGCGCTACGGCTATGCCTGGGTGGCGCTGGACGAACCGCTGACCGATCTGTTCGACATCCCGGAAGACAGCGATCCCGCTTTCCGCCGCATCGACCAGTTCTACGAGGACTGGGCCTGCGCGCCGATCCGCATGATGGAGAATTCCTTCGACAACGCGCATTTCTCCTTCGTGCACAAGGCCACCTTCGGCCAGTACGACCAGCCGAAGCCGGAGAAATACGAGATGAAGGAAACCGATTACGGCTTCTATGCCGAATCGGTCGTCCCCATTCTCAACCCGCCGGTTGCCCACCAGGTCACCGGCAGCACCGATCCGACCACCAAGCGGCATATGCGCAATCACTGGTACCTGCCGTTCAGCCGGCGGCTCGACATGGAATACCCGTCAGGCATCCGCCACATCATCTTCAACTGTGCCACACCCATGGAGGATGGCCGCATCAAGCTGGTGCAGTGGCTGTACCGCAACGATACCGAAGCCGACTGCCCGACCGCCAAGCTGATCGAGTGGGATGCGGTGATCACCGCCGAGGACAAGGACATCCTCGAGGCGACCGATCCCGATGCCTGCATCGACATCAGCCGCCGGGCCGAGAACCACATGCCGTCCGACCGCGGCGGCGTGATCATGCGCCGGCGCCTGCTGGAGCTGTTCCGCCAGCAGGGCGAGGACGAGGTCTATGGCGGCATGCCGGCACGGCCGCTGCCGCAGGCGGCCGAATAGCCAGGCTGCGCCGCCGCCCGACAACCCCGGCACAGGTCGGCGGCAAGTCGGCAGCCTGACGGTGACTTTGCCATCGCCCCGGCGTATAAGCCGGGGCGATGGTTGCAATCCATCCGGCATCCGAGCTTCCCCGCAGTCCCGGCCATGGCTGGCCGGTGGTGGCGGCGTTGTCGCTCGCCCAGGTGATTTCCTGGGGCACCATCTTCTACGGGTTTCCGCTTTTCGTCGTGCCGATGGAGGCCGAGCTTGGCTGGGGCCGGTCGGAACTGAACGGCGCGGTGTCGCTGGGGCTGCTGGTTTCCGGCCTTGCCGCCTATCCGGTCGGGCGCCTGATCGATGCCCGCGGCGGCCGCTGGCTGATGACCATCGGCTCGGCGCTGGCCGGCATCATGTTCCTGCTGTGGGCACGGGTCGGCAGCCTGCCGGTCTTCTATGCGCTGTGGTTCGGCCTCGGCATCGCTCAGGCAACCACGCTCTATGCGCCGGTCTTCGCCGTGCTGACCCGCATGTTCCCGGATGACTTCCGGCTGCGCATCACCATCCTGACACTGGCCGGCGGATTCGCCAGCACGGTGTTCATCCCCCTGATCGCCTGGTGGATCGAGGCGCTGGGCTGGCGCGATGCCCTGCTGGTGGTGGCGGCCTGCAACCTGCTGCTCTGCCTGCCGGTGCACGGCCTGCTGCTGCGCGACCATGGCCGCCGCGATGCCGATGCGGCGCCACTGCCGGCGGCGGAGGATCCGATGCGGCGCGCCCTGCGCCATCCGGTCTTCTGGGGTCTCGCGGTCTGCTTCACCTTCTATTTCCTGATGCACACCATGCTGGCATTCCATTTCATTCCGATGTTTGCGGAATACGGACTGCCGCTTGGTGTTGCCGTCGGCATCCTCGCGGTGATCGGCCCGGCCCAGGTGGCCGGCCGCGTGCTGCTGCTGTTCGGCCGCCGCCTCGATGCCGTGGCAAACGGGATTATCGTGATGGCGCTGTTCATGGTGTCGCTGCCGCTGCTGATCCTGTTTCCCACCATCGTGCCGGTGCTGTTCGTCTTCGCGGCGCTGTATGGCGCCGCCAACGGCATGATGACCATCCTGCGCGGCACGGCGGTGCCCGACCTGCTGTGGCGCGAGGGGTATGGCGCGATCAACGGCGCGCTGACCCTGCCGACGGCGCTGGCGGCAGCCGTCGCGCCGTCGCTGGCGGCATGGATCTGGGGCCTGGGCGGCGGCTATTTCCCGGTCCTGGTCTGCGCGCTGGTTTTTGCCATGATTGCCGCGACCGCCTTCGGTTATGCCGTTCTGCGGCGCCGGCGCGGCTGACGCGGCAGCCGGTCAATGAAAAACGCCCGCCGGACGGGCCGGCGGGCGCTGCAGAGTTAAGCTAGCTTCTGCTTTTTATTTCGTGGAGTGTCAGCGCTTTTTCGCGGCCTTCTTCGCCGCCGGCTTTCCGGCCTTCACCGGCTTCGGGGCCGGCAGCAGCCTGGCGACGAAGTTCGGCAGCGCGAAGGCGCCGAAATGGATTTCCGGGTTGTAGTAGCGCAGGCCCTTCAGCATCGCCTTGTCGAAGCGGGCAAAGACCTTGCGCGGGTCGACATCGGTGATGTCGCGGTCCGAGGCCCAGGTCATCGACATGAAGCCGCAGACGTAGGTCGGCACCACGGCGAGATAGGTGCCCGAATGCGCCCAGATCTTCTGGAACAGCCTGATCGCGTCGGTCAGTTCCGGGCCCTGCATATGCGGCACGCCGTTCTGGGCGACGAGAATCGCGCCCGGTTTCATCACCCGGCGGCAGTTATCGTAGAAGGCCTTGGAAAAGAGCACGGTGGCGGGGCCGACCGGATCGGGCCGGTCGACAATCACCAGATCGTAGCGCTCGTCGGTGTCGCGCACCCAGGCGGCGCCATCGCCGACCACCAGGTTTGTGCGCTTGTCGGAAAACGCCTTGCCGCAGATTTTCGGCAGGTATTTCCTGGCGATGTCGATCACCATGCCGTCGATCTCGACCATGGTGACGCGCCGGATGCTCTTGTGCTTCAGCACTTCCTCGAGAATGCCGCCATCGCCGCCGCCCACGATCAGCACCGACTGCACGGCGCCATGCGCCAGCACCGGCAGATGCGTCAGCATCTCGTGATAGACGAACTCGTCGCCCTCGGTGCACTGCACGACGCCGTCCAGCGCCAGCATGCGGCCGAAGCGGCCGCTCTCGAACACCTTGACCTTCTGGTACTTCGACTTGCCCTCGAAAAGGACCTTCTTGATTTCGTGACTCTGGCGGAAACCGGAATACAGAGTCTCGTTGAACCAGGTGGTCACAGAATCAGTCCCCGCTTCATCTCGGTGCACTGGATGTTGTCGGGCAGGAAGGCGCGGCGCAGCACCGGGATCGCCCGGGTCGGCTGGCAGTCGCCGCAGACGAAGACATCCAGCGCGGCATAGCCCTTTTCCGGCCAGGTGTGGATCGACATGTGGCTTTCGGCCAGCACGGCCACGCCGGAAATGCCGCCATTGGGCTCGAAATGGTGCAGGTCGATATTCAGCAGGGTGGCGCCGATCTCGCTCACCGCCTCGGTCAGGGTCTGCTTGACCAGCGCGAGGTTGTCGAGATGCTTGCCGCCCCACAGATCGATGATCAGGTGCATGCCGGCATAGCGCACGCCATCCTTGCAGATGAAATGCTCGTCGGCCGCATCAACGGCCGATGCTGCCGGAACTTCATAGAGGGCCGGCTTGGTTGCCTTGTTCGACATGGAATTCTCTCCACCAAAGGCGGGCCGCCGCGACTTGCCTGCTGGCGGTCCCTGGGTTTGTCCGATTGGCAGAGAGACTGTTGGGAAAGCCCCGTGGTTCCGGCCGGCAAAATCCATGAAATCGCCGGCGGCCAGTGCGCCACTTTCCAAACAGCCTCGGTAGGGGGGTATGGGGCACATCTCCCCGCGATGCAAGAAAAAACTGCCTTTCCGGGGGAGTTTTCTGCATTGCGGCAGAGTCATTCCGGCAGTGTCATATTTCTGTCAGGCCGCACGCCAGAATCTTGTCCGCGCGGTCAGATTCGCCTCATCTTCGGTCGTCAGTCCGTTGGCGTCGCATCGGCGAAAATCTGGCAGGCCATCACCATGTCGACGGTGCGGCCGTCATTGGCCAGCGGCAGCCAGATCACTTCGTAATCGTACCAGCGTTCGTCCAGCAGCTGCCGGTTATGGACCAGCAACGGGGCCGGATCGCGCACGATTGCCGTCAGTCGCCCGATCAGCAGCATGCGGTATTCCGGGGCGTCCATCTCGTCCAGCCACTGGCCGGTCGGGTCGCGGTCGAGCCGGCTGGCCTGGTTGGTGCCGGCAAGGCGGATGCGGAACCGCAAAGGATCACGATGCACCTCGATCAGCGCGACATTGCCGAGCGCCTTGCGCATGGTCAGCGGATCGAAATCGGCCCGGGCCGGCAGCCGCCCGGTTTCCGCCTGGCGGCCGAGCCAGTAGCGGTAGAGATCGGCGATCACGGCATGGCGGCAGGCTTCCGGCGCCGGAGACCAGGTCAGCTGGCCGTTGTCATTCGTGGTCGCAATCATCCGGAACTGGCGCCTGTGCTGGGAGAGCCCGATAATAACCCGCTAGGGGAATGTGAAATATTGCCCGGCGGCGGGCAAACCGCAAGCACCGCCGGTCTGGCGGGAAGCCCGGCAGAAGACGGGAGGGGCAGGGAATGTGATGATGCGGCGGGGGGATTTTGGTGGAGCCAAGCGGGATCGAACCGCTGACCTCCTGCATGCCATGCAGGCGCTCTCCCAGCTGAGCTATGGCCCCATAAAATCACGGACTTGAAGGCGTTCCGGAAGGAACGCCGGGGTCCGTCGGCGGGGGCGGACCATAAGCCGGCCCCCGGGACTTTGCAAGTGTTTCATCGGCCCCCGGCGCAGGGATTTCTCATGACCGCCGGATGTCGCTGCCGCCCGGGCGGAAGACCGGGCGGCAGGCGGCCTCAGAGACGGTCAGCGCTCTTCTTCGCCATCGGGCGCGGCATCGACGTCGATCTCTTCCGAGACATCGTCCTCGTCGAAATCCTCCTCGTCCTCAAGCACGTCGTCGCCGATATCGGAATCCTCGATATCGGTATCGACATCATCCGTGGCCGCGGGTTTCGGCGGCTTCGGCGCGGGCTTCGCCTCTTCCGGCTTGGCCGGCCGGCGCGATTTCACCAGCACATCGGGATTGAACTCGGTGCCGCATTTCGGGCACAGGATCGGCGACTTGTTGAGATCATAAAAGGCGGCGCTGCAGCTCAGGCAGCGGCGCTTGTTGCCCCACTCGGGTTTGGCCATCGACAGAATCTCCATGCCATGGGCGTCCGGACCCCGCCCTGGGGGCGGTCTCCGGTGCTGCCCCGCCGGTCTGGCCGGGGCGGCGCGATTGTGTTAAAGAAGCGCGCCCTGTCAACCCGTAATACCGGCTTTTTTCTGGCCGGTTGCCGCCCAGCCAGAACGAGACGGCCCCGCCATGACCGCCGCCCCCGACCCGCACTCCCGTCCGTATCGTGCCCGTCCCGGCCAGGCCCTGTCCGGCCATGCCGCCGTTCCCGGCGACAAGTCGATCTCGCATCGCGCCCTGATCTTCGGCGCGCTCAGTGTCGGCGAAACCCGGGTGACCGGTCTGCTGGAGGGCGAGGACGTGCTGCGCACCGCTGCCGCCATGCGTGCCATGGGCGCCGAGGTCGAACGGCTGGGCCCGAGTACAGCGGGAGGGGGCGAATGGCGGGTCTGGGGTGTCGGCATCGGCGGCCTGTCGGAGCCGGCCGATGTGCTCGACATGGGCAATGCCGGCACCGGCGCACGCCTGGTGATGGGGCTGGTTGCCAGCCACGATTTCACCGCCGTCTTCACCGGCGATGCCTCGCTGCGCCGCCGCCCGATGGGCAGGGTGACGGAGCCGCTGTCGCGCATCGGCGCCGTCTTCACCGGCCGCCGCGGTGGGCGGCTGCCGCTGGCGGTGACCGGCACGGCGCATCCGCTGCCGATCGAATACGAACTGCCCGTGGCCTCTGCGCAGGTGAAATCCGCGGTGCTGCTGGCCGGGCTGAACACGCCGGGCATCACCACGGTGATCGAGCCGGAGCCGACCCGCGACCATACCGAAAACCTGCTGCGGCATTTCGGCGCCAGCGTCGCCGTCGAGACGACGAAAACCGGTGGCCGCATCATCCGGCTGACCGGCCAGCCGGAATTTCGCGCCGCCGCCATCGATGTGCCGGGCGATCCGTCTTCGGCGGCGTTTCCGCTGGTGGCCGCTTTGCTGGTGCCGGGGTCGGAAATCACCATTGCCAATGTCGGCCTCAATCCGCTGCGCACCGGGCTGTTCATGACCCTGCAGGAAATGGGCGCCGATATCACCTACACCAACCGGCGTGAGGCCGGCGGCGAGCCGGTTGCCGATATCGTGGCGCGGCATTCGGCGCTGAAGGGCGTGACCGTGCCGCCGGAGCGGGCGCCCAGCATGATCGACGAATATCCGATCCTGTTTGCCGCCGCCGCCTGTGCCGCGGGCGATACCGTGGTGCGCGGGGCGAAGGAACTGCGGGTCAAGGAAAGCGACCGCCTGATGCTGATGGCGCGCGGCCTGAAGGCCTGCGGCGTCGATCTCGACGAGTTCGAGGACGGCCTCGTGATCCGTGGCCGCGGCCGCCCGCCGCAGGGGGGCGCGGCCATCGCCACCGAGCTCGATCACCGCATCGCCATGTCCTTCCTGGTGCTGGGCATGGCTGCGCGGGATGGCGCTGCCATCGACGATGCCCGGGTGATGGATACCAGCTTTCCCGGCTTCATTGCCCTGATGCAGGGGCTGGGTGGCAACCTCGCGGCGGAAAACCGCTAGCGCAATACCCCTCTGTTGCACCACCGGGTCTCGCCGCCATAATGCGGTGAAACGGGGGCGGCCATGACACAGACAGCGACGCCGGCATACCGGCCGGCTTTCGAGATCGTGCTGGTGAATGCCGGTGCGGTGTCGGGCGGTGCCTATACGGCGGGCGCACTGGATTTCCTCTACGAGGCCCTCGATCAGTGGACCCGCGCCAAGGCCGATGCGGCCGCGGGAAACGGCCCGGCGGTCCCCGATCATGATGTGATCCTGCGTGGTGCCGCCGGCGCCTCGGCCGGAGCCATCGGCAACGCGCTGACCGCCATCGCGCCGTGGCACGGCATCCACCCGGTGCGCGATCTGGTGCGGCGTGATCCGGACGGCACTCTGTCGGGCGTCGCCGCAGCGGAAGATGCCGCCAGCTGGCAGGTCAACGAATTCTTCCGCTCCTGGGTGATCGAGGCGGACCGTATCTCGCTGTTCGGTACCAGCGATCTCGAACGCGAGGCCACGGTGCCCTCGCTGCTGAATGCCGACATGGTGGATGCCATCGGCGACGGCCTGATCGGCCGTCTGACCGAAGCGGCGCCCGCGCCGCCGCAATACCCCTTCATCGCTGCCGATTACCGGCTGACACTCTGCGTCACCAACCTGCCGGGCCTGCCTTACCGCATCGCCATGGGCGGCCTTGCCGGCACCGACGGCCAGACCGTCACCACCCATGGCGATTACGTCGCCTTCCGTGTTTCCGGGCTGGGCGCCGGAGCGGCGCGCAGTGATCCGGCGCCTGCCGCCAGCCTGCCGCCGCCGGCCCCGGCGATGCGCGATGACTGGCTGCCGCTGACGGCGGCGGTGGCGGCCAGTGCCGCGGTGCCGGTCGGCTTCCGCGCCCGGCCGGTCGCGCAGCCGGCGGATGTTTATCTGCAACGACCCTGGACGGTGCCGGCCGACCCCGCTTCCGGCCGCCATACCGACCTGCGGCATATTCCGCCGGCCTGGGATCCGATGCCGGCGGAATATGCCTACTGGGCGATCGATGGCGGCATCGTCGACAATGCGCCGGTGGAGCTGGGGCGGCAGATCCTGGCCGGCGCCGGCAGCCGCAATCCGCGCGATGCCCGGCAGGCGCATCGCGCCCTGCTGCTGATCGACCCGTTTCCCGATGCGCCGCCGCCCTACCGTCCGCCGGGGCCGATGCCGGGCATGCTGGCGGTGGCGGGCAGCCTGTTCGGACTGTGGTGGCAGCAGACGCGCTTCGATCCGGCCGAACTGGAAACCGCGGCCGCCGAACCGGTGCGCAGCCGGTTCATGCTGGCGCCGGTGCGCGTTGCCGCCGGTGGCGAACGCTTCATCGGCGCGCGGGCGCTGTGTGCGGGCGGTCTCGGCGGTTTCGCCGGCTTTCTTGCCCAGCGCTACCGCCTGCACGATTATCAGCTCGGTCGCCGCAACATGCAGAAATTCCTGCGCGACCATTTCACCCTCGATCCGGAGAATGCCGTGTTCGGCGGCTGGCCGGCGCGGCAGCCGGAGGCGGCCGCCGCGTTCTTCGCCCGCGATCATGACGACCGCCCGGAGCGGCACGAATTTCCGGTCATCCCGCTCTGCGGCACGGCCGCCGGGGAAGTCCTGCCCTATCCCTGGCCGGCGGGAATCCCGCTGGCAAAGGACTGCGTGCCGCTGATCCGCCGCCGGCTCGACCTGATGCTGCCGCGGCTGCTGGCGGAAGCGGTATCGCATGCCGACCGGCATGCCGGGGCCGCCTGGCTGCATCGTGCGATCGGCTGGATGCTGCGGCCGGTGCTGTGGCTGCTGGGGCGCTGGCTGTCGGCGCGGCTGGTGAAGGCGATCGGCCGGCAGATCGATGCCTTCCAGGCCGACTGGAAGCTGTGATCAGGCGCGCTAGGCAGCCGGGCCAGTGGCGTCAGGCCTGGGGTGCCGGCTGCCGGGCCGGCTTGAGGATCAGGCCGAGTGCCAGGGCGACCAGCGCCAGCGCGGCGAATTCGGGCCAGCGCGGCTGCTCGCCCAGCATCACCATCGACGAGAAGACGCCGACCACCGGGATCATCAGCGTGCTCAGCCCGCTGATGCCGGCCGGCAGGATGCGCACCAGCGTGTTCCAGGCCCAGTAGCAGAACACGAAGCAGATGCTGGCATTGTACAGCATCGCCAGCCATGGCCCGGCAGAATAGACGAACCAGCGGTCGGTCTCCAGCAGCGGTGCCAGCACGAAGATCGGGATTCCGCCCAGCACCATCTGCCAGCCGACGAAGGGCACGGCATTCATCGGGATGGCATACAGCTTGGTCAGCAGGGTGCCGATGGCCCAGCAGATTGCCGCGCCCAGCACCAGCAGCACGCCGAGCGGCTCGCCGGCCATCGCCTCCCATTCGCCGCCGAGCAGCACGGCGAGGCCCAGCAGCCCGATGCCAAGGCCCGCCAGCTTCCATCCGGTCAGCCGTTCATGCAGCACCAGTGCGCTCATCGGCAGCAGCCACAGCGGCATGGTGAAGGCGAGGATGGTGGTGCGGCCGGCCGGCAGCATGCCGAGGCCATACAGCACGAACACGTTCCAGCCGGTGATGGTGAACAGGCTGATCGCCGCCAGCTTCCAGCCATAACCGCGCGGGATGCCCAGCGGCATGCGTTTCCAGAGGGCAATGGCAAACAGGCCGAGCGCGCCGCCGCCCAGACAGCCGGCTCGGAAAGTGAAGACCGGAATTTCCTGCAGCGCGATCTTCATGATCGGCCAGTTGACGCCCCAGAACAGGGTCAGCAGCGCCAGCAGGGTCAGCGCATAGGCGGAAATCGGGGGCTGTGCGGCCGCCGGGGCGGTGGCGGCGGAACGGTCGGTCATCGGGTTTTCCCGGGCTGGTGGGGCGGACGGGCAGGTTCGTCGGTATGCCGACAAACTAGGGCCGATGGCCTGCGAAGGCTAGAGCAGGTCCAGCACCCGTTCCGGCGGCCGGCCGACCACGGCACGCCCCCCGTGCACGAAAATCGGCCGTTCCAGCGCCGCTGGATGGGCGGCGATGCCGGCGATCAGGGCAGCCTCGGGCATGTCCGGGGTCAGGCCGGCCTCGGCTCCCTCCTTGCGGCGCAGCACATCTGCCGCTTTCAGGCCGAGCCGGTCGAGCAGGCTTTTCAATCCCGCTGCCGAGGGCGGGGTCTTCAGGTATTCGACAATGGCCGGCTCGACACCCTTCTCCTGCAGCAGGGCCAGGGCCTGCCGGGATTTCGAGCAACGCGGGTTATGGTACAGCAGGGTCTCGGCCATGGTCACGCTCCTGTCGTCAGGATGCCTCAAGAATGTCGCTATAACCGGGACTTAGCAACGTCTGCGAAGAGTTGCAATTTGATGACCAGGGTATAAATACTGGACGTCATGACCCGGCACTGGACACTGGACGACATTCCCTGGGCGCAGTTCGACCCGACCAAGGTCGATCCGGATCTGCTGCGCGCGATCAAGGCGGCCGCCCTGGTCGAGCATAATGCCGACGACTACGTCACCTATCTGTGCAACGTGTTCGCCGACGATCCGGATTTCGTCGCCGCGGCGCGGCAATGGGGCGCCGAGGAGGTGCAGCATGGCCAGGCCCTGGCGCGCTGGGCCCAGCTGGCCGATCCGGATTTCGATCCGGCGCTGGCGCTGCAGCGCTTCACGGAAGGTTACCGCCTGCCGCTGGAGGCGACCCAGTCGGTGCGCGGCAGCCGCAATGGCGAGCTGGTTGCCCGCTGCGTGGTCGAATGCGGCACCTCCAGTTTCTACAGCGCAATCCGCGACGCCGCCGCCGAGCCGGTGCTCAGGGCGGTTGCCGCCCGCATCGCGGCCGACGAGTTCCGGCATTTCAAGCTGTTCTACGATCACCTGCAGCGCTACCAGAAGACTAGGCCGATGGGACGGCTGCGCCGTCTGCTGATCGCGCTGACCCGCATGCGGGAGGCCAGCGACGATGAACTCGCCATGGCCTACTGGTGCGGCAACGGCTGCCGCGACGGCTACAGCCGCAGCGCCCAGAGCGCCGCCTATGAACTGCATGCCAGCCGCGTCTACCGTTTCGGCCATATCCAGCGCGGGCTGGGCATGGCCCTGAAAGCCTGCGGCATGGATCCGCAGGGCTGGTTCAGTCGTCGCTTCGCCGGGCTGACCTGGTATCTGCTGCAGCGCCGGCAGCGTCGACTCGCTGCCATCGCCGCCTGATCGTGATTCTCCGCATACTGCCGGCGTGCATATCTTTCCGGTAACATCGGCGGCGCCGGCTTGCACAGCATCTCCGGCGGTCTAGCTTATGCACATGATAACGCGGCCATTGCCCAAGAGCCGGCACATGATGCCGGTGGCGGAGAAGGATCTCGATCCCCGCCTGCAGGATTTGCTGCGCTACTGGCAGGGCAAACGCGCCGGTCGCCGCTATGCGGCGCGCGCCGATTTCGATCCGCTCGACCTGAAACCGGTGCTGGGCAACATCCTGCTGGTCGATGTGGTGGCACAGGACGACGGCAGCAGCCGTTTCCGCTACCGCCTGTTCGGCAGCGAATTCACCTTCTATCATGGTCGTGACCTGACCGGGCAGTGGCTCGACGACATCGCCAATACCGGTTTCCGCGACGAATTGCTGGCGCTGTACCGCGAGGTGGTCACCGCGGGCGAGATGCGCACCCTGTCCTACGATTACCTGGTCGATGACCGTCGCCACCGCTTCCAGGCGGTGCTGCTGCCGTTGTCGGCAGATGGCCGGCGGGTCGACATGGTGCTCGGCTGCGGCGTGCCGGTCGCGGTCTACTAGCTGGGGGCGGCGGTATTCCGCTGCGGCCCCGGCCGGATCAGGTGCGGACCCGGTCGGCGAATTCGGCGACGATCAACTCGTAGATCGGCCGCTTGAACGGCACGATGATGTCGGGCAGCGAGCGGAACGGCGCCCAGCGCCATTCATTGAACTCCGGATGCGCGGTGGCGATGTTGATATCGGCATCGCGGCCGCGGAAGCGGGCGAGATACCATTTCTGCCGCTGACCGCGATAGCGGCCCTGCCACACCCTGGCGGCCAGATCCGGCGGCAGGTCGTAATGCAGCCAGCCCCGGCTTTCGGCGATCACCTCGGCCAGATCCGGCCGCACGCCGATTTCCTCTTCCATTTCGCGCAGGGCCGCGGCCAGCGGATCTTCGCCGGGATCGATGCCGCCCTGCGGCATCTGCCAGGCTTCCGCCGTCTGGTCGATGCGCTGGCCGACGAAAACGAGATCGTCGGCATTCAGCAGTGCGATGCCGACGCCGTCGCGGTAGGGGCGGGTATCGCTGTCGTGGGGGGCACTCATGGTCTGACCTGTGCTGAAAAGCCACCGCGCAGCCGGAAACCGGTCCGGAGGCGGTGCGGATGTGGCGGTGCGCGACTGTTGCGGCGCGGCGGTTATTCCGGGTTCTGGCGGTTGGCCACGGCGGAGACCGGAACCAGCGCGATGCCCTTGCCCGGCAGCGTGCCGGTCCAGGCCAGCAGACGGTCGAGGGTGACAGGATAGGGCTGGGCCGAGCCGACGGCAACGCCGCTGACCCGGGCGGTGCGCTCCAGTTCTTCCAGCCGCGCATCGATCAGTTCGGCGGTGGGCAGCTGGTCGATCTGCCGGTTGCTGAAGGCATAGACGCCGCCGGCCTCGCGCACGATGCGGGCGGCAACGCTTTTCGGTGCCGTGCGGGCATCGACGAACATCAGGCCGCGCGCCTTCAGGGTGCCGGCGATCAGTTTCATGTGCTCGGGCGAGGAGGTGTATTTGCCGCCCATCAGGTTGGTAAAGCCGATATAGCCGGGCGCGCGGGCCAGCGCCCAGTCGAGCCGGCGGACATTCTCGTCCTCGTTCAGCGAGGTCAGCAGCGTATAGGGACCCGGATCGCTGGAAGGATAGTCGAACGGCTCCATCGGCAGGTTCAGCAGCACCTCGTGGCCGACGCTGCGGGTGCGCTCGATCTGCTTGTCGAGCCCCTGCGCATAGGGATTGAAGGCGAAGCTGATCTCGGGCGCCAGCCGCTCGGCCGCCAGCAGGCTGAGCTGCGGGTTGAGGCCCAGATTGTGCAGCACGATGGCGATGCGCGGCCGGTCGGCCGGCGCGTCATAGGGCCTGGCATAGGCGCTCCAGGGCTGGCGGCCATCGGCGCCGATCTTCGGCACCAGGCCGCGTGGCACACGTTCGGCCAGCGCCGGGTCGGGTGCGATCAGCAGGCCACTGGGCAGCCGGCCGACCTCGGCCGGCGCGGCGGCGCGGCTCTGCTTCTGTTCCGGCGCCAGCCGTGCTTCCGGCGGCAGGGTCAGGCGGGTGACGCCGATCACCACTTCCGAGCCCGGCAGGGCGGTCAGCGACTGGCCGGTGGTGACCAGCCAGCCGCCGGCACCGGCCAGCATCAGCAGCACGCCGGTCCATGCCGCCAGCAGCAGCCGGCGGTTGACCGTGCGCAGGTCACCGCGCAGGAAAGGCGGCCAGAAGACATAGCCGAGATAGCGGGTCAGCTTGTGCTTGAAACCCTCGCGGCGCGGCGGCGCTGCCGGTGTGGCGGCAATCTCGTCCTCGCCGCCATTGATGCTGCGCACCAGATCGGCGTCCTCGTCGATCCGCGTCGGGTCGGATGCGTCCTGCAGCAGATCGCCGGCGTCATCACCGGCATCGTCGCCGGCTTCCGCCGCCATGGCCGCCTGCCGCTTCGCCTTGCCACGGCCGAACAGCCGCTTCAGCAGCCCGGGCTTGCCTGCGGGTTCCGCCATGGCCCGATCCTCCGGATCGGCATGCAGCGGCGTATCTGCCATGCGGCGGCGGCCTTCCTGTGCCGGTTACTTCTTGGCGGCCGGCTTCGGCGGTGCACGCAGCACCTCCATGGCGGCCTGCAGCACCACATCGGGACCGTCCTCGCCGGGCACGGGGGCCTTGGCCTGCGGCGTCTTTTCGTTGCGGTCCGGCGCCTTGTCGGCTTCGTCGCTGGTTTCGTGCTTGCCGGTCAGGTCGCGCCTGGCCTTCAGCGCCGCTGCGATCATGTGGTCGCGCTCGTTCCAGGCCTCGATATCGGGGGCGATGCCGACCTTGTCGATGCTGCGGCCCGACGGCGTGAAATAGCCGGCGGTGGTGATCTTCATGCCACCGAACTCGCCCAGCGGGATCATGGTCTGCACCAGGCCCTTGCCGAAGCTGGTGTTGCCGACGATCACCGCGCGGTGGTGATCCTGCAGGGCACCGGAGACGATTTCGGAAGCGGATGCCGTGCCGCCATTGACCAGAACGGCGATCGGCTTGCCATCGGCGATGTCGCCGCGCTTGGCATTGTAGCGCTGGCCCTCGTCGGCATTCGGCCGCAGCGAGCGGGTCGAGACGATCTCGCCCTGGTTCAGGAAGGCATCCGAAACGGAAATCGCCTGGTCGAGCAGGCCGCCCGGATTGTCGCGCAGGTCGATGATGTAACCCTTCAGCGCCGGCCCCATCTCGGATTTCAGGCGGTCGATCGCCGCCGTCATGTCCTGGGTGGTGTGTTCGTTGAACGACGAGATGCGCAGATAGGCGAATTCGCCTTCGCGGCGCGAGCGCACCACGCGGGTCTTGATGACCGCGCGGGTGACCTTGACGTCGAAGATCTTGGCCGCGGCATCCATGCCGCGGCGCACCGTCAGCACGATGCTGGTATTCGGCGTGCCGCGCATCTTCTCAATGGCTTCCTGCAGCGGTTTGCCCATGACGGGATCGCCGTCGAGATGGGTGATCAGGTCGCCGGGCAGCAGGCCGGCACGCTGCGCCGGCGTGTCGTCGATCGGCGACACCACCTTGACCAGGCCGTTTTCCTGGGTGACCTCGATGCCCAGCCCGCCGAATTCGCCGCGGGTCTGCACGCGCGCTTCCTGGAAGCTGCGCGGCGGCATGTAGACCGAGTAGGGGTCCAGCGAGGCGAGCATGCCGTTGATGGCCGCCTCCATCAGGTCCTCGTCCTTGGTCTCCTTGTAGTAATCGTTGCGGACCCGTTCGAAGATCTCGCCGAACAGGTTCAGCTGGCGATAGGTCTCATTGGTCTGCAGGACACCCATCTTGCTCGGCGCGGCGAACAGCGCGACCGATCCCATCAGCGCGAAGGCGCAGACGCCACCGAGGAGGAAATTGCGCATCAGCCGCTCACCTTTCTTTCGCCCGAGGCCAGCCAGGGCAGCGGGTTGACCGGTTCGCCCTTGCGCCTCAGTTCGAGATACAGCACAGGCCTGTCGCCTGCTCCGGAAGTCCCATTCGCGGCGGCGCTCATCAGGCCGACCGGCTCGCCGGCCAGAACCCACTGACCGACCGCACGGTCGATCCGGCCGAAGCCCGCGAGCAAGCTATGGTATCCCCCGCCATGTGCGATGATCAAGAGTTGCCCGTAGCCGCGGAAAGGGCCGGCAAACATCACTTTCCCGTCAGCCGGTGCCACCACCTGGCCGCCGGAGCGGGTTTCGATGCGGATACCCCGCAGGGGCAGGCCATTCTCGTCGGTCTGGCCGAACCGCCCGACGACCCGGCCGCTGGCCGGTAAAGCGGCACTGCCTTCCAAAGCGGCATAACTGTCCGGCGGCTCGCGACCGGCAGGTTTTGCCGGTCCGGCCTGGCTGCGGGCTTCGGCGGCCCGGCGTTCCTGCTCGCGGCGCTCCTGCTCCACCAGCCGCTCGATCAGGGCACGCAGGTCCTTGGCCTGGGCGGCCAGCTGGCTGCTGCGCTCGCGCTCGGCGCTGCGCTGCTCGGCGGTTTCGGCCATGGCGGCATTGGTCTGCGCCTGCAGGAATTCCAGCTCGCGCCGTTCCTGGTCCAGCCGGGCGATGGCGCTGCCGAGCTTTTCCTGCTCGGCAGCGACGCCCTCGCGCAGGCGGGTCAGGCGGGTCAGTTCGTCTTTCAGCCGGGCGGCCCGGCTTTCGATTTCCGGGACCAGGGCCGCCATCAGCTGGCTCGCGCGCACCATGTCGAGTGCCGAACCCGGCGCCAGCACCATGGCTTCCGGCGGCTGCCGGCTCAGCCGGGCAAGGCTGGCCAGGGTCTGGCCGAGTTCGGCGCGCCGGGTTTCCAGCGCTGCCTGCGCGACTTTCTCCTCGGCCAGCAGCCGGGTCAGGCGGTCTTCGGTGCGGATGACGAGGTCTTCCTGGGTCTGCAGCTTGCGGGCGGCGGTAACCAACTGGCGCTGCAGGTCGCGCTGTTTCTGTGCCAGCTTGGCGGCTTCGGAGGCGAGGTCGCGTTCGCGCTCGCGGCTTTCCTGCAGCTTCTTCTGCACGTCCTGCAGCTGTTGCTGCTGCGGGGCGGCGGTCTGGGCACGCGATTCCCCAGTCCCGGCGGCGACCGCCAGCAGCAGGAAAAGGCCGGCGGCCCTATGCAAGACGGCGGGCGCCGGCTGCCGCCGCGGCGCCGGGCTGCGCGAGGTTGCGGCCGGTCATCGCCGCCGGCTGCGGCAGGCCGAGGAAATGCAGCAGGGTCGGCGCGATGTCGCAGAGCCGGCCGTCGCCGAGCGCATAGCCGTCGGTGCGGCGGCCGACCAGCAGGGCCGGCACCGGATTCGTCGTGTGCTGGGTATGGGCCTGGCCGCTCTGCAGATCGAGCATCTCTTCGAGGTTGCCGTGATCGGCGGTCACCAGCATCACGCCATCGGTCTGCTGCACCGCCTGCTCCAGCCGGCCGAGCGCGGCATCGATGGTTTCGGCCGCCCGGATCGCCGCCGGCATCGAGCCGGTATGACCGACCATGTCGGGATTGGCGAAGTTGACGATGATCAGGTCGAATTGGCCTGATGTGATCGCCGCCGTCAGCCTGTCGGTCACTTCCGGCGCCGACATTTCCGGCTGCAGGTCGTAGGTGGCCACCTTCGGCGACGGCACCAGGATGCGCTCCTCGCCCGGGAAGGGCAGTTCCTCGCCGCCATTCATGAAGAAGGTGACATGGGCGTATTTCTCGGTCTCGGCGATGCGCAGCTGCGTCCGGCCGGCCTTGGCCAGGGTTTCGCCCAGCGTGTCGGGATAGCGCACCGGCGCATAGGCCGTGGCAAGAAACGGATTCAGTGCGGCCGAATACTCGGTCAGGCCGACGGCGCCGGCGAATGTCACCAGCCGCGGCCGCGCGAAGCCGTCGAAATGCGGGTCCAGCAGGGCGGTGAGAATCTCGCGGGCACGGTCGGCGCGGAAATTCGCCATCAGCAGGCCGTCGCCGTCGCGCATGCCGGAAAAGCCGTCAATCGCGGTGGGCTGCACGAATTCGTCGGTCTTGCCGGCGGCGTAGGACTGCTCGATGGCGGCCTCGGCGGTGGCGGCCGCTTCGCCCTGCGCATCGGTCAGTGCGGCATAGGCGGCGGCGACGCGGTCCCAGCGCTTGTCGCGGTCCATGGCGAAGAAGCGGCCCGACACGGTGGCAACGGCAATGCCTTCCGTGCCGGCGATGGCCTTGCGGAAATCGGCGACATACTCCAGCGCGCTCTGCGGCGGGGTGTCGCGGCCGTCGGTGAAGGCATGCACCCGCACGGCGATGCCGGCCCCGGCGAAAATCTTCGCCACGGCAGCCATGTGATCCTGGTGCGAATGCACGCCGCCCGGCGACAGCAGGCCCAGCAGGTGCAGCGCGCCGCCGCTGGCTTTCAGCTTCGCAACCAGGCCGGTGATGGCGGCATTGTCCTTCAGGCTGCCATCGGCCACCGCGTTGTCGATGCGGCCGAGATCGGGCACGGCGATGCGGCCGGCACCGATATTCATGTGGCCGACCTCGGAATTGCCCATCTGCCCGTCGGGCAGGCCGACATCGCGGCCCGACGTGCCGATGCGGGCGAAGGGGCGGGTTTCCAGCAGGCGGCGGTAATTGGGCAGCCGTGCCTGGGCCAGGGCGTTGTTGGCCGGATCGTCACGCAGGCCCCAGCCATCGAGGATGCACAGGATCACGGGTTTCTTGGCGTCGGGGGTGTCGGTCATGGGTCGGCGGCATCACGCAGAAGAAGGTGGAGAAATCAGTTTCCTAGATAGCGCATGCCGGTCCCGCCGTCACGCCGGGCTTTCCGTCTGCAGTGATCGATTCCGTCGATTTCCGGCGGTTTTCAGGCGATCTACGGTCAGTCCCGGTGGTAGGGATGGCCGGCCTGCAGGCTCCAGGCGCGGTAGAGCTGTTCCAGCAGCAGCATTCTCGCCAGCAAATGCGGCCATGTCATGGCGGACAGCGACAGGGTCAGGCGGGCCCGGTCCAGCACTGCCGCATCGTGGCCATCGGCGCCGCCGATCAGGAAGGCGACCTCCTGTTCGCCGCCATCGCGCCAGCCGGCCAGGGTCTCGGCGAATTGCCGGCTGCTCAGGCTTCTGCCTTTTTCATCCAGCGCCACGATCACGGCCCCTTTCGGGACGGCGGCCAGCAGCAGGGCGCCCTCGCGGGCCTTGCGGTCGGCGGCATTGCCGCCCTGCCTGCGGTCTTCCACCTCGCGGATCGTCACCGGCCAGGGCAGCCGGGCGCGATAATCTTCCAGCAGGCTCTGGGCCGCATCATGCTTGGCCCGGCCGGCCCGACCGATGCAGGCAACCGTGATCTTCATGGGGTGATTTCACCGCCCCGGTCTGGCCCGGAGCGATGCTTTCATCAGGCCGCCGCCGGTTCCGGAATCGTCGCGCCCCACATCTTTTCCAGATTGTAGAAGCCGCGCACTTCCGGCCGGAAGATATGCACCACGATGTCGCCGGCATCGATCAGCACCCAGTCGCCGGCAGCCTTGCCTTCGGCCCTCAGCTTGCGGCCGGCCGTGGCACTGATGCGCTCGACCAGATGCTCGGCGATGGCGCCGACCTGGCGCGACGAGCGGCCCGAGGCGATCACCATGTAGTCGGCCACCGAGGATTTCCCGGACAGGTCGATCGACACGATGTCCTCGGCCTTGTCGTCATCCAGCGATTTCAGGATCAGTTTGTGCAGCTTCTGCACCGCGGCGGGGATGCCGGTTTTCTTCGGGGCTGCCGGCTTCGCGGCTTTGGGTTTCGCGGCCCTGGATTTCGCGGCGGTCTTGGCCGTCGCCTTGGCCGTCTTGGTCACCCGGGTCGTCACGGTCTTCGCCGTGGGCTTTTTGGCCTTGGCCGCGGGCGATTTGGCGCCCGGTTTGCTCTTTACTGCGCTTTTCACGGTTCTGGCGGCCTTGGGCTTGGACCCGGCGGTCGCGGCAGCGCGCTTGCGCGTCGTCGTGGTTGCGATGGCTAGACCCTCCTCGATTGCACCCCGATCCGGGGCGGGCGGGGCCGCGCCCGAATCGGGATCAGTTTACCCCGACTCGGGTTTACCGACAATTACAGCCTTGTGAATCCCGCAGCGGTCACAGCAGCCACAGCCAGGTGACCAGGGCGAAGACCGGCAGCAGCACCGGCACCGACCAGGCCATGAAGCCGAAGAAGCTCGGCATGCGGATGCCGGCCTGCTCGGCGATCGCTTTGACCATGAAATTCGGCGCATTGCCGATATAGGTCAGGGCGCCCATGTAGACGGCACCCATCGAGATCGCCAGCAGGGTGTTCACCAGCGGGCCCATCAGGGTCGGGGCATCGCCGCCGGCCATGTTGAAGAACACCAGATAGGTCGGCGCGTTGTCGAGGAAGCCGGAGAGGATGCCGGTCAGCCAGAAATACATCTCGTTGCGCGGACCGCCGCCGGGGCCGGTGGCCAGTTCGATGATGCCGCTGAGCGCGCCGTCGGTGCCGGCGCGCAGGATGGCGATCACCGGCACGATGGTCAGGAAGATGCCGGCAAACAGCTTGGCGACCTCGAGGATCGGTTCCCAGTTGAAGCCGTTGCCGACCCGGGTCTCCTTGCGGGTGATCACCAGCGAGAGGCCGGCGAGCGCGAGCAGGATGGCATCGCGGGCCAGGTTCTGCGGCTTCACGTCCACGCCCCAGACATCGAAGCTCCAGCCCGGCTGCCACGAGCCGGACATCAGCACGGCACCGACCACGCCGGCCAGCAGGAAGATGTTCAGGCCGCCCTCGACGCGGATCGGGGTATCCGGCGTCGGGTCGCGGGTGACGCCTTCCTTCACGTAGTAATAGCGGTCGACCAGATAGAATACCGCCAGCAGCAGCATGCTGATCAGCAGGGTCGGTGCGAACAGATGCTCCATGGTCCAGAAGAACTTCACGCCGTTGAGGAAGCCGAGGAACAGCGGCGGATCGCCCAGCGGGGTGAGTGCGCCGCCGATATTCGCCACTAGGAAGATGAAAAAGACGATGACATGGGTGTTGTGGCGGCGGTTGTCGTTGGCGTTGATCAGCGGCCGGATCAGCAGCATGGCGGCGCCGGTGGTGCCCATCCAGCTGGCCAGCACGGTGCCGGCGGCCAGCAGGCCGGTATTCAGGCTGGGGCTGCCATGCAGGTTGCCGACGATGCGCACGCCGCCGGCGATGGTGAACAGCGACAGCAGCAGGATGGTGAAGGGGAGGTATTCATGCAGGGCCACTTCCAGCACCACATGGGCGGTGCTGCCGATGCCGTCCAGCAGGGCGAAGGGTACCAGGAAGGCCAGGGCCCAGAAGCCGGCGATCTTGCCGTAATGATGGTGCCAGAAGGCCGGCGCCAGCAGCGGGAACAGGGCGATGGACAGCAGGATGCCGGCAAACGGGATGCCCCAGACCAGCCCCATCGCGGCGCCGTCGACCGCCGCGGCTTCCGCCGGCAGTGCGATGGACATGATGGCCGTGGCCGCGCCGCTGGCGCGGAGCAAGGGCATGAACATTGCGGAACCCCCTGTGAAATCGCAAATTTCGCGATCCCATATGGAGATTCCGCGCCGTTTCCGCAACCCCCGGCCGGCGCCGGGTCTGCCGATTTCCGCCTCAGAACAGGAAGAACAGCAGGGTGACCAGCGCGAAACAGGGCAGCAGAATGCTGCAGCTCCAGGCCATATAGCCGAAAAAGCTCGGCATCCTGAGGCCCTTTTCCTCGGCGATGGCCTTGACCATGAAGTTGGGCGCATTGCCGATATAGCTGTTGGCGCCCATGAAGACGGCACCGGCCGAGATCGCCATCAGCGTGGTGAACAGCGGTCCCATCAGGGTCTGGGCATCGCCGCCGGCCATGTTGAAGAACACCAGGTAGGTGGGGGCGTTGTCGAGGAAGCTCGACAGGATGCCGGTCAGCCAGAAATACATGATGTTGTTCGGGCTGCCATCGGCGTGCGAGGCCAGGCTGACCAGCGGCCCCAGCGCGCCGTCAGTGCCCGCGCGCAGGATGGCGATGGCCGGGATGATGGTGACGAAGATGCCGGCGAACAGCTTGGCGACCTCGGCAATCGGGCCCCAGGTGAATCCGTTGCCATCGCGGGTCGCCTTCGCCGTCAGCTTCAGCGAGGCGAAGGCGATCGCCAGCAGCAGGATGTCGCGTGCCAGATTCTGGGTTTCGACATGCACGCCGGCGATGCTGATGCCGTGGCCCGGATGCCAGGTGCCCGACATCAGCACGGCCAGGATCACGGCGCCGAGCAGGATCAGGTTGATGCCGCCCTCGATGCCGATCGGGCTGTCCGGGGTCGGGTCGGCTGGCACGCAGCCCTCGCGGCGGTACAGCCAGCTGTCGAGGGCGTAGAAGATGCCGAGCAGAAGCACCACCACCACCATGGTCGGCAGGAACAGGGCATGGGTGGTCCAGAAGAAGCTGACGCCCTTGAGGAAGCCGAGAAACAGCGGCGGATCGCCCAGCGGGGTGAGTGCGCCGCCGATGTTGGAAACGAGGAAGATGAAGAAGACCACCACATGCACGCTGTGTTTACGGTTGTCGTTGGCGCGCAGCAGCGGCCGGATCATCAGCATCGAGGCGCCGGTGGTGCCCATCCAGCTGGCCAGCACGGTGCCGACCAGCAGCATGGCGGTGTTCAGGCTGGGGCTGCCATGCAGGTTGCCGGTCAGCCGTACGCCGCCGGCCACGGTGAACAGAGTGAACAGCAGGATGATGAAGGGGATGTATTCGTGCAGGGCGGTTTCCAGCAGGGTGTGCAGGGTTGCGCCGGCGCCCGCGGTCAGCGCGAAGGGCAAGACCACGCAGAGGCCCCAGAAGGCGGCGACCTTGCCGAAATGGTGATGCCAGAAATGCGGCACCGCCAGCGGCATCAGTGCGATCGACAGCAGGATGCCGGCAAAGGGCAGGGTCCACAGCAGGCCGAGACTGCGGCCGTCGATCCCTTCCGCGGCCAGCGCCGGCATGGTAGGCAGCAGGACAAGGGCGGCAGCCGCCAGGACAAGGCTGCCGGGCGCGAAACGGCGGATCGTCATGTCTGTGGACCTCTCCGGATACCAGTGGCGGCGGAGATCAGCCTGCCGCCCTTGGCGGCGGAGATTAGCCCTGCCGCCTGCCGCCCTCAACCCCGGTGCCGCCGCCGGCGGGGTCCTGGTGGATGATGACTTCGGCGCCGGGGAACAGTGCGAGGATCTCCGCCTCGATGGCATCGGAAATCCGGTGCGCCTCGCGAAGCGATATCTGCGGGTCGAGTTCGAGGTGGAACTGGATGAAGGCCTGGTTGCCGGACTGGCGGGTGCGCAGGTCATGCAGGCCGCGGGTTTCCGGGTGGGCCCGCACCACCTGCGCGATCCGGTCGCGGTCGGCATCGGCCAGTTCGCGGTCCATCAGGTGGTCCAGCGCACCACGCACGATGTCCCAGGCGCTTTTCAGGATCACCGCGGCCACCACCAGGGCGCAGGCGGGATCGGCCCAGGCCAGATCGGGCCGCGTCGCCAGCAGCAGGGCGAGGATCACGGTCGCATTGGTCAGCAGGTCGCTGAGATAGTGCAGGCTGTCGGCCGAGACGGCCAGCGAGCCGGTCTGGCGGATCACGTGGCGCTGGTACAGCACCAGCCCGCCGGTCAGCAGGATCGAGACCGCCATCACCGCCAGGCCGGGCAGGCTGTGGTCCACCGGCCGCGGACTGAGCAGGCGGTCGGTGGCCTCGACCACCAGGAACAGTGCCGAGCCGGTGATCAGCGCGGCCTGGCCCAGCCCGGCCAGCGCCTCGGCCTTGCCATGGCCGAAGCGGTGCTCGGCATCGGCCGGGGCCAGCGCCTGGCGCACCGCCAGCAGGTTGACCAGCGAGGCCAGTGCATCGAGCAGGCTGTCGACCAGCGACGCCAGCAGGGCGACCGATCCGGTAACCAGCCAGGCGGCCAGCTTGGCCCCGATCAGCACGAGCGCCACCGCCACCGAGGCCCAGGTGGCGCGCCGCATCAGCCGCGCCTTCATGGCCGGGTCGGTGGCGACGAAGGCGGCGGGGCCGCTCATCCGGCCGGCACCGTCACGGGAACAGCCGCTCCGTCGTCCAGCCGGCATCCCCTTCAGCATTCTGGCTGCGGCTGTAGACCAGCCGGTCATGCAGGCGGAACGGGCGGTCGGCCCAGAATTCGATGCTGGCCGGCGCGATGCGGAAGCCCGACCAGTAGGGCGGCCGCGGCACCTCGCCGATGGCATATTTCGCCGCGTATTTCGCCACGGCCGCCTCCAGCGCGAAGCGGCCTTCGACCGGGCGGGATTGCTGCGAGGCCCAGGCGCCGATGCGGCTGTCGCGGGGGCGCGAGGCGAAATAGGCATCGGCCTCGGCATCGCTGACAACGCTGACCGCGCCGCGGATGCGCACCTGGCGGCGCAGGCTTTTCCAGTGGAACACGGCCGCCGCCTGCGGGTTGGCGAGCAGCTCGCCGCCCTTGCGGCTTTCGAAGTTGGTGTAGAAGACGAAGCCCTGCGCGTCATAGCCCTTCAGCAGCACCATGCGCACATTGGGCAGCCCGCCGGTATCCGCCGTGGCCAGTGCCATGGCATTGGGGTCGCTGGGTTCGCTCTTTTCCGCTTCCGCCAGCCAGGCGGCGAAATGGGCGAGCGGATCGGCATAGGCATCCATCGGGGAACCGTGGCAGTTGGATGTGACAGCCTGGGGGCAGCCGCAGGCGGGTGATCGCAAACGCGTCGCAAATGCCTGGCCGGCAGGACGGGCGGGCAGTCGCGGACGGCCCGATGGTAGGGGCGATCCGCCACGGATCGCAAGAATTCCGGCCGCAACAATTCCCCACCCCCGCCGCAATCCCGCCGTAATCCCTGCGCAGGATTTCCATGCTGTCCCCGTGAAAACCACGGCGGGACATCGAGAAGAGGAATTCACAGCCATGCAGATTCTGCGTCAGCGTTTCGCCCCCGCCGTTGCGGCCATCGCCGTGGCCGGCCTGCTGGCAGCCTGCGCCGACACCGGCCCGAAACAGAATGTCGGCACCGTGCTGGGCGGTGTCGGCGGTGCCGTGGCCGGCTCGCAGTTCGGCAAGGGCAAGGGCCAGCTGGTCGGTGTTGCCGCCGGCACCCTGCTGGGCGCCCTGGTCGGCTCGGAAGTCGGCAAGTCGCTCGACCGCGCCGACCGCACCTACATGGAACGCTCCAACCAGCGGGCGCTGGAAACCGCGCCCTCGGGCACCCAGGTTTCGTGGCGCAACCCCGACAGCGGCAATGCCGGCACCATCGTGCCGCAGCCGGCCTACCAGACCAGCAGTGGCCAGTATTGCCGCGAGTTTCAGCAGACCATCCAGGTCGGCGGCGAGTCCCAGCAGGGCTACGGCACCGCCTGCCGCCAGCCCGATGGTAGCTGGAAGATCGTCCAGCAATAGGCCGCATCAGGTTTTCCCCCGTGCGCCATCCCCCCGGCGCACGGATTTCCCCCCAGACTAACGGCGCGCTCCTCCCCCCGGACGCGCCGTCTTTTTTTGCCTGCGGCCGTCATCGCTCCGCGCGGGTCAGGCGCGGGCGAAGACCAGGCTGGCATTGACGCCGCCGAAGCCGAAGGCATTCGACATCACGTAATCCAGCGTCTTGTGTTTCGCCGTCTGCGGCACCAGGTCGAGACCGGCCGCCGCCTCGTCGGGCTGTTCAAGATTCAGGGTTGGCGGCAGCAGGCCGTTGACCAGCGCGAGGATGCTGTAGATCGCCTCGACCGCGCCGGCAGCCCCCAGCAGGTGGCCGATGGCCGATTTGGTCGAGGAGATCGACAGGTTGCGCGTGTCGTTGCCGAACACCGCCTTCACCCCGGCGATCTCGGCGGCGTCGCCCACCGGGGTCGAAGTGGCGTGGGCGTTGATGTAGCCGATCTCGGTCGGCCGCAGCCCGGCCGCCCGCAGGGCCAGCTGCATGGCCCGCCGCGGTCCGTCGCCATCCTCGCGCGGTGCCGTGATGTGGTGGGCGTCGGCCGTGGTGCCGTAGCCGGCCAGTCGGGCCAGAATCCGGGCGCCGCGTGCCTTCGCATGGGCGAAGGATTCCAGCACCAGCATGCCGGCGCCCTCGCCCATCACGAAGCCGTCGCGGCCGGCATCGAAGGGCCGCGAGGCTTTGGGCGGATCGTCATTATGGGCGGTGGCAAGGGCGCGGGCCGCGGCGAAACCGGCGATGCTGACGCGGTCGATGCAGGCCTCGGCGCCGCCGGCGATCATCACGTCAGCCTCGCCGGCGCGGATCGCCCGTGCCGCATCGCCGATCGCCTGCGCGCCGGCGGCGCAGGCCGTCACCGGGCAGCCGATCGGGCCTTCGAGGCCCCAGCGGATCGAGGCATGCCCGGCCGCCAGATTGCCAAGGAAGGAGGGAATCACGAAGGGCGACAGCTTGCGCGGGCCGCTTTTCTCCACCGTGCGGGTCGCCTCGGCGATGGCCGGAAAGCCGCCGATGCCGGTGCCGATAATGCAGCCGGCGCGGCTGCGCGCCTCGGCCGCTTCGGACGGATGCCAGCCGGCCTGGCCGATGGCCTGCGAGGCGGCGGCCAGTGCGAACTGGATGAAGCGGTCCATCTTGCGGCGATCCTTTGGCGGGGCCGCCGTCTCCGGATCGAAGCCCTGCGGATCATCGGCGATGTCCGGCACGATGCCGGCGACTTTCGCCGGCAGGTCGCCGGTCTCGAAGGCGGTGATCCGCCGCAGGCCGGAATGCCCGGCGGTCAGCCGGCTCCAGTTGGTGTCCACCCCGCTGCCCAGCGGGGTGACAAGGCCAAGGCCGGTGACGACGACATCCTGATCCTGCATGATGCACTCCCCTTCTATGTATATACATGGACCTGGCAGGCATGTAGGATGCACGGGCTCCTGTTACAAGGGCCCCTGTTGCAGGGCCGCTGATGCAGGGCCGCTGATGCAGGGGCATGGCGGCATTTCCGGCGGAGATGATGGCGGGCAGAGGCGGAACGGGGAAGGATGCGGCGGCGGACCGGGCTTTGCGGCAGCTGGAAACGGCGGGCTGCACCTCGATGCGCCTGCAGGCGGCGGCGCGGCTCGCCATGCAGATCTATGCCCGGTATTTCGCCGATTCCGGCCTGACCGGGCCGCAATTTGCCGCCCTGGCGCATCTCTGCCGCGACGGCGAGCTGACGGTCGGGCGGCTGGCGGACCTGCTCGATGCCGACCAGACCACCGTGACCCGCAACCTGCGCCTGCTGGAACGGCGCGGCCTCGTGCGGCAGGCGGTGGATCCGGGCGACCGCCGCCGTCGCGTGATCGGCCTGACCGCCGAGGGACGCCGCGCCTTCCGCGCCGCGCTGCCGAACTGGCAGAAGGCGCAGGCCGAGCTCGCCCGCCGTCTCGGCGGGGATCGCACCGGGAAACTCAACCGCCAGCTGGACGACGTGCTGCCCCGCCTGCGGGGCTGATGCCGGCGGAATGCGCCGGTGCGGGGTTGATGGCGCCGGCGGTCCCGGTATGGTTGGCCGTCAAACCAACCGGGAGGACCCATGCTGAGCGAAATCCTGCGGCTGGAAGTCGTGGTCGCGCCGCCGCAGAGCGCCGGCCGCGCCGCCACCGGCGAACGCCGCTGCATCCCGATCACCGGCGGCCGGGTCAGCGGCCGGCTGACGGGCCGGGTGCTGGCCGGCGGCGCCGACTGGCAGGTGCTGCGGCCGGACGGCATGGCCGATCTCGATGCCCGCTACATGCTGGAAACCGATGCCGGCGCCCATGTCGAGGTATGGAGCCGCGGGCTGCGGGTTGCCACGCCCGAGATCATGGTGCGCATGGCCGCCGGCGAGCCGGTCGATCCCTCGGCCTATTACATGCGCACGGCGATGCGGTTCGAAACGGCGGCGCCGGACCTGCAATGGCTGGTCAGCCGCCTCGCGGTGGGTTTCGGCGAGCGGCGGCCCGACCGGGTTCTGCTGACGGTCTTCGCGGTGGACTAGGCCGTGGCCGGCTGTACCGGCCGGCGCAGCACACCGAAAATGTGCCGCACATTGCCCTGGCCGTCGGTCTGCGATTCGCCGATCGCCTCGCGCAGGCAGCCGGCTTCGCCGAAGCGGTCATCGGGCCTGCGCAGGCGGAAGACGATGCGGTCATGCCCGGCGCCGTTGCGCAGGCGCTGCACATGGCGGCGCACGGCCTCGTGATCTTCCGGCACCACCAGTTCCAGCAGGGCGGCCAGCGCCGCCGGACAGGCCTGCGGTTCCAGCCCGACCAGGCGGTAGAACTCGTCCGACCATGACATCGTGTCGGCAACCGCATCCCAGGTCCAGCTGCCATAGCCGGCGATGCGCTGGGCGGCGGCATTCTCGCTGAGGATGTCGCGATAGGCCTGCTCGATGTCGTGGCGGCCGGATTCCGCGGCGGCGCGGGCACGATCCAGTTCGCCGATCAGCTCGGCATTGCGCAGGCGCAGTGCTGCGCCCAGCCTTTCGCGGCGGTTGCCGGCATGGGCGGCCAGCGTCATCGCGGTGCCCAGCACCAGCCCCAGCAGCGCCATGTAGATGGCCGGCTTCTCGCCCGACAGGAAGGTGCGGGCGTAGACCGGCACCGACATCGGCAGCAGGAAGGCGTAGTAGGAAGGCAGGTGCAGGGCGCGGGTATTCAGGCTGCTGAAGGCCAGTCCTGCCCAGGCCACCGCCATCACCGCCTGCAGGCGGAAATCGCCGGCGGGAAAATACAGTGCGCCGAGAATGCCCCAGGTCAGGCCGGTGCAGGCCGAGCCCAGCATGAACCGCCGGCCCCAGATTTCCGGCTCGCCGATTTCCCCGTCCATCCCGGCCAGCCTCTGTCGCTGGCGGTCGAGATACCATGTGCCCAGCGTATACAGCGCGGTCAGGCCGATGATGCTCCACCAGTCGGCATAGTCGCGGAATACCAGGAAGGCACCGAACAGCATCGGATAGGGGACGTAGCGAACCGGCCAGCTCGACTGGTACAGCCGCTCGACCATCAGGGCGTCGATATCGCGGGTGCGGCCTTCGAGCAGGGAGTCGTCTGCTTCCGCCAGCCGCCTCAGCAGTGCGGATGACATGCCGCGCCGCTCTGTCATGCCGATGGAACCCCCAGATTCTGTGCGCGGCGCTGCCCCCGCAGCGCGGCATGCGGCAAGCCTAGCAGGCCCGGCCGGAAAAGCCAGCCGGTCGCGGCAGGGATGGCCGGGCGGCCATCCGGCCGCGATTTTCAGGGCATTTCCGCGCGCAGTTTCTGGCGCAGCAGGTCGATCGGCTTGAGTTTGCCTTCGACCTCGAAATGCCAGAAGGTCCAGCCATTGCAGGCCGTCGCACCCATCACATGGGCGCCGATCTTGTGGATCGAGCCGCTGGCATCGCCGGTGACCAGGCTGCCATCGGCGCGCACTTTGGCGGAATGGCGGCGGCTCGGGTCGACCAGCACGGTGCCGGCCGGCAGCAGGCCGCGCTCGACCACCCAGCCGAAGGGAATCCGCGGTTCGTCCTTTTTCGAGCGCGTCACTTCGACATCGTCGGCGGTTGCCGGCTGCACGGTGGCGATGCGGCGCTCGGCGGCCTTCGCATAGGTTTTGTCGCGTTCGATGCCGATGAAATGGCGCCCCAGCCGCTTGGCAACGGCGCCGGTGGTGCCGGAGCCGAAGAAGGGATCGAGGATCACGTCGCCGGGCCGGGTCGAGGCGACGATCACCCGGTGCAGCAGGGCTTCCGGCTTCTGGGTCGGATGCGTCTTGGCGCCATCGGCGCCGCGCAGCCGCTCGCTGCCGCCGCAGATCGGGATCAGCCAGTCCGAACGCATCTGCAGGTCGTCGTTCAGCGCCTTCATGGCATCGTAGTTGAAGGTATAGCCCTTGGCATCCTGGCTGCGCGCGCACCAGATCAGCGTCTCGTGGGCGTTGGTGAAGCGCTTGCCGCGGAAATTCGGCATCGGGTTGGTCTTGCGCCAGACCACGTCGTTCAGCATCCAGAAGCCGAGATCCTGCAGCTGGGCGCCCAGCCGGAAGATGTTGTGGTAGCTGCCGATCACCCAGATGGTGCCGTTCGGCTTGAGAATGCGCTGCGCCGCCAGCAGCCAGGCCTTCGAGAAGGAATCGTATTCCGAGAAGCTGCCGAACTTGTCCCAGTCGTCGTCGACCGCATCGACCACGCTGTCATTCGGCCGGCGCAGCTCGCCGGTCAGCTGCAGATTGTAGGGCGGGTCGGCGAAGATGCAGTCGATGCTCTCGGCCGGCAGGCCGTTCATCTGCGCGATGCTGTCGCCGATCAGGATCTTGTCCAGCGGCAGGGCGGGATGGGGTTCGTTCACGGCCGGCGCGGCACGGGTCGGCACCGGGGTGGCCTTCAGGGCCTTGCCGCGCGTCGTGCGCCGCCCGGTATCGGGATTGGCCGTCACCAGGCTGAGATGGCCCTTGCGGAACGGCTTGCGGGTCGGGTCGGTAAAGCTCGGCGCCATGTGCGGATCATCCCCCAGAAGTGACCCGCAAGTCATTAGATTCTTTGGATTATCAACTGGTTAACGTGGATTCATCATCTGCATTTACCACATCTTGAGTCATCAGCCGTCTCAGAGGCGCAAAACCTAGTCTGTGATGTGGCGAGATGCCGGCGGCCGCCAGTCCGGCCCGGTGCGCCGCCGTGCCGTAGCCCTTGTTGTCGGCCCAGGCATAGGCCGGATAGCGGCGGCCGAGGCGGGTCATCGCCCGGTCGCGGATCACCTTGGCGACGATCGAGGCGGCGGCAATCGACAGGCTTTTCGCATCGCCGTCGACCACCGCCAGCGCCGGACAGGCGAGCTGCGGGCAATGCTTGCCGTCGACCAGCGCCCGGGCCGGCACCACCGGCAGGGCGGCCACGGCGCGGCGCATTGCCAGCAGGGTGGCGCCGAGGATGTTCAGCCGCTCGATCTCGGCGACGCTGGCGGCGCCGATGCCGACTGCCGCGCAGTCCAGCACCGCGGCGAACAGCGCCTCGCGCCGGGCCGGCGACAGCTTCTTGGAATCGTCGATGCCCGGCGGCAGCCGCTGCGGATCAAGGATGGCCGCGGCGGCCACCACCGGCCCGGCCCAGGGGCCGCGGCCGGCCTCGTCGATGCCGCAGACCGGCCCGGCGAACTGCGCCTCGATGCGGAAATCGGGCAAGCTGCCCTCCTGCTGCCATGAATCGACCCTATCTCTACGGCAGCTTGCCGCGCCGCCGCCGGCTATGGAAGACTTGCCGGCGCAGAGAGAGGACCCCGCGACATGAGTACAGCGCCCAGCAGCCATCCGGATGGCGAGATTCTCACCCGGCGCGATGGCGCGGTTTTCGTGATCGGCCTGAACCGCCCGGCCAAGCTGAACGGCTTCACCCCGAAGATGCTGAAGGAACTGGCTGCCGCCTATACCGCCTTCGAGGCGGATGGCGAGGCCCGTGTCGCCGTGCTGTATGCGGAAGGGCCGCATTTCACTGCCGGCCTCGACCTGCCGAAAGTGGCACCGCTGATGGGCGAGAAGGACCTGCTGGCGGCGCCGGGCCAGATCGATCCCTGCAACAATGTGCCGCCCTTCCGCAGCAAGCCGGTGGTGGTGGCCGTGCAGGGCATCACGTTTACCATCGGCATCGAGCTGATGCTGGCTGCCGATGTGGTGATCGCCGCCAGCGACTGCCGCTTCAGCCAGCTGGAGGTGAAGCGCGGCATCATGGCCACGGGCGGCGCCACCATCCGCATGGTCGAGCGAGCCGGCTGGGGCAATGCGATGCGCTATCTGCTCACCGGCGACGAATTCGACGTGGCCACCGCGCTGCGGCTGGGCTTCGTGCAGGAGGTCACCGAGCCGGGCGGCCAGTTCGCCGCGGCGATGCGGATGGCGCAGCGGATCGCCGCGCAGGCGCCGCTGGCGGTCGCCGCCACCCTGCGCAATGCGCGGCTGGCGGTCGATCACGGCCCGGCGGCCGCCGTGGCCGATTTCCGCCCGACCCAGATGGCGCTGATGCAGACCGAGGACGTGAAGGAAGGCGTCGCCAGTTTCGTCGAACGGCGCACCGCCGCCTTCACCGGGCGCTGACCATGACGCGGCTGCGCCACATTCTTCCCGTCCTGGCGCTGGCCGCAGCCAGCGCCCTTGCTGCGGTGCTGCCGGCGCCGCCGGCCGCGGCGCAGATTTTCATGTCGCCCGAGGATGCGAGGAAGCTCGGTGCCCAGGAGCATCCGAAGATCCTGCAGCAATTCGGCGGCGCCTATGACGATCCGCAGATCGGTGCCTATGTCGCCGGCATCGCCGGCCGGCTGGCGGCGCAGTCCGGCGAGCCTGCGGACAGCTTCACCTTCACCGTGCTGAACTCGCCGGTGGTGAATGCCTTCGCGCTGCCCGGCGGCTATGTCTACATCACCCGCGGCACGCTGGCGCTGGCCAACAACGAGGCCGAGGCGGCCGGCGTGCTCGGCCACGAGATCGGCCATGTCATCTCACATCACTCCGAGAAACGGTATGACCGTGCCTTCGGCACCAATCTCGGCGTTGCCGTAGGCTCGATCCTCGGCAGTGTCTTCGGAGGACAGGCGGTGGGCGACCTGATCGGTCAGGCCGGGCAGCTGTTTGGCGGCATGTGGCTGGCTGGCTATTCGCGCGAGAACGAGTTCGAGGCGGATCTGGTCGGCGTGCGGCTGATCAGCCAGGTCGGCTACGGCCCCGATGCCCAGGCGGCCTTCCTGCAGTCGCTGTCGGATTACAGCGACCTGGCGACGAAGCTGGCCGGCCAGGCCGGCCGCGACCGCACCATGGACCTGTTCGCCACGCATCCGCGCGGGCCCGACCGCGTGCGCGCCGCGATCGCCGAGGCCGATACGCATCCGGCCAGCCCGGTCTACCGCCGCGACGCCTATCTCGACCGCATCGACGGCATGCTCTACGGCGACGACCCGAAGGAAGGCGTGGTGCGCGGCAGCAGCTTCCTGCATCCGGGCCTGCGCTTCAGCTTTTCGGTGCCCGACGACTGGCGCATCGTCAATTCCAGCGATGCGGTGCTGGCCTCGGGGCCGGGCGGCAAGCTGCAGTTCGACATGGAACGCGACCGGAAGAAGGTGCAGGCCTCGCGCAGCGCGCTCGACTACCTGACCCGCCAGTGGGTGCCCAACCTGCGCCTGCGCGATGCCGAGGCGATCAAGGTCAACGGCATGCCGGCGGCGACCGGCACCGCGCGGGTGCAGCTGAAAAGCGGCGGCAATGCCGATCTGCGGTTCATCGCGGTGGGCTTTCCCACCGATGACATCCTGCGCTTCGTGGTCATCGCCCCGGCCGGCGGACTGGCGAAGATCGAGGCGGCCATGATCCGCAGCGTGAATACGCTGAAATATCTTTCCGAGGCCGAGGCGAAAGCCGTGCGGCCGCTGCGGCTGAAAGTCGTGCCGGTGCGGCCGGGCGATACCGAACAGGCCTTTGCCGACCGGCTGCCATTCGCGCGGCTGAAGCTGGAGCAGTTCCGGGTGCTGAACGGCCTGCGCACGGGCGAGACGATCCAGCCCGGCCAGCGCGTCAAGATCGTGGAATAGGCGCGGCGGCGGGCTGCTGCAGGTCGGGAATATCGCCGAGCCGGCCGCGCAGGCGCTTCAGCGCCTGGTGCTCGAGCTGGCGCACGCGTTCCTTGGAAATGCCGAGCCGCACGCCCAGCCGTTCCAGGGTCACCGTCTCCTCGCTGAAAAAACGCGCCCGCACGATTGTCCGCTCGCGCGCCGGCAGGGTCTCCAGCGCATTGCCGATCCAGCGGGCGCGCAGCCGGCTGTCATGGCGCAGCATGGCGGTTTCCTCCGGTGTCGGCCGGTCGTCGACCAGCAGATCCTGCCAGACCGACTCGCCGTCTTCGCTGACCACCGCGTTCAGCGACCGGTCGACCGCGGCCAGCCGGCTTTCCATGTGGCGGACATCGCCTTCGCTGACTTTCAGCTGGCGGGCCAGCTTGTGGCGGCCTTCCGGGCTGAGCGCCTCGCGGCCGCCGCCCTCGATGCGGTTGCGCAGCCGGCGCAGGTTGAAGAAGAGGGATTTGTGGGCGGCCGTCGTGCCGGTGCGCACGATCGACCAGTTGCGCAGCACGAAATCCTGGATCGCGGCGCGGATCCACCAGGCGGCATAGGTGGCAAAGCGCACCTCGCGCTCGGGTTCGAAGCGGGTGGCGGCCTGCATCAGGCCGAGATTGCCTTCCTGGATCAGGTCGTTCAGGGGCAGGCCGTAATGACGGAAGCGGACCGCGGTCGAGATCACCAGCCGCATATGCGGCGTGACCAGCCGGTGCATGGCGGTCTGGTCCTGGGTGTCGCGCCAGCGCCGCGCCAGCGCCGCTTCCTCGTCAGGGGAGAGCAGTGGCAGACGCATCGCCCGGCGCACGAAGGCACGGTCACTGGCGTCGGACGAGGCGTGTCCCAAACGCGCATGAGTACGGTCGTGTGTCATGGCAGCCTCGCAGGTCTGCTCATTCTACGCACGGAACCGGGGCGCGGATCACCTCACGGTTTCGTGTTCACACGGTTGCAGTTTTGCGCGCGAACTACGCGCCGTCTTCCATGGGCAGCGGTCGCCGCTGCATCGGGGCCGGGCGCCAGGCACCGGGTAGGTTGACGCTCAGGAAACGGATGACCGCTCCGTCCGGTCCGGTCAGTGGCAGAATCAGTCGCTTCCAGGCGGTGACCGAGACATGGGGCGGCGGCAGGTGGTGGCTGAATACCGCCTGCCGGCGCAGCAGGGCGGCCCGGTACAGCGCCCGCATCAGCCGGGTCATGTAATTGTTGCCGCCAACTTCCGAGACCAGCCGCCCGGTCATGTCCTCGCCGTACATTTCGGCGACCTTGGTGCCATACAGGCGGAACCGTCCGTCGCGGCCGTCATCGATCACATCGATCAGCAGAATGAAGCCCAGCGCCGGCCGCAGGTCGAAGGGCGAGACGGCGCTGACCGGCGGCAGGTCGGCATCGCCGCGGATCGCCAGCCAGTGCGACAGGGCATGGGCCAGCGGCTGCTCCGGGCAATCGGTCAGTGCGGGATTCCAGATCAGCCCGGCCAGGGTGGCGCCATTCCCGGCCATATACCCGTCAAGGGCAGGCCGGTCATCAGCCAGAAACGCATTCACCAGAGGCTGCAGGTCGGCCGGTTCGCTCATATTGGGGGTATATCAGACCGCTTCAGATCGCGAAACTCTCGACGATCGCGCCGTCCAGCGAGAAACAGGCCACGTTCAGCGGCCCGCCAAAGCCGGCCCCGCCATCGAGGCAACAGGTGAAGGCATCGAGATGCGCGCCTTCCCCGCGGGGGTTGCAGCCGCTGATCACCCGGCGGAAGCCGGCATAGGGCTGCGGCATGCCGCGGAAGGAGGGTGATCCCCACCACAGGTGATCCGACTGGGCCTCCAGCGGGGCATGGGGATCGATGCCGGCATGCACGAACAGCAATTCGCCGCCGGCGGTGTAGGCCGCCCGCCGCAGGCTGCCGAACAGGTCGTCATGGCCCGGATGCTTGCGGATTGCGGTGCGCAGGACATTGGTCCAGCGGCTGACCGCCAGCGCGCCCTCGCGCAGGATGCCGCGCACCTGCCGCGGGTCGACGCCGTAGCCGCGCAGGGACGGTTCCAGCCCGTGGCGCAGCATCCAGTCGAAAACCTCGCCGGGGCCCGGCGCGAACTGGATCTGCAGCAGCTTGCGCCACATCTCCTCCTGCGCGCCGCGCAGATACACGATGTCCTCGGGCTCGACGCCCGGCAGGCAGAGGAAGTCGCGGCGGAAGGCCAGCAGTTCGTCGAAGGTGGCAAGCGCGTCGGCGCCATGGCCGGTCAGGTTGCCCAGGTAGATCAGCCGGTCGCCGGGCAGCACGCGGGCGGCCAGTTCCTGGTGCGCCTCGCGCAGGCGGGTGGTCTCGGCATGGATGGCGGCGACCGCCCAGATGCGCCGGGCATGGCGCAGCACGGCGAAAGCCTCGGGGGAGGCGGCAGCCTGGACGGGTCGGTTCGAAGAAGGCGCGGACAAGTCGCTCACGAATCGGGTGATAAGGGCAGCTTAAAACGAAATGGGTCCGGCAACCAATGCTGCCGGACCCATTCAGCAAAACGAAAGGCAGGGGGCGGCGGACTGCCGCCCGCCGGGTCCGTCACGCCACCTTGAGAATCTTTTCCAGCTTCTTGGTGGCGGAATCCTCGTCGATCCGCTCCACGGCGGCCAGTTCGCGCATCAGCCGGTCGAGGGCGGATTCGTAAATCTGCCGCTCGGAATAGCTCTGGTCGGGCTGGCCGGCGTTGCGGTGCAGGTCGCGCACCACCTCGGCAATCGATACCGGGTCGCCGGAATTGATCTTGGCCTCGTATTCCTGGGCGCGGCGCGACCACATCGCCCGCTTGACGCGGGCGCGGCCCTTCAGGGTGTCCAGCGCCGATTTCATCTTCTGCGGCGAGCTGAGCTTGCGGATGCCGACCGAGTTGACCTTCGACAGCGGCACCCGCACCGTCATCTTGTCGCGCTCGAATTCGACCACCATCAGCTCCAGCTCGAAACCGGCAATCATCTGGCGCTCGATGCGCAGGATCTTGCCGACGCCATGGGTCGGATAGACGACATGGTCGCCGGCGGCAAAATCCATTTTCACCTTGGCCGGCACCGGCTTCAGCGGCACCACCTTGATCGGCTGCGACGGCTGCTTGGGTTCGGCCGCGGCGGGCTTCACCGGCTGCGGCAGCGGCCGGCTGGGCGGGGCCGAAACGGCCATCGGCCGGACCGGCATGGTCTTCGCGGCCGGCTTGGCGGCAGCCGGCTTCTGGGCGGCGGCCTTTGCCGCCACCTTGGCCGGCGCGGCCGCCTTGGCCGGCTTCGCCTCGGGCTTTTTCCTGGCGGCGGCAGCCGTGGTCCTGGCGGCAGCCTTGGCCGGGGTCTTGGCGGCGGGTTTCGCGGCGGCCCTGGCAGGGGCCTTGGCGGCAGGTTTCGCTGCCGGCTTGGCGGCCTTGGCGCTCTTGACGGTGGCCGGTTTCTTGGTGGCTGCTGCGCGGGCGGCCGGCTTCACGGCCTTCGTCTTGGCGGCGGCCTTGCTCCGGGTCGTGCTGCCGGTCTTGCTGGTCTTGGCTTTCTTCACTTGCCACCCTCGTTTCGTGTCATCGCGACGGAACAGCCATTCCGCAGGTTCCGGCAGGAACCCGGCGCAACATGCATGCCTCAGTCGAAACCAAATCCATCAGGCGCAACCTCCGGTAAGCAGCCCGGAAATTGCTCCGCTCGTTCAGCCATGATCCGCCGACGAGGTTATTGTTCGGTTACATATATACCACATGCGGCCTGCATTGGACAGCAGCCATCAGGGCGCGCAAGTCGTCAGAGCTTCGCGCAATAATAGAAATCCGGGATATCGGAAGGGCCGCCCGTGGCACGGACAACTGGCAGCAGCCAGTCAGCAGTCGCCAGTCAGCCGTTGGGTCAGCTGCCGGAGGTGCCGGGGTTGGGGCTGAAATGCTTCTCGAACTTGCCCTCGACGCCTTTCCACTGGTCGGCATCGGACGGGGCCTCGCCCTTGCGGGTGATGTTCGGCCATTTCGCGGCATATTCGCGGTTCATCTCGACCCAGGATTCCGCCCGGTTGTCGGTATCGGGCAGGATCGCCTCGGCCGGGCATTCCGGCTCGCAGACGCCGCAGTCGATGCATTCATCGGGATTGATGACCAGCATGTTCTCGCCGACATAGAAGCAGTCGACCGGGCAAACCTCGACGCAATCCATGTACTTGCACTTGATGCACTGCTCGGTCACCACATAGGTCATCGACGGAACCCTCGCTGAACGTCCGGTCGCTGCGCGGCCCGGTCACGGCCGCCTGCAGCCGCTGCCAATATGGGGCGGCAGCGGCAGTCGGGTAGCACAGCAGCATAAACCGGTCAATTATTTGTGTACATATGAAAATGGCAATCCCGCCTCCGGCGCCGGCCGGTTTTCAGGCGGCGGGATTTCCGCATAGGTCGCCTGGGCCTCGGCGGCCGGTCCGCGACGCAGGGGCAGGCGGGTCACCCGCAGCACGCGCACCCCGCCGGGCAGCGGCAGGGTCAGCACGTCGCCCGCTCGTACCAGGGCATGCGGCTTGTCGACCACCCGGCCGTTGATGCGGATGCGCCCCTTGCCGGCCAGGGTCTGCGCCAGCGCGCGCGACTTGCACAGCCGCACCATCCACAGCCACTTGTCGAGCCGCACCGCGGCGGTTTCGGTCGTCATCGCCGCATCATAGGACGACGACCCGGTGTCGTCATCTGCAGCCGTGTCAGGCGCCGAGGCCGGTTTCCTGCCGGTAAAGGGCGGGCAGGAAATTCTCCAGCAGGCCGACTTCCTCGATATTGTGGCGCAGCCAAGCCAGGCCCCGCTGGCGCGGAAATCCGAACCGCTGCATCAGTGGCGTGATGGTGCGCCGCCAGCCGGCCTGCCCGCCGACCAGCAGGGAATTTTCATACAGCGTGCCGGTGGCGGTGGCAGTGAAGCGGTACTCCATGCGCGCCAGGCCGGAAATGCCATGCAGCTCCGGATTGTGGATGAAGCCCTCCTCGTCGAGTTTCTCGATACGGGTCGTGATGTTGACCGCGTAGCCGGGATTGCCGCCGAGATATTCGCGCAGCCGGATCACCGCGCCGGGGCCGACACTGCCATCGGGCAGGCGGTGCGCGTAGCTGGCATGCACATGGTCGAAGGGATGCCAAGCACGATAGCGGTTGACGCGCCGGCCGCCGATCTCGACATCGCCTTCCAGATGCGCGAACCACCAGGCCAGCATGCGTGGCGTGACGCCCTTCAGGATGTCATGGCGGATCCAGTAGCAGAGCCGCCCGTCCGGCAGGCGCTCGACGCCGTAATCCGCCGAGCCGAGCGGCTTAAGCGCCCAGGGCAGGCGCAGCGGTTCGGCCGGCCGGGCGCGGCTGGCCGGGTAGGCCGCAATGGCGCCGCGGGTCTCCGGGTGCAGGCAGGCAGGCAGGGCAGTCATTCGGAGGGCTCCGGAAAATAATTAGTATAGCAATCACTATATACTTTATCCGGAGCCGTCAAGCCGGTACGGTCGGCCGTCATGACCCGCGGTCCGCGTCCCACCAAGCATATTGATATCCTCTGGGCTGCCATCGGGCTGTTTGCCCGGCAGGGCGTCGCCCAGACCAGCACCCGCGAGATCGCGGCGGCGGCCCGGACGACCGAGCGGACGCTGTTCAAGCATTTCGGTTCCAAGGACGGCCTTGTCCGTGCGGTGATCGACGAGGCGGTGCTGCCGCATCTGGTGCCGGGTTCGCTCGATTCCCTGCGCCGGGCCGTTGAGGCGCAGGGCGGCGACCTTGCCGCCTGGCACCGGGGGCTGCTCACCGGACGCGCGCAGGCCATCGAACAGGCACCGGATCTGGCGCGCCTGCTGCTGGTCGAACTGCTGCGCGATGCCGCCCTGCGCCAGCGCTTCGCCGTGCAGTGGCAGGCGGCAGTCTGGCAGCCGCTGACCGGGCTGTTCACGCGGCTGCAGGCAGAAGGCCGGCTGACGCACCGCGTGTCGGCGCAGAGTCTGGCCCGCCTGTTCCTGTCGCTCAATCTCGGCTATCTGGTGGCGCGCTTCGCGATTGCCCCCGGCATGGTGTGGAATGATGCGGACGAGATCGATGCCGTGGCCCGCCTGTTCGCGCGCGGTGCCGCGCCGGACTGAAACATCACCGCCACTGGCGCCGCACAGGGCCCTGCGATAGATTTGCAACTATGCCAGATCGTCAGCGCACGCTCATCCTCACCGGTGCCTCCCGCGGCATCGGCCATGCCACCGTGAAACGCTTTTCCGCCGCCGGATGGCGCGTCTTCACGGTCTCGCGGCAGCCCTTCTCGGAACACTGCCCGTGGGAGGGCGGCGCCGAAAGCCATGTGCAGATGGACCTCAACGACATCTCGACGCTGCCGGCGACCATCGCCGACCTGAAGAAGCGCCTGCCCGACGGCAGGCTGGATGCGCTGGTCAACAACGCCGCGATCTCGCCCAAGGGGCCGGGCGGCAGCCGCATGGGCGTGCTGGATACCGACCTGGCCGCCCTGATGCATGTCTACAACGTCAATCTCTTCTCGGTGGCTCTGCTGGCCAAGGGCCTGTTCGCCGAATTGAAGGCGGCCCAGGGCTCCATCGTCAACGTCACCTCCATTGCCGGCAGCCGCGTGCATCCCTTCGCCGGCATGGCCTATGCCACCTCGAAGGCGGCGCTGGCGGCGCTGACCCGCGAGATGGCCTGGGAATTCGGCCCCCACAATGTGCGGGTCAATGCCATCGCGCCGGGCGAGATCGACACCTCAATCCTGTCGCCCGGCACCGACGAGATCGTGCGCCGCGACATCCCGATGCATCGCCTGGGCAAGCCCGAGGAAGTCGCCGCGACCATCTACTTCCTCTGCACCCAGACCTCGTCCTACGTGAACGGGGCGGAAATCCACATCAACGGCGGCCAGCACGTCTGATAAATCCCGCCGGGTCTTGTGATTTGCGGCGGGGTGGATTAGCCTGAAACACACATACTTCGCGTGATTATTGCGGCGGGGCTTCAGCCCGGCCGGAAACGCCGGGGCTGACCGTGCTGAATGGCAAACGCATCCTGCTGGTAATCTCGGGCGGCATTGCCGCCTACAAGGCGCTGGACCTGATCCGGCGCCTGCGCGAGCGCGGCGCCGCGGTGCGCTGCGTGATGAGCAAATCCGCCCACCAGTTCGTCACCCCGCTTTCGGTTGCCGCGCTCAGCGGCGACAAGGTCTATGACAGCCTGTTCTCGCTGACCGACGAAGCCGAGATGGGCCATATCGAACTGTCGCGCGATGCCGACCTGCTGGTGGTGGCGCCGGCCAGCGCCGACCTGCTGGCGCGCATGGCACACGGCCTTGCCGACGACATGGCGGCCACCGTGCTGCTGGCCACCGACAAGCCGGTGCTGGCGGCGCCGGCGATGAATGTGCGCATGTGGCTGCATCCGGCCACCCGGAGGAATGTCGCCCAGCTGCAGAAGGACGGCGTGCGCTTCATCGGCCCCGGCGACGGCGACATGGCCTGCGGCGAATATGGCCCCGGCCGCATGGCCGAGCCGCTCGAGATCGTTGCCGCCATCGAGGCCCTGTTCGCCGATCCGCCGCCGCCGGCGAAACCGCTGCCGCGGCCTGCTGCCGGCGGGACTGCAAACGGCGCCGGGCGCCTGGCCGGGCGGCGCATGATCGTCACCTCCGGCCCGACCCACGAGCCGATCGACCCGGTGCGCTACATCGCCAACCGTTCGTCGGGCAAACAGGGCCATGCCATTGCCGCCGCGCTGGCGGCCGAAGGCGCCGAAGTCACGCTGGTGACCGGGCCGGTGACCCTGCCAGATCCGCCGGGCGTGAAGACCGTGCATGTGGAATCGGCGCGCGACATGTTTTCCGCCTGCTTCCTCGACCTGCCGGTGGATGCCGTGATCTGCGCCGCCGCGGTGGCCGACTGGCGCGTTGCCGTCGAGGCCGGCCAGAAGCTGAAGAAGGACGGCGACGAGCCGCCGGTACTGCGCCTGGCCGAGAATCCCGACATCCTGCGCGCCATCGCCACCACCGATGCGCGCCGCCGCCCGGCCCTGGTGATCGGCTTCGCCGCCGAAACCGAGAAGGTGGTCGAATATGCCGGGAAGAAGCTGAGGGCGAAAGGCTGCGACTGGATTCTCGCCAATGATGTCGGCGAGGGCACCGGCACCTTCGGCGGCGACAGCAACACCATCCACCTCGTGCGCCGCGACCAGCCGGCCGAACACTGGCCGACCATGAGCAAGGCCGAGGTGGCCGCGCGGCTGGCCGCCCGCATCGCCGATTTCTTCGCCGCCACCCCGGCCGCCACCACCCCGGCCGCTGGCGGCCGAGGCAAGCCCGCCGCCACATCGAAAGCCAGACCGAAAGAGTTGCGTCCATGACGAGTTCGTCCCCGCTGCATGTCGCCATCCGCCAGCTGCCCCATGCCGAGGGCCTGGCCCTGCCGGCTTACGCAACCGCCGATGCCGCCGGCCTCGATCTGCTGGCGGCGGTGGATGCGCCGGTCACCCTGCAGCCGGGCGAGCGCCGGCTGGTGCCGACCGGCATCGCCATCGCGCTGCCGCCGGGCTTCGAGGCGCAGGTGCGGCCGCGCTCCGGCCTGGCGCTCAAGCAGGGCGTGACCGTGCTGAACGCGCCTGGCACCGTCGATGCCGATTACCGTGGCGAGGTCGGCGTCATCCTGATCAATCACGGCCAGCAGCCCTTTGTCGTCAACCGCGGCGAACGCATCGCGCAGATGGTGATCGCCGCCTACAGCCGCGTCGACTGGATCGCGGTCGCTGAACTGCCCGACACCGCCCGCGGTGCCGGCGGTTTCGGTTCGACCGGGACCGGCGCGGCGAAAACCGCATAGGAGACCGAACCATGCTGAAATGCTCGCGGCGCACCATGCACGCGCTGGAAGCGGTGGTCGATATCGCCTTCCATGCCCGGCCCGAGCCGGTGCAGTCCAAGGACATCGCCGCCCGCCAGAATGTACCGCAGCGCTATCTCGAACAGGTGATGCAGCATCTGGTGCGCAACGGCGTTCTCAAGGGCGTGCGGGGCCCGCGCGGCGGCTATACGCTGGCCCGCGAACGCCGCCGCATCACGGTGGGCGAGATCGTGCGCATCGTCACCGAGCTGGATGCCGATGGCGAGGAGAGTTTCCTGGCCGGTTCCGAACTCGGCCGCCGCACCGTGCAGCCGATCTGGGACGAATGCCAGGCCAGCATCCTCGCGCGCATCGACAAGATCACCATGGAAGAGCTCTGCGCCCGCGCCGAAGGGGCCGGCCTCGAAGCCGAACTGGAAGGCGCGGACAACTTCACTATATGAGTCGTTGCAGACGACCGTCCGCCGTTTCAAAAAATATCCGCAGCAGCGGGAGGAACCCATGACCGAGGCCAAACCGAACACCATTCGTCCCGTCAATCCGCCGCGCGGCCGGGTCTACGACTCGATCGTCGACACCATCGGGGCGACGCCGCTGGTGCGGGTGAAGCGGCTGGCCGCCGAGGCCGGCGCGAAGGCCGACCTGCTGGCCAAGCTGGAATTCTTCAACCCGCTGTCGTCGGTGAAGGACCGCATCGGCATTGCCATGATCGAGGCGATGGAGCAGAGCGGCCGGCTGAAGCCCGGTGCCACCATCGTCGAGCCGACCTCGGGCAATACCGGCATCGCGCTGGCTTTCGTCGCCGCCGCGAAAGGCTACCGGCTGATCCTGGTGATGCCGGAGAGCATGTCGCTGGAGCGGCGCAAGATGCTGAAGTTCCTCGGCGCCGAGCTCGACCTCACCCCGGCGCCGCTGGGCATGAAGGGCGCGCTGGCCCGTGCCGACGAGCTGCTGAAGGAAATCCCCGGCGCGGTGATGCCGCAGCAGTTCGAGAATCCGGCCAATCCCGACATCCACCGCCGCACCAGCGCCGAAGAGATCTGGACCGATACCGGCGGCAAGGTCGATGTGGTGATTTCCGGCGTCGGCACCGGTGGCACGCTGACCGGCATCGGCAGCGTGCTGAAGCAGCGCAAGCCGTCGCTGCGCATGGTTGCGGTCGAGCCGGAGGACAGCCCGGTGATCTCCGGCGGCAAGCCGGGCCCGCACAAGATCCAGGGCATCGGCGCCGGCTTCATCCCCGGCAACCTCGAAACCGGCCTGATCGACGAAGTGATCACCATCGGCAACGAGACCGCCTTCGAGACCTCGCGCCGGCTGGCGCGGCTGGAAGGCATCCCGGCCGGCATCTCGTCGGGTGCGGCGATGGCCGCCGCGCTGGAGGTGGCCGGGCGCAAGGACATGGCCGGCAAGACCGTCGTCGTCATCATCCCGAGCTTCGCCGAACGTTACCTGTCGACGGCCCTGTTCGACGGGCTGTGACATCTGCTAGCGTCCGGTCATGACGCAGTTCACCGCGGACGAGCTTGAGCGGTATGCCCGGCATATCATCCTGCCGGAGATCGGCGGCGCCGGTCAGCAGGCGCTGAAGCGCGCGCGCGTGCTGGTGATCGGTGCCGGGGGCCTGGGCTCGCCGCTGCTGCTGTATCTGGCCGCCGCCGGCATCGGCACCATCGGCATCGCCGACGATGACACGGTCGGCCTGTCCAACCTGCAGCGGCAGGTGGCACATGCCTCCGACCGGGTCGGCCAGCGCAAGACCGAGAGTGCCGCCGTCGCCATCGCGCAGCTCAACCCGCATGTGCGGGTGGTCGAGCACAGCCTGCGGCTGACGGCGGAGAATGCGGACGGGATCATCGGCGCCTATGATGTGATCGCCGATGGCAGCGACAATTTCGACACCCGCTTCCTGGTCAACGACACCTGCTTCCGCCTCGGCAAAACGCTGGTGACGGCGGCGATCCTGCGTTTCGACGGCCAGCTGTCGACCTTCAAGGCGCATCTGGGCGATCCGCATCCCTGCTATCGCTGCGTCTTCCCCGAGGCGCCGCCGCCGGGCAGCATCCCGGCCTGTTCGGAAGCCGGCGTGCTCGGTGCGCTGGGTGGCGTGATGGGCAGCCTGCAGGCGCTGGAGATCGTCAAGGAGATCGCCGGGGTGGGCGACAGCCTGTCCGGGCGGCTCATGCTGTATGATGCATTGCGCGGCGATTTCCGCACCGTGCGGCTGCGGCGCGATCCGCATTGCCGCACCTGCGGCAGCCGGGCCGCCGCTTGAGCAGCACGGCCGCAGGTCCGGCCGGCCGCGACCGGGTGGTCGAGCGTTGCGATGCCTGGCCAGCCCTGCCCGATCCGCGCCTGCTGGTTTTCCTGCGCCACTGGGCCGAGCGGCGGCAGGGCCTGACCATGCCGCGGCGGGCGATCGATCCGCTGGCACTGCGCTCCTGCCTGCCGCATGTCTGGCTGCACCGGTACCGGGAGGACAGCAGCGATTTCGTCTGCGTGCTGGCCGGCGAGCAGGTCAATGCCGCCTGGGGCGGCAATATCGCCGGCCGCCCGCTGGGCGAGATCATCCAGCCGGACCAGGCCGCACTGACCCAGGCGCGGTACCGCCAGGTGATGCAGCTGCCGGGGGTGCAGGTGGTGCGGCGCCTGATCCAGCCGGCCGATGCCGCGGCCAAGGCCACCGAGCGGGTGATCGTGCCGGTCGATGACGGCAGCGGCCGGCCCTGGGGGGTGTTCGGCATGACCCTGTACCATTTCGATCCGGTGGCCGGTGCCGACCTGCCGGTGAACCCCCATGGCGACGCCGTCCTCTATCTCTGCACCGGCCTGCCGGCGGCACCGCCATGACGGATGCGGATGCCGGCATTCCGGCCGAGGACGGCAGCGGCGAGATCGTCATGCGCGGGCAGTGGCCGGTGCTGGAGGATGAGATCTGCCGCCTGCTGCTGCACCGCTGGGCCGCCTGGCGGCAGGGCGGGCTGGTGCCGCGGCGCAGCGCCGTCGACCCGGCCGCCATCGTGCCCTGCCTGCCGCAGCTGTGGATCTTCCGGCTGGATGCCGGCCGCGGCCGGATGGTCTGCAGCCTGGCCGGCGACCGGCTCAACGAGGCCTGGGGCTTCTCGATCATCGGCAAGGACCCGGTGGGCCTGTGGGGGGCCGAGGATGGCGGCTTCATCAATGCCCGGCTGTGCCGGGTCGCGCAGATCCCGGCGCTGATTTACGGCCGCTCGGGCTTCACGCCGGCCGGCGACGTTCCGGGCAGCCGGGTCGCCCGCCGCCTGATGCTGCCGCTCTGCGACGATACCGGTGCCCCCTATGGCGCCTTCGGCGTGACCCTGCTGGATTTCGATCCCCGCCGGCACGAGCCGCAGGCGCCGCCGCCGATGATGCGGGCCTGGCGCTATCCCTGCGCCGACCTGCCGGCCACACTGCCGCCGGCCTAGGATTCCGGGCCCGGATGCGGCGGATTGTCGCAGGCCCGGGGCGGCCCGGCCGGCCTCTGCGGGAGCTGAATCCGGGGATTTTCCGCAATCGCGAATTGGCGAAGAAAACCCTGATCTTACAAGGGGGTTGATTTAGCAGTTGCGAGCGATTCGCAAATCAGGGCGCAGCGGCGGGCACCTTGACGCCCGCGGGGTGGATTTCTATGGTGCCGGCGCTTTCCGGGGGCGGTTCCCCGATTCAGCCGGAGGCTCTGCCATGGCCGAACAGGATCGACCGCCGGCACCAGGAGCCGCGCCGGGTGTGACGAAACCGGGTGTGACGCCCAGTGTGACGACCGATGTGGCAGAGGATGCGGCGCAGGGACGTGCCGCGCTCGACCGCCTGGGCACCGAACTGGCCGGGATCCGCAGCCGGCAGGCCGAAGCCGAAGGGCATACGGCCGATCCGCGCAGCGCCCGGGCGGTGGGCAAGGCCTGGTCGCTGGCCATCGAGATGGTGGCGGCGGTCGGGGTTTCGGTTTTCATCGGCTGGTGGCTCGACCGCTGGCTCGGCACCCAGCCGTGGTGCCTGCTGGGATTTATTTTGCTGGGGATCGCTGCGGCCATGTGGTCGGCGATCCGCACGGGACTGAGGATGCAGGCGCAGCAGCTGGCCGACGAGGCCCGCGATGCCGCCGCGAAGAAAGAAGGGGTTGAACGTGGCTGAGGCTCAACACAGTCCGCTCGAACAGTTCCAGGTCAAGTGCCTCGCCCTGTGCGGCGAGGGCGGCCAGATGCAGGCCTTCTCGTTCACCAATTCGTCGCTGTTCATGGTGCTGGCGGTGGCCGCCGCCACCCTGCTGATGGTCTACGGCATGCGCCAGCGCGCGCTGGTGCCGGGCCGGCTGCAGTCGATGGCCGAGCTGTCCTACGAATTCGTCGCCAACATGGTGCGCGAGAATGTCGGCCCCAACGGCCGCCAGTATTTCCCGTTCATCTTCTCGCTGTTCATGTTCATCCTGTTCTGCAACATGCTGGGCATGATCCCGTACAGCTTCACGGTGACCAGCCACATCATCGTCACCTTCGCGCTGGCGATCGTGGTCTTCCTCGGCGTCACCCTGATCGCCATCGCCCGCAACGGCATCCACTTCTTCACCCATTTCATGCCGGCCGGCGTGCCGATGTGGCTGGCCCCGGTGATCGTGCCGATCGAGATCATCTCGTATCTGTCGCGCCCGATCAGCCTCAGCCTCCGCCTTGGCGCCAACATGCTGGCGGGCCACACCACCATGAAGGTGTTTGCCGGCTTCGTCGTCTCGATGGTCGGCATGGGCGGCGCCCTGTCGGCCAGCGGCCTGCTGCCGCTGATCATGGTGACCGCGCTGACCGCGCTGGAATTCCTGATCGCCTTCCTGCAGGCCTATGTGTTCGCCATCCTGACCTGCCTCTACCTGGCCGAGGCGGTCAACATGGAGCATCACTGAGTTTCCGAGTTTTCCGTATCAACCTGTTCTGACCGAACCAACCCAAGAGAAGGATGAGTATCATGGATCTTGCTTCCGCTAAGATGATCGGCGCCGGTATCGCTGCTATCGGCATGGGCGGCGCGGCGATCGGCGTCGGCCTGATCTTCGCGAACTTCCTCAACGGCGCGCTGCGCAACCCGGGCGCCGCCCCGAAGCTGTTCGGCAACCTGATGCTGGGCTTCGCGGTGACCGAGGCGCTCGGCATCTTCGCGCTGCTGATCGCCCTGCTGATCCTGTTCGTCTGAGCTAGATGCCTCAGCTCGAAACAGCAACCTTCCTGCCCCAGCTCGTCTGGCTGGCGATCACCTTTGTCGTCCTCTATCTGCTGATGGCGAAGGTGGCCCTGCCGCGCGTGGCTGGCGTGCTCGACGAGCGCAAGAAGCGTCTCGAGCACGATCTGGAGGAGGCTGCCCGGCTGAAGCGCGAGACCGAGAAGGCCATTGCCGAATACGAACAGGCACTGGCCGCGGCCCGCACGAAGGCGCAGACGATCGCCGGCGATGCGAGGGCGAAGATGGCAGCCGATGCGGCTGCTGTCCGCGCCCGCAGCGAGGCCGGGATCGCCGAGCAGACCAAGGCTGCCGAAGCCCGCATCCTTGCGGCCAAGCAGCAGGCGCTCGGCGCGCTCAAGGCGGTGGCGGTCGACACGGCTTCCGACGTGGTGGCCAAGCTCGGCGGCGCGGCCCCGGCGGCAGGTGCCGTCGAGGCGGCGGTGACCGGCGCGATGGCCCGGAACTGAGGATCGGAGGTATCACGATGCTGCACGATCCGACATTCTGGGTTCTGGTTGCCTTCATCGCCTTCTTCGCGGTGGTCTTTTACCTGAAGGTGCCGGGCAAGCTCGGCGCCCAGCTCGACGAGCGCGCGGCGAAGATCCGGCGGGAACTGGACGAGGCGGAGACGCTGCACCGCGAGGCGCAGCACCTGTTCGCCGAATACCAGCGCAAGCAGCGCAACGCCCTGCGCGAAGCCGAGGAGATCGTCGCGGCCGCCGAGGCCGAGGCGAAGATCCTGGCCCGGCAGGCCGAGGAAGAGCTGCGCACCAGTCTGGAGCGGCGCCGCAAGCAGGCCGAGGACAAGATCGCCCAGGCCGAAAAGCAGGCGCTGCAGGAAGTGCGCGACACCGCGGTCGAGGTGGCCATTGCCGCCGCCGGCCAGGTGCTGGCCCAGCAGCTGCAGGGCCAGGCTGCCGCCGCGCAGATCGAACGCGCCATCGGCGACGTCAAGGCCCGTCTGAACTGACGCCATCCGCATGACCATTCCGGAAGGGCCGCAGCGATGCGGCCCTTCTGCTTTTGGCCGTTCTGGACCTTCGCCCAAGGCCCTCGCTATACTGGCCGCGGGTGAAAAACGGATACCGATGAACGCCACGCCGCCGATGCGCCAGCGCTGCCGAAACCATGCTCCGATGAGCGGGCCGGTTCCGGCAGTTGTCGCGGCCATCGCCACCACCATCGCTGCCGCCGTCGGCACCAGCGCGAGCGCCGGCACCAGTGCCGCCGCACAGCAATCCGATCCCCAGGGGCTGGCCGCGGCGGCCATCGGTCCCGATCTGCAGCAGTCGGAAGCCATGCTTGCCAGGATCTGGCAGGCTTTCGAAACCGGCCTCGGCCTCGGACTGCAGAGCCTGCCGCGTCTTGGCGAGCTCCCGCAGCAATTCGCTGCCCGCTGGCGCGAGGAGGCCGGTGGCACCGGCCTTGCCGATTATCTCTTCAGCCTTGTCGTCGTCCTTGCCGTGGCGGCCGCGATCGGCTGGGCTGCGCGGTGGCTCACGGCCCGTCTCCTGCAGCGGCGCGCGGCGCGCCATCCGGCCACCGCCGCGGCGGACGATCTGCTGGCACGCTTCGGCATCTGCCTGCGCCGCGCCGGCGCCGACCTTGCCGGCCTCGTCGTCTTCGCCGTGGCCGCCGTGCAGATCGGCCGCGTCAGCCTGCCGGGCAACGAGTTCATGCTGCTGGCCGGCCGCGACATGCTGCGCGGCATCCTGGTGACGATGCTGTTCGTGGTCGTGGCCCGCTTCCTGCTGTCGCCCTCCCGCTCGGTGTCCGGCGCCGGCCGCGCGCCGCTGCTGCCGATCCCCCGGCCCGGCTGGCATTTCGCCATGTGGATGGCCTATGGCGTGCTCGGCATGCTGAACGGCACCGTGGTGCTGCTCGCCACCCGCGCCGGTGCCGATCCGCAGGTGATCGAGGGCTGGTTCCTGCTGATGGTGGTGGTGCTGACCGTGCAGAAAGTGTGGTGGTTCTGGGCCGGCCGGCACGATATCGCCGCGGCGCTGGGACGGGACGCGGCCGCCGGCTGGTGGCGCCGCACCATGGCCCGCGGCCTGCCATGGCTGCTGATCGTCATCGCCCTGGCGATTGCCTTCGCCGCTTTCATGGCGGCGTCACAGCCGGAGGCGGTTTCCTGGGGTGCGGCGGCCGGCACCACGCAATTGCTGGTGATCCTGCTGCCGATTGCCGCTCTCGGCTGCGATGCGATCATCGGCGCCTGCATCGACCGTCGCCAGGCGGCCGCCACGCCGGCGCCGATCCGGGTGGCGCTCGCCGTCGTTGCCCGCCAGGTGGCAACCGGCATCGTCTGGGTGGCAGGCCTGTTCGTGCTCGGCCGGCTATGGCGCTTCCTGCTGCAGGATATGGGACTGGCCGATGGTTCCGGCGTGCTGCCGCAGGTGGTGGCGGCAGGCATCACCGGCTGGGTGATCTGGAGTTTCCTGCGCGCCTATTTCGAGGCCCATATGCCCAGGCAGGGCAGCGGTCTGCCCGGTGCCGTTGCCGAAGACGAGGATGGCGAACGCAAGGTGCTTGGCCGCGTCGCCTCGGTACTGCCGGTGATCCGCGATCTCGCCTTCGGCGCGGTCATCGTGATCACCGTGCTGGTGGTGCTGGCCGCCATGGGCGTCGATATCGCACCGCTGCTGGCCGGCTTCGGCGTGATCGGCCTCGCCATTTCCTTCGGCTCGCAGGCACTGGTGAAGGATATCGTGTCGGGCTTTTTCTTCATGACCGACGACGCCTTCCGCGTCGGCGAGTATATCGACACCGGCCGGCTGAAGGGCACGGTGGAGAAGATCTCGCTGCGCTCGGTGCGCCTGCGTCACCAGAGCGGCCAGGTCCACACCATTCCCTTCGGCACCCTGCAGGCGATCACCAATTTCTCGCGCGACTGGGCGACGATCAAGTTCGCCATCCGCCTCGACCGCGAGGTCGATTTCGAGAAGGTGCGCAAGATCATCAAGAAGGTTGGCCAGCAGATGCTGGAACAGCCCGAATTCGCGCAGGAATTCATCATGCCGCTGAAGCTGCAGGGCATGCAGGAGGTGACCGAGACGGCGATGATCGTGCGCTGCAAGTTCACCTGCCGCCCGGTGAAGCCGAGCTATCTGCAGCGCGAGGCGCTGAAACGCATCTATGCGGCCCTGCGCGAGGCCGGCATCCCGCTGGCATCCAATGCGGTGACGGTGCGCTCGAACCTGCCGGGCGGCGAAGCCGACGCGGCTGCGGCCGGCACCCTGCCGGCACAGGGCGGAACGCCCCCGGGGCAGTAGCGCAGGCCGCCATTGCGGCGGTGCGGATGACATGCCCGACTCCGCACGGCAGACAGCGAAAAGAGCCGCAGTCACCTGCGGTTCTTTGTGCCACCGATGATGACCGGGCAATGGTGACAGTTCCGAAGTTATCTTCGTGACACATATCTCCGGTAGGATTCCGCGATGCGAATCGGTATTGCCACCTGCAGGGCTTATCCGGCCCTCTACCCCTCGGACACACTTTATGCCGCCGCCCTGGAACGGCTGGGCTGCTCGGTAGATGTGCTGGAGTGGAACGCAGCACAACTTGATGCCTTCGGCCGCTGCGACGCCATCGTCATCAGAGCGACATGGGACTACCAGGACGACATGTCCGGCTTCGACCACTGGCTCGATCAGCTGGAGACACTCCGGTGGCCTGTTTTCAACACGCCGGCGCTGATGCGCTGGAACAACGACAAGCGTTGTCTGCTCGACCTGGCGCGGAAGGGTGTTGCCATCCCTGCAACCATACCGCTGGTTGGCCCGGATTCGCTGGACGAAGCAATCAGGCGCATCGATGGCGATCATATCGTTCTGAAGCCCTGCTGGGGCGGCGGCGGAATCGGTGTCGATCTGGCACCCCGCGAGGCGGCGGCGGCCGTGCTGGACCGGCTGACTGTGGCAACAGGGGCCCGTGCATTCATGGTGCAGGAATACCTGCCCGAGATCGCCGACGGAGAATTGTCATTTGTGTTCGTTGCCGGTCGGCACGCCCACACCGTCCTGAAGCGTCCCGCTGCCGGTGAATTCCGGGTCAACGGCCGCTACAGCCCGCCGCCTCCGGTTCCCTACCGGGCGGCTGACCGGCTTGTCGCTGACGCGACCGCCGCGCTGGCGGCTGTCGGGAGCGAAACTCTGTATGCCCGGATCGACGGGGTTGTGCGCAACGACAGGCTGATCTGCACCGAGATCGAACTGACCGAGCCGACGCTGTATATGGATGTGGTGCCGGAAACGGCGCCCCTGTTCGCCGAAGCGACCCTGCGGATGCTGGCAGCGGCTTCCGCATAGTTGTGGAGCGGCCGCTCAGTCCACCACGCGGCAGTAGATGCGGTAGAGGCGGACGATATTGGCGTCCATGGCGCTGATGCGGATCGCCCAGTGCTCGCCTTCCGAGATCACCCAGTCGCGCTCGTTTTCGTTGATGTTCTTGCCGAGCAGCTTGAGGTCGCGGTCGTAGCCCGAGAAGGCATCGATCACGGCGCTTTTCACCTCGTGGCTGACATCCTCGATGTAGCAGATGACGAAATTCAGGCTTTCCAGCTCGGCCTGCAGGCCTTCCGGGGTCAGCAGATGCGGCTTGACCGGCTCGCGCTCCCACCAGACCTCGTAGATGCGGCTGTCGGTCGGGCCGGTCAGCAGGAAATCGGTCAGCATCAGCTGGCCGCCCGGCTTCATGGCAGCGCGGATCTTGGCCAGCAGCAGGCGCTTGTCCTGCACGCTCATCAGCCCTTCCTTGGACAGGAAGACGTCGATGCTCTTGCGCTTGAACTTGAGGTCGTCGAGCGGCTGGTTCTTCAGGTTGGTGCGCTGGCGCAGGCCCTGGCTGCGGGCCAGCTCGCCGGCGGCGGTGAACAGGTCCGGATCGGGCTCGTAGGCGTCGATCCACAGGCCGTCGCGGGCCAGCATGCGGCTCATGCCGCCCATGCCGCTGCCCAGTTCGGTGATCGACATGTTGGGATTGAGACCCAGCGGCTGGGTCAGGGTCTTCATCAGCTCCTCGCCGCCGGGCTGGTTGAAGCCCTCGCCGAACAGCCGCTGCACGATCTGCTGGCGGCGCGGGGTCCAGCGCTCGATGGTCGGGGTCTCGACCGGCACGGCCGGTTCGCCGCCGGCCTCCGGCGCCACCGCCTCCGGCATCTCGTCGGGCAGCATGTGGCGCATGGCATAGTCGTCGCCATGCCACCAGGCACGCAGCTTCTCGCGCCACGTGATCTCGCCGTCCTGCTCGGGATTCTCCTTCGCCACCACAGTCATACCTGCCGCCTGAATCAGTCAGCCGTATCAGCGGACGGTTGATTTTCCGTTGCCCGCTGCGCCGGGGCCCGGCCCCGCGCGCTCCTCCTGTGGATAAATCTGACCCAGGGGCCGGCAATAGGCAAGCGCCCGCGATGGCTCGCGGGCGCCTAAGGCATTGATTTCCGGTAATCTCCCGCTGGTTGCGGGCCGCGTTTCCGCGGGATCGGCCGCCGTGTCAGCGGCGGCCGGCGCTGCGTTCGGGCAGCAGGTCGCGCACCCGGCGGCGGGCTTCCGAATCCCGGATGCGGGCCGACTGCGCGGTGATGATCAGCCGCGGGGCCGGCGGATTGGCCAGCACGGTGACCGGATCGGTCAGCAGGCTGTCGGCCAGCTGCTTGATCTCGGCCGGCAGGGTGGTGGCGAAGACGATGGTCTGGCGCTCGGTCGGGGCGGCCTCGAAAATGGCGCGCAGCTCGTTGGTGACGCCGAGTTCCAGCATGCGGTCGGTCTCGTCCATCACCATGATCTCGAGCTTGTTCAGCTCCAGCTGGCCGGCATTGATCAGCTCGACCACGCGGCCCGGGGTGCCGATCAGGATGTCGATGCCGCGGCTCAGCGCCTGTGCCTGCGCGGCCTTGCCCGGGCCCTCGTAGACGGTGGCCTGGCTGAGGCGCACAAAGCGGCCATAGGCGCGGAAACTCTCGTGGATATGCTGCACACGCTCGCGCGAGGTGGTCAGCACCAGGGCGCGGGCCTTGCGGGCGCCGGCCGGATGCCGGTCGATCGACAGGTGCTGCAGGATCGGCAGGGTGAAGGCGACGGTCTTGCCGGCGCCGGCATCGGCCTGGCCCAGCAGGTCGCGGCCCTGCAGCAGGTGCGGGATGGCTTTGGCCTGGATCGGGGTCGGCTCGACGTGCTTTTCGGCCGTGAGCGCCCGCTGGATGGGTTCAACGAGATCGAGCTGCGAGAATTGGACGGTGTTCAACATCAGTCTGCAATCAGTTGCAATCTTGGTTCATGCGGTACGATCCGCCGGATGACGACTTCGCCCTGCCCGGCCGCGCCGGGGCGCGGCGGCTGACAGAACGGCTGTCACGGAAGCCAGGGGGACCGGAGCTGTAGCGCGGCGGTGTCCGGCGGGGGACCGCGAACCCGCGTGATACTAGCGACGGTTCCTGGTTTTGCAAGCGCGAAACCTCATGGTGCGACAATCACGTATGGCGGGTGGGGATAACCCTGGCAGGGGCAGTCACCCGGGTATCTAACTTGGGGTTAATTTTCTGATTTTCAAGATTATTTTCTGAAAAAACGGGATTCACGGAATGGTCCCGTTCCGGTCGGCTGGCGATGCCTGCCACCCGGATTTCCGGCCTCTGAAACCTGGGCGTGCAGGCGACTCGGCCTGTCTGGAGGGGGCGCATACATATGTATTCTATCCTCTGGCGACATGGCGGCCGGGCGGCCCGACCCCGGCCCGGTCCAGGCCCGGACCCGGCCGGGGCCGGCGGAAGCGGCGGGAAAAGCCGGAATCATCCCGGTCCGCGGCCCGCCGGGCGGGCTTGCAAAGGCAGGGCTCTGCCGCTACAAACGCGCCCCTGTATCGGGCGTTCCGGCCGGAAGGGCTGCCGAGTTCGCCTTGAAGATCACTCCATACCTTTCGGAGGTTATGAAATGCCCAAGCTGAAGACCAAGAGCGCTGCGAAAAAGCGCTTCAAACTCACCGCCACTGGCAAGGTGAAGCGCGCCCATGCGGGCAAGCGTCACGGCATGATCAAGCGCACCAACAAGCAGATCCGGAACCATCGCGGCACCGCGATCGTGTTCGAGGGCGATGCGCGCAAGATCATCAAGAACTACCTGCCGAACGCCTGAGCCTGAAGGAGCCCAATCACCATGGCACGTGTCAAACGGGGCGTTACCGCCCATGCCCGCCACAAGAAGGTCCTGAAGCTCGCCAAGGGCTATCGTGGCCGCAATTCCACCGTCTACCGCGTCGCGATCGAGAAGGTCGAGAAGGGACTGCAGTATGCGTTCCGCGACCGTCGCGCCAAGAAGCGGAATTTCCGCGCGCTGTGGATCCAGCGCATCAACGCCGCCGCCCGCGAGCAGGGTCTGACCTATGGCCGATTTATCAACGGCCTCGCGCTCGCCGGCATCGAGGTTGACCGCAAGGTCCTCGCCGATCTCGCCGTGCATGAGCCCGAGGCCTTCAACGCCCTGGTGGCGCAGGCGAAAGCCGCCCTGCCCGCCGCGGCGGCCTGACCGGCCCTCGCTCGCCAGACCACAGCGCGACCGTTTAGCGAAGGGGGCCGTCACCCACGGCCCCCTTTTTGTTTGTCCAAGCCCTGCTGTCCATCCCCGTCGCGCTGACGCTTCAGACTGATGAGGACCCATGACCGAGATCACCACGCTGGCTGCTGAGGCCGAACAGGCAGTGGCGGGCGCGCAGAGCCTTGATGCGCTGGAAGAGGCGCGCCTCGGCGCCCTGGGCAAGAAGGGCTGGCTCAGTGCCGCGCTGAAGGAGCTGGGCAGCCTGGCGCCGGACGACCGCAAGGCGCGCGCCCAGCAGCTCAACGAGGTGAAGGAGCGGCTCGGCGCCGCCATCGAGGCGCGCCGGACGGCCCTGGCCGATGCGGCCATCGACGCACGGCTGCGGGCCGAGACGCTCGACATGACGCTGCCGCTGCACGAGAGCGCGGAAGCGCAGGGCCGCATCCATCCGGTCAGCCAGGTGATCGACGAGATCACCGAGATTTTCGCGGCGATGGGTTTCGCGATCGCCGAAGGGCCGGATATCGAGGACGACTTCCACAATTTCACCGCCCTGAACATTCCGGCCGAGCATCCGGCGCGGCAGATGCAGGACACGTTCTATCTGCCGCCGCGCGACGGCGACGGCGAGCAGATGGTCCTGCGCACCCATACCTCGCCGGTGCAGATCCGCACCATGGAAAGCGGCCCGCCGCCCTACCGCATCGTCGTGCCGGGGCGCACCTACCGCTCCGATTACGACATGACCCATACGCCGATGTTCCACCAGGTCGAGGCGCTGGTGATCGACCGCAACATCCATATGGGCCACCTGAAGGGCGCCCTGGTCGAGTTCTGCCGGGCCTTCTTCGAGACCGACAATGTGAAGATGCGGTTCCGGCCGAGCTATTTCCCCTTCACCGAGCCGTCGGCGGAAGTCGACATCAACTGCTCGCGCGAGGGCGGCGTGCTCAGGGTGGGCGAGGGCGACGACTGGCTGGAGATCCTCGGCTCCGGCATGGTGCATCCGCGCGTGCTGCGCCATTGCGGCCTCGACCCCGATGAGTGGCAGGGCTTCGCCTGGGGCATGGGCATCGATCGCATCGCCATGCTGAAATACGGCATCCCCGACCTGCGCGCCTTCTTCGATGCCGACCTGCGCTGGCTGAAGCATTACGGCTTCGTGCCGCTGGACGTGCCCACTCTGGGCCAGGGGGTGGCCCGATGAAATTCACGCTCAGCTGGCTGAAAAGCCATCTCGACACGCAGGCGCCGCTCGACGAGATCGCCGCGAAACTGACCGCCATCGGCCTCGAGGTCGAGGGCATCGCCGATCCCGCCGCCCTCTATGCGCCCTTCGTGGTCGCCGAAGTGAAGAAGGCCGAGCCGCATCCGAATGCCGACAAGCTGCGGGTCTGCGAGGTCTTCACCGGCACCGAGACCTTCCAGGTGGTCTGCGGCGCGCCGAATGCGCGGGCCGGCATGAAGGGCGTCTTCGCGCCGGTCGGTTCCACCGTGCCCGGCATCAATCTCACGCTCAAGGCCGCCAGCATCCGCGGCGTGGCGTCGAACGGCATGCTCTGCTCGGAACGCGAGATGGGCCTGACCGACGAGCATACCGGGATCATCGACCTGCCGGCCGACACCAAGGTCGGCGCGCCCTTCGCGGCGGTTGCCGGCCTCGACGATCCGGTGATCGAGATCAAGCTGACGCCCAATCGCGGCGACTGTCTCGGCGTGCGCGGCATCGCCCGCGATCTCGCCGCCGCCGGGCTGGGCACGCTGAAGCCGCTGGCGGTCACGCCGGTGCCCGGCCAGTTCGACAGCCCGATCGGCGTGCGTCGCGATTTTGCGCCATTGGACGACAGGGCCTGCGCCATTTTCGTCGGCCGCCTGGTGCGCGGCGTGAAGAACGGCCCGTCGCCGGCCTGGCTGCAGCGCCGGCTGAAGGCGATCGGCCTGCGCCCGATCTCGGTGCTGGTCGATATCACCAATTTCTTCACCTACGATCTCGGCCGGCCGCTGCATGTCTTCGATGCGGCCAAGGTGAAGGGCGACATCGTGGCCCGGCTGGCCAGGCCGGGCGAGACGCTGCTGGCGCTGGACGGCCGCGAATACACGCTGGATGCCGGCATGACGGTGATCGCCGACGAGGCCGGACCCGAGGGTATCGGCGGCATCATGGGCGGCGAGCATTCCGGCTGCACGGAGGCCACCACCGACGTCTTCATCGAATGCGCCTGGTTCGACCCGGTGCGCACGGCGACCACGGGCCGCCGGCTCGGCATCCATTCCGATGCACGCCACCGCTTCGAGCGTACCGTCGATCCCGGCTTCGTGCGCGACGGCATGGAACTGGCCACCGCCATGGTGCTGGAGCTGTGCGGCGGCGTGCCCTCGAAGGTGGTGGTTGCCGGCCAGGAACCCGACTGGCAGCGCAACCTGACCCTGCGTCCCGCGCGGCTGCAGGGCCTGGTCGGCTTCGACCTGCCGGTCGAGCGCCAGGTGGCGATCCTGAAATCGCTCGGCTTCATGGTCAGCCACAGCGGCGACAATCTCGCGGTCAGCCCGCCCTCGTGGCGGCCGGACATCGATGGCGAGGCCGATCTGGTCGAGGAAATCGCCCGCCTGCACGGCTTCGATGCGATCCCCTCGGTGCCGCTGCCGCTGGACCGCGCGGTGCCGGCGCCGGCCCTCAGCCTGCCGCAGCGCCGGCTGCGCCTGGCGCGCCGCGCGCTGGCGGCCCGCGGCCTGGTCGAGGCCGTCACCTATTCCTTCATCCGCAGGGCCGCGGCCGAGGCCTTCGGCGGCGGCCAGCCCGGCCTGCTGCTGGTCAACCCGATCTCGGCCGACATGGACGCCATGCGCCCCTCGGTGCTGCCTGGCCTGATCGCGGCGGCGAAGCGCAACATGGATCGCGGCAATGCCGACCTGGCGCTGTTCGAGACCGGCCCGCAATATGCCGATGCGACGCCGCAGGGCCAGGCGCTGGTCGCCAGCGGCATCCGCCGCGGCCAGAGCGGCCCGCGCCACTGGCGCGAACGGCCGCGCCCGGTCGATGCCTATGATGCCAAGGCCGACGCGCTGGCGGCGCTGGCGGCGGCGGGCGTGGCCACCGATGCGCTGCTGGTGATGGATGGCGCCCCCGCCTGGTACCATCCGGGCCGCTCGGGCACCCTCAGGCTGGGTCCGAAGACGGTGCTGGCGCAGTTCGGCGAGCTGCATCCGCGGACCCTGCAGGCGATGGACATCAAGGGCCCGCTGGTGGCCTTCGAGATCTTCCTCGACCGCATTCCGCTGCCGCGCGCCGCGAAGGGCGGCGGCGGCCGGGCGAAACCGGCGCTGAAGCTGTCCGACCTGCAGGCGGTGGAGCGCGATTTCGCCTTCATCGTCGACCAGCCGGTGGCGGCCGACACGCTGGTGAAAGCCGTGCGCGGGGCCGACAAGGCGCTGATCGCCCGGGTCTCGGTCTTCGACGTCTTCGCCGGCGCCGGCATTCCCGAGGGCCGCAAGTCGGTGGCGCTGAGCGTGCGGCTGGAGCCGCAGCAGCAGACCCTGACCGATGCCGAGATCGAGGCGGTGGCCAGGAAGATCGTTGCGGCGGCCGAAAAGGCCTGCGGCGCCACCCTGCGCGGCTGACCGGACACAGGAACCCAGACCCATGCTGATCCTCGGTATCCATTCGGGCTACCACGATGCCTGCGCGGTTTTGTTCGACGACTACCGCATGGTGGCGTCGGTGGCGCTGGAACGGCTGACCCGGCGCAAGATCGACGGCGGCCGCATCCCCTTCGAGGCGATCGCCGAATGTTTCGGCATCGCCGGCGCCGGGCCCGAGGATATCGGCGCGGTGGCCCTGTCGCGCGGCGCCTTCCCCAGCCGCTATTACCGGCATTTCCCGCTGCCGCGCCTGGTGGAAAACCGGGTGCGCGAGATGGTCGGCCTGGAAAAGCACAAGTCGATGGAACGCGAATGCGTGCGCTACGGCCGCACCGACAGCGCGACGATGTTCGACACCACCGCCTTCCTGCGCGACCTCGGCTGCCGCGGCGGCCTGCCGGTCACCTTCTACAACCATCACGCCTCGCATGCGCTGGCCACCCTGTTCCACACCGACTGGGATGACGCGCTGCTGTATACGGCCGATGGCGGCGGCGACAATGTGCAGTACAGCCACCGCATCCTCAAATACGGCCGCATCGCCACGCTCTATGGCGGCGATGACGGCCTGCTGGCGCCGGTGAAGATCGACTCGCTGGGCCTCGCCTACGGCTATGCCACCCAGGCGCTGGGTTTCCGCATCAACAAGCATGAAGGCAAGCTGACCGGCCTGGCCGCGCTGGGCGAGCCGATGCTGGCTGCGGCGCTGGCGGCGCATTTCCGCATCGACGACGACGGCCGCATCGAGAGCGATTTCGCCAGCTATCCCGAGATGCGCCGCTGGGTGTTCGGCTGGGCGGAGGGGCATCCGCGCGAGGTGGTGGCCGCCTCCGTGCAGAAGGTGCTGGAGGATTTCATCACCGAATCCGTGCGCCGCCTGCTGGCGCGCCACGAGACCCGCCGGCTCGGCCTGTCGGGCGGCGTCTTTGCCAATGTGAAGCTGAACCAGAAGCTGGCCGAGGAACTGCCGGTCGACGAGGTGTTCGTCTATCCGGCGATGAGCGACCAGGGCCTGGCGGCCGGCGGCGTGCTGCAGCATCTGCTGGTGCGCGACGGCACCGAGGCCTGGCTGAAGCAGCGCCACCGGCTCGACCATCTCTATTACGGCCGCGACTACAGCAACGACATCGACCCGGTGCTGGGCGGCGGCGGCGCGCGGCTGGTCAGCAGCGAGCCGGTGCAGGCAGCCGCCGCGCTGATCAATGCCGGCAAGGTGGTGGCGATCTACACGAAGGGCATGGAATACGGCCCGCGCGCGCTGGGCGCCCGCACCATCATGGGCGCGCCGACGAAGGCCGAGATCAACCAGACCCTGAACGAACGGCTCGACCGTTCGGAATTCATGCCGTTTGCGCCGGTGGTGCGCGACGTCGACGCCACCCGCATCTTCCGGCTGCCGCCGCAGTCGCTGTATGCCGCGCGCTTCATGACCATCACCTGCCAGGTGCAGGATGACTGGCGCGACCGCATCCCGGCCGTGGTGCATGTGGACGGCACGGCGCGGCCGCAGGTGATCCGCCGCGACGACAATCCGCTCTATTACGACATCCTGTCGGCCTATGCCGGCCTGTCGGGCATTCCGGTGCTGATCAACACCAGCTTCAACGTGCATGAAGAGCCGATCATCAACACGCCGGCGGAATGCCTGACCGCGCTGCGGCAGGGCCGTATCGACTACGTGGTCACCGAAAGCGCGGTCTGGGAATATCCGGGCTAGCCGGCGGTCTTCCGCAGCCAGGCCCAGGCATCGCCGATCTGGGTCTCCAGTGCCGCACGCTGCGGCTGCCAGCCGAGCACCGCGCGCGCCTGCGCCGCATCGGCCACCAGCACCGGCGGATCGCCGGCCCGTCGTGCGGCCTCCTGCACCGGAATGGCGCGGCCGGTGACATGCCGGGCCGCATCGATCACCTGCCGCACCGAAAACCCACTGCCATTGCCCAGATTGAGACGGGCGCTGTCGCCGCCGCCCAGCAGATGGCGCAGCGCCAGAACATGGGCCGCGGCCAGGTCGCTGACATGCACGTAATCGCGGATGCAGGTGCCGTCGGGGGTCGGATAATCGGTGCCGTAGACGGCGATCTGCGGGCGCTGTCCCGCCGCGGCCTGCAGCACCAGCGGGATCAGATGTGTCTCCGGGTCATGCCGCTCGCCCAGCTCGCCATCCGGATCGGCGCCGGCGGCGTTGAAATAACGCAGGGCCACGAAACGCGAGCCATGGGCATAGGCGAAATCCGCCAGCATGCGCTCGGCCGCCAGCTTGGTGGCGCCATAGGGATTGACCGGCAGCAGCGGGTGGCTTTCCGCCAGCGTCGCGCTCTGCGGCAGGCCGTAGACGGCCGCCGTGCTGGAGAACACGCAGATCCCGATGCCGGCCTCGCGCAGGGCCTGCAGCAGCGACAGGGTGCCACCGACATTCACCGCGTAGAAGGCGCCGGGATCGCGCATCGATTCACCGGCCTCGATGCGGGCGGCGAAATGCAGGGCCGCCATCGGGCGATGCTGCGCCAGCACGGCGGCGAGGCGGCCTCCGTCGCGGATGTCGCCGCGTTCCAGCGGGCCCCAGCGCACGGCATCTTCGTGGCCGGCGGACAGGTCGTCGTAGACCACCGGGCGGAAGCCGGCCGCGGCCAGCGCCTTGCAGACATGGCTGCCGACGAAGCCGGCGCCGCCGGCCACCAGGATGGCGGGCCCGTCACTCATGTTGGCCTGTCGCTCACGCTGCCTGCCCCGTTTCCAGGCAGCGCGGATAGGGATGGAAGCCGTCAAGCTGGCTGGGCACGCCGAAATCCTTCAGGCCCTCGGCGATCAGCCGGCCATCGTCGGCCGGCAGCGGCAGCCGCGCCCGCAGCCAGCGCAGCCAGCTGCCGGCCAGCGGGGCATCATTGGGAAAGCGGCGGCGGAACTTCAGCGCCCGGCCAGTGGCGCGCCGCGCCGCCAGCCTGCGCTGGTCCGGCGTGAGGTCCGGCCGTTCGCGCAGGGTTTCCAGCAGCAGCAGGTTGATGTCGTGCAGGGTGCGCGCCGGCGCATCCGACAGCCGGCCCGGCGCCACTTTCGGCATCAGGGCGATCGGTCCCGGCACATAGGCGACCGGGCCCAGCGGTGCCAGCTTCAGCTGCAGCGAATAATCCTGCGGAATGATGTGCTCCTTGCAGCCGCCGACCTGGCGATACAGGTCCGCCGGCACCATCATGTAGCTGGGGCTGACGAAGGAATTGCGGATCAGCATGGTCATCGCATCGGCAATGACGCGGGAGACGGGCGGGGCCGGCAGTTCCGGCATCACCACCGGCTGTCCGAGTTCGTAGCTGCCGCCATCGCCATAGGCCAGCACCGCCTTGTGTGTCTGCAGGGCCTCCAGCAGCCACAGGCTGCTGTCGGGCACCAGGATATCGTCGGCATCCACCGATTTCAGATAGGGCAGGCGGGCGGCGGCGGCGGCGGCGTTCAGCGCCGCGCTGGGCCCCCTGTTGGCCTGGCGGATCAGCGTGACGTTGCCCCAGCCGGCGGTCAGCTTTTCCACCAGCTCCGGCGAGCCGTCGGTCGAGCCGTCATCGACGAAGATGAATTCGCGTGCGAAATCGCCGCGCTGGGCGGCCAGCCCGGCCACCACGCCTTCCAGATAGGGCGCCTTGTTGTAGACGGTCAGCAGATAGGAAATGCCGGACATGCCTGTATCCCGGAGACGTGCGAAATGCGGACGGCGGGAGCATAGACGGGCGGCCCGGCAGGCGCAATTTCCGGTGCCGGGCGGTGCCGGGGCTGACGGGTGGAATGATCAGCCCGGCCGGTCGATGATGCCGGTCGTGCCCAGCCGCGCGTCCAGCGCGGCATGGAAATGCCGGATGCCGGCCTCGTGGCGGCCATAGACCAGGGTGCGGTTGGCGCCCGAGGCCATGCCGATCTGCGCCTGCTCGGCCACCTGCAGGTCCTCGGCCTGGAACACGCCGCCCTCGATCATGCGGAAGGACCGCTGCCAGTGGGCATCCTCCCGCTCGTCGCGCGGCGCATGCGGCGTCAGCATCACATGGCAGATTTCGGTCTCGTCGGCGGCCAGCGGAAACAGTGTCAGGATGCTGACATAGTCGGGATGGATCACCAGCACGGTATTGGGGAACAGCAGATAGGCGAAGCTGGCATGCAGGCGGTCGTTCCACTGCGCCTCCGGCAGGCCGGCGATGGTGCCGAATTCCTGCCGTGCCACGGCGGAGCGGGTATGCGGACCGATGCAGTCCATCACCGCCATCGCATCCAGGAAGAAGGGGCCCACCGTGTTCCGGTGCAGCCGCACGACATGATAGCTTTCGAGGAAGGCGTCGATCACCAGCTTCCAGTTGGTGCGCCGCCGCGTCACCGCGCGGGCATAGGCATGCAGCCCGGCAAAGCCGAATACGGCGAGGTCGGCATCCAGCCCCTGCAGGAAGCCATCGATATCCGTCGCGCCGGCGCCGGCCGCATCGGCCTGCGGGATGCCGAAGATCACGCCCTCGCGCACCGCCAGCGGAACTGGCGTCAGGCCGCGCGTCGCCGGATCGAGGCCGGGGAAACTGTCGGCCAGCGGCACATGTTTCAGCCGCCCGTCGAGATCGTAGGTCCAGTGATGATACGGGCAGGTGAAGCCGCTGTGCCGCTGCACGCCCAGCGCATTGTCCCGCTCGCCGCGATTGCACAGGCGGGTGCCGCGATGGCGGCAGACATTGAGGAAGCCGCGGATCTCGCCGTCGCGGCCGCGCACCAGCAGCAGGGGGCGGTCCGGCAGGTCGGCCACCAGGGTGTCGCCCGGTTTCGGCAGCAGCGCGGCATGGCCCAGCACCTGCGGCAGGCGGCGGAAGACAGCCTCCATCTCGGCGGAGAAACGCTCCGGCCGCCAGTAGATGTCGGCCGGCAGCTCGAAAGGCTGCGCGGCGGCGAATTCGGCGCGGTCGCCCCGCACCATGGCCAGCAGGCGGCGGAACTGCGCCAGATGCGGCGCGTATTCCATGGCGTTCCTCCCTGAACGCGGTTTTTCTGCCGTTCAGGGAAGCACAGCGGCGGCCGATGTCCAGCGCAGAATCCGGGAGACGTGGCGTCAGGCGTCCCGGTTTTTCAGGCGCCTGACATCGTCGAGCTGGCGGCGCAGGGCGGCGATGGCGTCCTGCTCGGCCGGCGTCAGCCCGTCGAGCGTCGTGCGGTCGAGCAGAACCGCCAGCGCCTCGCCGATGCGGCCGAGCTGGCGGCCGTAGGAGCCGACCTCGTCGAGGATGCGGCGCTCCAGCCCCGGATCGGCCGACTGGCCGAGGCTGATATTGACCAGGCCGAACTGGCTGGCCTTGGGCTGGAAAAACCAGGTCCAGGGATTGATGGTCTGGCTCACATCGCCCGAGAGCGGGAAATGCAGGTCGAGCGGCAGGCGGATATCCGGCATGGCGGGCCTCCTCGGAAAGGGCTGCCGGCAGGCTAGGCCGGCGCGGGGCGGCCGGGCAGGGGAATCCGCCGGCCTGCACATAAATGTATGCATCTCTTGAATTTTGCCAAATCTGTTCCATATATGTTCATATCATCAAGCTTCGCAATCATCAGCTGTTTTCCGGCACAATCCGTACTGGCACAAGGAGAACGAACCGTCACGAACCGCGACGAACCGCCCTGAACCGGGACGAACCGTTCCGAACCATCGGGAACCGGGACGAACCGTCGGGAACCGCCCCGAGCCGCCGTGAGCCGTCCCGGGCGGACTTCGTTGCCGGCCCCTGTTGCCCGGCCGGCTTCGTTGCCGGCCCCTGTTGCAGGTGCTAAAACCCCGGCCCATGAACGCTCCCCAGATTCCAGGCGCAGCCGGGCCGGACGTGCCGGCCGGCATGAAGCAGCTCGATTTCATGGGCTTCATGGAAGTCAACGGGCCGCTCTGGGGCCGGCTGGACCCGGAAGACGGCCTGCCGGTGATGGGGTTCCGGGTCGAGCCGCGCCATTGCAACCCGATGCAGATCTGCCATGGCGGCATGCTGATGACCTTCGCGGACATGCTGCTGGGTTTCACCTGCGTGGTGGCGGCCGGCGGCCGCAAATTCCTGCCCACCGTGAACCTGGCCGGCGACTATGTCGGGCCGGCGCCGCTGGGCAGCTGGGTGGAGGGCAAGGGCCGGCTGGTGCGCAGCACGCGCAATCTCGGCTTTGCCGAAACCCTGATCACCGCCGACGGCGCGCCCTGTCTGCGCGCATCGGGCATCATGAAGATTCCGGCGCAGGAAAGCCGCGAGGCCGACATCCTGCAGCTGTTCCGCTGACCTTCGTTTTCCTCTTTCCGATCCAGAGCACCGCACCGTGGCGACCGACCTCGAGCTGATCCGCAACTTTTCCATCATCGCCCATATCGATCATGGCAAGTCGACCCTGGCCGACCGCCTGATCGAGGCCTGCGGCGGTCTGGAAAAGCGCGAGATGACCGCCCAGGTGCTCGACAGCATGGAGATCGAGCGCGAGCGCGGCATCACCATCAAGGCGCAGACCGTGCGGCTGAACTACACGGCGAAGGACGGCAGGACCTATGTGCTGAACCTGATGGACACGCCCGGCCATGTCGACTTCGCCTACGAGGTGAGCCGGTCGCTGGCCGCCTGCGAAGGCTCGCTGCTGGTGGTGGATGCATCGCAGGGCGTGGAAGCCCAGACCCTGGCGAATGTCTATCACGCCATCGATGCCGGCCATGAGATCGTGCCGGTGCTGAACAAGATCGACCTGCCGGCGGCCGAACCCGACCGCGTCAAGCAGCAGATCGAGGACGTGATCGGCCTGGATGCCTCCGATGCCGTGGAGATTTCGGCCAAGACGGGCCTCGGGATCGACAGGGTGCTGGAGGCCCTGGTCACCCGGCTGCCGGCGCCGAAGGGCGACCGCGCGGCGCCACTGAAGGCCCTGCTGGTCGATTCCTGGTACGATGCCTATCTGGGCGTGGTCGTGCTGTTCCGCGTCATCGACGGCACCATCCGCAAGGGCATGAAGATCCGCTTCATGTCGTCGGGCGCGGTGCATCCGGTCGAGCGGGTCGGCATCTTCAATCCCAAGCAGACCATGATCGACGAACTGGGGCCCGGCGAGATGGGCTTCTTCACGGCCGCCATCAAGGAGGTGGCCGATACCTCGGTCGGCGACACCATCACCGAGGACAAAAGGCAGGCGGCCGCGGCGCTGCCGGGCTTCAAGCCGTCGATCCCGGTGGTGTTCTGCGGCCTCTATCCGATCGATGCGGGCGCCTTCCCGGAACTGCGCGAGAGCCTCGGCAAGCTGCGGCTGAACGATGCCAGCTTCCATTTCGAGATGGAAAGCTCGGCCGCGCTCGGCTTCGGCTTCCGCTGCGGCTTCCTCGGCCTGCTGCATCTGGAGATCATCCAGGAGCGCCTGATCCGCGAGTTCAACCTCGACCTGATCACCACCGCGCCCAGCGTCGTCTACCATGTCTACAGGACCGACGGCACGATGGAAGAGGTGCACAACCCGGCCGACATGCCCGATCCGATGCTGATCGACCATATCGACGAGCCGTGGATCAAGGCCACCATCATGGTGCCGGACGAGCATCTGGGCAGCATCCTCAAGCTGTGCGAGGAAAAGCGCGGCCGCCAAGTCGAGCTGACCTATGCCGGCAACCGCGCCATGGTGGTCTACCGCCTGCCGCTGAACGAGGTAGTGTTCGATTTCTACGACCGCCTGAAATCGGTCAGCCGCGGCTATGCCAGCTTCGATTACCAGATGGACGGCTACGAGGCCGGCAACCTGGTCAAGATGACCATCCTGGTGAATGGCGAGAATGTCGACGCGCTCGCCACCATCGTTCATGCCGGCCGGGCCGAGACCCGCGGCCGCCAGCTCTGCGAGCGGCTGAAGGAACTGATCCCGCGGCAGATGTTCAAGATCGCCATCCAGGCCGCCATCGGCGGGCGCATCATCGCCCGCGAGGACATTTCGGCCCTGCGCAAGGACGTGCTGGCCAAATGCTATGGCGGCGACATCTCGCGCAAGCGCAAGCTGCTGGAGAAGCAGAAGGAAGGCAAGAAGCGCATGCGCAATGTCGGTAATGTCGAGATTCCGCAGGAAGCCTTCATCGCTGCCCTCAAGATCTCCGACCAGTAGGGCCGAAGCAGCGCCGGTTCACGCAAGGGCGCCGAAGCGGCGCCGGCGGCTCGGCGGCCGTTTGCGGAAGATCACCAGCAGCAGCAGGCCGGGGATGCCGAGCGCGAGGATGGCCGGCCAGGTCAGGATGGTGATGACGCCCGGGTCCCAGATTTCCGGCAGCAGCCAGCGCTGCACCACGGCCTGCAGCAGGTTCAGGCTGCCGGGGTCAAGCCGGTACCAGAATTCGCCCAGCGCCGAGAGCACCAGCGTGCCGTTCTGCAGCCAGCCGAGCCCGTCGGCCCCGGCCGCCAGCAATGCCAGCGCCATCAGAATCCAGCCCAGAATCCGCCCCAGCAGCACGGCCCGTTTCCCCGCAAATCGGCCTGTCCTGACGGGACTTTACGCAATTCTGCCTGCCGATTGCAAATTCGTGTCCGGCGGGTATAGTGCCGCCCGCGCCGGAGGGATGGCCGAGTGGTCGAAGGCGCACGCCTGGAAAGTGTGTATACCTCAAAAGGGTATCGTGGGTTCGAATCCCACTCCCTCCGCCACCTAGTCAGCCCCTGGAGAACAGGTTCTCCGTGGGACGCCAAATGATCAAACATTCCGCGCGCTTTGCGCATATATGGCCTCGGAGATCGACGCTTCAGGGCGGCATTTCGGCCGTCATTGGCTGGCTGAATGGCCGGTTTTCTCCGGACCCCACCCACGAAGTCTCGTTTTGAATTTCCGCCGCTAAACGAGCGCGGGCCATGCGTTGCACGAGCCATATCATTCTCCAGCTTTTCAGTGAGGATCAGGCGGCCGTGAAGCCGAACATGCGCCGCTGGTCGGCCCAATTCGGTGGAATGGTCCGCATCATGTCCTTGAGCATCAGGGTCTGCGGCTGGCGGCCTTCGAGGATGGCCTCGGTGATGTCCGGCGCCAGGTAAGCCATCCTGATGATGGCCGACACGTAGCCTCGTGTGAGGCCACCGGCTGTGGCAATCTCATTCAGGGATCTGACCTTGCCGGCATGTAGCTGCCTGGTCCAGGCATGTGCCCGGACCAGCGCCTTGATGAGCGCCGGATCGCGGCGAGGCTTTTCATTACCTGTTTGTCCATCATTGATGATCAGCTTCGTCTCACTGCCGATCCGACGGAAGTTGGCTTTGAAGGTCATGGAGTAAATCTGCTCCTTTGACCCCCGAGCTCGGCCGACATCACCCAGACCGCAGGCGACGGCAAGGCCAATCTTATCGATCTGGAGAGTCAATTCCTCCTGGCCGACGATGACTTTATGGACGATGCGTTTAAGTACATCTGCGGCCTCTTGGGGCGATCCCGTCAGTGTCTCGCGAGCCTTGAGCCTGTGCCCTTTGGTCAATCCGTCGGTATTCAGAATCTCTGCCAATCGCTGCGGTGAGTTCAGCACGACCATAAGGCGGTCGATGATGAGTTGCTCCAGGTCTCCTGCAGCCACACGGATCGCGCGCAGATCCTGTCCATGGTTTTTTGCCGGTCCAGAGACATAATAGCGGTATCGCAAGCCGTTCTTGTTGGTATGGCTGGGAGAGAGGCGACGACCATAGTGGTCATAGACTAGGCCAGCCAGCAGGCTGGGATCCAAAGTCCGGCTCTTGGTGATGTGGTCCCGACGATTGGTCGATATCAGGGCCTGGACTTTGTCGAAGATATCCTGGTCGACAATGGCGGTGTGTTCACCAGGGTAAGATTTGCCTTTATGGACGGCCTCACCGATATAGGCGCGGTTCTTGAGGATGTAGTAGAGCATGCCCCGGGTATAAGGCGTGCCGCCCATCTCCCGGCCGGTCTTGCTGACGCGTGCCTTCGTCTTAATGCCATCCCGGTCCAGTTCAGCCTTGAGCAGGGAGGCATTTCCGAGTCCCAAATAACGCTCGAACATCCACCGCACAAACTTAGCGTCAGTCTGGTTGACCACCAGCTTCCGGTTATCCAAGTCATAGCCCAGTGGAATATTGCCACCCATGAAGATGCCTTTGCGGCGGGAGGCGGCGACTTTGTCCCGGATGCGCTCGCCCGTCACTTCACGCTCAAATTGCGCGAAGGAGAGCAAGACGTTCAGCGTCAGGCGTCCCATGGAGCTGGTCGTATTGAACTGCTGCGTGACCGATACAAAGGACACGCCTTTCTTATCGAAGATCTCCACGATCCTGGCGAAGTCAGATAGCGACCGCGTCAGCCGATCTACCTTGTAGACCACCACGACATCGACCAGGCCCTTCTCAATATCCTCGAGAAGACGTTGCAGGGCGGGGCGGTTCATCGTCCCGCCTGACAACCCACCGTCGTCGTAACTGCCTGGGATCAGCGTCCAGCCTTCATGCCGTTGGCTTTGTATGAAGGAGGCGCAGGCCTCACGCTGGGCGTCGAGCGAGTTGAAATCCTGCTCTAGCCCTTCTTCGGAGGACTTACGGGTGTAGATGGCGCAGCGCAGGTTAGGCATCGACGGACGCTCGCGGGCGAGCAACCTTCTTCAGCCCGAAGAAGACCGGGCCGGACCAGCGGGTGCCAGTGATCTCCCGGGCTATCTCAGAAAGGCTGTCGAACTGCCTGTTTTTGTATGCGAAGCGTTTCTCGAGTACCGTGACCTCGTGACGCTCGCCTTGCCATTCCCGTACCAGCCGTGTGCCCGGCTTGATGCGGATGGGGGCGTTGCCACCTATCTTGCCAGACAGCTTCAGATCGCCGGTGAGCGTGTCGATCTGTCGCTGAAGCTCCCGCGGCAAGCCCCCGAATTCTGCAGCCTGGAGCTCCCCGGCCAAACCTAGAACCAGAAGTTCTCGACTAACCTGTTTGGGGAGCTGAACGGGCCATTTTCGATGCCATCGTTGCTTTAACTGCGCTGTCGACAGCTCTTCAAGTTTCTTGATTTCGGCCGCTGTGCGGCCCTTCTGACCTCGAGCCGAGTCCAGCATGTACGGCCCTCCTTTGAGGCCCATACACGCTTACCGTGGCCGACATAGCCAGCGAAATGTGCTCTGATAATGACCTAAGTACTTCATAGACTTCGATTTCCGTCGTGTTTCTTGGCCCGTGGAAGACGCTGGTTAGTCACTCTGTTCAGTCGCGGGAGAAAATGCCGCGTATCCAAGCCCAGAGCTGGCCAATCTTGGATACCCAAGAGTCGCTCCGTTGAGGCTGTTCTTCGAGAATTGCGGGCTTGTCTCGCTGGTCGAGGTAACGGCGCACATCGAACATCGGGTCGCCGACCGCTTTGGCCGGGTAATGGGGGCACGGCTTACCCCGCCGCCGCGACAGGCGGTCGGACGGCATGATCGTCCCCAGGTTGGCGTCGTAGGCGAAGTAGGCACTACGCAGCGGGTCTCGCGTCCAGGGTGTGATCAGCTGCACAACGAGACCAACGGCGGTGGACGCCAGCACGCCATTCGGCCAGACGACCTGGGGCCGGCTCCCTGCGGCACCATAGCGCTGCGCCTCCGCCTTTAATTTCTCGTCGGTGATCAGCTGAAGGCATCGCAGGCAGGGCTCCCCCGGAGTCGACAGCACGACCTGACCGCTCACCAGGCTCTCCCAAGTGTCCGGTAGCGCCGTCACATCCATGCCCATGTCGATGTAGGGGATCATGAAACGACGACAGAAGGACTCGAGCTCGTCCTTCGAGCCGACATGGTCGAGGCCGCCGACAATTATATTACAGCCTTTCAGAAGATCTCCGGCCTCCTGCCACTTGGCGCGGCGCATGACGATCTGCGCTTTCGGGTTCACCGCGCGGATGACGCGCGCAGCAATCTCTATCTTCGAACGTTCGGCTCCCACGTCGTCTAACGTACCGCCGACCAGCCGGTTGAGATTGGTTAGGGTGATGATGTCATCGTCGAGAAGGACGAAGCCACCAATCCCCAGGTGGGCCAGCTGTTGGACAACATGCGAGTTACCACCGCCCAGGCCGACCAGGCCGATGGTCGCTGCCGCCAGCCGTGCATCGCTTTTCGTGCCGAGGAAACTCTGTCGATCAAGCCAGCTCATAGGTCCCCCATTCGCGCTGCAGCGGCGCGTCAACGCGTTGGAATTGATCGATGATCACCGGCGGTCGATCGCTGGCGAGCCACAGGAGGCCATGGGCGGCGTCGTTGCTGAGAACCAGCAGGCCGTGTGGCATACGTGGAGTGGTTTCGAAGAAGCCGGGGACGAAGGCCATGGCGCTGTCGAGGTCAACCCCGCTGAAGCTGGGTTTGCCTTGGCCGCCGTGGGTGTGGACGTGCAGTAGCGCTGCCGCAGGCCGGTACGCCGATTGCACCGCCTTGCGCATTGCCGCCGAGCCGATCTTGGCTCCAACCTTACGGTCGATCTCGTAATCCTCGTCGGCGACCGGCGTATAATCTCGGACGAGCAGAAGCAAGCGGTCGCCGAGATCGGCGGCGCCGGCCGTGAAGAAGCCGACCCGCTCGTAGGCGAAGGGGTGTGGTCTGTGCAGGTCGTGCCTAACGGTATCGAGCAGCCGGCCATTGATCTTCAGGTGTATCGTCATTGCAGTGGCCTCAAATGCGCGCCCAGGATTTCGTCCCAGGCAAGCTCGGGATCGACGCCGTTCCACGACATGGTGTGCCAGATGGCGCCGAGGATGTTGTGCGTGGTCCAGTTCTGGCCGCGGGTGGGGAAGGGCTTCGATAGGAAAAGGCGAGATACGTAGCCACCGTGCTGACGGGGGCAGAGCAGGCCATTGACCGTCTCCACCCCGCCCGCATGCTCGACCCGAAGCTCCGGAAGATGGACGAGCGGCTGCCCGCCATCTTCATGGAGCTCAGCTCGGCGACAAATCCGACGAAGCTTGCGCAGTTCTGACGTCGGATCTCTCACGACGAGTGCCCCGCCGGCGGGTGGGAGGAGAACTCCATGCCCTCGCGAATCTTGATAAGCTCGCCCGGCTTCAGCTCGCGAAACTCGCCGTCTCGCTCGATCAGGTCGAGGAGATAGCCGGCTGGAGCCTTGAAGATCGCGATCAGCTGCTCGGTCGTATAGACGCCTCGCTCAAGTTCGAAGGGCGCTTCTTTGTAGTAGACCGTCACCGTCTTGGGCGGGCGGCGCAGCATCAACCGCTCTACGCCTTTGGCGGCCAGGTCCACCAGGTCATTGTCCTCGAACACGACATCGCCGTCCTCGGTGTCGAGGACCAGCATCTGATCGTCGCTAGCCTTGGCCAGGAACTTGATGTGCTTGGCTGCCAGCTTCGCCTTGGGCCATTCCATTGACAGCCCCTCCACCGTGAAACGGTGGAGATCGTCGCCGCGCATGATGAAGAAGCGCTCGACACCCTCCTCCGCCAAGTCGACGGCTTCGGTGGGCCGGATCGACTCCAGTTCGCCCGAGCGCAGGTGGCGAAGGATGACGAAAGCCTCGATCGGGTGGGCGCCGGCGGCTTCAGCGATCTGCGCGCCGACCACCTTCCGGTCGTCGAAACGTACGCGACGGAACTGGAAGTCCTTGTCGCTAACCTCGACCGAGAAAACGCCGGCGGCATCTCGGTCGAGGACACTCTCCTCTGTGGGGGCGAGTTGGGTCATGGGGTAGTTACCTCTCGGGCTTAGGGCCATGTTCGGCCGGGTCGTGGAGGTGGCCTGAATGCCATCCTTGTCCATATAAATAATAGCTAATAAATAGCTAGTCAATAGCTAAATTAAAGCTATAAAGCGTTGACAAAATCCCTAAGTTTGTGTAATGTCCGGCCTTGCCAGCGAGGAATGTGTGATGGAAAAGAAAACAATGACGCTCAATCTCAGCGCCCAAGAGATGGAGGTTGTTGACCGTCTGGCCGAAGATAAGGGGCTGTCAAAGACAGCCCTGCTTCGCCAGGCACTACGGCTTTATCAGTCCATCTGCTTGCGGTTGGAGAATGGTGAGAAAGTGTTCGTTGAACACCCGACCACCAAAGAAAAGGCGGAACTGATGGTCCTGTGAGGCCATCATGTTGTTGGGCATATATGATGTTCTGAATCAGGAGATTGGCTCATTTGAGCCAGCCGAGTTGCACTCGCCTATTGGGGAGAGCAACGTCCGCGACTATTCAGATCATTGGCGCCCAGCATTTGAAGAGCGAGTTCGGCATCTGCGCACTCAGGGCGCGTTGGCCTCAGGGATGTCGGAAGAAGGCCTGCAGGCGGTACTGGGGAACAACGATCTCCAGGATGCGCACTGGCAATGGGCCCATAAAGTCAAAGAGCGAGCTTCAACTTTGGAGTGGAAATCCTTTGCTGTAGAGGCAGGAGGGATGACCCAGGCGTTGATGTTCGTTCGGCTGAGTGGATTCGCCCTAGAGCCGACGCAGAAGAATTTACCATTAGCTGGCATCGATCTTCTCGCGACGGCTCCTTGGAATCGCCGGCGGCTCGCGGCGACTCCAAAATACAAAGGACTCGGCAGGCTGCTGATGGCTGCCGCAATCAGTCTAAGTGCTGACGAAGAATTCAAAGGGCGGATCGGGCTGCATGCCCTTCCGCAGGCAGAGACCTTCTATCGCGATGTTTGCGGTATGACGGATCTGGGAATCGACCAAACAAAAATGCGGTATTTCGAAATGACAGAAAGCCAGGCGATGGCTTTCCTTAAGTGACAGGAGGAGCAGATGCGAATGCTAGTCTCGCGGGAGTGGCTCCGAAAGAAAATCGAGGCCGAGCCCGAAGCCGACGTGGAAGCCGGCCCGCCCATAGAGGTGCTGGACGATATTGGTATGTTTTTATCAACAGATGTCGTTGCGGCGTCTGACGCTAAATCAGAACTTAAGGAAGCTCTCCCCCAACTATTAATTAAGGCGCGAATTCGGAAGGGGCTCACTCCAAAAGATTTGGCGAAGGCTCTCGGATTAAAAGAACAACAGATTCGAAGATACGAAGCAGACGAATATAGGGGTGCCAGTGTCAAGCGGCTCCGTGAGATCGCCGCTGCCTTGGGAATAGATATCAAGGAAACATCCAGTCTCCATGCGCCGACCGATCCCACTTTTGCTTGGGCGGATTTTCCTGTGCGGGAGATGAATAAAAGAAAATGGTTTAATGATTTTAATGGAACAACTGCTCAGGCGGTTGCGCGGGCAGATGTCCTGGTTCCTACATTTCTGAGGAGCGGGAATTTATTGCAGCCTGTTGCAATGTTAAACAAACAGAATGTTCGTAAAGGCAGTGCGTCCAACCCGTTAGCTTTACTTGCTTGGCAAGCACGAGTTTCTTTCTGTGCGTCTCAAGAGACGATACCGGCATACAGGCACGGCTCCATAACATCTAATTGGGTGAAAGAACTCGTTTCTCTTTCCGCCAAACAGGACGGGCCAGCATGTGTAAAACCATACCTAAACTCTTTAGGAATCCATTTCTTTGTTGAAGAGCATTTACCTCAAACTCATTTGGATGGTGCTGTGTTCGTGAGCGCTGAAGGTCAGCCAATTATTGGCATGACTATTCGTCACGACCGTCTTGATAATTTTTGGTTCGTCTTGCTCCATGAGGTGGGGCATGTGGTTCAGCATTATGATTTGTTAAAAGCAGCACCCATATTTGATGAAGATATTGAAGGAGAAGATAAAGATTTAATTGAGGATCAGGCTGATGAGTATGCTCAGGAAGCCCTGATCCCAAGTTCCTATTGGAACGAGGCGCTTTCTAGGTTCTTTCCATCCGACGATACAATCGTCGCTGACGCTGCGGCATTAAAAATCGCTCCAGCAATTATTGCTGGGCGTATTAGGCGTGAGCAAATGAAGTATACAATTTACACCAAGCTTATTGGACAAGGTGAGGTTAGAAAACTTTTCAATAGGGGGTAGCATGTTTAATCATAAGCATTACGTCCCAGTCTTAAAATGGCGGCAGGGAGAATATCTCGCGCTGTCAAAGTTAGGGAAATTAGAAAAGTCAAAGATCACTCCTGTACTCGACATACCGCCAGTTGAGTGGGACTTTGAAAAAGGCGAGCACGCAAAAACAATAGACCGTCATCTAGAGACTTTTGGTGCACGGTTAGAAAAAAATTGGGGCACGCGACCGATCTTCGTAGATCTAAAATTGGTCGATCAAAAAATGATAATGAGTGATGGAACACATCCCATTACTCGCGTTCATAAACTTTCAGTGGACAAAAAGTGTAATTGCATTTTTGTAACCGGATTAAATCGACCGAATGACTATCAAGTTGCACTGAAATCAATTGTTCCCGCGACTGATGGATTGGCTATTAGGCTCAACCCCAATCACTTTGCGGATGTAAAGTTGCAAGAAAACCTAGAGACTCTTCTTAATTTTCTGGGGGCGAAAAGTAAGCCTGTCGATCTAATTCTCGATTTGCTGTCTCCCTCGTTTCAGCCGCTCGCCGGCTTTACCGCTCTTGTGATAAATCAATACAATAAGTTACTAAGCTTTCGTGATTGGCGAACGGTTACAATTGCGGCTACGGCATTTCCTAAAACGATGGCGGGTATAAATCCGGGTGTTTTTAAAGTGGAACGCTTGGAATGGACGTTCTACAAGACTCTTGTTGAAGCCTTAGGTGGAAAAGGGCGTTTACCTACCTTTGGAGATTACTGCATCGCTCATCCTGAACTTCCCACTGAAGATCCTAGAAAATTTAAGCCGGCCGCAACCGTGCGATATACCTCCGACGGCAGCTGGCTGATATCAAAAGGGACCACTGTTCGAAAGAAGGATGGTTTCAAACAGTATCGTCAGCGCTGCGAAGAGATCGTCGCCAGATCTGAGTTTAGGGGAGCTGGGTACTCAATGGCAGATCAATACATTTCCGACTGTGCCGAGGGGAAGGCTTCAACAGGAAATCTGACGACATGGAGGTGGGTTGGTACAAACCACCACATTACGAATGTGACTGAAGATCTCGCCAAGTTTTTCGCTGCCTAATCTTTTCGGAAACCAACAACTGTAAGATTTCCAAGCGGCAGCTAAGGACCAGGGCCTCACATAATATCCATTTAGGACGGCGGAGCAGTTTCGCATCTGCTCCGATGCTGTCTAAAATTGATACAAGCTCTGGCCGCCAAAGCTGCGCCGCGATCGCCAACGGTGATACGGACCTATTGCGAGCTGCTGGACGATCTTCAAAAAGTAAAGCCGACCCAGCTGCTGATGGCTCAACAACAATAATTCCCCAAAACGAAGGTAAGATAGCTTTTGCCTTCGTATAATGGCGCTGGGTCGTAACGAGGCTGGTATGATCCATTACGGATGAATACGCATCGATCTGCGCAGGGAGCCGTCTTAAAGAATCACCATCACCTTTAATTTCGTATCCTTGGAAGCAGCCATTAATGACGGCGATATCTACTCTTGCTTCACCGCCTTCTAAGCCCCATTCATCAATAACAATGGAGTTTGGATCCTCGTGATGCTGTTTCAACCAACTGCGATGCATGCTGGAGCGAATCAGCGAATCGCTTAAGTTCCCTGCGGCTGATCGGCCTACCGGCATAGTAAGTACCTAGAAATCTCAAGGAATGTTCGAGAATAAGTACCCCAAATAGCAATAAGGGTCTAATCCAAAAAAATGCCTATTTTCTGCGGATAATTCATTTCTCTGAGTCCGAAACGTAGAGTGAGGCAAGTTACAATCTTGCCGGTCCCGGCTCCACCGTATGAAGGCGAATTTTAGAAATGAGCCTCAATCCATACGAACATATCAATCCTAAATACTCGGCCGTCCTATCCAAAGCCCGCCGTGAAATGATGCGTTTCGAAGCTGCCATGATCGGCGATGATCTTCGTGACCATGCTGAAAATTTCTGCATCACCATACACTCATTTCGGGACCTATTTTGGGTTATGAACCGAAACGCCATATGTAATGCTTATGGATTTCACGGTCTCTTCGCCAAATTCTCATACTTGCACTGGATTCGGCGACATCCACTGCTCCCGGCGGTAAAGGTTTGCAGTGAAGTAATTATAGGTAAGAGAAATCTATTCTCACTCGATGAGTGGAAATCCCCAGAAGCCACTATGATAGGAAGTCGGAGGTCAGAAAGCCTAAAAGCTCAATTGACATTCGAGCAAGCTGCCTTGGAGCTACGCCTGTTTTCCAGTATGGAGAATGAGCTTCTAACTGACTTGCGTCGCTAAGTGACTACAGGGCCAGATCTGATACTTCCGAAGCGCCAGTCCAACACCAAAGCGAAAAGTTATCACGTGATCAGATCCTAGCCGATGTTACTTCTTGGCATCGGGCACGAAACGCAACTCGCCACTGCTGCCAGTGCGAGGCTCCATGATGCCAATGCGTCGCCCATCGCGATCATACACAATGTACGAGCCAGCGCGCCCAGTCATTGGTACATATCGATGGCCACTGCTAAGTGATGGCTTCGAGCGCGGAACGCCGTCGCTCGCTAGGCCGATGTTGGACCAAGAGCAGGCTATGAATGTTCCCGCTGCCATCCTGCCAGCGCGCTTAAGGCAAAAAGCAAAGGCCTCCTGCACGTTACTGGAACGATTTGTTGTTTACATACATTCGGACAGGACGGTCGCCTCCAGGCGCTCTTAGCCAAAGGCGAGATACCCCTGTGAGGAGGCTGTAGTCGTCCATAGTTCCTGTGACGCCAGCCTTCAAGAAGATACAACCTTGGACTGCCTGCATCCATTTGGCGTCTTGGGCGTTGATGGCCCGGCTCATTTCATCCATGGCGTCTTTAGTGGCGCACGCAGGCCATCCCTCCTTCAGCTTGTAAACGGTTTGTGCCAGCGCCGGAGCAGATACTAAAAGAAGCCCCATCCATACAATTTTCCACATAGCAACCCTCTAATTTCCCTGCATAATTTCATCAAATAAAGAACCATAGTGCGTATTTAGTCAACTAGAAGAATATCAGTCACTGTCACCGAATCGGTCTGACCGGTAACCCTCCGCATCGGAGGCTACCTTTGGCGACTCTCAAGCAAATTTTCGGGGCAAATCTTCGTCAGGCCCGCCGAGTAAAGGGCTGGACCCAGGCTGCTTTGGCTGAAGCCGGCAACCTGTCTCTGGATATGATTGGGCGCCTTGAACGAGGGACGGTAGGGCCATCGTTCGAAACCATCGAGATCTTAGCTAAAGCCTTGAATGTCTCGCCGGTAGGATTATTCACCGGACAGCTGGTAAAGGCCGGCAAGGCTGCTGATCGAGCGCAAGTCCTGAACAAAATCGCGATGCAGCTCAGCAACGCTACTGATGCTGAGCTGCGCCGGATCGAGAAGGTGATTTCTGCATCGTTAGATTCCTAGCGAAAGCGAAATCGGTTGGCTCTGCTGCCAAGGCGTGGTTGACCAGTCCATCTATTCATCCGCAGATGAATGATTAGCCTTAAGCGCACTGATGGCATCATCGCCTGTGTCCGTTGCCGGCGTGCCGTCAGTACCACTTTCCAAAGGCGCCGCCGCGGGAGCCGTATCTGAAGCATCGGTGGAAGCAGCTGCTTCCCCTTCTTTCTTTTCTGCCCAGGCGAAGACTTCATCAAGGGATTTTTTAATCTCTTCAGTCCAGACGAAATTGCTATCTGGCAGCAAGCCGCCGGATTTAACAGGCCTGATGACTTCATGCTTGACTGCAGTCTGCCGCGCCTGCAGCCAGATCTTCCAGGCTTTGGCATCACCGCTCAGTGCCGCCTGTCGGATTTTCAGCCATACGGCCTGCTCGGCTGTCACTGTTGTCTTCTTCCCGTTGAGCTTGATCGTGACCAGCTCAGAGGCGACGGCAACATAGGCCGACTCGTTGATGCTCAACGGCGTTTTCTTAGGGCGCCCCTTCTTGTTACCACTCTGCCCCGGTTTGAACTTGGTCTTCTGAGGCGGCACGCCATAGCCAACCTCGTAGCTTTTGCCGTCGGATGCCTTAGACATGGACAGGCTCCGTGCCGCTCTCAGTGTCGCCGGCCGCAGAAGTGTTATTGGGCTTGCGCGGAGACGCCGCTTTCATTTCGGCATAGGTCAGGCCCGTTTCAGTATGGATGGCCTCATGCCCGGTCCAGGCCTGCCAGCGTTCGATGGCGGTATCGACGTAGAGCGGGTCCAGCTCAATCGCACGCGCGATCCGCCCAGTCTTTTCGGCTGCGATCAGAATCGTGCCACTACCAGCAAAGGGATCGAGCACAATACCATTGCGATGCGAGCAGTCACGGATGGCATCCGCGATCATGGCGACGGGTTTGACCGTCGGGTGAAGACTAAGATCCTTAATGCCCCCTTTCTTGAAGGTATTCGCACCCGGGTACTGCCAGACATTGGTGCGGTAACGACCCTTCTCGCCCAAGCCAAAATTGTTGATGTGCGGAGAGGTGCCGTTCTTGAAGACAAAGATCATTTCGTGTTGGGAACGATAGAAGGTGCCCATGCCGCCCACGCCTTTGTTCCAAAAACAAAGATTTTTCAGTTCGTCAAAGGCCTTACCCGCGTCGAGAACATGGCGCATGTGGCGCCAGTCCATGAAGATGTAAATGATTGCCCCGTCCTCACTGTTCTCCACCATGCGGTTGAAGGCGGAGCGCAAGAATTCCACGAACTCCGGATCAGACATTTCACCGGATGCCATGGGAAATTCCCGATGCTTGATCTTGCCCGCACCGCCAACATGGCCCTGAATGGGAACGTTAAAGGGGGGATCAGAAATCACCATCTGGGCTTCATCCCCGCGCATGAGAATGTCAAGGTCATCACGCTCTAAAGCGTTGCCACACAGCAGGCGGTGCACCCCAAGCTCCCACAAGTCCCCAAGCTTGGACACCGGAGGCCTGACAGGCACGGGCACCGTGTCGTCAGGATCCGGCTTCGCCTTCGGCGCGGGTGAGTTCCCCAACTGGATCTGGTCGATCTCAAAGGTCTCGAAGCCCGTGAGCTCGACATCAAAGTCGAGTTCCTGGGTACACAGGAAATCCAGCTCAATGGCCAGCTGCTGTTCATCCCAGCCGGCATTGGTCGCAACCTTGTTGTCCGCCAGCATGTAGGCGCGCTTTTCGGCCGGCGTCAGATGATCCACGAGAATAGTCGGAACCGTTTCAAGGCCAAGTGCCTGCGCCGCCATGAGACGACCATGGCCAGCCAGGATGACGCTGTCTGCATCGATCAGGATCGGGACGAGGAAGCCGAAACGCTTAATGCCGGCTTTCAGCTGGCTGATCTGCTTGGGCCCGTGGGAACGAGCATTGTGCAGCGACACCTGCAGACTACTGAGCTGGCGCTGCTCGATGGCGCTGACGTGAGGCGACGCATGTACGGAGGTCGCACTGGAGGGCTTTAACGTGTGAGTTACCTTTACGCTCATGACGCATCACCTGCCTTTGCCGGCGTCGATGCGATGGAGCCTTTCTCCAGGGCACCAACGACAGCGGTTGAACCACTGTCGCCGACGATGCCCTCCTTGGCGGTATCGGTAACGAGGTGATGGATAGACAGATATGCCCTATCCTGACAAGGGGCACCCGATGATGGCTACTCATCGCACAGGCCTGATCAAATACGACGGGCCGCCATTTTTGATGATTTTGACGTGAATCAGGATGGATTTGGCCGATTTTTGAGAAATTTCGGCAAGTGCGGGCAGACCATTTTTTATTTTCTCGGTGGCTGGGCCACACGCCTTTTAACGCACCACCAGATGGCTGTTCTTGTCGATCAGGAGTGCGACTGGTCGATTCGAGCCTCGGCTATGGGGGCAGCTTGCGGCTGTGTTTTTAGCGTCGTCTTATTTTCCGTATTGAAACGGTCTCCGTATGAGCTGCCACCGCATGGCATGCCCCAACCTCTGCCACCAGCATCAGGTATGGCTAAGCGGCGACACTCGGCTGCCTGCCCGCAATGCTGATTAACCGATCGGTTGCTGCCCGATATTCGCGTTCCATCCGCGTGATCAGGTCGGCGACACGTGGAACATCGTGGATCGAACCGACACCCTGACCGGCACTGAGGATATCGCGCCAGCGCTTCGGCTCGCCCAGAACATCGCTGACATTCATGCTGCCCACTTGGCCACCGGCGCGCAGGTTGCCGGTGGTTGGCAGAGTCTGGCGCAGCCAGTTGGCGCCGACGCCATCGACTTCGGCGGAGTAGATGATGTCGTTGATATTCGACTCGATGATCAGCTGCTTCATCTGCGCCGAGGCCATGCTTTCCGCCGTGTTGATCAGGCGGGTCCCGACATAGGCGATATCCGCACCCGCAGCGATGGCGCCGGCGATGCTGCTGCCGTCTCCAATGCAGCCCGAGAGGATCAGCGTCTTGTCGCCAAGGATTGGGCGCAGTTCGCCGATGAAGGCGAAAGGATTGTAGACACCGGCATGGCCGCCGGCGCCGTTGCAGACGGCGATGATGCCATCGACATTCATTTCCAGCGCGCGACGGGCATGCTGCATGTTGATGGCATCGTGGAACACCAGGCCGCCATAAGCATGCACCGCATCGGTAACCTCGCGGGTGATGCCGAGCGCCGTGATCAGGATCGGCACCTGATATTTCACTGTCAGCGCCATGTCTTCGGCCAGGCGGGCGTTGGTGCGATGCACGGCGAACTGCACGGCCCAGGGTGCATCGGCCGGCGTCAGTCGCTGGCGGATGTCCTTCAGCCACTCCTCGTAGCCGGCCGTGGTGCGCTGGTTGAAGCTGGGGAAGCTGCCGATTACGCCGGCCTTGCTGGTTTCCACCACCAGGTCGGGACCGGAAATCAGGAAAAGCGGCGAGGCCAGTACGGGCATGCGCAGGCGCTGGGCCAGTTGGGTCGGCAGCATTTGTATCTCTCCCTGTATGACGGATGCCCGCCACAGATATGACTTATAAATAATATTATTTACTTAAAAGTCAAATTGACTATAGTCGAGACAATTCCCGCCGGATGCCTGCATCCGGGCCTGCTGCATGCCGGCCGGCCCGGTAGGACGATGGCGACAGCTCGGGCCGCAATGGCCGGCTGCAAAAAAATGAATGGAGGGAACTCGATGGCTGCCAGTGAAATCGACAGCGAACTGGTCGAAGGCGTGCGCCGCTTCGTGCAGAAGCGCATCGCTCCTCATACCGCGGTCTGGAATCGCGATGGCCAGGTGCCGGACAGCGTGCTGGCCGAAATGGGCGAGATGGGCCTGTTCGGCCTGCTGTTGCCGGAGGCGTACGGTGGTTCTGGCTGCAATCTTTCCACTTTCATTGCCGTGATCGAGGAACTGGCGGCCGGCGACGGCGGACTGTCCACCCTGATCCATGTGCATGGCTTGGGTACCGCCATGTTGCTGGCGCGGCTGGGCACAGAGGCACAGAAGCAGGCCTGGCTCGGCAAAATGGCCAGCGGTGAGACGATTGGTGCCGTTTGCCTCACCGAGCCGTCAGCTGGTTCCGATCTTTCCGCCATCACCGGGCGGGCGACGCGCGCCGAAGGCGGCTGGGTGCTCAATGCCGAGAAGCAGTTCATCTCCAACGGCGCCCGGGCCGGTCTGGCGATCGTGCTGGCGGTCACCGATCCGCAGGCCGGCTCGCGCGGGAAAACCTTCTTCCTGGTGCCGAGAGGCACGCCTGGATTCACACCCGGCAAACCCGAACGCAAGATGGGGCAGCACACCTCCGATACCGTGCAGATGCATTTCGAGAACTGCTTCGTGCCGGATGACATGGTTCTCGGCGGCGTCGGTGAGGCTTTGCCGCTCACCATGGGCCTGCTGTCGGATGGCCGCATTTCAGTGGCGTCACAGTCGGTCGGCATGGCGCGGGCCGCCTATGAACTGGCGTTACAGTATTCGCGTGAGCGCACCGCTTTCGGCAAGCCGATCTTCGATCACCAGGCGGTCGGCTTCCGACTGGCCGACATGCATGCCGCCATCGATATGGCGCGGATCTATACCCGCCATGCCGCACGTCTCTTCGATGAAGGGATAGAATGTGCGGTCGAGGCCTCTGTCGCCAAGCTGAAGGCCGCGGAAATGGCGGAGAGAGTCTGCTCTGATGCCATCCAGACTCATGGCGGTAACGGTTATCTGAATGACTATCGCGTTGAGCAGATATCCCGCGATGTGCGGGTCTGCCAGATTTACGAAGGCACCAACGATATCCAGCGGCTGATCATTGCGCGCCGAATCCGTGAGCAGCAGATTTAACTGTCTGGAGCAGTTTAGGCCAAGATTGGGGAACGCGGCATGACCGGCAAACTGGTGACTTTCGAGCGCAAGGGCGCAGTGGCGTGGCTGACGTTGACGCGACCCGAGGCCGGCAACGGCATGAATGTCGCGCTGCTGACCGATCTTGGTGAGGCGGTGCGGCGCTGCGAGGCAGACGCTGATATACGCGCGGTGGTGCTGACTGGTAGTGGGCGCTTCTTCTGTGTTGGCGGCGATCTCAGCGGTATGCGAGATCCAGCCGAAACCGCGCTCAGCATCCGCACCATGACCCTGCATCTGCATGGCGCTATCGCCGCGCTCGCACGGATGCGGGCGCCAAGCATCGCTGCGGTGAACGGCCCGGCCGCCGGGGCGGGGTTCAGCCTGGCACTGGCCTGCGATTTCCTCATCGCATCGGACACCGCACAATTCGCCTCGGCCTATGCCGCGGCCGGGCTTTCCGCCGATGGTGGACAGTCCTGGACGCTGCCGCGCCGCATCGGTTCACAGCGTGCCCGCCTGATGATGCTGCAGGGCCGCAGGGTGCCGGCAGCCGAAGCGCTCGACTGGGGTATTGCCGATCAGGTAGTTGCCCCCGATCAGCTGACCGTCGCCGCCACCCAGATGGCGGAAAACCTGGCCAGCGGGCCGACCGCTGCTTTCGGCCGCATGAAGAACCTGTTGGCCGATTCAGATTGCACCAGCCTTGAAACCCAGCTGGAGCTGGAAGCGCGCGGCATCGCAGCCTGCGTCGATTCAGCAGATGCGCAAGAGGGCATCGCTGCCTTCGTGGAAAAGCGCAAGCCGGTATTCCAAGGCCGGTAAACCGTTTCAGCCTCGGAAGGCGACCACCATGACACAGGACTGGCGCGGCCTGGTTTTACGTTCCTGCATTACGGCGGCGGGAGAGCTGCGTGTTGCCGTGACCGAAGAAGCGGCCGGAATGCCGGGAACGAATGAAGTGGTGGTGCGGGTTGAGGCGGCGCCGATCAACCCCACGGATATGGGCCTGCTGTTCGGCCCGGCCGATCTTGCGGCCGCGCGGCTTGAAGGAACTGCACGGCAGCCGGTGCTGGTGGCGCCGGTGCCGCCGGCCGCAATGTCCTTTGTCGCGCTGCGCATCGACCAGCCGTTGCCGGCCGGCGTGGAGGGGGCCGGTGTGGTGGTGGCGGCCGGATCCGGCCAGGAGGCACTGCTGGGCAAGACCGTGGCCATGATGGGCGATGGCGCCTATGCGCAATACCGCCGGATTGCGGTGGCCGACATCCTGGTACTGCCCGATGGTACCAGCCCGGCGGATGGCGCGGCTGCTCTGGTCAATCCGCTAACCGTGCTTGGCATGCTGGAAACCGCCCAGCGCAACGGGCACAAGGCGATTGTCCACACGGCGGCGGCGTCCAGCGTCGGCAAGATGCTGATCCGCGCCTGCCGGCAGGATGGTGTGCCGCTGGTGAATATCGTGCGCCGCGACGACCAGGTGGCCGAGCTGCGCGCCATGGGCGCCGAACATGTTTGCAATAGTGCCGCGCCGGAATTCCGGCAGGATTTGGCGCGTGCGCTGGCCGATACCAATGCTACGGCCTGTTTCGATGCCGTGGGCGGCGCGCTGACCGGGCGCATCCTGGGCGCAATGGAAGCCGCCGCCTCACAGCACGCCACGCAATACAGCCGCTACGGCACCAATGTGCTCAAGCAGGCCTTCGTCTACGGCGCGCTCGACCGCGCGCCGATCGAGATCAGCCGTATCGTCGGCCTGAACTGGAGCGTGGCCGGCTGGCTGCTGTTCGACTTCCTGCAGCAGGCCGACGCGGCGACGCGGGCCAGACTGCGCCAGCGCGTCTGCGACGAACTGCACACCACCTTTGCCGCCAGCTATGCCGCAACCATTTCGCTGGCCGCCGCCGTGCAGCCGCAGACCGTAATGGCCTACATGGAAAAGCGCAGCGGCGTCAAATACCTGATCAACCCGCAGCTTTGATGGCGCCATCGACTGGGGCACGGTCGCGCCCAAGGATTTCTGCCGTATGTTCGCCCAGGCCCGGCGCGCCGCGGTGGATGGCACTGTGATAAGCGGAGAACTGCACCGGCTGCAGGATATGCTCTTCGCCGCCGGGCAACTGCTGGAACAGGCCGCGGGCACGGAAATGCGGATCCTGCAATACACCGGTGAAATCATGCAGCGGCGACCAGGCGATGTTGCCGGCGGCATCGAATGCCGTGGCCCAGTGGGCGCGTGGTTGCCGCGCCAACAGAGCCGAAATCTCGCCGTGCAATTCGGCGCGCCGCCGCCGCCGTTCCTTGGCCTTCAGGTCGGCATGCTGCGGCAGCCCCAGGGCATTGCACAGCGTCGCCCAGAAGTGATCCTCATGCGCGATGCTGAGGGTCAACTGCTTGCCGTCACTGCAGGTGAAAATGCCATAGGCTGGCTCGTCGAAGACCTCGAAAGCCTTGTCGCCGCTCATATGCGGTACGAGATAGGGCGTCATCCACGAGACCAGGCCATCGGTCATCGAGACATCGATGGCGGTGCCGTGGCCGCTGCGCTCGCGGCCATAGAGCGCGGCGGCGATGGCGAAAGCGGCGAAGGTGGCGCTTGAAAGATCGCCCAGCGGGATTTCCGGCATCGCAGCCGGGGCACCGGCGCTGCCGAACACCATCCCCGCGACCGCCTGGTAGGACAGATCATGGGCCGGCCGCATCCGGCTCGGACCGCTCTGGCCGAATCCGGTGATCGAAGCATAGATCAGCCGCGGATTGCGGGCCGACAATGCGGCATAGCCGAGACCCAGGCGGTCCATGGTACCAGGGCGATAGCCCTCCAGCAGCACATCGGCATCGGCGGCCAGGGCGATGAGTTCGGTGCGGCCTGTTTCGGATTTCAGGTCGAGGCATAGGCTGCGCTTGTTGCGCCCCACGGCGCGGAAGAAGGACGGAAAAGCCCGCGCCGGGTCGCCGCCCGCAGGTCGCTCCACCAGGATCACGTCGGCGCCGAGATCGGCCAGCAGCAGGGTGGCATACGGGCCGGGTAACTGCTCGGCCAGTGAGAGCACGCGGACACCGTCGAAAATCCCTTTCATCTTCCTCTCCTGCTGCTTACGATTCGATGCGGCCCATGGCCGGGTTGTCCGAGTCGGCGGTCTCGCCGCCACGGTAAATAGCTTCTGCATTGCGGACAGCTTGTTTGACTTTGCGGTAAGATTGTTGAAAGTTTCCAGCCGCCGATCCGATTCCCGGGTTTGGGCATCGCCCCCGGTCCAGGCCGGCGGGTATTTCGGGTAAGATTTAAGGGAGAGTGCGTGTGGCACAGCGCGGTCGCAAACCATCGGCTTGGAAGAATGTGGCGCCCAGCCGCGATGAGCTGTTTGCGTTGAAACGCACCGCCCTGCTGCGGGAGGCGGCACGCGCCTTCAGCGCCCGTGGCTATCACGATACCTCGCTCGACGACGTCGCCAAGACTTTGGGCGTCACCAAGCCGGCCCTGTACTACTACGTCACCAACAAGCAGGAGATCCTGTTCGAGTGCCATATGCTGGCGCAGGACCTTGGCAACGTCGCCTACGATTATGCCGTCGAGCATGGCAAGACCGGGCGCGAAAAGATCGTACTGGTCTGTCGTCGTTATATCGAACTGATCACCAGCGAGATCGGCTCCTGCGCCGTTCTGAGCGAATTTGCCGCGCTGGAGCCCAAGAACCGGGCCGTGATTGCGAAGCGCCGTGACGATTTCCAGAAGAAGTTCAGCGAACTGATCATCGAGGGTGTAAAGGACGGCAGCATCCGCGAGGCCGACCCGCGCATGACGGTGTTCTTCTTCATGGGGGCGATCAACTGGATGACGCAATGGTTCCGCCCGGACGGCGATATGAGCGGCGAGGGCATCGCCAGCGTGTTCTCCGACCTGCTGGAGCATGCGCTCAAGCCGCAGTGACGTTCCGCCGGTTACGAGCGGCCAGGTAATCCGCCTGTAACCGTCGCACCAGGTCGGCAACACTCTCAATCGCCCGTACGTCGCCAACACCATGGCCGGCGCTCCATATATCGCGCCAGGCTTTCAGCATCTCCACTTCGCGCAGCAGGCTGAAGCCGCCTTCATGCTTCTTGCCGGTTTTCAGACCGGCGCTTTCCAGACTCTGGCGCAGCATGTTGGCCGGGATGCCGGTGATCTCTGCCGTCAGGATGATATCGTCGGCATTGGCATCCAGCAGCATGTCGCGATATTTGTCATTGGCCATGCTTTCGCGCGTGACGATGAAGCTGGTGCCGATATAGGCCATGTCGGCGCCCATCTCCTGCGCCACGTGGATATACTGGCCGCGTGAAATGGCGCCCGCCAGTACGATCGGGCCGTCGAAGAATTCGCGTACGGCGCCAACGAAGGCGAAGGGATTGAGCCAGCCGGTATTGCCGCCAGAGCCGGCGCATAGCAGGATCAGGCCATCGACCCCGACCTCTGCCGCGCGTCGCGCATGCTTCAGCGAGGCGACATCAGAAAAGACAAGCCCGCCATAGGCATGCACGCGGGCGACGATGTTAGCAGGACTGCCGACGCTGGCGATTACCAGTGGCGCCTTATGCTTTTCGACCAGCATCATATCTTCTTCCAGCCGTGTGTTGCTGGGATGCACAATCATATTGACCGCATACGGCGCAGCATTCGGGCCGCTGGTTTCGGCTGCGATGCGCGTCAGCCATTCGTCGAGCAGTACTGTCGTGCGGGCATTCAGGCTTGGGAAGGAACCGACCACTCCCGCATTGCAGCAACCGATCACCAGATCTGGTCCGGAAATTAAAAACATCGGCCCAGCGATGACCGGAAGTTGTAGCCGCGACATAAAGCGCGCGGCGAGCTGGCGGCTACCGAATTGCAACGACATTTCATGTCCTCCCCAGGATATGCGAAAGAGAGATTGACATGAATTGACCCGTAAGTAAACTAGACGTCCATATGGTCAGATACGTAAATCTGATTGGCCACCGGGACGAACCCGGCTGATGCCAGGGAGGAAATGAGTGGAAGCGATGGCAGTGCCGCATGGCGCGGCTGCCGGAGCGCGCAAGCGTCCGGTGCTCGCCGCCCAAGACATCGGTTTGCAATTCGGCGGCATCAAGGCGCTGGATGGCGTCACCATTGAGATTGGCAGCGACGAACTGGTCGCAGTGATCGGCCCGAATGGAGCCGGCAAATCCTCGCTGATGAACTGCTTCAGCGGCTTCTATCGTCCGCAGCGCGGTGAAATCCAGTTCGATGGCGGACCCGTGGTCGGCAAATCGGTGCACCAGATCGCACGTGCCGGTCTCGCCCGCACCTTCCAGGGGACGCATATCTTCGGCGGCATGACAGTGATCGAAAACATCATGATCGGCCGGCACATGCATATGCGCAGCAGCATCCTGGATGCCTTTATCCACTTTGGCCGTTCCCGCAACGAGGAATTCGCCCAGCGCGAGGTGGTTGAGGAAATCATCGAGTTGCTGGAAATGGAATCGATCCGCCACCGTCCCGTCGGCACGCTCGGTTACGGCCAGCGTAAGCGGGTCGATCTCGGCCGCGCGCTGGCGCAGGAGCCGAAGATCCTGCTGATGGACGAGCCGATGGCCGGCATGAATACCGAGGAAAAAGAAGATCTGGCCCGTTTCATCCTTGATGTGCGTGAAGCGCGCGGCATTCCGGTGGTGCTGGTCGAACATGACATGGGCGTGGTGATGGATCTGGCCGACCGCGTGGTCGTGCTGGATTTCGGCCGCAAGATCGCCGAGGGCACGCCCGCCGAGGTGCAGCGGGATCCGGCAGTACTCAAGGCCTATCTGGGCGAGGGGACGCGCTGATGATCGCGATGCAGACCCTGCCCCAATTGCTGCTGCTGCGCGGCCAGCAGGAGCCCGGCCGCCTGGCGCAGCGCCACAAGAAGCGCGGCATCTGGCGCGAATACAGCTTCGGCGATGTGCTGGAACAGGTGCGCGGCCTTGCCCTCGGCCTTGATGCCATGGGCGTGAAACGCGGCGAGACGGTCGCCATCATCGGCGAAAACGAGCCGGACAATTTCTGGGCCGAGTTCGCCGCGCTGGCGCTGGGCGCCAAGGTGATCTCGCTTTACCCGGACCTGACGGCCGGCGAAATCGACTATCTGCTGAACGACAGCGAGGCGGTCTGCCTGATCGCCCAGGATCAGGAGCAGGTCGATAAGGGGCTGGCTATCCGCGATGCCGTGCCGGGCCTGCGCCATATCCTTTACTGGGACACCACCGGTATGTGGTCCTACGGCGACAAGGGGCTACATACCACCCAGGAAGTGACAGCCCGGGGCATCGAGCGCCATCGCGCCAGTCCCGATGCCTTCGGGGCTATGGTGGCGGCGGGACAGCCGGACGAAATCGCGGTGCTGTCTTACACGTCGGGCACCACAGGCCGACCCAAGGGCGTGATCGTCACCCACAAGATGATGATCGATAACGCGCATCGTATCATGAGTGCGGCCGAGGTGCGGCCCGGCCTCGATTACCTCACCTATATCGCACCGGCCTGGATCACCGAGCAGATCGTCGGCGTCACCATGGGCCTCGCCGTGCCGATGGTGGTGAATTTCCCGGAATCGCCCGAACAGGTGTTGGCCAACCTGCGCGAAATCGCGGTCGAGATGATGGTCTTCGCGCCCCGGCAGTGGGAAAGCCTGGCAGCGACGATCCAGGCCCGCATGCTGGATGCCGGCCCGCTGCGCCGGCGCATCTATGAATGGGGCGTGGCTATTGGGCATCAGGTGAATGTCGGCCGCCTGGAAGGCAAGCCGGCACCCCTGCTGGCGCGGCTGCTGTATCCGCTGGCGGATGGACTGGTGCTGGAACCGCTGCGCGACAAGCTTGGTCTGACCCGACTCAGCCTACCGGTCTGCGGCGGTGCCACCATGGCGCCGGATGTGTTCCGCCTGTTCCATGCCATCGGCGTGCCGCTGCGCAACATTTATGGCGCCACTGAAATCGGCCTGCTGACCCTGCATCAGAGCGAGAGCTACAACCTCGAAACCGTTGGCCACTGGATGAAACCACATCCCGATGCCGGCAAGCCGCTGGAATGGAAACTGTCGGAGGCCGGCGAGCTGCTGGTGCGCGGCGGCTCCTTCTTCCAGGGTTATTATCGCAACCCGGAGAAATCGGACGAGCGCCTGCAGGATGGCTGGTATCAGACCGGCGACGCGGTGACCCAGACCGAGAGCGGCGAGCTGGTTTTCCTCGAGCGAATCAGTGACCTGCGCCGCATGCGCAGCGGCGACAGTTTCCCGCCGCAATATATCGAAACCCGGTTGCGCTTCAGTCCCTTTATCAAGGATATTCTCACTCTTGGTGATGAAAGCCGGGATTTCGTTGGTGCGCTGATCAATATCGACATGGAAGTGCTGTCGCGCTGGGCGGAAGAGCGCAACATCACATATTCCACCTTTACTGACCTGTCGCAGAAGCCGGAAGTGGCGGCGCTAATCCGCGAGGACATCCGCCGGGTCAACCTCTTCCTGCCGGAACATGCGCGCGTGCGCCGCTTCGCCAATTTCCCCAAGGAACTCGATCCTGACGAAGGTGAGTTGACCCGGTCGCGCAAGCTGCGGCGCGAGTTCATCACCGAGCGCTACCAGGCTTTGGTGGAAGAGATCTATCGCGGTAGCAGCACGGCGGCCGTGAATATCCTGATTACCTACCAGGACGGCCGCAAAGGCACGCTCTCGGCAACAGTTCGCATCAACGATGTCGACGAGGGCTTTAACATCATTGAATTGCAGGACAACAGGCGGGCCATCGCATGAGCGAGTTTCTCAACTACACCATCAATGGTGCGCTGATCGGGCTGCTCTATGCCCTGATCGCCATGGGCTTTATCGTCATCTACCGCGCCTCCAAGGTCTTTAACTTCGCGCAGGGCGAGCTGGTGGTGTTCGGTGGCTTCGTGGTCTGGTGGATGATCACATCCATCGGCCTGCCATACTGGATCGGCATTCCGCTGGCTTTCGTCGCCGCGGCACTTTTCGGTTTCGCCATCGAGCGGATCTTCTTCTCGCGCCTGGTCGGCGAGTCGGTCTTTGCCATGGTGATGGTCACTATCGGGCTCCTGATTCTGCTGCGCGGGCTGATCCTGGTGCTGTTCGGCCCGCAGGTGCGGCCGTTCCCGATTATCTTCCCGCTGCAGCCGGTGATCATCGGCGACATCCTGATCCCGCGCTCGCTGTTCATTGGCGGCATGATCACCATCGTCGTTGGCCTTGGCCTCTCCTGGTTCTTCAACCGCACCCGGCCTGGTCTGCGCATGACGGCGGTGGCAGAAGATCACCAGGTTGCGGTGTCGATGGGCATTTCAGTCAAGCGCTCGGTGGCTTTTGCCTGGATCCTCGGTTCGGTGCTGTCCACGCTGGGCGCGATTATCTTCCTGAGTGGAAAGTCTGTCAGCTTCCTGGCCTCCGAGATCGGGCTCGCCGCGCTACCGGTCGCCTTGCTGGCTGGTTTTGAATCGATCGCTGGCGTGCTGCTTGCCGGGATTATCGTGGGCATCATTCAGGGCCTGGTCATGGCTTATGTCGATCCCGTGATCGGCGGCTCGGTCGGCAACGTTTTCCCGTTCATCATCATGCTTGTCATCCTATTCATCCGACCAACCGGCATGTTCGGTTGGAAGATGGTCGAGAGGGTCTGAGTCATGGATCCCGCTGGCGTCTTTGCAACCAGCTTCGCGCGCGACCAGTCGCTGATCCGCACGCGCAAGCAGCTCATCTGCCTGATCCTCTTCATGGTGCTGCTGGCGGTGTTGCCGCTGCTGGTCGGCCCGCGCCTGGTAGCGGTGGCGACCTCGGCACTGATTACGGTCGTGGTGACTGTCGGCCTGCAGATCTGCACCGGCTATGGCGGCCAGATCAATCTCGGCCAGGCCGCCTTCATGGGCAGTGGCGCCTATGCCACCGCGGTGCTGGCCAGCAAGTTCGGCTTCCCGTTCTGGGCCGCAATCCCGCTGGGCGGCTGTGCGGCCGCGGCGTTCGGCTTCATCTTCGGCCTGTCGGCAGTGCGCATCAAAGGCTTCTACCTTGTGCTCACCACCATCGCGGCACAGTCGCTATTCCATTTCCTGGTGCTCAACCTGCCGCAATCATGGCTCGGTGGCTCGAACGGCCTGTCGCTCGAGCCGGCGCAACTGTTCGGCTATGTCATCGATACCGATCGCTCGATTTACTATCTCTGTCTGGTCTTCGCCGTGGTGATGGTGGCCGGCGCCTTCGGCATCGCCCGCAGCCGTCATGGCCGCGACTTCGTGGCGGTACGCGACGATGATGTCGCCTCCGGCATGATGGGCATAGATGTGGTCCGTACCAAGGCCATGGCCTTCCTGGTGGGGTCTTTCTATGCGGGCATCGGCGGTGGGCTGTGGGCCTATTATGTCCGCTTCGTCGCCGTCGACCAGTTCACGCTTTTCCATTCGATCTGGTTCGTGGCCATGGTGATTGTCGGCGGGATCGGCTCGATCACCGGCGCCCTGATCGGGGTCGTGGTCATCCTCTCGATCCGCGAGAGCTTCATCAGTCTCGGCCCCACTTTCGTGCAGGTGGTGCCCTGGCTCGGTGGCGACGTGGTGTTCGCCACACTCAACATCTTCCTTGGTGGTGTGATTGCCGCCTTCCTGATCTTCGAGCCGCGCGGTTTGATGCATCGCTGGTCGATCATCAAGCGCTCCTACCGGCTCTGGCCGTTCTCTTACTAGCGTTCTGCATGGCGTAGACGATTTCCACACACATGAAAAACGGGAGGAAGTAACAATGAAAATGTTCGCACGCACAGTGCTCGCCGGAATGGCCACGCTCATGCTGGCTGCCCCGGCGCAGGCCCAGACCACCTATAACATCGCTTCGCTGGCCGATTTCACCGGCCCTTATGCCGACGTGATGAAGGATCTCAATGGCGCACGGCACTCCGCTGTTGCCTGGTGGAATGCCGAAGTGGGCAAGGACCTGGGCGTCCAGCTTAAGATGAAGGACTACGACCATCGCTACGACGCCGCCCAGGTCGCCAGCCTGTGGCCCGGCATCAAGGCTGAGCTGAATCCGATCATCGCACTGGGTGTCGGCGCGCCGGATGCCACCGCTTTGCAGGGCCGCCTGCCGGCCGACGGCATTCCGCTGATCATGTCCACCGCTGGTTATGGCTTCGGCTGGAAGAGCGACCCCTGGGTGTTCAACCCGCGCTCCACCTATGCGCATGAGGCGGCCGCCTTCCTCGAATGGTATCGCAAGCAGAACAACGTCTCCGGCGCCCTGAAGGTTGCGGTCTTCTCGTCCGAAGCGTCGCCGGCCTATGTCGATATCGCCAAAGGCCTGCGCAAGTATGCCGATGAGAACAAAGCCACCATCGATCTGGTCGAAATCGTCTACACCGAAGTGCAGCCGACCGACCTGACCACCCAGGTCAACCGCGTGCTCAACAAAGGCGCCCAAGTGCTGGACGTGCAGACCAACACAGCGGCCGTCGTGGCGGTGAAGCGCGCGTTGCAGGCGCTGAACAAGAAGGTGCCGATCGTGATGAGTTCGCACAACGGGATCACGGCCTCGGCCTCGGCCATAGGCGGCATTGCCAACCTGGAAGGCGATTACGAAGTTTATGGCATGGCGATGCCGACCGACGAAAACACCAAGTCGCGCCAGTTCTATGAGAAGCTCAAGAGCCAGTACGGGATGAAGGGCGGCTGGACGGTGCCGACCGTGATGGGTCTGAACCAGACCCTGGTGGCCTTGCGTGCGGTAGAGGCGGCGGCCAAGAAGTCGGGCGCGGCAAATGTCACCGGGCGCGGTGTGCGCGAAGCCCTGCTCAGCACCACGATCACCAGCGAGCAAACCTTCGAAATCCTGTCGGATGTAAAATACACAAACGATGCGCCGTTCCCGACCACGGGTGCGACGGTCAATATCGGTATTGTGAAGGGCGGCAAGTATATCACCGCTGCCCCGGGTGTGGCGGTGCCGCAGATCGGGAAGTGGTAACCCAGTCGCAAGGATGGGCCGGGCGCAATGCCCGGCCCTGCAATGCCGGAGGCGCGCGTGCTTGAGCTCAACAATGTCGAAGTGATCTACAGCGAGGTCATCCTGGCGGTGAAGGGTGTCTCGATGCGCATCAGCGAGGGGCAGTGCGTCGCCCTGCTGGGTGGTAACGGCGCCGGCAAGTCGACCACGCTGAAGGCGATTTCGAATGTGATCAAAACCGAGGACGGGCGCGTCACCTCGGGTAATATCCAGTTCAATGGCAAGCGCATCGACAATCAGGATGCGGTCGACATCGTCGATACCGGCATCATCCATGTGATGGAAGGGCGCCGCGTGCTGCGCCACCTCACCGTGGAGCAGAACCTGATCATCGGTGGGCACAAGGAAACCAGCCTGCGTGCGGTGCGGCAGCGACTGGATGAGGTTTATTCCCGCATCGGCCGGCTTGCGGCCCTGAAAGATCGCACCTCTGGCTATCTGTCAGGCGGTGAGCAGCAGATGTTGGTGATCGGCCGTGCCATGATGGCACGACCGAAGCTGATGCTGATCGACGAGCCGTCGCTCGGTCTGGCACCGCTGATGGTCGACGAGGTTTTCGCCGTTCTGAAGTCACTGAAGGATGCCGGCGTCACGCTGCTGGTGGTGGAGCAGAATGCGCGCGTTGCGCTGCAGCTGGCGGATTATGGCTACGTCATGGAAAACGGCCATATCGTGCTGGAAGGCGCAGGCGATGAACTGCGCAGCAATGAAGACGTACGTGAATTCTATCTGGGCCTGAATGTCCAGGGCGAGCGCAAGAGCTACCGCGATGTCAAACACTATCGGCGGCGCAAGCGCTGGCTCGGCTGAGCCAGCCAGAATTTACTGTCGCAGATCGCGCACCAGTGGCGCTTCAGCGTTCAGCTCCGTGCTGCCGGCAATCTCGACATGGTCGGCCTTGAGGCGTGACAGTTCGCGGAACTTCGCCTGAGCGGGTTCGGTCACGCTGCTGGGATCGATACCATCCTGCAGGGCCAGGCGCAGCGTGACGCAGTCGCGATGCCCCTCGCGGGTGATCGAGGCCTGGGCACGCTGGATGCCGGGGATGGCGATCGCCAGTTCCTCCAGCTGCCGTGGATAAATGAAGATCTCGCGCGCCTTCACGGACTGACCGACGCGGCCCTGCAGCATGGAGATATGTGCGACGCTGCCATCGGCATACAGCGCGCGGGCGATGGCGACATCACCGGTGCCGAAGCGGATCAGTGGCCAGCCTGGCCGCAGCGTCGTTACCACGATTTCACCGGGCTCGCCCACCGGCAGCGGGTTTCCGCTGACCGGATCGCAGATCTGCACGATGCGGTCGGGGTGGATTTCGTAGCCTTCCTGAGTGTCGCGTTCGAAGCCGATCAGGCCGAAATCCGCTGTGGCATAAACCGAGAAGGTCCGCAGGCCATAACGCACCTCCAGCCTGCGGCGCTTGCCCATCCAGTCGCCGAATTCGCCGCCCAGCAGGGCGGACGTGACGCCCCAATCGCGCGGCAGCTCGTGGCCGGCCTGTTCCAGTGTTTCGGCCAGGGTGACGAAATAGGCCGTGGCCGCGCAGATGCAGGTCACGCCAAGGTCGCGGATCAGCTTGGCCTGCATTTCGCTGCCTCCAGTGCCGGCGGGAATGACGCTGGCACCGGTGCTGCGCAGGCCTTCATCCAGCAGCAACCCGGCCGGCACCAGATGATAGGACCAGGTGTTCAGCACCACATCGCCGCCGCCGATCCCGGCAGCAGCAAAGGCGGCGCCGAAACCTAGGCCGTCTATCTCACCGCGGAACTGCGGCTCGTTGATCGGGCCGGGCGAGACGAAGATACGCTCGATGTCCGTGGCCGGCGCGGCCAGGAAACCGCCATAGGGCGGGGCCAGGCGCTGCCGCTCGATCATCGCCTCTTTCTTGAACACCGGCAGACGTGCCAGGGCGGCGGCATCGCTGAGTTGATCCGGGTGCAGGCCGGCGGCATCGAACAGGGTGCGGATGGCAGGGGCCTGCGCATAAGCATTGGCCTGAATGGCGCGCAGTCGCGCAAAACGCGTCTCGGTCATCGTGGGCTCTCCCTGGGTCAGCGTCCGGTAAAGCGCGGCTGGCGCTTTTCCACGAAAGCGGCCAGACCTTCCTTCAGATCGGCGCTGTGCGCATGCACTTCCGACGCCAGCAGTTCCAGCCGCAGCGCCTGGGCGGATGGCTGCTCCAGCCCGTCATCGACCAGCGCCTTCATGCGCCGCAGCACCAGCGGGCTTTTCACCGCCAGCTTGGCCACCAGGCGACCGGTGGCAGCCACCAGGTCGGCATCCTCCACCACCTCGTTGACCAGACCGGCAGCCACCAGATCTTCGGCAGGAACCGACTCACCGGTAAATAGCAGATACTTGGCGCGGGTCGGGCCGATCTTGCGTGGCAGACGCACCGAACTGCCGCCGCCCGGCAGAAGGCCAAAATTCGCATGGGCGTCGCCAAGGCGGGCCGACCGCGCCGCGATCACCATGTCGCAGCACAGCAGCAGTTCCAGCCCGCCCGCCATCGCCAGGCCATTCACGGCGGCGATCACCGGCCGCGGGAAGCGTTCCAGCCGCGTCATCATGTCTAGCACGGAATTCAGGAATTTGCTGACGTTCTGGCCATCTTCGCCGCTGGTGGCGCGCACGAACTTGAGGTCGGCGCCGGCACAGAAGGCGCGGCCGCTGCCGCTTAGCACCACGGCGCGGATATCGTCCCGCTCGGCGCGGTCGAGCGCTGCCTGGATGCCGGCCACGATGTCCGGCGTGATGGCATTCAGGGCGGCCGGCCGGTTGAGGGTGATCCAGACGGCGCTATCGCGAACCTCGATCAGGACGCTGGAATCAGCGGATGTGTTCAAGGGTTCCCTCCGTTTATTGACTCATGAGTCATTAAATAATATTATAAGTCATAATGTAGACTATAAAGAAATATTGGCAAGCGCCGTGAGGTCCCTGGATGGCCGGCAGCGCTTATCCAAGGACGAGCCCTGAGGGAGGGAAGGATGGAACAGGTTTACATCGCCGGCGTGGGCATGACGTATTTCGGCCGCCAGCTCGACAAGACGATCAAGACCATGGCCGCCGAAGCGGTGCAGGGTGCGCTGAAGGATGCCGGTCTGGAGGGCCAGCCGGCAGAAGCCGCCTTCTTTGCAAATTCGGCGCAGGGCCACATGGAACGCCAGCACATGATCCGCGGCGAAGTGGTGATGCGCAGCATGGGGGTCGGCGGCATTCCGGTGGTCAATGTAGAGAATGCCTGCGCCAGTGCCGCCACGGCCTTTAACCTGGCAGTCAATTTCCTCAAGGCGGGCGACGGGGATGTCGCGCTGGCGCTGGGTGCCGAGAAGATGTTCTCCACCGATCGCGAGCTGATGTTCTCGGCTTTCGATGGTGCCTGGGACGTGCAGGACATCCCGGCGATCCGCGAGCGCCTGCTGAAGCTGGGCGACGGCGTAGAGGTGCCAGACGGCACGACCTCGCCGAAACCCTACAGCGCCTTCATGGATGTCTACGCCGCCTTTTCGCGTGCGCATATGAAGCGTTTCGGCACCACGCAGCGTCATCTCGCCGCTGTTGCCGCAAAAAACCATACCCATTCGGTGCACAATCCGCTGGCGCAGTTCCGTGATGCCTATACGGTCGATCAGATCCTGGCCGCGCCGCCGATCACCTACCCGCTGACCCTGCCAATGTGCTCGCCGATCTCGGATGGCGCCGCTGCTGCGGTGCTGGTCACCGAATCTGGCCTGCGCCGACTTGGCATCGACAAAAGCCGCGCCATCAAGGTGCTGGCCAGCGTGCTGCAGTCCGGCAGCGACCGCGATCCCACCGAAGTCGAGAAGCACTGCACGGCGCTGGGGTCCAAGCGTGCCTATGAAAAGGCTGGTGTTGGTCCGAAGGATATTTCGGTGGCCGAGGTGCATGACGCGACCGCGATGGGCGAAATCATCCAGATCGAGAATCTCGGTTTCTGCGATTTCGGCGAGGGCGGCCCGATGTCGGAGCGTGGCGAGACCGCGCTGGGCGGTCGTATCCCGGTTAATCCCTCTGGTGGCCTGGAATCCAAGGGCCATCCGGTTGGCGCCACCGGCATTGCGCAGGTCTTCGAACTGGTGACGCAGCTGCGCGGTGAAGCCGGTCCTCGTCAGGTGGAAGGCGCGCGACTGGCGCTGGCCGAAAATGGCGGCGGCCTGCATGGCATCGAAGAGGCGATTGCCAGCGTCATTATCCTCGGCCGTTAAAACACTGCCGTTTCATTCCCGGGAGGAAAACAATGAATCTCCAAAATAAGGTCGCCGTTGTCACCGGCGCCGCATCCGGTCTTGGCTTTGCCACCTGCAAGATCCTGGCGGCCGCCGGCGCCAGGGTGGTTGGCCTTGACCGCGACGAGACGAAGCTGGCTATGCTTGCATCCGAACTTGGCGTCAATGGCCTCGTCCGCAGCGTCGACGTGGCGGATGAAGCCAGCGTGCAGGCCGGCATTGATGCGGCAGTGCAGGCTTTTGGCACTATCCACGTCGCCGTGAACTGCGCCGGCGTGGCCGATTCAGCAAAGACGCTGTCGCGTGGTCAGCCATTCCCGCTTGCGACCTGGAGCAAGGTCATCGCGGTCAACCTCACCGGCACATTCAACGTCATCCGCTTCGCGGCTCAGGTCATGAGCGCGAATGAACCCGAAGTGGGTGGGGAGCGCGGCGTCATCATCAACACCGCCTCGGGCGCGGCCTGGCAGGGCCAGATCGGCCAGGCAGCCTACAGCGCCTCCAAAGCCGGGGTGATGGGGCTGACGCTGCCGGTAGCGCGTGACCTTGCCGAATTCGGCATCCGCGTGGTGACCATCGCGCCCGGCTTGTTCGACACCTCGATGGTGGCCGGCCTGCCGGAGAATGTGTCGCAGTCGATCATCAACCGCATGATCCTGTTTCCCAACCGCATGGGTCAGGCCGAGGAATTCGGAAGCCTAGTGCGGCATATCGCGGAGAACCAATATCTCAATGCGACCACTATCTCGCTTGACGCCGGCGCACGCATGTCTGCGCGTTGACAGGGGAGGGCGGAACGGCGCGACGGCTGGTTACTTTGCCAGCCGTACACGCGACGCAAGCCCGCGATAGATTTTCCATAGTAAAACGCTATCTGATTCTCGGATTTCAGAATTAACGTATAGTCCAGCGCACATCAAATAGCACGGCGGTCTGTAGATGGAGGTATCGAAGGTTCGGCGCAGAGGCCGACACCGAAGTTAATCTCAGAAAAGTATTAGGAGTGAATCGAAACGCTACGAATGTTCGGTCAGACAATTCACGTTATTTGTTGCGTGACTGACCGGCTTCGCCGCTACCTTCAACCACGCTGATAGCGTCGGAACTGGAGCAGATCCAAAACACCTCAGCGTCTTCAAGTCCGTGCGCTAGACAAACATGGCCCATGGTGCTGTCGAAATAGACGCAGTCGCCAGGTTCGAGAATGACTTCCTCATAGAACTCGGTGATGAGCTTGATGCGCCCCGCGAGGACGTAAATCACTTCTTCGCCCTCATGCTTGATCAGGGGGCTAAAGTCCTTCCATTCCCGCTGTTTGATGCGGGCCTTCAACGGAATGATGCGCTTACCAACCACATCGGTGCAAAGCATCTCGTAATCGTAGGTTTCGGTCTCGAAAACCTTACCTTTGCCAAGCCGTGTGATCGAACGCCGGCCATGCGGCGATAATTGCGGCTGATCTGAAAACAGGACCGCAATATCCACGTCCAGACCACGCGCCAGCCGGATGATGTTTTCATATGTTGGCGATAACCGGTTGTTTTCGACCTTCGACAGTGTCGCGACGGCCAGACCTGAGCGGTTGGCCACATCCTTCAGCGTCATGCGCTTGGACTGTCTGATACCCCGCACCCGCGATCCGAGATCGACATTGGTGCCCTGGCCGTACTGCGTCCCCACGCCAGACGAACTGTCCGGCAATTGAGGTAAAGGGGAACGAGGTATCTGATTCATCCGAGATTTTCTGTTCGGCGACTTTTGGTTGGCGTCACCGGTCCAAAAAGGAGCATAGGGCGTTAGCCCCGCGTCCTTAGGTTTACTAGATATCGGATTCGAAATTTTTTTCAAGGTAATACGAATTGACCTCGGTTTAGTCAGAATGCACTCCGGGAAGATTGGGGTTTCGATTTAAATAACTGTATAATAATGAGAAATAACAATTTCGGAATGCAGTTGGACGCGCTCAGGAAGCGACCAGACTGCCAATATTTCAAGCTAAATCAGATTCCCAATCGGATTAATAATTTTCGTATTGGAAAATTTTTGTCGTAATGATAACTACGCAATCACGCCAGATTACTCCCGTAATCGCTGTTTATTCGCTGCGGCCTCCACGCCGCCAATGAGGGAATGACCAAATGTCAGTCGACGCGAAGTCGCTTCACGCGGATGCCATCATCATCGATCCGGTTTGCCCGTTGCTGCATCGGAAGGAGATGCTCGACGTCTACAAGAAGGGCGGATTGACCGCGATCGCCCCGACCGTGGGCGGGTGGGACAACGCGGCCACGACCATGCGGGGCCTTGGCAGCTGGGTTCAGTACATCCGGGAGCGCGGTGATGCCATCCTGGTTCGTAGTGCATCCGACATCGAGGAAGCCAAGCGCACTAACAAGATCGGCGTCATCTTTCACTTTCAGGGCACCGACCCGCTGGAAGACAGCCTCGACCTGATCGATGCCTACAAATCGCTCGGTGTCGGCATGATCCAGCTGACCTACAACGTCAAGAACCGCGTCGGTGACGGTTGCGAAGAGCGCACCGATGCCGGTCTGAGCAAGTTCGGCCTGAAGGCGATTGCCCGTATGAACGAGGCCCGCATCATCGTCGATTGCTCCCACACCGGCTATCGCACGACGATGGATGCTTTCGAGAATTCTGCGGCACCCACGGTGTTCTCCCATGCAAATCCGCGAGCGGTGTACGGCACGCCCCGCAATGTTCTGGACGAGCAGATCAAGGCTGCCGCGGCGACCGGTGGCCTAACTGGCATCGTCGGCTTCCCGCCGTTCGTGGCCGCCGACAAGCGTCCGACCATCGATCAGTATATCGACCACATCAGCTACGTGGCTGACCTGGTCGGCATCGATCACGTTGCACTCGGCATCGACTATTTCACGGGCCAGTCGCCATACACGCCGGATGATGAAGCGCAGAAGTTCTACGACGAAACGATCGCTTCTGGCCGCTGGACTCCGGCTGCGTATCCGCCGCCGCCGTATTTCTATCCGGAGGGGATGGGCACGCCCGACCAGATGCCGAACCTGACGGCGGCGCTGGTGAAACGCGGCTTCGCCGAAGCCGATATCCGGAAAATTCTGGGCGGCAACTGGATGCGGGTGTTCCGCGCCGTTTGGGGCAGCTGAGCCCGAACGGTCTTGAATTTTCACTCATCGCTTAACAGGAATGGGGGTTCTTAAAATGCGTATTCGGATACTGAACATCGCTGCGGCGATCGCGATTGCCACCGTCTCGGGCCAGGCCATGGCAGGCAAGGCCGACGACACGCTGAATGTCGCCTTCGAGGAAGAAGTCAGCACGCTGGACGGCTACAAGGAGATCTCGCGTTCGGGCCTTATTCTCGCCCGCATGCTCTATGACAACCTGCTGATGAAGGATATCAAGACCGGCGAATTCCTGCCGGCCCTGGCCGAGTCCTACAAGATTGTCGACGAGAAGACGCTCGACTTCGTGATCCGCAAGGGCGTCAAGTTCCACGACGGCAAGGAACTGACTGCCGATGACGTGGAATACACGCTCAACCAGGTCAGCAAGAAGGAATACAACACGCGATACCAGATCACGGTGAGCTGGATCGACGTGGTCGAGAAGACCGGCCCGTATTCGGTTCGCATCCGCATGAAGGCGGTATATCCGCTAGCATTGGAAATGCTTGCCGGCCCGTTGCCGATCTATCCGAAGCATCATCTCGAAGCTGTCGGATCGTCTGGCATGTCGGCGAAGCCGATCGGTACCGGGCCGTATCGCCTGGTCGAATCGACCACGGGGACGCGGTTCGTGCTGGAACGGTTCGACGAGCATTATGCGGGCAGCCCGAAGGGCCGTCCGGCCATCAAGCGCTTGGTCGCGAAAGTGCTGCCGGAAGCGAACGTCCAGTATGCCGAGCTGATGAACGGCCAGCTGGACTGGATCTGGCGCGTGCCGCACGACGCCTCCAGGCGCCTGGCGTCGCGGCCGAACCTGACAGTGAAGGCCGCGCCGATCCTGCGTTTTGCTTTCATGGGCATGAACCCGAATTTCAGTGGCGGCAAGAGCCCCATCGCAGACGCCAAGGTGCGTCAGGCCATCAACCATGCCGTCAACAAGGACAGCATCATCACGGCGCTGGTGGGCGGTGCATCTGAATCGATTGCCGCGGCCTGCCATCCGATTGCCTTTGCCTGCTCGAAGGATGTGGTGAAGTATGCCTACGATCCGAAGAAGGCCAAGGACCTGCTGGCGGAGGCCGGCTATCCCAACGGCTTCCCGCTGGAGCTTCTGACGGCGACGACCTTCCCTCGTTCGCAGGTCGAGGCCATTGCCGCCAATCTGAATGCCGTCGGGATCAAGACCAGCATCAACGAGCAGCAGTCCGCGGTGATGCGGACGAACTACATCGAAGGCAAGGCGCCCACGTACCTCTCGAGCTGGGGCGCTTACGGCATCGCCGATGCCGGTCTGGGCACCAGCCCGTTCTTCGGCGGCGCTGGCGACGACGTCGTGAAAGATCCGCAGGTGGTTGCCGACCTGAAGATCGCCGACACGACGCTCGACCGCGATGTGCGCAAGAAGCACTACGAGGCCGCACAGAAGCGGGTTGCCGAACAGGCTTACTGGCTGCCGCTGTGGGCCTTCAGCGTCAACACCGCGCAGGCGAATAACCTGTCACTGGATGTCGATCCGGACGAGTTCGTGCCGTTCTACAAGGCTGCCTGGAAGTAATCACCTCAAGTCCGGCCACCGATGGGATAGTATCCCGTCGGTGGTTCAGTGCAGCAAGTGAGGCGGAATGTATCGCTATATCCTGCGTCGGTCGGTATCTGGACTTCTGCTGATTCTGGCAGTGTCGCTGGCGACGTTCTTCCTGATGTTTGCGGGTGGCGATCCGGCAACGCGCATGGCCGGCGAGTCGGGCAGCGTGGCGGACATCATCCGCATCCGCGAAGCCTACGGGTTCGACCGCCCCATCATCCTGCAGTATCTGTCCTGGCTTGGCGGGTTCCTGACCGGTGACCTTGGCCGCAGCCTGTATTTCGACCTGCCGGTCTCGTCGATCCTGGTCGAGCGGATGTTCACCACCATGAGGCTCGGCGCCTGTGCCATTCTTCTGGCGGTTGCCATCGGTGTGCCGCTGGGTGTCGCAGCAGGTTGTCATCCGAATACGAAGATAGACAGATTTGCATTGCTGTTTGCGGTGGTGGGTCAGGCGATGCCGACCTTCTGGTTTGCCCTGCTGCTGGTGATTGCGTTCAGCGTGACATTCCCGATTCTGCCGAGTTCCGGCCTCGACAGCTGGAAGCATTACATCATGCCGATGGTGGTGCTGTCTTACTTCGCAGCGCCCGCCATCATGCGTCTCACTCGTTCGGGCATGATCGGTGTCCTCGATACCGATTATATTCGTACGGCGCGCGCCATGGGCATCGTGCCCCGCAAGGTGCTGATGAAATATGCCCTGCGGAATGCGTTGATCCCGGTGGTGAGCCTGGCGGCGGCGCAGTTCGGCTACATGCTGGCCGGATCGGTCGTGGTGGAAAGTGTGTTCGCGATCCATGGCGCCGGACGGCTTGCCTGGGAGTCGATCCTGCGCAGCGACCTACCGGTCATTCAGGCGCTGGTCCTGTGCTTCTCGCTTTTTTATATCGTGCTGACCTTCCTTGCGGATGTGGTCAATGCCTGGCTTGACCCCCGAATGAGGATTTCATGACCGCCGCGCCCGTAGCGTCCGCTGTCGGCGCCAAGCCCATCGTCACGCGCATCCTGCCGCGCTGGCGTCAGCATACCGGCTTCATGCTCGGCTTCTCCGTGCTGGTTGTCTTCGCACTGATGGCGATTCTTGCGCCGCTGCTGGCGCCTCACGATCCCTATGCCCAGGATCTGATGTCGCGTATGCGTCCACCGGTCTGGATGGAGGGCGGCAGCTGGGATCACCCGTTCGGGGCCGATCAGGTTGGCCGCGACTACCTGTCCCGCATTTTCTACGGGGCGCGTATCTCGCTCTTCGTTGGCCTGTGCGTCACGCTGCTTTCATGCCTGATCGGCACGACGCTCGGTGTCGCCGCCGGATATTTCGGCGGCCGGGTCGATACGGTCATTTCATTCCTGATCACGGCCCGCCTGGCCATTCCGGTGGTGCTGGTTGCCCTTGCCGTGGTGGCGCTGGTCGGATCCTCCCTGCAGGTGGTGATCGCGGTTCTCGGTTTGCTGTTATGGGACAGGTTCGCGATCGTCATGCGCGCCACCACCCAGCAGATACGCTCCGCCGATTTCATCGTGGCGGCCAAGGTCCAGGGGGCTTCCCATCTGCAGATCGTGGTGCAGGAAATTCTCCCGAACGTCGTCAACAACCTGCTGGTGGTGGCGACCCTGGAGATCGCGCAGGCGATCGTGCTGGAGGCTGCCCTGTCATTCCTCGGCATCGGTGTGCCTGCGCCGACCCCATCCTGGGGCCTGATGATTGCCGAGGGTCGTGCCGACGTCTTCTTCGATCCATGGCTGATTACCATTCCGGGCGCGTTCCTGTTCGTGCTGGTGCTGGCCACCAACATGACCGGCGACGGCCTGCGCGATCTCACCGCGCCAGAGGGCCGTAACCGATGAGTGCCACCGATACCTTGCTCGACGTCAGGGGATTGCGGGTCGATATCCCGACCCCCAAGGGCATACTGCATGCCGTCCGCGGCATCGATTTCGACCTTAAGCGCGGAGAAACGCTCTGCCTGGTCGGCGAGTCCGGTTGCGGCAAGTCGCTGACCGCGATGGCCCTGATGGGGCTGCTGCCGCGCAAGGCGCTGCGCACGGCCGACCGGCTTGAGTTCCAGGGGGACGACATCCTGTCGTTGCCGGAGAAGGCGTTCAATCGCCTGCGCGGCAACCGGATGGCGATGATCTTCCAGGAGCCGATGACCTCGTTGAACCCGGCACTGACCATTGGGCAGCAGCTGGTCGACGTTCACCGCCAGCACCGCAATGTCAGCACAAAGGAAGCCCGCGAACGTGCCCTGTTCCTGTTCGAGAAGATCGGCGTCAGTGCACCGGTGGAGCGACTGAAGCAGTATCCGCATGAACTGTCCGGTGGTTTGCGTCAGCGCATGATGATCGCCATGGCGCTGATGTGCGGCCCGCAACTGCTGCTGGCGGACGAGCCGACCACGGCACTGGACGTGACCATCCAGGCTGAACTGCTGCGCGTCCTGCGCAATCTGCAGGAAGAATTCGGCATGGGCATGATCCTGATCACCCATGACCTGGGCGTCGTGTCTCGCATGGCCGACAAGGTTGCGGTGATGTATGCCGGAGAGATCGTTGAGCGCGGCGACGTGCACCAGGTCTTCAATCGGCCGAGCCACCCCTATACCCGTGGCCTGCTGGAATGCCTGCCGATTCCCGGCCGCCACAAACACATGGCCCATCTGCCATCCATCCCGGGCGTCGTGCCGTCCCTGATCGGCGATCTGGCGGGCTGCGCGTTTCGCCAGCGCTGCCAATATGCCGAAGAGCGTTGCGGCGAGGCTGATATCGACTGGCAGCAACTGCCGGATGGGCAGGGCTACCGGTGCATCCTGCCGGTGAGTTCATATGGCGCCACCAGCGAGGTGTCGCGATGACACAGTCCGAAGCGCCTATTTTCGAGGTCAAAGCGGTCAGCCAGCAGTATCAGCTTGGCGGACATCTGTTCCGTCGCCGCTATCTGCGCGCCGTCGACGATGTGTCTCTGCAACTGCGCCGTGGCGAAGTGCTCGGGCTGGTCGGCGAGTCCGGGTGCGGCAAAACCACGCTTGCCAAGATCATGATGGGATTGATCCAGCCGACGGCCGGCGAAGTGCGCCTGAACGGCAAGCGGTTGGCCGATATTCCCCGGCTCGAAGTGGCCAGCCGCATCCAGTATGTTTTCCAGGATCCGTATTCAGCGCTGAATCCGCGGCACTCCATCGGCCGGATCATCGAGCAGCCACTCCGGATTCACGGTATCGGAACCTCTGCTGAGCGTGCGCAGAAGGCGCGGAAACTGCTGGATGTGGTTGGCCTGCCGCAGCGTCTGATCGACAGTCCGCCGAGCCAGTTGTCGGGTGGTCAGCGTCAGCGTGTTGTGATCGCGAGAGCATTGGCGCTCAGGCCGGACATTCTGGTCTGCGATGAACCGACATCGGCGCTGGATGTCTCGGTTCAGTCGCAGATCCTCAATCTTCTGCTCGATCTGCGGAGCGAGTTTGGCCTCACTTACGTATTCGTAAGTCATAATCTGGCCGTCGTCGAACATATGGCGACGTCTGTGGCGGTCATGTATCTGGGCCGCATCGTCGAGCAGGCCGCGACAGCCGAGCTGTTCGGAAATCCCCAGCATCCTTATACCCGCGCGCTGCTCCATTCGGTGCTGGCGCCGGATCCGGGTGCCGGCATTCCTGATCTGGGGCTTGGTCGAACCGTGCCGAACCCGGCCAAACTTCCCACAGGCTGCCGTTTTCATCCGCGCTGCCCGGTGGCGGTTCCGGTGTGCAGTACCAATGAACCGGCGCGCGGCAGAGGCGAACGCTGGGCCGAGTGCCACCTTGTGGAAGATTCGGCCAGCGCGGCGGCTTGAATGTGTAGGCAGCATTGCTGTCATAAGGAGTGAAAGCGTGAAGGTTATTACCGCGGCAGAAATTCGGCAGAGTCTCGACTGGGCTTCGACAATCCAAGTGCTCGAACAGGCTTTCATTCAGGACAGCAAGATGCCGACGCGACATCACCATGTGATGGCGGACGGGCCGGAGCCGCCGGTACATCTGCTTATGCCCGCTTGGATTCCCAATAAGTATCTCGGTGTGAAGGCGGTGAATGTTTTCCCGGCCAATGCAAAAGCCGGAAAGCCTGCCGTGTCGGGCGTGTATCTCCTGTTTTCCGGCGAGACAGGCGAGACTCTGGCGATCCTGGAAGGCGGTGAGCTGACGGTGCGTCGCACTGCTGCCGCCTCGGCCCTGGCCGCCCGTTATCTGGCGCGCAAGGATGCGAGCAGGCTGCTGATCGTCGGCACCGGGCGGCTGTCCAGGCATCTTGCCTTTGCCCATGCCGCCGTGCGGCCCATAAAGTCCGTGTCCGTCTGGGGCCGTAACCCGCAGAAAGCGGAAGAGGTGGCGCAGGAACTGCGGCAGGGCGGCCTGGAGGCCAGTGCAGTCACGGATCTGGAAACGGCTGTTGGCAACGCGGATATCGTCAGCTGTGCCACGCTGAGCACGCTGCCCCTGGTGCAGGGCGCCTGGTTGCGGCCCGGCACGCATCTCGATTTGGTAGGCGGCTTCACGCCGGCCATGCGTGAGGCGGATGACGAGGCAATTCGCCGCAGCGAAATCTTTGTCGATACCCGTGCCGGTGCAACCAAAGAGGCAGGCGATATCGTGGTGCCGCTGCAGACTTCGGTGCTTTCGGCGGATGGAATCCGTGGCGACCTGTTCGATCTGACCCGCAAGACGCATCCCGGTCGCACCCAGGACAGCCAGATCACGCTGTTCAAGTCGGTGGGTGTCGCGATCGAGGATCTTGCCGCCGCTTCGCTGGTCTACGAGAAAGCGCATTGTCCGGTCGCCGCTTGATGACTACCGACATCGCCATCATCGGTGGTGGTGTCATTGGCATTGCCTGTGCGCGGATACTGCAACGTGCAGGGCGGCAGGTCACAGTGGTTGATGCGGGCGAGATCGGGCGCGGTTGCTCTTTTGGCAATGCAGGTCTGATTGCGGTCGATCATGTTCAGCCGCTTGCGCGTCCAGACGTACTTCTGGGCGCTTTCGGAATGCTTGCCAATCCGCTTGGACCTTTGCATCTGCGATGGGCGTCGTTGCCGTCACTGCTGCCATGGCTGGTACGGTTTGCGCTGGCATCACGACCGAGCGCGGTCCGGAAGGGCACTGATATTCTGGCCCTGCTGCTGCGGAACGCAGTTCCGGCCTGGAGGCAGCTGGCCAGTGAGCCCGGCGAGGCAAACCTGTTCCAGCGGCAAGGGTATCTCACGCTCTTCGAGACCGCGCAGGCTGCCAGGGCGGCCGAAGACGAGAACCGGCTTCTGCTCGAACATGGCATCAGGTTCGAGCCGGTTTCGGGATCCGGAATTCGGGCGATGTGTCCGGCATTGAAACCGCAGATGCATGCGGGCCGGTTCCATCCTGACGCCATATACACGACGGATCCATTCGGACTGGTACAGAACCTGTATCGCAGGTTTGTTGGGGATGGCGGGATTGTGGTGGAAGGTCGGCGCGTCCTGCGGATTCTGACAGAGGCCGGGGCGGCGGTCGGCTTGCAGTTGCAGGATGGCGAGCTCAAGGCCGACAATGTTGTGCTCACGGCAGGAAACGGCTCTCCGGATCTGATCCGGCCGCTCGGCGTGAAGGCGCCGCTAACCAGCGAGCGCGGATATCATGTCATGGTGGAAGCGGGCAAAGTCCCACTGAACATTCCGCTGCTGTTTGCCGAGCGTGGCTTCGTCGCGACGCCGATGGCCTCAGGTCTGCGGCTGGCGGGGACCGTCGAGCTGGGAGCCCATGCACCAGACTGGAAGCGGGCGGATGTCCTGAGGCGGCATGCAGCCGAACTTTTTGATCGGCCGGGATTGGCCGAGCAGACCCGCTGGTTCGGCGACCGGCCCACACTGCCGGACTACCTGCCAATGATCGGAATGGTGCCGGGCTACCGGAACGTGACGCTGGCGTTTGGCCATCAGCATCTGGGACTAACATTGGCTGCAATCACAGCCGAATTGGTTGGCGATATTCTGCGAACCGGTGCGCCTCGACATGACATAAGCGCACTTTCGGTGAGCCGGTTTAGTTGAAGGGTGAAGGTTGCTCGCAGTACTTAGTTGATTATAAAAAGTTGCGGGCCAGCAATTTAAACATCCTTCTGTCCGGTTCTCCACGGCGTCGCGCTTAATCAAACATTCCCGGCGCTGATCGGCCGAGGGCCGGAATTCCGGATTTGGAATTGTTGTCCTGAACGGACGGCGCAGTGGCCCGGAAGCATGCGCCATCGGGCCATATGAAATCAGGCCGCGTATCGCTTCGCCATTTCGACGATACGTACGCCGGCTGCCACCGCCGCCTTGTGGTCCTGGGAAAAGTTCAGGCGGATGTTCGACGCATGCGGGCCGAATTCGGTGCCCGGCGTCACGGTCACATTGGCCTGATGACGCAGCAGCCTGACAAAATCCTGCAGATTGACGCGCAACTTGGGCAGACCCGGGAACAAGTAGCTGCCCGCCTGCGGAATGCGAACCTTCATCCCCGCGCCGCGGAAGGTCTGGACCAGTTCGTCGCGGATCGCCTGATGCTGGACGATACGCTCGTCCATCCAGCCTTCCGGTTCATTGAACCAGGTACGCAGCACCGCCTGATTGTAGCCCGGCGCCCGCAGCGACACGATGGCCTGAAGCTTTTCCATGCGTTCGATGACGGCAGGGGAACCAAAGGCCACACCGAGACGGTAGCCGCTCAGCGACTCCGTCTTCGACGGCCCCATGATGGTAACGACCTGGCTGTCGGGCAGCTCCGTCGCACGCATGTGGGTATAGGTCGCGCCCTCGTAGCGCAGGCGGGAATAGAGCTGGTCGGCAATGACGGTGACGCCAAATTCCCGGGCCAGATCGGCGATCGTGCGAATTTCCTCCGCAGAGTAGACGACGCCGGTCGGATTGTTCGGATTGGAGAACAGGAAGACGCGAACGCCCGCCTCGAACGCAGCCTTCAGCTTGGACAGGTCAAGCCCGGCACCTGGCACGTCGTTCTGGTATTCGATCGAAACCGGGTAGATTTCGCCACCGAAGAACTGCACCAGCTTGCGATTGGCAAAATAGTCCGGCTGCACGATGGCGACCTTGTCGCCGGTTGAGACTGTCGCGGCGACCGAAAGGAAGAGGGCGCTCTGCGTGCCGGGCGTCAGGATCATCTCGTCCTGGCCGGAGATGGCGCTGCCGGTGAAGTCGCCCAGCCGGGTGGCGAGCTCGTCGCGGATATCGGCCGAGCCACGGTATTCGGTATAGGCTTGGCTGCCACCGATCTCGACGGCTTCGAGGAAGGCTTCCATCGAACCCGGTGTCGGCGTGAAGGCATCGACGTCGCCGTGCGAGAAATCGACGGCTGTGCCGGGCAGGATATCCCCGATCATCAGATTGCCGATATTGCCGGTGGTCTGCCGGACTTCCTGTCCCGGTGCGTTGTCGGTGGCGAGCGCCTTGAACTTGTCTTCAATCGACGACATGGGTGCCTCTCGTTAGTGTGCTGATGCTTCGATATCGATCGTCAATGTGCTGGTCATTGCGCGTGAGCAGCATGGGGTAAATACCGCATTCGCTGTCTTGTCCGCGTCGCTCAGGCAGATATCCCGATGATCGGGAATCCCGTCGACAACGCGCAAAGTGCAGGAGCCGCAGATTCCGGCCTCGCAGGAATGTGGAATATCATAGCCTGCGGCGAGCAGGGCCTGGAGCGCAGAGGTGCCGTCAGGCACGAAGATGCTTTGTCCGCGTCCGGCGATCTTCAGGGTGAACCCCTGGCCTGATGTATCGATCACGGCGGCAAAGTGCTCGCGATGCAGGCGGTCCTCGGCCCATCCCGCCTTGCGGGCGGTCTCGAGCACGACATCGATAAATCCGGACGGGCCGCAGATATAGAGATGCGTGCCGGGCGGAGCAGCCTGCAGCACGCCGGCCACATCGAAGCGGCCGCTGTCCGGCGCGTCATCGAAATAAAAGCGGCTGCAGGGTGCAATCTCGCCGGCCCGCATTTCATCCCGGAATGCCATGCGCTCCGGGGAACGGGCGCAATAGTGCAGTTCGAACGGCTTTCCGGCGCGCCGCAGCTCAGAGGCCATGGCCAGGATCGGCGTAATGCCGATGCCGCCCGCGATCAGCAGACTGTGCGGTGCGGCTTGCAGCTGGAACAGGTTTCTGGGCTGGCTGACACGCAGCGTGCTCCCGGCCGTGATGCGGTCGTGCATCGCCATCGAGCCGCCCCGGGAGTTCGGGTCTTTCAGGACTGCAATGCGCCAGACGCCGCCGGACAGCTCGCCGCAGAGCGAATACTGGCGTGTCACGCCGGGTGCGGCTTCCACATCGATATGAGCGCCTGCCGTATAGGGCGGCAGTGCCGAGCCGTCGGTTGCTTCCAGGATGAAACTGGCAATCCCCTGCGCCGCCGCCGTGACTTCGCGAACCCGAACTTCAAAGCTACTCATCCACGCGCCCCACTGAAGCGATACTGTAGTCACCCGCACCTGACCCAAGCTGTCGTCATCCTGTACTAACGCGCGCAGTGAAAAGCGGACAAATGAGTTTTCCTGATAGACTCATTCTTTGCGGGAACACGTCCACTCATTGCGTGGGCGGACACTTACCGGATCGACCGGATACCTAAGGTTGATCGCCGCACCACTTCGGCATCCGACATCCATTGACTCCCGAGCGATGATTTGTGCCACGCAAGCGCCGCGCGCCAGTATGAGCCTGACTCGTCCTTACATGAATCTTCCGAAAGTGGTGCTTAGAAGTTTTACGCATACCAAGGCGGGTCTCGTATGAGCCGGAGTCATGGAATAACGCGATAAAATCAATTGTTTCGGGGTTTGAAGAAAATACCATCGACAACTCATTTGCATGTTGGCGCGCTCAGCATGCGCGACTAAAACATGAGTGGAAGGCAAGTGTGCATGCGAGCAGTTTTTGTAGACGCGAGCGAGACTCTCGCGGAGGTCATGGAGCGCCGGTCTGGCGCCCAGGGTGTCAGCATCCAGGTGAACCGGCAGCCGTCGATCACGCCGGATGCGCTGCCCGCCCTGCTGGCCGATGCAGAAATTGCAATCATCGATCACACCGGCTTTCCCACCAAAAATGCCAGGCTGTGCCCCAGGCTGAAACACGTGATTTTCCTCGGCACCGGCGCGCGCAGCTACATGAGCCCCGAGGAACTGGCCGAAATCGGCATCTCGGTAGATATCATCAAGAATTACGGCGACACGGCCGTGGCCGAGTTTGCCATTGCCTTGATGTGGGCCGCGGCCAAGAGCCTGGCACCGATGGATCGTGCCGTGCGCGCCGGGAACTGGCTGCGCACCGACGGCCTGCAGCTGACCGGAAAGACTCTGGGTCTGGTTGGCTTCGGCGGCATCGCGGGCGAGGTGGCGCGTATTGCTGTCGGTGCCGGCATGAAGGTACTGGCCTGGAATCGCAGTCCGAAATCCTGCCCGGGCGTCGAATTCACCGATCTGGACACGGTGCTGGCGCAAAGCCACGTGCTGTCGATGCATCTGCTGCTCAATGACGAGACCCGCGGTTTCCTGTCGCGCGCGCGTATCACCCAGATGCGCAAGGGCGCCATCCTGATCAACACGGCGCGCGGCGCGGTGGTCGACGAAGCCGCCATGATCGATGCGCTGAAGTCGGGCCAGATCGGACATGCCGGGCTGGATGTGTTCGAGGTCGAACCGCTGCCGGCCAATCATCCGCTCATCAGCCTGCCCAATGTCACCCTGACCGCCCATTCGGCGTTCCGGACGCAGGAAGCGAGCGAAAACCTGATCGATGCAGCGCTGGCGCATTACACACGACTGACCGGGACAGCATGACCTCGAACCGCACTTTGCCGCCACTTCTGGCCCTGCGGGCCTTCGAAAGTGCAGCGCGACACCTCAGCTTCAGCAAGGCGGCCGAGGAACTCTGCGTGACGCAAAGTGCGGTCAGCCGCCACATCAAGAATCTGGAAGAAACCTTCGAATGTGAACTCTTCCTGCGCCGTGGACGGGCCGTGATCCTGTCCGCCGAGGGGAAACAGCTCTATGAGCGGATCTCGATCGGTTTCAGCCTGATCGAGGAAGGCAGCAAACAGCTGCTCAATCGCCGCAACGACAGCGTGTTGCGCCTGAATGTGCTGCCCACGCTCGGCATGCGCTGGCTGGCGCCGCGCCTGCACCGGTTTTCGCAATATTATCCGGATGCCGAAATCCACCTGATCTCATCCATCGAGGCGGTCGATTTCAACGACAACCAGGTCGATGTCGCCATTCGTGTCGGGAAGTTCGAAGGCGAAAGTGAAAACGAATCCTTCTGCCACGCCAAACACGCCGGCGACGAGACCGGAGCCGATCTGGCCAAGATCGACCTGGAAATGCTGGCTGACGTCGAAGGGATCGAGGGCCAGCGATTATTCGCCGACAAGCTGGTCGCGGTCTGCAATTCGCGCCTGCTGACGCCGCCGTCGCGGCCCGAAGACCTGGTCAAGTTTCCCCTGATCACCACGCTGACGCGTGCCAGCGCGTGGGATGACTGGTGCCGGATTGGCGGCCTTCCGCCGATTGCTGCGCGGAAGAAACTCTCGTTTGGCCATTTCTTCATGAGTCTGCAGGCCGCGCTGGAAGGCAAGGGGATTGCAGTACTGCCGGAAGTTCTGATCGAGCAGGAACTCGCGCTCGGAAATCTTCAGAGCCTGTTCCACAAGGCCGCGAGTGCCGGCGAATACTACCTGCTGTATCGCAAACGCGAAGCGGAATCGAGAAAGGTACGCCTGTTCAGGCAATGGCTGACGGAGGAAGCAAAGGAATATCGGCGTACGAATGAATGAGAGCTGTGACGCACTTCAAAGCTGCGGTCACAGATCGATTCTCGCGCAATGCTGATGCTGCATTTTGCGGCGTTGGAATGCTTATTGAGCACGACATTGGAAGTATGAGTTTGACTCATAACTGTGGTCACAAAACTGACTTGTCCCACTTTCGTAAAACTCAAACACTGCTTGCAGCAGTCGAACTGCGAGGCGTGGTTCGATCTGGTGCTTTGTACAAGCTGCAATGATGGATAGAGGGGGTAAAACAGAGATGCATACTGTCGTTACGAAGTTCGCTACATCGGCTTTCCGTTCCATGACGCTGTCGCTGGCCGCAACGGCCGTGGGTGTCATGCTCTTCGCGCCGACTTCGGCCTCTGCTGATCCGTCGCAGGCCATCATCGAAGCGGCCCGCAAGGAAGCCACCCAGGGCAAGTTCGTCAACATGATCAGCTCGCCGAAGGGCGAGAGCGCCCAGAAGGCCATCATGGATGCCTTCCAGAAGCGCTTTAACATCAAGCTCGACTGGGAATGGCTGCCGCTGACCTCCGCTGTCGCCGCGCCGCGTGTCGTTGAGCAGGCCAAGGCGAAGGTGCCACTGCCGACCGTGATCGGCGGCTTCGGCTACAGCACCTACGAACACATGATCGTCAAGAACGGCCTCGATCTGAAGGTGGACTGGGTCGGCGAGTTCGGCACCCTGTTCCCGACCATCAAGGCCGCTGCCGTCGACGGCATCATTCCGCGTTACCACGGCCGCATGCTGCGTCAGTGGGATGTGAGCTATGTGATCGTCTACAACACCGACCAGCTCAAGGCGAAGGATGCTCCGAAGTCGCTGCAGGAGCTGACCGAGCCGAAGTGGAAGGGGCGTTTCGCGATGACGAACCGCTCCACCGCGCCGCTCGACATTCTGGCGCTGGAGCTGGGTGTCGATGGCACCGTTGACCTGACCAAGAAGCTGATGGCCAACCAGCCGCGCTTCAAGGCCGGCCCGCCGGCCGTCGTCGGCGCTGTCGCCACCGGCGAAGTCGCGGTTGGCATGGGCTACACGGCACTGGCCGATGCGCAGAAGAAGATGGGCGCACCGGTGGATTGGGTTCTGGCGGAAAACCTGCCGCTCGGCCCACTGTTCATGTTCCTGCTCAAGGACGCGCCGCAGCCCAATCTCGGCAAGCTGTTCTCGGCCTGGATGGTCACCGAAGGCCTGAAGATCCAGGAAGAGCACGAATACCTGTCGTTCCTGGGCGACAAGGAGTCGCCGACCACCAAGGCCATCTACAAGGCCAATCCGAACGTCAAGGTCATCGAGGCGCGGTCCGACGAAGACACGGTCGTGCTGGAGAAGGCGCAGCAGGAGATCCTCAAGGTGTATTCGGCCGCGCCGAGCAAGTAACCGGCGCGTTGGCCGGAGTGCAGGGAATTGGGACGGGAGGAGTAAAGTATGCTTTCAGTGGAAAAGAACCGGCTTCTGTGTTCGGTCGATGCGGGGACGCCGGGTGGCGAGCTTTTCAGGTCCATGTGGCTGCCCGCCCTGCTGTCTGCGCAGCTTCCCAATCCCGGCTGCAGTCCGGTCCGTCTCAAGCTGCTGGGCGAAGAGCTTCTCGCCATTCGTGTCGGCAGCGGCAAGGCCGGTATCATCCAGTCGCGGTGCGCCCATCGTGGCGCACCACTCTTCTTCGGCAAGATGGAAGAAGAGGGCATCCGCTGCGCCTATCACGGCTGGGTGTATGACGAGAACGGCAAATGCACCGAAATGATGAATGAGCCGAACAAGAACCTGTGCCGCAATGTGAAGATGCGGTCGTACCAGGTTCAGGAAAAGGCCGGCATCGTCTGGGTGTTCATGGGTTCCGGCGAGCCGCCGGCGCTGCCCAAATTCCCCTGGATCGACCTGCCGCAGGATCAGTTCCTCGCCACGGTCTGGCTGCAGGAAACCAACTGGTTCCAGGGCGCGGAAGGCGAAATCGATTCCTCGCATGTGTCTTGCCTGCATCGCACCAATGCCAATGCGACCTCGACCCGTGTGCACCGCCACTACACCTATTCGGATCCGTCGCCCAAATACTTCATCCGTGACACCAATGCGGGCTTCATGTCGATTGCCCGCCGCAATGCGGACAACGAATTCTACTGGCGCATCACACAGTGGATGGCGCCGATGTTCTCGCTGATTCCGAGCGCGGCCTGGCCGATCGGCGGTCGGGCCTGGATTCCGATCGACAACGAGAACACCTATTGCTGGGACTTCAGCTATTCCAAGGACCAGCCGCTGCAGCAGCCGTTCCTCGACTTTGTCGCCAAGGGCGCGGCCTTCCCGCCGGAATATGAATACAAGCCGCATCAGCTCAACACCGGCAGCATGATCGACACCTGGATTCCGCGGCGGCGCATGGACAACAACTATCTGATCGACCGCGAACTGCAGCAGACCTTCAGCACCACCGGTATCTACGGCGTCAACGACCAGGATCGCGCGATGCAGGAAGGCATGGGCCGCATCGCCGATCGCTCGAAGGAGATGCTGATCTCCAGCGACATCGCCATCGTGACGGCGCGTCGCCGCGTGCTGGACATCCTGGAAGCCGAGGGCGGCATCGCGAAATTCCGCGAGAGGATCGCGGATGGCACGGCCTTTGCCGTCGACCCGGTCGACGTCGTGCTGCCGATGGACGGAGTGGACGACTTCCTCGCCGCCCAGGGATTGGCCTGATGCCGGCCGGAATCAATCGCACGCGGCGCGACGTCAAAATCCTGGGCATCAACACCGGGTATTATCGCGAGGGCTCCGGCCCGACGGTGCTGCTGCTGCATGGCGGCGCGCCGGGCGCCTGCTCGGATGTGAACTGGGGTGTGACCTTCAACGCCCTGAGCGGAATGGGTTACGACGTCATCGCCTATGATCAGCCTGGCTTTGGCCACAGCGATGCGCCCACCGACCATTCCATCGAGTTCCGGTATCGGCATGCGGTCGCCTTCATCGAGGCGCTCCAGCTTCAGGATGTCATCCTGGTAGGGAATTCCATCGGCGGCCTGCTGGCGACCATGATGCGGATCCGCGAGGCCTCGCTGCCATTCACGATCGCAGCAATTGTCTCTGTTGCGCCATATCCGCATTTCCCGCTGTCCCCCGAAGGCGAGGCGGCCATCAATGCGCTGCGCGGCCGGTTCTCCAGCCTGGAGCCGACGCTTGAGAGTGTTGAGAAAGTGTCGCGCAATACGTTCTATTCGGCCGACAAGCTGACCCCCGATCTGGTCGCGCTGCGCCATGGCATGATCGCCGGCAAGAACTGGGATCCCATTGCGGCGCGCCGGGAGGCCGGCAACGTCATCGGCGACGATATTGCCAATGTGATGATCCCGGGACCGACACTGATCATCTGGGGCATGAACGATCGCAGCATCCCGGTGCAGGTCGGCTATGAGGCCATCCGCCGCTTTGCCAATGCAGAATTTGTATTCATGCCGGATTGCGGACACTGGCCGCAGACCGAGCAGGCCGAACTCTTTACCGAGCATCTCGGCAGCTTCCTGAAGAACCTGTCCGGCCGCACCAAAGCCGCCGCGTAGTTGGAGTCCAGTATGGGGGACAATATGAAAGTACGGTTCGCAATCTGCGGTCTTGGCTTTGCCGGTTCGGTGCTGATGGCGCCGGCGATGAAGGCCCATCCGGACGTGGAAATCATTGCTGCCTGCGATCCGAATGCCGAGACCCGCGAGAAATTTGGCGCCGACTTCCAGATTCCGACCTTTGCCAGCCTGAACGAGCTGCTGGCCAGCGTGAAGCCGGATGCAGTCTATATCGCGTCGCCGCATCAGTATCATTGCGAGCATGTGCTGCTGGCTGCCGAGCATGGCGTCAACATCATTGTCGAAAAGCCGCTGACGCTGTCGCTGAGCGATGCAGACCGGATGATCGCCGCCGTCAAGGATCGCGGCGTGCATCTCGTTGTCGGTCATTCCCGCAGCCACGATCCGGTGATCAAGACGATGCGGCATATCATCGACAGCGGCGACGTCGGCCGCCTGGCGATGATCAACTGCTGGAACTACACCGACTTCCTGTATCGCCCACGGCGTCCGGAAGAGCTGGATACCTACAAGGGTGGCGGCATCGTGTTCAACCAGCTGCCGCACCAGATCGACTCGATCAAGGCGATCTCCGGCCAGACCATCACCTCGGTGCATGCCATCGCTGGCATTCTCGATCCGAAGCGGCCGACGCAGGGGCATTGCACGGCCCTGCTGAAGCTGTCCAATGGCGTGAGTGCCTCGCTGGTCTACAGCGGCTACGACCATTTCGACAGCGACGAGCTGCAGTTCTGGGTGGCCGAAGGCGGCCGCAAGAAGACGCCGAACCATGGCAACTCGCGCCGCGTGCTGAGCGAGCTGCCGGCCGGTGGCGAGGCCGCCATGCGGGTGCAGCGCTACGGCTATGGCGGCCCGATTTCCAAGGGTTTTGCCGCCGGCGAAATCGGCCGTCAGCAGCCGCATTTCGGCATCATGGTCGCCACCTGCGAGCAGGGCGATCTGCGTCCCTCGCCGACCGGCGTGCTGATCTATGGCAATGAAGGCATCCGCGAGGTCGACGCCATGGTCGGCCGCGGCAGCTTCGGCCAGGGCGACACGATCGATGAACTGGTGGATGCGATGGCCGGGCGCAAGCCGGTCATGCGCGATGCGGCCTGGGGACGGAATACGGTGGCGGTCTGTCTCGCCATTCTGGAGTCATCCAAAACCGGGCAACCGGTTGAGGTGTGAGGGATAGGTTATGGGTCTGAAGATTGAAGGCGTTTCCAAGATTTATCCCAACACGATCGGCGGCCGTGCGCTCGCGCTCGACAATGTGAGCCTGGAGATTCCGACCGGTGCCTTCCTGACCCTGCTGGGGCCGAGCGGCTGCGGGAAATCGACGCTGCTGAACATGATCGCCGGCCTGGATGATCCGACCGCAGGCAGCATCACCCTGAACGGCCGCACCATCTACGATCATGTCCGCAAAATCCAGGTGCCGTCGGCCGGCCGTGACATCTCGATGGTGTTCCAGAGCTACGCGATCTGGCCGCATATGACGGTGCGCGAGAATGTGGAATTCCCTATCCATCATGGCGTCAAGCGGATCACCAACACCCAGCAGCGCCGCGAGGAAGCCCGCAAGGCCGTGGCCAAGGTGCATCTGGAAGCCCTTATCGATCGCGCGGCTCCGCTGCTGAGCGGCGGGCAGCAGCAGCGTGTCTCACTGGCGCGTGCCCTGGTGCAGAAGCCGTCGCTGCTGCTGCTGGACGAGCCGCTGTCGAACCTGGATGCCACGCTGCGCGAAAGCATGCAGAAGGAAATCCGCTCCATCGTGACCAGCGAGGGGGTGACAGCGGTCTATGTCACTCACGACCAGCGCGAGGCGCTGTCGATGTCGGATGTGATCGCGGTGATGAGCGAGGGCCGCATCGAACAGATCGGCACCCCGCGCGAAATCTATTTCGAACCGAACAACCGCTTCGTTGCCGACTTCATCGGGTCCCCGAACCTGATCGAGGCAACGGTTGAATCGGTCGAGCCTGCCTCGGGCCGGTTCCTGGCCGATACGCAGCTCGGCAAGCTGCTCGTGAAGAGCAAGGCGACCGCGCCGGTTCAGGGTGATGCCGTCACGCTGGTTCTGCGCCAGCAGGACTTCGAGTTCGAACCGCCGCCGAATACCGTCAATGCTGTCAATCTCCCGGTCGACCAGCGCGCCTTCTTCGGCGGACAGGTCGAACTGGTCTGCGATATCGGGAATCAGATGATCTCGGTCTATGTCGACTCGCGCGTCGATACGCTCGCGCAAAAAGTCAGGGTCTCTTACGCGCCTGAGCATATTCATTATTTCTGAGGCGATTGAAGCGGGCAGGCTCTCTCTTTTGGTGGAAGTGCAGTAATGGTCGTACTGGTAGGATTGGCGGCAGTATTGCTCATGTGGCTCACGGTGATGCCACTGACGGTACTTTTGATGACGAGCTTTCACCACGTCGGCACCTACGGTCTGGCGAGCGGCGAGTTCACGCTCGACAATTTCATCAAGCTGTTCATGCAGGACGACCTGCCGGTCCTGCTCGGCAATACCAGCGTCTATGTCGGTGGCACCATCGGTCTCACCACGATTCTCGCCTCGATCTGGGCCTGGATCACGGAACGCACTGACTTCAAATACAAGACCACGACGCGCGTGCTGATGATGACCGTGATGGGCCTGCCGCCCATCATCCAGGGCTTTGGCTGGACACTGCTGCTCAACCCGAACAACGGCTATTTCAATCACCTGCTGCGGCAGTTCTTCAATCTCGAGTCCAATTACGGTCCGGTGAATATCTACAGCATGGGCATGATGGTCTTCATCAGCGCCTTCCTGCTGACCCCGACCGTCTACCTGATGTTGTCCGGCGTCATCCGCAATCTCGACTACAAGCTGGAATTCCCGGCCATCCTCGCCGGCGTCCATCCGATGCGGCGCCTGATGCATATCATCATGCCGATCCTGCTGCCGGGCCTGCTCTCGGTGGTGATCTACACCGTGATGATCATGATTCAGGTGTTCGATATTCCGCTGACCATCGGTCTGACGGCTGGTATCCATGTGCTCAGCACGCGCATCTTCCTACTCAGCACTGCCGATCTCGGTGTGCCGAACTATAATCTGGCCGCGGCTTTCGGCGTCTTCCTCGTCATCATCGCCGTCGGCTTCATGATCCTGTATCGGCACCTGACACGGATGGCGGAGAAATTCTCAGTCATTTCGGGCAAGAACTATCGCCATGTGATGACACCGCTGGGCCTGAAGCGGTTCGGCGTCTATCTCTATTCGTCCGTCTTCTTCCTGATGGCGCTGGCACCGGTGTTAATCCTGGCCTGGGCCAGCCTGCTGCCCTTCTACCGGCTGCCGTCGATTGGCGCATTGCAGGCCATTTCATTGAACAACTACTGGCGCCTGTTTGACTCGCAGGTGTTCCAGACCTCGTTCGGCAACACCGTCATCGTCGTGCTGGTCGGCTCCACGATCACGGTGGCATTCAGCCTGCTGGTCGCCTATGTGGCGCTGCGCACCAAGGGTGTTGTCGGCCAGCTGGTCGATGTATTTGCCTTCTTGCCGATCGCCATCCCCCATGTCGTGCTCGGCCTGGCGGTGCTGCTGCTGTATGTGCGCACGCCGATTTATGGCTCGATCGCTGTCATCATCATGGCGCAGGTCAGTGTAAATCTGGTCTTCGGCGTCCGCTCGATATCCTCGACGCTGATCCAGGTCCATCCGGATCTTGAGCGCGCCGCGGCGATCTGCGGCACCGGGCGACTCAAGACGATCTGGCTGGTGCTTATACCGATCCTGCGGCCATCGCTGATCAATGGCTGGCTGTTCATCTTTGCCCATGCCATGCGCGACCTGGCCATTCCGCTGATCTTCCTGACGTCCAAGACAATGGTGCTGAGTTCTGCGCTGTGGATGTTGTGGGGCTATCCGAATATTCCGAGCGGCGCGGCACTCTCGATGGTTCTCGTCGGCATTCTGGTGGTGCTGGTTGTGCCGATTCAGATTTACGCGTCACGCCTCGATGCGAAGGCACAGGGGTAAACACGCGACCTGTGATGCCAGGGCATCAATGTGAGCGGATTACTCATTTGTCCGATTTGCCGGGGTCGGCTAGGACAGTCGAGACTGAGGAAGTTTGCTTAACGCACAGCATGCATGGAGTAAGGCAGTGAGCGCAGTGATTCAACTCGAGGACGTCAGGGGCTCAGCGAAAGCCGCCAGCGCACCGCTGCGCGTTGCAATCGCCGGCCTGGGCACCATCGGCAAGGTCGTCGCCAAGCGTATCGACAAGGGCCTGGATGGTTGCGAACTGGTTGCTGTCTCGGTGCGCAATCCGGGGCCTGCCAAAGAATTTCTGGCCGAGCTGAAGTCGCCGGTGACGCTGGTCGAACTGGAAGACCTGCCGAAGGTCGCCGACGTGATCATCGAGGCCCTGCCGGCTTCAGTGTTCGATACGCTCGCGGAACCTGTTCTGAAGGCGGGCCGTACGCTGGTCGTCATCAGTGTCGGCACGCTGGTCAGCCGCCCACATCTGTTCGACCTGGCCAGGGAATACGGCGGCAAGATTGTTGCCCCGACCGGCGCGCTGATCGGTCTGGATGCCGTCAAGGCAGCCGCGGAAGGCACCATCAACTCGGTCCGCATGGTCACACACAAGCCGGTGAAAGGTCTCGAAGGGGCGCCGCATCTGGTGAAGAACAACATCTCGCTGGAAAACCTGACGGAACCCAAGAAAGTATTCGAAGGCACCGCCCGCGATGCCGTCGTCGGCTTCCCGGCCAATGTCAACGTCGTCGCCGCTTTGAGCCTCGCCGGCATCGGTGCCGACCGCACCATGATCGAGATCTGGGCCGATCCGGCCTCGGACCGCAATCGTCACCGCATCACGGTCGACAGCGACAGTGCTGCCTTCTCGATGGAAATCGCCAACATTCCCTCGGTCGAGAATCCCAAGACTGGCAAGATCACCGCGCTCAGCATCATCGCTGCGCTCAAGAACCTGAGCGGCCCGGTGCGGATCGGCACCTGATGCCGGGGCCAGCCGGTTTCGCAGCACGCAGACTTTATGGAGGGATCGATGAGCCAGCAGACCATCAGCAAAAGCAATTCAGCAGAGCCGAAGTTCTTCGCGGTTCGTCGCCTCGGTCATGTGAACCTTTATTCCGCCGATTTCGACGGCGCCATGAAGTTCTACACCGAAGTCATCGGCGTGGAAGAGGTCTATCGCACACCTCTGGTGGGCGGTGGCTTCATGAGCAATGGCAACACCCATCACGATATCGCCTTTATCGACGTGAACGGTCCGGTGGCCAGGGCGCGCAAAGCTAAGTCGCCGCAGCTCAACCATCTCGGCTTCGAACTGGAATCGGAAGTGGCGCTGGTGGAGTGCTACAACAAGGCGATTGCGGCAGGTCAGACCTTCCTGCGCACCATGGACCATGACATCGCGCACAGCGTTTACAACTTCGATCCGGACGGCAATGTCTACGAAGTGTATGCCGATGTTGTAAGGGAATGGCGCAACCAGCGTTCGGGCACGGTCACCAAGCCCAAGCCGGACTGGACGCCGGGCTCGACTCCGCCGATCGTTGAATCGCTCTATCACGTCGACCCGGAAATCCGGCGCGTGTCGTCCGCGGTGTTCCATCCGGCTTACACCACCCATGCCGCCATGGTCGTCAAGGACCTGGCCAAGTCGGAAGCGCATTACCAGGACCTCATCGGCCTGCGCACCCTTTCGAAGGGCGCCAATGGTGACATCGCCGTGATGGCGGGCACTGCGACCGATATTGCACTGGTCCTGATCCAGGCCACGGATGCCCGTCCGGCTGGCTACCATCATGTCAGCATGAAGGTGGAGGATGTGGCGGATCTGAAGGAGTCGACCTGGAAGGCGCGGTCCATGGGCCTGCCGATTGCGGTTGAGATTTCCGAGTCAGGCCGGTTCGCGGTTCAGATCAGGGATGGCGAGGGCTACTTGACACATCTTTATGCCGACAGCGCCCGGGGGCCGGACTACGAAAGCCTGACGGCGGACAAGGCATTGCTGCTTCTCTGAGTAGGCAGAATTGCTTTTTCTTGTCCGATCACGGACACCAGATTAGCTCAGCTGGCTAGACTTGATCGGTGCCAAGCTTGGGGAGGCTTTTGAACTGCTCGATTTCCTGGAAGTCGCAACATTCCGAATGTGCCCCGCTGAAGCTGCATTGCGAAGCTCATGCTCTCCTGATCCGTAGCGCTGGCTCCTAGATAATTCCCTGATCGATGTCGCCGCCCTTTGCCTCGGTTGGCGATAAACGGTTGATTGGGGTCGGAAATCTCCCGGCCCCGGCCCGCCGGGCGGGACAAAATGCATGAATTTCCCAGTTATTTGCCCAGATCAGGGAAATTGAGTCTGGAGCACAGCTAGCTTCTGACTGCCTCCTCCGCCAGTATCGCCTAGTCACGGTCCCGCCGGCGCAGCAGATAGCTGTCCATGATCCAGCCATGCGCCGCCCGGGCCGCCGCACGTTTCCGCGTGATCTCGTCGGCCACATCGGCCAGCCGGCCGGCGACGAGAATCTCGTCCGGCGTGCCGATATAGGCGCCCCAGAAGATATCGAGATCCGCGCCGGCCAGCCGGGCAAAGGCCTGGTCGGCATCCAGCATGACGAAGACGCTGTCGGCATCGGCCGGCCAGCCGCCGGCGGCCAGCCGGCGGCCGGTGGTGATCTCGACCGGCCTGCCGATCCGGTTCAGGGTCGTCCGGTGGCGCGCCGTCAGTGCCTGCAGGCTGCTGATGCCGGGGATCACCTCGTAGTCGATGGCATGCCGGCCGCTGCTGGCGATGCTGTCGATGATGCGGATGGTGCTGTCGTAAAGGGCGGGGTCGCCCCAGACGAGGATGCCGGCGCACTGGCCGTCTTGCAGTTCCGCGCCGATCAGCTGTTCGAAGACCGCCTGCTTGTCGCGGTTCAGGCCGTCGATCACCGTGCCGTATTCGCCGGCATCGCGGCTCCAGTCCGGGCTGCGGGCCTCGGCGAAACGGTAGCGGCGGTCCGGCCGGATGAACCGCGTGCAGATGTCCCGGCGCAGGGCGATCATCGCCTGCTTGGCCTCGCCCTTGTCCATGAGGAAGAAGACGTCGACCTGGTTGAGTGCGGCGATGGCCTGCGCCGTGATGTAGTCCGGGTTGCCGGCGCCGATGCCGATGATCAGGATTCTCTTCATCTGCCTTGCCGTCATGTCAGGGCCGGGTCCGTTCGGCCAGCTGCCGGAAGGCTCTGGCTGCCGGCGACAGTTCGTAGCCTTTCTTGGCATAGATATGGAAGCTGCGCATCACCACCGGGCTGGCGATGTCGATGAAGGCGGCCCCGAACAGCCGCCCGAAAGGTTCGGCATAGCCCGGCGCGGCGGTCACGCCCATGCCGCGGCCGACCAGCGCCAGCGCGGTGGGCAGATAGCGCACCTGGGTGGTACGCGGCAGATGCACCGACATGCCGGACCACACCGTGCGTTCGAGATGGCCGCTGAAGGTATCGGAATAGAGAATCCATTCGGCATCGGCCACATCGGCCCAGACGAGCATGTCGCGCCGGGCCAGCGGGCTGTCGGCGGCGCAGACGCACTGGATGCGCTCCTGCCACAGCAGGTCCGCCTGCACACCCTCGGGCACCGGCCGTTCGGGACCGATGCCGAGCTCCGCCTCGCCGCGGCCGACCGTGTCCACCACCCGGTCGGCGGTGGTGTCGGTCACCGTCACGGCGATCTCGGGATACAGTCCGCGGTACTGTGCCAGCACCGGCGGCAGCCAGGAACAGGCCAGCATCTGCGGCACCGCCAGCCGCAGGGTGCCGCGGCGCAGGGCGCGCAGGTCGGCGGCGCCATCGACCACCTCGCGCAGGTCGCCGAGGATGCGCTGGGCGATCGGCAGCAGCTGCTGTCCGGTCTCGGTCAGCCGCACGGCGCGCTTGACCCGGTCGAACAGCGCCAGGCCGATATCGGTTTCCAGCTGGCGGATCAGCATGCTGACCGCCGACTGGGTCAGATGCATGCGGCGCGCGGCCTGTGTGAAACCGCCGGACTGGGCGACCTCGCAGAAGGCCCGCAGCTGTCGCAGGGTGATGTTCATAAGATTTCCTTATGAAAAGAGAAGTAGAATTCATTTGTATGATGGATCAACCGCTCTGACAATACATCTCCATGACGGCACCGTGTCCGAACGGGGCCTTTCGGGGGATGGCATGCATATTGCTGTAATCGGTACCGGTATTGTTGGCGTTTGCACGGCGGCATGGTTACAGCGCGATGGCCATCAGGTGACCTTTATCGATCCCCGCGAGGCGGGCGAGGCCTGCTCGTTCGGCAATGCCGGCTCGCTGTCGCCCAGCGCCTGCCTGCCGGTCGGCATGCCCGGCATGTGGAAGAAGGTGCCGAAATGGCTGCTGGACCCCGAGGGGCCGCTGACCATCCGGCCGGCCCATCTGCCGGTGGTGCTGCCCTGGCTGGCCCGCTTTCTGCGCGCTTCGACCCGGGAGGAAGTGACCCGCATCGCCGCGGCCATGCGCGAGCTGCTGAAACCGGTCTTCGACTGCTACGAGCCCCTGCTGCAGCGGGCCGGCGCAACCGGACTGGTGCGGCGCAGCGGCTGTCTTTACGTCTATTCCTCGCGCCAGGCCGCCGACCAGTGGAAATGGGGCATGGACCTGCGCCGCAGTCTCGGCGTCGAACTGCGCGATGTCGACAGCGACGAACTGGCGGAAATGGAGCCCGACCTGAAGGGCCGCTTCCGCTTCGGCCATTACGCGCCCGATAACGGCTCGGCAGCCGATCCCGCCGCGCTGGTGAAGGCGATCTATGCCCAGGCGATCAGGGACGGCGCCACGCATCTGCGCCAGGGCGCGGCGGATTTCCGGCAATCCGGCGGCATCGTTTCGGCTGTTCTGCTCGACAATGGCGAGGCGCTGCCGGTGGATGGCGTGGTGGTGGCCGCCGGTGCCTGGTCGGCCGCGCTGGCGGCGCGGGTCGGTGCCCGCGTGCCGCTGGAGTCACAGCGCGGCTATCATGTCACCGTCGCCAGCTCGAACCTGCAGCTCGGCCGCACCGTGATGGCGACCGAATACAACATGATGGTCAACCCGATGGCGATGGGCCTGCGGCTGGCCGGCACCGTCGAACTGGCCGGCCTGAAGGCGCCGCCGCGCTATGCCCGGGCCGAGGCCCTGCTGAAGAAGGGGCGGGAGCTGTTCCCGCATCTCGACACCAGCAGCACCAGCCTGTGGATGGGGCACCGCCCCTGTCTGCCTGACAGCATGCCGGTAATCGGCCGGGCCCCGCGGGCGGAGAATGCCTGGCTCGGTTTCGGCCACGGACATGTCGGCATGTGCGGCGGTGCCAGCACAGGCCGCGAAATCGCCAACCTGGTTGCCGGCCGGGCGCCGGAAATCGAGCTGGCGCCCTTCCGGCCGGAACGGTTCGGCGAGAGGAGGGCGGGGTGAACGCAGCCGCATCCTGGTCGGTGGGCATCGATGTCGGCGGCACCTATGTGGATGCCGTCGCCAGCGATGGTACCGGCCGGCTGCTGCGGCGCAAGATTCCCCGCACCGATGCCGATCCGGCGGTTTCCGTCCTCGCCGCGACCGACGATTTCCTGGCCGCTGCCGCGATTGCGCCGGCCGCGGTCGGCCGCATCATCCACGGCTCGACCCTGGTCACCAACCTGCTGCTCGAGCAGACGGCGCCGTCGGTGGCCGTGGTCACCAACCGGGGTTTCGGCGATGTGCTGCTGGTCGGCCGGCAGAACCGCCGCGACCTGTATACCCTGACGCCGGAACCGCAGACGCCGAAGGCGCTGTTCCCGGATGCGCTGCGCTTCGGGATTGCCGGCCGTCACGATGCGTCCGGTGCGGAAACCGAGCCGCTGGATCCGGCCGAGCTGGCTGCGCTGGTCCGCCGGGTTGCCGATAGCGGCGTGCCGGCCGTGGCGGTCTGCCTGCTGCATGCGACACGCAATCCTGCCCACGAGACGGCAGTGGGGGCGGCCCTGGCTGCCGTCCTGCCGGACCTGGCGATCTCGCTGTCGCACCAGGTCGATGTGGCTGCCGGCGAGTTCGAACGGTTTCTTGCCACCGCGCTGGATGCCTATGTGAAGCCGTCGGTGCGGCGCTATCTCGATGCGCTGACCGCGGGCCTGCTGGCGCGCGGTCTGCCGGAACCGGCCATTGCGACCTCGGATGCCGGTCTGTGCCTGCCCGCCGCTGCCGCGGCGGCGCCGCTGAGCCTGGCCCTGGCCGGTCCGGCCGCGGCGATGAGCGGTTTCCAGCTCCACGGCGGCGCTGATCCGGCGGTGCCGTGCATCTCGGTCGAAACCGGCGGCACCACCACAGATATCGGCCTGATCGGGCCGGCGGGCATCGTCTGCGGACGCCGGGTCGGGATCGGCGGCCTGACTGTCAGCCTGCGGGCGGCAGACATCCTTTCGGTGCCGGTCGGCGGCGGCAGCATCGTGCAGGTCAACCAGGCCGGCGCCCTGCGCCTGGGCCCGCGCTCGGCCGGCAGCCTGCCCGGCCCGGCCGCCTATGGCCGCGGCGGCACGGCCCCGACCCTGACCGATGCGCTGGTGGTGCTGGGTCGCCTGCCGGCCCGGCTGGCCGGCGGGCTGGATCTGGATGCGGCGGCGGCGCGGCGGGCGATGGATGGCGTGGCGCTGGCGCTGGGCTGCGACCGCGTGGCGGCGGCGGAAGCCGTGGTTTCGGCGGCGGCAGCAATGATCGCCGAGGGCGTGAAGGCGCATGCCTATCGCCATGGCATCGATCCGACCGGTGCGCGGCTGATTGCCGGTGGTGGTGGCGGCGGCCAGCATGCCGCCGAAGTGGCCGATCTGCTGGGCTGCAGCCGGGTCACGATCCTGCCGGATGCCGGCGTGGTGTCGGCGCTGGGCTGCCTGGCGGCGCCGCAGATGCAGGCCGGGGAATGTGCCCTCGATCTTGCCCTGACGGATGCCGGCTGGTCTGCCCTGCAGGCGGCGGCACGCGGGATTGCCGCGGCGGCCGGCCCGCAGGCGGCCATCGAATGGTCGGTCGAGGCCGTGTATCAGGGCCAGTCGGCGGCACTGGAAATTCCCTTCGACCCGGATCGCGACACGGCGGCGGAACTGGCGCAGCGGTTCGACGATGCCCATGAGAAGATCCGCGGCCATGCCTTTGCCCGCAGCCGGCAGCTGCTGCGCCTGCGCGGCCAGTGGGTGACGATTTCCGCCGCGCTGCGCGAGCCGGCCAAACCGGAAGCAGCGCCGCTGCATGCCGATGCCGATCTGGCCGGGCCGGCGGCGCTGTTCACCGACACCACCAGCGTCTGGGTTCCGGCCGGCTGGTTCTGCCGGCGCGAGGCGGGCGGCGGCCTGGCGCTGCAGCGCGGCGGCCTGGCGGAGATGCCGGCCTGCCGGCTGGAGGGGGCGGCATGAACCCGGCCCGCCTGCCTGCCGCTCTGGTGCCGCGGGCCGAACCGCTGCGGCTGTCGCTGCAGGCGGCGGCCGACCGCATGCAGGACAGCCTGATCGGCGGCGCCTATTCCGCCATCGCCCGCGAGGCCGGCGACGGCGCGGCGGCGCTGTTCCTGCCCGATGGGCGGCTGCTGGCACAGGCGCGCTCGCTGCCGCTGCTGCTGGGGTCGCTGATCCCCGCCGTGGCGGCCGTGCTGGTGCGCTTTCCCGCAGTGTCGATGCGCGAGGGCGACGGCTATCTGCTGAATGATCCCTTCGCCGGCGGCACGCATCTGCCCGACCTGACGCTGATCCGCCCGGTCTTCCTGGGCGGCGAGCTGATCGGCTTCGCGGCGGCCAGCCTGCATCACCAGGATGTCGGCGGCATCACGCCGGGCTCGATCCCGCCGCATGCCACATCGATCTTCCAGGAAGGGCTGCGCATTCCGCCGATGCCATCGCACCGCAACGGGCTGCTCGATCCGCAGCTCGAGGCGCTGCTGGCGGCCAACAGCCGCACGCCCGACCTGCTGCTGGGCGATCTGTCCTCGCAATGGTCGGCGACGTCCCTGGGCAGCCGTGAACTGCAGCAGCTGGCCCTGCGTGAAGGCGCGCATTTCCCGGCTCTCTGCGATGCACTGATCGCCCAGGCGGATATCCTGACGCGCCAGGCACTGCTGGCTGCGCCGGATGGCACCGGCCGCTGGGAAGACGCGCTGGACAGCGATGGCGTCGGCGACGACCCGGTGCCGATCCGCGTGACCGTGGAAAAGCGGGGCGACCGGCTGCGCATCGATTTCACCGGCTCGTCGCCGCAGACGCGCGGTCCGGTCAATGCCGCACCGGCCGCCGTCCTGTCGGCCGCCCTGTATTTCATGCGCTCGCTGGCGCCCGATGCACCGAACAATGCCGGCTGCCTGGCGGCCCTCGATCTGGTGCTGCCGGAAGCCAGCGTGGTCAATCCGCACTGGCCGGCCGCGGTGAATGCCCGCACCGGCACCGTGAAGCTGGCCTGCAATGCCATCATCGGCGCCTGGAGTGCCATCGCGCCGGAAACCGCCGCTGCGGCCAATGCCGGGGTGGCCGCGGTGATCGCCTTTGCCGGGACCGGACCCGACGGGCGGTCCTTCGCGCTGACCGAGGTGGTGGCCAGCGGCGCCGGCGGCCATGCCGGCGGCGATGGCACCGGCGGCATCTCCACCGATGTCAGCAATGCCCGCAACACGCCGGTCGAGATCGTCGAGGCGCGCACGCCGATCCGCATCGAAGGCTATGGCCTGGCGGCCGGTTCCGGCGGTGACGGCCGGCATCGCGGCGGCGACGGGCTGCGCCGGATCTACTGCCTGACCGGTGGCAGCGGCACGGTTTCCTATCGCGGCGAGCGGCATCGACAGGCCGCCCGCGGCGCGGCCGGCGGCGCGCCCGGCGCGCTGTCGCTCGCCTGGATCGAACGGGCGGATGGACGGATCGAGACGCTGGGCGCGAAAGCCCAGTTCGAGTGGCGTGCCGGGGATCGGCTGCATGTCGAGACCGCAGGTGCCGGGGGCTGGGGACAGCCGGAGGGTCGACAAGCGACTGCAACAAGCGAAGGAGACTGAGATGACAGGGGTTATTCGACGGGACATGCTGAAAGGGGCGGCGGCCCTGGTTGGTGCCGCGGCCATGGCGCTGGTGGCTTCGGCCGGGCCGGTGCTGGCGGACACCTATCCCTCCAAGCCGGTGACGATCGTGGTGCCGTTTCCGCCGGGCGGTTCGACCGACCTGCTGGCCCGCCAGATCGCCGAGAAGATTGCCGGCCCGCTCGGCCAGCCGGTGGTGGTGGAGAATCGCGGCGGTGCCGGCGGCACCGTCGGCGCCTTCCATGTGGTGAAGTCGGCGCCGGATGGCTACACGCTGCTGATGGGCGTGACCGGTTCCAACGCGATCAGCGCCGCCCTGCGCGACGACCTGCCCTATGACCCGGTCAAGGATTTCGCCCCGGTCAGCCTGGTGGTCAGCGCGCCGCTGGTGCTGGTGGTGAATGCCGACAGCAAGTTCAAGACCGTGCAGGATGTCGTTGCCCACGCCAAGGCCAAGCCCGGCACCTTCACCCATGGTTCGCCCGGCGTCGGCACCTCGATGCATATGGCCGGCGAGCTGTTCGGCCTGCAGTCGGACACCAAGCTGGTGCATGTTCCCTACAAGGGCAGTGCCGCCGCCCTGCAGGACCTGCTGGGCGGACAGATCGATGCCATGTTCGGCGATCTGCTGGTGGTGTCGGAGCATGTGAAGGCCGGCAAGCTGCGGGCGCTGGGCGTCACCTCGATGAAGCGGCATCCGATGCTGCCCGACACTCCGACCATTGCCGAGACGGTGCTGCCGAAATACGAGGCGACCTCGTGGCAGGGCGTGTTCGCTCCGGCCGGCACGCCGGCGCCGGTGCTGACACGGCTGTATCAGGAAGTTTCCAAGGCCCTGGCCACGGACGAACTGAAGGCGTTCTTTGCCCAGCGCGGTTTCCTGGTCGAAGGCCGCACCCCGGAAGAATCGAAGGCCTTCATCGCGGCGGAAGTGCCGAAATGGAAAGAGGTCGTGAAGGCGGCCGGGATCAAGACGCAGTGATCGAGCATATCGGCGGGCCTGTCCTCAGGGGAGGACAGGCCCAACCCATCACACCGGTGATCCGCGTCGATGCCCCGCTGGTTTTCATAGCCGGGCTGGTGCCGATGGTGGACGGCAAGCCGGCGGCACCGGATATTACCGGGCAGACCCGTTGCGTGATCGGCATGGTCGAGGCCGAACTGGGGAAGGCCGGCTGCCGGCTGGAGGATATCGTCAAGGTCACCGTATGGCTGACCGACAAGGACGATTATCCCGGCTTCAATGCCGCCTATGCCGAAATCTTCGGGACCGAGCGGGCGCCGGCCCGGTCGACCGTGATTTCCGGCCTGATCGCGCCGGTGCGGATCGAGATGGAAGTGGTCGCCGCCTGCCGGCGATAGGAACAGGTTTCATGCAGCCTTCCGGAGACGAGCAGATGCAGGCGCATTCACCGGACGAACGGCGGGCCCGCCGCCACGAGCAGATAGCGGCGGGTGTCGTCATGCTGTTCGGCCTGGTCATGGGCGCCATCGCCTATGGCTATCCGATGGGGTCGCTGGCCCGCCCCGGGCCGGGCTTCGGTCCCCTGCTGATTGCCGGGCTGATCGTCGTGCTCGGCGCGGCCGTGATGTTCGAGATGCGCCATGCGGCGGTCCGTCCGTTCAGCCTGCCGCTGCGGCCGCTGCTGGCGGTCAGTGCCGGCATCCTGGCTTTTGCCCTGCTGGTCGAGCAGACCGGGTTCATTCCGGCCACCATCGCCCTGGTGCTGCTGAGCGGCCTTGGCGAGCGCCGCCTGTCGGGCTGGCCGCTGCTGGGCGTCGCGGTTTTCATGGCGCTGTTCGGCTCGGCCGTGTTCATCTGGGGACTGGGCGTCCCCCTCAAGGCGGTGGGGTTGCCGTGATGACGGATTTCCTGTCCAACCTGATGCTTGGCCTGCAGACGGCACTGAGCCCGTCGGCGCTGCTGTTCTGTTTCATCGGCGTCACCGTCGGCACCTTTGTCGGCGCCCTGCCGGGCCTCGGCCCGCTGGCGGCGATCTCGCTGGCCCTGCCGATCACCTACTATCTCGATCCGACCGCCGCCCTGATCATGCTGGCCGGCATTTTCTACGGCACCCAGTATGGCGGTGCGATCGCCTCGATCCTGCTGAATCTTCCGGGCACCGCCACGGCGGCCGTCACCTGCATCGACGGCTACCCGCTGGCGCGGCAGGGCAAGCCGGGGCTGGCCCTGTTCACCACCGCCATCAGCTCCTTCTTCGGTTCGTCCTTTGCCATCCTGCTGGTGATGGGTTTCGCGCCGCTGATTGCGTCCTTTGCGCTGGCTTTCGGTTCGGCCGAATATTTCTCGGTGATGATTCTCGGCCTGGTGGCGGCCTCGACCCTGACCGTCGGCTCGCCGCTGAAGGGGCTTGCCATGGTCGCCTTCGGTCTCGCCATCGGCCTTGCCGGCACCGATGTCGATACCGGCATGTACCGTTTCACTTTCGGCATCCTCGAACTGTCGGACGGCTTCAGCCTGGTGGCGGTGGCCATGGGCCTGTTCGGGGTGGCCGAGATTCTCTGCAATATCGGCCTGCCGGATGGCGAGCGGCTCAATCACGGCCGCATCTCGCTGCGCTCGATGCTGCCCAGCCGCAAGGAATGGCGGCAGTACTGGGCACCGGCAACCCGCGGCGCCGTGGTCGGTTCGTTCGTCGGCGCCCTGCCGGGTACCGGCCCCGGCATCGCGTCGTTCATGGCCTATGCGTTGGAGAAGAAAATCTCCAAAACACCGCAGCGCTTCGGCCATGGCGCGCTGGAAGGCATCGCCTCGCCGGAATCGGCCAACAACGCCTCGGCCCAGGCCGCCTTCATCCCGACCCTCAGCCTCGGCATCCCGGGCGATGCGATCATGGCCGTATTGCTGGGTGCCATGATGATCCATGGCATCACCCCCGGCCCCAGCCTGATCAGCGAGCACCCGGCCATGTTCTGGGGGCTGATCATGAGCTTCTGGATCGGCAACATCCTGCTGCTGATCCTGAACATCCCGCTGATCGGCATCTGGGTGCGGATGCTGACAATTCCCTATCACCTGCTGTATCCGGCGGTGCTGGTCTTCATCTGCATCGGTGTGTACAGCGCGGATAACAGCGTCTTCGACGTCTATATCGTGCTGATCTTCGGGGTGATCGGCTATTTCATGCGCCGGTTCGACTATCCGGCGGCACCGCTGCTGCTCGGCTTCATCCTCGGGCCGCTGCTGGAAGAGCATTTCCGCCGCGCCCTGCTGCTGGGACGCGGCGATCCGGCGGTGTTTCTGGAGCGGCCGATCAGCCTGGTCTTCGTGATCCTCAGCCTGCTGTTCCTGCTCGGCTCGTTCCTGCCGCTGATCCGGCGGCTGGCCGCCCGTTCCGAGGCCTGAGCGGCGACGGCCGTTCGGGTAGCAGGGCTTCAGGCGGCCCGGCTGCTCAGGCCGCCGGGGCGTCGCGGTAGAGCCGGGCCAGCTTGGCGCGGAAGCCGGGCGCGTTCTTGGCCAGGCTGCCGCTGACCGGATCGGCGCCGGCCAGCATGGTGTCGGTGGCGTCGCGCGAGAAGCGCACCACGAATTCCACCCGGTCGCGGCGTCGCTGCTCGATGCGGCGCACGGCCCCGGCAAGATCGCCGTCGTTGCCGGCCAGTGCCTGCCGCAGTTCGGCGACGGCGACGCAGGCATCCTCCATGGCCTGGGTGGCGCCCTGGCCGAGAGTGGGAACCATCGGGTGTGCGGCGTCGCCCAGCAGCAGGATGCGGCCATTCGGATCGGCGAAGGCCATGTCGGCTTCCTGCAGCCGGGCCCAGTGAATATCGGCCACATTGCTGCAGATGGTGTCGATCAGCCAGGCGCTCTGGGCATGAGCTGCGCCATCGGCCGGGGTATACAGGGCGCGCAGCGCCGCGGCGGTTTTCGCCGCCGCCGGCACATCCCGGTCGGCGGGAATCGGGAAGGACCCGGCGATATAGGTGGCATTGCCCGGCACCCGGAAGGCCAGCAGGCGGTTGGGGCCGTTGAACCACTGTTCGTAATCATCGATCAGTTCGGGCCTGGTTTCCTCCACCAGCAGGCGGAAGATGCAGACGCCGAGGAATTCCGGCTGCGGCCGGGCGAGGAAAGTCTCGCGCACGGCAGAATAGCGGCCGTCGCCGGCAATCAGCAGGTCGATGCCGTCGATCACTGCGGTCACGCCGCTCCGGCGGTTGCGGGTCTCGACCACGATCGGCCCCGCCTCGCCGGCACGCGCATAGCGCATGGCGATGACCTCGGTGGAAAAGCGCACATGCTGCAGCACCGGCTGGCGCAGCAGGCGGTAGAGTGCCGACCAGCGGATGCGGATGCCCGGGTTGTCGGCCACATCCAGCAGCGGCAGGTTCATCAGCTCGCGGCCGTTGGTCAGCGAGATGCGCCAGCTGTTCCACGGCAGGCTCTGCTCGACCAGCGTTCCGGCCAGGTCGGGCAGGAAGGCGCGCAGGGCCTTGATCGCGTTGGGGCCGACATTCAGACCGGTGCCGGCATCGCTGTGATCCTCCGGTGCGGCGCGTTCCAGGCAGATGATATCGGCCCCGGCAATGTCCTTCAGGCCGTAAGCGAGGATGCTGCCGGCGACACCGGCGCCGACGATGACGATGCGCCTGCGGGGCCCTGCCGTCATTTGCCACCCCAGTGCACGAAGGATTTCTCGATCACCAGGAAGACCCAGTTCATGCCGTAACCCAGTGCACCGGCGGCAAAGATCGCCGCATACATGGTGGGCATCTCGAACAGCATCTGCGCCTCGATCAGCCGGTGGCCGATGCCGTCGGTCGAGCCGATGAACATCTCGGCCACCACCACGATCACTAGCGACAGCGAAATGCCGTTGCGCATGCCGATGAAGGTCTGCGGCAGCGACTCCCAGAAATACACGTCGGCCAGCACCCGCCAGCGGCCGGCGCCCATCACCTTGGCAGCCAGCACCCGGGTCTTGCGGGCATTCATCACGCCATAGGCGACGTTGAACAGGATCACCAGCACGGCGCCGAAGGCCGCCACCGCGATCTTGGTCTTGTCGCCGACCCCGAACAGCACCAGGAACAGCGGAAACACCGCCGAGGCGGGGGTGGAGCGGAAGAAGTCGATGACGAATTCCACCGAGCGGTAGAGCTTCTCCGCGGCGCCGAGGATCACGCCGAGTGGAATCGCGATGGCCGAGGCAATCGCGAAGGACAGCACGGTGCGATAGATGGTCTGCCAGAAATCGAACAGCAGCGGGCCGGCGACCAGGCCGTCGACCAGTGCCTGCAGGGCCTTCTGCGGCGGTGGCAGCAGCACCGGATCGGCCAGTTCCATGGCGGTGGCCAGCCACCAGACGAAAACCAGCAGGATGACGCCGGCCACCGGGCGCAGGCGGCCAAGCTTGGCGGAAGCGAAGGTCAGCGCGGCGTTCACAGTCTGGCCTCCCGCCGGAAGATGTCCAGGCAATGGCTCTTGATCTCGACGAATTTCGGATCCGACAGGGTCTCGGCGCTGCGCGGACGTGGCAGCGGCACCTCGACATAATCGGCGATGCGGGTTGGCCGCCGGGTCAGCAGCAGCACATAGTCGGCCAGATACACGGCTTCCTCGAGGTCATGGCTGACGATCACCATGGTGGTGTTCGTCTCCATGAAGGCCTTCTGCATCTGGTCGCGCATGAACAGCGTCATCTCGTAATCGAGTGCCGAGAAGGGCTCGTCGAGGAACAGGACTTCCGGTTCCATCACCAGGGAACGCAGGATCGAGACAGTCTGCTGCTGGCCGCCGGACAGCTCGTAGGGATAGCGGTTGAAGTCGATCTTGACGTCGAAGCGGGCCAGAAGCTTTGCCACACGGTCCTCGCGCTCCGCCTTCGACAGGCCCATCAGCTTCAGCGGGTAATGGATGTTGTCGATGGCGCGCAGCCAGGGGAACAGGGCCTCGCGGTAATTCTGGAAGACATAGCCGATCCGGGTCTCGTCGATGGTCTTGCCGTCGAACAGGACATCGCCCTTGTCGACCGGGATCAGGCCGGCAATCATGTTGATGATGGTGCTCTTGCCGCAGCCATTGGGTCCGAAGACCGAAACCACCTTGCCGCGCGGCAGGTCGAGGTCGAAGTTGTCGTAGATGACCGTACCGTTGAACTGCTTGGAGAGGCCGCGCACCGTGATATGGGTGCCGGGCGGAAACCAGCGGTATGACTTTTCGTCGGCCGGAGCCGGGGGCGGCGTCTCCGCCGCCCCGCCGTTCACCAGCCGCATCGCGCTGCGCGACCCTCCGAACATCAGCTGGCCGCCTTCTTGTCGAGGACGACGAGATACTTCGAGGTATCGACCTTCTCCTTCAGCACGCCGCTTTCGGTGGTGAAATCGATCACCTTCTGGAAGTCCTTCTTGTCCTGGGCCGAGAGCTGGTCGACCATCAGCATGCGCGGCAGCGGGATGGTCATGGCCAGATCGGCCGGGGTGAAGGTATTGCCCTTCAGCAGCTCGCGGGTGGTCGGATCCTGCTCGATGTCCTTCAGCGCCTTGCGCCAGGCGGCGGCGAAACGCTTGGCGACCTCGGGCCGCTCCTTCATGAACTTGCCGGTGATGGCGCCGCCGGCCATGAAGGCATAGGCCTCCTCGCGGCCGATGATGTATTTCGACACCACGCCGGCCTCGACCGTGGTGGCGGCCCCGGTCTTGTTCATCACCGTGCCGTTCGGCTCCAGTGTATAGCCGGCATCGAAGGTGCCGGCCTTCATGGCATCCACATGCAGGTTCATCGCCAGCTCGGTCAGGGTGTAATCGGAACCCTCCTTGAGGCCGACGGCGCCCAGAACGGCGCGGGCCATGGCCATGTTGCCGGCGCCGGGTGCCGACATGATCTTCATGGTCTTGCCCTTGAAGTCCTTCACGGTCTTGGCGTCGATGCCGGACTTGGCCACGAACTGCTCCATCTGGGCGAACTTGTTCTGGCCGTAGAGGGCGACGTAATGGACCAGGCCCTCCTTCTTGGTGTTGGCATTCATGCCGTCGACGGTGACGAGATTGGCGCCGGCATCCAGGTCGCCGGTCAGCATGCCCTGCACGATCGGCGGCGCGCCCATCAGCTTGACCATCTCGGCATCGATGCCGGCTTCCTTGAAATAGCCGCGCTCCAGTGCGACGAAATAGGGCAGGGCGGACGAGACCGGGAAGACACCCACCTTCACCTTGTCGGCAGCGGCGGCCATACCGGGGAAGGCGAGGCCGGCCGCGAGGGCCATGGCGGCGGTACCGGCCAGGATCAGGGCGCGCCGGCTGAGGGCATGCAGGGCAGTCTTGGTCTTGGTCATGTCAGCATCCTTTCTGTGAAACGCAGGTCCGGGAATTTCAGGCAAATTCGTAGGCGGCCGGATCGAAGAAACCGGCGCCGGCGACATAGCGCCGGCCCTCCGACATGTCGGGCGGCGGGCCGGATTCGGAGCGGCCGTCGAAGGTCAGCTCAAGCTGCACGCCGTTGGGGTCGTAGACGAAGAGCTGCCAGTAGGTCGTGTTCGGCACCAGGAATTCGCGCCAGGCGATGCCCTGCCGGCGGAACCGGGCGATGAAATCGTGGTAGCCGACGGCGGTCAGCGAGATGTGGTCGATGGCGGCGGTGCCACGCGGCGCCTGGCCGTCGGGGCCGAGCGCCGGGCCGCCGGCATAGATGTGGATGATCGCCTCGCCCACCGGAGTCGGCACCGCGATCCAGGCGCCGGGATAGCCGAAATCCGGACGCGGCGCTTCCGCAAGGCCGAGCAGGTCGCAGTAGAACCAGCGGGTCCGGTCGAGATCCGCCGTCTTGATGGCCACATGAAACAGGCCTGTGATCACTCCGGACATGGCACTGGACCGCTGCGCAGGGTGTATACAATTTCCGGAAGGCAAATTTGCAAGCCGCGTGCCATGCACGCGGGGGCTGCTGCGCCGGAGGCTGCCCGGCCGGGATTCAGCTTAAGGGCGACGCTGGCCGTGCCATTGCCGGAGAATCGTTCAGCTGTGCGGGCGGCGGCGCCCAAGAATTGGGCGTTTTACCGGCGGAGCGGCGCAAATGCCGGGCGATGCGGCGCGGAAAGCGGCGGAATGCAATTTGCTTCAGGCTTCATATCCGTGTTCGCCGTGCAGTCCGGAGGATTATCATGCGCGCGTCCGTTCATCGCCTCGGGATGGCGCATCCCGGCGATCTTTCCCAGCTTGCAGCATTGTTCGACAGTGGCGTGGTCGATCCGCGCCATGTGGTGGCGGTGATCGGCAAGACCGAGGGCAATGGCGGCGTGAACGATTTCACCCGCGGCTATTTCACGCTCGCTTTCTCGGCTTTGCTGGCCGAACGCACCGGCCGCCGGCGCGGGGAAATTGTCGAATCGGTGCCCTGTGTGCTGTCCGGCGGCACCGAAGGCGTGCTGACGCCGCATTACCTGGTGTTCTCCCGCGATCCCGCTGCCGATGGGCCGGCAGGCGGGCCGAAGCGGCTGGCGGTAGGCGTCGCGTTCTCGCCGCCGGTGCCGCCGGAAGCAGTCGGCCGGCAGACCCATGTGGAGATGGTGGCGGCCGCCGTGGGCCAGGCCATGCGGGATGCCGGCATCAGCGACCCTGCCGATGTGCATTTCGTGCAGGTGAAGGCACCCTGCGTGACGGCAGCCCGGGCGCAGGAAGCGGCGGCCCGCGGTGCCTCGGTGCTGACCGCCGATTCCGGCCGTTCGATGGCTTATGCCCGCGTCGCCGGTGCCTTCGGGGTGGCGCTGGCGCTGGGCGACGCACCGGCCGGTCGGCTGACCGAAGCTGCCATGTTCCGCGACTATGACATCTTCTCTGACCGGGCCAGCATTTCGTCCGGCGTCGAGGTCGCCTGCAATGAGGTGATCGTGCTGGGCAATGCCGCCGGCTGGTCCGGCGATCTGGCCATTGCGCATCGGCCCATGAAAGACGCTCTCGATATCGGCGGCATCGTCGCGGCGCTCGATGATCTCGGACTTGCCGCCGCGCCGCAGCTGGTGCCGGCCGCCGCGGCGCGAGTCCGGGGGGTGCTGGTGAAATGCGAGCCAGACCGCCGCGGCCTGGTGCGCGGCAACCGTCACACCATGCTGGACGACACGGATATCAATGCACAGCGGCATATCCGCGGTGCACTGGGCGGGCTGGTGGCCGGCGTGCTGGGCGATGGCCGGATCTTCGTCTCCGGCGGTGCCGAACATCAGGGCCCCGATGGCGGTGGCCTGATCGCCGTGATCGCGGAAATCTGAGGCGTGCCAGCCCGGCAGGCTGACTGCTCCGGGATGTCAGCCTAAGAGGCTGACATGAGCGGAAACCACCTTCCAGCCGTCGGGCGTCCGCATCCAGGTCTGGCTCTGCCGGCCGGTCTTGGTCGAGCCTGCCCGCCGGAATTCGGTATTGGCGGTGGCGAAGTCGCGGCCATAGGTGGTGATCGCCGTGTTGAAGATCTCGCGTTCCAGCCCGGCCGGCGAGCGGCCGGCGCGGAAGGCCTGGATCTGGTCATAGCCATAGAGATTCTCGGTCACGCCATAGCGGATGGTATGCGGGCTGTTGCAGAACAGCTCGTCCAGCACCGCCACGTCATTCGAGGTCAGCGCCTTTTCGTAGCGCATGAAGGCGGCGGTCACCTCGGTCAGAATCTCGGGGATATTGATCTCCATACGCTCCTCACACGGCTTTCGACGCGGCGATGCCGGTCTTCTCGAGATGGCGGGCGACGCGCAGGGCGAGGTCCTCGCGCCACGGCGCGGCGATCACCTGCACGCCGATCGGCAGTTTTCCGTCCCGCTCCGCCCAGGGTGCGGCGACCACCGGCAGGCCGATGGCGGAAACCGGCTGGGTGAACAGGCCGAGATTGGCGCGCACCGGCATCTCGACCCCGTTCAGGGTTATCATCACCTGACCAAGCTTCGGCGCCGTACAGGGCGTGGCCGGGGCGAGGATGATGTCGACATCGCGGAACACCTCGGCGACCCGGGCGCGGTACCAGGCGCGGAAGCGGTGCGCCTGCACCAGCCAGTCGGCCGGCAGCATCAGGCCGGCGAAAAAGCGGTCGCGGGTGGCCGGATCGAAATCGCCGGCGCGGGTCTTCAGCCGCTCGCGATGCAGGTTGGCGCCCTCGCTGGCGGTGATCACATAGGCTGCCGCGCGACCGCGGCCGGCTTCCGGCAGGGTGACGTGGCGGTCGGTGCCCAGCGCCTTCGCGAAGGCGGCCACGGCCGCATGGGCCTCCGCCTCGCCGGTGGCGGCAAAGTAATCGTCGGCGACGGCAATGCGCAGGCCGTCGATGCCGGCTTCCAGCGATGGCAGGGCCGGTTCGGACGGCTTCTGGGCGCACCAGCGGTCGGCCGCATCCGGCCCCTGCATGGCATCGTAGCTGAGTGCGAGATCTGCCACCGATCGCGCCATCGGCCCGAGATGGTCGAGATCGGCCACGAAGGGAAAGCTGCCATGGCGCGTCAGCCGGCCAAAGGTCGGTTTCAGGCCGAACAGGCCGCACAGCGACGAGGGCACGCGGATCGAGCCGTTGGTATCCGAGCCCAGCGCCAGCGGCACCATGCCGGCGGCCACCGCGGTGCCCGATCCGCCCGACGATCCACCCGACATGCGGGTCGGATCATGCGGATTGCGCGACGGGCCGTAATGCACATTCTCGCCGGTGAAGTCATAGGCGTATTCGCCCATGTTCAGTGCGCCGACCAGGATCGCGCCGGCGGCTTCCAGCCTTTGCACCAGGGTCGCATCGGCGGCCGCCGGCTTGCGGTCGCGGTTGATCTTCGATCCCGCCAGCGTCGACAGGCCGGCGATATCGAACAGGTTCTTCACGGCAAAGGGCATGCCGGCCAGCGGACCCAGCGGGCGGCCTTCGTCACGCATCCGGTCGATGGCCGCGGCCTTCGCCCGTGCCCGCTCGGAGGTGACGGCGGTGAAGGCATTGAGTGCGGGATTGGTGTGTTCGATCCGGTCCAGCGAAACGCGCACCGCCTCGGTGGCGGAAATCTTTCCGTCGCGGACGGCGGCGGCGATCTCGGCACCGGTGCTCTGCCAGGTGATCATGGCCGCACCGTCAGGGCTCGAAGCGCGAGGCCGGCTCGGTCTCGTCGGGCAGGGGATGCGACAGGAAAGACTGGGCGATCTGCCAGGATCGCTGCAAGTTGTCCTGAATTCCCGGTTTCCAGCTGTCATCCAGTTCCAGGCCGAGCATGCCGGCCGCGGCCATCATGTGTGCGCCGGCATCGAAAGGAGGTTTGTTCACGCGACTTTCTCCATCGGATCATTCGCTTCGGGCCGGTCGTCACCGGGGAAATGGCAGGCCACCGAATGGCCGGGCCCGACAGCATGCAGCAGCGGCATGCTCTGTTCGCAGGCAACGTTACCTTTCGGACAGCGGCCATGGAAGCGGCATACCTTAGGCGACGGGTCGATCGGGCTGCGCGGTTCACCGGCAATGCGCAGGCGCGGTGCGCCATGACCGTCCTTCCGTGTGCCGGGCTCGAAATGCGGGATCGCCGACAGCAGGGCGCGGGTATAGGGGTGCTGCGGATTCCTGAAAACTTCTTCCGCCGGGCCGGTTTCGACAATACGGCCGAGATACATCACCATCACGCGGTCGCACAGCAGGCGCACGACATTGAGATCATGGCTGACGAACAGGTAGCTCATCCCCAGCCGCTGTTTCAGATCCTGCAGGAGCTGCAGGATCACCACCTGCACCGAGACATCCAGCGCCGCGGTCGGCTCGTCGAGAATCAGCAGGTCAGGTTCGACGGCAATGGCCCGCGCGATGCCGACACGGGCCTTCTGGCCACCCGAAAGCTGGTGCGGAAAGCGGCCGAGAAGTTCTGCCGGCAGGCCGCACATGGCGGCGAGTTCCTCGACCCGTGCCTTCAGGGCGGCCCGCGGCAGCGGCTTCAGGCGCTGGATCGGATCGGCGATGGCGGCGGCAGCCGTGAAGCGCGGGTTGAGGCTGTCGGTGGCATCCTGGAATACCATCTGGATGCGCGGCCGGAAGGGTGAATTCCCGAACCCTTTCGCCGGCATCTGGCCGATCTCGATGCCGTCCAGCCGGATGCTGCCATCGGTCAGATCCAGCAGGCGGGTCAGCAGCCGGACCAGGGTCGACTTGCCGCAGCCGCTTTCACCCACCAGCCCCATGGTTTCGCCGCGGGCGATGGTGAAGGTGACATCGTCCACCGCATGCAGAAGCGACGGTGGCTGTGCGGCACCGCGGATGCGGTCGATCAGTCCGGCCTTGCGGCCGACCGGGAACTGCTTGTGCAGCGACTGCACGTCCAGCAGCGGCTGGCTGAAGGGCGGAGTATCGTCAGGGGCGGTCATAGCGGGTTCCAGCAGGCGACGACACTGTCCGGCCCGTCGCCCAGAACGCGGGGCAGGGCCTGGTCGCAGCGCGCCAGCCTGCGTTCGCAGCGGGCGATATAGCGGCAGGGTGGAATTTCGGCCTGCCGCAGGTCGGGCAGGCCGCCGGGGATGGCGGCGAGCTCGGCCAGGCTGGCGGTCGGCCGCGGTGTGGCGGCGATCAGCTTGGCGGTATAGGGATGGCGCGGATGCCGGAACAGCTCGGCGGTCGGCGCCGCCTCGACGATATGGCCGGCATGCATGACGACGATACGGTCGCAGTATTCGGCCGCCATGCCGAGATCATGGGTGATCAGCAGGGTGGCCATGCCCTGGGCGCTGCCCAGTTCAGCGATCAGATCCATGATCGCCGCCTGGGTGGTGACGTCGAGGCCGGTGGTCGGCTCGTCGGCGATCAGCAGCCTGGGGGCGCAGCTCAGCGCAATGGCGATCATGATGCGCTGGCACATGCCACCCGACAGCTCGAAGGGATAGGCGCGGGCGCGGCGCTCCGGATCGGGGATGCGCACCCGCGCCAGCATCTCGACAGCCCGTTTCGGGGCTTCGGCGCGGGTGACGCCGCCATGCTGCAGCAGCACGTCGGCGATCTGGTCCCCAACCCGGCGGATCGGGTTGAGCGCCACCCGCGGATTCTGGAAGATCATCGACATCTCGCGCCCGCGGATGTCGCGCAGGGCCGCTTCCGGGGCGGTCAGCAGGTCGAGGCCGCCGAAGGTGGCGGTGCCGCCGGAGACGCGGCCGGCCGGGTCGAGGATTCCCATCACCGTATAGGCGGTGACCGACTTTCCGGAACCGGATTCGCCGACTATGGCGACCATCTCGCCCCGACCGATATCGAAGCCGACATGCTCCAGCGCCCTGACGATTCCGGCTCGGGTGCGGAATTCCACCGACAGGTTGTCGACGCTGAGGACCGGTGCGGCGGTCATGTGCGCCTCCGCTTGCTCTCGGTCGGCGCACTCATGTGCGCCTCCGGGGATCGACGATGTCGCGCAGGCCGTCGCCCAGCAGGTTGAAGCAGAACACGGCTACCATCAGCGCAAGGCCGGGAAACAGGGCCACCCACCACTCGCCCGAAATCATGAAAGCGGCGCCCTCGGCCACCAGGATGCCCCATTCCGGGGTTGGCGGCGCGATGCCCAGCCCGATGAAGGACAGGCCGGCGGCATTCAGGATGGCATAGCCCATGGTCAGTGAGCATTGCACCATCAGGATCGGCAGGATGTTGGGCAGGATCTGCAGCAGCAGGATGCGTGCCTCCGAATTGCCGGACAGCCGCGCCGCTTCGACGAATCCGGCATTGCGGCGGACATTGGCCTCGGCACGGGCAACGCGGGCATAGAGTGGCGTGTTGATGATGGCCGTGGCCAGGACGATATTGCCGACCGAGTTGCCGAGCGCGGCGACGATGCCCATGGCCAGAACGAATAACGGGAAGGCCATGATGGTGTCGGCGGTGCGGCCGACAATACGGTCGGTCCAGCCGCCGAAGAAACCGGCCGCAATACCGGCCAGCGCGCCGATGGCAAAGGTCAGCAGAACAGACGCAAAGGCGATGCCGAGATCAAGCCGGGTGGCGACCAGAACGCGGCTGAAGATATCGCGGCCGAGTGCGTCGGTGCCGAACCAGTGGGCAGAGGATGGCGGCTGCAGCGCCATGGCGGCATTGGTCGCCAGCGGGTCGTAGGGGGCGAGCCAGGGCCCGAAGATGCCGCATAGGATGATGAAACCGAACAGCGCGAAGGCGAACAGCGTGATCGGGTTCTCGGTCAGCACATAGCGGATATGGCGCAGAGTTGCGGTCATGCCTCGAAGCCCACCCGCGGATCGATCACGATATAGAGGATGTCAATGGCCAGGTTGAGCGCCACATACATCAGCGCCATGGTCAGCACGAAACCCTGGATCGGCGCATAATCCGAGGCGATCAGCGCCTCGATCGCGAACGTGCCGATGCCGGGCCAGGAAAAGACCTTCTCGACCAGAACATTGGCACCCAGCAGGAAGGAGAACACCATGCCCAGGGTGGTGATCACCGGCAGCATCGCGTTGCGGAAAGCATATGTGTAGATGATCTTGCGGCGCGGCAGGCCGGCCGCGCGGGCGGTGCGCACGAAGTCGCTGGCCAGAACCTCCAGCATGGCGGCACGGGTCATGCGCGCCAGCGGTGCCAGAGTGAAGACGGCCAGCGTGACGACCGGCAGGATCAGCTGGGCAGCAGCGGCGCGGAAGGTCTCGAGATCGCCCTCCAGCAGCGTGTCGATCAGGTAGAAGCCGGTAACGCGGGTGGGCGTGGAATAGAAGATGTCGAGCCGGCCGAGCGGTGCCGGAGCGATACCCAATTGGTAATACAGCACATAGACCAGCAGCAGGCCCGTGAAAAAGGCCGGCAGGCTGACGCCGGCGGTGGTGACCACGCGGCAGGTATGGTCAATGAGCGAACCTGGCCTGGTGGCAGCCATCACGCCGAGCGGCACGGCAATCAGCACCGACACGATCAGGCCAAGCAGGGTGAGTTCCAGCGAGGCCGGCAGGCGGGTGACGATCTCGGTCAGCACCGGCTGGCCGGTGGCGACCGAATTGCCGAGATCACCCTGCACGAGATCCTTCAGGTAGACGATGAACTGTTCCGGCAGTGACTTGTCGAGGCCGAGGCTGCGCCGGATTTCCTCGATGGCTTCCTTGGTGGCGGCCGGACCGGCGAAGAAGGCGGCCGGGTCGCCGGGCAGGGCGCGGGTGAGGACGAAGGTGACCACCAGGACGCCGATCACGCTCGGGATTGCCGACAGGATCCGTTTGCCGATCAGGCCCAGCATGGTGCTCCTTCGCCCTCCTCGTTACCGCGGATGTCCGGTCACATCTTCTCGATGGTGCGGAAATCGAGCTGGCGGTGGAACCAGTAGGTATAGCCCTTGATGTTCTTCTGCATGCCGACATCAAGGATCTGCTGGTACAGCGGGATGCGCGGGGCATCGTCCATGGCCAGCTGGATGAATTTCATCACCTCCGCCTTGTACTTGGCCGGGTCGTGTTCGTAGCGGGCGGTGTCGATCAGCTTGTCCATGGCCGGATTCTGGTAGGACATGGTGTTGAACACCGCGTTCTGGCCGTGATAGCCCCAGAAGAAGAAGTAATCCGGATAATTCAGCCAGCCGCCGAAGCTGGCGATGTGGATCGGCCGGTTCTTCTGCAGCATGGCGCTGCGGAAATTGGCGCCCGGAATTTTCTCGATCGTCGCCTTGATGCCGATCTTGCCCAGGGCTTCCTGCAGCAGGATGGCTTCCGGCTCGGAGGCGGTGGCGTCGCCGAGGTCGATCGAGATGGTGGTCTCGAAGCCATCGGCATAGCCGGCTTCGGCCAGCAGCTTCTTGGCCTTCTCCAGATCGGTCTTGTAGGGGAAGGGCTGCGGCCAGCTGGCATCCTTCGGCCCGGTTGCGTCCGAGCAGCACATCGGGATGCCGCGGCCATAGATCGCGGACTTGTAAATCTGCTCGTAGGGCACGGCATAGGCCACGGCCTGGCGCACCTTCGGATTGTCGAAAGGCTTCATGGTGGTGACCAGGCCGATGTATTTCAGCGAATTCTCGATCGGCACGCCAACCACGGTGTATTTGCCCGAGCCGCCTTCGGCGACGATTTCGGACGAATCCTTCTGCGGCATGTCGACAGAGATATCGGCATCGCCGCGCTCCATCAGGGCGCGGCGGTTGCCGGCAGAAGGCACTTCACGCAGGATCACGCGCTTCACGTTGGAGGCCTTGCCGCCCTTCCAGCCCTCGAAACGGGTCAGCACCGTCTCCTGGCCGGGGGTCCATTTCTCCAGCTTGAAGGCGCCGCTGCCGGCGTCGTTGGTCTTCATCCATTCCATCGCCCACGGATCCTTCTCGGTCGCGTGCTGCTTGGCGAGCTTGGAATTGAAGATGGCAGGCACCACCACGGCCATGTCGGGCAGTGACAGTTTGTCCTTTTTTGGCAGGTCGACCCGGAAGGTGTAGTCGTCGACCACCACGAACTGCTCCGGCTTCTCGAGGCTGCCGGCCTTCATCTGGAAGGTCGGGAAGCCGCCGACGCTGACTGCGCGGTCGTAAGACCACTTCACGTCATGGGCGGTCACCGGGCTGCCATCATGGAAGGTGGCATCCCTGCGCAGCTTGAAGGTGATCGACTTGCCGTCCTCGGCCATGATGAAGCTTTCGGCCAGTTCCGGCTCGATCTTGCTGGAATCGTAGGACAGGGTACCGTCCGGCAGCGTCTTGCGGCCGAAGGTGACAAGCCGGTCGTACATGTTCCAGGCGGCGACGTAGGAGCGGAAGCTGGTTCCGACACCATGGATGTCCATGCTGTTCGGGCCGTTCTCGACCAGAACGACCAGGGTTTCCTTGCGCGACTGCGCGGCAGCCGGTGTGGCGGCGAGGGTCGCGGCCAGGGCGGCGGCGACAAGGCCCGATGTGGCAGACAGGAACAGGCGGCGATGCATGGCTGGACTCCCCCTTTGGCGACGATGGCGATGGCTGGTGCACTGCAACGGATATGCCATTTGCGGTGGCGGCCATGCCTGCGCCGGTAATCGCCTGAAGCGGCAGGAAGAATCCTTCGAGGGCGGATCAGGGGATATCGTCAGGCAATCGTATACAATGGTTAAAATATATGCATATTTAGACGCAGCGGCACAAAAAACAGCCCGGCGGTGTGCCTGAAAATCCATACTTTACTGTATCTTATTGATAGAAATCAGCGGTACACAAGTTGCATACAATAACCCTGAGTGCAGCCGGGCAGCGCGCTTTCCGGCCGCCGCTGGCATGATTATAGACATTGGGGACAGCATGATCGGATCCTTGGACATCGCCACGCTACGTGCCGCCTATGCCGCCGGCGGGCTGACCCCGGCCGACCTCGTGGCGGCGATCTATGATCGCATCGCTGCCCGCGGCGAGGATGCCGTGTGGATCACCCTGGTGCCGCGCGAGGCGGCCCTGGCGCGTGCCACTGAACTGATGCAGGGCCTGCGCGCCCTGCCCCCCGAGGATATGCCCCTCTGGGGTGTGCCGTTCGCAGTGAAGGACAATATCGATGCCGCCGGCCTGCCTACCACGGCGGCCTGCCCGGCCTTCGCCTACACGCCGACGGATTCGGCGCTGGCGGTCGAGCGCCTGCTGCGGGCTGGCGCCATCCTCATCGGCAAGACCAATCTCGATCAGTTCGCCACTGGTCTGGTCGGCGTGCGCAGCCCCTATGGCGTGGCGCGGAATCCCTTCGGCGATGATGTCATCCCGGGTGGCTCCAGTTCCGGCTCGGCGGTCGCAGTCGGCGCCGGACTGGTCAGTTTTGCGCTCGGCACCGACACCGCCGGCTCCGGCCGGGTGCCGGCCGGGTTCAACAACATCGTCGGTCTGAAGCCCAGCATCGGCCTGATCAGCGCCACCGGCATGGTGCCGGCCTGCCGCTCGCTCGACTGCATTTCGGTCTTTGCCAATACCGTAGCGGACAGCCTTGCCGTGCTGCAGGCGGCTGCCGCCTACGATGCACGCGACGGCTACAGCCGGCCGGCCCCCACCGGCTGGTCGCCGACCCTGACCGCGCCGCCGGCACGCTTCCGTTTCGGTCTGCCGCAGGCCGGACAGTTGAAATTCTTCGGCAATGCCGCCGCCGAGACTTTGTTCGGCCAGGCGGTGGCGCGGCTTCAGGCGCTGGGCGGCGAAGCCATCGAGATCGACTATGCACCATTTGCCGAGGCGGCGTCGTTCCTCTACCAGCCGGCCGGTACCGCCGAGCGCACGGCTGCGCTGGGGGATTTCCTCAGCAGCCATGCCGACGATATGCATCCGGTCACCCGCGGCATCATCGAGCGCGGACGCGACGCCACGGCGGTCGACGTGCATAACCTGTATTACCGCCTGCGCGAACTGCGCCAGCAGACGGCCCCGGTCTGGCAGCAGATCGACGTGATGCTGGTGCCGACCAGCGGCACGGTCTACCGCATTGCCGAGGTCGAGGCCGACCCCGTGACGCTGAACAGCAACCTCGGCTACTACACGAATTTCGTGAACTACTTCGACCTGTCGGCGCTGTCGGTGCCGAACGGCTTCCAGCCCGACGGCCTGCCGGCCGGCATCACCCTGATCGGCCCGGCCTTTTCCGAACCAAAGCTGGCGGCACTCGGTCATGCCTTCCACGCCGCCACCGGCCTGACCATGGGCGCCGGCGGCTATGCGCCGCCGGCGACCGGTGCGCTGGCGCCGGTTGCTGCCAATGAAGTGGAGGTGGTGGTGTTCGGTGCGCATCTCTCGGGCGAGCCGCTCAATCCGCAGCTGCTGGATCTGGGTGCGCGACTGGTCGGACCCTGCCGCACCAGTGCCGATTATCGTCTGTTTGCGCTGAAGGAACGGCTGCCGCGGCCCGGTCTGCTGCGGGTCGGTTCCGGCGGTGCAGCCATCGAAGGCGAAATCTGGGCGCTGTCGCCGGCCGCCTTCGGCACTTTCGTGGCCGGCATTGCCATGCCGCTGGGCATCGCCGATGTGCGGCTGTCCGACGGCCGTCTGGTGAAGGGTTTCGTGTGCGAGGCGGCCGCGGCAGCAGGCGCCACCGAAATCACGGATTTTGGCGGATGGCGGGCGTATCGTCGGGCCAGTGCTGCGGCATGAGCGGCTGACCGGGGCGGTGTTCCTCGACGAAATCCACCGAAGCCACCGTCACCTTCGCCACATGGGCCCGCATCGCTGCTTCGGCAGCCGCACCGTCGCCGCGCAGGATCGCCTGCACCACCTGGTCATGCTCGGCATGGGAACTCGACAGGCGGCCGACGACGCGGAACTGTGACACGCGGAAGGGCAGAACCCGGCGGCGCACGGCGCGCGCCGTCTCCTCGAGGAAGCTGTTCTTGCTGGCACGGTAGATGATGTCGTGAAAATCGTTGTTGAAGCTGGCATAGCCCTGCATGTCGCCCGTGCGGACGATGCCCAGCGACTGCAGATGTGCCTGCTCCAGAAAGCGCCGCTCGGGTCCGGTCATGCGGATGGCGGCGAGCCGGGCGCAGGTTGCCTCGATCTCGGCCATCACCTCAAACATCTCCTCCATGCGCCGGCGGGTGGGCAGGGCGACCACCACGCCGCGATGCGGCCGCTGTTCCACAAGGCCCATGCCGGCCAGTGCCTTGAAGGCTTCACGCACCGGAGTGCGCGACATGCCGAAGCGCGTCGCCAGCTCGATCTCGTCGAGCCGGGTACCCGGCCGCAACTCCCCGCTGACGATCTGTTCTGCCAGGTTTTCGCGCAACCGGTCGGCGAGAGTGGACTTTTCGGACATGCGTATGGCTTCGGACCAGAGAGAACGGCGACTCGGAGGATTATAGGGGAAATCCGGACCTTCATGCTGCATCTTTTCGCAGCCATGGTTGACCATATTCCCCCGCGCGGCCATCTTTCGCGCAGACGGCCCCGCTTGCCAAGGGTGCCCATGAAAAACCGATGAGGAACGCCGATGTCGAATGCCCCAGCCAAGGCTTTTGCCTCCACCGGAGACATGGAGGAAAAGACCGTCTCCTTCACCCAGCTGGCTGAAGGGCTCTATGCCTTCACCGCCGAGGGCGACCCCAATACCGGCGTGATCGTCGGCGATGATGGCGTGATGGTGATCGACACCCAGGCGACGCCAAAAATGGCCGGCCAGGTGATCGAACATATTCGCAGGGTGACCGACAAGCCGGTCAAATACGTGCTGCTGACCCATTATCATGCCGTGCGCGTGCTGGGCGCTTCGGCCTACCAGCCGCAGCAGGTTCTGGCGTCGGAGGCGACCCGCAGCCTGATCGTCGAACGCGGGCAGGAGGACTGGGATTCGGAATACGGCCGCTTCCCCCGGCTGTTCCGCGCCGCCGAGAGCATTCCCGGCCTGACCTGGCCGACCATGACCTTCCCGTCGAAATTCACCCTCTACATGGGCAAACGACGGATCGAGATCATGCATCTGGGACGCGGTCACACGGCGGGGGATACCGTCGCCTGGGTGCCCGATGCGGGTGTGATGTTCTCGGGCGACCTGGTCGAGTATCACTCGGCCTGTTACTGCGGCGACGCGCATTTCGGCGACTGGCCGAAGACGCTGGACCGGATTGCAGAATTCTCGCCGAAGGCGCTGGTGCCGGGCCGCGGCGATGCGTTGCGCAACGGCAAGGAAGTCGGCGACGGTCTGGCGCTGACCCGCGATTTCCTCACCACATTGTATGGTTCGGTGTCGGAAAGCGCGGCGAAAGGCCTGCCGCTGAAGGAAGCCTTCGACCGTTGCAACGACGCGATGCGGCCGCGCTTCGGCAATTTCGCCATTTTTGACCATTGCCAGCCGTTCAACGTGGCCCGTGCCTATGACGAGGCGCTCGGCCTCGACCATCCGCGCATCTGGACGGCCGAACGTGACCAGCAGATGTGGGCGGCGTTGAACGGCTAGCGCTTAGCTGGCGTGTTTGGCCGGCGACCAGCCGGTCGGCGCGAGGTTGCGGCTGCCGGCATCGACGCCAATATCTTCCAGCGTGGTCGCCATTGAATCGTTCCAGCGGTTCAGGAAGCCGAACAGGGCCACCACGCCGACAATCTCGACGATCTCGTCCTCGCTCCAGTGAGCACGCAGTTCCTGCTGGATCTCCGGCGTGACGGCATTGGGCACGCAGGCGGCGGCCAGCGCGAAGTCGAAGGCGGCACGCTCGGCATCGGTGAAATGTGGGCTGGTCTGATATTCCCAGATGGTGCCGAGGCGCTCCGGGCTGGCGCCGAAGCGTTCGGCGGCGAGGATCGTGTGCGCCTCACAGTAGCGGCAGCCGGCGGCATGCGATGCCACATATCCGATCAGGCGTTTCTGTTCGGCGGTCACCCGGCCGCCGTTTTCCATCACGGCCTTGTTCAGATCGGTGAAGGCGCGTGCGATGGCCGGCCGGCGTTGCATGGTCAGCACGCTGTTGGGCACCACGCCGAGCGGGCCGCGGAAGAACTGGATTAGGTCGACGAGATCGGGGTTGTGGTCTTCGGGCAGGGGTGCGACGAGCGGCATGACGACTCCGGACAGGCGATGGGGCGAACAGTCAGTCGGCGGCGACGGAACCGGCTGCAGCCGCGGCTTTTTCCTGGTCCTGCAGCACTCGCCACAGGATCTTGCCGGTGGCCGATTTCGGCAGGCTGTCGGAAAATTCCACGATGCGCGGCACCTTGTAGGCCGCCATGCGCTCGCGGCACCAGGCCTGGATCGCTTCCGGGGTCATGTCGGCGGCGCCTTGCTTCGGCACGATCACGGCCTTCACGGTTTCGCCGCGATGGGCATCCGGCGTGGCGATGATGCAGACCTCGCGGATGCCGGGATGGGCATACATCATGCCCTCGATCTCGGTCGGCCAGACCTTGTAGCCGGAGGCATTGATCATCCGCTTGAGACGGTCGACGATGAAGAAATAGCCTTCCTCATCGTAGTAACCGAGATCGCCGGTGCGGAAGAAGCGCTTGCCGTCGCGCTCGAAGAAGACCTGCGCCGTTTCCTCCGGCCGGTTCCAGTAGCCGAGGAAGACCTGCGGCCCCGCCGTGACGATCTCGCCGGTCTCGTTGGGGCCGAGCTCTTCCAGCGTGTCGGGATTGACGATGCGGGAATCGATGTCGAAGACCGGGATGCCCAGGCATTGCGGCTTGGGGCGGTCGACCGGGTTGATATGGGTGCCGGCGATGGTCTCGCTGAGCCCGTAGCCCTCGATATAGTCCAGCCCGGTCAGCGCCTTCAGCTTGGCGGCCACGGCACCGGGCATGGCGGCCCCCCCGCCGCCGATACCCAGCAGGCTGGAAAGATCGAATGTCTCCACATCGGGGTCCGAGAGAAAATCGATCGCCATCGTCGTGATGTTGCGCCAGTGGGTAACGCGGTGGCGGCGGATCAGTTCGGCGGCGACCCGGCGGTCCCAGCGCGTCATCATCACGATGGTGGAGCTGTTGTAGAGCGGCCCGTTCATGGAATTCTGCATGCCGGTGACATGGAACAGCGGCAGGGTGCAGAGCTGCACGGAATCCGACGCGGCCGGATTCCACGTCACCGAACCGTACAGCGTGGCGGTGACGCCGCGGATATTGTGCAGGCAGCCTTTCGGTGCCCCGGTAGTGCCCGAGGAATAGGGCAGCACGCACCAGTCTTCCGGCGTGGCGTGATGGGGCCCGGCAGCATGGCCGGCCGCCAGCGCCTCGTGCCAGGCGATGGCGCCCGGTGCGGCGACAACGGCACGCGGCGCGCTGACCACATCGGGCAGGGCAAGGTCGGTCGGTGCAGCAACATAGTCGCCATAGGCAGCGACCACCGCATGGCGCAGGCTGCCCGCTTCCAGCAGCGGCTGCGCGAAGCCGAGCAGCTCCTGGCCGCACAGCACGGTGGTCGCACCGGTATCGGTGGCGATATGGCGCAGCTCCTCCAGCCGGCTCATCGGATTGACCGGCACGACCACAGCAGTCAGCCGCTGGATGGCGTAGAAGGCGATCACGAATTGCGGACTGTTCTGCATGTAGAGCAGCACGCGGTCGGTGCGCTGCACGCCGCAGGCCTGCGCCAGCCAGCCGGCCAGTGCGTCGACCTGGCGCTGCAGGTCGGCATAGGTGATTGCCGTGCCGTAATAGAGGATGGCCGGCTTGCCGGGAAAGCGGCGGGCGGAAATCTCCAGATTCTCGTACAGGCTGGTTTCCGGCAGCGTCAGATGCTGCGGCACGCCCTGCGGCCAGACCGCGAAATGCCGGTCGAACATGGTTTCCTCCTGCCCTTTGCCCGCATGCTCGATCTTTTGCCGCCGGAATTCAATGCGTTACCTTGCGTCACCGGAAACGGCCTTGACGATGTCGGGCCCGGCGGATATTATTTGCAAATACAAATAAATCTCCGGGAGGAGGCCCCATGACCGCTTTGATGCCGCCCGGCGCCCTGGCGCCCGTCTGGGAAGGCGACGGCTCCAGCCGCATCCCCTTCTGGGCCTATACCGATCCCGATATCTACCGCCGCGAACTCGACCGCTTTTTCTACGGCCGCGGTCACTGGTGCTACGTGGCGCTGGAGGCGGAGCTGCCCGAGCCCGGCGACTACAAGCTGTCTTTCGTCGGCGAGCGGTCGGTGATCGTGGTGCGCGACCGCGACCGCAGCCTGCATGTGGTGGAGAATCGCTGCGCCCATCGCGGCGTGCGCTTCTGCCAGAAGCCGCGCGGCAAGGCGCGCAGCTTCGTCTGCCCCTATCATCAATGGACCTACAAGCTGAACGGCGATCTTGCCGGACTGCCCTTCCGCCATGGCGTGAAGAAAGGCGATGCCGTCGAAGGTGGCATGCCGGAGGATTTCGACCTTAAGCAGCACGGCCTGACCAAGCTGAAGGTCGGCACCTATAACGGGCTGGTCTTCGCCAGTCTCGATCCCGAAGCCCCGCCGCTGACCGACTATTTCGGGCCCGACGTGATGCCGTGGATCGACCGCATCTTCAATGGCCGCAAGCTGACCATCCTCGGCACCAACCGGCAACGCATTCCGGGCAACTGGAAGCTGATGATGGAGAACATCAAGGATCCGTATCATCCGGGCCTGCTGCACACATGGTTCGTCACCTTCGGCCTGTGGCGCGCCGATCAGACCTCGCGCATGGTGATGGATGCGGAGGGCCGCCATGCCGTGATGATCTCGCAGCGCAATGCCGGCGGCGAGGCGAAGGCGGTGACCGAGGGTGTGACCAGTTTCAAGAAAGACATGGCGCTGAACGATCCGCGCCTGCTGGATGTGGTGCCCGAGCCGTGGTGGAACGGTCCGTCGGTCACCATGATCACCCTGTTTCCCACCGTGATCATCCAGCAGCAGGTCAATTCGCTGTCTACCCGCCATATCGTGCCGGCGGGGCCGGATTGTTTTGATTTCATCTGGACCCATTTCGGCTTCGAGGACGACACGCCGGACATGACACAGCGCCGCCTGCGCCAGGCCAATCTGTTCGGCCCGGCCGGGTTCGTCTCTGCCGATGACGGCGAGGTGATCGAATTCTCGCAGGATGGCTTCCGCCAGACCGGCGGCCGGGGCGAGACCGTCTGCGAGCTGGACGGCCGCGGCATCGCGCAGACGCCGCATATGGTCACCGAGACACTGATCCGCGGCATGTATGCCTACTGGCGCCGGGTGATGGAGATCTGATCATGGCCGATCCAGCCCTCGCCCTTCGCCTGCCGGCTGCACTGGAAACCCAGCTGCTGGTCGATCGCTTCAATGCCGCCTATGCCGCCGCGCTGGATGCCGGCAACTACGAGGCCTGGATCGGCATGTTCCGGCCCGACTGCCTCTACAAGGTGATCCCGCGCGAGAATCACGATGCCGGCCTGCCGCTCTGCACCATGGCCCTGGAGGGACAGGGCATGCTACGCGACCGCGTCTACGGCATCAGCAACACGCTGTTCCATGCGCCCTATTACCAGCGGCATGTGATCGGCCCGGCGCTGGTGCACGAGGATGACGGCCGCGAGATCCGGGCCGAGGCGAATTACGCGGTGTTCCGCACCAAGCCTGGCTCGGTATCCGAGGTCTACAATGTCGGCCGCTATCTCGACCGGCTGGTGCGCGAAGACGGAAACCTGTTGCTGCAGGAGCGGCTCTGCGTGTTCGACAGCGAGCTGATCCTCAATTCCCTGATCTACCCGATCTGATCAGACCACATGATCGCGCAGGTCCGCCGCGGCACGCAGCAGCGGCGGCAGGAAGTCGTCCTTCATCTGCTTCGGCGTTGCCCGCTCGATGCGGATGCCGATATTCAGGGCCGCCACCACGCGGCCATCGAAGCGTCGTACCGGTACGGCCAGCGAGCGGAAACCGAGTTCCGCCTCCTGGTCGGATAGCGCATAGCCCTCCTGTCCGGCCTTCTCGATCGCGGCGGCCAGTTCATCCCGGTCGGTGACGGTCTTCGCCGTCAGCGCCTGCGGCTGCAGGGTCGCGAGCCAGGCGGCCCGTGCCTCAGGGCCGAGGCCGGCCACCAGCACGCGGCCAAGCGCGGCACTGAAAGCCGGCACCCGGAAGCCGATGCCCGGTGCGGAGGAGAGAAAGCGCGGCGGCGAGGCATGCGCCACCATCGCCGCCATTTCGCCGTCCAGCACCGCGGCCGAACAGGCTTCGTCGATTTCCAGGCACAGCCGGTCGCAGGCCATCTGCAGGGCGGTGGCATTACCGGCAGAGCCGAGATAGGCGCCGGCCAGCCGCATCACTTTCGGGCTGAGCCGGAACAGGCGGCCGTCGCTGTCGAGATAGCCGAGCTGTTCGAGGGTGTAGAGCGCGCGGCGCACCGTGGCGCGCGGCAGATCGACGATGCGGGCGACATCGGACAGCGTCATCTGGCGATGCTGACTGTCGAAAGCGGTCAGCACGCCCATGCCGCGGGCCAGTGCCTCAAGGAAATCGGGGCCGAGCCCGCTTTTCTGGCGTTTTTCGGCATCGGCGGTGCGCAGACGGGTCATGATCGGTCTTTGGGCAAAAGGAAGATGGCGACAGATTGAACAGCCGGGCTTGTCGTGGCTCGCTGGCCCTACTATAATCGCACATACGTTCGCTAGTCGAACAGAATCTTTCTCGGCTTGTGGGAGAGCTGCGATGACCACCCATGAACAGAATATGCGCATGACTCTGGTCGGTCCCGACAAGCCGGCCGGCAAACTGCTGCGCCGCTACTGGCAGCCGGTCGCCCTCATCGAGGAGCTGGAGGACATCCGCCCGGTCAAGCCGGTCAAGCTGATGGGGCAGGATTTTGTGCTGTTCCGCGACGAGCAGGGCCGTTTTGGCCTTCTGGACCGTGACTGCCCGCACCGGGGTGCCGATCTGGCCTTCGGCCGGCCGGAGGATGGCGGCCTGCGCTGCCCGTTCCATGGCTGGCTGTTCGATGTCGCCGGCAACTGCCTGCAGACCCCGGCTGAGCCGGAAAACAGCCGTCTGTGCCAGCGCATCAAGCAGAAGGCCTATCCGGTGGTGCTGAAGAGCGGGATTCTCTTCGCCTATCTCGGCCCGCTCGATGCCGATGGCAAGCCGCCGGCCTTTGCCGATCTCGACTGCTTCGTCGCTCCCGACAGCCATGTCTTTGCCTTCAAGGGCCATATCGCCTGCAACTGGCTGCAGGCGCTGGAGGTCGGCATCGATCCGGCCCATGCCTCCTTCCTGCACCGGTTCTTCGAAGACGAAGATCCGAACGCCAATTACGGCCGCCAGTTCCGTGCCAATTCTGCCGATTCCGACATGCCGATGACCCGGGTGCTGCGCGAGTTCGAGCGCCCGGTGATCGAGGTTGAGCGTACCGATTACGGCATGCGGCTGTTCGCCCTGCGCCAGCTCAGCGAGAAGAGCACCCATGTGCGGGTGACCAACCTGCTGTTCCCGCAGGCTTTCAACATCCCGCTCTCGGCCGAGATGACCATCACCCAGTGGCATGTGCCGATCGACGACGAGAACTGCTACTGGTACGCCATCTTCACCAGTTTCACCGGTCCGGTCGACAAGCGGCAGATGCGCGAACAGCGCCTGCAGCTCTACACCCTGCCGGACTACATCCCGCGGCAGAACAAGAGGAACAATTACGGCTTCGACCCGCTGGAGCAGAAGACCCAGACCTATACGGGCATGGGCAGCGACATCAATGTGCACGACCAGTGGGCGGTGGAAAGCCAAGGGCCGATCCAGGACCGTACCCGCGAACATCTGGGCAGCACAGACAAGGGGATCATCAACTACCGGTCGATGCTGATGAAGGCGATCGAGCAGGTCGAAACCGGCAGCGGCACGCCGCTGATGGTGCTGGATGCCGCCGAAGCAAAGGAAATTCGCGGGCCGATCACTGTCGACGGCGTTGCCCCCACCGAAGGCTGGCAGGCATACTGGCGCGAGGTGGATGCCCGCAAGCGCCAGGCTTCGTCCTGGCAGGCACCGGCGCCGCTGGCTGCTGAGTAAGCCGCGGCGCATCGGCAGGACGAGGTATCGCAGGGGCAGTATTGCAGGGGGGTAGGGTGGAGCGTTTCGTCGACCGGCACGGCTTGTGGACCGAGCAGCAGCAGAAGGCAGCGAAGGCCGTCGAGAAGGAAGTCGCAGAGCGCGGTCTTGGCGTTGTCCGCTTCTCCTTCGCCGACCAGCACGGCATCCTGCGCGGCAAGACAGTGGTGGCCGAGGAGCTTGGCAGCGCCATGCACAGCGGCGTCGGCTTCACCACTACCCTGCTGGCCAAGGATACATCGCACCGCACGGTATTCCCGGTCTTCACCAGGGGTGGCGGCTTCGGTCTGCCGGAAATGCAGGGCGCTGCCGACATCCTGATGGTGGCCGACCCTACCACGTTCAAGGTTCTGCCCTGGGCGCCGCATACCGGCTGGCTGCTCTGCGATCTCTATTTCGCCGATGGTCGCCCGGTGCCGTTTTCCACCCGCAAGCTCTATCGCGATGCACTGAAGAAAGTGAACGACGCTGGCTACGACTATGTCGCCGGGCTGGAGGTCGAATTTCATGTCTTCAGGCTGGAAGACCCGAAGCTGGCCCCGGCCGATGCCGGCCAGCCCGGCAATCCGCCCGATGTCAGCCTGCTGACGCAGGGCTACAACTATCTCACCGAGCTGCGCTACGACCAGTATGACGAGGTCTACGAGATCCTGCGCAGGGATATCCAGGCGCTCGGCCTGCCGTTGCGGTCGATGGAAGTGGAATTCGGGCCAAGTCAGGCCGAATTCACCTTCCGGCCCGGAATCAACATGGAATCGGCGGATACCATGGTGCTGTTTCGCTCGGCCGCCAAACAGATCGCCAGACGCCATGGCTACCACATCACCTTCATGTGCCGTCCGAAGCTGCCCAACATCTTCTCCTCGGGCTGGCATCTGCACCAGTCGCTGGTTGACCGCGGGACCGGCGTCAATGCCTTCATCCCGACCGAAGCTGACCAGCCGCTGTCGCAACTCGGCCGGCATTTCCTGGCCGGCCTGCTGGAACAGGCGCCGGCCTCGGCGGCCTTCGCCGCGCCCACCATCAATGCCTACCGCCGCTACCGGCCCTATTCGCTGGCACCCGACCGGGCGATCTGGGGGCGCGACAATCGCGGCGTGATGTGCCGTGTGCTGGGCGCCCAGGGCGATCCGGCCAGCCGCATCGAGAACCGGCTGGGCGAGCCGGCTGCCAATCCCTATCTGTACATGGCTTCCCAGCTTCTGGCCGGTCTGGACGGTATGGCGAAGGCCGCCGAGCCGCCACCTTCGGCCGATACACCCTACGAGACGCCGGCGCCGCCCCTGCCGCGCAGCCTGGAGGCCGCGCTCGCCGCCCTGCGCGGCAATGCCTGCTACCGTGCCGGCTTCGGCGACACTTTCATCGACTATTTCCTGCATATCAAGGAAGCGGAGATCGCCCGCTACCAGCTCGAAGTCAGCGAGTGGGAGCATCGCGAATATTTCGATCTGTTCTGAGGCGCGATCTGCTATAAGGCCGGGCCATGACCCTGCTCAGCCTGTTTCCGACCCGCATCTACTCGGCGCCGCTGAAGCGCAGCGGTCTCGACCGCCTCAACCGTACCCTGATCGATGAATGCGACAGCCTGCGGCTGGCTGATGCCGCAGGCCAGGACTGGAGCGCGCGGCATTATCCGGGCGGTTACACGTCCTATGGCAGCCACGACAAGCTGCATCTGATCTCGTCGGGCTTTGCGGCACTGGAAAAGGCCATCGCACCCCATGCGAAAGCCTACGCGAAGGCACTCGGCTACGACCTGCGCGGCCGCCGTCTGGAAATGACCGACTGCTGGGTCAACATGATGGCTGGCGCGGTGGCCCATGGCCTGCACCTGCATCCGCTCAGTTTCATCAGCGGTACGTATTATCTGCAGGTGCCGCGCGGTTCGGCCGCGATCAAGTTCGAGGATCCGCGTCTCGACCGCCTGATGGCGGCACCGCCGAAACGGAGCGACCTGCCGCCGCGTGAGCGGCTGCATGTCAGTGTGAAGCCGAAATCCGGACAGGTGATCCTGTTCGAGAGCTGGCTGCGCCATGAAGTGCCGCCCAGCTTCACAAGGAATGAACGCATTTCAGTAAGTTTTAACTATGGCTGGACCGCAGGCTGACATGCCCCCGGCGATCAGGCGGTATCCGGTTTGCGGCCGCGCATTGAGGATTGCAGTCGGCTGCTGCGCATGTCGACCAGACCGAAATCCCTGAACCATTCCATCATTTCTTCTTCGGTATGTACGCCGTGATAGGTCGGCGTGTAGCCATCGAACATCGCCAGCGCCGAGCGGTCGTGGGTCTCGTGCCTGAAGGTGAAGGGCATCTGCCGGTAGAGGATCTCGAGCAGATGATTGTCGGGCCAGGTGCGGGCAAGGCCGGTGATCCAGTGGCACCATTCATTGAAGGCCTTGTGCGGCAGACGTGAGGTCAGGGGAATCCAGTGCTGCCGTTTGGCGAGATGCGGGCCGTAAACCCAGATGGCCAGTTCTCCGCCGGGGCGCACCAGCGGCACCAGCCGGCCAGCATACTCCCGGGTATCCGGCGTGTGGTGCAATACGCCGCAGGAGACGACGAAATCGAAGGTCTCAGGACGAAATGGCAGATTGCCGATATCAGCCTGCAGAACGATCGAGCGGTCGTGCCCCAGCAGGCAGTGATGGGCAACATCCACCGACAGGCTGAGGTCTGCCCCAATCACCCAGGCCCCCCATTCCGCCAGCAATTCAAGAAGGCGGCCGCTGCCGCAGCCGGCATCCAGCACCAGTTTTCCGCGCACGTCTTCCGGAGTTAATCCCGTTTTCGAGATGAAGTCGGTTTTGCTGAAATCGGAATTGTTCGGAGCGTCATGCTGCGCCGATTTGTACAGCGTCCACTGGAATGAGAAGGACCTTACATACTGGTCCGATGCCACAAAGCGGGGAACTCCGTTGACCACCGGTATCGAGGAACCATCGGCAAGGGTCAGTCGGTCTGTGGCAGCGGAGACAACCGGAGAATGGAAGATTCCGGCAAGCCGAGCGGCAAAGGCAGGATCCAGCGATTTTCCAAAGGCGTTGGTCAGCGAGGCAGGATCGGCAGCCTGAACGGTCATATACCCTCCGTGAGACAGCGCAGGGTTAAACCGGCCGGGGCTTGTTCATCTGCATCCTGCTCAACGATCGCCTGCAGGCCCGCCACAGTTGCTGCCGGTGCGAGTGTCGCGATCAGAATCGCCGCTGCATCGGCGTCGATCCGGCAGCCGAGCGGGATGTCGCCGTCGCGCAGTGCCGCAACGAAACCGGTCAGCCATGTCTGGTACTCCGCGGCCGTGCCGCAGGCTTCGGACATGCCGGCCCGGATGGATGCGAGATCGGACAGATGCAGGGCGGCGGATGTCAGTCCGGCTGCCGACCAGCTGAGGGACATATCTGCCCACACCTGGTCGCCGCCGCGCAGGATGGCCCGTTCGAGGCGCAGATGGCAATCCGCTGTGCAACCAACCGTCATTTCGATATGGGCGGGTCCGGCCAGCCATGGTGCGGTGACGGCATCCGCCTGTATTTCGATCCGGTACCAGTCATTCTCAGGTCCAGACCACTGCACAGCAATATGTTTCGCAAGGATTTCGCCAAAGCCGAGCGGCCGGCAGTCTATGCCGACCTCGGAGAGATGAAATCCGCCGGAGGCTTCCGGCACTGCAGTGCCGATCTGCAGGGCGGCGCCCAGATAGACCTGCAGCTTTGCCAGCAGCCAGAGGCCGAAATTGCCGGTTCCGGTGCGCTGCTTGTTAAGGCCGCGCAATGCGCTGACCTTCTTCATATCCTCGGTGAGCGTCTCGATCAGCTTGTAGTCACGGATTGGCCTGTCTGCCATGACGTTGTCGGACGGGGAGAAGAAGATCGTGTTCTCGACGTGCAGATAGCGCCCGCCGCCGGTCTTCGCCACCTCCTGGCCGCTCAGGGCTCTGGGATGTGGCAGCAGAACATCATCCTCCAGCAGAAGAAAGACTGAACGGCCAACCGTCGCATTCAGGAACCGGGTCTTCAGCTGGGTCGCGTATCCATAGGTGCCGAAGCGCGTGGCGGATTCGACGCGGCCTATCCGGGGCGCCCGGATGAAACTCTGCAGCAGCAGCGGAAGACCGCCGCCGAACTTCGACTGGCGACGGATGGTCGTCAGGAAGAAAACCGTCAGCGCACTGCTGCAGAGGAGGATCGAGAAGATGTTCCGGTCGGTCACTGGGCCTCGGCGCGACACACGGCGCGAATCGCTCCGGCAGCCTAACAGACGCTCAGCGGAGAGGCACCTGTCATCACAGGCCGGGCTGACGGTTGCCTCTTCTCCAGCGGCCGAGGGCCATGACGGCGCCGCCGGCAGCTAGGCCCCAGAAAGCGCCGCCGATCCCGAAGAAGCTGAGGCCCGAAGCGGTCACCAGGAAGGTCATCACGGCGGCCTCGCGGTCTTCCGCCTCCTTCATCGCCCCCAGCAATGCGGTGCCGAAGGCGCCCAGCAGGGCAAGGCCGGCCACCGCCTCGATCAGGATCGGCGGTGCGGCGGTCATGAAGGCCGTTGCTGCCTGCGCGCCGAGGCCGAGCAGGATGTAGGCGAAACCGGAAATCGCCGCCGCCCAGTACCGTGCCTTTGGGTCCGGGCCGGCCTCCTCGCCGGCACAGAGCGCAGCCGTGATGGCGGCAAGGTTGACACCATGGCCGCCGAATGGTGCCGCCAGCAGGCTGAAGATGCCGGTGGTAGTGAATAACGGACCCGGCGCCGGCCGGTAGCCATTTGCATTCAGGATGGCGATGCCAGGGATGTTCTGCGACGCCATGGTGACGATGAACAGCGGCAGCGCAATACCGATCATTGCAGACAACGGGAATTGCGGCATGACGATTTCGGCCCGCGGCCACAGGTCGCCGAGGCTGCCGGCCGGGAAAGTCGTGGTCGTTGCGATCAGCAGCGCGGCGACCAGCACGGCAACCGGAACCGCATAAAGCCGCCGGAGCTTCGCCGTCACCGCCCAGGCGATCACGATGGCCAGCCCCATGGCCGGCGCCTGGATCACGGCTTTTACCGGCGCGAGACACAGGCCGAGCAGCACGCCGGCCAGCATCGCGTTGGCCAGGGCTGCCGGAACCGCCGCCACCCAGCGGCCGAGTGATCGCCACAGGCCGGCCAGCACGATCAGCGCGCTGCAGACAAGAAAGGCGCCGATGGCGGCCGCAAAGCCGCCTTCCGCCATGCCGGTGGTGGCCAGCAGGGCGGCGCCGGGCGTGGACCAGGCGATGCTGACCGGCAGGCGGGTTTTCAGGCTGAGGATTACCGCGCAGAGGCCCATGGCAATGGACAGCGCCATCAGGCCGGATGCCGCTTGGGCCGGCGTGGCGCCCACGGCGGTCAGGCCCTTCACGATCACCGCAAAGGACGAGGCAAAACCGACGAAGGCCGCCAGCAGGCCGGCGGCAATTGCCGGCGCTGCCGGCGCCGTCAGCGGCAGGCCGGATGGCATTGCTTCAGCCATGTTTCACGAAGTCGGCGATCCGCGCGACGGCACCATCCAGCTTGTCGGTGCTCTTGGCGAAGCAGAAGCGGGCGACGCTGCGCACATGGTCGGCAGCATAGAAGGCGCTGACCGGGATGGCGGCGACTTTGGCCTCTTCCACCAGCCGGGTGCACCATGCGGCATCGTCGATATTGTTGGCGAGCGGGCTGAGGTCGATATTGAGGAAATAGGTTGCCCGGCTGGGCAGCACGGTCAGCCCGGCCTGCGTCAGCCCGGCGGCGAAGCGGTCGCGTGCCGCCTGCAGGTCGCGGCGCATGCCGAGGAAATAATCGTCGGTCTTGCCGAGGCCATAGGCCACGGCGGTCTGCAGGTTCGGCGGCGTGGTGAAGGTGATGAACTGGTGTGCCTTGGCCAGCACCTTCATGATCGCCGGAGCGGCACAGACAAAACCGACCTTCCAGCCGGTCAGCGAGAAGATCTTGCCGGCGGAGCCGATCTTGACGCAGCGTTCGCGCAGGCCAGGCAGGCCGATCAGCGGCTCGTGCCGGAGGTCGTCGAACAGCACATGTTCCCAGACCTCGTCGCAGATCGCTATGGCGTTGTGCTTTTCGAGATAGCGGCCGAGCAGTTCGAGATCCTCGCGCGGGAAAACGGTCGCGGTCGGATTGAGCGGGTTGTTGAAGATCACGGCTTTCGTCTTCGGCGAGAAGGCGGCCTTCAGGGCCGCCTCGTCGATGCGCCAGTGCGGCGGGCGCAGGGTGACGAATTTCGGCACGCCACCGGCACGCTTCACCAGCGGCAGATAGGCATCATACATCGGCTGGAACAGCACGACCTCGTCGCCGGGTTCGATCAGGGCCAGCAGGCTGCCGGCCAGCGCCTCGGTGGCCCCCGATGTGATCATCACCTCGCGCTCCCAGTCGAGGTCGAGGGCATGGAAGCGCCGGTAGTGCGCCGCCACCGCCTGGCGCAGTTCGGGCAGACCCATCATCGGCGGATACTGGTTCCATCCCGTCAGCACCGCTTCGGCGGCGGCGCGGCGCACATCCTCGGGCCCGGGATCGTCGGGAAAGCCCTGGCCCAGATTGATCGCCTGGTGCTGGATCGCCAGCCGCGACATGGTCTCGAAGATGGTGGTGGGGATGTCGGCGAAGATCGGATTCATGGCGAATGGTCTTTGTTATCTTTGCCGGCAGGGTGTAGCACGCGGCCGGTCGGCCCGGAAGCCGCCTTATCCCTCAGGCCGGCTGCGGTTTTACCGCCTGCCGACGCAGGATCAGCCGTCGCAGCATGGCCAGCAGCAGGGCCACGGCCAGCGAACCGGCGATGCCGATCACGAAGCCCGCCACACCGCCCAGTCGGCCGGGCAGCAGGATCAGACTGAGAAAGAAAGGCACATGGCTCAGCAGGCCGTATTGCGTGGCACGCAGGGCCGCCCGCATGCCCGCCGTTTCCAGTCGGCGCGGCATGAACAAGCAGACCACCAGCAGGGCGACCGGGAAGGAGGCAAGGATGCCGGCAATGCGCGGGCCCAGCAGGTCGGCCGTGCCGCTGATGAAGGCCACCAGCAGTCCGGCGGCAGCGCCGCGCAGCGCCACTTCATAGACCGGCGAGCGACCGCGCGCGGCCGGCGCGGTCAGGGGCACCCGGCGCCCGGCGGTCCATGCCAGCAGGGCGGCCGTGGCAAAGACGGCGAGCGAGACCGGCAAGGCGGCGGGCAGCAGGCGGATGCCAGCTGCCGCGATGGTCCAGGTTGCCAGGGCGGCCGGCAGGGCAAATGTCATCGGCAATCTGGCCAGCAGGGCGATGACGACTGCGAGAAACAGCTGCACGGCGCCGATGGTGGCGAGACTGCCGAGCGCGGCGTGGCTGGCAAAGGCCGGTCCGTCATGCACCAGCAGGAACAGGTAGGCGGGCGCCGTGACGATCGGCAGGGCCAGTACGATGCCGCCGATGAAGGGCGAAGCGCGCTCCATCAGCCAGATGACCCCGCCGACGAACAGGGCGGTGGCGATGCCGCGGGCCGGGATGGCCAGCCAGACGAGATCGTCGCCGGTCATTGCGGTCGCTCCGTGGCGGCCGGCTCCGGCGGCGGTGTTCCCTGGCTCAGCCTCTGGGTCGGGGCGAACAGGCGATGGCCGCTGACCTCGGCGCCGGCATTCGAGGGCAGGTGGATGAAGGCCAGCGCTGCAAACATTGCGACGAAGCCGACAGTGAAGAAGGCCGGACTGAAATCACCGGCCCCGATCTGCCCGGTTCCGTCGGCAGCGCTGACCGTGGCGTGCAGAACCAGTGCGCCGAGGCCGACCCCGGTGGACAGCGACAGCTGCTGCATCATGCTGGTGAAACTGGTGGCGCGGCTCATGCGGCCGGTCTCGATATCCGAAATGGTCAGCGTGTTGATGCTGGTGAATTGCAGCGAACGGAAGAAACCGCCCATCAGCAGCAGGCCGAGAATCAGTGCATGCGCCGTGTCTGGCCGGAACAGGCCGCAGATGGCGATGAAGCCGCCGCTGAGAACGGCATTGCCGATCAGCACGGTGCGGAAACCGAAACGGCGCAGGATCGGACCGGCCGCCATCTTCATGGTCAGGGCTCCGGCGGCCGAGACGAAGGTGATCATGCCGGATTCGAAGGCGCTGAGCCCGAAGCCGAGCTGCAGCATCATCGGCAGCAGGAAGGGCAGGGCACCGACACCGATACGGAACAGGAAGCCACCGACGATGCCGGCCCGGAAAGTCGGCACTTTCAGCAGCCGCAGGTCGAGCACCGGATGCGGATGCCGCAGGGCGTGACGGATATAGAGGCCGGTGCCGATCGCGCCCATGACCAGCAGGCCGGCGACGGCGGACCCGGGCAGCAGGCCGCGGCCGATGGTCTCGAAGCCGAACACCAGACCGGTCAGGCCGAAGGCCGACAGCAGGAAGCCGCGCATATCCAGCGGCGGCACGTCATCCTCGCGGATATTCGGGATATACAGCGTGACCAGAATCATGCCGAGCAGGCCGATCGGCAGGTTAATCCAGAAGATCCAGCGCCAGGACAGATAGGTGGTCAGGAAGCCACCGAGCGGCGGGCCGATCACCGGACCGATCAGGGCGGGCACGGTCAGCCAGGCAATAGCGCGCACCAGTTCGGATTTGGGAACCGATTTCAGCATCACCAGACGGCCGACCGGCACCATCATGGCACCGCCGAGGCCCTGCAGGATACGGGCACCGACGAGAGTCCAGAAGCTGTCGGCCAGGCCGCAGAGCAGGGAGCCGATGGTGAAGACGGCGATGGCGGCCCGAAAGACGGTGCGGGCACCGAAACGGTCGGCGACCCAGCCGCTGACCGGAATGAAAACGGCCAGACTGAACAGGTAAGAGGTAATGGCAAGATTGAGCCGCAGCGGGCTTTCGCCCAACGAGGCGGCAATGCTCGGCAGCGCGGTGGCCAGCACGCTGCTGTCGAGGTTTTCCATGAACAGCGCGCAGGCGACGATAAGGGGGATCAGCATGACAGAGGCACAAGCGGCGGAAGCCTGATCCTAGCCCGCAAGTGGTTTCCAGACCGTTGCAAATCCTGCAGGGGAGGCATTCGCCCCCGGGGAGTGCGACCGGCGGCCGCAGTGCGGCAATCCGCCCGCCGTATCTGCCTTGATCCGCATCGTCATCGCTGCATGTTATACATCGTCCGCGCGTGGAAGTCGCTGGCGGATGAGGCTAGCAACGGAGTTCCCGATGCACCCGCTGTTCGATCCCCTGTTTCTCGCCCGGTTGCAATTCGCTTTCACGGTCTCGTTCCATATCATCTTCCCGGCCTTCACCATCGGGCTGGCCAGCTATCTCGCCGTGCTGGAGGGTCTGTGGCTGTGGACGAAGCGGGATGTCTTCATCCGCATCTTCCGCTTCTGGCAGACTATCTTTGCCGTTACCTTCGGTATGGGTGTCGTGTCGGGCATCGTGATGAGTTACCAGTTCGGCACCAACTGGTCGGTCTTCTCTGACAGGGCCGGCCCGGTGATCGGTCCGCTGATGGGCTATGAGGTCCTGTCAGCCTTTTTTCTCGAGGCCGGTTTCCTGGGGGTGATGCTGTTCGGGATGAACCGGGTCGGCCGTGGCCTGCATTTCTTCGCCACCCTGATGGTGGCGTTCGGCACTTTTCTCTCGGCCTTCTGGATCCTCGCGGTCAACAGCTGGATGCAGACCCCGGCCGGCCATGTGCTGGCCCCGAACGGTCAGTTCGTGCCGGAAGACTGGCTGGCAGTGATCTTCAATCCGTCCTTCCCCTACCGGCTGGTACATATGGTGCTCGCTGCCTACCTGACCACCGCCTTCGTGGTTGGCGCAGTTGGCGCCTGGCATCTGCTGAAGGATCGCGGCAATGTCGCCGCCCGGATGATGTTCTCGATGGCGATGTGGATGGCGGCCATCGTTGCCCCGGTGCAGATTTTTGCCGGTGACCTGCACGGCCTGAACACGCTGAAGCATCAGCCTGCCAAGGTCGCTGCCATGGAGGGTCACTACGACAGCCATAATGGCGCGCCGCTGATCTTGTTTGGCCTGCCCGACAACGACGCGGCCGAGACGAAATATGCGGTCGAAATCCCGAAACTCGGCAGCCTGATCCTGACCCACGACTGGGATGGCCATGTCGCCGGCCTGAAGGCTTTTCCGCGCGAGGACTGGCCGAATGCCGCCGTGGTGTTCTGGAGCTTCCGTATCATGGTCGGGCTTGGCCTGCTGATGGCGCTGATGGGCGGCATCTCCCTGCTGTGGCGCTGGCGCGGGCGGCTCTACGAGGCGCCGTGGCTGCACCGGGCTGCCGTGATGATGGGGCCGAGCGGCTTCATTGCCGTGCTGGCCGGCTGGGTGACCACAGAAGTCGGCCGCCAGCCCTGGACGATCTATGGCCTGCTGCGCACCGCTGACTCCGTGTCGCCCATCGGCCTGCCCGGCGTGGCCACTTCGCTTCTGGCCTTCGTGGTGGTTTACTTTCTCGTTTTCGGGGCCGGCATTTTCTACCTGTTCCGCCTGATGGGGCGGCCGCCGGGTATCGAGGTGGCGGAACCGCCACTGCCGGAAGCGCCCTTGCGCAGCACCAGCGGGGCACCAGTGGTTGATCTGCTGGCAGAGGAGAAACCATGACCATCGACCTGCCGTTGATCTGGGCCGGCCTGATCGCCTTCGCGGTGCTGGCCTATGTGGTGCTGGATGGTTTCGACCTTGGCATCGGCATTCTCTTTCCGCTGTTCCGCGAGGAACGCCAACGCGACCGGCTGATGAATTCGGTGGCCCCGGTCTGGGACGGCAACGAGACCTGGCTGGTGCTGGGCGGCGGTGGCCTGCTAGCGGCCTTTCCACTGGCTTACGCGATTGTGCTGCCGGCGCTCTATGCGCCGCTGACCGCCATGCTGCTCGGCCTCGTCTTTCGTGGAGTCGCCTTCGAATTCCGCTGGCGCACCCGGCGCTGGAAGCGTGTCTGGGACTACAGCTTCGCCCTGGGTTCGCTGCTGGCGGCACTGATGCAGGGTATTGCGCTGGGAGGCCTCGTGCAGGGCATCCATGTGGAAGGTCGCGCCTATGCCGGGGGCTGGTGGGACTGGCTGACGCCGTTCAGCCTGCTGACCGGCGTGGCCCTGGTGGTCGGTTATGCCCTGCTGGGCGCGACCTGGCTGATCATCAAGACCGATGGCGCCGTCCAGGACCGCTGCTATCTGCTGGCGCGGCGGTTGGCGGTGCTGCTGGTGGCGATGATCGGCATTGTCAGCCTGTGGACACCGCTGCTGAATGCCCGCTTCCTCGATCGCTGGTTCGGTTGGCCGAACCTGATTCTCACTGCGCCTATGCCGGTGCTGGTGTTGGCGGCTGCCTGGCTGCTGTGGAACGGCCTGCATCGCCGTCACCGCGAGGCACAGCCGTTTTTTGCGACGCTGGCCCTGTTCGTGCTGTCCTATGCCGGTCTCGGGATCAGCTTCTGGCCGCTGATGGTGCCGCCCTCCATCACCATCCGCGAGGCGGCAGCGCCGGACGCCAGTCTCGGTTTCCTTCTGGTCGGCGCCGCCATCCTGCTGCCGGTGATCCTGGCCTACACGGCCTATGCCTACCGGGTCTTCCGCGGCAAGGTGGACGACCATGCCGGCTACCACTGAACAGCGCCGGCCGTTGTGGCGACGGCTGCTGTGGTTCGCCGTGCTATGGGCTGCCGGGGTTCTTGCCGTCGGTCTGGCCGGTCTGGCGATCCGCTTCATCCTGAAGAGCTGACCAGCCGCATTGCGCCAGCGCGGCCTGCATGTGGGGCGGCGGGGCAGCCATGACAGTGATGGGATCTCGCTTCGGATAGATCGGCAGCGTGATGCTGCGGCTGTGCAGGTGCAGCGGCAGGTCGCGGTCGGCTGCGGCATCACCATACTGGTGGTCGCCCAGCAGAGGGCAGCCCAGCGCGGCGAGATGCACGCGGATCTGGTGTGTGCGCCCGGTCTGCGGCCGGCATTCGATCCAGCTCAGCCCGCCGCCCTGACCGAGGACGCGATAGCCGGTTGCCGCCTGCTGGCCGTCCTCGGCGGTCACCATGCGCCAGCCGCCAGCCTTGGTGGACAGTTTCTTCAGCGGCAGGTCGACCCGCCCTTCCGGAGCGGCCGGCTGGCCGCGTGCAATGGCCCAGTAGACTTTGCCGACGCGGCCTTCCTGGAACAGTTTGCCCAGGCGGCGCAGCGCTTTCGGATGACGGCCAAGCACCAGGCAGCCCGAGGTGTCGCGGTCCAGCCGGTGCGCCAGTGCCGGCGGTTTCGGCAGGCCGAAGCGCAGATGCTGAAAATAGCGCTCAAGATTCTCTCCGCCGCCGGGCCCGGCATGTACGGGCAGGCCGGCGGGCTTGTCGAGAATCAGCATCAGCCCATCGCGATACAGCAGGCGGGCTTCCAGGTCAGCGGCGGTCAGGGAGGCGGTGGCCATGGGGCATGGCATGGACCGGACGGCGGCAGCCGTCAAGCCGTCTGCATGTTTCCGGCAGCGGTCCAGCTATAAGAAGGCTGCCAGTCCTCTGGTCGCTTGCCGGCCCGGCCCGGCATTCCCTAGGGTTCCGTCATGCTTCTGCCTGCGGGTTTCTCACTTCATGATTACGGTCCGGCCGATGTCGAGGCTGTGCGGGCCCTGCATCGGCAGGCATTCCGTGCACTGGCCGCCGGCCATCACACACCGGCGCAGATCGCCGCCCATGATGCGCTGGTCGCATCTCCCGCCTATGTTGAGGACCTGGCAGGCAGCAACCTGCTGCTGGCCCGCGATGGTGCAGGCCTGCTGGTCGCCACGGCCGGCTGGCTGGCAATGTCCGACCGGCCGGACACGGCGCGTATCCGCAAGGTTTTCGTGCATCCGGCATATTCCCGCCGCGGCCTGGCCACGGCTATGGTGCGCGCAGCCGAGACGCGGGCGGGGTCCGCTGGCCTGCCGCACCTGTTCGTGCGGGCCAACATCAACGCCGTGCCGTTGTATGAAACGCTGGGCTACCGCGCCGTGGAACCGGGCGTGATGCCTGCCGGCACCGAAGCCCTGCCTGTCCTGTTCATGTGTCGCTAGGCAGGGCGGACAGCCGCGGCACCGGCGAGGCCAGCAGGATCATTGCCTGCAAGGCGAAGGCGGTCGCGGCGGCCACGAGACAGGCTTCCATGCTCCACAGGAGGCTGACGGCGGCACCGATGCCGGCGCCGACGGGGCGGCAACCCTGTGCCATGGTGAACAGAGCCGAGACACGGCCCAGCATCGCGGCCGGGGTGACGGCCTGCCGCAATGTCGTGGTGCTGATCGTCCACAGGATCGGTCCGGCACCGATCAGCAGGAAGGCGAGGCAGGCCAGTGCCGGATGCGGCAGCCAAAGCGTCGAGACCATGACCATCGCGGCGATGAAGCCTGCCACCGGGCCGATTGCAACGACGATACCGAAGCGCAGACAACGCATGATCCGCGGTGCCAGCAGCGCGCCGGCCAGCATGCCAGCTCCGTAGAAAGCGAGTGTGAAGCCGGTTTCGCCGGCATCAAGGCCCAGCCGCTGCACGGCATAGGGCACGAAGACGGCCATCAGGATGAAGAATGCGGTATTGAACACCATTTGCGTCAGCAGCATCGGCAGCAGCAGGGGATGGCCCAGTGTGAAGGTCGTGCCATCCCGCAGGTCGCGTAAGGGGTGTCGCGCCGGTGCCGGTATCCGGGCGGGCTCGTGCAGTCCCCTCAGCAGCAGGGCTGCCGCCGTCGACAGCAGCACGGCGACGGCAAAGGCCGGGGTGGCACCGGTCCAGCCGACCAGCAGGCCGGCCAGGGCAGGGCCACCGGCAAAAGCCGCCGTGCGGGCGAGCTCGATACGGCCATTGGCAAGGCCAAGCAGGGCGCGTGGCACCAGTGCCGGAACCAGGGCGGGCGCAGCCACGCTGTAGGCGACTGTTCCGGCGGCACCGGCAAAGCCGAACAGCGCCAGCAGCGGCAGGCTGAGCAGGCCGGTGGCGGCGCAGGCGAGGATGCCGAGCAGAGACAGGGCACGCAGCCCCTCGGCCAGAGTCATCAGCAGCCGGCGCGACCAGCGGTCGGCCAGCAGGCCAGCCGGGATCGCCAGCAGCAGGAAGGGCAGGGTCTGCGCGGTTTGCAGCAGGCCGGTCTCGCCGGCGCCGGCCCCCATGGCCAGTACGGCCACGATCGGCGCGGCGGCCAGTGCCACCTGCTCGGCCGACTGGGCGGCCAGATTGGACCAGGCCAGACGGTGGAAAGCGGGCGGCAGGTCGCGGGCGGGGGCAGTGAGGATGGTTTCAGACATGATGGCATCGGCAGACAGGGGAAAGCGACCTGCGTTCTGCCGCACTGCAAGCCCGACCGGATATACGCATCTTGCTGTCTGATACGGAGTGCCTGGGTCGCATGGCCCGCCCGCACTGCCAATATAATTGGCAATGCGATCCCTATCTGTCCCAGAGCCGATGGTGATTGGTCCGCGGCAACGCGCAGCTGACTTTTCAAACAAGGCTGTACCAATTCAGCAGTGAGCCGATATCGCTGGCATATCGATTGCATACACGATGCAACGGACTGGATGCCTCTCCAGCCATTCTGGGCCAATGAACCCGCAACCAACGGAGCAAGATCCATGAAACGCCGCACCTTTGTGAAGGCGGGGCTGGCCGGCGGCGCTGCCGCTGCGTTTGCCGCGCCGAGTGTCGCCACCGCGCAGTCGAAGACCTTCCAGTGGAAGATGACCAACGCCTATGGGCCGGGCTCGCCCTTCTATGTGACCGGCCCGGGCAGCCCGATGGATTTCTGCGCCATGGTCAAGTCGATGTCGGGTGGTCGTCTGCAGATCCAGCATTTCGCCGCCGGCGAACTGATCCCGGCGCTGGAAGGTTTCGACGCCGTATCCAAAGGCACGGTCGAGATGAATGCCGCCAATGCCTATTTCTGGGCGGGCAAGAGCTTTGCGGCACAGTATTTCACCACCGTGCCCTTTGGTCTGAATTTCCAGGGCATGAATGCCTGGCTGTATCACGGCGGCGGTATGCAGCTGTGGGAAGAGCTGTACAAACCCTTCGATCTGGTGCCTATGCCGATGGGCAATACCGGCGTGCAGATGACCGGCTGGTACCGCAAGCCGATTACCGGCCTTGACGATTACAAGGGCCTGAAAATGCGCATTCCGGGTCTTGCCGGCAAGGTCTATGCCCAGCTCGGCGTGGACGTGAAGCTGCTGCCCGGCGGCGAAATCTTCCCGGCGCTGGAGCGTGGCGTGATCGATGCCGCCGAGTTTGTCGGTCCCTACCAGGATCGCCGCCTCGGCCTGCAGAAGGCAGCGAAATACTACTACACCACCGGCTGGCACGAACCGTCGAATGTCACCGAGCTGATTGTCAATGCCAAGGCCTGGGCCTCGCTGCCGGACGACCTGCAGGCGATCGTGCGCGCCGCGGCCGCGGCTTGCAACGTGCTCAGTCACACCTGGTGCGAGGCGACTAATGCCGAGGCGCTGGACGATCTGGTCAAGAACCACGGCGTCATCGCCCAGCCGTTGCCGCCGCAGGTGGTGGCCAAGCTGAAGGACGTGACCGAGCAGGTGCTGTCCGACGCCGCCGGCAAGGATGCCGCGGTGAAGAAAGTCCACGACAGCTTCATGAAGTTCAAGGCCAACCACGACAAGTGGGCCGGCATTTCGGAAGCGGTCTACCAGTCGCAGATTCGCGGCACGATGTCGCTCTGACGGCGGAGCGCAAGGTCATGGGACGCGTGGTGCGGGCGCTGGATGCGGTTGTCGAGGGTTGCGGGCGGGTTACCGCCTGGGCCGCACTGGCGATCGTTCTGGTGATGGCGACGAATGTGCTGCTGCGCTACGCGTTCAGTACGGGATCGGTGGCCATGCAGGAGCTGGAATGGCACCTGATGGCCCCGATTGCCATCCTGTCCATGGCCTATGCCATCCGGCATGACGGGCATGTCCGGGTGGATGTGATCTACAACCGGTTTCCGCCGCGCCTGCAGCGGGGAATCGAAATGGTTTCCTTCCTGCTGGTGGCGGCGGTTTCCGCCCTGATCGTCTGGCTGTCGATTCCCTACGTGATGCAGTCCTTCTCGGTCGGCGAGGGCTCGCCCGATCCGGGCGGTCTGCCCTATCGCTGGGTCCTCAAGGCCTGCATCCCTGCCGGTTTCGTGCTGCTGGTATTGCAGAGCCTGGCGGCTGCCCTGCGTGTCATTCTCACCGGGTCGGCAGCCCTGTCCGCTGCTGGCCAACCAGGTTCCATGGTTTCGCCCCGTCATGCCGCTGAATGAAATTCTGGCGATTGCCTGCATCGCCTCGTTCTTCCTGCTGCTCGCACTCGGTATCCCGGTCGCGCTGACCCTGGCAGTCAGCGGTTTTGTCTTCGGTTATCTCGGTTTCGGGGCGCTGCTGTTCAACCTGCTGCCGGCGCGCATCTTCGGGGTGATCTCGAACTACACCCTGCTGGCAATTCCGTTATTCGTCTTCATGGGTGTGATGCTGGAGAAATCCCGCATTGCCGACGAGCTGATGGATGTGATCGGGCATCTGGCCGGAAGCCTGCGTGGCGGCATGGGTATCGGCCTCGTGCTGGTCGGCGTCCTGATGGGGGCAACCACCGGCGTGGTCGGTGCCACCATCGTCACCCTCGGCCTACTGACCCTGCCGGCCCTGCTGCGACGCGGCTATGACGCGCGGATTGCCTGTGGCGCGATCTGCGCCTCGGGCTCGCTTGGCCAGCTGATTCCGCCCAGCCTGATCCTGATCCTGCTGGCCGATATTTTCGGCGAGTCCGTCGGCACGCTGTTTGCGGCGGCCGTTTTCCCCGGTCTGCTGCTGTCGGCGGTCTACGTCATCTATCTGCTCGGGCTGGGCTGGCTGCGGCCCGACCTGATGCCGCCGGTACCACAGGCAGAGCGCGATGCCATGCCGCGGCGGGAACTGCTGGTCAAGGTGCTGCAGGTCGGGCTGCCGCCGGTCGGCCTCGTGATCGCCGTGCTGGGGTCGATCATCGGCGGCGTCGCGGCGCCGACCGAGGCGGCTTCCATGGGCGCTCTGGGCAGCATCCTGGTGGTGGCACTGGCACGCCGCTTCAGCTGGACGGTTCTGCGGGAGGCGGTCTATTCCACCACCCGGATCACCGCGATGATGTTCTTCGTGCTGATCTGCGCCCAGGTCTTTGCACTGGCCTTCCGCGGTCTGCATGGCGAGCAATTGGTCCAGGATGTCTTCCGATTGGTTCCGGGCGGGACCACCGGTGTGATCATCTTCATGATGGTACTGATCTTTATCCTCGGTTTCTTCATCGAATGGATCGAGATCAGCTATATCGTGGTGCCGCTATTCCTGCCGATCCTGCAGGCCGACAGTGTCAATCTGGTCTGGGTCGCGATCCTGATCGCGGTCAACCTGCAAAGCTCCTTCCTGACTCCCCCTTTCGGCTGGGCGCTGTTTTACCTGCGTGGTGTCGCTCCGCCGCAGGTCGCCACGCTTGACATCTACCGTGGTGTGGTTCCATTCATCGGACTCCAGATCATCACTCTGGTGCTGGTCTTCCTCTACCCGCCGTTTGCCACCTGGCTGCCGAAGGCCATCGGCTGGTAGCGGCCGGTTGGCACCAAGGGTAAAAAGGGCTGTTTCGCATGGACCTACCGCTTTCCGACCTGCTGATTTTCGGCGGCCTGCTGCTGGCGGCCGGTGCAGTGGCAGGCATAACGGCAGGCCTGCTCGGCGTCGGCGGCGGCATCGTCATCGTACCGGTGCTGTGGCATCTGTTTTCCAGCATCGGCATTGACGAGGCGGTGCGGATGAAGGTCGCGGTTGGCACCTCACTGGCCACCATCATCGTGACCTCGGTGACGTCGGTGCGGGCGCATCATCGGCGCGGCGCCGTGGATTTCGACCTGCTGAGGTCCTGGGGGCCGTGGATCTTCCTTGGCGTGCTGGCGGGCACCGCACTGGCGGGCGTGGTACGCGGGCCGGTGCTGACGGCGGTATTCGCCGTGGTGGCGACCGTCGTCTCGCTGCATATGGGCTTCGGACGTCAGGATTGGCGCATCGCCGAACGCCTCCCGGAAGGTCCGCCGAAAAGCGCGCTGGCCTCCGTGATCGGGGCCATATCGGCGATGATGGGCATCGGCGGCGGCACACTGAGCGTGCCGATCCTGACCCTGTTTGGCTATCCGGTGCATCGCGCGGTTGGCACGGCTGCGGCGATCGGTTTCATCATCGGCATTCCCGGCACCATCGGATTCGTGATCAGCGGATGGAATGCGGAGAATCTGCCGCCATTCTCGCTGGGCTATATCAACCTGATCGGCTTTGCACTGATCTTCCCGACCTCGTCGCTGCTGGCGCCGGTGGGGGCGCGGATGGCGCATGGCCTGAACACGAAGAACCTGAAGCGGGTCTTTGCCGTGTTCCTCGGCCTGACCGCCCTGCGCATGTTCCACGGCCTGCTGTTCTAGGCACGTCATGCTGAACACGCCCCGCGCCCGCCGTGGCATGGTCACGGCTCCGCATCATCTGGCTTCCGAAGCCGGCCTGCGCGTGCTGCGTGAGGGCGGCAACGCCATCGAGGCGACGGTTGCCATGGCCGCCACGCTGACGGTGGTCTATCCGCATATGACCGGCATCGGCGGCGACGGGTTCTGGCTGATTGCCGCGCCGGGGCAGGCCCCGGTGGCGATCGAGGCCTGCGGCCGCGCCGCCGCCGCGGCGACACCGGACCTCTACCGCCGCGCCGGTCATGACAGCATCCCCTGGCGCGGACCGCTGGCCGCCAATACCGTGGCCGCCACGGTCAGCGGCTGGGGCGAGGCAATGCAGCTGAGCAGTGAACTGGGTGGCCGCCTGCCGCTGTCGCGCCTGATGGAAGACGCCGTCTGGCATGGCGAGAGCGGCTTCCCGGTGACCGCCAGCCAGCAGGAACTGACCGCCGAGAAACTGCCGGGCCTGAAGGATGTGCCGGGCTTTGCCGCTGCTTTCCTGCCGGATGGCCGGCCGCCGCGCGAAGGCAGCCTGCTGAAACTGCCGGCCCTGGCGGCCACCCTGAAAGCCATCGGTGCCGGCGGCACCGAGGATTTCTATCGCGGTGCGCTGGCCGGAAGAATCGCTGCCGATCTCGCCGCTATCGGCAGCCCGGTGACCGGGGCCGACCTGGCCGCGCACCGGGCCCGCCGGCTCGCGCCGCTGTCCGTCGATATCCGCACAGCCGGCGGGGCGACCCTGTACAATTTTCCGCCGCCGACGCAGGGGCTGTCCTCGCTGATGATCCTCGCGATCTTCGACCGGCTCGGTGTCGGCGAAGCCGAGGGCTTCGACCATCTGCATGGCCTTGTTGAGGCCACCAAGCAGGCTTTCCTGGTGCGCGACCGCATTCTCGGCGATCCTGACAGCATGCCGGAGCGGGCGGAAGACTGGCTGCAGGCCGACCGCCTTGATGCGCTGGCGGCAAAGGTCGACCGCCGCACGGCCCTGCCGTGGCCGCAGCCGGCGGAAGCCGGCGACACCACCTGGATGGGTGCCATCGACGGCAGTGGCCTGATGGTCAGTTTCATCCAGTCGATCTATTTCGAATACGGGTCCGGCTGCGTGCTGCCCGAGACCGGCATCAACTGGCAGAACCGCGGCAGCAGCTTCACGCTGGACGGGAACGGTCCGCGCCTTCTGGCACCCGGCCGCATGCCCTTCCATACCCTGAACCCGGCCATGGCCCGGTTTGTCGACGGGCGGGAAATGGTCTACGGCACCATGGGCGGCGAGGGCCAGCCGCAGACCCAGTCGGCCCTGTTCAGCCGCTATGCCATGTTCGGCCAGAAGCTGCAGGCGGCGGTCACCGCACCGCGCTGGCTGCTGGGCAAGACCTGGGGCGAGGGCAGTGTCAGCCTCAAGCTGGAGGGCCGCTTCGACCCTGCACTTGTCACCGAACTGCAGGCGGCCGGTCATCTGGTGGAAAGGCTGCCGGATTTCACCGGTACCATGGGGCATGCCGGCGCGATTGTGCGGCATACGGATGGTATGCTGGAAGGTGCCACCGATCCGCGCAGTGATGGCGCCGTAGCCGGCTTCTGATGGGGTCTGCCTGAAAAAATGGCGCCGGCTGACCGGCCATTGGGCGGATATGGCGCGGCTGGCCGTTTAGGGCTGGACAAGCGCGCGGCATACCGATTGCATCGGGGCAGAGAACATCTGTCCGAGAGCCAGCAGGATGAGCATCCAGGTCGCGCTGCATCACCGTACCAGCTACAGCTACGATCGCCTGATCAGCCTCGGTCCACAGACCATCCGGTTGCGTCCGGCCCCACACAGCCGCACCCCGGTTCTCAGCTATTCGCTGCGCATCGAGCCGCAGGACCACTTCATCAACTGGCAGCAGGACCCGCAGGGCAATTATCTCGCCCGCCTGGTCTTTCCGGAAAAGACCGACCGTTTCGAGGTGGTGGTCGACCTGGTCGCCGACATGGCGGTCATCAATCCCTTCGACTTCTTCCTCGAACCGGATGCCGAGCATTTCCCTTTCGAATACGACCACACGCTTGACCAGGAGCTGGCACCGTTCCAGCGCGTGGACCCGCCGGGCCGCCTGCTCAGCCAGTGGCTGGCTGCCGTGCCGCGCGAGCGCGCCCGCACCGTCGATTTTCTCGTCGGCCTGAACCAGCGGCTGGCCAGCGAAATCAAGTATCTCATCCGCATGGAGCCGGGGGTGCAGACCGCCGAGCAGACCCTGGAGATGAAAAGCGGATCCTGCCGCGACACCTCGTGGCTGCTGGTGCAGGCCCTGCGCCACCTCGGCTTCGCCACGCGTTTCGTTTCGGGCTATCTGATCCAGCTGGTGGCCGACGTGAAGCCGCTGGACGGCCCCGAAGGGCCGGCGGCGGATTTCACCGACCTGCATGCCTGGGTCGAGGTCTACCTGCCCGGCGCCGGCTGGATCGGCCTTGATCCCACCTCGGGCCTGATGGCCGGGGAGGGTCATATCCCGCTGGCAGCCACACCGGAACCGCAATCGGCAGCACCGATCTCGGGCGCGCTGGAGAAAGCGGAAGTCAGCTTCGACTACGACATGCGGGTTACGCGGTTCCGCGAGACGCCGCGGGTGACCAAGCCGATTTCCGACGAGAACTGGCAGAAGATGCTGGCGCTCGGGGACGCTGTCGATGCACGTCTGGTCACCGGCGACATGCGTCTGACCATGGGCGGCGAACCGACCTTCGTGTCGGTCGACGACATGGAGGGCGCCGAATGGAATACGGCCGCCCTCGGGCCGACCAAGCGGCTGCTGGCGGGCAAGCTGCTGCGGCGACTGGCTGATCGTTTCGCGCCGTCGCCGCTGCTTCATTATGGCCAGGGCAAATGGTATCCCGGTGAGCAGCTGCCGCGCTGGGCGCTGAGCTGTCACTGGCGCCGCGATGGCGAGCCGGTCTGGCGTGAGCGCGACCTGCTGGCCGCCGATGAGGATGCCGGTGATGGCGCCACTGACCGCGATGCCGACATCTTTGCCGCAACTCTGGCCGAACGCCTGCAGGTCGATCCGGGCTGTCGCATCCCCGGCTTCGAGGATATCTGGTATTACCTGTGGCGTGAACGCCGCCTGCCGGTGAATGTCGACCCTTTCCGGTCGCATCTGCAGGATCCAGAGGAACGCGCACGCCTCGCCCGCGTGTTCGAGCAGGGCCTCGACAGGGCAGTCGGTTATGCCCTGCCGCTGACCCGCGATTACAGCAGCGGCGTGCCGCGCTGGCGCTCCGGGCCATGGTTCTTCCGGCCGCAGACCATGTACCTGCTGCCCGGCGATTCGCCGATGGGTTTCCGCCTGCCGCTCGATTCTCTGCCCTGGGTGGCCGCCAAGGATTATCCGTATCAATATGCCGAAGACACCATGGCGGACCGGCCGCCCCTGCCACCGCATGCCGTGTTCCGCGAGGCGAACCGGCAGGTCGCCGACCGCATGCAGGCCTGGGCGCGCGGCCAGGGTGTGACCGGACAGCTTCGGCGCGAGCAGGCGCCGCTGCCGCCGGGCAGCCAGCAGTCCGATGCTTCCGTCACGCGTACCGCCATGTGCATCGAGCCGCGCGGCGGCCTGCTGCATGTCTTCATGCCACCGCTGCAGCAGGCGGAAGACTATCTCGATCTCGTCACCGCCATCGAGGACACGGCGGCGACGCTCGGCCGCAAGGTGGTGATCGAAGGCTATCTGCCGCCGCGCGATCCCCGCCTGCTGCATTTCAGCGTCACACCGGACCCGGGCGTGATCGAGGTGAACATCCACCCATCTGCCAGCTGGCGCGAACTGACCGAGCGCACCACGGTCCTGTACGACGAGGCACGGCAGACCCGGCTGGGTACCGAGAAATTCATGCTTGATGGCCGTCATGTCGGCACCGGCGGCGGCAATCACGTCGTCATGGGCGCCGCACAGCCGGCCGACAGCCCGTTCCTGCGCCGGCCCGACCTGGTGCGCAGCCTGGTCGGCTACTGGCAGAATCACCCGTCGCTGTCCTATCTGTTTTCCGGCCTGTTCATCGGTCCGACCTCGCAGCATCCGCGTGTCGACGAGGGCCGGGACGACGCTCTGGTCAACCTCGAGATCGCTTTCGAGCAGGCCAGCCGCAATCCGGATCCGCCCCTGTGGCTGGTCGACCGCATTTTCCGCAATGTGCTGGTCGATATCACAGGCAATACGCATCGTACGGAATTCTGCATCGACAAGCTGTATTCACCGGATGGCCCGACCGGCCGCCTCGGCCTTGTCGAGCTGCGTGCCTTCGAGATGCCGCCGGATGCGCGCATGAGCCTGGCCCAGCAATTGCTGCTGCGCGGCCTGCTGTCGGTATTCTGGGACAGGCCCTATACCCGCCGGCCGGTGCGCTGGGGCACGCGGCTGCATGACGAATTCCTGCTGCCGCATTTCTGCCTGCAGGATTTCCATGACGTGCTCGACGACCTGCAGGAAGCCGGACTGCCCTTCGAACGCGACTGGTTCGCCGCCCATGGCGAATTCCGCTTTCCGCAGATCGGCAGCTTTGCCGCGCGCGGGCTTGAGGTCGAACTGCGTCATGCACTGGAACCCTGGCATGTGCTGGGCGAGGAGGCGACCGGCAGCGGCACTGCACGCTATGTCGACAGCGCGGTCGAACGCCTGCAGATCAAGGTGCAGGGTCTGGTGGACGGCCGCCATGTGCTGGCCTGCAACGGCCGGGCCGTGCCGCTGCGGGCAACCGGCGTGCCGGGGGAGTATGTGGCCGGCATCCGCTACAAGGCCTGGTCACCGCCCAGTGCGCTGCATCCCACCATTGGCGTCCATACGCCGCTGACCATCGACCTGTTTGACGGCTGGAACGGCCGGTCGCTAGGGGGCTGCAGCTACCATGTGGCGCATCCGGGTGGCCGCAACTACGACACTTTCCCGGTCAACGGGAACGAGGCCGAGGCGCGCCGCCGGGCCCGGTTCTTCGCCATGGGCCACACACCCGGGCCAATGCCGGTGCCGGTGGCGCCGACCCGGCGCGAACAGCCGCTTACTCTCGATCTGCGAACCGGTTAAACTCGCATCCCGATTCGGATGCCGCCCATGAACTCGCCCCTGCAGGCCATGACTGCCCCGGCACCGGCCGCGCAACCGGCCTCCGCGCCGATGGTGCCGGTCGAGGAAGCCTATGATGAAATGGTCACCGGCCAGGGTGTGATCCGCGCTCACTGGCAGGGCCTGCTGGCGAGTCTGTCGACACTGGGCTCCAGCGGCCTCGCCGAACGCGCCCAGCGGGCCCGCCAGTATCTCGAGGATGAGGGCGTCACCTACAATCTCTATGAGTTGCCGGGCGATACCGGTGCGGCCAGCGAGATCGTGCCGCCCCTGCCGGAACAGCGGCCCTGGCGCCTCGATCCGGTTCCGGTGCTGCTGTCCGCCGAGGAGTGGAGCCATATCGAGGCCGGGCTGATCCAGCGTGCGACCCTGCTCGATCTGGTCCTGCGGGACTTGTACGGGCCGATGCGGTTGCTGGCCGAGCGGCGGATTCCGCCGGCGCTGGTCTTCGGGCATCAGGAGTTTCTCCGCCCGGCCTGCCGCACGGACGGCGAGATGCCGGGGCGTATGCTGCAGCATTATGCCGCCGAGCTGGTGCGCGGCCCGGACGGCATCTGGCGGGTGATAGCCGACCGCACCCAGGCCCCGGCCGGGGCCGGTTATGCCCTGCAGAACCGGCGCGTGATGTCGCGCGTGATGGGCCAGGCGCTGCGGCAATGCCGGGTGCGGCCGCTGAACACCCATTTCGAATACTGGCAGGCCGATCTTGCGGCGCGTGCGCCATCGGGGCCGGACAATCCGAAGGTCGTCCTGCTGACGCCGGGGCCATATAACGAGGCCTATTTCGAGCATATCTATCTGGCGCGCGAACTGGGCGCGACGCTGGTCGAGGGCGCCGATCTTGCCATGCGCGACGGCAAGGTCTTCATCAAGACGCTGGCCGGTCTCGAACAGGTCGACGTGGTGCTGCGCCGCATGGATGGCGAATGGTGCGATCCGCTGGAACTGCGTGCGGATTCCGCCCTCGGGGTTGCCGGCCTGATGCAGGCGGCCCGTGAGGGGCATGTCGCGATCTGCAATGCGATCGGCAGCGGTCTGGTCGGCGCGCCGGGACTGCAGGCCTTCCTGCCGAACCTGGCCGAGCATCTCCTGGGGGCGCGGCTGCTGCTGCCATCCATCGCCACCTGGTGGAGCGGCCAGGCTTATGCTCTGGCCGAAATCGAGCAGCGTTTCGACAATCTGGTCGTGCGCAATGCCCACGACCTGCGCAACCAGCCTGTTGTGGTGGGCGACCTGCAGGACGACCAGCGTGCAGCGCTGCTGGCGCGCATCCGGGCGCGGCCGGCGGATTTTGTGGCGCAGGAACGCATTGTTCCCTCGGTGGCGCCCGGGCTGGGTGAACAGGGCCTGGAACCGCAATCGATTCTCTTGCGGGTGCAGGTGGTGGCGGATGGCGATGGGTATGTCGTGCTGCCCGGCGGCATGGCGCGCGTCCCGGAGAAAAACGATCCCTTCGGCGCCACCCTGCAGCGCGGCGGCGTCAACAAGGATGTCTGGGTGGTGGCGCAGGAGCAGGCGCCGACCGTGATCCGTGGCAGCAGCCAGCGCCAGCGGCTGGCATTGCGGCGCTCGTCGGGCACGCTGCAGAGCCGCGTTGCCGAAGACCTGTTCTGGCTCGGCCGCAGTGTTGAGCGGCTGGACGATGGCGCCCGGCTGCTGCGCGCGGTGCTGTCGCGGCTGGTCGGCGAGTTTTCCACCGCACGCGATCTGGTGGAAATGGCCGTTCTGGCCCGGGCGCTGGCCCGCTGCGGCATCATCGACCAGAAGGATGCGGCGGCGCCGCCGGACACGTTGTCCTTTGCCAATGCGATCACGCGCAGCTGCGCGCCGAACCAGCTGATGGGACAGACGCTGGACAGCATCGAAAGACTGGCGGCGGTTTCGCGTCACCGTCTGTCGGCGGATATGTGGCGCATGTTCAACCACCTGATGGGGGAATTGCATATCAGCCGGCCGGTCGCTGCCGGCGATGCCGATGCCATGCTGGAATTCTGCGACCAGATGATCCGCGCCACGGCGGCGATTGCGGGCATGCTATCGGAGCATATGACGCGGGGATCGGGCTGGCGCTTCCTTGATGCCGGCCGCCGGCTCGAGCGCGGCATCTTCATCGGCCGCACGGTTTCCGCGGCGACCACGGCGCTCGGCGGCAACCCGGACAGCGCCTTCCGGATTGCGCTTGAGATCAACGATTCCAGCCTGACCTACCGGCGGCGCTACCGTTCGACCCTGCAGGCGGCGGCGGTATTCGACCTTCTGCTGCTGGATGTCAGCAACCCGCATGCGCTGGCGTTCCAGCTCAGGACGATGGCCCAGCATCTCGACGCCCTGCCCAATCCTGAGGCGCCGCCGCGTGGCGCCGACTGCATTGCCCTGGCCCAGCCTTTTGCCGATCTGGTGGCGAAGTTCGACCGCGACGAGATTGCACCCGAGGAATTCGCCCAGCTGGCTACCCGCCTGCGCGGCAGCCTGGATGCGGCCTGCCAGGCGATGATGGATGTGTCGGATCAACTGACGCGCAGCTATTTCAGCCATGTGCAGATGGCGCGCGCCTTCGGCTTCGGACTCTGACCATGCGCTACCGGCTGCGGCATACCACCTCCTATACCTACTCCTGGGCGGTCGATATTTCGCATCACATGCTGCATCTGGCGCTGCCGGAACTGCCGCGCCAGCGGGTCAAGGCCTGTCTGGTGACGACCAATCCGCAGGCCGGCCGGCTGGCGGCGCAGATCGACCATTTCGGCAACCGGGTCGCACACCTGACCATCGAGGCACCGCATACCCGCTTCGATGTCGAGCTGCGTGCCGAGGTCGAGGTCGATGCCTATCAGGCGCCCGATGCGGCGACGACGCCGGCCTGGGAAACGCTGCGGGATGCCCTGGCCGGGGACGGGTTTCCGGAGTTCATGGCCGAGAGCGAATTCGCCCAGATATCGCCGCTGACCGCCGGCACGCCGGAGATGATTGCCTATGCCCGCGAGAGCTTCACGCCGGGCCGGCCGGTTCTGGATGCGGCCCGCGACCTGACCATGCGCATTTTCCAGGATTTCCGTTACGACCCGACGGCCACCGATGTCTCGACGCCGGTGGCCTCGGTGATGGAGGCGCGGGCCGGTGTCTGTCAGGATTTCGCCCATGTCGAGATCGCCATGCTGCGCGGCCTCGGTCTCGCGGCCCGCTATGTCTCCGGCTATATCCGTACCCTGCGGCCGGCCACCGAGGCGGCGCCGGCGGACAAGAAGCCGGCGGAAGGTTTGCGCGGGGCCGATGCCAGCCATGCCTGGCTGTCGGTCTGGTGCGGCGCTGCGACCGGCTGGGTCGATCTCGATCCCACCAACAACCTGATCTGCTCCGACGAGCATGTCACCGCCGCGTATGGCCGCGATTACGGCGATATCAGCCCGGTGCGCGGCGTGGTGCTGGGCGGCGGCCCGCACCGGATCGGGGTGGCCGTCGAGCTGGTGCCGCTGCCCTAGTCCGGCCTGTGGCTGTCTGCCCGGGGGATGGGCAGCCCGCAGGCAGGTCGCCCGCTTCTTGCGCAAGCGGATGGCGAAAATCGGCCGGAAATGACCAATGCGCCAAGGATCGGGCTTGGCATGAAACCTGCTTTACAGAAAGCAGCATTCCGGTGCCGAGGCGCATCGGGCTGCGAGACCCGGCTCTTTTCCGCCGGGTGGCGAGACGGACACTTGCGCCGGCCGCAACGGTTCCCACCGTTGCTGCCGGCGTTTTTTTCGATCCTCCGGTTCCGGACCCCGGCTGGCGGCCCCGGCGGCGAGCGGCTAGGCTCTGCCGGCAATCAGTCCTGAGGAAACCCCATGAAGCTCTATTTTTCCCCGACCTCGCCCTATGTCCGCAAGGTCACGGTTATGGCCCTGGAAACCAACCTCGACAGCCGCATCGAGCGCATTCCGGCCGCGACCACCCCGATCGAGCCCAATGCCGCCGTCGCGGCCGCCAACCCGCTGGCCAAGGTGCCGGCCCTGGTCACTGATGGCGGCGAGATTCTCTTCGACAGCCGGGTGATCTGCGAATATCTCGACAGTCTGCATCAGGGGGCGAAGTTCTTTCCTGCCGATGCGGCGCGCTGGAGCGTGCTGCGCCAGCAGGCACTGGGCGATGGCCTGCTTGATGCAGCCCTGCTGGTGCGGTACGAGAGCTTCCTGCGTCCCGAAGACAGGCGCTGGCCGCAATGGGCGGATGGCCAGTCGGGCAAGATGCACGGTGCCCTGGCCGAGATCGAGAAACTGGCGCCGGGCTTCGGTGACCGCGTTGATATCGGCACCGTGACCATCGCCTGCGCGCTGGGCTATCTCGATTTCCGCTACGACCATCTGAACTGGCGCGGCAGCCACCCGCAGACTGCGGCCTGGGCCGACCGGTTCTTCGCCCGGCCGTCGCTGAAGGCCACCATCCCGGCCTGACCGCGATGGACTCGGCGCCACAGCCCTGGACCGTCGACCGCCGCGTCCTGCGGCTGCTGGATTACTGGCGCATACGCCAACCGGCCGCAGGCCGGCTGCCTGCCCGCGCGGATATCGATCCGGTCGCGCTCGGTCCTGACCTGCTGCCGTATATGGCGCTGGTCGATGTGATCGATGCCGGCGGCGACAAGGCTTTCCGGTTCCGGCTGGTCGGCACCATGCTGGCGGAACAGGCGGGGCTTGACCTGACCGGACACCGGATCGACGAGCTGAATCCCAACCGCAGCTATGCCGCCTATATCAACGGACTGTACCAGCAGTCGCTGGCGTCGCGACGGCCGGTCTATTCGGAAACCGGCTATCGTGCGCTCAGCGGCCGGCGGGGACTGACCCGCCGGCTGATCTGTCCGCTGGCGGCGGACGGTCTCGTGCCGGACATGTTCGTCGCCATACAGGTCTTCGAGACGGACACCGCCTTCGGCGATGCGCCCACCTACACCCATGCCAAGGATTTCATCCCCGGCCCGACCCTGGTCGTGCCGTGACCGGCTATGCCGCCAGCGCGCGGCGCCGGTCCTCGACCACGCGGTCGGCCAGCTTGCCGGCCAGTTCCTGCAGGTGATCGAAACAGCTGGTGAAGCCGCCGACCCCCATGGTCGCCGAACGCAGCTCGACAGCCAGATCGCGCATTTCCGCCTCGGGCATGTAGCAGTCGATCTGGTCCCAGCCGGGCCAGCCCTCGCGCGCCGCCATGCCGAGAATCTGGCCGCGTCGCGCCGAGACGATGGCATGCACCTTGGCAGTATATTCGTTCGGCACGGTGAAGCTGACGGCCTGGATCGGCTCCAGCAGGACCGGCGCGCATTCCGGCAGGCCTTCGCTCATGGCGATGCTGCCGGCAGTGCGGAAGGCCTGATCCGATGAATCGACCGAATGGAACTGCCCGTCGGTCAGGGTCACCATCACGTCGATGACAGGAAACCCGAGCGGGCCGCGTTGCAGCGAATCCTGCACGCCCTCGTCGACGGCGGGAATGAAGTTCTTGGGGATGGCGCCGCCGACGATGCGGTTGACGAAGCTGTAGCCGGTACCGCGCGGCAGCGGCGCGATGTCGATCTTGATGTCGGCGAACTGGCCATGACCGCCGGACTGCCGCTTGAACCGCGCATGCTGGTGAGCGCCGTGGCGGATGGTTTCGCGGTAGGCGGTGAACGGCAGGCCGGTGCGCACGCCGACATTGAAGCGCTGCTGCAGCTTGTCGATGGCCAGTTTGAGGTGAATCTCGCCCTGGCCGCGCAGCAGCAGCTGGTTGTCGGTCTGATCGATCACCAGGCTCGGATCCTCGTCGCGCAGACGGGCCAGCGCGGCAGTCAGTTTCACCTCGTCCTTGCGATCGGTCGGCGTCAGGGCCACGGCATGCACGGGTGCGGCCGGCATCGGCCAGTCGGCAACCGGCATGCCGTGGCCATCGACATCAAGCTGCATGCCGGTGGCGATGTCGTCGAGCCGGCCGAAGGCCACCACATCGCCGGCCGTGGCCTGGCCGGCCCGTTCGACGGCGGCACCCTGCAGGCGGTACAGCCCGGCCAGGCGCCGGCTGCCGAACTGGGTATTCTCGGCGATGCTGCCCTGCCAGAGGCGGGCGATGCTCAGCTTGCCGGTATGCGGCTGGTGCAGGGTCTTGAACACGGTGGCGGACAGCGTATCGCCCGTGGCCAGCCCGAGCCGCGTGGCGGTTTCCGCCGGCTGCGGTGTTTCATGCCGCAGGGCCTTCCACAGCCGCATCACCCCGTTGCCATGTTCGGCCGAGCCGAAGAAGACCGGCACGATCAGGTCGCCGGCCAGATCCTTGCGCAGCTGGGCGTATATGTCGGCCGGGCCAGGCACGCTGTCCTCCAGCAGCTGTTCCAGCAGGGCATCGTCGAAATCGGCAATGGTTTCCAGCAGCTGCTGGCGGGCCTCGCTCTCACGCGGCTGCAGTTCGGTCGGCATGCCGATCAGGTCGGAGGCGGCATTCTCGCGCCAGCGATAGGCGCGTTCGCTGACCAGGTCGACATAGCCGGTGACCGTTTCGCCGTCGCGGATCGGCACCTCGCGCAGTACCAGCGGCCGGTCCGAGACCTGCTGCAGCACGGCCAGCAGGTCGCGCATGCGGATATCGGTCCGGTCCAGCTTGTTGACGAACAGCAGATGCGGGATGCGGCGCGCGTCGAGAAATTTCAGCAGCGGGGCAAGCACGACGGCACGCGCCGGATCCGGCTCGGCGACGACGATGGCGATATCGGCAACCATCAGGGCAGCGAGGGCTTCCTGCGCCAGTTCGACCGAACCCGGGCAGTCGAGGAATACCCATGGATCGTCGAGAAACCGGCAGCCGGCGATGTTGGGCTCGATGGTCATCTGGCGGCTGCGTGCCTCGGGCGCGGCATCGCCGAGGCTGGTGCCGGCGGCAACGCTGCCCTTGCGCGGCAGGGCGTCGGCGGCAAACAGCAGGGCTTCCAGCAGACTGGTCTTGCCGGCCGTGTAGGGGCCGACCAGGGCCGCCACCCGGGCGGCAGACGGTTGTCTCGCGGTCATGGCTTGTCCTCCCTCTGGCGCAGCGGGGCTGCGCGGTGGTGTCCGGCCCGGGGGCCGGCGAGAAAGCGGTCTGGACAGGCTGTCGCGACGGTCGGTTCTGACGCCGAACTGCGCGGCGGGCTCACTCAACCTGCCGACAGGATTCCATAGCGCCGCCGGCCCGAACAGAGGGGTTTTGTGACTTTATCGTGCCGCGTACGGAGCGAGGGCTTGTTATTTTAGTAACAGCTAATATCTGTGAGGGAGACCTGATCCGGCCGCTGTCCGGCCGAGGGATACGACCATGAGCGAAGCGTTGCATATTGCCTGCCCCCATTGCAGCAGCCTGAACCGGGTGCCGGCCGACCGGCTGTCGGATGGCGGCAAATGCGGGCGCTGCGGCCAGCCGCTTTTTGCCGGCCGGCCACTGGCGCTGACCGCACAGAATTTCGAGCGCCATGCCGGCAGCGACCTGCCGTTGCTGGTGGATTTCTGGGCCGCCTGGTGCGGTCCCTGCCGGATGATGGCGCCGGTGATCGACACAGCCGCGCAGGAATTCGAGCCGCGGCTGCGGGTGGCCAAGCTGGATACCGAGGCCGAGCAGGGGCTGGCGGCCAGGTTCGGCATCCGCTCGATCCCGACCCTGATGCTGCTCCGCAAGGGACGCGAAGTTGCCCGCACCGCCGGTGCCATGCCAATGCCGCAGCTGAAGGCCTGGCTCGGGCAGGCGCTGTCGGCCTAGGCGTCAGAGCGGCCAGAACACCGGCAGCAGCAGCATGGCGACGCCGAACACGACGATTTCCAGCGGCAGGCCCATGCGCCAGTAGTCGCTGAAGCGATAGCCGCCGGGGCCCATCACCAGCAGGTTGTTCTGGTGGCCGATCGGGGTGAGGAAGGCGCAGGAGGCGCCGATTGCCACCGCCATCAGGAAGGCATCGGGGCTGACCTGCAGGCGCTGGGCGATATCGATGCCCAGCGGCGCCATCAGCAGCGCGGTCGCGGCATTGTTGACGATATCGGAAACCAGCATGGTGACCACCAGCACCAGGGCGAGAATCCATAACGGCGACAGGTCGCCGGACAGGCCGACCAGAAGGTCGGCGATCAGTTTCGTCGTGCCCGTCTTGTCGAAGGCGTCGCCCACCGGCATCATGGCGGCCAGCAGCACCAGCACCGAGCCATCCACGGCATCATAGGCCTCGCGCAGGCGGATGCGGCCGCTGACCATCAGTACAACGGCTGCCGCTGCCAGGCAGATGGCGGCCGGTGCCAGGCCGAATGCCAGTGCCAGCAGGGCCAGAAACACGATGCCGATGGTAACGAAGGCGCCGGGCCGGGGGCCGATGGTAAGATCGCGGGTGGCGAGCGGCAGCAGGCCAAGCCGGCCGACCGCATCGTCGATGCGGTCGCCTTCACCCTGCAGCAGCAGCACGTCGCCGGGGCTGAATCGCCAGTTCTTCAGGCCGCGGAAACGCCGCACGCCCTCGCGCGCGACGCCGAGAAGATTGACCAGATAGCGCTGGCGCAGCCGCACTTCGGCCGGGGTCAGGCCTTCGATCAGGCCATAGGGGCGCACCACCGCCTCGATCAGCTTCAGGTCGCCGGCGCGGGCATCCTCGATGACCTCGTTGTCGGGCTGGAACAGGGACAGGTCCAGCGCCTTGACCATTTCGCCGACATCGTCCGGCGCGGCTTCGATCAGCAGGGTGTCGCCGGCGCGCACCGGGGTCCACTGGGCGGCACTCGGGATGGTCACGTCGCCGCGTTTCAGCCCCAGCAGGGTGGCGTCATGCTCGTCCAGTTTCGTCGTTGTCTCGCGCAGCGGCTTGCCGGCCAGCGGCGATTCGTCGCCGACACGGGCCTCCAGCAGGTATTCCTGGACGCCTTCGTGCCCGCCGCCGTTTCTGGCCGCCACCCGCTGCGGCACCAGCCGCCAGCCGATCAGCGCGATGAAGGCAATGCCGGCAATGGATACGGCGATGCCGACCGGGGCGAAATCGAACAGATGGAAGGCCTCGCCCAGCCGGTCGGCGCGCACCGTGGCGATGATCACGTTGGGCGGGGTGCCGATCAGGGTGATCAGGCCGCCCAGCATGGAGATGAAGGACAGCGGCATCAGCGTCAGGCTGGGTGAGGCCTGGGCCGAGCGGCTGACGGCAATCGCCACCGGCATCATCAGGGCCAGCGCGGCCACGTTGTTCATCACCGAGGAAGCCAGGGCCGCCGGCAGGCCGAGCAGCACAATCAGCAGGAAGGGATGCTTTGCCCGTGCGGCCAGCCGCGAGGCGACATTGTCGAGAATGCCGGTGGCGGCGATGGCGCGGCTGACGACGAGGGCGGCGGCCACGGTGATCACGGCGGGATGGCCGAAACCGGCAAATGTCTGGTCGAACGGCACCAGGCCCAGGATCACGGCCACCAGCAGGACCAGCAGGGCCACCAGGTCATGGCGCAGCCGGCCCGATGCAAACAGGACCAGGGCGACCAGCAGCAGGATGAGAATCTCAATCTGGGGAAGGGTCATGGCCGGAGCGTATTCAAAACCGCGGGAGGCGTCCAACGCCGCGCAGCCGGCCTGTGCATAACCCGGTACGGACGATTCGCCGGCCGCGCCGGTCGGGGCCTGCCGGTTTCTTGACCATTTGGACAACATCTGGGCGCATCCGTCTCCCCGATCCGCGGATTGCGCGGCATTTCCCCGACGCCAGCTTGGCAGCCGCCGGATGAATGCTCTAACCTGTCGGCGAGACAGACGGGGCGGGCTGAACGCACAATGATCGACGCTGAAGCGCTGGATCGCAGAATCCGCGCCGGACGAACCGGCCATGCGCACTGACACCGACAGCATTGCCAGGGATGTGGCGGCGGTTCCGCTGCTGGAAACCCATGGCCTGGTGAAGCGGTTCGGTGCGCTGGTGGCCAACGACCACATCGATCTTGCCGTGCGACCGGGCGAAATCCATGCACTGCTCGGCGAGAACGGTGCCGGCAAATCCACCCTGGTGAAGATGCTCTACGGACTGCTGCAGCCCGATGCCGGCCAGATTCTCTGGCAGGGTGATCCGGCGCCGGCGGCCGAACCGCGTGCGGCCCGGCAGCGTGGCATCGGCATGGTGTTCCAGCATTTCTCGCTGTTCGAGGCAATGACGGTGGCGGAGAATGTGGCGCTTGGCCTCGACGATGCCCCGCGCGATGCGCGGGTGCTGGCGAAGCGGATTCGCGATGTCTCGGCGGCCTATGGCCTGCCGCTCGATCCCGCCCGCTACGTGCACGACCTATCGGTCGGTGAACGCCAGCGCATCGAGATCGTGCGCTGCCTGTTGCAGGCACCGCGCCTGCTGATCATGGACGAGCCAACCTCGGTGCTGACCCCTCAGGAGGTGGATCGCCTGTTTGCCACCCTGCGCCAGCTAGCTGCCGAGGGCTGTGCCATCCTCTATATCTCGCACAAGCTGGAGGAAATCCGCAGCCTGTGCGACCGGGCCACGATCCTGCGTGGCGGGCGGGTTGTCGCCGCCTGCGATCCGCAGGCAGAAACCGCCCGCAGCCTGGCCGCGCTGATGGTCGGATCGGAATTCCGCACTGCCGAACGGCGGGCGGCCGATGCCGGTGGGGATGCCGGTGCGGATGCCGGCGCGCCGCGGCTGGAGGTGGCCGGCCTGTCGCTGGCCGCCGAGGCGGCCCATGGGGTCGGTATCGCCGATGTCAGCTTTGCCGTTGCAGCCGGCGAGATTCTCGGCATCGCCGGCGTTGCCGGCAACGGCCAGGGTGAATTGCTGGCGGCGCTGGCTGGCGAGCGGCTGTCCGACACGGCGGCCAGCCTGCGCATCAATGGCGAGCCGGCCGGACGGCTCGGGCCATCCCGGCGCCGGCGTCTCGGCCTTGGCATCGTGCCGGAAGAGCGCAACGGCCATGGCGCGGTGCCGGAACTGTCGCTGGCCGACAATGTGCTGCTGACGGCACGCGACCGGCTGGGCATGGTGGCGCGCGGTTTCCTGGATCGTCCGGCGGCGCGTCGGTATGCAGAGAAGGTGATCGCCGCCTTCGACGTGCGCTGCAAGGGACCGGAGGCGCCGGCAGGCAGCCTGTCCGGCGGCAACCTGCAGAAATTCATCATCGGCCGGGAAATCCTGCAGGAACCTGACGTGCTGGTGGTCGCGCAGCCGACCTGGGGCATCGATGCCGCGGCGGTCGCCACCGTGCAGCAGGCCCTGCTTGATCTGGCCGCGCGCGGCTGTGCCGTGGTGGTAATCTCGCAGGACCTTGACGAATTGCTGGCTTTGTCGGACCGCATTGCCGTGATTCATGGCGGCCGGCTGTCGGCGCCGCGCCCGACCGTCAGCCTGACGGTCGACGAGATCGGCCTGCTGATGGGCGGTGCATCCGTGGCGGCGGTGCATTGATGGCCATCCGCATCGAAAAACGCGCCGCTGCCTCGCTGCCGCTGCTTTATGCCACACCGCTGCTGGCGCTTGGCCTCACGCTGCTGGCCGGGGTGGTGCTGTTTCTGGCGCTGGGTGTCGATGCCGGAGCCGCGCTGTATCACATCTTCATCGAACCCTTCGAAACGCTGAGCAGCATTGGCGAGGTGCTCATCAAGGCGGCGCCGCTGGTGATGATCGGCATCGGGCTGGCCATCGGTTTCCGCGCCAATGTGTGGAATATCGGTGCCGAGGGGCAGCTCACCCTGGGCGCAGTCGCTTCCGGCGGCGTGGCGCTGGCCTTCTGGCACGAAACCGGCGTCTGGATATTTCCGCTGATGGTGCTGGCCGGCATTCTCGGCGGCATGGCCTGGGCGGCCATTCCGGCTTTCCTCAAGGCGCGCTTCAACGTCAACGAGATCCTGACCAGTCTGATGCTGACCTATGTGGCGGCGCTGTTCCTCTCCACGCTGGTCTACGGCCCGTGGAAGGATCCGCAGGGTTTCAATTTCCCGCAATCGCGCATGTTCAACGACTCCGAGACCCTGAGCCTGCTGGTGGAGGGGACCCGCATCCATGCCGGCGTGCCGGCCGCCATCGTCATCGCGCTGCTGGCCTATGTGCTGCTCGAGCGCACGGTCACCGGTTTCGAAATCCGCGTCGCCGGGCTGGCGCCGGCGGCCGCGCGCCATGCCGGCTTCCGCGAGAACCGGCTGGTCTGGCTGTCCTTCCTGGTCTCCGGCGGCCTGGCCGGCCTGGCCGGCACCCTGGAAGTGGCCGGCCCGATCGGCCAGCTGGTGCCGGTGATCACGCCGGGCTACGGCTTCACCGCGATCATCGTGGCGTTTCTCGGCCGGCTGCATCCGATCGGCATCCTGGCATCCGGCCTGCTGATGGCCCTGACCTATGTCGGTGGCGAGAATGCGCAGATCGCGGTCGGCCTGCCGCGGGCCGCCACCGGCATGTTCCAGGGGCTGCTGCTGTTTTTCCTGCTGGCGACCGATTTCCTCGCCCGCTACCGTGTCCGTATTGCCGCCCGCGCGGAGGCCCGCCCATGACCGCCGACCTGCTGGTGCCGATGTTCGTGACCGTGATCGGGGCGGCAACGCCGCTGCTGTTCGCGGCGCTGGGCGAGCTGGTCACCGAGCGCTCCGGCGTGCTCAATCTCGGGGTCGAGGGCATGATGCTGGCCGGTGCGGTCACCGGCTTCGGCACCGTGGTCGCCACCGGTAGTCACACGCTGGGCATGGTGGCGGCCGCAGTGGCGGGCGCCGGCATGGCTCTGCTGTTTGCCGTCCTCACCCTCAGCCTGCTGGCCAACCAGGTGGCGACCGGACTGGCGCTGACCATTTTCGGGATCGGGCTCAGTGCCCTGATCGGTGCCCGTTATGTCGGTACGCCGATCCCGGCGATGCCGAAACTCGACCTGCCGGGATTCACCGATCTGCCGGTACTGGGGCCGATCCTGTTCGGTCAGGATGCCCTGGTCTACCTGTCACTGGCGGCCACCGCCGGGGTTGCCTGGTTCCTGTCGCGCAGCCGTGCCGGCCGCATCCTGCGGGCCTGCGGCGAATCCGATATTTCGGCCCACTCGATCGGCTATCACGTGATCCGCATCCGCTATCTCGCCGTCCTGTTCGGCGGCGCGCTCAGCGGATTGGGCGGCGCCTGCCTGTCGCTGTCGGTGACACCGATGTGGATCGAGGGCATGACCGCGGGCCGCGGCTGGATCGCGCTGGCGCTGGTCGCCTTCGCCTCGTGGCGGCCGGGCCGGCTGCTGGCCGGTGCCTACCTGTTCGGCGGCGTGACCATCATCCAGCTCTATCTGCAGGGCTCCGGCCTCGTGCAGATTCCGGCCCAGGTGATGAACATGCTGCCGTATCTTGCCACCATTGCGCTGCTGACGGTGATCGCCGGCGGCGCGTGGCGCGGCCGGCTCGATGCGCCGGCCTGTCTCGGCAAGCCTTTCAGTCCGCCCAGCTGACCAAAGTTTCCGGACCCGAATTGCATCAGCAAAGGAGAAAACAGATGCTCTGGAAAATTGACCGCCGCCGCTTCCTGCAGGGAGCCGCCGCCACCACCGCCCTCGTGACGGCATCCGGCATCCGCGCCGCCCAGGCCGCCGAACCCCTGAAGGTCGGCTTCGTCTATGTCGGTCCGATCGGCGATTATGGCTGGACCCATGGCCATGACCTTGGCCGCAAGGCGGTCGAGAAGAAGTTCGGCGACAAGGTGAAGACCACCTATGTCGAAAGCGTGGCCGAGGGCCCGGATGCCGAGCGCGTGATCCGCCAGCTGGCCCAGCAGGGCCATGGCCTGATCTTCACGACCTCCTTCGGCTACATGGAACAGACCCTGCGGGTCGCCAAGCAGTTCCCGAAGGTGATGTTCGAGCATGCCACCGGCTACAAGACCGCGCCGAACATGAGCGCCTACAATTCACGCTTCTACGAGGGCCGCGCCATCCTTGGCCATATCGGCGGCAAGCTGACCAAGACCGGCAAGATCGGTTACGTCGCCTCGGTGCCGATCCCCGAGGTCGTCATGGGCATCAATGCCACGGCGATTGCGGCGCGCAGGGTGCGGCCGGATGCCGAGGTGCGCGTGGTGTGGGTGAATTCCTGGTTCGATCCGGCCAAGGAATCCGATGCCGCCAAGGCGCTGATCGACCAGGGCGTCGACATCATGACCCAGCATACCGACAGCCCGGCGCCGCTGCAGGTGGCCGAGGCGCGCGGCATCCTCGGCTTCGGCCAGGCATCCGACATGAAGCAGTATGCCCCGAAGGCGCAACTGTCGGCGATCCTCGACATCTGGGCCCCGCATTACATCGCGCGCGTCCAGGCCGTGCTGGATGGCACCTGGAAGACCCAGTCGACCTGGGAAGGCTTCAAGGAAGGCGCGCTGGTGATGGCGCCCTGGGGCGATGCCGTGCCGGCCGAGCTGCGCAAGGAGGCCGATGCCATGGTGGCGGATACCATCTCGGGCAAGTTCCATGCCTTCACCGGCCCGATCAAGAACCAGAAGGGCGAAGTGGTCGTGAAGGCGGGCGAGCGCATGTCCGACGGCGACCTGCTGAAGATGGACTGGTATGTCGAGGGCGTGAAGGCCTGAGGCCTCCGGTCTTCCGGACCAACCGGCGCGGGCGGCTTCGGCCGCCCGCGTTTTTTGCGTCAGCCGAGCCGCACGGCCAGCGACAGCAGGATGCCGGCCAGCAGCAGGGCCACGCCGGCAATCTCGCTGCGGGCCGGCCGCTCGCGGAAAATCAGATATGCCACCAGGAAGGTGAAGACCATCTCCACCATGCCCAGCATGCGGACATAGGCAGCCACCTGCATCGCCATCGCCGTGAACCAGCCGGCCGAGCCGGCGGCCGATGCCATGCCGACCACCAGGCCCGGCCGCCAGGCGGCGGCGACCCGGCGCAGTTCGCCCGGCTCGCGCCACAGCAGCCAGCCCAGCATCAGCAGGATCTGCACCGATACCGCCCAGGCGAGCGTGGTCGCCGCCGCCAGCGGCATGAAGGTTTCGTCCAGCGACAGCGAGGCAGCGCGGAAGCTGATCGCCGAGACCGCGAACAGCGCACCGGACCCGATCCCGATCAGCGCCGGCGTCTCGCGCCAGCCCCACAGGAAATCATGCAGCAGGTTGCGGCTGCCCTTCAGCGAGATCAGCAGCACGCCGACCGTGCCGATCAGGATGGCGGCGATGCCGCCGGCACTGACCGGCTCGCCCAGCATCACCATGCCGAAGGCAGCGGCCTGGATCGCCTCGGTTTTCGAATAGGCGGTGCCGACGACGAAGTTGCGCATGGTCAGCGCGAGGATCAGCAGGTTGGTGGCGAGAATCTGTGCCACCGCACCCAGCAGCATCCAGCCGAGGAATTCCGCATGCGGGGCGGGGGTCGGCCGGCCGGTGGCGAGGACGGTGGCGGCAAGATAGGCCAGCGCCAGCGGCAGGCCGTAGGCGAAACGGGTGAAGCTGGCGCCGTTGGTGCTGAGCCGGCCCTTGAGGTGTTTCTGCAGCGCCGTGCGGGTGGTCTGGCACGCCGCCGCCCAGATGGTGATCGGGATCCAGGCCCAGTCCACGATGCCCTGCCTCCGGCGGAAAACGGCTTCCTGCATAGGCCCTGTTGCCGCGGCGGGCAAATGAGAAGCGTTCCTGCCGCCCTTGAGACGAATTTGCCGGGCCGGACTGGCCGGCAGGTTTCGCTTGCATGCCGCGCTGCAGCGCTGTGAAGTGGAGCTGCGATGCGCAGGAGATCCCGCATGAGGCGCTGCTTCGGCCGGCCGGCTGGCTTTCTCGCTGCCAGCCTGCTCGCTGCCAGCCTGCTCGCTGCCGGCCTGGCTGCGCCGGCTGCGGCCGAAAGCCCGGCCGAAAGCTGGCGGGTGGCCTGTGACGAGAATTTCCCGCCCTACAATTATGTCGAGGCCGGGCGGGTGGTCGGCCTCGATGCCGAGATCGTCTCGGCGATCGTCCGCCAGGCCGGCGCCGAACCGAAGCTGCTGCCGCTGCCCTGGAACCGGGTGCAGCAGCTGCTGGAGCAGGGCGACCTCGACGCCGCCTTCCAGTTCGTCGGCCGGCCCGAGCGGTTCGAGAAGTATCACATGGTCGGCCCGCATCGCAGCGGCCAGACCGTCTTCGCCGTGCGCCAGGAATCCGACCTTGCCGATTATGGCGGCCTGGCCGGATTGCGGGGCCGCCGCATCGGCATGGTGCAGGGCTATACCTACGGCGCCGCCTTCGACACCGCCACGGATCTCGACAAGGATGCCGCCGCCGGCTCGAACGGCCAGCTGGTGCGCATGCTGGTGGCCGGCCGGGTCGAGGTGATCATCGGCGACCGCGAGACCCTCAGTTTCGAAGCCCGCCGCGCCGGCCTGCGCGAGCGCATCCGCTTCCTGCCGCGGGCCTTCGCCGAGGTGCCGCGCTACATCGCCGTGCCGCGGACAAAGCCGGTGGTTGCCGCGCGGCTGGCCTGGGCGCTGGGCGAGCTGCGGGCCAATGGCGGGCTGGCGGCGATCCTGCGCCGCTGGGAATGAACGGCGGCCGGGAGTGGCAAAGCAGCGGCAATCCGGGTAAACCCGCTGGCGATGTCTGCTGATCCCGCCCCCGCTTCCGCCCGTGCCCCGGTCATCGCCGTGGACGGCCCCGTTGCCGCCGGCAAGGGCACGCTGGCCCGCCGGCTGGCCGCCCAGTTCGGCTTTGCCTATCTCGATACCGGCGCCCTGTACCGGGCGGTCGGATCGAAGGTACTGCGCGCGGGCGGCGATCCCGCCGATGCCGGTGCCGCCACGGCCGCCGCCGCCGGCCTGGCCGAGGCGGACCTGAAGGCGCCCGACCTGCGGTCGGAGGCGGTCGGCCTTGCCGCCTCGAAAGTGGCGGCCATTCCCGGCGTGCGGGCCGCCCTGCTGGATTACCAGCGGAGCTATGCCGCCCGCCCGCCGGGGGGGCAGGCCGGCGCCATCCTCGACGGCCGCGATATCGGCACCGTGGTCTGCCCGGATGCCCGGGTGAAGCTGTTTGTGACCGCGCGGGACGAGGTGCGGGCCGCCCGTCGGCATAAAGAGCTGATCGACAAGGGAGAAAACGCCACCTACGACCAGATTCTGGCGGATTTGCGCCGTCGTGACGCCCAGGACCAGGCCCGCGAGACGGCGCCGCTGAAGCCGGCCGGGGATGCGCACTTGCTCGATACCTCGGATTTGGATATAGAAGCGGCCGTTGCGGCAGCCGCCGAGATCGTTGCCGCAGCCCTGAAGCCCTGACGCCGCTTCAGGCGGATCCACCGAACCCCCGGTCGCTGCGTCGGCGCCGGATGCCTGCACCGTCCCGCGGTCGCGCCCAGATCGGATCCCGAGCGGATCCCGCGCACCGGCAGGCCACCAACCCAGGGACATCCAGGAGACAATATGGCTAAAACCAGCGCTGTGCGGGCTGATGACAGCTCGTTCGCCAGCAACGAAAATTTTGCCGCCCTGCTCGAAGAGTCGTTCACCAGCTCCTCCGCCATGGAAGGCTCGGTGGTCAAGGGCGTCGTGGTCGCCATCGAGAACGATTTCGCGCTCATCGATGTCGGCCTGAAATGCGAGGGCCGCGTCCCTCTGAAGGAATTCGCCGGTCCGGGCCGTGCGCCCGAGATCAAGGTGGGCGACGTGGTCGAGGTGTTCCTCGACCGCATCGAGAATGCCCAGGGCGAAGCCGTCATCAGCCGTGACAAGGCCCGCCGCGAGGAAGCCTGGGAGAAGCTGGAGCAGAGCTTCAACGCCAACCAGCGCGTCGAAGGCGTGATCTTCGGCAAGGTCAAGGGCGGCTTCACCGTCGACCTGTCGGGCGCCGTCGCCTTCCTGCCGGGCAGCCAGGTCGACGTCCGTCCGGTGCGCGACATCGGCCCGCTGATGGGCCAGCCGTCGCCGTTCCAGATCCTCAAGATGGACCGCCGCCGCGGCAACATCGTCGTGTCGCGCCGCGCCGTTCTGGAAGAGAGCCGCGCCGAGGCCCGCAGCGAGCTGGTGTCCAACCTGAAGGAAGGCCAGATCCTCGACGGCGTGGTCAAGAACATCACCGATTACGGTGCGTTCGTCGATCTCGGCGGCGTCGACGGCCTGCTGCATGTCACCGACATCGCCTGGCGTCGCGTCAACCATCCGTCGGAAGTCCTCTCGATCGGCGCTACCGTCAAGGTGCAGGTGATCCGCGTCAATCCGGAAACCCAGCGCATCAGCCTCGGCATGAAGCAGCTGGAAGCCGATCCGTGGGAGGGCGTGAAGTCCAAGTACCCGGTGACGGCGCGCTTCATGGGCCGCGTCACCAACATCACCGACTACGGCGCCTTCGTGGAGCTGGAGCCGGGCGTCGAGGGTCTGGTGCACGTCTCCGAGATGAGCTGGACCAAGAAGAACGTCCATCCGGGCAAGATCGTTTCGACTTCGCAGGAAGTGGAAGTGATGGTGCTCGAGGTCGATCCGGCCAAGCGCCGCATCAGCCTGGGTCTCAAGCAGTGCATGTCGAATCCGTGGGATGCCTTCGCCGAGAAGCATCCGGTCGGTTCGAACATCGAGGGCGAGATCAAGAACATCACCGAGTTCGGCCTCTTCATCGGTCTCGATGGCGGCGTCGACGGCATGGTCCATCTGTCGGATCTCGACTGGAACAAGCCGGGCGAGCAGGCGATCGCCGAATACCAGAAGGGCCAGGTGGTGCAGGCGCAGGTGCTCGACATCGATGTCGAGAAGGAGCGCATCAGCCTCGGCATCAAGCAGCTGGCCAATGACCCCTTCCAGTCGCTCGGCGACCTGAAGAAGGGTTCGGTGGTCACCTGCACGGTGGCTGCGGTCGATCCGCGCGGCCTGACCGTCAGCGTCGGCGACGGCGTGCAGGGCTACATCCGCAAGGTGGAGCTGAGCCGCGACCGCGACGAGCAGCGCCCGGAGCGCTTCTCGGTCGGCGACAAGCTGGATGCCAAGATCGTCACCATCGACGGCCGCGCCCGCAAGCTGACCCTGTCGGTCAAGGCGCTGGAGATGGAAGAGGACCGCAAGGCGATGGAGCAGTATGGCTCCACCGACTCGGGCGCCTCGCTGGGCGACATCCTGGGTGCCGCCATGCGCAAGAAGAAGGACGACGAGGCCGGCCAGTAAGCCGCCTCGCTTCCGGACAGACTTCGGGAAACCCCGGCGGTGCGATCCGCCGGGGTTTTTCTTTTGGCGCGACCGGGCTGCGGCCGGTCAACATATTGAAAAGACGGGACAGAGGCCGGCCGGCACCGGCCTGCTGCGAGCCAATTGCAGCCAAGTGCGTCCAATTGGATGCCAATTCGAGCCAATTCGATGCCCATCGGCGCCAATCGGCGCCCATCCGGTGCCGGTTGGCACCCGTTCCCGCCCATCCGCGCCGGGCATCGCCCGCAGGCTTCCGGTCCGGGGCTTTCGGCCCGGGGCTTCCGGTCCGGGTCCGCCGGGTGCCCGTGACAGATCAGGGCGGGGCAGATCGGGGCGGGACAGATCGGGTGGGGCAGGCCGTGCCATGCAGGCATGCCTCCCACAGGCAGATTCACGATGTCCGGCAGCAGGGCTTTATGTGAAATATAGAACAAAAAATGAACTATTGCAATAAGGTTCAATTTTCAGCCACAAGAACTGCCTTAGGTTGTATTTGTTTCGAAGGAATTAGGGGGCGGCTGCATGGGGAGCGGAAGATGAGATTGCATCAATTAACGATTGAAGGGTTTCGAGGCTATCTGGAACCCACGTCTTTTACACTTGAAGCCTTTACCTCGATCATTGGCCGAAACGACGTGGGAAAGAGCACTTTGCTGGAGGCGCTTCGTATCTTTTTTGATGAAGAGAAGCCTGATGCCGAGGACCTAAATGTCCGCAGCCAAGAGCGGATAATTCGCATTTCCTGTCAGTTCGAAGATCTGCCATACGAAGTGGTTCTTGATGCGCAAGCGAGAACAACGCTCGCGAAAGAGCATCTTCTAAATGCAGCGGGAAGATTGGAAATTCTAAAAGAGTACGATCTCAGTACGGCAAAGATGGCTGTGCGCGTGTTTGCATTGGCGCTACATCCTGTCGTGGCTGGAGCGAATGATCTGCTGCAGTTGAACAACGCAAAGCTCAAGGCGCGGGCCCGAGAAATTGGTGCGGCACTTGAAGAGGTGGATGAGCGAGTAAACTCGGATATTCGCAACAGCATCTGGAGGCACGTTGGTGCATTAAACTTACAGCCCACCAAGGTTCCGTTGAGCGAAGAGGACGGAAAGAAAATATGGGCGCAAATTCAGAGGTACCTTCCTGCATTTGCACTGTTTCAGGCTGATCGCCCAAGTCGCGATGATGATTCTGAGATCACAGACCCGCTTGATGCGGCGGTCAAAGAAGCCGTTAGGGCCATGGAGGGGGAGTTAGACAAGATAAAGGAAGCTGTTCGAGCGAGGGTTGAGGCTGTCGCGCAACAGACATTAGAAAAGCTTCGAGAGATGGACGCATCTCTAGCGGATGCCTTAAGACCGACCCCAAAGGCAGAACCTAAATGGGCATCATTTAAATTTTCTCTGACAGATCAGAATGCGGTGCCGATAAACAAACGTGGGTCCGGAGTCCGACGCCTAATTTTGTTAAATTTCTTCCGTGCTGAAGCGGAGCGCCGGCAAGCTGAAAGTGGCGCTCCCGGGATTATTTACGCCATAGAAGAACCCGAAAGCTCTCAGCATCCAGTAAATCAAAAGATGCTAATAAACGCATTGATAGATCTTAGTGAAGCCTCCGGAGTTCAGGTGATTGTAACGACGCATGTGCCCGGAATTGCTTCGTTAGTTCCTTCATCCGGCATTCGCTACGTCAGGCGTGATGAACTTCTCCATCCAAGGATTGTTGATGTCGATGATGAGATACTAAGGGTTGTCGCAGATCAATTGGGTGTTTTACCAGATAACAGGGTGAGGCTTCTCCTGTATGTCGAAGGCCCCACGGATGTTATTTGCCTTGAGCATCTCTCAAGACTTTATGGCCATATAGATTTGGCTACAGACCCTCGCGTTGCATTTGTTGTTACGGGTGGTGGAACGCTCAAGCATTGGGTCAATCGCCGCTATTTACGTGGTTTGCACAAACGCGAAGTTCATTTTTATGACCGCGATAATGAGGCAGGTTATCAGGCGCAGGTCGACGAAGTGAATGGTAGGGGAAATGGGGATTTTGCGTTGCTAACCTGCAAGAGAGAAATCGAAAATTATCTTCATCCTGATGCAATACTGAACGCACTTAATGTTCGAATTGCTGTTGATGATGATTGCGATGTTCCATTGCTGGTAGCTCAACAGATTCATTTGATGGCCGACGGTGCTCGGCCGTGGGATCAACTGGATGATGCTGATATAAAGAAAAAGGCGAGCAATGCAAAACGCCGCCTGTGCGGAGAGGCCGCGTCTAGAATGACCTTGCCAATGCTTCAAGAGCGAGACGCCAAGGGTACGTTGGATGGTTTATTCCGCCGAATACAGGCGATGCTGGCAGAGTAGCTTTGATTGTTGCAGCTATTGGATTTGTGTCGCCCATGCCATACTGCTCTGTATGCGTCCGCTGGTGCGTCCCCTCTGGTCCGGTCTCGGCCTGCTGGCCACCGGCCTCGGCATTGCCGGGGTGGTGCTGCCGCTGCTGCCGGCGACGCCGTTTTTCCTGCTGGCGGCCTTTGCCTTCGCGCGGTCCTCGCCCCGGCTGCATGCCTGGCTGACCGGGCATCGCCGTTTCGGTCCGGTGATCGCCGACTGGCAGCGCCATGGCGCCATCGCGCGGCGGGCCAAGGTTACGGCGGTGGCCGTGATGGTGCTGACCCTGGCGGCCGGCGCGCTGGCCGGGCTGCAGGCCTGGCTGCTGGGGGTGCAGGCCGCCGCGATGGCCGGGGCCGCCGCCTTCATTCTCTCGCGGCCGGAACCGCCGCGTGATCCGGCCGCGGCTGCGGCGGAGGCCAGGGCGGATGCGGCAGAGGCGGCCGGCGACGATGCGGGCGCCGCGGGCGGCTAGCTGTCCGCGGCCTGTTCGGCGCGCCGTTCTTCGATCTGATCCTGGAAAGCCTGCACGGTGCGCAGGATCTGGTCGAGGCGGACCGGCTTTTCCAGATAGCGGTCGAAACCCATGGCGATGCCCCGTTCGGCATCGCCGGACATCGCGTTTGCCGTCAGGGCAATGACCGGTATCGCCTTCAGGGCGGGGTCGGCCTTGATTTCCCGCAGCACGTCGTAGCCGTTCATGCCGGGCAGGTTGATGTCGAGGAAAATCAGGTCGGGCCGGCGGGTCCGCGCGGCATGGAGGCCGCCAAGGCCATCCGGCGCCTCGATCACCTCCACATTCTTGAGCACGGCCATGAAATGCCGGAACAGCTGCCGGTTATTCTCGTTATCCTCGACATACAGAACCCGCATCGGCCCGGTCGCCGCCGGAATCTGCACCGGCAGGCCGGCCTCGGTCCGGGCCAGATCGTCCACGCTGTCGGCTTCGGCCTTCAGCATGTCGACCCAGAACACGCTGCCTTCCCCTTCGGTGCTTTCGAAACCGACCCGGCCGCCCATCATCTCGGCGAGGTTCTTCACCAGCGCCAGTCCGACGCCGGTGCCCTCGACCGTGCCCTGTTCGGCGCCCATGCGGTTGAAGGCCTGGAAGGCGCCGGCCTGGCGGCCCTGCGGGATGCCGCGGCCGTTATCGGCCACCCGGATGCGCACGAAATCGTCGGACAGGATTTCGCAGGAGAATTTCACCCAGCCGCCGCGGCGGTTGTACTTGATCGCGTTGCTGCCGAGATTGATCAGGATCTGTGAAATCCGGGTCAGGTCGGCGGAGATGAAAAGGTCGTCCGGCGCCACGCCCCTGGCATCGATCGTCACCCGGTTGCGCTCCGCCAGCGGCTGCAGCGTGGCCACCGCCGATTTCACCGTGGCGACGACATTCACCGGCTCGATGGAAACCGAGATTCGGCCGGCCTCGATCTTGCTCAGCTCCAGCACCTCGTCCATCAGCTTCAGCAGATGCTCGCCGCTTTTCTTGATGATGCTGGCATATTCGGCCTGCTTGTCGTTCAGCTGGCCGAAAAACTGTCCGACCAGAAGATCGGCAAAGCCGAGGATGGAATTCATCGGCGTGCGCAGTTCGTGGCTCATCGAGGTCAGGAAGGCCGATTTTGCCCGGGTCGCTTCCTCGGCCGCCTCGCGGGCGGCTTTCTGCGCGATTTCGGAGGCCTTCAGATCGCTGACATCGAAAACCAGGACATAGAAGCCGAGCACCGTTCCGTTCTGGATGTCCGGCAGGTAATGGGCCTGTGTCGCATGGGTCTTGCCGGTCTGATCGGTCAGGTCCCGTTCGAATCTTTGCGGCTCGCCGCGCAGGGCGGCCTCGACGAATGGCCGGTTTTTCTCGAACAGGGCGTCGCCCAGCAATTCGCGCATGTGCCGGCCCTTCAGCCAGCCCGGGGTGACCCCGAACCAGTGTTCATAGGCATGGTTGGCAAAACGGTTGTGCAGGTTGCTGTCCCAGTAGGCGATCATCGAGGGAATCGCATTCAGGATGTTTTCCAGATCCCGCCGCGCCGTGTCCAGATCGGCCGTGCGTTCGGCCACGCGGGCTTCCATCTCCTCCAGCAGGGCGCGGACCTTCTGCTCGGCCTGGTACCGCTCCTCGATGTCGGTGTTCGAGCCGATCCAGCGCATGACCTTGCCGGCGCTGTCGAGGATCGGCTCGGCACGGGTATAGAACAGGCGGTACTGGCCGTCATGCCGGCGGATGCGGAACTCGACCCGGAAGGAGGTGCTGGTCGCCACCGATTCCTGCCAGGCAGCCACCAGTCCGTCGCGGTCATCCGGATGCACCTGGTCGAGCCAGCCTGCACCAAGCTGGGCCTCGGCCGGAATGCCGGTATAGCGGGCCCATTGCTCGCTGAGGAAGTCGCAGGCCCCCGAGGCATCGCAGGTCCAGACCAGCTGCGGCAGGGAATTGGCCAGTTCCTGCCAGCGCTGCTGGGCGGCCGAGAGGACCTTGATGGCCTCGCGCTCGGCCGACACGTCGGTCACGCCGGCCACCACCAGCCGCTGGCCGCCGATATCCATCGGCGCCAGATGGATCTGGGCCGGGAATTTCGAACCGTCGCGGCGCCGGGCGATCACCTCGCGCTGCCGGCCCATCACCCTGACGGCATAATCGTATTGCCGGCGCTGCTGGGCATGGGCAATGCGGAATTCTGCCGGCATCAGGTCTTCGATCTGCTTGCCGGCCAGGGCTTCGGTGCTCCAGCCGAACAGGCCGGCTGCGAAGGGATTGGCGCGCACGATCCGGCCGTCCTCGTCGGCCACGATCAGGGCCTGCGGCGCGGCATCGACGATGCCATAGGCGAAAGATTCCTGCTGCCGCTTCATGGTGCCGGACCGTTCGCGGTTCCGCGCAATGCCATAGGCGGCGATTGCCAGCAGCAGGCCGATGCCGGCGATCACCCCGCCCAGCAGCCAGGGGGAAACCGCTCCATGCTTGGCGAGGAAGGCGGGCAGGATATGGTAGCGGACGAGCCAGCGGCGGCCGAAGATCACGATTTCGGCAGTGGTGGCCAGCCGGCCGTCCGTGACGGCGGCCGGATCGAAGCCGGGAGAGGCATAGAAGCTGGTTTCCTCGGCAGTATCGGTCAGCGAGAAGGCGATCTCGTCCCGGCGCGGCCCCAGGTTATGCAGCACCTCGCCGACCACCAGCGGCGAATAGGTCCAGCCGACCGTGGCCGCCAGCCGCTCTTCCGCATTGGCGGGATGGGCCTGCCCGGCATAGACCGGCAGCAGCAGCAGGAAGCCGTGATTGACCTCGCCGGTGGCCTGCACCAGCGTGATCGGCGCGGTCAGCTGCGGATTGCCGCTGCGGGCCGCGGCGATGGCGGCGCCGCGCCGGTTCGCCTCGGAGGCGATGTCGAGGCCGGTGGCGCCGCCATTGCCCTCCAGCGGGTAGATATACTTGATGACAAACCGTTCGCCGGCATTCGGGGCGAGTTCGCGGATGGCGAAAAGCGGGAAATTGTCGGCCCGGGCGGCCTGGGCGAAGGCGGCGGAATCGGCATTGGCGACGCGGATGGTATAGCCGATGCCGCGGGCGCCGGGAAATTCCCGCCGCAGTTCGCGGGATTCGTAATAGCGTTCGAACTGCAGCCGGGTGATCCTGTCCGGCCCGGCGGTCAGCACCACGCCGCGCGCGCCGCGCAGGCCGTATTCATACAGCTGGAAGCGATCCGCGATCAGGCCGCTGAATTCGGAGGTCAGGCCGGCAAACTGGGATGCATAAAGACGGTCCTGGCGGTCCCGCTGCAGGAATCCGGCCGTCAGGCCGGACAGGATCGACGCGGCGGCAATCAATGCAGCAAGCCCCGCCGGGAAACCCGAACGTTCCGTCAACCCGCTTCCCCCGCATTCTTCTGCACAAGATATACTTGAGGCTGGTTCAGCCACTAATATATATGCTTGGCGTGGTGCCGGACCAGCATTATTCCACCCACGAGGGCCCGGCGCTGGGGTGCTTCGGTGTGATTTCAGGCCTGGCAGGGCGAGGTGAGGAATGACGATCCTGTTGATCGAGGATTCGCAGCATGATGCGCTTTACTTGCAGGATCTGCTGTCCCATGCCGGGTATGTCCTGACCCATCTCGTCAGCCAGGCGGATTTCCACAATGCCTTCGCGCGGCTTTCCGCCGCCGAGCGCGAACGCACCGTCATCATCGCCGACCTGTTCATGCCCGGCAGCGACGGTTTCGAGCTGATCCGCGACCTCGCTGCCGAGGGGGTGACGACACCGGTGATCCTGATCTCCGGAAACGACGCGCAGTTTCTGGCCATGGCTATGGAACTGGGCCGCAGCCGCGGCCTGAACATCATCGATGCCATCGCCAAGCCGGTCGATGCCGACCGTCTCGTCGGCCATCTGCGCCAGCTCGGCCTGCCGGCATCCGGCATTCCGACCGGACAGGCGGGCTAGCCCGCCTCGCCGAAACCCTGGCCCGGGGCGCGCGGCTGCAGGCGGATCAGCCGCGAATCCTCGACGGCGGCCTGGCGGTGCTTCACGGCTTCGCGGTAGACCGGATCACGGACCATCTCGACGAAGGCGCCGACCGACGGATATTCGGCGATGAAGCAGTGGTCCCAGCGCTCGCTCTGCGGGCCGATCAGCATCAGCTCGAAGCCGCCCTGCCAGACGATCTTTCCGCCCAGCCGCCGGAAGACCGGGCCGCTGTCGCGGCCATAGGCTGCATAGGCCTCGGCGCCGGTGGCGGCGCGGCCATCCGGATAGGCGGCGGCGGCGCGCAGCCGCACCAGGTTCAGCATGTGGATCGGGCCCGGCCGGTCATTGTCGCGGAACTGCGCAAAGATTTCTCTGGTCGGGTCGATATGGCCGGTCATTGCGGTTTCCTCGCCGTTTTCCTGTTTCCGCAAGTGTAGGACCGTCGGCGCCGGGATTGAAGACGGCGCCGGCCGCGTTATCTCGGTGCTGACCGAACGGCATCAGGCAGATACAGGGAGATGCGCCGATGAAACTTCCCGGCAGGGATCATCCGATCGCCATCGCACCGGCGGCGGGCCGCGTGCGCGTGCATTTCAACGGCCGCATCGTTGCCGACAGCAGGCAGGCCCTGGTGCTGCGCGAGGCCAGCTATCCGCCGGTCTTCTACATCCCGCGCGGCGATGCCGACATGTCGGTCTGCGAGCCGAGCACCCATGGCAGTCACTGTCCCTACAAGGGCGATGCCGGCTATTTCAGCCTGGCGGTCGATGGCCGGCGCGCGGAAAACGCCGTCTGGACCTATGACGCGCCCTATCCGGCGGTGGCGGCGATTGCCGGCCATCTCGCCTTCTATCCCGACCGCGTGGATGCCATCGAGCAATTAGACGGCTGAGGGGCTGGCGGCGCCGAAGCGTCAGGCCCGGGCGCCGGCCAGCGGGTCGAAATACAGCGCCACCTTCTTGGCCATCTGGGCGTCGAGGCAGCGGTATTTCATCGCCACGAAGCCGTCCTCTGTGTAGCGCACCACGTCGCCCTCGGCATCGAAGGTGATCTGCAGCTTCGGGTTCTTGATCTTCACCGTCAGCTTCAGCAGCTCGCCTTCCAGGAAGGTGCCGGTGATCGGACCGAACAGCAGGCCGATGGCGCTCCAGTTCTTCAGCGGGATACGGGCGCCTTCCAGCACGACATGATCCTCGGGGCCGCACTGGGTGCGGGTCGAGCGGCGCTGGTCGCCCTGGGCGAGGCGCTGGATCAGCGGATCGAGAATGCCGAGGAACTGTTCGCGGCGATGATCCGACAGGCCGGCGCTGACCGTCTTCTTGCGCAGCTCCTGGGCGATCTCGACCTTTTCTTCCGTGGTGTAGGCGGGATCGACGAATTCCTTTTCGAGATCGCGGTGCTCGAACAGGAAGGCGATGTATTTCAGCAGGATTTCCTTCGGGCCCTCGCCGATCGCTTCCTCGAACAGCTGCAGGGCGGTCATCAGCTTGGGCGCCGAGTAATAGCCGGGCACCAGCTTGGCCAGCTTCTCGGCGGTGACCAGTCGCACCATGCGCTTCTCGAACAGGTCGGCAGCGCCGAGCTCCAGCGCGAATTCGCGGTCGCGGGTCAGCAGTGCATAGACTTCGCGGGTGGCCTGGAATTCCTCGGCCGGCTCTTCCGAGGCCAGCGGCACCGAGGAGATCAGCAGGCGGCGTACCAGCTGCACGATGGCATCGCGCAGGGCCGGCATCTTGTGCGCCGCCGTGGTCTCGTGCAGGCGTTCGGCGAATTCGGTGGCATAGGCCTGCTCGTCGACCGCATAGCGGCGGTCGAGGATCGCCATGAACTGGATGATGCGCAGCTTGCCGTCCTGGAACTTGCCGAACAGCTCCGGCACCGCCGACTTGGCCTGCAGGATCTCGGCCAGGGCCTCGTCCAGCACGGTCAGCGCCGGATGCTCGATGCCTTTTTCCAGCAGCTTCAGGCAGCGGTCGGCCTTCTCGGTCCAGTGCTTGGAGAATTCGAGATGGTGGGCGAGGGCGGTATAGGCGATGCGCTCGCCATAGAGCGGGTCGGAGCCGCAGAGCTGGGTCAGCAGGCGATGGCTGAGCGCGGTGGCCGGCAGCCGCTTCTCGAAGGCCTCGACCTGGGTGACAACCGCCGTGGTGATGGCGAACAGCTTCTTCACCTTGTCGCGCACCGGGCTGTTGGAGGCCTGCGCCTGCGCCACCGCCGCTTTCTGGACCAGCGCGGCATAGAGATTCTCGGCGTTGTTGATCAGCTTGGCATGGCCGCTGTGATGCAGCAGCTCGATCGGCGTCAGGATATTCTCGTCGAGATAGTCGCGGCAGACCCGCCCCAGCATGTGCCGGGCCCGCCGGTCCGACAGGGCATGGGCATCCTGGCACAGCACGACGCCGCCCGAGATTTCGGTAATCCCTGTTGGTGCACTCATCCCGCGTTCTGTCCTGCCTCTGCCGGCCGCCGGCTTCTCCGCCGGCCTTCTCTGTGACCTCACTATGACAGGCGCGGGTTTAAAAGGGAATGAACAGGGCCGGCCGCGGGCGGCCGCATCCGCGCATGCCATCTGCAGGCGCGTTTTGCAGCGCGAGGGTTAACCGGAAATTGATACTGCCGGCCGCCGCGGCGGCTCAGCGGCGTTTCGGCGTGCGGCCGCCGGGATTGGCGGCGGCCGGCGCCTGTGCCGGCGCCGCGCCCGGGATATGGGCCAGCGGCGAGATCGGCCGCTCGCCGAATCGTCCCAGCGTGATCAGGCGGTCGTACATGACGATGGCGCCGGCCACCGCCACGTTGACGCAGAAGCTGGTCGGGATCTTGATCACATGCCGGCAGCGGGCCACCAGCTCGGGGCTCAGGCTGCCCATTTCCGGCCCCAGCACATAGGCGGCCCGCAGCGGGTGGCGGAAGCGCGGCAGCTCGACCGCCGTCTCCAGAAGCTCGATGCCGACCAGCTCGCAGCCCTGCGGCAGGGCAAGGTCGGCGGCGCTGTCATACTCGTACCAGGGCAGAGAGTCCGGCGACTTGCTGGTATCCGAACGGGCCCGCTTCACCGAGTATTCGGCATCGATGGTGAAGACGAAACCGGCGCCAAAGGCGTGGGCGGTGCGGAACAGGTTGCCGGCATTCATCGGCTTGCTCATCCGTTCGACGCCGATTCCGAAATAGCCACGCATGCGGGGGTCCTGATCCTGTTCGGCCGGCGGCCGGCTGTGTATAAGCGGGCAGTTTGCAGAGGAGGCAGCCATGGGCCAACCCTTCCACCCCCTGCCGGCGCCCGGTGCGCGGCCCTTTATCGTCGAGGTCAGGCGCGGCGCGCAAGTGGAAAGCCGCCATCCGGTGGTGGCCGCCATCGTCGATGCCGATGGCGGCACCGTCGCCGCCTGGGGCGATCCGGCACAGATGATCTTTCCGCGCTCGTCCAACAAGGCGATCCAGGCCCTGCCGCTGGTCGAGAGTGGCGCCGCCGACGCCTTCGGCCTGAGCCAGGCTGAGCTGGCGCTGGCCTGTGCCAGCCATGGCGGCGAGGCACGGCATACGGACACGGTGGCCGCCTGGCTCGCCCGCATCGGCCGCAATCCGGACGATCTCGAATGCGGCGCCCACTGGCCCTATCACGAGGCCACGGCACGCCAGATCGCCCGCGATGGCGCGGCGCCGTCGACCCTGCACAACAACTGTTCGGGCAAGCATGCCGGCATGGTCAGCGTCGCCACCCATCTGGGCGAGGACATCCGCGGCTATGTGCGCCCCGATCATGCCGTGCAGCGGCGGGTGACGGCCGCCATCGAGGATGTCTGCGGCGTGCGGATCGCACCGGAGACGGTGGCCATCGATGGCTGCTCGATGCCGACGATGCCGGTGCCGCTGCACAGCCTGGCGCACGGCTTCGCCCGCTTCGCCACCGGCCATGGGCTGACGCCAGAGCGTGCGAAGGCGGCGCGGCGGCTGGCGGCGGCCGTGGCCGCCGAGCCGTTCTTCGTCGCCGGCAGCGGTCGGTTCTGTACGGCCGTGATGCAGGCCGGCGGCGGGAAATTCATTGCCAAGACCGGTGCCGAGGGCGTCTATACGGCGGCCAGCGCCGAACGCGGCATCGGCATCGCACTGAAGGTGCTGGACGGCACCGCGCGGGCGGCGCAGACGGCGCTCGGCGGACTGCTCGAGCATCTCGGCCTGCTCGATGCGGCCGGCCGCGAGATGATCCGTCCGCTGGTCGAGCAGCCGCTGACCAACTGGCGCGGCCTCGATGTCGGCAGCATCGGACTGGCGCCCCCTGCCTTCTGAGGCGGTCTTCTAGTCGGGGCAGGCCGCCAGGGCGGCGGTCAGCACAGCTGCGGTCTCCAGGGCCTGTCGCACGTCGCGTCCGCCCCAGCGGCGCACGAGCCGGGCAAGGCCGAGCAGCCAGCCCATGCGGCGGCGCAGCCGGCGCAGGGCGCGACGGCTATCCGGTGCCGCCGCCGCCAGCAGATGTGTCGCCAGGGCGGTCAGCCGCGGCGCATCCGGCGCGGGGTCGTAACGGGCCAGCGAATAGATGAACAGCAGCAGGTCGCGGGCCTGCCGCTCGGCCGTCATCATGCCGGGCAGGTCGTGATCCTCGAAATCCAGCAGGCCGATCTCCCCGGTCGCCGGCGACCGGCAGAAATTGCGGATCTGCGCGCCGCCATGCCAGTGGCCGGCCGCATGCAGCCGGCCGAGCAGGGCAGCGGCACCGGCGATCAGCGCCCAGCGCGTTTCGTCATCGGCGGCGGCATTCAGCTGCGGCTCCAGTCCCTCGCTGGCATCGCCCAGCACCAGCCATTCGGGTGCGCAGGCAATCACGGCCGGCACCGGAAAGCCCGCCGCGGCCAGTTCGCGGATCGCGGCCGCTTCGGCAGCAAGACCGGATGCACCGCCGGGCATGTGCGGCGGCCGTAGCAGCGGCAGCCTGAACAGGCCGGCCAGCGCGGCCTGAAGTAGAACCGAACTGCGCAGCCGCGGCGGGCCGGCCGATTTCACCCAGTATTTGCAGCCGGCATAGGTCAGCGCAAAAACGCGGTTGCGCGCTGTCGCCCGCAGACTGCGGACCAGTGCGGCCAGATCCGGATCGGCAGAAAGGTCGGGCTGCGGATCGGCAGGCTGGGACATGAACGGCGATCAGGAGGCTGGTGGTGTTTCGGCCTGCTGCAGGGCGGACAGGGTCTGCTCGATCACCTCGCGCGCCAGGTCGCGGGTGATGAAGACGATACGGCTGCGGCGGTCGGCATCGGGCCAAGCCGGAATGGTGGCCGGCGGATGGAACAGGTGCTGCACGCCGTGGATCACCACCGGCCGGTCGACCCCCGCGACATTGACCAGACCTTTCACCCGCAGCAGGTTGTCGCCGCGATAGGCGGCCAGCATGTCGAGCCAGGTGGCCAGTGTGTTCCAGTCGAACGGGGTGTCGAAGGTCAGGCAGAAGGACTGGATCGCGGCATCATGGCGGTTGACGTCGAGGCTGCCGTCCGCCTTCAGGAAATGCGCATGGTCATGCCCGTGGCCATGGTCATGCCCATGGTCATGTCCGTGGTGATGATGCCCGTGACCATGGTCGTGATCGTGATCGTGGTGATGTCCGTCTCCGTAGGCCTCGGCGCGCAGCCAGTTCTGCACGTCGAAGCTCTTGGTGGCAGGATCGTAGAGCCCGGCATTGAACAGCGGTTTCGGTGCGATGTCACCGGCGATAGCCGTGAAGACCGGCGCGCCGGGATTGAGGTTCTGCAGCCGGTGGCGCAGGCTCTGCACCGCCTTTGTGTCCGCCATGTCCACCTTGGTCAGCACCAGCCGATCAGCCACGGCGGCCTGTTTCACGGCCTCCTGGTGATGGTCCAGGGTGTTTTCGCCGTTGACGGCATCGACCAGGGTGACGACGCTTTCCAGCCGGCAGCGTTCGGCGACCACGGGGTCGCTCATCAGGGTATGCAGAACCGGCGCCGGATCGGCAAGGCCGGTGGTCTCGATGACCACGCGCCTGAACGGCCTGATTTCGCCCCTGTCGCGCCGCGCGGTCAGGTCGCGGATGGTATTCACCAGATCGCCGCGCACCGTGCAGCACAGGCAACCCGAGCTGAGCAGAACGGTGTCTTCCTGGCTGGAGGCGATCAGTGCATGGTCGAGGCCGATCTCGCCGAACTCGTTGACGATGACAGCGGTTTCGCCCATGTCCGGATGGCGCAGCAGGCGGTTCAGCAGGGTGCTCTTGCCGGCGCCGAGGAAGCCGGTGATGACGGAAACGGGGAAACGGCTGTCGGTCTGTTCGGACATTCGGCACTCCTTGGCTGCCGCTTATCTCGGGTGGCGGCCCCCGCTTGTCCAGTGGCGGATGGCTAGAGGGTCCAGTAGCGCAGGCCCTCTGGCAGCGGCCGGCTGCGCCACAGCCCCTTGATATCGGCAATCAGGCCGCCGGGCTTCAGCAGGGCGGCAAGGCCTTGGCCGGGGAGGTCGCGATAGGCCCGGTGCGGCACCGCGGCAACCACCGCGTCGAAGCCGGACAGCGCGTCGAGGCGCGGGCTGAGCATCAGGCCATACTCGTGCTGCGCCTCGTCCGGATCGGCCAGCGGGTCATGCACGGCCACTTCGTGGCCCAGCCCGGTCAGATGGGCGATCAGGTCGGCGACCTTGGAGTTGCGCAGGTCGGGCACGTCTTCCTTGAAGGTCAGGCCCAGAACCAGCACCCGCCCTGCCGCCGGCAGGCGGCTGGATACGGCCTCGGCGATATGGCGGCTCATGCCGTCGTTGATGGCGCGGCCCGACAGGATGATGCGGGCCTGGAGGCCGAGTTCTTCTGCGCGGTATGCCAGGTAATAGGGATCGACGCCAATGCAGTGGCCGCCGACCAGTCCGGGCTGGAATTTCAGGAAATTCCACTTGGTCCCTGCGGCCTCCAGCACGTCATGGGTGGAGATGCCGAGTTTGCCGAAGATCATGGCAATTTCGTTGATGAAGGCGATGTTGATGTCGCGCTGGGCGTTTTCGATCACCTTGGCGGCTTCGGCAGTCTTGATGTCCGGAGCCAGGTGAATGCCGCCCGAGGTTACGGTGCCGTAGATGTCGGCGAGTTTTGCCGCGACCTCCGGGGTCTGACCTGCCACAACCTTGGCGATCCGGTCGACAGTGTGCACTTTGTCACCGGGGTTGATGCGTTCCGGCGAATAGCCGAGGAAAAAGTCGCGCCCGCAGACCAGGCCGGATTCTTCCGCAATGATCGGGCCGCAAATGTCCTCGGTAACACCGGGATAGACCGTGCTTTCAAAGACGACGATGGCGCCGCTGCCGACGGCGCCTTTCAGGGCGCGGCCGACCGTGCGTGCAGCGCTGCGCACCGGGCCGAGATCGGGGGCGTTCATGGCGTCCACCGGGGTCGGCACGGTGACGATATAGATGGCATGGCCCGGCAGGTCGGCGGGATCGGCACTGACTGCCAGACGGCTGTCGCGCAGGGCTTCCGGGGCGACTTCGCGGGTCCGGTCCTCGCCACGGCGCAGTTCTCCGACCCGGCCCTGGTCGATATCGAAGCCGAGAACCGGAAAGCTGCGGGCCAGCGTCACGGCCAGCGGCAGGCCGACATAGCCAAGGCCGATGACGGCGATCCGGTGGGGAAGGGGGGGAGTGGTCACGGGAGATCTGCCACAGACTGCAAAGGACGTCCGGGGTATCCTGCCGCCCCCCCCCTTGTCAACCGGAGCCGCGGGCCGGGCTGCCGCGGGCGCCTTGACCCGGCCGGGCATGCGCGATAGAGCCCCGGGATGACCCGCCGGCTGCTGATTGTCGTCCAGGAGGCGCTGTTTTTCACCACCCACCGGCTGCCGGTGGGGCGGGCGATGCGCGATCGCGGCTGGGAGGTGCATGTGGCCGGCCCGGCCGATCCGGCCGTCGCCGCCCGGCTGGAGGCCGAGGGGTTCCGGTTTCACCCGATCCCGCTGACCCGCGGCGGCCTTAACCCGCTGGCCGAGCTGCGTCTGCTGGCCGCCCTGTTTGCCCTGCAGCGCCGCCTGCGGCCCGATATCGTGCATCTGGTCTCGATCAAGCCGGTGATCTGGGGGGGGCTGGCCGCGCGGCTGGCCGGCATGCCGGCTGTCGTGCACGCGATCACCGGGCTGGGTTTCCTGTTCATCCGCACAGGCGGCAGGGCGGCACTGGTCCGCCGCCTGCTGCTGCCGCTGTACCGTTTTGCGCTCGGCCACCGCAACAGCACGGCGATCTTCCAGAATCCCGATGACCTCGGCGTATTCCAGGCGCACCGGCTGGTGCAGTCCGATGGCTGGGTGATGATCCGCGGCTGCGGCGTCGACATGCAGGTTTTTGCCGAACAGGCGGAGCCTCTGGCCGATGCCGGGCATCCGCCGGTGGTGATGTTTCCGGCCCGGCTGCTGGGCGACAAGGGCATCAGCGAATTCGTCGGTGCGGCCCGGCAGCTGAAAGCGCAGGATGTGGCGGCACGCTTCGTGCTGGTCGGCCGCCACGACCCCGACAACCCCACCGATATCGGGCCGGCGCGGCTGCAGGAGTGGCTGGCCGAGGGCTGCGTCGAATACTGGGGCTATGCTGAAGACATGCCGGCGATGCTGGCGCGGGCACATGTCATCGTGCTGCCGTCCTATCGCGAGGGCTTGCCGCGCGGCCTGATCGAGGCGGCGGCAGTGGGCCGCGCCATCGTCACCACCGATGCGCCGGGCTGCCGCGAGGTGGTGCGGCACGAGGAAAACGGTCTGCTGGTGCCGGTGGCCGATACGGCGGCCACGGCGGCGGCGATCCGGCGCCTGGTCGAAGATTCCGAACTGCGCCGGGCTCAGGCTGCGCGCGGTCGCGCCATCGCCGAGACCGAGTTCTCGGTCGGGCGCTTCGTTGCCGACAGTCTGGCGGCCTATGACAGGCTGCTGCCGGCCGCGGAGCGCGGGCCATGACCATGGCGCCGCAGGACTGGTTCGCTCCGGTTGCCACGGCCGCGGCCAGCGGTCTGGTCGTTCTGCTGCTGCTGCCGCCGCTGATCGCGTGGCTGACGCGCCGTGCGGTGATGGATATCCCCAATGCCCGGTCCAGCCATGTCCGGGCCACACCGCGGGGCGGCGGCATTGCCCTGGTCGCCGGCATCCTGTTCGGCAATGTGGTCTGGCTGGTCCTGCAGCCGGATACCGGTTATCCGCTGGCCGTGCTCGGCATGGTGGCGCTGGCGGTGATTTCATGGCTGGACGACCGCCATGGCGGCCTGCCGGTAATGCTGCGGCTGGGTATGCAGGTGTTGGTGGTCGGCGTCGTGCTGGCGCTTTTCCCCGCCAATGGCAGCATGACCACCGGACTGGTGCCGGTATGGATCGAGCGCGTCGTGCTGTTCTTCGCATGGATATGGTTCATCAACCTGTTCAACTTCATGGACGGCATCAACGGCATCAGTGGCGTGGAGATGGTGTCCATCGGCCTTGGCGCCGCCCTGCTCGGCCTCTGGCAGGGGGAGGACCCGGCCGGTCAGGTCCAGGCGCTGGTGCTGGCGGCGGCGGCCCTGGGGTTCCTGCCATGGAACTGGGGCCGCGCGAGGGTCTTTCTCGGTGATGTCGGCAGCGTGCCGGCGGGATTCATGCTGGGGCTGCTGCTGCTGACCCTCGTTTCTGCCGGCCAGTGGGCGGCAGCCCTGATCCTGCCCATGTATTACTGGGTGGACGCGACGCTGACCCTGCTGCGCCGCCTGCTGCGGCGCGAGAAGGTCTGGCAGGCCCATCGCAGCCACTTCTACCAGCGCGGTGCCGACCGGCTGGGCAGCCATGCCGCCGTGGCCGGGCGGATCGCACTGCTCAATGTGGCGCTGATCGGCCTGGCGCTGGCTTCGACCCTGTCCCCGGCGGCGGCGGTGCTGGCGGTTGCCGCCGCCCTGGTCCTGGCCCTGCTGCTCTGTAAGCATTTCGCCGGGCCGGCAAAGCCGGTAGTATGACCGCCGACGACAACAGCCGCAGATAGACACGTCCTTTGGCAGCCAGATTTCCATTCGGCCTTCGCCTGAACAGCCGCATCCTGCTGGTTGCCCTGCATGATGTGGTGATGGCGGCCGCGTCGCTGCCGCTGGCGGTCTGGCTGCGCTACTGGCTGGCTGACCAGGCCTGGGCGGCGCAGCATATGCCGGAAGCAACGCTTGCCTTTGCCGCCATTGCGGCCGTGGTCTTCCGCTATGCCGGCCTGTATCGCGGCATCTGGCATTTCGCTTCCCTGCGCGACATGATCGCGGTGGTGCGCGGGGCGATCCTGTCGATCCTGATCTTCACCCTGCTGTTATTCTTGCTGACCCGTCTTGAAAGCGTTCCGCGCAGTGCGCTGGTGCTGCAGTTCCTGCTGCTGGTGGCGCTGCTGGCGGGGCCGCGCATGCTGTATCGCAGCTGGAAGGACGGCTCGCTGCTCGACAGTTTCGCCCGCACCGATTCAGCGCGCGTGCCGGTGCTGCTGGCCGGTTCCGGCTCGGCGGCCGAGGTGTTCATCCGCGAGATGGAGCGCAACCGCAAGGCCGGCTATCGCGTGGTCGGCATCGTCGACGAAAAAGAGGCCCGGCTCGGCCGCGACCTGCGCGGGATCCGGGTGCTGGGCGGCATCGCCGAGCTCGACGCCGTGGTGCGCGACCTGCCGTCGGCGGACCGGCCCCGCCGCCTGGTTGTCGCCGATGATCGCCTCAGCGGCAGTGCCATCCGCCATCTGGTCGAGGCGGCGGCCCATATCGGCCTGCCGGTGGCCCGGCTGCCGCGCCTGACCGAATTCCGGCCCGAAGGAGGCGTGTCGCAGCAGCTGCGCCCGGTGGATGTGGAAGACCTGCTCGGGCGGCCACAGCGGGTGCTCGACCGCGCGGCGATCGCCGCCCTGATCGGCGGCCGCCGTGTACTGGTCAGCGGTGCTGGCGGCACCATCGGGTCAGAACTGGCGCGCCAGGTGGCGGCGCTGGGTCCGGCGCAGCTGGTGCTGCTGGAGCAGAGCGAGCATGCGCTGTACCAGATCGACATGGAAATGGCCGAGCGTTTCGCCGAGCTGCCGCGCGCCGCGATGCTCGGCGATGTCCGCAACGCACAGGCGGTCGACGACGTTTTCCGGCAGCACCGCCCTGAGATCGTCCTGCATGCAGCCGCCTACAAGCATGTGCCGCTGGTTGAGGCCAATATCGAAGAAGGGGTGATGACCAACGTGATCGGCACCCAGGTGATGGCCGATGCCTGCCGCCGGCACGGCATTGCCATCATGGTGATGATCTCCACCGACAAGGCGGTGAACCCGACCAACGTGATGGGCGCGACCAAGCGGCTGGCCGAGATGGTCTGCCAGAGCCGCGACATCGAGGATGCCGGTACCGGCCGCACCCAGTTCGTCACCGTCCGCTTCGGCAACGTGCTGGGGTCTTCCGGTTCGGTGGTGCCGCTGTTCCAGCGCCAGCTGGCCAAGGGCGGCCCGCTGACCGTGACCCATCCGGATGTCACCCGCTTTTTCATGACCACGCGCGAGGCGGTCGAATTGATCCTGCAGGCCGCGGCCCTGCCGGCCGGCACATTGCATGCCGAGGGCAAGATTTTCGTGCTCGACATGGGCGAGCCGATCCGCATCCAGGATCTCGCCCGGCAGATGATCCGGCTGGCCGGCCTGCAGCCCGACAAGGATGTGATGATCCGCTACACCGGCCTGCGCCCCGGCGAGAAGCTCTACGAGGAAGTGCTGCATCGCGACGAGACGCTGGTGCCGACGGCGCAGGATGGCGTGCTGCTGGCGGCGCCGCGGGTGATCGGCCGTGTCGAACTCGATGCGGCGCTGGAGGCGCTGGCTGCCGCGGCGCGGCGGCGTGACACCGATCAGGTGCTGGCGCAGATCCGCGCGCTGGTCCCCGAATTCGCCCATGCCCCGAACGGCCAGGACCAGCAGGCTGGCGCCGGCATGGCGGCGCCGGAGACTGCCTCTCCGGCCAGCAGCGCGGCGTAACGCCGCGCCGCTGCCTCAGCCGGCGGCGATCAGCTCGGCCTGCTTCACGATTCCCTCGGCCTGGCGGATCGAGGCGATGTCGATCAGCTTGCCATCCAGCGCCACGGCGCCCTGGCCCTTGGCCTGCGCCTCTTTCATCGCTTCCAGAATTCGCTTTGCCTTGGTCACTTCCGCCTCCGGCGGGGTGTAGACCTCGTTGGCCAGCGGAATCTGCGCCGGATGGATGGCCCATTTCCCTTCGCAGCCGAGGATCGCGGCGCGGTTGGCCTGGGCGGTATAGCCTTCGTTGTCGGAGAAATCGCCGAACGGGCCGTCGATCGGCCGCAGGCCGTTGGCGCGGGCGGCCACCACCATGCGCGAAATGGCGTAATGCCACATGTCGCCCCAGAAATACTCGCGCGGCCTGTCGCCGTCCTTGTCGGTCAGCACGCCGTAGAGCGGGTTGGGACCGCCGATCGACGTGGTGCGGGCGCGGGTGGAGGCGGCATAGTCGGCGACGCCAAAATGCAGGCTTTCCAGCCGCGGCGAGGCGGCGGCGATCTCGTGGATGTTCTGCATGCCCAGCGCGGTCTCGATGATCGCCTCGATGCCGATGCGCTTCTTGAAGCCTTTCGCGGCCTCGATCTGGGTCAGCAGCATGTCGACGGCATAGATGTCGGCCGCGGTACCCACCTTCGGTACCATGACGAGATCGAGCTTGTCGCCGGCGCCCTCCACCACCTCGACCACGTCGCGATACATGTAATGGGTGTCGAGGCCGTTGATGCGCACCGACATGGTCTTGCGGCCCCAGTCGACATCATGCAGGGCCTGCACGATGTTCCTGCGCGCCTGCGGTTTGTCGTCGGGGGCGACGGCATCTTCGAGATCGAGGAAGATCACGTCGGCCGCGCTTTTTGCGGCCTTCTCGAACAGCTTCACGCTGCTGCCGGGCACCGCCAGCTCGCAGCGGTTCAGCCGGGCCGGGGCGGGGGTGATCGTCTTGAAGCTCATGGCGCCTGTCTCTCCCTGTCGATCTATGCTGCATCTGCTAACTGGACCGAAAGGGATTGGCAAGGGCTCCGTAAGGGTAAGGAAATTACCCGAGCGCCTTCAGTCTCTTGCCAGCGGGTCCTGCGCCAGGGGGTGATGCTGGCGCACCAGCGCCTGTTTCCGCGCCTCCAGCACATGGGTGTAGATCTGGGTGGTGCTGATATCGGCATGGCCGAGCATCTTCTGCACCGCGCGCAGGTCGGCGCCATGGGCCAGCAGGTGGCTGGCAAAGGCATGCCGCAGCACATGGGGCGAGACTTTTGCCGGGCTGATCCCGGCGGCAAGGGCGAGGTCCTTCAGCAGCTGGCCGAAACGCTGGCGGGTCAGGTGGCCGCTGTCGCCGCGGGAGGGAAACAGCCAGGGCGAGGCCTTGCCGGTGATGAAGGCGGCGCGCCAGCCGGCATAGTCGGCGATGGCCAGCCGCGCCGGTTCGCTCAGGGGCACCAGCCGTTCCCTGCCGCCCTTGCCGCGGACCACCAGGAAGCGGGCATCGTCGCCATGCGGCGGCCAGCGCAGGCCGACCAACTCGCTGACCCGCAGGCCGGTGGCATAGAGGATTTCCAGCAGGGCGGTCAGCCGTGCGGCTTCGGCCGGGTCGTCACGGCTGCCGCGCGCGGCGGTCAGCAGGGCATCAACCTCCGCCTCGCTCAGCAGTTTCGGCAGCGGCCGGGCGCGCCTGGGAGCATCGAGCAGTGCCGAGGGATCGTCGGTGCGGATTCCATCCTGGGCAAGGAAGCGGAAGAACTGGCGCAGTGCCGAGATGCGGCGCGCGGCCGTGGCCGGTTTCATCCCGGCATCGGCAAGGCCCTGCACATAGGCGCGCAGGCTGTCGATGCCGACGCGTTCGGGCGCTTCGCCGCGGGCGGTCAGGTGGCCGGCGAAATCGGCCAGATCCGTGCGGTAGGCCAGCAGCGAATTCTGCGCCAGGCCGCGCTCGGCACTCAGCATCTCGATGAAGCTTTCGATATGCCTGCCGGTGCTGGCGGCCCGCGCCATGGCGGCCGGTCAGAACCCGCGCAGCAGCGCGGCTTCCAGCGCCACCTGGCGGGCCTCGGCGGTCAGGCCGACGCTGCGCAGGGCGCCAAGCGCGGTGGCCAGGGACTGGCCATCGGCCTGTGCGGTGCCGTCGGGCCCGAGCAAAGCCAGCGCCAGCGCCAGACTTTCGGCGCGGGCATTGGCGGAGACACTGCGCAGCAGGTTGCGCCACACCGCCAGCGAAGCCTGCGGCTGGCCGGTGGCGGATTTCTCCGCCGCCGCGGTCAGCAGGCCATCCCAGCGTTCGGCAGGCACGGCGACGCCGGCACCTTCGGCCAGCACCAGCAGCAGGGCGGCCCGGGCATTGCGTTCGGCAGGCGGCAGGGCATCCAGCGTGGCCAGCCAGGCATCGAAACGGCTGTCGCGCCATTCGCCATTGTCGTCGCCAGCCAGCAGCAGCAGCGGCCAGGCGGCGGCCGCCAGATCGCCGGCCCGATCGCGTTCCGGCGGCATCAGCATCAGCATGGCGCCCCAGCGCCGGGCGGTTTCGGTCTCGCCGGCAGCCAGCGCCATGCGGATGATCGCCGGTGCGGCGGCGGCCGCATTTTCTGCCGGGGCCAGTGCCGCCAGCTGCGGCCTGTACAGGGCGGCGGTCGGCAGTGCCAGATTGCGGGTCTGCGCGAGATCCCAGGCCCGCTGCAGCAGGTCGATGCGGGTCGCGGGATCGGCGGCAGACTGCACGGACTGGTACAGATAGGCAGCGGCGCGCGCGCCGGTCTCCCTGCTTTTGCCGCCGGCCATGGCGGCGCGTGCGGCTTCGGGGATCGCCAGCCCCGCATAGGCTTCGCCCAGGGCGGCGGCCGGCAATGCGCCATAGGCGGCCGCCTGTTCTGCGGCTTCCAGCCGTAATTCAGCCTCGGCCTTGTCGTAGCCGGCGAGGGCCGCCAGCAAGGCCGGCGGCGCAACGTCAAGCGTATCCTTCGGCAGCGGCCGTCCGGCCGCGCGCAGCATGGCGAAATGCAGGGCACTGCCGCCGCCCAGTGTCTCGATCTTCACCTTCGCATCGCCGCGCAGGGCGGCGGCCAGTGCATTGAAGGCGGGGTCGTCGCCACCGCCATCGCGCCACAGGCTGAGCGCCAGGTCGCCGCCGGCGACATCCCTGGCCTGATAGCGGCAGAGCACGTTCAGTTTCTGCCAGAAGGCCGAGCCATCCTCGCGCAGGCCCTGCTCGCTCATGCCGCAGGCCTGGGCGGTGTCATCCTTCAGCAGCGCCGCCTCGGCCGGAAGCTGCAGGAAGACCGGGTCTTTCAGGCCGGCCGGCTTTGGCACGGCAAGGGTCTGTGCGGCGGCGATGTCGCCGATCCGGTAGAGCTGGGTGACGCGCAGGCCGAGCAGGCTGGGGGTGCCGGGATTGCCGCCGGGGACCTCGGCAGTGGTCAGCAGCAGGCGCCGCTGCAGGCCGTGCAGGGCGACGGAGCGCACGCTGCCAGGCAGTACGCCGATGGCGCGCACGGCCTGTATCCGGTCGCTTCCGCGCCACATGGTCACGCCAAGGCCGCCATTGGTGTCGTCCAGCAGGCCGGCTGCCGATGGATCGGGCGCCTGCAGCGGCCGGACCACGAAGTCGGACGTCTCTGCCGGCGCGGTGGCAGGCTGGTCCGGTGCATTCTGGATGGCGGCTGGCGGCGTGCCGATCTGGCCGCCGGGCGGGGAAAGCTGGGGCGGCGGCAGCGGGACGGGGGCCGGATCGGCCGGGGCGGTTTCGGCGGGGGCAGCTGGCGGGGGAATCAGCCGAATCGGCTGGGCGCAGGCCGGCGCGGCGGCGAGGCTGCCTGCCGCAAGGCCTGCTGCCAGCAGGACCTGCCAGTATGCAATGTGCCGGCCCGGCCTGGATGCCCGGAGCATGCGCTACTTCCCGAGCCGGTCGGCGGGAATCACCTTCTCCACCTTGGCGCGGGGGGCGGGGATGTCCCAGGTGGCGAGGAAAGCGGCACCGCCACCCACCACGATAACGAGAAACAGCAGGAAAAAAACGGACATGCGGGCCATGCGGCATCGGCTCCGGACTCTGGGCGGGACCCGGCCGGCGCCTGGCCGGCAGACCCCGCGTGCTGGAAATGTGACGCGATTGCTTTATTGTACCGGCGTGGCGCGGCCCAGGCAATGCGGCCGGCCATTCACGGAGTATAGTGTGACGGCCATTGAGACCAGTACCGCCAGCCCCGCCGGGCGCCCTGCGGCCGGACCCGCCGACGGCGCTGTGGGGGCGGACTCCGTGTCGGGTGCCGGGCCGATGCCGGCGGATCTGCGCAGCCTGGTGCTGGTCGGACTGATGGGGGCGGGGAAGAGTTCGGTCGGCCGCCGGCTGGCGGCGCGGCTTGGTTTCGGCTTCGTCGATGCCGATGCCGAGATCGAAAAGGCGGCCGGTGCCAGCATCCCGGAGATCTTTACCGCCCATGGTGAGGCGGCGTTCCGCGACGGCGAGCGCAAGGTGATCGCCCGCCTGCTGGAAAAACCCGGCATCGTGCTGGCCACCGGCGGCGGCGCCTTCATGAATGCGGAAACCCGCACGCGTATCCGCGAAAAGGGCGTGTCGATCTGGCTGAAGGCCGATCTTGACGTGCTGGTCAAACGCTGTGCCCGCCGTACGCACCGGCCGCTGCTGAACAACGGCGATATCCGCGGCACGCTGGCCGGCCTGATGGAGCAGCGCTATCCGGTCTATGCCGAGGCCGATTACACGGTGATCAGTGCCGACGGCCCGCATGACAGCGTGGTCGACCAGATTCTGGCCGTATTGCCGGCCGCCTATAACGGCCTTGCGGCCAACCAGCAGAGCTGAGGCAGGACGCGGCAATGACGGACCGCATTGTGAAAGTGGCCCTGGGCGACCGCGCCTATGATATCCGGGTCGGCGGCGGTCTGCTGGCACGGGCCGGCGAGCATGTCGCGCCGCTGCTGCACCGGCGCTTTGCCGTCGTGGTGACCGACGAGAATGTCGCGGCGCGGCATCTCGATACGCTGAAGCGGGCACTGGCATTGCAGAATGTCGGCTGCGAGACGGTGATCCTGCCTCCCGGCGAAAGCCAGAAGAGCTATGCCGGTTTCGAGCGGCTTTGCGAGGCGCTGCTGGCGCTCAAGGTCGAACGCCGTGATCACGTCATTGCGCTGGGCGGCGGCGTGATCGGCGACCTGGTCGGTTTTGCCGCCAGCGTTCTGCGCCGGGGGATGGATTTCATCCAGATTCCGACCAGTCTGCTGGCCCAGGTCGACAGCTCGGTCGGCGGCAAGACCGCGATCAACAGCCGCCAGGGCAAGAATCTGATCGGCGCTTTTCACCAGCCCCGGCTGGTGCTGGCCGATGTCGATCTGCTCGACACCCTGCCGCCGCGCGAATTGCGCGCCGGCTATGCCGAGGTGGTGAAATACGGCCTGATCGGCGATGCCCCCTTCTTCGGCTGGCTGGAAGAAAACGGCGCGAAGCTGCTGGTGGGCGACCGGGCGCTGCGCACCGAAGCCGTGGCGCATGCCTGTGCCCACAAGGCGCGTGTGGTGGCGGCCGACGAGCGTGAACAGGGGGAACGTGCCCTGCTCAATCTCGGCCATACTTTCGGCCATGCGCTGGAGGCCGAGACCGGCTATTCCCAGCGCCTGCTGCATGGCGAAGGGGTTGCCGTCGGCATGGCGCTGGCATTCCGGCTGTCGGCTCAGCTCGGCCTGTGCGATGCGGCACTGGCGCCACGCATCGAGCGGCATCTGGCGGCCGCCGGCCTGCCGGCGCGGCTGGCCGATGTCGACGGTGCCGGCGGTTTCACGGCCGAACATCTGGTTGCCCATATGCAGCAGGACAAGAAGGTGCGCGACGGCCGTCTGGTTTTCATTCTGGCCGCGGCAATCGGCCAGGCCATGCAGCGCGACGACGTGCCGCCGGCCGCCGTGGCCGCCCTGCTGGGCGAACAGCTGGCCGCGGCGGCCTGAGCGCCCGGCCCCATGAGCGAAACCGAAATCATCGGCTATGGCGCAGCGATCCTGCTGCTGCTGGTGCTGTCGGCCTTCTTCTCGGCTTCCGAGACCGGCCTGACGGCAGCCTCGCCGCCGCGCATCCACCATCTGGCCGGGCAGGGCAAGAGCCGTGCCGATACCGTGCTGCGCCTGCTGGAAATCCGCGACCTGCTGATCAGTTCGATCCTGCTGGGCAACAACGCCGTCAACATCCTGGCATCGGCGCTGGCCACCAACCTGCTGATCGCGCTGTTCGGCAATGCCGGCGTCGTCTATGCGACCATTGCCATGACGCTGCTGGTGCTGATCTTCGGCGAGGTGATGCCAAAGACTTATGCGATCAACAAGCCGGAGCGGGTGGCACTGGCGGTGGCGCCGGTGATCGCGGTGCTGGTGCGGGTAATGGCGCCGATGCTGCATGCGGTGCACTGGGTCGGCAGCAACGTGCTGCGGCTGTTTGGCGTGCACATCGTGCGCGAGGTGCTGCTCAGTGCCAGCGAGGAGATGCGGTCAACGCTGCAGCTGCATGCCGAGGAAGGCACCATGGTCAAGCACGAGCGTGACATGCTCGGCTCGATTCTAGATCTCGAAGAGGTGCCGGTTGGCGATATCATGGTGCATCGGCGCAACATGGTGATGCTGGATGCCGACCTGCCGCCGCAGGAAATCGTACGGCAGGTTCTGGCCAGCCCGCATACCCGCATTCCGGTCTGGCGGGGCGAGCCGGAAAACGTGATCGGCGTGCTGCATGCCAAGGACCTGCTGCGCGCGCTGTCGGCCGTGCGGTTCGACGTGTCCCGGCTCGATCTGCCGCGGCTGGTTTCGCCACCCTGGTTCGTGCCGGAAACCACCACCCTGCGTGGCCAGCTCAACGCCTTCCGCCAGCGGCGGGCCCATTTTGCCCTGGTGGTCGACGAATACGGCGCCATCATGGGGCTGGTGACGCTGGAAGATATTCTTGAGGAGATCGTCGGCGACATCCGTGACGAGCATGATCCGGCCAGCCGGCTGTACCGCCGCCAGCCCGACGGTGCGCTGGTGGTGGATGGCATGGCGACGATCCGCGATCTGAACCGGCAGTTCGACTGGCGGCTGCCTGACGACGACGCCACCACCATCGCCGGTCTGGTGCTGCACGAAGCCCAGATGATCCCCGAGCCCGGGCAGGTTTTCGTTTTTCACGGATTCCGCTTCGAGATTCTGCGCCGGCACCGGCATCAGATCACCCTGCTGAAAGTTATCCCGATCGCCGCCGGCAGCCCTGCGCAGGGCTGACGCGGCGTCCCGCCCATTCCCGTCCTCCTGTTCCGGGGCCATCATGTCGTTTTCCCTCATCGCCGAGGTGTTTTCGGTCATCGCGCCGCTTTTCGTGCTGGCGGGCATCGGCTTCATCTGGGCCAAGCGCGGGCGGCCTTTCCAGGTCGAGACGGTCAGTCTTCTGGCCACCAATATCGGTACGCCCTGCCTGGTGATCCACACTTTGCTGAATGCCGAGGTCGACCACACGATGATCGGCACCATGACGCTGGCTGCCTTCCTGGCGCTGGCCAGCTTCATGGCCGTCAGTGCCGTGATGCTGCGGCTGCTGGATATGCCGGTGCGCAGCTTCGTCTCGTCGCTGACCTTTCCCAATGCCGGCAATGCCGGCCTGTCGCTCTGTCTGTTTGCCTTTGGCCAGCCCGGCCTGGCGCTGGGCATCCTGTTTTTCGCCGTCTCGTCGCTGGGCAATTTCACACTGGGCCAGTCGCTGCTGGCGGGGCGCGGCAATCTGCGGGCGGTGATCGCCTCGCCGATGATCTATGCCGTGCTGATCGGCATTGCCGGCAATCTCGGCGGCCTGCATCCGCCGGTCTGGATCATGCGCAGCCTGCAGGTGGCCGGGGGGATCGCGATCCCGCTGATGCTGCTGACCCTCGGGGTGTCGCTGGCGAACCTGAAGGTGCGCGACCTGAAACAGGGCGCGATCCTGTCGGTGCTGCGACTTGGGCTTGGGCTTGGTGTCGGTTTCGGTCTGGCGACGCTGCTGGGGCTCGAGGGCGCTGCCCGCGGCGTTTTCATCATCCAGTGCGCCATGCCGGTGGCGGTGGTGAATTACGTTTTCGCCGCGCGCTACAACCGCGATCCGGAAGCCGTGGCCAGCCTGGTCGTGCTGTCGACCCTGCTCAGCTTCGCGACTCTTCCTGTCCTGATCCTGCTCGTCCTGGCCTGAAGGCCGGATTGCCGGCATCGGCCATGGCCATGCCGGCGCGGGACATGAAATAGGCGAGGATGGCGCTGCGCACCCGCGAGGTCAGTGTCTTCTCATGCCGCAGCGGATCGCGGTCGACCCGGGTGGCAAAGGCATGGCGGTCGATGCCCTCGGTGCGGCAGATGGTGTCCAGTGCGGCCCATTCCACCTGTTCGAGGCGGATGCTGGTGCGGCCGCGGTCCAGCCGCAGGTTGCGGGTGACGAGGCTGGGGCCGTTCACCGGCTGGTCGCTATGGGCAGGTTGGCGTGTCACTGGCATGGCACAACCCATAATATCTCTTTCCGGATTTTTCAAATAATAAGGTTGTGGTCCCGCAATAAAATGAATCGCCAGATTGCAATATTCGCCAGCTACACCAGTATGACCTTATAAAAATCAAGGATTTGCGTGGGTGGAGGGCGCCGTTTACTCGTCAGGAGCGAGTGCGGTAATGGCAAGGGCATGAACCGGACCAGCCAGCTCCTCGGCCAGAATCCGGTTCACCAGCCGCTGCCGCTGCAACCGGCCGAGGCCGGCAAACTGGGCGGAAACCACGGTCAGCCGGAAATGGGTCTCTCCAGCCGCCAGCCCCTTCATGGCGGCATGGCCGGCATGGCGGGCGGATTCGTCCTCGAGCTCCAGCCGCAGCGGTGCCAGGGCGGCGGTCAGCTTGTCGGTGATGCGGCCTGCGATCGACATCGGAAAATCCCTGAACCATTGAGAAAAATACAATGCAGGCCCGAAGGTAAGGCAGCGGCAATCACCTTGCCAGTGCCTGCCCGGCAACCCATACTCTGGGCATCATGACCCGAGCCCGTTCCGCCCAGCGCCGGATTTTTGCCGAGGCCGCGTTCGGCCCCGCTGCGGCCGCGCGCCGCTGCGATCATCCGGAATGCAGCGCGGAAGGCAGATTTCCGGCGCCGAAAAGCCGCGAGCCGCGCGACGGGCGCTGGCATTTCTGTCTCGACCATGTGCGCCAGTACAATGCCGGCTGGGATTTCTTCCGCGGCATGACCGACGACGACATCCTGCGCTATCAGCGCGAGGACGTGCTCGGTCACCGCCCGACCTGGCGGCTCGGCACCAAGCCGCAGCGCGAGGAGCCGCAGGTCTGGGTGAAGGATGATCTCGGCCTGCTGGCCGAGGTCGGCATCACGCTGGGCGCGGCCCGCCGCAAATCCCATGCCGAACTGCGCCTGCATCCGCGCGAGCGCGAGGCCCTGACGATACTGGGCTTCGATCTCGGAACCCTGTCGCTGCCGTTGCGGAAGGCCGAGCTGAAGGCGCAGTACAAGGTCATGGTGAAACGCTACCACCCGGACGCGAATGGCGGCGACAAGGCCGCGGAAGAAAGGCTGAAAACGGTCAACCAAGCCTATGCCTATCTGCAGACGCGCGGTTATACTTGACCCCATATTCCTCCCAGACGGCCAGTTAAGCCCAAGAAAACCCCGAGAGTGACGATGACGGCCCTTCAGACCAAGCCAGTTTCCGCGCCGGCGAGCGACACGCCGGATATCACCATTTCCGTGCGCGACGTCTTCGGTATCGACAGCGACATGCAGGTGCCGGCCTTCAGCCAGCCGAGCGAGCATGTGCCGGATCTCGATCCCGCCTACCGCTTCGATCGCGAAACCACGCTCGCCATCCTGGCCGGCTTCGCCTACAACCGCCGCGTGATGGTGCAGGGCTATCACGGCACCGGCAAGTCCACCCATATCGAGCAGGTCGCCGCCCGCCTGAACTGGCCCTGCGTGCGCATCAATCTCGACAGCCATATCAGCCGTATCGACCTTGTCGGCAAGGACGCCATCGTTTTGCGCGACGGTAAGCAGGTCACCGAATTCCGTGAAGGCATCCTGCCCTGGGCGCTGCAGTCGCCGGTGGCGCTGGTATTCGACGAATACGATGCCGGCCGGCCGGACGTGATGTTCGTGATCCAGCGCATCCTCGAGGTCGAGGGCAAGCTGACCCTGCTGGACCAGAACCGCGTGATCCGCCCGCACAAGGCCTTCCGCCTGTTCTCGACCGCCAACACGATCGGCCTCGGCGACACCACCGGGCTCTATCACGGCACCCAGCAGATCAACCAGGGTCAGATGGACCGCTGGAGCATTGTCTGCACGCTGAACTACCTGGCGGCTGATGACGAGGTTGCCATCGTGCTGGCCAAGTCGCCGGCCTATACCGGCGAGCAGGGGCGCAAGACCGTACAGAACATGGTGGCGGTGGCCGAGTTGACCCGTGCCGGTTTCATCAACGGCGACATCTCGACGGTGATGAGCCCGCGCACGGTGATCACCTGGGCCGAGAATGCCCGCATCTTCGGCGATGTCGGTTTCGCCTTCCGGCTGACCTTCCTCAACAAATGCGACGAACTGGAGCGGCCGATGGTGGCCGAATACTACCAGCGCTGCTTCGGCGAGGATCTGCCGGAAACCGCTGCCAAGGCAGACCTGAAGTAAGGGGCGGGGAGCCCAGGCATGGCGGGTAAGCCGGAAAGCCCGATCGAACCGTTCAAGCGTGCCCTGACCGCGGCGACGCGGGCGATCTCGCATGACCGCGACCTGCAGGTCAGTTACGGGCCGGAAACGCCGGGCCTGCGCGGCAAGCGCGCCCGCCTGCCGGTGCCGGGCCGCGACCTGCCGGCGGCGGAAGTGGCTCAGATCCGTGGCATGGCCGACGCCATGGCCCTGCGCCTGCGCCACCACGATGACAGCGTGCATGCCAGGCTGCTGCCCCAGGGCGGCACGGCCCGCGCGGTTTTCGATGCCGTCGAGCAGGCCCGGGTCGAGGCGATCGGCAGCAACCGCATGGCCGGCGTGGCGCATAACCTGAATGCCGCGCTGGACGACCGCTGCAAGAGCCGCGGTTATGCCAAGGTCAAGGACCGCTCCGAGGCACCGCTGGCCGATGTGCTCGGGCTGCTGGCCCGCGAACGGCTGACCGGACAGCCGGTGCCGGCGGCGGCCCGGCAGATGGTGGAATGCTGGCGCGACTGGATCGAGGACAAGGGCGGTACCGACCTTGACCAGATGCTGGCGCGCATCGACGACCAGCGCGCCTTTGCCAAAGTGGCCCGCAAGCTGATCCGGGATCTCGACCTCGCCGACGATGAAAGCGGCGACCTCAATGACGAGGATGAGGGCGAGGACGACAATGCCGACGGCCAGCAGCCGCAGAGCCAGTCCGATGGCGAAGACTCCGAGCAGGGCGAGGCGGCGTCCAGCGGCATGCAGCAGGCCGATGCGGCCGATGCCGCCGGCGGCGAGGCCGTCGAGATGGAAGCCGATGCCGGCATGGAGCAGGAAGTCGCCGGTTCTGGCGAGGAGGCCGGCAAGGGCCGCCGGCCGCCGGGCGCCGACATGGCCGGCCACAACCGCGAAGCCGCCTACAAGGCCTATACCCGGCAGTTCGACGAGGTGGTCGGCGCCGACGATCTTTGCGATACCGAGGAGCTGGCGCGGCTGCGGCACCATCTCGACCAGCAGCTCAGCCACCTGCAGTCGGTGGTCGGAAAGCTGGCCAACCGGCTGCAGCGCCGGCTGCTGGCGAAGCAGACGCGGTCGTGGCATTTCGATCTTGAGGAAGGCATTCTCGACGCGGCGCGGCTGGCCCGCGTGGTTGCCAACCCGACCCTGCCGCTCAGCTACAAGCAGGAAAGCGACACCGAGTTCCGCGACACCGTGGTGACCCTGCTGATCGACAATTCCGGTTCGATGCGCGGCCGCCCGATCACTGTTGCGGCCATGTGTGCCGACATCCTCGCCCGCACGCTGGAGCGCTGCGCGGTGAAAGTGGAGATTCTCGGCTTCACCACCCGCGCCTGGAAGGGCGGCCAGAGCCGCGAAAAATGGCTGTCCGACAACAAGCCGCCGCAGCCGGGCCGTCTCAACGACCTGCGCCATATCGTTTACAAGGGCGGGGACCAGCCCTGGCGCCGTGCGCGCCGCAACCTCGGCCTGATGCTGCGCGAGGGTCTGCTGAAGGAGAATATCGACGGCGAGGCGCTGCTGTGGGCGCATGACCGCCTGCTGGCGCGCCCCGAGCAGCGGCGCATTCTGATGGTCATTTCGGATGGCGCACCGGTTGACGATTCGACGCTTTCGGTCAATCCGGGCAACTATCTGGACCGCCATCTGCGCGAGGTGATCGAATGGATCGAGAAGCGCTCGCCGGTCGAGCTGACCGCGATCGGTATCGGTCATGACGTCACCCGCTATTACAAGCGCGCCGTCACCATTGTCGATGCCGAGCAGCTCGGCGGTGTGATGATGGAAAAGCTGGCCGAGCTGTTCGATGAAGCGCCGCCGATCCGGACCGGTACCACGCGTGGTTCCCGGCGCGCCGCCTGACGCCGCGATCTGATGCCGCGGCACCCGACCCGGCAGTTCAGTTCAGTTTCTTTAGGGAAGACAGCAGGTTGCCAAGGCCGGCCCGGGCGCTGTCGCTGAGCCCGCCAGTCGGGGCCTGCTTTTGCGCCTCTGCGGGCGGTTGTGGTGCTGCCGTGTTGCCAGGCGGTGCACCATCCGGTGGTGCAATATCCGGCTGTGTGGCATCCGGCGTTGCCGTGCCGCCGAGAGCCCGGTTCATGGCGGCTATCAGCTGCGGCAGTGCAATCGGCTTGGCCGCATAGTCGTCCATCCCGGCCGCCAGATAGGCCTCGCGGTCGCCCTCCATGGCATTTGCGGTCAAGGCCACGATGGGAATACCCGCGACCTTTCCGGGCAGGGCGCGGATCGTGCGGGTTGCTGTCAGCCCATCCATTTCCGGCATCTGCACATCCATCAGGATGAGGTCGTAGGGTGCCTTCTGCACCTGCTCGCAGGCCTCCTGGCCGTTGTTGACCATATCGATCTGGTGCCCCAGCTGGCGCAGCATCAGGCCGATCACCATCTGGTTCACCTGGTTATCCTCAGCGACCAGGATGCGGAGAAGTCGCTGGGTTGCCGGCCCTTCGGCGATCTCCGGCTGGGCGGTCTCCACGATGGCTTCGCCCGTGGCCAGGGTGACGGTGAACGAGAAAGTGCTGCCTTCACCTTCGACGCTGTCGACCCAGATCCGGCCGCCCATCAGTTCCACCAGCTGTTTGGAGATGGCAAGGCCGAGTCCGGTACCGCCGAAGCGCCGGGCAATCGAGCTGTCGGCCTGGCTGAAACGTCCGAACAGCTGGTCAACCTTGTCGGCGGCGATCCCGATGCCGGTGTCGCGGACCCGGAATGTGATCCGGTGCCGGCCGTCGGCTTCCGGGGCGCTGTCGACCACGATCGCGACGTCACCCCTTGCAGTGAACTTGATGGCGTTTCCGACCAGATTGAGGATGATCTGGCGCAGCCGACCGGTATCGCCTTTCAGGAAGCGCGGCACTTCGGCAGGCACGCTGGCGGACAGGCGCAGCCCTTTCATGACGGCACGCGGGTTCATCATCGAAATGATGCTCTCGACCAGGTGCGGCAGGTCGAAATCGATATCTTCAAGAGTAATGCGGCCAGCTTCCAGCTTCGAGAAATCGAGAATGTCGTTGATCAGTGCCAGAAGATGCTCCGCCGAACCGCGGGCTGTCGACAGCAGCTTGGCCTGATGCGGGGTCAGATCGGTATTCAGCATCAGGCCGATAGTGCCAAGCACACCGTTCATCGGCGTGCGGATTTCATGGCTCATCATGGCGAGGAATTCGGATTTCGCCCGGTTGGCTTCCTCGGCACGCTCCTTCTCAATGGCATAGCTGTCGGCAAGGGCGCGTAGCTGGAAGGCCTGCTGCTCGATCTGCCGCATGGCAGCCTGCTGTCCGGCAATATGCGTTTCCAGGGCGGTCTGGGTCTTTTTCAGGGAAGTGATGTCGCGGGCGACGCTGACAATACCGCCGTCAGCTGTGCGGCGCTCCTGCACCAGCAACCACAGGCCTTCACGGGTGTGCCGCTCCATCACTGCACCGGGATGGCGGTGCGCCCGTATCCGTTCGGCAATCCAGGTCTCGACATCTCCCTCTATATCAAACTGGCCGGCGCTGACCCGACCGCGCATGACCTCCTCGAAGGTCATGCCAGGCTTCAGGAAGCCCTTCATATCCGGGTAATAGTCGACAAGGCGCTGGTTGAACATGACGATGCGATCTTCGCTGTCGTACAGGACAAAGCCCTCGTCAATCGCTTCAATGGCGTCACGCAGCTTCTGCTCCGCCTGCTTCAAAGCGGTGATGTCGGTCCCGATGCCGACAATGCCACCTTCCGCGGTGCGCTGCTCGCGGATCAGAATCCAGCGTCCGTCTTCCAGATGGCGCTCGATCGGCCCTTGCGGGTTGCGATGGCTGTTCAGCCGCTCGGCGATCCAGGCTTCCTCGCCGCCGGCCGGTGCCGGAAAGAGTCCGCGGGTCAGGCCGGCACGCAGGATGTCTTCGAACCGTGCGCCGGGGCGAATGACATCGGCCAAAATCCAGTAGTATTCCACGAACCGCTGGTTAAACAGGACGATCCGGTCGTCGACATCATACAGGATGAAACCTTCGTTGGTGGCCTCGATGGCCTCGCGCAGGCGCTGTTCGGCCCGTTTCAGGTCGCTGATATCGCCGAAGACGGTGATGACGCCGCCATCGGCGGTGCGACGGCGGATCATGCGCAGCCAGACGCCGGGGAAAGGCTCGGCATCTACGGGATTGCCGGTCGGCTGCCAGAATTCCTGCGTCAGCTTTTCGACATAGGCTTCCTTGTCGAAGTCTTCAGCATAATTCTCGCGCTCCACAGTCAGGCGCATGATGTCGGTGAAATGAATGCCGGGTTTCACCCGCTCAGGATCCTGGCGGGTCGTCTCATAATACCGGCGATTGGCCATCAGCAGGTAGCCGTTGCGATCATAGAGCAGGAAGCCCTCGTCGAGCGTCTCGATGGCGTCGCGCAGGCGTTGTTCGGCCAGCTTGAGGTCGGAAATGTCGGCGAACAGGCTGATTTTGCCGCCGGTCGAGGTGCGCTTGCGGGTAACGCGGACCCATTTGTTGGGTTCCCCGTTGACGGTGCCGTTGACGTCCAGCGGCTGGCCGGTAATGTCGCGGAACTCCTGACGGCGTATTCCAAGGAATGTCTCGGCATCAAAATCCGGATTGCGCTGCCGGTTCCGGTTCACGAGGATCGACATGATGTCCTCGAAGCTTGATCCGGGCTTGATTATGTCCGGATCGTGCCCTGTGATTTCGTAGAATCTCTGGTTAACCATCACGATCCGGTCATTGGCATCGTATAGAAGGATGCCGTCGCCGATGCTGGCAAAGGCATCAGCGAGCACCAGCTCGGCCGTCTTCAGGTCGGTGATGTCATAGATAACAGAAATCGTGCTGCCATCAGATGTGCGGTGACGGACGTTGCGCAGCCAGCGGCCCGGCGTGTTTTCTCCGTCGACAGGCCGGCCAGCCGGATCGGCGAAGTCGCTGATCAGGCGGTCGACAAAGTCATCATCGGGGACTTTGCCCCAGACCTGCCGCCGCTTCTCGGCGATATGGCGGGCAACCTCGCTGTAGGGGGTGCCGACAGTCACCAGGGCCGGATCATGGCCGGTCAGTTCGTAGAAGCGGCGATTGGCCATGCGCAGCCGGTTGTCCGGTCCATACAGGGTGAAACCTTCGGACAGGCTCTCGATTGCATCGCGCAGACGCTGCTCGGCCTGTTTCAGCGCGGTGATGTCGGTGATGATGTCGACGGCGCCGCCATCGCGTGTCGGATTGACGGTAAACCGCAACCATCGGCCATTCTCCAGCCGGGTTTCGAATTCATAACCCTCACGGCGTTCGCGCAACACGCGCTGACGGTGCTCCAGATGGCGGGCGCGGATTTCCGGTGTCGAGTATGGGCCGACATCAGTCGCCACCGCCTCGAGGATGCGATCGAACGGGATTTTCTGGTCACCCGGGAAATGCGCCAAAGCAGGCAGCAATTCTATGCTGCGGCGATTGGACAGCACGAGATTGTCACTGCGATCGAACAGCATGAAGCCATCCGTCATCGCTTCGACGGCATCGGTCATGCGCTGCTTGGTAACGACGAGATCGGAGATGTCGGAAACAATACTGATCACGTCGCCGTCAGCCGTGCGATGGCGGACGGTACGCAGCCAGTATCCGGGCCGGGCCTCGATATCGAAGGGCCGGCCGCTCGGTGCCTCGAAGTCGGCACGCAATGTGGCCGTATAGGCCTCGGCTTCAGCGACGCGGTCGTTCTCCCGCCCGATGGCAAGGATACTGTCGAGGATGTCGTCGTTATGGGTGCCGCGGCCGATCTGTGCAGGGTCATGACCGGTCAGTTCGTAATAGCGCCGGTTGACGGTAACGATCCGGCCGTCGCGGCCGAACAAAACAAAGCCCTCCGACAGGGATTCTATGGCTTCGGACAGCCGGACTTCAGCGGCACTGGCGCGGGACATCTGGCGCTGCAGGATCAACAGGAATCCGCCGGCTGCCAGCCCGGCCAGCAGCAGGGCAATCACGCTGAAGACCAGGTTCTCGCGCCAGGTGGCGAGCGCATGGTTTTCGGATATTCCGGCCGCCACCAGCAGGGGGTACCCGGACACCCGGCGATAGGCGATCAGGCGGGGTGTGTCGTCGAAGTCGCCGGAACTGACGATCTCGCCGCGGGAAGTCTCGCCGATTGTCTGGCTGACCTGCCTCCAGCCGGAGACCTGGCTGCCGACTGCCGCGGTATCGAGGTCGGGCAGGCGGGCGACGCGGATGCCATTCTCGGTGATCAGGGTCAGGAGAGTATCGGGCGAGACCTGGGCATCGCGGTAGAAGGCCTTGAAGTAGTCCGGCTCGACGGCGGCAACGACGATGCCGCCGAAACTGCCATCCGGATTGTTCACCCGGCGGCTGACGTTGATGATCCAGCGGTTCGAGATGCGGTTGAGCAGGGGTTCGCTGATGAATACACCGGCATGGGGCCGCTCGGCATGGATACGGAAGTAGGCCCGGTCGGCGCCGTTGAACGGCCGTGGCGCGATGCTGGCACTGTCGAGAACGGAATCGCCGTTGGAATCCAGAACGATGAAAGCGCGCACCTGCGGCAGGTCGGCCAGGCGGGTGTTCATCCGTTCCCGCAGGGCGGAGCGCGTGTTGATCTGAACCGTGCCAGGCAGCCCGCTCAGGGTATCTGCAAAATCGCTGAGAAACAGATCAACGGCGCTGAAACTGCGGCCGGCATGCTCTTCCAGGGTTGTGGTCAGTGCACGGGCCGTCGCCTGTGCGGCCCTGATTTCGTCATGATGCTGGCGGTATAACTGGACGCCGAGAATCAGGGCGAGCAGCAGCAGCAGTCCGGCAACAAACAGGACAGGCGCCCGCATCATGCGGCTGGAAGAAGCTCGGGGTAAGGCCGTCATGGCTCCCGGCAGGTTGCAAAAGTGTCAGGAAAGCATAGAACATGACGGTCTTGCCACAAGGTAAACATTTGATAATTCTGGCACTGCTGCTGGCGCCGCCCGTGACGCCGGTTGCAGCCGGCCCGATTCCCGTCCGCGATGCCGAACTGGTGCTTGATCCGCAGAATCCGTCGCTGCGGCAGGTCGGCCGCCTCGATTATCTGGGTGGTTTGGTCCTGGCCAGCGAAGATTCGCGTTTTGGCGGCTATTCCGGCCTCGTGGTGGATCCGGATGGCGGCGGGCTGTGGGCGATCTCGGATACCGGCCACTGGCTGCGTCTCGATTTCGACACCGATGCCATGGGCCTGCCGCGCCATGTCGCCCGCGCTGAAATCCTGCCGCTGCGCGATGCGCAGGGCCGGATCCTGGAGGACAAGCGCGACAGCGATGCCGAAGCCCTGCGCAGAACCGCGGATGGCGGCTGGCTGGTCGCTTTCGAGCACCGGCACCGAATTTGGCGCTATGCCGAGCCGGGCGGGCGGGCCGTCGGGGTGGTGGCGCTTCCGGATGCGCTGGCAGGCCAGCCGGCCAATGGCGGGATCGAGGCCATGGCGGTGCTGTCCGGCGACGGATTGCTGCTGCTGAGCGAAGGGGAAGTCAGCGCCACAGGCCGCGGGGCTGCCTGGCTGCATCGCGGCGGGCAGTGGTGGGCGCGATCATGGCCGCTGGCCGACGACTTCGCGCCGACCGATGCCGTTGCCCTGCCCGATGGCAGCGTGGTGGTGCTGGAGCGGTTTTACCGGCCGCTGGCCGGCCCCAGGGCAAGGCTGCGCCTGCTGCCACCAACGCAGGCCGCTGGGCCTGACCAAGCCTGGCAGCCGCTGCTGCTGGCCGAACTGGCGCGGCCATATTCTGTCGACAACATGGAAGCCCTGGACGCACGACCGGCCGCCGATGGCAGCGTCTGGTTCTATGTCATGTCCGACGATAATCGGAATGCCCTGCAGCGGACCCTGCTGATGGTCTTCCGCCTGCAGCCGCAATAGCCGGTGCTGCCGGTGCCGAACGGCAACGCCCGCCGGAGCGGGCTCCGGCGGGCGTCAGGAAAACCGTGCGGACGGGACGGGCGGCTCAGGCCGCCTGCTTGGCCGCCAGTGCCTTCTTGATCTTGCGCTTCAGCACCTTCGCGTCGTCCGACAGGCGGTCGTCGCGGGTCTTCAGCAGCCAGTTGTCGATGCCGCCGTTATGCTCGACCGAGCGCAGGCCATGCGACGACACCCGCAGGGTGACATCCCGGCCCAGCGCCTCGCTGATCAGCGAAACGACATGCAGGTTGGGCAGGAAGCGCCGCCGCGTCTTGTTGTTGGCGTGGCTGACATTGTTACCGGTCCGGACGCCCTTGCCGGTGACTTCGCAGCGACGAGCCATGGTGAACCTCTTAAGACTTTCCAGTGATTCCGTAAAATTGGCGGCCGGTTATAGGGGCTGGACCCCCGGCCGTCAACACCAAAGGGCCCGCAAAAAGCATGGGCGGAAGCGGCCAATACCACGTTGACTCTGCCGGTGCGAGCCCGTATACAGCGGGACCGATTTTGCCGGGGGTCCGCTTGGGCCCCCTGTTTGTGCGTTCAAGTGTCTTTCTTTGGCGGTTTTCCGCGGAAAGACGCCTGTCAGACGGAGAGCCGCTGTGAAACGGACCTATCAACCCAGCAAGCTGGTGCGCAAGCGTCGCCACGGCTTCCGCGCGCGCATGGCCACCAAAGGCGGCCGCAAGGTGATCGCTGCCCGGCGCGCCCAGGGCCGCAAGAAGCTCTCGGCGTAAGATTTGCCGCGATGGCGTCGGGCGGCGTCGAACGACTCCGCCGCCGCGCGGATTATCTCCGGGTGCAGGCGGCCAACCGGCGCGTAGCGCTGCCGGGGCTCTTGCTGCAGGCCGCCCCCGCTCCACCAGACAATACGACTGTAACGGCCACGGCCTTTCGCGTCGGATTCACGGCTTCGCGCAAGGTCGGCAATGCCGTGCTGCGCAACCGCGCCCGGCGGCGCCTGAAGGCGCTGGCTGCCGAAATGCTGTCGAGCCATGCCGCGCGTGGCCATGATTATGTGCTGGTTGCCCGCCAGGCGACGCCAGCCCGGCCCTTTGCCGATCTGCGGCGCGATCTTGAAGCCGCCCTGAAGAAACTGCGCCTGTGGCAGGCGGCCCCAACGCCGGTCGCCGCTCCGGAGGCCGCGACATGACGCCGCTGGCCCGCTTTCTGGCCCTGCCCGTGCAGGCCTACCGCTTGTTCCTGTCGCCGTGGGTCGGTCATAACTGCCGCTACCAGCCGACCTGCTCCTGCTATGCGCTCGAGGCTCTCGAACGGCATGGCGCGGTGCGCGGCGGCTGGCTGACCCTGCGGCGTCTGGCCCGCTGCCATCCCCTCGGCAGCAGCGGCTATGACCCGGTGCCGCCGTCTTCATCCGTACAGCAAGGTTCCGTCTGATGTCCGACCAGAAGAATCTCATCATTGCGATCGTCGTTTCGGTGGCGATCCTGCTCGGCTTCCAGCTGCTCATCGAAAAACCGAGGCAGGATCGCCTGCGCGAGCAGCAGGCGACCCAGCAGGCACAGACTCCGGCTGCCGGCGGCCAGGCCCCGGCTGCCGGCAGCCTGCCGCAGCTGCCCGGACTGCCGCAGCAGCCGGCGGAAGCGGCGGTGACGCGCGAGGCCGCGCTGGCCGGCAATCCGCGGGTGAAGATCGCCGGCAAGCGCGTCATCGGCTCGATCAACCTGACCGGCGCGCGGATCGACGACATTGTGCTGCCGGAATACAAGGAAACCATCAAGCCGGGCAGCCAGCCGATCCATCTGTTCTCGCCGGCCGGCGGCCCGCAGCCCTATTATGCCGAATTCGGCTGGACCGCCCAGGGCAGCGGCGTGGCACTGCCCGACGGCAAGACACTCTGGACTGCGGACCGCGACACGCTGACGCCGGCCCAGCCCGTGACCCTGACCTGGGATAATGGTCAGGGCCTTGTGTTCAGCCGCAGCATCGCGGTCGATGACAATTACCTCTTCACCGTCACCCAGACCGTCGAGAACAAGGGCGACAGGGCAGTGACGCTGTTCCCCTATGCGCTGGTTTCGCGCCATGGCACGCCGACAACCGACGGCCTCTACATCCTGCATGAAGGGCCGCTTGGCGTGTTCCGGGAAACCGGCGACGACAACGGCACGCTGAAGGATTTCACCTACAGCGACATCGCTGGCGATTCCGCGCGTGAATTCAACAGCGTCGGTGGCTGGCTCGGCCTGACCGACAAATACTGGCTGACAGCGCTGGTTCCCGGCGACAAGCAGAGTGTGAAGGCGCGCTTCAGCCACAGCAAGGCGGCAAGCGGGACTGACCTGTACCAGGCCGATTATCTCGGCGGCGGCATGGCGCTGGACCCGGGTCAGTCGGTGCGCAGCACCAGCCTGCTGTTTGCCGGTGCCAAGGAAGTGAAGCTGATCGACCGCTACGAGCGGGAGAAGAATATCGCCCGGTTTGAACTTGCGATCGACTGGGGCTGGTTCCATTTCCTGACCCGGCCGATGTTCTGGGCAATCGACAACCTGCATGCCCTGCTCGGCAGCATCGGCCTCGCCATGCTGGCGGTCACCGTCATCGTCAAGCTGCTGTTCTTCCCGCTGGCCTACAAGTCTTACGTCGCGATGAGCGCGATGAAGAAGCTGCAGCCGGAAATGACCAAGCTGCGCGAGCGCTATGCCGACAATCGCGAAATGATGCAGAAGGAGCTGATGGCCCTCTACAAGAAGGAGAAGGTCAATCCGGCAGCGGGCTGCCTGCCGATCCTGCTGCAGATTCCGGTCTTCTTTGCCCTCTACAAGGTGCTCTACATCGCCATCGAGATGCGGCATGCGCCGTTTTATGGCTGGATTCATGATCTCTCGGCGCCGGACCCCACCTCATGGCTGAATGGTTTCGGCCTGCTGCCCTGGGATGTGCCGGCGCTCGGGCCGCTGGCAGTGATCTCGATCGGCGTCTGGCCGATCATCATGGGCATCTCGATGTATCTGCAGATGAAGATGAACCCGACGCCGCCGGACCCGGTGCAGCAGAAGATCTTTGCCCTGATGCCGGTCGTCTTCACCTTCATGCTCGGGCATTTCGCGGCCGGCCTGGTGATCTACTGGAGCTGGAACAATACCCTGAGCATCCTCCAGCAGTATGTGATCATGAGGCGGATGGGCGTGAAGATCGGCGGCGGCGCCGAAAAACCCGAACCGCCGGCCCCCAAGGCCGCCAAGCCGAAGAAGTAACCGCATGGCCGATCTGCCGGCCGCACAGGATGAACTGACGCCGGCCGCGCTGGAGCGCGGCCGGCTGCTGTTTGCCGGACCCTGCGAGTTCTTTGCCGGCGCCATGATCATGGACCAGCTGCCGCCTCCGCGCGGGCCCGAGATCGCCTTTGCCGGGCGCTCCAACGTCGGCAAATCGTCGCTGGTCAATGCGCTGACCGGCCGCAAGACCCTGGCCCGGGTTTCGACCACGCCCGGGCGGACCCAGCAGCTGAATTTTTTCGACCTGGGTGCCGGGAAAATGACCCTCGTCGACCTGCCCGGCTATGGCTATTCCTCGGTCGGCAAAGCCAAGGCGGCCGCCTGGACGGATACCACCCGGGCTTTCCTCAAGGGCCGGCCGGAGCTGCAGCGGGTGTTGCTGCTGGTCGATGGCCGGCATGGGCTGAAGGCCGGCGACGAAGACATCATGAAGCTGCTCGACAAGTCGGCTGTTATCTACCAGGTGGTGCTGACCAAGGCCGACAAGGTCGGACCTGTGGAACTGGAGAAGGTCCGGGCGGCCACAGCCACGGCTCTGTCCCGGCATGTCGCCGCTCACCCTGTCATCCGGGTGACATCCAGTGCGGCGGGGGCCGGCATCCCGGAACTGCGCGCCGAGCTTGCCGCGCTGGCCGAAGCGACCGTATAAAACCGGCACAGCCTTGCTGCCCGTCCGTCCGACCCGAGAAGGATCGCCATGAAAACCACCGGCCCGAAGCCCCTGGAAGCGCATCTGCAGGCCACTGCCAAGGTCCTCTCGGAGGCGCTGCCCTATATGCGCCGGTTCGCCGGCCAGACCATGGTGATCAAATATGGCGGTCATGCCATGGGCGACGAGGAGCTGGCACATCAGTTCGCCCGCGATGTCGTGCTGATCAAGCAGGTCGGGATCAATCCGATCGTCGTGCATGGCGGCGGCCCGCAGATCGGCGCGATGCTGGAGCGGCTGAAGATCAAGAGCGAATTCGTCGATGGCCTGCGTGTGACCGACCAGGCCACCGTCGAGATCGTCGAGATGGTGCTGGCAGGTTCGATCAACAAGCAGATCGTCACGGCGATCAACGGCGCCGGCGGCACCGGTATCGGCCTGTCCGGCAAGGATGGCCGGCTGATCGAGGCGCGCAAACTGCGTCGTTCGGTGCGCGATCCGGGCTCGAATATCGAGAAGCTGCTCGATCTCGGCTTCGTCGGCGAGCCGGTCCGGGTCAATCCGGAGATCCTGCGCACCATGCAGAATTCCAACCTGATCCCGGTGGTGGCGCCAATCGGCATCGGCGAGAACGGCGAAACCTACAACATCAATGCCGATACCTCGGCTGGCGCCATTGCCGCCGCAGTAGGGGCCAGCAAGCTGCTGATGCTGACCGACGTGGCCGGCGTATTGAACAAGGACAAGCACCTGATTCCGACCCTGACCGCCAAGGAAGCACTGGTGCTGATGGGTGACGGCACCATCTCGGGCGGCATGATCCCCAAGGTCGAGACCTGCCTCGATGCGGTGCGCGGCGGCGTGGCTGCGGCCCATATCCTCGATGGCCGTATCCCGCATGTGCTGCTGCTCGAGCTGTTCACGCCCCATGGCGTCGGCACGATGATCGAAAGGACGCCCTGAGGGGCTATTTTCGCAGAGGCGCGGTTTCGGCGAGCAGCCAGTCGCGGAAGGTACGGATTGCCGGCTCGCGTTCCCGTCCGGCCAGGCAGAGCAGGTAATAGCCGCCCGGGCGTTGCAGGCGGATATCCGGCAGCGGCTCGGCCAGCCGGCCATCGGCCAGTTCGGCCCGCACATACATCTCCGGTACCAGCGCCAGCCCGAGGCCGTTGACGGCTGCCTCGATCGACATGAAGAAATGCTCGAAGGCCGGGCCGGCCGCCGGTTTCGCCGCAGTCAGCCCGGCGGCGGCGAACCATTCCGCCCAGGCCCGCGGCCGGGTCGAATGGGTCAGCAGCACATGGCGGCCGATATCGGCGGCGCGCTTCAGGGGTTTCGCCTTCAGCAGGGCCGGGCTGGCCACCAGAATGACCGTCTCGCCCATGAGAAATTCGGCGGTCAGGCCTGCGGGCCAGTCGGCGGCAGCTGCATGCGGGCCATACTGGATGCCGACATCCACCGGCTCGGCAGAGAAATCCACCGGCCGGTCGACCGCGGTGACGTCCACAGTGATCGCCGGGTGGCGGCGGTGGAAGCCGGCCAGTCGGGGCATGAACCAGCGCATGGCGAAGGTGGGCAGCATGGTGATGGCCAGATGGTTGGCCGGCCGCGCCGGGCGGGCCACCAGCCGGGTCGCGGCCGTCAGGCGCTGGAAGGCATCGCTCAGGCTGGGCAGATAGGCGGCGCCGGCGGCGGTCAGCGCGAGGCCGCGCGGGCCGCGTTCCAGCAGCTTTGTGCCCAGATCCTCTTCCAGCTGTTTGACCAGCCGGCTGACGGCACCCTGGGTGACATGCAGTTCGGTGGCCGCGCGGGTGAAGCTGAGATGCCGGCCGGCCGCCTCGAAGGCGCGCAGGGCATTCAGCGACGGCAACCGGCTATCATGAGAAAAACTCATAGCGTGGCGAGTTTAAATCGATTGTGGCCGGCAGGCCAGCGGCTATCATCGCGCCGATACCGTTCCGGCCAGCAAGGAGCCCCCCATGAATGCCCTGACCCCCGCGAAAGCGCAGACCCGTACCATCCGCCCCTTCCACCTGGCCTTTCCGGTTCGCGACATTGCCGAGGCTCGCGCTTTCTATGGCGATCTGCTGGGCTGCGAAGAGGGCCGGTCGTCGGAAAGCTGGGTCGATTTCGACTTCTACGGTCACCAGGTGGTGGCGCATCTGGCGCCGGAGGAAACCGGCTACAAGAAAGCCGGCGCGGTCGATGGCCACGATGTGCCGGTCAAGCATTTCGGCGTGATCCTGACCATTCCGGACTGGAAGGCCCTGGCCAGGAAGCTGACCGATGCCGGCATCACGTTCATCATCGAGCCCTATGTGCGTTTCGAGGGCGAGGTGGGCGAGCAGCACACCATGTTTTTCCTCGACCCTTCGGGCAACGCCCTCGAATTCAAGGCCTTCGCCAACGACGAGATGATCTTCGCCAAATAGCCTACAGACCGGCGGCGAGCGCTTCCCTGGCGACGCGCTCGCCCCATTCCTGCACGAAATGTCCGGCCTCGCCGAGTTCCAGCGGCGCCGGGCAGTTCCTGATCAGCCTCTGCAGGCTGCGCATCACCGGCGGCCCGAGCACCGGATCGGTCATGCCGATGGCCATGAAGCTCCTGCCGGCCCATTCATTCTTCCAGAAATCCCGCGCCCGCCGCGAATGCGCGGCGCCGCCGGCCTCGGGTGAATCCGGCACCAGATTCGGAAAGCGCCGCACGCCGCCCTTGTAATCGGCGTCGGGATAGGGCGCTTCGTAGGCGGCGGCTTCGGCTTCGCTCAGATGCGGGCAGCTGCGCTGCATCAGCCTGGCGACCGGCATGTCCGGATTCTTGTTGTTCCAGGCGCGCCAGTCGAGGAAGCCCTGCGTCAGCGGCGCGTCGCCGGTGCCCAGCGCCGTGTTCATCACCAGCAGGCCCGCGAACCGCTCCGGCATCTTCATCGGGATGGTCAGGCCCAGCAGTCCGCCCCAGTCCTGGCAGACCAGCACAATATCCTGCAGGTTCAGGGCCCGGATCAGGGCGATCAGGCTGTCGCGGTGGAAATCGAAGCTATAGACCGACTCGTCGCGCGGCTTGTCGGAGCGGCCGAAACCGAACAGGTCCGGCGCCACCACGCGATGGCCGGCTGCTGTGAAGACCGGGATCATCCGCCGGTAGAGATAGCTCCAGGTCGGCTGGCCGTGCAGGCAGAGGAAGGTGCGGCCGCCATGCTTCCCCTCGTCGAGGTAATGCATGCGCAGGCCGTTGTCGTGGGTCAGGTAATGCGGCTGCCACGGATAGCCGGGCAGATTGGCAAACCGGTCATCCGGCGTGCGCAGGGCCTCGATCATGGCGTCTCTCTCCCTCTTTTCCGCAAGGAGAGGACGCCATGGCGGCTATGTCAACGCTTCTTGCCGGCGGCCGGCTTTTTTGCCGCCTTCTTCGCTGTCTTGCGGGCGGGTTTCGCTCTGGCGCGGCTCCTCTTCACGCCGCCCTTCTTCGCGCCGTTCCTCTTCACGCCGGGCGTGACACCTTCCCTGCCGAAGACACGGGCGAAGATGGTGTCGACATGCTTGAGGTGGTAGCCAAGGTCGAACAGGGCGGTCAGCTGCGCCGGCTTCAGTCGGTCGGTGACCTCCTTCTCGGCCAGTAGGGCCTGCAGGAAATCGCCGCCCTGCTGCCAGATGCGCAGGGCATGCTTCTGCACCAGCCGGTAGCTGTCCTCGCGGCTGAGGCCGGCCTGGGTCAGGGCCAGCAGGACACGCTGGGAATGCACCAGGCCGCCGAAGCGGTCGAGATTCTTCATCATGTTGTCGGGATACACCACCAGCTTCTCGATCACGCCGGCCAGCCGGTGCAGGGCGAAATCGAGATGGATGGTGGCATCCGGGCCGATGCCGCGCTCCACCGACGAATGGCTGATGTCGCGCTCGTGCCACAGCGCCACGTTCTCCAGCGCCGGCACCACCGCCGAGCGGACCAGCCGGGCCAGCCCGGTCAGGTTCTCGGTCAGCACCGGGTTGCGCTTGTGCGGCATGGCACTCGAGCCCTTCTGGCCCGGCGAGAAGAATTCCTCGGCCTCCATCACCTCGGAACGCTGCAGGTGGCGGATCTCGGTGGCCAGCCGCTCGATCGAGGCGGCGACCACGGCCAGATGGGCGAAATAGGCGGCATGGCGGTCGCGGGGGATCACCTGGGTCGAGACCGGCTCGGGCTGCAGGCCGAGCTTCTTCGCCACATGCTCTTCCACGGCGGGGTCGATATTGGCGAAGGTGCCGACCGCACCCGAGATGGCACAGGTGGCGACTTCCTCGCGGGCCAGCACCAGCCGCTTGCGGGCGCGCTGGAACTCGGCATGGTAGCCGGCCAGCTTGAGGCCGAAGGTGACCGGCTCGGCATGGATGCCGTGGCTGCGGCCGATGCAGGGCAGCAGCTTGAACTCGAAGGCACGCTCCTTCAGGGCGGCCAGGACGCGGTCGCAGCCGGCAATCAGCAGGTCGGCGGCGCGCACCAGCTGCACGTTGAAGCAGGTATCCAGCACGTCCGACGAGGTCATGCCCTGGTGCACGAAGCGGGCGGCCGGGCCGACATATTCGGCGAGGTTGGTCAGGAAGGCGATCACGTCGTGCTTGGTCTCGCGCTCGATGGCGTCGATGCGCTTGATCTCCCACTGGCCCTTCTTCCAGACCTCTTTCGCTGCCGCCTTCGGGATCACGCCCAGCGCCGCCTGGGCGTCGCAGGCATGGGCCTCGATCTCGAACCAGATGCGGAATTTCTGCTCCGGCTCCCAGATGGCGGCCATTTCGGGACGGGTGTAGCGCGGGATCATGCGGAACCTCGTGGCAGGGCAGCGTGGCGTGGCGGAAAGACGGGCGGAAAAGCTCCCGCGGGCCTGTGGAAAAGTCGCGGCAGGTGTAGCCCTTACCGGCCCGGCAATCAAGGCCGACTGACGCTGCGGCAGGGTTGATTCCGCGGCCCGGGGGCGGCAGCCTCCGCTTGTTCCGGGGAGTGAAGCACCATGGCCGCAGAGAACAGCCTGTCCACCGTCAACCGCCGCGATCTCGATTTCCAGCTTTTCGAGCATCTGGACATCGGGAGCCTGACCGAGGCGCCGCATTTTGCCGATCATGACCGCGGCACCATGGCGGCCGTGCTGGATACCGCGCAGGCCATCGCGGCCGAGCATTTCCAGACCCACAACCGCAAGGCTGATCTGAACGAGCCGCATTTCGACGGCCAGACCGTTCACATCATTCCCGAGGTGCGGGCGGCGCTCGACCGCTTTGTCGAAGCCGGCTTCATGGCGGCGCACCGCTCCTACGACGAGGGCGGCCAGCAGCTGCCCTGGGCGGTGCTGCAGGCCGCCTTCACCTGCTTCAATGCCGCCAATATCGGCAGCATCGGCTATGCCTTCCTGACCATCGGCGCTGCCAACATGATCGGCGCCTTCGGCAGCCCGGAGCAGAAGGCGCGCTTCATGCAGCCGATGTTCGAGGGCCGCTTCTTCGGAACCATGTGCCTGAGCGAGCCGCAGGCCGGCTCCGGGCTCGCCGATATCCGCACGAAGGCTGCACCGGTCAGCAACGCCGCCGAGGCCGGCATCGAAGGCTCGCTGGGGGCGGCCTACCGCATCAGCGGCAGCAAGATGTGGATCTCGGCCGGCGAACACGAGCTGACCGAGAATATCGTCCACATGGTGCTGGCCCGCATCGAGGGGGCGCCGGCCGGCGTGAAGGGCATCTCGCTGTTCATCGTGCCCAAGCGCCGGGTCGAGGCCGATGGCAGCCTCGGGTCGCGCAACGACGTGCAGCTGATGGGCCTGAACCACAAGATGGGTTTCCGTGGCACCGCCAACACGCTGCTGTCCTTCGGCGAGAATGGCGACTGCATCGGCTATCTGGTCGGCGAACCGCATCGCGGCCTCGACTATATGTTTCACATGATGAACGAGGCGCGGATCGGCGTGGGCCTGGGCGCCACCTCGCTCGGGCTGGCCGGCTATCTCTACAGCCTCGATTACGCGAAGCAGCGCCCGCAGGGCCGCGCGCCGGACAACAAGGACCCGGCCTCGAAGCCGGTGCCGATCATCCAGCATGCCGATATCCGCCGCCTGCTGCTGGCCCAGAAGGCAGCCGTCGAGGGTGCGCTGGCGCTGTGCCTCTATGCGGCCTCTCTGGTCGACCGTATCCACACGGCGGCGGACGATGGCGAAAAGGCGCGGCTGTCGCTGCTGCTCGACATGCTGACCCCGATGGTGAAGTCCTGGCCCAGCGAGTTCTGCCTCGAGGCCAACAAGCATGCCATCCAGGTGCTGGGCGGCTACGGCTATACCCGCGACTATCCGGTCGAGCAGTATTACCGCGACAACCGGCTCAACCCGATCCACGAGGGCACCCACGGCATCCAGGGCATCGACCTGCTGGGCCGCAAGATGGTGATGAAGGGCGGCGCCGGGGCAAAGCTGCTGTTCGAGACCATTGCCGCCGACATTGCCGCCGCCCGCGCGCTGCCCGACTGTGCCGCCTGGGCCGAGGAACTGGACGGCGCGCTGGCCCGCATGGCCGCCACCACCCGGGCGATGCTGCCGGCGGCGCAGGACGGCCGGGCCAGCCTGTATCTGGCCAATGCCACCCTCTATCTCGATGCCATGGGGCATCTGGTGATTGCCTGGATGTGGCTGCGGCAGGCCGGCACGGCGGCCCGCGCCCTGTCCGGGGCGGAAGGCGACGACGTCGCCTTCTACCGCGGCAAGCTGGCGGCGGCGCGGTATTTCTACGCCTACGAACTTGGCCGGCTGGACCACTGGCTGCCGCTGCTGGCACGGCTGGAGCCGGCCACCCTGGAGATGCAGGCCGACTGGTTCTGAGATCGTGGGGGGCGCCCGATTGCCGCCTGACAATTCGGTCCTCCCGCGCGGCGGCGGGGCACGCTAGGCTGGAGACGGTTGCCCCAGCCGGACAGAAAGATACCCCATGCCCACGACCGCCAACCTGATCGCCTTCGCGCTGGTCTCGCTCGGCATGGTGCTGACGCCGGGGCCGAACATGCTCTACCTGATCTCGCGTTCGATCTGCCAGGGCCGCATGGCCGGCCTGATCTCGCTGGGCGGGGTGGCGCTCGGGTTCGTTTTCTACATGCTCTGCGCCGCCTTCGGCATCACCGCCCTGGTGCTGGCGGTGCCCTATGCCTACCAGGCCCTGTGCTGGGGCGGTGCGGCCTATCTCGGCTGGATGGCCTGGCAGGCACTCAGGCCCGGCGGCCGTTCGCCCTTCCAGGTGCGGGCCCTGCCGCAGGACAGCCCGCGCCGGCTGTTCACCATGGGGGTGGTGACCAACCTGCTGAATCCGAAGATCGCCATGCTGTACCTGTCGCTGCTGCCGCAGTTCATCGACCCGGATCAGGGCCATGTGCTGGGCCAGTCACTGGCGCTGGGGGCCACCCAGATCGCGGTCAGCGTTTCGGTGAATGCCCTGATCGCGCTGACGGCGGGCAGCATTGCGGTCTTCCTGGCCGGGCGGCCTTTCTGGCTGGTGGTGCAGCGCTGGCTGATGGGGACGGTGCTGGCTGGCCTGGCCGTGCGCATGGCACTGGAGGCCCGGCGCTGATGCGGTGGCTGGTGCCGCCGCCTGCAAATTTCCGCACAGCCGCCTGAAAATCCTTTCGATACCGGTGCCGTCGGGGATGGCCTAAGTCGCTGTCAGGCGGCAATGGGCCGCCGCATCCAACCCGAGCGGAGTTCCCGATGCAGCGTTACGACCTGATCAGCAACGATCTCTGTCCCTATACCCAGCGCGCCGCCATCCAGCTGGCCGAGAAGGGCGTGCCCTTCACCCGCACCTATATCGACCTGGCCGACCGTCCGGACTGGTTTCAGCAGATATCGCCTCTGGGCAAGGTGCCGGTGCTGCGTGTCGGTGAGGCCGTGGTGTTCGAATCCGCGGTAATCTGCGAATACATCGAGGAAACCGCGCCGGGCCGTGCCCTGCATCCGGCCGATCCGCTGGCGCGCGCGCAGCAGCGCGGATGGATCGAGTATGCCTCGGCGATCATCGCCGACGTTTTCGGCTTCTACATGGCGCCGGACCGGACCGCGTTCGAACGCAAACGCGGCGATCTGCAGGCCCGCTTCCGCCGGCTGGAGGGCGGCCTTGGCGCCGGGCCCTGGTTCTCCGGGGCCGACTTCGGTCTGGTCGATGCAGCCTTCGCGCCGATCTTCCGGCTGTTCGACGGTTTCGACCGCATCGGCGCTTTCGGCATCCTTGACGACCTGCCGAAGGTGGCGGCCTACCGGGCTGCGCTGGCTGGCCGGGACAGCGTGCGGGATGCCGTGGTGCCGGACTACCAGGCCCGGTTCCTGCGCTATCTCGCCGGCCGCGGCTCGCATCTCGCCGGGCTGGCAGCGCAGCAGGTGGCCGCCTAGGCGGCGATCCCGCCCAGCAGTGCCCGCGCGCCCTTCAGCTTTGCGGCAAGGGCGTCGCCGGCACTGCGGATGCGGGGCAGGCGGGCGATGTCGGGGTGGCCCAGCAGCCACAGCCCGGTCGTCAGCCCGTCCAGCGGCGGCGTCACCTGTGCGAGGCCGGGAATGCTGCCGCCGACGAAGCAGGGTAGGATGCCGCAGCCGATCCCCGACCGTACCGCCTGGGCGGCGCCGAGCAGGGTGTTGGCGCGGAAGCGGATCGACGCATCCGGAACATGTCCGGTGATCCAGGTGCCGGGTCCACTGCAGGCCAGGGCGTCGTCAAACCCGATCCAGGGTGCCATGGCGATGTCGGCTTCTGAAGCCGGCAGGCCCTGCCGGGCATAGACCGCCATGGCAACGTCGCCAATGCGGCGGCCCTTCAGGGCGGGGTCCGGGCTGTCGGTCACGCGCAGGGCCAGGTCGGCGGCCCGCTGCGCCAGCGACAGGATCTGGTTGGATACCTGCAGTTCGAAGGTCAGGGCGGGGTTTTCGTGGCAAACCGCGGCCAGCACCGGCGGCAGCAGGTATTCGGCCACGGCATCCGGAGCGGTCAGGCGGACCGGCCCGGCCGGCGCGCTGTCGCGGCCGGCAATGCGGCGTTCCAGCCCGGCGATGTCGTCGCGCAGGCGGCGCGCCAGTCCGCAGGCTTCCTCGCCGGCCGTAGTGGGCCTGCAGGCTTGCGGCGTGCGGTCGAACAGGCGGGTGCCGAGCCGATCCTCGATCAGCCGCAGGCGGCGCGACAGGGTCGGATGGCTCAGGCCGAGTGTGGTTGCGGCACCGGAGAGCGTGCCATGCTCGGCGACTGCGAGCACAAGGCGCAGATCGTCCCAGTTGAGGGCTGTGGCAGACATGGGCGGATTATAGAGGAGAAATCGCCGCCGAGAAATCGCGGCCGAGAAATCGCGGCCCGGTGCGGCCGGCCGGCGGGCCGGCTTAGAGGTCCGGCCCGCAGAAACTGCGGGCCGGATGCATATGCCCTCAGACCGGCTTGGCCGGTGCCATCGGCATGGCGGGTGTCGCGGCCGGGGCCGGTGCAGGCGCAGCCATTTTCGGAGCGGCCTTTTTCTTCTTCTTGGCGGCTTTCTTCTTGGCCGGCGCCTTCTTCACGGCCTTCTTTTTCGTGACCTTCTTGACCGCCTTTTTCGCCGCTTTCTTGGCGGCCTTCTTGGTCTTTACGGCCTTCTTGGCGGCCTTCTTGACGACCTTCTTGGCCTTCTTGACGGTCTTTTTGGCAACCTTCTTGGCTGCCTTCTTCACTTTCGCGGCCTTCTTGGCCGCTTTCTTCTTCGCCATGTAGTCCCCCTGTTGCAGGTCCGCCCGCGGCGGACAGATGAACCGGACATCGCGGCACGACTCGATTCGCACCGCTGCGATCCGGCGTTACAATAGCTCTGCATTTTTTCTTCCGGGAAGAGGAAATTTCGCGATGCGCCTGTCGACCTTCGTCTTCATCCTGCTGCTGCTGCCAGTCATCGCCCTGGCACAGTCGGCGGGGCCGGCCGTGCCGACTGTGCCGGAGCCGGCCCGGCCCGCGGTGCCGGCGATGCCCGGCGCCACCACCGAGAGCCGGCCGGGTGCGGCAAAGCCCGCGGCCGGCGGCCTTCTGCACGGTCTGCGTCATGGCATGGTGGCGGCCCCGCAGCTGCCCGGAAACGGCGCCTTCGGCGCCGTCCAGGAAATCCTCGCCATCCTCGAGGCCGACCCGAAGACAGACTGGGGGCGCGTCGATCTCGATGCCCTGCGGGCACACCTGATCGACATGAACGAGGTGATGCTGCAGGCCGGGACGGCGGCAATGCCGGTGGCGGGCGGCCTCCGCATCACCGTCACCGGTACCGGCCGGACCCTGGCGGCAGTGCAGCGTATGGTGCCGGCCCATGCCCGCGAGATCGATGGCCATGATGGCTGGAGGGTGGCGGCGGAAGGGGCGAAGGAGGCCGTGATCCTGACGGTGACGGCAAAGGATGCGGGTCAGACAGCGAGAATCCGTGCACTGGGCTTCGCCGGGATCATGGCCACCGGCGCCCACCACCAGATGCATCACCTGGCCATCGCCCGCGGTCAGCCGGCCCATGCCGGCGGGCACCGGCACGGGGGGCAGCCGTGAACGGACCGGTTCGCGAAGGTCAGTATTTTACAGCTGGCTTGGGCGGTCCCTCTGGTCCCAGCACGACGGCCGTTGTCAGTGATCCTGTGGTTTCCAGATAGCGGGCCACTGACCGGACGCTGGCGACCTCATAGCGGCGGTTGCCGGATTCATCACTGCTGTGGTCATCAAACCGGACATTCGCCCGGGTAAAGGCCGCGCCCAGCCGCTGGAAGTCCCCGATCCGAACGGTATCAGCCCGGTAGCCATGGGCGGCAAAATACTGCTGGGCTTGGGCACGGGTATGGACAGCCCCTTCGGGAGCTTGGGCCATGGCGATGGTCTCAAGCAGCCACTGGTTCGAATTCTGGTACTTAGTGGCAGTTGGGCGCGCGATCATGCTGTAAACCGGGTGATGCAGTTGGGTCGCCCGGGGGCCCGACAGAATTGCCGTCAGCCGATGCTGGAGTTCGGGTTTCGGGATCAGCACCACTCCCTCGAAGGCAAACAGGTCGTCGAGGTAGAAATTGACCAGACCCTCGTCGTAGATGCCCGATGTATCGGCGCCGCATTCGTTGAGCAGGTGGACGAACATCCAGTGGCCGGCCGGGTGATTCCGCAATACTGCTCCCATATGGGTGTAGCGTAGGCCGTGTTCGGACAGATCCGCGCCAACACGCGCAACCAGTGCAACTTCGGCTCCGGATTGTTCAAGGTAGTCGCGGGTCCGGGCCGCCATGTTGAAGGCCTGCCGCAGTTCTGTGGGTTCTATCGCGCGCTGGGTGCAGCCACTGCCGGCTTCAGCGGTTCCGGCCGCCGTGATGGTCAGTAGCGCCGCTGCGGTCGGGATAGCGAGGTGCTTCGGGAGCATCATGGTCCTGTTCTCAGCGCTTCGACTGGTAAATCATGGCCCGACCCAGCTCATTTGGGATGAAGGCGATAATCTTGCCAGCATGGACAAGGGCATAACCCGCAGCCTCGGTACTGACCTGAACGACGGCGCCGGCCGTCAGCGACGCGGCGGCGGCTGTTGCTTCCGAAATGCGGACGCTGACCCGGGCGCTCTCGCCGGCCGCCTGGAGGACCACGACAACGCCTTCGGCTGTCGATTCGAGGGCTTGCACTGTGAGGCGTCCGGACGCAGCCACGCTTTCCATGCTGCCGGCGACCATGACGCCGGACCCGTATGCAGATAGCCCCGAGGCATTTGACAGCGCATTCGAGAAGTTCGCCACACTCTGTCCGTAAGCCGTCGCCCCGGGCGCCACGGATATCAGCAACGCGATGCCCAAAATGGCATGTGTGCCGGCCGAAAAGCGGATAGTCATGAAGCCCTCCAAGAATAGTCCTGCCGGTTCGTAATCCAGGGCCGCAACGCGAAGAATCGGTGGCGGATTTGTGGAGAAAGTGTGACTTCCGGTTGTCTTGGCGTCAAACGGTTCCGGTCTTGCCGAAGCTGGCTTGGGCCTTCCGGCCAAACTGAGCCAGGCCACCCGATCGCTGCTCTGCCGCTGGCTGGCTGGACCGGGAATCGGAAAACCGTATACAGTCTGGCTACGAATTGTCCGGTCGATTCGGTGCCGAGCCGCGCGGCCGGGCGGATGGCCGGACGGGAATGCCCCAGGCGGGGTATTCCCCAGATAGGGTATTCCGATGGGACAGGGCGCAGCCAAGCCGCGGGCAGACCGCACGGCCGGAAGTGGCGCGGCGCCCGTCAAGGCGCGGCCCCGGCTGCGCAAGATCACCGCTGCCGAGATGGGGGCGATACCGGATCTGGCGGCGGCACCGCGCCGCCCGGCCGGCCGCGGCAGCAAGCCGAAATCGGTCGACGACCAGACCATCTACAGCAGCGTCTACACTGCGATCGTCGAGCATATCATCCTGCCGGGCACCAAGCTGCCCGAGGACGTGCTGGCCAAGGCCTTCGGCGTGTCACGCACCCGGATCCGCAAGGTGCTGCAGGCGCTGGCGCATGAGAATCTCGTTACCCTGCAGCACAACCGCGGCGCCTCGGTCACCAAGCCGGGCGTGCAGGAAGCCCGCGAGGTCTTCGCCGCCCGCCGCATCGTCGAGACCGGCATTGCCGCCGAACTGGCGCGCCGGATCACCGCCGCCCAGCTCGCCGAATTGCGGCGTTTCGTGATCCGTGAGCAGGAGGCCGAGCATGCCCGCGACCGCCGCGGTGCCATCAACCTGGCCGGCGAATTCCATCTCGAACTGGCCAAGCTGCTGGATAATGCACCGCTGACCGCCTTCCTGCGGGCGCTGATTTCGCGCACCTCGCTGATCATCGCGGTCTACGAATCGCCGGCCAGCGCCATGTGCAGCCATGCCGAGCATGGCATCCTGCTCGACCGGCTGCAGGCTGGCGATGCAGCCGGCGCGGTCAGCTACATGGAAGAGCATCTGCAGCGGCTGGAAGACAGCCTCGATCTGGCTGCCGCCCGCCGCCGCCCGGTCGACCTGCAGGATGTTTTCACCCGGCTGGCCGCCGGCCCGAAGACCGGCGGCTGAGCCGGGTGTAGGCCGTCCGCCGCCCGGTCAGGCGTTGGCGCCGCCATCCACGGTGATCTGCGCGCCGGTCACATAGCTGGCGGCCGGACTGGCGAGGAACACCACCGTATCGGCGATCTCCTGCGGCCGGCCGTAGCGGCCAAGCGCGGTCAATGCCGTCATCGCCGGCGCATTCTCGCCATTGGCCGGGTTCATGTCGGTGTCGATCGGGCCGGGCTGCACGACATTCACGGTGATTCCGCGCGGGCCGAGATCGCGGGCCAGGCCGCGTGTCATGCCGGTCATCGCCGCCTTGCTCATGGCATAGAGCGTGACGCCGGGGAAGCCCACTTTCTCACCCAGACATGAACTGATGGTGATGATGCGCCCGCCCTCACCCATCAGCGGCGCGGCGGCAACCGCAGCCACATAGGGTGCACGGGTGTTGATCGCCAGCATCCGTTCGATGTTTTCCAGCGAGTCGTCGCCATAGGCGACGCCGGCATTGTTGACCAGGATATCGAACCGGCCCAAGCGTTTTGCGGTTTCGGCGACGGCGGCCTGCACGGCCTTCGGGTCGGCGCTGTCGGCCTGGATGGCGAAGCTCTTGCCGCCGATTTCCGCCACGACCTGCCCGGCCTTGTCCGGCGAGGCGCTGTAGGTGATGGCGACATCCGCGCCGGCGGCGGCAAGGGCTTTTGCGATGGCGGCGCCGATGCCGCGGCTGGCGCCGGTAACCAGCGCGGCCCTGCCCTTGAGCGGGGACTGGGAGGAAGCGGTCATGGATAGTCTCCTATTTGTAGTGATCGATACAGAAAGAGAGGCGGAAGATAGGAGCTTGTCCGGGGCGGTCAAGGGATTTATTTATCGGTTGCTACAGAATCGGAATGGAATCGCAGGAAACGGTCATGACCGTGCGCAGCGTCACAAAGCGGGAGGGCACAAAGCCGGATAAGACAAAGGTCGTGCCGAAAGCCGCCGGCAAGCCCGCCCGCGGGCGGCCACGGGGCTTCGACCGTAATGCGGCGCTGCAGGCGGCCATGCAGGTCTTCTGGCTGCGCGGTTATGAGGCCACCTCGCTGAGCGATCTGACCAAAGCCATGGGCATCAATGCGCCAAGCCTCTATGCAGCCTTTGCCTGCAAGGAGGCCCTGTTCGAGGAGGCGCTGGAACTCTATGAGGCTGCCGAGGGCGCTTTGCCGCAGCGATTGCTGCGGGAAGGCAGGACGGCGAAAGAGGGCTTTGCCGCCATGCTGCGTTTTTATGCCGGTTATTACGTCAGCACGGACCATCCGCCGGGCTGCATGGTGGTGCTGTCGGCCATCGTCGGCGCGCCGGAGAACAAAAGCGTGCGGGCGCTGATGACCAGGAGTCGCCGTGCGGCGATGGAAGCACTGGAGCAGCGCATCCGGCGCGGCCAGACAGAGGGTGATGTACCCGCCACGGCTGATGCTGCAGTCATGGCAGCCTTCTACACGACCCTGGTGCAGGGCATGTCAATTCAGGCACGCGACGGCGCAACGAAGAAACAGCTGCTCGCCATTGTCGAGACGGCCATGAAAGCCTGGGACGGCATGGCGGCAGCAGGAAAACCGTAAAGCGGCCTATCCCTTCCAGGGATGCACCTTCATCCAGTGCCGGGCGATGTCGAGGCGGCGGGCGACCCACACTTTGTCGTGGCCCTGGATATAGTCCATGAAGCGGGCCAGCGCGGCCGCCCGGCCCGGCCGTCCGGCCAGCCGGCAATGCAGGGCCACCGTCATCATCTTCGGTGCCCCGTCCTGCCCCTCGCGGTACAGCATGTCGAAGGCGTCTTTCAGGTAGTCGTAGAAATCGGTGCCGGTGGCGAAGCCGTGCAGCTGGCCGAACTTCATGTCGTTGTTGTCGAAGGTATAAGGCAGGATCAGCTGGGGCCTTTTCCCGACGGCTTTCCAGTATGGCAGGTCATCGTCATAGGTGTCGGACGAATAGACGAAGCCGCCGTCTTCCGCGACCAGCTTCAGGGTGTTCGACGACAGCCGCCCGGTATACCAGCCCAGCGGCCGCTGGCCGGTGGCCTGGCGGATCGCCTCGATGGCCAGCTTCATATGGGCACGCTCGGTGGCCAGCGGCACCCGGCTGTAGTCGTACCAGCGCCAGCCATGGCTGGCGACCTCGTGGCCGGCCTCGTGCATGGCCTGTGCTGCTTCCGGATAGCGCGCCACCGCCATGCCGACAGCCCATGACGTGAAGGGGATACCGCGCTCGCCGAACAGGCGCATCAGGCGCCAGAAGCCGGCACGGCTGCCGTATTCGTAAACCGACTCGACCTGCTCGTCGCGCATCTTCTCGCGCGGGATGCCGCCCGGCACCTCATGCAGGAAAGTCTCCGAGACCCTGTCGCCATGCAGGATGCTGCGCTCGCCGCCTTCTTCATAGTTCAGCACGAAGCTGACCGCGACATGCGCTCCCCCTGGCCATTGCGGATCTGGCGTGCGGGCGCCGTAGCCCTTCAGGTCGCGCGGATAGGGCTTGCCGCCCAGTGCCGCGGCGACGATGTTCCGTTTCGCACCAGCTTTCTTAAGTGGGGTTCTCTTCGATGCAGCTTTCTCCGTGGCTTTCTTCTTGGCCATGACCGTCAGCCCAGCAATTCGCAGAGGGTGCGGGCGACCACCTCGGTGGCCTTGTGCAGGTCGCTCAGGACCAGCTTCTCGTCGGCACGGTGGCCATTGGCTTCCAGCAGGTTGCGCGGGCCAGCCCCGTAGAGCACGGTCTTCACGCCTTTCGCCGAATAATGCCGCGCATCGGTATAGAGCGGAATGCCCTCGGTGCCGACCGGTTTGCCCATCACCTCGGTGGCGTTGCGGGTGAGAATGCCGATCAGCTTCTCCACACCCGGCACAGTGCCGAAAGGGCGGGCCAGCATGATCCGGGAGACATGGGCAGTGATGCCGGGCAACTGTTCGACCGCATGGGCGACAAGGTTGCGCAGGTTGGCTTCGACGGCTTCCGGATTCTCTTCGGGGATCATGCGGCGGTCGAGCCGGAAGGTGACGCGGTCGGGCACCACGTTGGTGTTGATACCGCCCCTGATCAGGCCGACCACCAGGGAGGGCGAGGTGATGCCTTCCACCTGCGAGCGGATATCCGCCAGCGTGTCGCGATAGGCGTAGAGCGCGTTCAGCACCTGCACGGCCGCCTCCAGCGCGTCATGGCCGGTATCGGGTCGGGCCGCATGGGCCGACTTGCCGTTGACGGTGACTTCCAGATGCAGGCAGCCGTTATGGGCGGTGGTGACGGCATAGGAGAAGCCGGCCGAGAAGGCATAGTCGGGCTGGGAGATGCCCTGCTCGATCAGCCATTGCGGACCGATGGCGCCGCCGGCCTCTTCGTCGTAGGTCAGGTGCAGCTCCACGCTGCCCTTCAGCGGCCGGCCCAGTTTCTCCAGTGCCAGCAGGGCATAGGCATAGGTGACGAAGTCGGATTTCGACACCGCCACGCCACGGCCGTACATCACGCCGTCCTTCACGGTGGCCGCGTAGGGATCGACGCTCCAGCCTTCGCCGGGCGCGACCACGTCGCCATGGGCATTGAGCGCCACCACCGGGCCGTCACCGAATTTTTTCCGCACCACCAGGTTGGTACAGGAGATCATGCCGTTGGCTTTCACCAGCCCGGCCGGCACCGGATGCCGCTCCACCGTAAAGCCGAGGCCTTCCAGCAGTTCCGCGGCGCGTGCCGCATGCGGGGCGCAGTCGCCCGGCGGATTGTCGGAGGGCATCTTCACCAGTTCGGCCAGCAGGCCGGACATGGCACCGGCGTTGGAGGCAACGAAGTCATGAATGGCCGCAGCGGCGGCCGCATCGATGGTCATGCGACGGGCTTTCAGTTCACGGGACGGAAATTTTCGATGAAATGCAGCAGTGCGCCGGTGGCCAGCTCCACATCTTCGGGAATCACGGCTTCCAGCGGATTGTGACTGATGCCGCGGGTGCAGCGCATGAAGATCATGGCGATCGGGCAGAGCGGCGCCAGCGTGGCGGCATCATGGCCGGCGCCGGACGGCAACCGCATGGTCGTCACGCCCTGGGCCGTGATGGCGGCTTCGGCGGCATCCATCAGCGCCGGATGGCAGGGGGTCGCGGTGGAGCGATAGAGGTCAGTGAAGGCCACTGTCAGCCTGCGGCGGCTGCAGATGGCGCGAATCTCGGTCTCGATATCGGCCCAGGCGGCGTCACGGGTGGCATCGTCGCCGGCGCGGATGTCGACCGAGAACACCGCCCTGCCGGGGATCACGTTCATGGCGCCGGGCAGCGCCTCCATCATGCCCACGGTGCCGACCAGCGTCTCCGTGCCGGTGCAGCGGCGCTCGATGAAGCTGACCGTCTCGGCGGCGGCGACGAGCGCATCCTGGCGCTGGCCCATCGGCACGGTGCCGGCATGGCCGGCAAGGCCGGTGATCTCGACGCGAATGCGGCGCGCGCCGGATATGGCCGTCACCACGCCGAGCGCGAGGCCGTTATTCTCCAGCACCGGACCCTGCTCGATATGCAGTTCCATGAAAGCAGCGATGCTGCCGGGTTTGCGGGCGCAGCCGCCGATCTTGGCGGGATCAAGACCAAAAGCCTTGTAGGCGTCGCCCATGCTGACGCCCTGCCGGTCGGTTTTGGCCAGCGTGGCCGCATCGAAGGTGCCGGCGATGGCGCGGCTGCCGGCCATGGCATCGCCGAAGCGGGTGCCTTCCTCGTTGGCAAAGCCGACCAGTTCGATGGCGTGCGGCAGCCGCACACCGCGCCGGTTCAGGTCGGCGACACAGGCCAGCGGCGCGATCACGCCCAGCATGCCGTCATACTTGCCGGCATTGCGGACCGTATCGAGATGCGAGCCGGTCATCAGCACCGGCGCGCCGCTGCTGGCTCCGGCATAGCGGCCGACGACGTTGCCGGCCGCATCATGCTCGACGGTCATGCCGGCCTCGCGCATCCAGCCGGCCACGGTCTCGTGGGCGGTGCGGTGCTCCGGCGTGAGGAAGGTGCGGCACAGGAAATCCGGGCTCTCGCTGATCCGGCCGAGCGCGTCGAGCTGTTCAAGCATGCGGTCGGCGAATCGGAAGGCGGGCATGGGGCGGCTCCTGCTAGGCGGGATTGTATACAGTTTTCCCGACCATACACCGGCCGTTGATGCTGGCCAAGGGCGCCCGCATGGATTAGCAACGGGTCCAGGGAGGACCTGCATGTCGTTCGATCCGGAAACCCTGCTGCGGGCGATGTTTGATGCGGCCCGTGGCGCCGCCGACCCGGCCGTCTGCGTGTCGCCGCATGTTCCGCCGGCACCACGCCGCACTGACGGAAGCTGGGGCCGCACTGTGGTCGTTGGTGCCGGCAAGGCGGCTGCCAGCATGGCCAGTGCCGTGGAAGCGGCCTGGGCGGCCAAGAACGGCGATGCGCCGCTCGACGGGCTGGTGGTCACACGCTATGACCACGATGTGCCCTGCCGCAGCATCGTGGTGGTCGAGGCCTCGCATCCGGTCCCGGACAGTGCGGGCGAGAAGGCTGCCGCGCTGATCCTTGAGAAGGTGAAGGGCCTGACCGCCGATGACCTCGTGCTCTGCCTGATCTCCGGGGGTGGCTCGGCGCTGCTGACCCTGCCGGCACCGGGCCTGACGCTGGCCGACAAGCAGGCGGTAAACCAGGCTCTGCTGAAATCCGGGGCGACAATTTCCGAGATGAATTGCGTGCGCAAGCATCTCTCGGCGATCAAGGGCGGCCGGCTCGCCGCGGCAGCGGCGCCGGCACGGGTGATCACCCTGCTGATCTCCGACGTGCCGGGCGACGATCCGGCGGTGATTGCCTCGGGGCCCACGGTGCCCGACCCGACCAGCTTCGCCGACGCCCGCGCCGTCATCGCGAAATACGGCATCACCCTGCCACCGGCCGTGGCGAAGCATCTGGACGCTGGGCGGGAAGAGACACCGAAACCCGGCGCGGCGGCCTTCGCCCGCACCGAGACCGTGATGGTCGCCACACCGCAGATGGCGCTGGAGGCCGCGGCCACCGTGGCGCGGCAGGCGGGGGTGGCGCCGGTGATCCTCGGCGATGCCATCGAGGGGGAAGCGCGCGAGGTCGCCACGGTGATGGCCGGCATCGCCCGGCAGGTGCGCCGGCATGGCCAGCCGGCCGCCGCGCCCTGTGTGCTGCTGTCAGGCGGCGAGACCACAGTGACGGTGCGTGGCGGCGGCCGCGGCGGCCGCAATGCCGAGTTCCTGACCGCGCTGGCGGTGGCGCTGGACGGCGCCGGGGATATCTGGGCGCTGGCCGCCGATACCGATGGGATCGATGGCAGCGAGGACAATGCCGGTGCCCTGCTGGCACCCGACAGCATTGCCCGCGCTGCCGCCAAGGGGATCGACGTGAAGGCCAGCCTGGCCGACAACGATGGCTACGGTTTTTTCCAGGCCGCCGGCGGTCTGGTGACAACCGGGCCGACACTGACCAACGTAAACGATTTTCGTGCAATATTGATTTTATGACCCGGTCGGCCCTGCGGTTGCTTGTGATCGCCCTGCCGGCGCTGTTGGCGGCCGGATGCCGCGAGGCGTCGCCGCAGGCTGCGGCGCCATCTACCCCTGCGATCACTATGGCCGCCGCCGGTATCCGGTTCGATGCGGCAGGGCCCGATATGGCTTTCTATGCCGGACCGAATGGGCAGTTTCCGCGTGCCGATCTCCGCAACTGGTGGCTGCCCGCCTATAGTGTGGACAGTTTCTCCCGCCTCGATGAAATCCTGCCGGCCCATGTGGTCCGCCGTGGCGAAGCCAGCGCGTGGCGGCGCGCCGCCGTCGAACCCGCGATCACCTACACGGTACCCTCCCAGTTCGGCGGAGGCCGGCTCTCGCTCGATGCGTATCTCGACCGCAACCCAGTCACCGGCCTGCTGATTGCGGTCGGCGACACCGTCCAGGTCGAGCGCTACCGCTACGGCCGGACCGATGCCCAGCGCTTCACGTCTTTCTCGATGGCCAAGACAATCTGCGCGCTGCTGGTCGGACTGGCCGTGGCCGATGGCGCCATTGCCTCGATCGACGATCCGGCGGAGCGCTACGTGCCGGTGCTGAAAGGCAGTGAATACGGACGCACGCCACTCCGCCACCTGCTGACCATGTCCTCCGGTGTGCGTTTCCGCGAGGAGTATGACGGCAACGACGATGTCAGCCGCCTGGCCCGTGCCACGATGCCCGGCGGCGCCGGCGGCATTGCCGCCGTGCAGCAGTTCAACGACCGGTATGCACAGCCCGGCGAACGCTGGTACTACGCCTCGGCGGAAACCGAGGTGCTGGGACTGGTGCTGCGGGCGGCGATCGGCCGGTCCATAGCCGATTATCTTTCCGAGCGGGTCTGGCGGCCGATCGGGGCCGAGTCCGATGCCAGCTGGGTCGTGGATGCCACCGGGCAGGAAGTCACCTATGCCTATTTCAACGCCGTGTTGCGCGACTATGCACGGCTTGGCCGGTTGCTGGCCGATGGCGGCAGGGTTGGCGATCGCCAGGTTGTGCCGGCCGCCTGGCTGGCCGAGATGACCCGGGCACAGGTTTCCGCGGCGCGGACCGGTCGCTGGTACGGCTATGGTTTCCAGACCTGGATATTCCCCGAGAATGACGGCAGCTTCGTGCTGCTGGGGGTGCGCGGCCAGAGCCTGTTTGTCGATCCGGGGCGCCGGCTGGTGATGGTGCACACCGCCGTGCGGCGGGATTCGCGGGACCCGCGGGTTGCCGAGACGCTCGCCCTGTGGCGCGGCGTGCAGGCGGCATTTCCGCGCCGGCGCAACTGAAGCCGGCCGAACAGGCTGGCGCCGGTCCGCGACAGCATTGTATACAGAAATTCCTGCTGCCCATCCCGGACCGATCGCATCTGGCCATGACCGAGACCGCCTCATCCCACCTTGCGCTGACCTTGGCCGATCTGAACCGCATCGCCGGTCCGGATTTCGTCAGTGTGCTCGGCGGAATCTTCGAGCACTCGCCCTGGATTGCCGAGCGGGTCGCCGGGCGCCGGCCCTACGGCAGCCTCGATGCCCTGCATGGTGCCATGGTGGCGCAGATGTGGGCGGCGACAGCGGACGAACAGCTTGCCTTGCTGCAGGCCCATCCGGAGCTGGCCGGCAAAGAGGCGGATTCCGGCGCCCTGACCAGCCATTCGACTGCCGAGCAGGACAGTGTTGGCCTGACCCGGCTGAGCGCCGGCGAGAAGCAGCGTATCAGGTTGTTGAACGAAGCCTATCGCGACAAGCACGGTTTCCCCTTCATCATTGCCGTGCGCCTGCGCAGCAAGAGCCAGATTTTTGCCGAGTTCGACCGGCGCCTGAACAATGATCCGGCCGAGGAATTCACCACTGCGCTGGCGGAAGTGGGGCGGATCGCCCGCATCCGCCTTGAGGCCCTGATGTCGGCGATGCCGGCCTGAATGGAAGAGGAGAGCCTGGATGGGACGCCTGAGCACCCATGTGCTGGATACCATGCATGGCCGGCCGGCTGCCGGCATGACAATCGACCTCCATGAACTGGATGGCAATGCGCGCCGGCTGGTGAAGCAGATCACCACCAATGCCGATGGCCGCGCCGACGCGCCGCTGCTGGCAGGCGCCGATTTCCGTGCCGGCCGTTACGAGCTGGTCTTCCGTGTGGCGCCGTATTTTCTTGCCCGCGGCGTGACTTTGCCCACCCCGCCATTCCTTGATGACGTGCCGATCCGCTTTGGCATGGCAGAGGCCGACGGGCATTACCATGTGCCACTGCTGGTCTCGCCGTGGAGCTTTTCCACCTACCGGGGCAGCTGATCCGTGAGCCACGACAGCTACATGCGCCGGGCTATCGCACTGAGCCGCCAGCATATGCAGGCGGGGGCCGGCGGGCCATTCGGCGCGGTAATCGTGCTGGATGGCAAAGTGGTCGGGGAGGGCTGGAACCAGGTCACCTCCGGCAACGATCCCACTGCCCATGCCGAAGTGGTGGCGATCCGTGCCGCCTGTCGCGCACTCGACCGCTTCGATCTGCGCGGGGCCGTGCTGTATACGAGTTGCGAGCCCTGCCCGATGTGTCTGGCTGCCGCCTACTGGGCGCGGATCGACCGGCTGTATTACGGCAATACCCAGTCCGATGCGGCGGCGATCGATTTCGACGATGCCTTCCTCTACCGCGAACTCAGCCTGCCGATGCCACAACGCGGGTTGCGCTGCGAGCAGATCCTGCATGACGAGGCCCGCGCGGTATTCGACGAATGGGCGGCGAAGCCCGACAAGATCCGCTACTGAACTGGTGCCGGGTCAGTCCAGCTTCGCACCGGCGGCGATCCAGGCACCCAGCATCTGGCGTTCTTCCTCGGTCATCTCGGTGGCATTGCCCGGGGGCATTGTCTCGGTGCGCACTGCCTGCTGACTGATCAGCGCGGCAAACCGCCTCAATTCCGCCGGCGTTTCCAGCAGCACGCCCTTCGGGGCTTCGGCGATGCCATCGAAGGTCGGCTTCGCCGCATGGCATGGAGTGCAACGCGCCGCGGCGATCTTCTGCACATCCTCGACCGTGACCTCGATGCCGATATCCCGATGCCGTGGGTCCCAGTGGGTAAAAAAGACGAGGCCGGCCGTCAGCAGAAAGGCAATGGCGAGGAACTCGTAACGCAGGCCCCGGCCCTGGTTCTTCAGGTTGAAGAAATGCCGGACCAGGCCGCCGATGATCATCACAATGGCCAGGATCACCCAGCCGTAGGGATGCCCGTAGGTGACCGGGTAATGATTGCTGATCATCGCGAACAGCACCGGCAGGGTCAGATAGTTGTTGTGCAGCGAGCGCTGCTTGGCCTGCTTGCCGTAAGTCGGGTCCGGCGTCTCGCCGGCCAGCATCTGTGCCACGGCCTTGCGCTGGTTCGGGATGATGTTATGGGCCACGTTGGCAGCCATGATGGTGCCGATCAGGGCGCCGACATGCAGATAGGCGGCGCGTGCCGAGAAGACCTGGGTATAGCCCCAGGCGGCGGCAACCAGCAGCACGAAGCCGACAATGGCCAGCACGGCATCGTTCTTTCCCAGCGGCGACTTGCACAGAAGATCGTAGACGATCCAGCCCAGCGCCAGAGATGCGAGGCTGAAGCCGATGGCTTCGCCCTGGCTCAGCGGCAGCACCTTGTCGTCGATCAGGTAGAGGTCGGCGCCCACATAATACAGCACACCCATCAGGAAGAAGCCCGACAACCAGGTGAAATAGGCCTCGTATTTGAACCAGTGCAGCTCCGGCGGCAGTCTGGCCGGCGCCACCGAATACTTCTCGGTGAAGTAGAAGCCACCGCCATGGATCAGCCAGGCCTGGCCCAGCACGCCCGGCTGCTGGTCGGCACCCTTGCGCAGCGAGTTGTCGAGCCAGACGAAGAAGAACGACGAGCCGATCCAGGCAATGCCGAAGATCAGGTGCATCCAGCGCAGCACCAGATTGAGCCATTCGAGGGCCAGATCAAGCATGGGGGCGAAGACTCCGGAACCAGGCGGGCAGACGCCATGGCGGCCCCGCATTGCAGCATGGCTCAAGCCGTAATGGCGCAGGGCAGGGTCGTCAACCGGAATTGTGTACAATTTTTCAGAGGCTTCAGTTCAGGCGTGCCGGCCGGCCCGGAGCCAGCTGCACCAGCACCGCACGCACGCTTTCGAGATGCGGATTGATCGCCAGAGCTGCGGCAAAGGCCTCGGCAGCCGCAGCCATCTCGCCATGGCGCAGGCAGATCTGGCCGAATCCGCAGATGGCGCCGAAATGCCGGGGCTCCAGTTCAAGGGTCCGGTGGATATCGGCGATGCTCTCGGCGTCGCGATGGCTGAGATAATGGACGGTGGCGCGCTTGTTCCGCGCCTCCGCCCAGTCTGGTGCTTCGGCAACCAGTGCATCCAGCAGCATCCCGGCTTCGTCGAGATGGCGGCGGGCAATGGCGGCAATCGCCCGTTGCATGCGGGCTTCCAGCGCCGGATCGTCGTGGCCTATCCAGATCGCCCAGATGTCGTCCTCAATGGCATGGGCCGGGGATGTCGGGGTTTCGGATTGCAGGGCGCGGAACAGTTCGCCCAGCCGGCCACGACCGCCAGGGCCGCTGCCGCGGGGCGGCCGGCGTTGCGGACCGTCCAGAATCATCTTCAGGGTTTCGGCTAACGGCAGGGCCATCTTTCCGTCTCTCGGGATCGGTCTAAATCTAGGTCCGTGGCAGGCGGTGGCGAGGGCGTGATGCGGTATTTCCGGCTGGGCGTTGTGTTGTGGATGCTGGGGCTGGTGCCGGTGGCGGCGCAGGACAGGCCGACGGAGGAGATGCTGTGGCAGGCCCTGCGCGAGGGCCGGGCGGTAGCGCTGATCCGGCATGCCACGGCCCCTGGAACCGGAGATCCTGCCGGCTTCCGCATTGGCGATTGTGCAACCCAGCGCAACCTTTCTGAAACGGGGCGTGCCGAGGCGCGTCAACTGGGGATTCTGTTCCGGGTCAACGGGATCGCGGCGGCGACGATGCGCAGCAGCGCCTGGTGCCGGTGCCATGATACGGCGGTGTTAATGGAACTGGGGCCGGTGGTGACGGAACCGGCACTCAATTCCCTGTTCGGCGCCCGTCCGGAGGAGGCCGCCCGCACGGCCGAATTGCGGCAGGTGATTGCCGGGCTTCCGCCGGGCCTGCCGGTGGTTCTGGTCAGTCACCAGACCAATATTGCAGCACTGACCGGCATCTATGCGGCCAGCGGTGGGATCGTCGTGGTGGAGCGCGGCAGCCTGGCCGTGCTGGGCAGGCTGGGAACGTGATCCCTACCAGTGCTCGATGGTCAGGGTTACATGGTCGGCGGCGAAGCGTGCGCGCACGTATTCCACCGGCTTGCCGCGTTCGTCGACATTGACGGTTTCGCTGACCAGCACCGGCCGGGTACGCGGCAAATCCAGCAGACGGGCATCGCCGGCCGAGATCAGGCGCGCCGCCACCCGTGTGGTGCGCCGGTGATAGTCGGGAATGCCGGCCAGTTTCAGTGCCTCGGTGATCGATCCGGCCCTGCGGAACAGGTCGGGCATGGTGGGAAAGCGGTCGACGAAAAAGAAATGGCTGCTGACGCCGACGGGCCGGTCGTCCGCCCTGTTGCGGGTTTCAAGCTGCCAGAGCGGGGCGCCGGTCGGAATGCCGAGGGCGCGTGCGATTTCCGGCGGTGCCGGCACATTGTCGGCCGAGAGCAGTTCGCGGGTCGGCTTCTTCTGGCGGGTGAGCAGGTTTTCGGTGAACCGTGTGCGTGGCCCCAGCGCATAGTCGAGAGAGCCCTCGGCCACGAACATGCCGCGGCCCTGCTCGATGCTGACCAAGCCCTGCTCGGCCAGCCGGTTCATCGCCTGGCGCACGGTGTGGCGGTTGACCCCGAAGCTGTTGGCAAGCTGCTTCTCGGTCGGCAGCTGCACGCCCGGCCGGTAATCGCCGCGCCGGATCGCCGTCTCCATGGCGCCGGCAATCTGTCGCCACACTGCCATGCCGCTGCCGCGCTCGATCATCCCGTATCTCCGTCCTGCGGGCCGCGCCGGTTGGCCGCCCTGTCATAAAAGCTTCGCCCGTTTATGGCTTGATGATCCGGCGAAGCGGGAGTAGATATATAGATGTCTAGACCAATTTAGACCTCTGCGCAAGAGGTCTGTATGCCAGGGCGGGACGCCCCGGAACGGAGATTTCCGATGAACGCCGCGACCCCGAAGCCGGATCAGGACATCGCCCCCCGCCAGCGTCGGCTGGCCATTCTGGCCCGCACCGACCGCAGCCGGCTCGAAGCCGTCTGGGAGGGGCTGGCCGACAAGCCGGCCTTTCGCCGGCTCAAGGTACCGGAAACCGGCCTTGCCATGATCCGCGCCCGTGCGGGTGGCGTCGGCCAGCGTTTCAATCTGGGCGAAATGACAGTGACGCGCTGCGTGGTGGCGCTGGATGACAGCGGCAATATGGGGGTCGGCTATGTGCCGGGCCGCGATACCCGCAAGGCCGAGCTGGTGGCGCTGTTCGATGCCATGGCCCTCGACCCGGCGCGGCTGCCGCAGATCGAACGCGATCTGATCTGCCCGTCGGAGGCCGGGCTGGCGGCCGGGCGGGCCGCCCGTGCGGCCCGGGTGGCAGCCACCAAGGTCGATTTCTTCACCATGGTGCGTGGCGAGGACTGAGCATGCAGATGACAGCAACTTCCGCCCCCGCCGCCGGCTTTGCCGATCCGGTGCAGCAGAGCCAGACGGCTTTCCGTGCCCTGCTGGATGCCATGGCCCGGCCCGGCCGCATGACCCTGATCGACAGCGCGGTCGGCCATCCTGACGGCGTGGTGCCGGCCCTGGCCGCTGCGGCACTCACGCTCTGCGATCTCGACACGCCGGTCTGGCTGGGGCCCGGCCTGGATACCGAAGCCATGCGCGGCTGGCTGCGCTTTCATACCGGCGCACCGCTGGTATCCGCACCGGAAAAGGCGGATTTCGCGCTGCTCGATGCCGCTGCCGGCCTGCCGGCTCTCGGGATGTTTCACCACGGCAGCGATGCGGCACCCGAAGGCGGCGCCACCCTGCTGGTACAGACAGGTGCGCTGGACGGCGCAGCAGCGATGACCTGGCGCGGCCCGGGCATCCGCGACGCAGCGACCATGCCGCTCTGCGGCCTGCCGGAAGACTTCTGGCACAGCCGCGCCGCGCTTTCGGCCGCCTTTCCGCGCGGCATCGACCTTTATCTCTGCGCCGGCAGCGCCCTGATCGGTCTGCCGCGCAGCACCGCCATCAGCTTTACTGCGGAGGCCTGACATGTATGTGGCAGTGAAAGGCGGCGAGACCGCCATCGGCAACGCCCATGCCCTGCTGGCCGAAGACCGCCGCGGCGATACCGCTCTGCCCGAGCTGTCGGTGGCGCAGATCCGCGAGCAGCTGTCGGGTGCGGTCGACCGGGTGATGACCGAGGGTTCGGTCTACGACCCTGAACTCGCGGCGCTGGCGCTGAAACAGGCGCGCGGTGACCAGGTCGAAGCGATCTTCCTGCTGCGCGCCTATCGCACGACCCTGCCGCGGCTGGCCGTGTCGCGGCCCATCGATACGGCGAAGATGCGGATCTCGCGCCGCATCTCCTCCTGTTTCAAGGACATGCCGGGCGGCCAGCTGCTGGGGCCGACTTTCGACTACACCCATCGCCTGCTGGATTTCGCGCTGCTGGCCGGCGGTGACCCGGCGGCGGCACCGGAAGGCGGCCGGCTTGCGGATGCCATGCCGCAGGTGGTCGACCTGCTGAACGCCGAGGGCCTGATCGAACGTGAGGAGCCCGATGCGGAGGATGCGCCGGTCGGCGACCTGACCCGCGAGCCGCTGATGTTTCCGGCCGGTCGCGATGTGCGGCTGCAGAATCTCGCCCGCGCCGATGAGGGCTGGCTGCTGGCGATGGGGTACTCGACCCAGCGCGGCTATGCCAAGTCGCACCCCTTCGTGGGCGAGATTCGCTCAGGTGAGGTAAGCGTCGAGATCGATATTCCGGAACTCGGCTTTGCCGTCGATATCGGCGATATCACCGTCACCGAATGCCAGATGGTGAACCAGTTCCGTGGCTCGAAGAGCGAGCCGCCGAAATTCACCCGCGGCTACGGCCTTGCCTTCGGCTATGCCGAACGCAAGGCCATGGCCATGTCGCTGGTCGACCGCGCCCTGCGCGCCGAGGAACTGGGCGAGGATGTCACCGCGCCGGCCCAGGACCAGGAATTCGTGCTCTACCATGCCGACAATGTCGAAGCCTCCGGTTTCGTGCAGCATCTCAAGCTGCCGCATCACGTGGATTTCCAGTCGGAGCTGACCCTGGTGCGGCTGATGCGGGCCGAGATTGCGGCCGGGGAGACGGCGGTCACTGCGCAGCAGGACGAGACCCTCGAGGAGGCAGCGCAATGACCGCGATGCAGCAGCAATACGAGGCGAGTGCCGGCGTGCTGGATGGCTATAACTTTGCCTTCCTCGACGAGCAGACCAAGCGGATGATCCGCCGCGCCATCCTCAAGGCGGTGGCGATCCCGGGCTACCAGGTGCCTTTCGGCAGCCGCGAGATGCCGCTGCCCTATGGCTGGGGTACCGGCGGCATGCAGGTGACGGCCGCGGTGATCGGCCGTGCCGATACGCTGAAGGTGATCGACCAGGGTGCCGACGATACCACCAATGCCGTCTCCATCCGCCGCTTCTTTGTGCGCATGACCGGCGTGGCGACGACCGAGAAGACCCGCGAGGCGACCCTGATCCAGACCCGCCACCGGGTGCCGGAAACGCCGCTTCAGGAAGACCAGATTCTGGTCTATCAGGTGCCGATCCCGGAACCCCTGCGCTGGCTGGAGCCGCGTGAAACCGAAACGCGCAAGATGCACGGCCTCAGCGAGTATGGCGTCATGCATGTGAAGCTGTACGAGGATATTTCCCGCCACGGGCATATCTCAACGGCCTACGACTATCCGGTGATGGTGAATGGCCGGTATCTCATGCGTTGTTCGCCGATTCCGAAATTCGATACCCCGAAGCTGCACATGAATGCCGCCCTGCAGCTGTTCGGTGCCGGCCGCGAGAAGCGCATCTACGCCGTGCCGCCCTATACGGAGGTGAAGCCTCTCGATTTCGACGACCATCCCTTCGAGATCGAGCGCTGGTCGGAAGCCTGCGCATTGTGTGCGGCCGAGAACAGCTTCCTCGACGAGGTCATCCTCGACGACAGGGGCGGGCGGATGTTCGTCTGCTCGGACACGGATTACTGTGGTGAGCGCCAGGCGGCCGGCCATCGCGGCCCGATGGCGGCGCCCTACAAGGACAGGGAGGCCGCGGAATGATCGGGATGCCGCTGCTGAATGTGGACGGCCTGAGCAAGCATTTCGGCCGCCAGGCCGCCTGCCGCGAGGTCAGTTTTGAATTGTGGCCGGGCGAGGTGCTTGGCATCGTCGGTGAATCGGGCTCGGGCAAGTCGACCCTGCTGAACTGCATCGCCGGGCGGATCGCGGCGGATGCCGGCCGGATCGATTACCGCACGGCTGCCGGCGGGATCGTCGATCTGGCAACGGCCTCGGAGGCGCAGCGGCGCCATCTGATGCGCACCGAATGGGGTTTTGTGCAGCAGCATGCCCGCGACGGGCTGCGCATGGATTTCTCGGCCGGCGCCAATATCGGCGAGCGGCTGATGGCCCTGGGCCAGAAGCATTACGGCAGCCTGCGCGATACTGCGCTGGACTGGATGTCGGCGGTGGAAATCCCGGCCGACCGCATCGACGACCTGCCGCGCACCTTCTCGGGTGGCATGCAGCAGCGCCTGCAGATCGCCCGCAACCTGGTGACCCGGCCCCGTATCGTGCTGATGGACGAACCCACCGGCGGGCTGGATGTTTCGGTGCAGGCGCGCCTGCTCGACCTGCTGCGCCGGCTGGTGCAGGAGTATAATGTCGCTGCCATCGTGGTGACCCATGATCTGGGCGTTGCCCGCCTGCTGGCGCACCGGCTGATGGTGATGCGTCGCGGCGAGGTGGTAGAGGCGGGGCTGACCGACCAACTGCTCGACGATCCGCAGCACGCTTATACCCAGCTGCTGGTCTCCTCGGTGCTGAGCGTGTGAGGATCCAGCCATGGAAATGATCCGCGTCGAAAACCTCGACAAGACCTTCATCCTGCATCTGCGTGGCGGCGTCGCCCTGCCGGTGCTGCGTGACACCAGCCTCAGCGTCACCGCCGGCGAATGCGTCACCCTGCATGGCCCGTCCGGTGCCGGCAAATCCACACTGCTGCGCTCGATCTACGGCAATTACCGGCCACAGGCAGGTCGCATCCTGATCCGTCATGACGGTGTGCTGGCCGACATCATCGGCGCGCCGGCCCGGCTGGTGCTCGACATCCGCCGCCGGACGCTGGGTTACGTGACGCAGTTCCTGCGGGTGATCCCGCGCGTCTCCACGCTGGATATCGTGGCCGAGCCCCTGCTGGCCCGCGGCCGGCCTGCCGCCGAGGCGGAGGAGCGTGCCCGCGAATTGCTGTCGCGCCTGCAGATTGCCGAGAAGATGTGGGCCCTGCCGCCGGCCACTTTCTCGGGCGGCGAACAGCAGCGCATCAATATCGCCCGTGGCTTCGCGGCCGATTTCCCGGTGCTGCTGCTGGATGAGCCGACCGCCTCTCTGGACGAGCGCAACCGCAAGATTGTCATTGATCTGATCAATGATGCCCGCGCGCGCGGGACCGCCATTGTTGCCATCGTGCATGATGCCGAAACCCGCGCCGCCATCACCACACGTCTTCTCCCCCTGCAAGCCCATGGAGCAGCGGCATGATTTACGAACCCGGTTCCGAGCTGGCCGTCATCAATGCCCGCATCGTGACCCGCGACGGCATTGTCGAGGCTGGCAGTCTGCTGGCCCGCGACGGTGTGATCGCGGCGGTCGATGACGGCCGGGCGGCCGTTGCCGGCGCGGTGGATTTCGGCGGCGACTACCTGCTGCCGGGGCTCGTGGAGCTGCATACCGACAATCTGGAAAAGCATTTCTCGCCGCGGCCCGGCGTGCGCTGGCCCGGCAATCTTGCCGTGATCGGCCATGACGCCCAGGTGGCGGCAGCCGGTATCACCACGGTGATGGATGCCATTGCGGTGGGCGACGTGCGCGAAGGTGCGGTGCGCATGCAGATCCTGCGTGACATGGTGGCAGCGATCGAGAGCGCCCAGAAAGCCGGCATGCTGCGCGCCGAGCACCTGCTGCATCTGCGTTGCGAGGTATCGTTCGGCAACCTGATGGAACTGGTTGAACCGATGACGGAACTGAGCTGGCTGCGGCTTATTTCGGTGATGGACCACACGCCGGGCCAGCGCCAGTTCGTCAAGCCGGAGAAATACCGCCAGTATTACCAGGGCAAGTTCGGCCTCTCCGATGAGGCGATGGACAAGTTCATGGCCGAGCAGATCGCCGCTGCCCAGGCGCATGGCGTGCAAAACCGTCGTGCCATCGTTGCGCTGTGCCGTACCAAGGGTCTGCCGCTGGCCAGCCACGACGACGCCACGCCCGAACATGTGGCGGAAGCGGCCGCCGACGGCATGGTGGTGGCCGAATTCCCCACCACCCACGAGGCAGCCGATCTGTCGCGCCGGCATGGCATGAAGGTGATGATGGGCGGGCCCAATGTGGTGCGTGGCGGTTCGCATTCCGGCAACATCTCGGCCAAGTCGCTGGCCGAGAAGGGCCAGCTCGATATCATCTCCTCCGACTACGTGCCCTCCAGCATGCTGCAGTCGGCCTTCCTGCTGCCCGGACAGGTGCCGGGTGTCAGCCTGCCGCAGGCGGTGGCGATGGTTTCGGCCAATCCGGCCGAGGCGGTCGGGCTGACCGATCGCGGCGCACTCGAGCCGGGCCGGCGGGCGGACATGATCCGCGTCAGCCTGGTCGACAGCACGCCGGTGGTGCGCAGCGTTTGGCGCGCCGGCCAGCGGGTGATGTAGGCGGGGCGGAGCAGGGAGGGCGCGTCATGGATATCCTGGACCATATCGTCACATTGCTGGAAAAGGCCGGTGCCGAGCGCTACGGCATGGAGGCGGTCAGCCAGCTTGAACATGCGCTGCAATGCGCCATGCATGCCGAGCGCACCGGGTCGTCGCCGGCACTGATCACCGCCTGCCTGCTGCATGATATCGGCCATCTGGTCGGCGACGGCGACGAGGGGCTGGCCGAGCAGGGTGTCGATGCCGGCCACGAATCGGTGGCGGCTGACTGGCTGGAGCGGTATTTCCCCGAGGCGGTGGTGGCGCCGGTGCGGCTGCATGTGGATGCCAAGCGCTATCTCTGCCGTGCCGAGCCAGCCTACTGGGCCGGCCTGTCGCAGGCCTCGCAGACCAGCCTGGAGCTGCAGGGCGGCATCTACAGTCCCGAAGAAGCCGCGGCCTTCATGGCGCAGCCCCATGCGGCCGACGCAGTGATGCTGCGGCGCTGGGACGATGCGGCCAAGACGCCGAAGCTGAAGACCCCCGACCTCGACCATTACCGGCCGGTCATGGTGGCCGCCCTGAAAACGGCAGCCTGAACCGATGGCGGCAGCAAAGCACGGCCGCCTCGTGCTGGTGGTCGGCCCCAGCGGGGTTGGCAAGGACAGCGTGATCGACGGCGCCCATGCGGCGCTGGCCGGCCGCGACGATGTGGTCTTCCCGCACCGGTATGTGACCCGCGCGCCGGGGCTGGGTGGCGAAGCCTATATCCCGGTCAGCGAGGCGGACTTTGCAACGATGCAGGCACGTGGCGACTTTGCCCTTTCATGGCCGGCCCATGGCCTGCATTACGGCATCCCGGCCGCCATCGACGCCGATCTCGCCGCCGGCCGGCAGGTGGTGATCAACGTCTCGCGCGCCGTGATCGACGCGGCGCGACGGAAATATCCCGGCCTGCTGGTGGTGCTGGTCACGGCCTCGCCCGAGATACTGCGGCAGCGGCTGACGGCCCGCGGTCGCGAGACGCCGGCCGAGATCGAGGAGCGGCTGGCGCGCGCCGCCGCCTTCACGCTGTCGGGTTCAGATGTGGCTGTGCTGCGCAACGACGGTGCGCTGACCGGATCGGTTGCCGCTTTCATTGCCTTGCTGGAGACGGCGCCCACCTGACCCGATTGCGCATGCCGGGGCCGTTGCGCTCTGGCATACTTCGGCGACCCCGAATCCGGAGACCGCCATGGACATCCTGCTGCCGCTGTTCGGCATCGTCACTGCCATCGCCATCGGCGCCGCCAGCCCGGGGCCGAGTTTTCTGCTGGTCGCCCGCATCGCGGTCGCCGGCGGCCGCAGCCGCGGACTGGCCGCTGCTGCCGGCATGGGGTTCGGCGGGGTCGTCTTCGCCGCACTGGCCCTGGCCGGTCTGATCGCCCTGCTGGCCAGCGTCGACTGGCTCTACCTGCTGCTGCGGCTGGCCGGCGGCGCCTATCTCCTGCTGCTGGCCTGGCGCATCTGGCGCGGTGCCCGCGCACCGCTGGCGGTGCCGGACGACATGACGGAAGCGTCGCGGCCGCGCGGCCTGCTGCGCGCCTTTGTCACTGGGCTGGTCACCCAGCTCAGCAACCCGAAGACGGCGGTCGTCTATGCCGGCATCTTCGCCGCCCTGCTGCCGGCGCAGCCGACGGCCGCCCTGATTCTGGTGCTGCCGCCGCTGGTTTTCGCGGTCGAATGCGGCTGGTATGCGCTGGTCGCGGTTGCCTTCTCGGCCACCCGGCCGCGCGCTGCCTATCTGCGCGGCAAGCACTGGATCGACCGCTGCGCCGGCGGCGTGATGGCCCTGCTGGGCCTGCGGCTGATCGGCAGCAGCCTGCGCGGCTAGCCGCCGAGGCGGTAGCGTCCGGCGATCCGGAAATTCGCGTCCGGCGCCGGCTGCACGAACAGGCAGATTTCATCCACCGCAACGGGCTTGCGGGTGAAGGGTTTCGTCTCCCGCTCCAGATGCTGCAGGAGGGCGCTCCGTTCGGCCTCGTCGGTCACCCGGCCGGTCAGGGTGAAATGCAGCCGGAACTCCTCCAGCACGTAAGGATAGCCCCATCGCAGCAGATATTCCTCCTGCCGGGGGGTGAGACCCGCGGCGCGGCGGCGGACCAGTTCCCCCTCGTCGGCGGATGCACGGAACGGATCGAATTCCCGCACGCAGGCGGCGGCCAGGTCATCGGCTTCCGCTGACGGGGCTGAAGGGCGCAGCGCGAGGAAGCCACCCAGAGCCGCCAGTTGCAGCGGCGGCAGCCGGAAGGGCCGGCGGCGGCCTGCAAACTGCTCCAGCGCAAGGATCAGCTGCGCCTCGTTGCACCCATCCGCGAGGCGGAAAGGCGGTTTCAGGGTGGCGTGAAGGCCATAGCGGCGGGGCTCGGCGGTCAGGGCGGCGATCCGGGATGCCGACAGGCCGCCCGCCGCTGCCGCGGTCACGCTTTCCCCGGTTTCAGGGTCGCGGCCCAGCCAGGCGGCGGCGAAGCCGTGCAGCGGATCATCTGCAGGCGGAGCAAGATACAGGGCGAATCGGTCAGCCACGCAATACTCCCTAGACGAGTCCGGGAAGGGTCCTGCCGGAGGCCGTGCCAGCGGGCGATTTCACCCCGGCGTCGCCGAACCGCAACAGAACTGTCATGCCCGGTTGCTATGGCTGCCCGCACACCGCAGACGGTCCACAGGGGGAGTCGCATGCGCGCCGCCATCGAGATTGCCCATCTATCGAAAACCTTCCGGACGGGCAAGCGCGCGCTCGACAATGTTTCGCTGACGATTCAGCCGGGCGAGATGGTGGCCCTGATCGGTGCTTCTGGTTCGGGCAAGTCAACCCTGCTGCGCCATGTGGCCGGCCTGATGGCCGGTGATCGTGAACAGCTTGCCCAGATCGCTGTCGGCGGCCGCATGGTACAGCAGCAAGGCCGCATCGCCCGCGGTATCCGCGCCACCCGCGCCAATATCGGATTCATCTTCCAGCAGTTCAACCTGGTCGGCCGCATGCAGGTGATCACCAATGTGCTGGCCGGAAATCTCGGCCGCATGCCGCTCTGGCGCAGCCTGTTCCGCCTGTTCACCGACGAGCAGCGCCGGATCGCGGTGGCGGCCCTCGACCGCGTCGGCATTGTCCATTGCAGCTTTCAGCGTGCCTCGACCCTGTCGGGCGGCCAGCAGCAGCGCGCCGCCATCGCCCGCGCCCTGGTCCAGCAGGCCGAGGTGATCCTGGCCGACGAGCCGATTGCCTCGCTGGATCCGGAATCCTCGCGCAAGGTGATGGAGACCCTGGCGGAGATCAACCGTACCGACAATGTCACCGTCGTCGTTTCGCTGCACCAGGTGGATTTCGCCCTCAAATACTGTGGCCGTGTGGTCGCGCTGCGCGATGGCAAGGTGATGTATGACGGCGCGGCCGCCTCGGTCAGTTCGGCCCTGCTGCGCGGCATCTACGGCAACAACACCGATCTCGATTTCGGCTCGCTGGAAGGCGACATGCCTGTGCCGGCGGACGACAACCAGCCGGCCGGCGGCACGCCTGCTTCGGCCGCTTCTTCGCGCGCACTGCCGCGCATGCAGGCCCTGCTGGCCTGACCGTCTTTCCATCCGTTTACGTTTACCAACCGGGAGAAAAACCATGCTTCGTCGCACTTTCCTGACTGCTGCCGTTGCCGCGGCCGCACTGGCCGGCTCGGCCCAGGCTGCCGATCTGAAGGAAATCAATTTCGGCATCATCTCGACCGAGTCGACGGCCAACCTGAAGCCGCTCTGGACCCCCTTCCTCGCCGATATGGAAAAGCAGACCGGCATGAAGGTGAATGCCTTCTTCGCGCCTGACTACGCCGGCATCATCGAAGGCATGCGCTTCAACAAGGTGCAGATTGCCTGGTTCGGCAATGCCTCTGCCATCCAGGCCGTCGACCGCGCTGACGGCGAGGTCTTCGTGCAGACCGTGGCGTCCGATGGCTCGCCCGGTTACTGGTCGCTGCTGCTGGTGCACAAGGACAGCCCGGTCAACTCGCTGAAGGATCTGCTTGCTGCGCCGGGCAAGTACACGCTGGGCAACGGCGATCCGAACTCGACCTCGGGCTTCCTGGTGCCGAGCTACTTCGCCTGGGGCCAGAACAATATCGACATCCGCAAGCATTTCACCCGTGTGGTAACCGCCAATCACGAGACCAATGCCCTGGCGGTGGCCAACAAGCAGGTGGATGTCGCCACCAACAATACCGAGAACATGGACCGCCTGAAGAAGACGGCGCCGGAAAAGCATGCACAGATCAAGGAGATATGGAAGTCGCCCCTGATTCCGTCGGATCCGATCGTCTGGCGGAAGGATCTCTCGGATGCCGACAAGAAGAAGGTCAAGTCCTTCTTCCTGACCTACGGCACCAAGGACGAGGCCGAGAAAAAGGTGCTGACCGCCCTGCAGTGGGCGCCGTTCAAGGAATCCTCGAACAAGCAGCTGCTGCCGATCCGCCAGCTCGGCCTGTTCCGCGACAAGCTGAAGCTGGAGGCCGATGCCAATATGGCCGCTGACGAGAAAGCCAAGAAGCTGGCCGAGATCGAGGCCAAGCTGGCCGATCTCAACAAGCAGATGGGTTCGTAATCTGAACGCACGGCGGGGCGGTCACGGCCGCCCCGCCGGTTTTCCTGCCGGGAACCGCGCCATGTCCGTTAATGCAGCTGTCGTTCACGATCATCCGATCCGCCCGCCGAAACCCGGGCTGAAGGCTTCGCTGGGCCGTATGCTGGTCTATGGCCTGATCGCGGCCACCGTGGTCTGGTCCTATCAGGGGGCCGAGATTGCGCCGATGAAGCTGTGGGCCGATGCCGGCAACATGGCAACCTTCCTGAGCGATTTCTTTCCGCCCGATTTCACCGACTGGCGCTATTACCTGGAAGAACTGATCGTCACCCTGCATATCGCCATCTGGGGCACCCTGCTGGCGGTGGTTTTCGCGGTGCCCTTCGGCCTGCTGGCTTCGGCCAATATCACGCCGCCCTGGATCCACCAGCCGGTGCGCCGCCTGATGGATGCCTGCCGTGCCATCAACGAGATGGTTTTCGCCATGCTGTTCGTGGTGGCGGTGGGGCTGGGGCCTTTCGCCGGCGCCATGGCCCTGTTCGTGCATACCACCGGTATCCTTGCCAAGCTGTTTTCGGAAGCCGTCGAGGCCATCGACCCGCAGCCTGTGGAGGGTATCCGTGCCACCGGCGCCAATGCCGTCGAGGAGGTTGTCTACGGCGTCATCCCGCAGGTGATGCCGTTATGGGTGTCCTACTCGCTCTACCGTTTCGAATCCAACCTGCGCTCGGCTTCGGTGGTCGGCATGGTCGGGGCCGGCGGCATCGGCGTGGTGCTGTGGGAAGTGATCCGCGGCTTCCAGTTTGCCCAGACCTGCGCGGTGATGATCATGATCATCCTGCTGGTCAGTGCAGTGGACGTGATCTCGGCACGGATCCGCAAGCTGCTGATCTGACCGGCGCGGTTTCCTCGTTTTCCGGACTGGGCCCGCCACGCAGGTGGCGGGCCTTTTGTCGTGCCGGCAGGATGTCAGTGGCGGGTGGCTGCGTCGCGGCGACGGCGGCGCATGGTTGGGCGGGCCGCGCGCTCGTTGCGGGTGCGGCGGCGGGCCAGCAGGCGGGCGCGGGCCTTCGACAGGGCTTCCTGGGTGACGTAGATCAGCAGCGTGTTGGTCAGCATGACTGCCTCGGCTGATTATGGGGAGGGCAGGACCATTGCGGGCCTGCCAGGAGGAAATACGGAAAAGGTAAACAAATCCTGCGCAAGGCGCCGCCGGTCTCTGCGGATCCGCCATCGTCGCCCCGGCTAGCAGAGGAACCGGGGTGACGATGGCGGGGGCCAGGCCGGGGGTGGGGCGGCGACCGGGCCGCGGCGCGGTGACGGATGGGGGATCCGCCACGGGATGAGGCAGGCGTGGCGCGCCGCTCCGCAGAAATACAACTTATTTCTTCTTCTGCTCCTCGTGGTACAGCAGGCCGCCGGCAGTGCCGGCGGCTGCGCCGATGATGGCGCCGGTCAGCGTGTGGCCGGTGATCAGGCCGATGGCAGCGCCGGCGCCGGTGCCAATGGCGGCACCAGAAAGGGTGCGCTGCTGCTGCTCGTTCATGCCGCTGCAACCGGCCGCAACGAGGCCGGTGACGGCGAGGGCGGCGATCTGCGACTTGAGCATCAAGGTCTCCTTTCGGGCAATTCTTCAGGTTCGCGACATTCGGCAGAGGCCGCTTCCTCCGGCGCTACAGTCCGGGAGGGCCGGAGGACGCGATCTGCTGCCCCAGCATTTGGGAATGTCGGATCGGCGCGCAATGGATATTTGCAGAATGACGCGAATTATTGCGGAAGTCACAAGTATATATCCGGATGATCACAGGAATATCACAGGAATTACTATGGAATTAATATCGCATTCCGGCATGTTTATCTTTGTGCCTGACCCTATCCGGTATGAGACATGCCTTTTCTCTTGGCGGCTGCTTGCGTATCGTCGCAACCATGCCGATTCCGGTTTTCTCCGTCCTGCCCCGCCTCCGGTCCATGGGGCTCCGCAATCTGGTGCCGGCAATGAGTGCCGTCACCCTGCTGGCTGGCTGCGCGCTGCTGCAGCCGCCGGCGGCATCCCCGCCGACACCGTCAGCGCCGCCGCCCGCCGCCGTGCCGGCAGGGCCGCCGCCGCGTACCGCCGTGCCGGTGCCCCGCAGCAAGCCGTTGCCGCCCGGCCTGGCGTCGCCCGGACTGGTCACCGACGGGGCCGGCCGTCCGCTGGTGGTTGGCCTGAACCGTCAGGCGCTGATCCGTCAGTTCGGCACACCGCGGGCGGAGCGCGAAGCGCCCCCCGCGCGCGTGATGGAATTCGGCCATGAGGATTGCCGGCTGGCCGCCTATCTCTACTTCGATACCGCCCGCAGCGACTTCTATGCCCTGCAATACGAAGTGAACGATTCGGTCGAACGCAGTGCGCAGGCGGATCGCTGCTTAGCAAGGATTGCCCGCAATGCCCCCCGCCCCTGAAACCGCCCGCCAGGCAGTCACCCCGGTGGTTGCGGTGGTGGATGACGATCCGCTGTTCCGCGAAACCGTCTCTGCCAATCTGGCCGAGGCGGGCTACCGTGCCGTTGCCTTTGCCGGCGGTGCGGCCCTGCTGGACTGGCTGGCGCAGAGCAACCAGCCGGCAGCCCTGCTGCTGGACTGGCAGATGCCTGAACAGGATGGACCGGCCGTTCTGGAAAAACTGCGCCAAGCCGGCTACGACCTGCCGGTGTTGTTCCTCACCGGTCTGAACCAGCCGATCTTCGAGGAAAAGGGATTGCGGCTGGGCGCCGTCGATTTCGTCGACAAGAGCAAGAGCTTCGCCATCATCCTGCAGCGCCTGCGAATCGCCCTGACCGCCAAGGTGCCGACGGCGGATGCGGCGGTTCTGCCGGCGAGCGGCGGGCTGGTGCTGGACGTGGCCAGCGCCCGTGCGGCCTGGAATGGCCATCAGGTCGATCTGACCCATGGCGAATTCAAGGTGGTGCACCTGCTGGCGCAGCGCATCGGCCGCGATGTCGGCTATCGCGAGATATACGATGCGATCCGCGGGGCCGGCTTCGAGGCCGGCCACGGACCTGACGGCTACCGGGCCAATGTCCGTGCCATGGTCAAACGCATCCGGCAGAAATTCCGCGATCTCGATCCCGGTTTCGATGCCATCGAAACCTATCCCGGTTTCGGTTACCGCTGGCGCCATGGCTGAGCGCCCCGGCAGCGGGCTGAACCGGCTGTGGCGGTCCCTGACCCTGCGCGCCGCGCTGGTGCTGGTGCTGTTCGTGGCTTTGCCGTTCATTCTGTATCTGACCTTCCGCCAGGCCGATTTCGACCGCCAGCGCCTGCTGCTGGAAAGCATTCGGGTGAAGGGACTGACGGTCAGCCGGGCGCTGGAAGAGCGGCTGCAGGATGTCGACACGATCCCGATGTTCCGGCTGGGCGATGAACTGGACCGGTTCCGTACCGAGGGTATAGCCCTGCGCCTGCTGTTCCGGCCGCGCGATGCGGCGCCGGACAGCGGCTTTCTCTATGTCGCTTCGGCGCCGGCCGTGGCGCCCGACGATCTGGACTGGGAGCGGCAGCAGCTGGCCGAAACCGGGGTGCTGGACCGGCTGGCGGCCTCCTGTGCCGGCGACGTGCCGCTGGCCCTGCGCATGGATCGCGCCAACGGACTGACCCGCCTGATCACCTCGATCACGCCGGTGCGCAGCAAGCGCGGATGCTGGGCCCTGGTGATCTCCAATGATCTGACGGACCGAGCCGAGCAGCGGCTCGGCCTGCCCTACTGGCAGGCGCCGGAAGTGCAGCTGGCGGCAGCGGTCTATTTCGGCTTCGCGGCCATCGTCCTGCTGATTGCCTTCGATCTCTGGCGCAGCCTGCTGCGTTTTGCCGCGACCGCCCGCGCGGTCGCCGAGCGTCGCATCGAGGGCCGATTCGTGCAACGCAACCGCCTGCCGGAACTGGAGACGGTGGCGGCGGCTTTTGATCGCATGGAAGACAGTCTGCGGGCGACGGCCGGAGAGCTGCGATACGCGGCGGAAGAAAGTGCCCATGCCTTCAAGACGCCGCTTGGCACCATCCGCCAGGCGCTGGTCCCCTTGCGCAGCCGTCTTCCGCAGGGCGATGAGCGCAGCCGGCAGGCACTGCAGGCCATCGATGCGGCGCTGGATCGTCTTGACGATCTGGTGCGGGCAGCACGGCATCTGGACGATGCCGTGGCCGATCGGCTCGATCCGCCGCGTGAGGCGGTTGATCTTGATGCCCTGGTCGAAGACGTTGTCGAGGCCTATGCCGGCGATGCGGCCGCCCGCAACCTGGTACTCGAGGCCGAGATTGCCAGCACCGCATCGGCGCCGCTCGGCGGTCGCCTGATTGCCGATGCGCTTGGCCAGGTGATCGAGAATGCCCTCAGCTTCTCACCGCCGCAGGGTCGCGTGCGGGTGCGGCTGGGCCGCGAATTCGACCGGCCCGTCATTACCGTGGCGGACGAGGGGCCGGGCGTTCCGGCAGAATGGCTGCCGCAGATTTTCGAGCGGCATGCTTCCTTCCGCGATCATGGCAGCCGGCCGCAGGCGGCCGAGCGTGGCCAGAATTTTGGTCTTGGCCTGTGGGTCGCGCGGCGCAACATGGAAGCCGTCGGCGGCACCATATCTTGCGCCAATCGACCGGGCGGCTTTATTGTGACTTTGGCATTGCCGCGGCAGGGCTGAAGACGGCGCCTGACGAGCCCGGGGCAAGGAAATGGGAAAGATACCGGCGCAAACGGCGTCGCGGCGGGGGCATGTTCAGATTCCACAAGACCGACCGGCAGCTGCTGGCCGCCATATTCGTCCTGCTTCTGGCGGTGCGGGCGGTTCTGCTGGCCATCTATGGACCGGTTGAGGCGCCGGACAGCGGCGGCTATATCGCCTATGCCAACATCATTCTCGCCGGACAGCTGAATAGCCAAAGCCTGGCGGCCGATCTGGCGCCGCACACGGTTTTCCGCATGATCGGCTATCCCGCTGTTCTTGCTGCCGGCCTGCTGGTTGTCGGGAAGCTGTGGGCCTGGCTTGTGGTTGCGCTGCAGATTCTGCTCACCCTGGCCTCTGTCGCGGCCCTTTACCACGTCGCCCTGCTGCTGTGCGGTACGCGGGTCATGGCGGTTCTGGCCGGGCTGGCCTATGGGCTGTCGATGCCCCTGGTGTTCGACCAGATGATACTGACCGACAGCCTGGCCGCCTCCGTGCTGATCCTGGCGGCATGCCATCTGGCCGTCTGTATCCTGCAGCGCCGGCCTCTGCGGTGGCAGGGAGCTGTGGTGGCGGGCCTGCTTCTGGCAATCACCTTTCTGATCCGGGAAGCCTCATTGCTGCTGGCCGGCACAGGCTTGCTGCCGCTGGCTCTGGCTGCGGCCTTTGCCGACCGCTGGCCGGAAAGACCCTGGCGGCTGCTGCGCCTTTCCGGACTGCCGCGCATCACCATCGCCCTGGCGGTTCTGGTGCCGGTCCTTCTGACCTGGCAGGGATACCGGCTCTGGAATGCCGACCGCCTGGGCGTCCCGCTCGTCACCAGCGTCGGGCAGTCCACCATCCTGCAGGGACTGGCGGTTTCTGCCCAGAGGAATCCGGCGGTATTCGATCGCAGCCATGTATTCGACCGGGTCGCGGCTGAAACCTTTTCAACCTATTCCTTCGATGAGATATGGCTGATCAATGGCCGGCTGTACAAGGAATACGGTATGACGGCCGACAGGATCGCCAGCGCGGCCTATGCGAGTTATTTCCGGGCCTGGCTGCGTGAACCGCTCAGCATGCTCTGGATCCCCCTCTACCATGTGCGCATGAGTGTCGTGCTCTCGCCCTTCCAGCCTTTTGCCTCAGTGCGGCTTCTGCACCTCTGGGCAACGGGTGAAGCGCTTGAGCTGGGCACCCGCCGCGCCATGCAGGAGAGGAACTGGACGATGCTGCCGGTTTTCCTGCTGGATACGGTCTGCCGTGCTTTCGCCATTGCGATCTTTGCGGCTTTTCTGTTTGGAACGCCATGGCGGCTGCTGCGTCAGGGCTGGACACCGCAGGTGGTTGTGTCGCTGGGGTTTCTCGGGTTGTTCGTCGCGATGCATGCCGGCTACGCCATGGTGCATCTGGAGCCGCGCTACCTGATGCCGGCAATCGCCGGCGGGACGGTCGTCGGCCTGTTCAATCTGCGCGATCTCTGGCAATGGTATCGCAAACGGCGCCGGGGCGGAATGGCGGAGGCAGAATGATGAACAATGCGGCCGGGGTGGCAGGCGATGCCGACGCAGCCATCGGAATTTCCGTCATCGTGCCCTTCTATAACGAGGAAGGAAGCATCCGCCCGCTCTATGAGCGGCTTGCCGCGGTCCTTCGCGATTTGGGGCGCAGCAGCGAGGTCATTTTTGTCGATGACGGCAGCCGCGACGGAACCCTGGCCCATGCCCGTGAGATCGCGGCGCAGGACCGCAGCGTGCGTGTGATTGCGCTGCGCCGCAATTACGGCCAGACGGCCGCCATCATGGCCGGGATCGACCATGCCCGTGGCGAAGTCCTGATCGCCATGGATGGCGATGGCCAGAATGACCCATCCGATATTCCGTTGCTGCTGGCAGAACTGGACAGGGGATTCGACGTGGTGTCGGGCTGGCGGCGCGAGCGCAAGGATAATGCCCTTGTGCGTACGCTGCCGAGCCTTATCGCCAACGGACTGATCTCGCGGATATCGGGTGTGCGGCTGCATGATTACGGCTGCACGCTGAAAGCCTACCGCCGCGATGTCATCAAGGATGTCAGGCTCTATGGCGAGATGCACCGCTTCATCCCGATCTACACGACCTGGTTCGGCGGTCGCGTCACCGAACTTCCGGTGCGACATCATCCACGCACCAGCGGACAGTCGAAATACGGCCTCAGCCGCATCGTCAAGGTCCTGCTCGACCTGATGGTGGTGATGTTCCTGCAGCGCTATATGACCAAGCCGATCTACCTGTTCGGCGGTTTCGGTTTTACCTGCTTCGCCGGCAGCCTGGGCGGCTTTGTGTGGATGTTGTGGCTGAAGCTGTTCGAAGGCAAATCCTTCATCCAGACGCCGCTGCCGATTCTTGTGACCATGCTGTTCGTGGTCGGCATCCTGTCGATCCTGATGGGCCTGCTGGCGGAACTGATGGTGCGGACCTATTACGAGGCGCAGAGCAAGCACGCCTATTCTGTCCGTCAGCTGGTCAATTTCGACCAGACCTGACATGTGCGGTCTGGCGGGATTTGTCGGACAGGGCGGGGAGCATGACCTCCTTGCGATGACCCGGGCACTGGTCCATCGCGGACCCGATGGCGAGGGCGTCTACCGCGATGCCGACGCGCCGGTCTTTCTCGGCCACCGCCGGCTGTCCATCATCGACCTCGCCGGCGGCGCGCAGCCGATGGCCGATGCCACCGGCGAGGTCGTCGTCGTCTTCAACGGCGAGATTTACAATCACCGCGACCTGCGCCGTGATCTGGAAGCGCGCGGCCATGTCTTCCGCAGCGACCACAGCGATACGGAAGTGCTGGTGCAGGGCTGGCGCGAATGGGGAGAGGCGCTGCCGGCACGGCTGAATGGCATGTTCGCCTTCGTCGTCTGGGACCGGCGCCGGCAATGCCTGTTCATGGCGCGGGATCGCTTCGGCGAAAAACCGCTCTACTGGGCCTGGCAGGACGGGCGGCTCCTGTTCGCATCGGAGCTGACGGCTCTGGCCGGGCATTCGGGCTTCCGGGCGGAAATCGCGCCGATGGCCGCGGCCAAGCTGCTCGGATACGGCTTCATTCCCGCTCCCAATGCATACTGGCGCGATGTGCAGAAGCTGCCGGGCGGCGGCTGGCTGCGTTTCGATCTGCCGGCGCGGCGGGTCAGCACCGGCGCCTACTGGCGTTTTGCGGTGGAGCCGGATGGCGATCTGCCCGATGAAGTGGCGGCGGACCGGCTGCGTGGCCTGCTGGAACAGGCGGTGCAGCGCCGGCTGATGAGTGATGTGCCGCTGGGCGTATTCCTTTCCGGCGGAATCGATTCCAGTGCCATTGCCGCCATTGCCGCGAACCTGCGGGGGGCTGCCGGCATCGACAGCTATTCGATCGGCTTTGCCGAGCCGTCCTACGATGAATCCGCTTACGCGCGGCAGATGGCCGCAGCGATCGGCGCCCGCCATCACGAGGAAAGGCTGACACTGGATGCCGCCCGCGATCTGGCTCCCGCGGTGCTGGGGCGGCTGGACGAACCGCTGGGTGACCCGTCGCTGCTGCCGACCTGGCTGCTCTGCCGTTTCGCCCGCCGCGGCGTCACGGTGGCGCTGTCCGGCGATGGCGGCGATGAACTGTTCGCCGGCTATGACACCTTTGCCGCACTCGGGCTCGGCCGTATCTACCAGGCAGTGGTCGGTCGCGGCGGCCTGCATCGCCGCCTGCGCCGCCTGGCCGACCTGCTGCCACATTCGCCCCGCAACATGAGTTTCGACTACAAGCTGCGCCGGGCCCTCGGTGGCCTCGATCACGGGCCGGAGCTGTGGCATCCGGCCTGGCTGGCGCCGCTGGAGCCTGCCGCGATTGCCGAACTGCTGGAAATGCCGGTCGATCCGGAAGAACTGTATGCGGAGGCGCTGGCAATCTGGCGTGGCGGCCATTCGGACAGCCTGGTCGACCGCGGCCTCGAATTCTATACGCGGCTCTATCTGCAGGACGACATCCTGGCCAAGGTCGACCGCGCGGCCATGATGCACGGGCTGGAAAGCCGGGCGGTGTTTCTCGATAACGATCTCGTCGATTTCGTCCGCCGGCTGCCGGCTCATCACAAGCTGCGCCGTGGCCGGCGCAAATATCTGCTGAAGCGGGCTGTTGCGGGGCTGGTGCCGGCCGAGATTCTCCGCCGGCGCAAGAAGGGGTTCGGCATTCCGCTGTCCGGTTGGCTGAAGCAGATCGACATCCCGGCCAATGCACTGCCCGGCGGAACCGGGGCGCCGCTTGCCGGCCGCTGGCATGCCGCGCATCGGCAGGGCCGCGCCGACCACCGGCTGATGCTGTGGTGCTGGACGGTCATGGGGTATCACGGCGCCGGACGGCGGCCGGGCTGATATTTCAATTTTTATCAAAATGAGACTGGACAAGCGCTCCGGCGGTCCATATATTTCGATAGTATTCGGAATGTGGGAATAAGCCATGGCTTCCGTGATTCCGTTTCCTGCGCCCTGCTGCCCCGCTCCGACAGTCCCCGGCCCGGCGCGATCTGCCGGTGGCTGGCGCCGGCTGCGGGCGATCCTGGGCGGCCGCCGGTCCCGCGATGAAGCCATGCCCGACCCGCAGCTGGTGCGCATCATGGCGCGGATCTGGGTGACGCGCGGCGGCACCGGCAGGGAGGGGTGAGGCATGGAAACCGTCAATGCCGTGACTGCGCTGGGCGCGCTGGCCCATGAACACCGGCTCGGGCTCTACCGGCTGCTGGTGCAGCGCGGCCCCGATGGCCTGCCGGCCGGTGCGCTGGCGGATGCGCTCGGGGTGCCGCCGTCGTCGCTGACTTTCCATCTGCAGCAGTTGCTGCATGCCCGCCTGGTCACCCAGCGCCGGGTCGGCCGCCAGATCTTCTATGCCGCCGATTTCGCCGCGATGAATGGCTTGGTCGGCTTCCTGACCGAAAACTGCTGCGGGACCGGTGCGCTCTGCGCGCCGGCCTGCCAGCCCGCTGCCGCGCTTGCCAAGGGAGACACCAATGAAGCGCCTGCACGTCAACGTCGCCGTTAACGACATCGCGGAATCCGTCCGCTTCTATTCGGTGCTGTTCGGCGCCGGACCGGTCGTGCAGGAGTCCGACTATGCGAAATGGATGCTGGAGGATCCGCGCGTCAATTTCGCCATATCGACGCACGGCACCATCCGCGGCCTCGACCATCTCGGCATCCAGGTCGAGGACAAGGCCGAGCTGGAGGCGGTATCCGGTGCCCTGAAGGCGGCCGGCGCGGCGGTTTTCGACCAGGGCGAGACCACCTGCTGCTATGCGAAATCCGACAAGGCCTGGGTGCGCGATCCCCAGGGCATCGCCTGGGAAACCTTCCTGACCCATGGTCGCAGCACCACCTATGGCGATTCCGCCGCATTGCCGGCCGCAGCGTCCGTCGTGATGTCGGATGCGGCGCAGAGCTGCTGCGCTCCGGCTGCCGATCCGCAGCCGAAATCGGCCTGCTGCGGCTGACGGAGAGCACGATGACCGGGCGAATCTACAACGTTCTGTTCCTGTGCACGGGCAATTCGGCCCGCAGCATCCTGGCCGAGGCGATCATGAACAAGCTGGGACACGGCCGTTTCCGTGCCTTCAGTGCCGGCAGCCAGCCCAAAGGAGCGGTGCATCCCTATGCGCTCGAGCTGCTGCAGAACCTGCATCACGACATGACCGGCCTGCGGTCGAAATCCTGGGACGAATTCGCCGCACCGGAGGCGCCGCAGATGGATTTCGTCTTCACCGTCTGCGACAACGCCGCCGCCGAAGTCTGTCCGGTCTGGCCCGGCCAGCCGATGTCTGCCCACTGGGGTATTCCGGATCCGGCGGCAGCCGAAGGCACCGAGGCGCAGCGGCGCTACGCCTTCACGGAGGCCTATCGCCTGCTGGGCAACCGGATCGGCATTTTCCTCAGCCTGCCGCTGAAGGCCATCGACGAACTGAGCCTGCAGCGCAAGCTGGACGAGATCGGTCGCATGACAGACCGCTCCACCGATAGCGCCGCCTGACAGAGCACCGCACCGATGTCGCTGTTTGAACGGTATCTCACTCTCTGGGTCGCGCTGTGTATCGTGGCCGGTGTCGCCCTCGGGCATGTCCTGCCCGGGCCGATACAGGCCATCGGAGCCATGGAGATCGCCCAGGTCAATCTGCCGGTGGCGGTGCTGATCTGGCTGATGATCATTCCCATGCTGCTGAAGATCGACTTCGCGGCTCTGGGGCAGGTGCGCGAACACTGGCGCGGCATCGGCGTCACCCTGTTCATCAACTGGGCGGTGAAGCCCTTCTCGATGGCGTTGCTGGGCTGGCTGTTCATCGGCTGGCTGTTCCGGCCCTGGCTGCCGGAGACGCAGATCGACAGCTACATCGCCGGACTGATCCTGCTGGCTGCCGCACCCTGCACGGCTATGGTCTTCGTGTGGAGCAACCTTGCCGATGGCGAGCCGCATTTCACGCTCAGCCAGGTGGCGCTGAACGACGCCATCATGGTGGTGGCCTTTGCGCCGGTCGTCGGCCTGCTGCTCGGGCTGTCGGCAATCACCGTGCCGTGGGAAACCCTGCTGCTGTCGGTCGGGTTGTATATCGTGGTACCGGTGATCGCGGCACAACTCTGGCGCCGGGCGCTGCTGCGCCGCGGTGCGGTGGCGCTGCAGGCAATGCAGAAGACGCTCGGCCCGATTTCCCTGATGGCCCTTCTGGTCACCCTGGTGCTGCTGTTCGCCTTCCAGGGGCGCCAGATCATCGACCAGCCGCTGGTGATCGCGCTGCTGGCGGTGCCGATACTGATCCAGGTCTATTTCAACTCCGGACTGGCTTACTGGCTGAACCGCCGCTTCGGCGTTGCCCATTGCGTGGCGGCGCCCTCGGCCCTGATCGGCGCCAGCAACTTTTTCGAACTGGCGGTGGCGGCCGCAATCAGCCTGTTCGGCTTTGAATCCGGTGCGGCACTGGCCACCGTGGTGGGCGTGCTGATCGAGGTTCCGGTGATGCTGTCGGTGGTAAGGATCGTCCGATCCAGCAAGGGCTGGTATGAACGCGGTGCCGCGCCGGCACATGTCCTGAAGGGGAAGGCTGCGGAATGACCAGCATCCTTTTCCTCTGCGTGGCGAATTCGGCGCGCAGCCAGATGGCCGAGGGTCTGGCGCGCGACATGCTGGGGCCCGGGATCCGCGTGCAGAGCGCCGGTTCGTCGCCAACCCGGGTCAATCCTTACGCGATCGCGGCCATGCGCGAGATCGGTATCGACATCACCGGCCAGTCGTCGAAGATCGTCGACAGCATCGACCCGGCCGGTATCGACCTGGTTGTCACGCTCTGCGCCGAGGAGGTCTGCCCGGTCATGCCGGGGCGGGTGCGGCGGCTGCACTGGCCGATCCCCGATCCTGCCTCCGACGATCCGGCGCTGACCCCGGCGCAGATGGCCGACCGGTTCCGGACCGCCCGGGACACCATCCGTGCCCGGCTGGAGCGCCTGAAAGGCGAACTGCCTGCTGGCGTCTAGTCGATGATCATCCGGTCGCGCTGGTGCTGGCGCCAGGCAAAGGCCAGCACGGCGATGCCGACCAGCAGGGCGATCACGCCGATGATCCAGGTGGTGACGACCGCCACCGCGCCGGGAAAGATCAGCAGCAGCAGGGCGAAGGCCACCAGCAGGATGCCGCCCTTGCTGAGCGGCCAGTCGGGACCGAACTCGCGTTTCAGCCGCAGGCTGCCGGCGATTTCGATGATGCCGAAGATCAGCGCCCAGGCTGCCACCAGATACAGCAGCAGCACGATGGTGGCATCCGGCCACAGCACGCTGATCAGGCCGATGGCAACGGCGCTGCCGCCGTTGAGCAGCAGAAAACCGCGACGGCCCTGGCCGGCCGGCTGCCGCAGGGCATAGAGCAGGGTGATGGCGCCATCGATCAGGGCGTAGGCACCGAAGATGACCACCAGCAGGGCCAGGCTGATGCCCGGCCAGAACACGGCCACCAGACCGAACAGCAGGGCGGCCATGCCACGCATGACGATCAGCCACCACAGGCGGCTCGACATCGGGGCGGCCCTGCCGGGCGGCATGCGTTCGACCATCGGGACTGTCCTTCCTTTCCTGCTGTCGCTCCGGCCAATATAGGGACTCCGTGGCCGGATTGCATCGCCATGCCGTTTTATGCAGCTCTGCCGCGATTGCAGCCCTGCCGGCCTGGCGTTACCCTTGATCCATGACCGATCCCGCTGCCTTCATCGCCGGCCTGCCCAAGGCTGAACTGCATGTCCATATCGAGGGCACGCTGGAACCCGAACTGATGGTGGCGCTGGCGCGGCGCAACAACGTGGCGCTGCCCTATGCCGATGTCGACGCCGCGCGGGCGGCCTACAGCTTTGGCAACCTGCAGGACTTCCTCGACCTCTACTATCAGGGCATGAATGTCCTGCAGCAGGAGCAGGATTACTACGACTTGGCCATGGCCTATCTGCGCCGCGCCGCCGAACAGAATGTTCTGCATGCCGAGATTTTCTTCGATCCGCAGGGCCATACCGACCGCGGCATACCCTTCCGCACGGTGATCGACGGCCTGTGGGCGGCCATGAAAGACGCCGAGCGCAGCTACGGCCTGACCACCAGCCTGATCCTCAGTTTCCTGCGCCATCTCGACGAGGCGGCGGCCGAACGCACGCTGGACGAGGCGATGCCGTGGCGCGAGCGGTTCATCGGCGTCGGCCTCGATTCCTCCGAGAAGGGTCATCCGCCGTCGAAATTCCGGCGCGTCTTCGCCCGTGCCCGCGGCCTCGGCCTGAAAGCGGTCGCCCATGCCGGCGAGGAGGGGCCGCCCGGATATGTGCGCGAGGCCCTCGACCTGCTGCAGGTGCAGCGCATCGACCATGGCAACCGGGCGCTGGAAGACGACGCGCTGGTCGTGCGGCTGGCACAGGAGCAGATGCCGCTGACGGTCTGTCCGCTGTCGAATCTGCGGCTCTGCGTGGTGCCGGACATGACGCAGCATCCCCTGCGGCGCATGCTGCAGGCCGGGCTGGTGGCGACGGTGAATTCCGACGACCCGGCCTATTTCGGCGGCTACATGACCGAGAATTTCACCGCCGTGCAGCAGGCCCTGGGCCTGACGCGGGACGAGATTGTCACGCTCGCCGGCAATGGTTTCCGCGCGGCGTTTCTCGACGAGGCGGCGAAACAGCGGCATCTCGCCGCGCTGGCAGCCTACGCTGCCGCTGCGATCTAGCGCCGGACCATGTCCAGCAGCCAGTCGCGGAAGGCGCGCAGCGCCGGATCGTTGCGCCGCGCCTCCGGATAGAACAGGCAATAGGCCTGGTTGCTGCCCAGGCTCTGCGGAAACGGGATGACCAGATCGCCGGCCTTCAGTTCGCGCTCCACCAGAAAGCGTGGCACGATCGCCGCGCCCATGCCGATCGCCGCCGCCTGCACCACCATGGCGAACTGGCCGTAGCGCGGGCCCAGCGGCACCGGCGGGCAGGCGATGCCCTGCAGTGCGAACCAGTCGGGCCAGGCGCTGAGTCGCGTCGACTGCTGCAGCAGCGGGATGCGGAACAGGTCTTCCGGTTTGCGGATTTTATGCTGCGCCAGCAGGCGGCGGCTGGCCACCGGTACCAGTTCTTCCTCGATCAGTTTGTCGACCACGGCTCCGGGCCAGACCGGATCGCCGAACGAGATGGCGGCGTCCAGCGGCTCGGCGGCGAAATCGAAGCTTTCGATGCGGGTCGGCAGGTTGACCGTGATCTGCGGATGCTTCTCGGCGAAATCCGGCAGGCGCGGGATCAGCCAGCGGGTGCCGAAGGTGGGCAGGGTGGCGATGGTCAGCGTCGCCTGGCCGGCCCGGGCGGCCATGGTGTTCACCGTCGCCGTGCCGATGCGGCCCAGCGCGTCCTGCAGCTCGCGGGCATAGGCCGCGCCGGCCGGGGTCAGGATCACCCGCTGGCGGACCCGTTCGAACAGGGTCAGGCCGAGGATTTCCTCCAGCAGCTGCACCCGCCGGCTGATCGCCGCCTGGCTGATATTCAGCTCGCGGGCGGCGGCCGTGAAGCTTTCGTGGCGGGCGGCCGCCTCGAAGGCGGTCAGCGCCGACAGCGGCGGCAGGAAGCGGCGGGGCAGGGCCAAAGTTGATAACCTCCGGTCATCAAGTAATAGCGAGAATTCGTTTGCGCGCCAACCGTCGGTCTGCCAGCTTGCCGGACCGGAATTCGGGGCTAACTCCCCGCAAAACAGACACCGATTCCCGTCCTGCCCTGAGGAAACCGCCATGAACGCCCAGAGCCCTGCCGCCCGCGCCGCCTTCCAGTGGGATGATCCGTTCAACCTCGATGCCGAGCTGACCGAGGACGAGCGCCTGATCCGCGACACCGCCCGCGACTACTGCCAGAACAAGCTGCTGCCGCGGGTGAAGGAGGCTTTCCGCGAGGAGAAGACCGATCCGTCGATCTTCCGCGAAATGGGCGAGCTTGGCCTGCTCGGGCCCACGATCGAGGGCTATGGCTGTGCCGGCACGTCCTATGTCGCCTATGGCCTGATCGCCCGCGAGGTGGAGGGCGTCGATTCAGGCTACCGCTCGATGATGAGCGTGCAGTCCAGCCTGGTGATGTACCCGATCTATGCCTATGGCACCGAGGCGCAGCGCGAGAAATACCTGCCCAAGCTGGCCTCGGGCGAATGGATCGGCTGCTTCGGCCTGACCGAGCCCGACCACGGTTCCGATCCGGGCGGCATGAAGACCCGCGCCAGGAAGGTGCCCGGTGGTTACGAGATGACCGGCGCCAAGATGTGGATCTCCAATTCGCCGATCGCCGATGTCTTCGTCGTCTGGGCGAAGACCGAGGATGGCGTGATCCGCGGTTTCGTGCTGGAAAAGGGCATGAAGGGCCTCAGCGCGCCGAAGATCCAGGGCAAGCTCAGTCTGCGCGCCTCGATCACCGGCGAGATCGTCATGGACGGCGTGTTCGTGCCGGAAGAGAACCTGCTGCCGAACGTGCAGGGCCTGAAGGGCCCGTTCGGCTGCCTGAACAGCGCCCGCTTTGGCATCGCCTGGGGCGCCATGGGTGCCGCCGAGGCCTGCTGGCACCAGGCGCGCCAGTATGTGCTGGAGCGCAAGCAGTTCGGCCGGCCGCTGGCCGCCAACCAGATCATCCAGCTGAAACTGGCCAACATGCAGACCGAGATCGCGCTGGGCCTGAACGCTGCCCTGCGGGTCGGCCGCCTGCGCGACCAGGACCAGGCCGCGCCGGAGATGATCTCGCTGATCAAGCGCAACAACTGCGGCAAGGCGCTGGAGATCGCCCGCATGGCCCGCGACATGCACGGCGGCAACGGCATCCACGAGGATTATCACGTGATGCGCCACCTGGTGAATCTGGAGACGGTGAACACCTACGAGGGCACCCATGACGTGCATGCGCTGATCCTCGGCCGCGCCCAGACCGGCATCCAGGCCTTCTACTGATCCTGTCCCGCAGCCACTGACGGAGGGCGGCATGCGCGCGCTCGACGACATCGTCGTGCTCGATCTCAGCCGGGTGCTGGCCGGGCCCTGGTGCACCCAGAACCTGGCCGATCTTGGCGCCACCGTGATCAAGATCGAGAAGCCGGGCGAGGGCGACGACACGCGCCGGTGGGGTCCGATCTACCTGAAGGACCCGGAAACCGGCGCGCGGGCCGATTCTGCCTATTATCTGGCCGCCAACCGCGGCAAGCGCTCGGTCACCATCGACATGGCCACAGAAGACGGGCAGAAGATCCTGCGCGACCTTGCCGCCCAGGCCGATATCGTGGTCGAGAATTACAAGCTCGGCGGCCTGAAGAAATACGGCCTCGACTACGACAGCCTGGCGCAGGTCAATCCGCGGCTGATCTACTGCTCGATCACCGGCTTCGGCCAGACCGGGCCCTATGCGCCGCGGGCCGGCTACGACTTCATCATCCAGGGCATGGGCGGGCTGATGAGCGTGACCGGCGAGCGCGACGGCCTGCCCGGCGGTGGCCCGCAGAAGGCCGGCGTGGCGCTGGCCGACGTGATGACCGGCCTGTATTCCACCATCGCCATCCTCGGCGCCCTGCACCAGCGCGACCGCACCGGGCAGGGCCAGTATATCGACATGGCGCTGCTGGACGTGCAGGTGGCGGCGCTGGCCAACCAGGCGACCTATTACCTGGTCGGCAACGAGGTGCCGGTGCGCATGGGCAACGGCCATGCCGCCATTGTGCCCTACCAGAGCTTTCCGACATCAGACGGCCATGTGATCATCGCGGTGGGCAATGACGGCCAGTTCGGCAAGCTGGCCGACGAGCTCGGCCATCCGGAGTGGAAGACCGATCCGCGCTTTGCCACCAATATCGAGCGCCTGCAGCATCGCGCCGAAATCGTCGCCGCCATCGAGGCCGAGACGCGCCGACGCACCATGGACGACCTGATCGCGGCGCTGGAAAAGCGCGCCGTGCCCTGCGGCCCGATCAACACGGTCGACCGCGTGTTTGCCGATCCGCATGTGCAGGCCCGCGGCCTGCAGCAGACGGTGCCGCACAGCCAGCAGGGCACGCTGCCCAGCGTGGCCAGCCCGCTGCGGCTGTCGGCCTCACCGGTCAGCTATGACCGCGGCCCGCCCCTGCTGGGCGAGCATACCGGCGAGGTGCTGCGCGAGCGGCTCGGCCTCGACGAGGCGGCGCTGGCCGCCCTGCGCAGCAGGGGCGTGATCTAGGCTGGCGTGATCTTGGCCGGCATGATCTCAGTCAGGCCATGATCGCCGGCCGCGCCGGCCGCACGTTGCGCACCGGCCGCTGCGGCAGCCGCGGGCGGCGGCCGTAATTGCGGTTCACGCCGCTGGTCACCGAAACCAGCCGGTTGATCGGCCGCGCCTCGCTCTCGGCCTGCGGCCGCGAGAAGAACAGCTCGGCATGGAACAGGCCGTCGGCCTCCTTGCCGGCGGCGCTGAGGCCGCGAGCCGACAGCGCTTCCAGCGTGCCGCGCATTTCCTCTTCGTCGCGGAAGCGGCGCTGCACGAAGGTGGCGCCTTCGAATTTCTGCGTCACCAGGCCGTGGCGCTTCAGCACCTGGGCGATGTCGCCGTAATCGAACATGCGCAGCACGAAGGAGGCGACCCAGGGCGCTTCGCGGCCGGCGGCGATGCACAGATCGGCCAGCCGCCGGAAGCTGCGGCTGGTGACATAGCCGACGCAGCCGGTCGACACGATCAGGTCTATGCCCGACAGCAGGGCGGCAGCCTCGGCGCCGGGGTCTTCGCTCTCCAGGTCGGCGACGATGCCGGCATCGAGGATGCCGCAGCTTTCCGCATAGCGCACGGCCGGGCCGGACACGTCGAGGCCGATCACGCGGATATCGGGCCGCTGCGGCCAGGCGGCATAATAATGGCGGTCGAGCCGCAGCATGTCGTCCGGGCCGGCCTGCTGCTGGGCCATCAGGTCGTAGCGCTCGATCAGCTGGTCGTAGCCCAGCGCATATTTCATCAGCGCGGCATTGACGCCGTAGGAGCAGCCGAGATCGAGCACGGTCACCGTCGCGTCTTCGCCGGCGGCCAGCCTGGCCTGGCGGCGGGCGGCGATCAGCTGCTCGAAGACCGGCCGGGCCAGATGCGGGATGCCGTAGCCCAGCGCGCCCAGCGTGCGGAAATAGGCGCGCGGATCCGGCTGCACGTAGATGGCGGAAAAATCGGCCTTGGCCTGGTTGATGGCGGAATAATCCCCGTCGATGGCGGCGGCGGCAGTGGCGGCGGGGGCCGGGCCGGCCGCAGCCGGGGCTGCAGCAGCCGGGGCGGCGGGCGTGGCGGGCGGCGTGGCAGACATGGTCGTCTCCTCGTTGTCTCGGCCGCGGCCGCCAGGGCTGGCGGTGCGGACCGGTTTCTGGGGCGGCGGAAAAACGCTGCCGGATGGCCGGCCGGGAAGCGGCAGGCCTGCGCGGGATATGACTTGTCGAGTACCCGCCGAGGATACCCCCATACGGGTGGCCGGTGCAAAGACTACCCGGCCCGTTTCCGGCCGATGGCCGCCCTATGTTCCCGCAAGTCTCTGGAATTTCACGAAATTGTCGCCGGGCCGGACCGAGGCGGGGCGCGGACGGAGCCAGTTGCGGCCAGTTGCGGTTCGTCCCGGTTCGCGACGGTTCGGCGCGGTTCGTTTCGGCTCCGGGCGGTTCGTGGCGGTTCGGCACGGTTCGCGTCGGTTCATATCGGTTCGGCACGGTTCGTGGCGGTTCGTTCCGGTTCCGGGACGCCCGGTTTACATACACATGCATGCAGCCCGGCATCAGGCTCTCCCGGCGTCAGACCCTGGCGTCAGACGGTGTGGTGCAGGTCTTCACGATGTCCGGCAGCGGGAAGAGTTCAGTGCAAACATATAGGGAACATTCCGGCCGCGACAAGGGCGTCCGGATGTGGCCGGACCCGGGGCGGGCGGTGTCGCGATGTCAGGGAAAACCTGGAGCGGGTGAGGGGAATCGAACCCCCGTCGTAAGCTTGGGAAGCTTCTGCTCTGCCATTGAGCTACACCCGCTTAAGCCGCCGCGACGATAGCCAAGCCGCCGCCGATTATCAACGGGTCCGGTTTCCGGCCGGCCCGGCTTTTCAGCGGCTTCTGCCGTCCCGCGCCCCCCTCGGCGCTGCCCGTCCTTCAGCCTTCGCCGCCTTCAGCCTTCGCCGCCTTCAGCCATCCGCGCCTTCCGCGGCCGCCGCCATCTCGCGGGCGGCGTCGATGCCGAAGACCCGGGCGAGGCCCAGCTGGCCGGCCGGGGTCAGGGTCACGGCGCGGCTGTCCGGCCGGCGCAGCAGCCAGCCCTGCTCGAAGCAGCGCCCGGCAATGGCGGCGCCCAGCCCTCCGGCCAGATGCGGCACCCGTTCGCTCCAGTCCAGGCAGGGCCGGGCGAAGCCGCGTTTCTGCCGCGCCACGGCCGCCACGTCGATTTCCAGTTTCGCCAGCAGCAGGCGGCCGGCGGCGCTGACCGTGTAATCGCCGTCCCCGCCGTGGCGGTGGCCACCATCGCCGTCGTCATGCAGGGCCGGCAGCAGGCAGCCCTCGCGCAGCAGGCGGTCGTGGATCTGCACGCCGAGCCGGCCGGCCAGATGGTCGTAGCAGGTGCGGCCGGCCCGCAGGGCGCCGGTCAGCGCGCGGTTATGCCGGTGGCGCGGCAGCGGCTTTTCGCCGGCCAGCGCCATCAGGCTCTCGATGGTGCAGGCCACCAGGCTGCCGGCCAGCCGGTAATAGCGGTGGCGGCCCTGGGCCAGCACGCTCAGCAGTTCGGCCGCCACCAGCTTGCCCAGATGGCCGCTGGCGGTGGGCGCCGTCACCCCGGCAATGGCGGCCAGCTCCTTGGCCGTGCGGGCGCGGCCATCCATCAGGGCACGCAGGATATTCGCCCGCGCCGGATCGCCCAGCAGGGCGGCCACGGCGGCGAAATGCGGTTCGGTGCTGCCCGTCATTCGCCAGTGCCTGTCATTCGCTGGTGCCTGTCATGGCTCTGACTCTGGCCCGCCGGCGGCGGCGGCGCAATGCGGGATGCTTCGGTCGCGGCCGAAGCATCGGCACGGGGTCCGGTGGATGGTTCGGCCGGCCCCGAACCATGGCCGGCCGGCCCGGCGCTATACCGGGGCCGTGACCGAATCCGACCTGCATGAGGACCCCGCCATGACAGCTGCAGCCAGAACCACCGCCAGAACCGGCACCAGAACCACCGCCAGAATCAGTGCCAGAACCACCGCCAGAATCAGCTCCCGCCCGGTCCATCCGTTCCGCCTGCTGGCCGACGGGTTTCTGTGGCTGGTCACCCTGCAGACGCGGGCACGGATGCGGGCGGCACTGGCGGAACTCGATGACCGCCAGCTCGCCGATGCGGGGCTCAGCCGCGCCGAGCTGATGGCCGGGCTGGCGCGGCCGTTCTGGCGCCGGTAGCGGGGCCCGGCTTCCCACCGCGCGTCGCGGGCCGCCCCATGGCCACCCCGTGGCCGCGAGGGGGTCGTCACGGGGCCGTCACGGGGCAGGCGTATGAAGGAAAGCCCCAGACAAAAACAAACGGTGTCTCGCCATGTCTTCGCCCACGATCATGATCACCCGGACTCCGTCCGGCGCCCTGCTGTCGCCGCGCAGCCTTGCCGCACGGCTGCGGCAGGCCGTTGCCGCCTTCGCTGCCGATCTGCTGGCGGCGCAGCGACTGGGCCGCGAACGCGACCAGCTGGCCGAACTCAGCGATGCGGCCCTGAAGGATGTCGGTCTGACCCGCGCCGATGTCTGGGCCGAACGGCGCAAGCCGCTCTGGCGGCGCTGACCGGCGGCGCTGAACGGCACTAGATCGGGAACACCAGGCAGGTGGTGGTGCCGGTGGCATAGAGCTTGCCGGCCGAATCGAAGATGCGGCCTTCGGCGGTGCCGACCCGGCTGCCGACCTGGATCGCCCTGCCCTCGGCATAGACGGCGCCGATCCTGTCGGTGATCGCGCGCACCAGGCTGACCTTGTATTCCAGCGTCGTGTAGCCCTGGCCCTGCGGCAGCAGCGACTGCACCGCGCAGGACATGGCGCTGTCCAGCATGGTGCCGGAAAAACCGCCATGCACGCTGCCGATCGGGTTGTAATGCTGCGGTCCGGGCCGGGAGCCGAACACCACCCGGCCGGGCTCGGCCTCGTGGATCCACATATTCATGATCTGGGCGATCGGCGCCCCGGGCAGCCTGCCCGCCATGATGCCGCGGAACAGCTCGATGCCCGGCATGCTGCGCAGGGTTTCCACCGGCACCACGGCATAATCGCCGCCTTCGGGCGGCCGGGCGTCGAAGGGATAGCGGGCGGCATGGCCGGCCGTGTCGGCCGGGGCGGTTTCTCGGGGGGCGGCGGACATCGGCAACTCTCCTGGGCGGCACGGGTCGGGTCAACGGAGCACGGAACTGGTGGGGTGGCAGTCTGGGGAGACCGGCCGGAAGGCAGGCCGGCGGCGCCGGATGGCGATCTTGCCCCGCCGGCCTCTATCGTGTATATACACGATATGGAGCCAGCCCCGCAACCCCGTCCTGCCGCCGGCGCGATCCGCCCGGCAGACCCGGTCATCCTGCCGCCGCCGGCCCCCGATGGCCGCGAGGATTGTGTCTGCTTCCTGCTGCGCTCGGCCGCCCGCCGGGCCAGCGCGCTGTATTCCCGTCATCTGGCGCAGATCGGCCTCGGCCTGCCGCAGCACAGCCTGGTCGGCATGGCCGCCGCCTTCGAGAAGCGCAACGGCCGGCCGGCCAGCATCACCGAACTGGCGCGGGCGCTGGATCTCGACCGCACCACGCTGACCCGCAACCTCAGGCCGATGGTCGCGGCCGGCCTCGTCACCCTGGAACCGGCCGGCCGGGCCAAAGCGGTGCGGGCGACCCGCGAGGGCCGCCAGGCCTACCGCGCCGGCATCGCCCTGTGGCGCCAGGCGCAGGACGAGATGCTGGGGGCTTTGGGTGCGGCCTATCCGGGGCTGGCGGCCGGGCTGGCGGCGGCGATTGCCGGCATGCCGGCCCCTGCCGATCTGCCGGCCGATCCCGCCGTCGCCGGCGAGGACTGAGCGCCAATAATTCTTCCTTGTTCCCTAATGCTTTGGTCGAAGGGATCGGCGGGGCACCTTGTTCCCGCGGCAGGTGCGGGGCATCATTGCCGCGAGACATGCCGCGGCCCGACAGGCCGCGCGGCAGGAAACGCCACCCGTCTGCCATCGGTGATCAGCCACCGGTGCCGGCGGGCCGACAGAGAAAATGCGGGAAGGAGAGCCGATCATGGCCGAGAACGAACTGTTTCCGGTATCGGGCGACTGGGCGAAGCGCGCCTGGGTGGATGCTGCGAAATACAAGGCCATGTACGACCAGTCGGTGCAGGACCCGGAAGGCTTCTGGGCCGAGCATGGCAAGCGCGTCGACTGGATCACGCCGTTCACCAAGGTGAAGGACGTCTCCTATGACAAGAAGGACCTGCATATCCGCTGGTTCTACGATGGCGTGCTGAACGTCTCGGCCAACTGCATCGACCGCCATCTGCCCAAGCGTGCGAACCAGACTGCCATCATCTGGGAAGGCGACGACCCGGCGAAGTCGGAGAACATCACGTACCAGAAGCTGCATGACGAAGTCTGCCGCATGGCCAACGTGATGAAGGCGAAGGGCGTCAGGAAGGGCGACCGCGTCACCATCTACCTGCCGATGATCCCGGCGGCGGCCTATGCGATGCTGGCCTGCGCCCGCATCGGCGCGGTGCATTCCATCGTCTTCGGCGGCTTCTCGCCCGACAGCCTCGCCAACCGCATCCAGGATTGCGACAGCCAGTTCGTCATCACCGCCGACGAGGGCCTGCGCGGCGGCCGCCCGGTGCCGCTGAAGGCCAATACCGATGCGGCGCTGAAATCCTGCCCCGGCGTAAAGACCGTGCTGGTGGTGAAGCATACCGGCGGCAAGATCGACATGGCCGCCGGCCGCGACGTCTGGCTGCATGAGGAAGCGGCGAAGGTGCCGGCCACCTGTGCCGTCGAGCCGATGAATGCGGAAGACCCGCTGTTCATCCTCTATACCTCGGGCTCGACCGGCAAGCCCAAGGGCGTGCTGCATACCACCGCCGGCTATCTCGTCTTCGCCGCAATGACCCACCAGTATGTCTTCGACTACCACGATGGCGACATCTACTGGTGCACGGCGGATGTCGGCTGGGTCACCGGCCACAGCTATATCGTCTATGGCCCGCTGGCCAACGGCGCCACCACGCTGATGTTCGAGGGCGTGCCGAACTATCCGGATGCCTCGCGTTTCTGGCAGGTGATCGACAAGCACAAGGTCAACATCTTCTATACCGCGCCCACCGCGATCCGCGCCCTGATGCGCGAGGGCGAGGCGCCGGTGAAGAAGACCAGCCGCGCCAGCCTGCGGCTGCTCGGCTCGGTCGGCGAGCCGATCAACCCGGAAGCCTGGCTGTGGTATCACCGCGTGGTCGGCGATGGCCGCTGCCCGATCGTCGATACCTGGTGGCAGACCGAGACCGGCGGCATTCTCATCACGCCGCTGCCGGGCGCCATCGGCCAGAAGCCGGGCTCGGCCACTTTGCCCTTCTTCGGCGTGCAGCCGCTGATCGTCGATGGCGAGGGCAACCCGCTGGACGGCGCCACTGAGGGCAACCTGTGCATCGCCGACAGCTGGCCGGGCCAGATGCGCACCGTCTATGGCGACCACCAGCGCTTCATCGACACGTATTTCTCCACCTTCCCCGGCCGGTATTTCACCGGCGACGGCTGCCGCCGCGATGCCGATGGCTATTACTGGATCACCGGCCGCGTCGACGACGTGATCAACGTGTCCGGCCACCGCATGGGCACGGCCGAGGTGGAAAGCGCGCTGGTCGCCCATGCCAAGGTGGCCGAGGCCGCCGTGGTCGGCTATCCGCACAACATCAAGGGCCAGGGCATCTATGCCTACGTGACGCTGAAGGCCGGCGTCACCGCCACCGAGGAACTGCGCAAGGAGCTGGTGGCCCATGTGCGCCAGCAGATCGGCCCGATCGCCTCGCCCGACCTGATCCAGTGGGCGCCGGGCCTGCCGAAGACCCGCTCGGGCAAGATCATGCGCCGCATCCTGCGCAAGATCGCGGAGAATGAATTCTCCAGCCTGGGCGATACCAGCACGCTGGCCGACCCGACGGTGGTTGACGATCTGGTCAACAACCGGATGAACAAGGGCTGACGGTTCAGGCTGGCGCCGGCCTGAGCCGCGCCGCCAGCCGCCCGACCTCGGCGGCCACCGCCATGGTTTCCTGCAGCCGCTGTTCCAGGCTGCCGGCGGCGCCGTCTGCCGGCACCGGTGCATCGGTCGCTTCCGGCTCCAGCTGGCCCAGCAGCCGCTCGCGGTTCTGCAGCACCAGGCTTTCCAGCGTTTCCGGTGCATAATCGCCGCCGCGCATGCGCAGCAGCACCTGCAGCGAGGCAAGATACGAGGCCAGCCGGTAATTGGCGGTCAGGAACTGGCGCAGCAGGGCCAGGTCATGCTGCCGCCCCGGCTCGTCAGGCAGGCGGCGCAGCATGCCGGCAAAATCGCTGATCGCGTCGAAAACCTGCTTGCGGGTTAGCCGATAGGCCTGCTCGACCGGATTGCGGCGCAGGGCCTGGCGGATATAGGCGCGGTCGGCCTGCAGCAGGGCGGCGATGCGCCCGGGCAGGCCCTGCCGCTCCCAGACCGGCAGCAGGAAGCTGAAAGCCGCAGCAATGCCGGCGCCGAGCGCCGTATCCAGCAGGCGGGCCAGCAGCAGCGCCTCCTCGTGCGGGTTGATGAAATGCATCAGCAGCAGGGCCATCACGCAGGCCGCGGTCGATGTCACCCGGTACCGCACCGGCGCATAGGCATGCGAAAAGCCGATGGTGACGAAGGTCAGCACCAGCAGGGCCGGGTCGGGCAGCACATGCAGCGCGAAGGCGGCCAGCACGCAGCCGACCAGGTTGCCGATCAGGCGGTCCTTCTGGCGCTGCCGCGTGGCGCTGTAGCTGGCCCGCATGATCACCGCCACGGTCAGCAGGATCCAGCTCGAATGCGGCAGCCACGGCTCCAGCAGTTTCGACAGCAGGAAAGCCACCGCCATCGCGGCGGTCAGCCGCAGGGCATAGCGCAGGATCGGCGACCGCCAGCGCAGCTGCCGCCGCAGCGCGGCCAGCCGCCAGGGTTTCGGCGGCAGGAAGGCATCGAGGTCGATTCCGTCGAGCCGCGCCTGCGCCGCCGCCGGCTCGCGCATCACCCGCTGCAGCATCACCAGCTGGTCGATGCCGTGGCGGATCGTCTCGATGCGCGCCTGCACGGCCGCAATGGCTTCCTGCTGTGCCGCGTCGCCGGCCGGCGTGTCGATCTGCAGCCGGTCGGCTAGCCCGGCGATCTCGGCAAAGCGGCCCTGCAGCCGGACAAAGGGCGGCGCCTCATGGCCGCTGCCGATCTCCAGCGCCAGGCGGTCGAGCAGGCCGGCGCATTCGACGATGCCGTCGCGGATCGCGGTCATGATGGTGGCCTTGCCCAGCCGCTCGCGCAGCAGCCAGTAATCGGTCTGGCTGGACAGGAAGGTCTCGAAGGCATCGAGTGCGGCACCGAGCGCCGCCGCCATCTGCCGGTCATGATCGCCGTTGATGCGGCGGAACAGCAGGTTGCGGGCAGCCTGCACACGCTCCATCAGCAGCACCTGCCGCTCGATCAGGGTGGCGAAGGTTTCGTCGATGCCGGCCTCGATGTCATACAGCCGGGCTTTCAGGCGCGCGTAATCGGCAAAGGCATGCAGCGATTCCGCCAGGGCCAGCTGTTTGTGGCGGGCCTCCAGCAGCCAGCCGGCCAGCATGCCATACAGCGCGTAAGCAGCCCCGCCGGCGGTGAAATACAGCGCATGCTCGATGGCGGCGCGACCGTCGCGCAGCGGCGTGCCCAGCACGAAGATCAGCGACAGGATCAGCGCCATGCTGAGTGGCATGGCCGGCCGGCCATAGACCGTGATCATGGCGCCCAGGAAGCTGACGGCCACCACCAGCAGGCCGACCAGCCAGGGCAGGTCGCCGCCGAGACCCGCCGCCAGGGTGATCAGGCCGCCCAGGCCGCAGGCAATCAGGAAACCCGCCGGCTTGTGTTCCAGGGCATCCGGGATATCGACGATGCTGGTGCAGGCGGCGCCGGTCGCCATCGCGGCGGCCACCGGGGCGCCGCCCGCGATGCCGGCTCCCGCCGCCACAATGGCGACGCCGATGGCCGCCGTCAGGCCGCTGACGATCTGCTGCGAGGGCAGGGACAGGCTGGTGAAGCTGAGACGCATGCAACCCCTTGCGAGACCGCAGTCTAGCCAGCCGCGGATGGCCTAGGCGAGGATTTTGTAGAAGAAGGCGCAATCGGCCAGCCGGCTGCCATCTGCCGTCATGGCATAGCCGGGCACGCAGCCGAAGCGGACATAGCCGAGCGCCGGATAGAATCCGTCGGCGATGCTGCCGCCTTCGGTATCGAGGGTCAGCAGCCGGCGGTTCCGCTGCCGCGCCTCCTGTTCAACAGCCTGCATCAGCAGGCGGGCGAGGCCCTGCCGCCGGGCGCGGCGATGCACCAGCAGTTTCTTCACATCGGCCCGATGCGTCTGGTTGGGCGGGGTGTCGAGGCCGAGCAGCACGGTGCCGGCAATGCGGCCGGCTTCATCCTGCGCCGCCAGCATGACGGTGCCGCCGGCCGCCATGCTGTCGATCACCCGCAGCCAGAAATCCCGGGCCTCGTCGCGGCCGAAGGGTTTGACGAAATTGACGCTGGCGCCGCCATCGACGCTGTCCCACAGCAGCTCGGCAAGGTCGTCGAGCGCGGTCCGGGCGGCGGCGGCATCCAGCCGGGCAATCCGGGTCATGGCGTCAGCATCTTCTGCAGGAAGACCAGGTCCAGCCAGCGGTCGAATTTCCAGCCGCATTGCCGGATCAGGCCGGCGCGTTCGAAGCCGAGGCTTTCATGCAGGCGCAGGCTGGCTGCATTGTCGGCGGTGATGCCGGCCACCATGGTGTGCAGGCCGCGCCCGGCGGCCCGTTCGACCAGGGCGCCCAGCAGGCGCCGGCCGATGCCCTGGCCGCGCCGTTCGGGTGCGATGTAGATGGCATTCTCCACCGTATGCAGATAGGCCGGCCAGGGCCGGAAGGACCCGAAGCTGGCATAGCCGGCCACGATACCGTCGCATACGGCCACCAGCACCGGCAGGTCCTGCCCGGCCTTGGCCTGCAGCCAGGCGACCTGGGCGGCGGCGTCGCGCGGCGCATAGTCGAACACCGCCGTGGTATTGACCACGGCATCGTTGTAGATGGCGCGGATCGCCTCGGCATCGGCCGGGCCGGCATCGCGCAGCAGGATCGGGTCGGTCATGGCCCAGATGATAGCCGGCCGGCCGCCGGCTGTGCTAGCAACAGGGCATGACCTGGCTCGACACGCTGAAAAGCGGCCCCGACGGCCGCCGCCTGCCGCAGGATGGCCGTTCGCCCTTCCAGCAGGATGCCGACCGCATCGTCTTTTCCTCGGCCTTCCGCCGCATGCAGGACAAGACCCAGGTGCACCCGCAGCCGCAGAGCGACTATGTCCGCACCCGCCTGACCCATTCCATGGAGGTGGCCTCGGTCGGCCGTTCGCTGGGTGGCCAGGTGGCGCGGCTGCTGTTCCGCAGCGGCTATGCCCCGGAAGGCCGGCATCGCGACCTGGCTGCCGATCTCGGCGACATCGTGGCGGCGGCCTGCCTGGCCCACGATATCGGCAACCCGCCCTTCGGCCATACCGGCGAGCAGGCGATGCAGACCTGGTTCGACGCCCATCGCGAGGCGGCCTTCGCCGGCGACCTGGATGCCGCCCAGCAGGCCGATTTCCTGCTGTTCGAAGGCAATGCCCAGGGATTCCGCATCCTCACCCGGCTGCAGATGGACCGCAACCAGGGCGGCATGCGGCTGATGGATGCCACGCTGGGGGCCTTCACCAAGTATCCCTGCGATGCGCAGCACAGGCAGGGGCGGGATGCCGTCTATATCGGCCGCAAGAAGCATGGCTACAAGCAGAGCGAGGCGGCGCTGTTCGAGGCGATGACCCTGCGGCTCGGCCTGCCGCTGCTGGATGCGGAGCTGCCCGGGGCCTGGCGGCGGCATCCTCTGGCCTACCTGGTCGAGGCGGCCGACGACATCTGCTATCGCGTGGTCGATGTCGAGGACGGGGTCAAGCTCGGCCGCATCGGCTTCAGCGAGGCCGAGGAGCTGTTTCTTGCCATCATCGGCACCGGCATGAGCGACCGCTACCGCGCCCGCAGCAACGACGAGAAGCTGTCGACCCTGCGGTCGCTGTCGATCGGCGCGCTGATCGATGCCGCCTGCCGCGCCTTCGTCGATCCGGCAAACGGCTTCCTCGATGCCGCGCAGCCGAAGGCCTTGCTCGACCTGACGCCCCATGACGCTGCGGCACGGCAGCTGAAGACGCTGGCGATGGGCCGGGTCTATCTGTGGGAGCGCACGGTTACCGAGGAACTGAAAGGCATCACGGTGCTGCACCGCCTGCTCGACCTGTTCGTGGCGGCGATGAATGCCGGCCCGCGGCATGTGACGGCCCAGCGGCTGCTGTCGCTGATTCCGCATTACGATGCGGCCGCCCCGCGTTACCAGCGGCTGCTGGCGGTGACCGACTACATTTCCGGCATGACCGACCGGTATGCCAAGGAGACCGCCGAGCGCCTGCGCGAGGTCGCCCTGCCGGCCTAGGCCCAGCTGCGGCCGGTCAGGACCAGCTTCGCGCGGATGCCGGGCCGACTTTCCTTGACGATCGGAATCTCGAAACGCAGCCCGCGGCCGGCCGCATCCTCGAAGGGAAAACCGGGCGCCTCCCGGCTTACGCCGTTCGCGGCCTCGCTGTCGAAGCCGTAAAGGGCACTCCACCTGCGATCCTGCCAGGGGCCGAAGACCTCGAAATTGATCTTGTCGCGGAAGATGTACCCGCCGGCATAATGGTCATCCAGCCACAATGCCCGGTCGACCTCGTATTCGGGCACCAGAACGCCGAAATCCAGCGCAAAGCCGATGCTGTCGCGGCCGGGCAGGCGCAGGCCGCTGTTCATGAACAGGGTGAACAGCACCGGTTTGTCATGGCCCTGGCGGGGCTCGTCTTCCGGATCGGCCCGGTCCGGGAACAGTTCCCCGTATTTCCGGAACACCGTGGAATGTTCGGTGGCGACGCGGCGCGACAGGTCCCACAGGCTGCGGCGGATCTGCGCCACGGCCTCGAAATGGTAGGAGGCGCGCACCCGCCGCTTCTCCTTGTCCTTGATCTGCTGCAGTCTGGGCGGCAGCGTGATGTCGTCCACCTCGATATGGGCATCCACCCGCACGTCGCCAAACAGGAAGCGCACCAGGTTCTGGTAGCCTTCCTCGGAATTGACGATGCCGTAATGGCCGGAATGGCTGCGATGGACATAGGCACGCGGTCCCGGCCGCAGCGGGCCATCCGGCTGGCCGGGCGGCGGGCCGACGATGCTGGCATTGTCGATGCGGACGAGGCCGTCGCTCATCTCGCCGGCCAGCGCCTTCGACAGGCCCATTGCCGCGGTGTAGTCGCGGGCATTGGTGCCGACCAGGGAAAAGAAGCGGTCCGGATCGAATTTGCCGCCCAGGCTGGAGGCCGGATCCCCATCGCGCAGCTGCAGGTATTTCCGCATCCTGCTGCGGTTGAAATTGTCGATCCAGTCCCGGCTGAGAAAGCTCGGAACATTGCCGATCAGGGCGGCATCGATGCCGTTATGCGGCGTGGCGTAGGTGAACACCTTGTCGACGGCCTGCTTGCTTTCGCGGCTGCCGACCGTGTCGTTCTGCAGCAGGCAGCGCACGATCAGCCCGCCCATGGAATGGGCCACCAGATAGACCCGGAAGGCGGCGCGCCTGGCGGCATCGTTGCCGCAGCGCAGGTCGCGGACCCTGAGGATCAGGTCATGCAGGCCGCGGGCGAAATGCTCGATCGGCGAACCCTGGCTGCCATCGCCGAAGGCTTCCGAGACGGTGTCGTAATAGCGGTAGATGAAGACCGGACGGTCCGGCAGCCGGCCGTGGCGGTCCCAGTTCTCGCCGTCAAGATAGGTGTCGCTGTAATGATGCTCCTTCATCAGCCGGATCAGCGGGGATTCGAAATAGTGGCGGTCCAGCCTGCCGGTCCAGCGCAGCCGCACCTTGGTCGATCCGAGATTGAAGCCCATGAACGGGTCGGCGACGGTGTCTTCCACCTCGCCGCCGGACATCGCGAAGCCGCGCACATAGATGATCGGATGATACGGATGCGTCATGGTCGCCCCCAGTCCACGCCGTCCTGTCTGCCGGCAGGCTAGACGACTTGCGGTTGCCGGCGAAGGGAATTACGCGGAGATGGCGAAAACGGCATGCGGATGAATATTCCGATATGCGGCAGTATGGCGCAGCCCTGCAGCCGCACGATCACGGATCTGTCACGGTGCCGGGTCTTGGCAGGCGCGGCTGCCGCGCCCAGATCATCAGGGCCCTGTCCGCGACGGAGACCGCCCATGCATCACCTGGCCCTTCTGACAGCCTCGGCCCTGCTGGCGGTGCCGGCACTGGCGCAGATTCCCGAAACCGCAAAAACCGAGGCCGGCCCGATCCGGGTGGTGACCGTGGCGCGCGGTCTGGAGAATCCCTGGGGCCTTGCCTTCCTGCCCGATGGCCGCCTGCTGGTCAGCGAGCGGCCGGGCCGGCTGCGCCTTGTCGCCACGGATGGCCGGCTGTCGCCGCCGCTGGGCAATGTGCCGGCGGTCTACCATCGCGGCCAGGGCGGCCTGCTGGACGTTGCCGTCGATCCGGATTTCGCCCGCAACCGCCGCATCTATTTCACCTATGCCGAACCCGGCGATGGCAATGCCGGCACCGCGCTGGCCACGGCGCGGCTGGGCGAGCGGCAGCTCGACGAGGTGGCGGTGCTGTTCCGCCAGCAGCCGAAGACCGGCGGCGGGCTGCATTTCGGCAGCCGCGTGGTGGTCGGCTCCGACGGCATGCTGTGGCTCGGTCTCGGCGAACGCTACCGGCGCGACGCGGCGCAGGATCTCGGCAACCATCTCGGCAAGGTGATCCGCATCGCCCGCGACGGCAGCGTGCCGGCCGACAATCCCTTCGTCGGCCGCACGGATGCGCGGCCGGAAATCTGGTCCTGGGGCCATCGCAACATCCAGGGCATGACGCTGCATCCGCAGACCGGCAGGGTCTGGCTGCACGAACACGGCGCGCAGGGCGGCGACGAGATCAATATTCCAGACCGGGGCCGCAATTACGGCTGGCCGGTGATCACCCACGGGATCGACTATTCCGGGGCGAAGATCGGCATCGGCAGTGCGGCGCCGGGCATGGAACAGCCCCTGCTGCACTGGACGCCGTCGATCGCGCCGGCCGGCATGGCCTTCTATACCGGCGACCGGGTGCCCGCCTGGAAAGGCAACCTGTTTGTCGGTTCGCTGAAATTCGGCAGTCTGCACCGGGTGGTGCTGGACGGGAGCCGCGTGGTGGCGCAGGAGCAGATGCTGACCGAGATCGGCGAGAATATCCGCGACGTGCGCGACGGGCCGGATGGCTACCTGTATCTCGCCACCGACAATCCGGACGGGCGCATCCTGCGGCTGGAGCCGGCCGCAGACTGAAGAGCGACCTCAGCCCAGTTCGCCGGTCTTTTCGTTGTAGTTGTTGATCACCCGGTGCAGCACGTCGAGCATGTTGCGCTGGATCGGGTCCTGGCCGTTCAGGATCAGGGTCAGCGCAACGCGGGTGATCGCCAGCTTGGATGCGACATTGTCCAGCGAGATGCCGCGCTGCCGGCAGGCATCGTTGACCATTTCGAACGAGCCGCGGTCGAGGAAGACGCGGCCCCATTCGTCGCGGCCGTTGAGCCGGATCGGCTTGATCTCCGCCTTCTTGCCGCGCTCGGCCTTTTCGGCCCGCCTTGCCGGCTGTGCCTGGGGGCTGCCGATGCTCGGCCGGGCGATGCCGGTGCGCTGCGGCGGACGCCAGTCCGGATCGCGCTCGAAAACCTCGAGCTGCGGGGCCTGGGCCATCAGGTGTTCCAGCATCTTGCGCATATGGCCGAGCAGGTCGCCGGCGGTGCCATCGGCCTCGGGTCCGTCGACCAGCAGGCTGTTCAGTTCCTCGAGGCGTTTCAGCCGCGAGGCGAAGAATTCCCGGGCGCCGTAGGGCAGGGCGGTGCGGGCCTCGATCAGGTTTTCGAGATAGCTCTGCTTGATGTCGATCTCGATCTTGAGGATTTTCGCACGCACCTGCATGACATAGCGGCGCAGTTCGTCGCGCCGGCCGGTCCGCAGCACCGACAGCCGCCCCTCGGCCGTCTCGGCGGCCTGGTGGAAATCGTCCACCATGGTGGAGAATTTGCGGAAACCGGCCACCGAATTGCGCTTCTCGTCGCCGGTTTCGGTGAACTGGAATATCTCGAACGCACGCTGCTCGATGCGCGTGACCAGTTCGTTGGCTTCCTTGTTATGGGCCTGATTGTCAGCGGTCATGATCGGCGGAGTGTTGTCCGGTCAAGGTTACGTTAACCTTAACACGCAGCCCGCCGGCGGGCGACAGCGGAAACTGTCGGCCCCGTCTCAATCAGCGCAGATTCTGCAGATTCTCGTGTTCGACTTTCTGCGTAACCCGCGCCAATGCACGCTCGAAGCGGTCAAACATCTCGTCAATTTCGCTTTCCTCGATAATCATCGGCGGGCAGAAGGCCATGGTGTCCCCGGCGATGGCCCGCTGGATCAGCCCTTCCTGCTCGGCGAAGGCCATGCAGGTGGCGCCGACGCCGGCGGCCGGGGCGAAGGGGCGGCGGGTCGCCTTGTCGGCGACCAGTTCCACCGCGCCGATCAGGCCGATGCCGCGGGCCTCGCCGACCAGCGGATGGTCCGCCAATTGGTTCAGCCGGGCCTGGAAGCGCGGCGCCACCCGGTTCACGTGGCCGAGGATGTCGCGCTCCTCGTAGAGTTCCAGCGCCCGCAGGGCGACCGCGGCCGCCACCGGATGGCCGCCATAGGTGAAGCCATGGCCAAAGGTGCCGATCCGGCCGGAATTGTCGCGGATCGTCTCGAAGACATGTTCGGGCACCAGCACCGCCGAGATCGGCAGATAGGCCCCGGACAGCTGCTTGGCGCAGCTGACGAAATCCGGCTGATAGTCCAGCGTCTGCGCGCCCCACCAGCGGCCGGTGCGGCCGAAACCGCAGATCACCTCGTCGGAGATGCTGAGGATGTCATGCTTCTTCAGCACGGCCTGCATGGCGGGATAATAGCCTTTCGGCGGAATGATGACGCCGCCGGCACCCATCACCGGCTCGGCGAAGAAGGCGGCGATGCTGTCGGCGCCCTGGGTCTCGATCAGGATTTCGAGGTTGCGGGCCAGCCGGCTGACGAAATCCGTCTCGCTCTCGCCCGGCTCGGCATAGCGGTAGTAATGCGGGCAGTCGACATGCTGGATGCCGGCGATCGGCAGGTCGAAATCGCGGTGATTGGCGGCCAGCCCGGTCAGGCTGGCGGTGGCGACGGTCACGCCATGATAGCCCTTCACCCGCGACAGGATGGTCTTCTTGTCCGCCTTGCCGCGGGCGTTGTTGTAATACCAGACCAGCTTGATCAGGGTGTCGTTGGCGCCCGAGCCGCCTTCGGCGAAGAAGACCTTGCCGACCGGCACCGGGCTCAGCTGTTTCAGCTTCTCGGCCAGTGCGATCACCGGCGCCGTCGTCTTGTGGCCGAAGCCGTGATAGAAGGGCAGCTTGCGCATCTGTTCGGCGGCGGCATCGACCAGCGCCGCCTCGCTGAAACCGAGGCCCGCGCACCACAGGCCGGCCATGCCCTCGATGTATTCCTTGCCCTGGTCGTCATAGACATAGATGCCCTTGCCGCGCTCGATCACCAGCGGCCCGGCGGTCTCGTGCTTCACCAGGTTGGTGTAGGGGTGCAGCACATGGGCAATGTCGCGGGCGGCGAGGGAATTCGGCAGGGCGGTCATGGCGCGGGCTCCGTGGAATCGTCAGTAGGCGGCTGAACCCGATCCTGTCAAAATCCCCGGCCCGCCGCTACAGTCGACGCATGACCGAACCGCAGATCAGCCCGAATACCAGCCTGGTTTCCCCGGCCGACGGCCTTGTCCTGCAGGGCCATGAATGGCTGCCGGCCGGCAATGCGCGTGCCGTGGTGGTGATCGCCCATGGCATGGCCGAGCATGCCGGCCGCTATGCCCGGTTCGCATCGGCGCTGACGGATGCCGGCCATGCCGTCTATGCCTTCGATCATCGCGGCCATGGCCATACTGCCCGCAGCGTGGCCGAGCTCGGCCATTTCGCCGACCGCGACGGCTGGAACCGGGCCGTCGCCGATCTTGCCGCCATCTGCGACATGGCTGCCCAGCGCCATCCGGGCCTGCCGCTGCTGCTGTTCGGCCATTCGATGGGCTCGTTCATGGCCCAGCAGTTCCTCTACGAGCATGGCGGCCGGCTGGCCGGCTGCGTGCTGTGTGCCTCCAACGGCAGGCCGCCCCCGCTCGCCGCGCTGGGCCCGCTGGTGGCCCGGCTGGAAAAACTGCGCCATGGCGGCCGCGGCATCAGCATGCTGATCCATACGATGTCGTTCGGGGCCTTCAACAAGCGCTTTCAGCCGGCCCGCACCGAATTCGACTGGCTGTCGCGCGATCCGGCCGAGGTGGACAAATACATCGCCGATCCCTTCTGCGGCTTTCCGATCACCGTGCAGAGCTGGATCGATTTCCTCGCCGGGCTGCAGGCCATCGCCCGCCCGGAAAACCAGGCCCGGATCCGCAAGGATCTGCCGATCCTGGTGACTGCCGGGACGCATGACCCGGTCTCGGCCGGCACGAAGGGGCTGCGCCAGCTGCTCGATGCCTATGCGGCGGCCGGGCTGACCCGTGTCGAGCATAAATTCTACGAAGGCGCCCGGCACGAACTGCTGAACGAGACCAACCGCGATGCGGTGACCGCGGATATCACCGGGTTTTTCGGACGCTGCCTGCCGGCCTGAGCCGCCGGGTCCGGCCTCAGGGGGCGGTTTCGGCGCTGTCGCCGGTTGCTCCGGCCGCCGCCAGGTTGCGGTAGGCCCGGATCAGCAGGGCTTTCAGCTGGGCGGCCTCGGCGGCATCGAGGCCGGCCAGTGCGGTTTCCTCCAGTGCCAGCGCCTCCGGGATCAGCCGCAGGGTCAGGGCATCGCCGTCCGGCGTCAGCCGCAGGGCGATGGCACGGGCATCGCCGCTGTCCTTCTGGCGCGCCACCAGGCCGGCGGCCTCCATGCTGCTGACCAGGCGCGACAGGGTGGATATCTCGATGCTGGTGCGCTCGGCCAGTTCGGTCAGACGCAGCCCGTCGCGCTCGCGCAGGGCAGCCAGCACGCGCCAGTCCTGCAGGGAAATCCCCGCCCGGCGCAGCACCTGGCCGAAATGGGCGGCCAGCGAAATGCCGGTGCGGTTGACCAGATAGGGGAGATAGTCGTCGAGCCGAAGCGAAGTTGCGGGCATCGGCCGGTCCGCCGGGTGTTCAGGCGCCGAGTTTGCCCAGCACGGCTTCGATCTTCTGCTTCATCGTGGCGGCATTGAACGGCTTGACCATGTAGTTGTTCACGCCGGCCTGGATCGCCGTCTTGACCATCTCGGTATCGCGCTGGCCGGTGGCCATGATGAAGGGCATACGCTTGGTCAGGGGATTGCTGCGGATGGTCTTGAGCAGAGTGAGGCCGTCCATCCCGTCCATGTTCCAGTCCGAGATGATCAGGTCGAACTTGTTCGACCCCATGGCGACCAGCGCCTCGCTGCCGCTTTTCGCCTCCACAACATTCTTGATGCCGATTTCCTGCAGGCAGTAGCGGGCAATGCCGCGCATGCTCATCTGGTCATCGACAATCAGAACCCGAAGTGTGCTGGCCGAAGGCATATGGCCCCTCGCTCTGTCCTCACATCCACAAATACGGACCCGGCGCACCGGACCCACGCACGATTCTGCGCCTAAGACTATGGTATTTAGCGCAAAAAACCCGACTCCTCAACGCTGTTTGCAGCGGTTCAGTATCTCGGCCGCGACTTGTCCGATCGCCACCTCGGCCTGGACCGCACCCATCAGCTTGGCGGCCTTGGGCATGCCGTAGACCAGACTGGTCGATTCGTCCTGGCCGATGGTCTGCGCCCCGGCCTCCAGCATTTTCTTGAGACCCGCGGCACCATCCTTGCCCATGCCGGTCAGGATCACGCCGATCGCATTGTGGCCGGCATGCTCGGCCACCGAATTGAACAGCACATCGACCGAGGGGCGATGGCCGGAAACCGGCGCATCATGGTTAAGCTTGGTGTAATAGTGACCGCCGGAGCGATGCAACGTCAGGTGATAATCGCCCGGCGCAATATATACATGGCCCGGGAAGACGCGGACATTGTCCTTGGCCTCGGAAACGGCAACCGCCGACAACGAATCGAGGCGGGCGGCAAAGCTGCCGGTGAAGCGCGGCGGCATGTGCTGGGTGATCAGCACCGGCGGACTGTCCGGCGGCAGGATCGTGATGACTTCCTTGAGGGCCTCGACGCCGCCGGTGGACGAGCCGATCGCCACGATGATGTCGGTGGAGTTGAAGCCGGGACCGGGGGTGAGACGCTTCGGTGCCTGGCCTTCGGGGGGGCGGCTGCGGGCGACGACGCGGGCGGTCGACGCCATCTTCACCTTGGCAATCAGGTCGGTCTTGATCTCTTCCAGGGCATGCTTGATGTCCAGCGTCGGCTTCGGCACGAAGTCGACGGCGCCCATTTCCAGCGCCTGCATGGTGATGGTGGCGCCCTTCTGGGTCAGGGTGGAAACCATCACCACCGGCATCGGCCGCAGCCGCATGATCTTTTCAAGGAAGGAGATGCCATCCATGTTCGGCATCTCGATGTCCAGCGTCAGGACATCGGGATTCAGTTCCTTGATCATGGTGCGGGCGACCAGCGGGTCCGGCGCCGCGCCCACCACCTCGATTTCCGGATCGCTGGTCAGCGTCGCCGTCAGCAACTGCCGGATCAGCGCGCTGTCATCGATCACCAGGACTTTTATCTTCTTGCCGGCCACGATTCACTCCCGACCCAGCGGGGTCAAGCAATCTTGCGATGGATGTTGCGGCCCAGCAGCTTGAACCGTTCGGTGATGCCGAACAGGTTCTCGGAATGGCCGATATACAGGAAGCCGCCGGGAACCAGCAGGTTGGCGTAGCGGTCGAACAGCACCCGCTGGGTGTCCTTGTCGAAATAGATCACCACATTGCGGCAGAAGATCGCGTCGAACGGGCCTTTCATCGGCCAGTTGCCGATCAGGTTCAGGTGCTTGAAGCTGATCAGGTTGCGCGCCTCGGCGGCCAGCCGCACCTTGTCGGTGCCATGCGGTTCGAAATACTTGCGGGCGATGTCGGGCTCCATGCCCTCCAGCGCTGTGGCCGGATAGACGCCTTCGTTGCCGCGGCGGACCATCTCGGTGTCGATATCGGTGGCGAGGATCCTGGCATCCCACTGCTTGATGTCGGGCATCGCGCGCAGCAGGGTGATGGCGATCGAATAGGGTTCCTCGCCCGATGAGCAGCCGGCCGACCAGATGCGCAGCCGGCGGCCCTGGCTGGCGGCGCGGCCACGGATTTCCTGCAGGGCGGCAGTGCCGAGATGCTCGAAATGGTGGTTCTCGCGGAAGAACTTGGTCAGGTTGGTGGTCAGGGCATTCAGGGTGGTGCCCAGCTCATCGACCCCCGCCGGCGTGCCGATGAACTCGATATACTGGTGAAAACTCTTGAAACCCAGCTTGCGCAGGCGCTTGGCCAGCCGCGCATAGACCATGTTCTGCTTGGTCGGCCCGAGTTCGATGCCGCTCTTTTCCTTCAGCATGGCGCGCAGGAAGGCGTAATCGTCGGACGAGAAGCTGAACTCGCGGTCTTCCGGGGTCGGAGCCTCGGGCGACGGGCGCATCTCGCGGGATCGGGTTTCGGTTGCCATGGCGGAGCCTCGCTGCCTCAGGCAGCGCCGGCAGCCTCCGTCGGACCGGTCAGCATGGACTGGCTGGCGGCACCGTCGGCGGCCTCCAGCATGCGTCCGGCGAACATGCGCTCCAGGCCGATCAGGCCGACCATGCGTTCGCCAACGGTGATCAGGCCTTCCATGAAGCCGATGCCGCTGACCTGTTCCATGCTCGGCATCGGGCGAATTTCGTCTTCGTTGATCGTGATGATGTCCGAAACGGCATCGACGAGGATGCCGACGATGCGCGAGGCAACGGAAACGATGATCACGACATTATACTTGGTCGGTTCCGTGCGCGGCATGCCAAAGCGGGCGCGCAGGTCGAAAATTGGCACGATGGCGCCACGCATGTTGATCACGCCGCGCACGACTTCCGGGGTGTTCGGCAGTGGCGTGGTTTCCGACCAGGCGCGGATTTCGCGCACCGCCATGATGTCGACGCCGTATTCCTCGTTGCCGACCGTGAAGGAGACAAGCTGCACGGTCCGGCCGGAACGGCCGGTTTCGCCAGAGCCCTGACTGCTGCGCGGATCGTTGGCGGATGCCATGGCGACTCTCCTGTTCAGGCGCTGGCCCGCAGCGGCGCCGGCGCATTGCGCTGGGCGGCCGGCAGGGCGGGGCGCTGTATTTCATGCTCGGCGATATGCTTGATGCCGGCCACGTCCAGGATGAGCGAGACGCGGCCATTGCCGAGGATGGTGGCGGCACCGACGCCGCGGATCGGGTCGAAATTCTCCTCCAGGCTCTTGATGACCACCTGCTGCTGGCCGACGATTTCGTCGACCACGAGGCCCATCTTGGAACCATCCTCCAGCTCGACGATGATGACCAGGGCCTTGGTCGGATCGTCGATTCCGTTCGCCACCTGGAAGACCCGGTGCAGGTAGACCAGCGGCACGTATTCGCCGCGGATGCGCAGCAGCTGGCTCTGGTTGGCGACGATGTTGATCTGGTCGGTTTCCGGGCGCAGGCTTTCGACGATATTGGCCAGCGGAATGATGTAGGACTGCTCGCCGACCTTGAGCACCATGCCGTCCAGCACCGCGAGGGTCAGTGGCAGGGTCAGGATGAAGCTCGATCCCTGGCCGGGGCGCGACTGGATATGTACCCGGCCGCCCAGCGACTGGATGTTCTGGCGCACCACGTCCATGCCGACGCCGCGGCCGGAGATGTTCGACACCGTATCCGCCGTCGAGAAGCCGGGCAGGAAGATCAGGTTGTCGATTTCCTCGTTGCTGAGCGTGGCGTCCGGCGCAATCAGTTTCTTCTCCAGCGCCTTCTTCATCACCTTTTCGCGGTTGATGCCGCGGCCGTCATCGGTGATCTCGATGACGATGCGGCCGCCGCGCTGGTCAGCGGAGACATGGATCAGGCCTTCCGGCTGCTTGCCGACGGCAGCGCGATCCTCGGGGCTCTCGATGCCATGATCGCAGGAATTGCGGATCATATGGGTCAGCGGATCGCCCAGCTGCTCGATCACCGTCTTGTCGATTTCGGTGTTCTCGCCGCTCATCTCGAGGCGGATCTTCTTGTTGGTCATCATCGCCAGTTCGCGCACCAGGCGCGGCAGGCGGGCGAACACGCTCTTGACCGGCTGGGCGCGCATCGCCATCACGCTTTCCTGCAGGTCGCGGATGTGATGGGACAGTTCGGCCAGGCCGTTGGCGAGTTCCGGATGCTGGTCGGCATGCAGGTGTTCGGTCTGCTGCGCGATCATGGCATGGGTGATCACCAGCTCGCCGACCATGTTGACCAGCTTGTCGACACGGTCGAGATCGACGCGGATCGAGCGCACGGCCTTGGTTTCGCCGCCGGCCGCACCGCCAGCAGCAGGGCCGGCTGCCGCACCGCCTGCCGGTTCCGCCTTGGCGCCGCCGGCAGGCTTCGCCGGTGCGGCAGCGGCTGGTGCGGGGCCTTTCGGCGTGTCGGTCTTAGGCTGCGCCTTCGCGGCGGCTTCGGCATGGGCCGGTGCGGCCGCGGTCTCGCCGTCGTCCTCGTCTCCGGAGCCTTCATCGGCACCGGCCTTGGCGCCGGCCTCGCTCAGGTTGACGATTTCGAGATCGCAGTCGTCGAGGACGAATTCGAAGACGTCACGGATGGCGGCCTCGCCGCGATCGGTCTCGATCTCGAATTCCCATTTGATATACGCGCCTTCGGGCTGAATCTGGTCGAGCGGCGGCACGGCCGCGGCATCGGCCTTGGCAATGAAGCTGCCCAGCTCGCGCAGTTCGCGGATCAGGATCAGGGGTTCGTTGGCGCGCTGGTAGAGCGCGTCGCGGGGCGCGAATTTCACGAGGAATTTCACCAGCGGCACCCGGCCCGGTGCGGCTGGGGCGGCCGGCGCCGCAGGCGCGGCGGCCGGTTCATCGGGCGCGGCGGGCGCCGTCTCGGCGACAGCATCGGGTCCGCCGGCAGCGAGCTGGGCATCGAGCGCCGCCAGCTCGTCGTCGGCGGCATGCGGGTCGGCATTGACCCCGACGGTGGCAGCCAGGTCGATCAGCGACTTGCGGCCTTCGTTTTCATGGTCAGCCGGCAGTTCCGTGTCGGTCTGGGCGGCGCGCACCAGGTCCGACAGGATGTCGGCGCAATGCAGCACCAGCAGGACGGAATCCGGTGTCGGTTCCAGCCGGCCGTCGCGCATCAGGTCGAGCACGGTTTCGAAGATATGGGCAAAGGCGACCAGGCGGTCGAAACCGAAGGCGCCGGCGCCGCCCTTGATCGAATGGATGGCGCGGAATACGGCGTTCAGGGTGTTGTTGTCGCCCTCGCCGGACTGCAGGGCCATCAGATGGCCTTCCAGGTCCCCCAGCAGCTCTTCGCATTCAGCGAAGAAGGTCTGTTTGAATTGGGCTAGGTCGTCCATGGGCGCGTCCTGCTTCTGCTCCGCGGCTCAGGATGGGCTTACGGGCTGACTTTGCGGATGACTTCCAGCAGCTTGCCCGGATCGAACGGCTTGACGATCCAGCCGGTGGCCCCGGCGGCGCGGCCCTCCTGCTTCTTGGCCTGGCTGCTTTCGGTGGTCAGGATCAGGACCGGCGTCGCCTTGCATTTCGGCTTCTTGCGCAGTTCCTTGATGAAGGTGATCCCGTCCATCACCGGCATGTTGATATCGGTGATGATGACATCGACATCGTTGGCATCCAGCAGGTCGAGGCCTTCCTGGCCATTTTCGCCCTGGATGACCTCGTAGCCACCCTGCTTCAGCGCGAATTGCAGCATCTGCAGCATCGTCTTGGAATCGTCGACGGTGAGAACCCTTTTGCTCATGTCTGTACCGGCCATTTCATGAGATACGAGAACAGGCCCAAATCGTCGAAGGCGGTCACGAAAGCGTCGCTCGGCGATTTGATGACAAATGGAATGCTGTGCTGCTCCATATGCTGGACGGCGGACAGCAGAATCTGGACGCATGGGGTGGACAGCCGGTCGACGGCCGAAGCGTCGATCACAACCTGTCCGCCTTGTGCCATAATCTCGTGGAAACTGTGCAGCAGCGGGTCCGCTGCGCGCAGGTCCATGCTGGCCACAAGGCTGAGTTGGGTCGTGTCGTCAGCCTTCGCAATCGTGAAAGGATCCATCCCTTCCCCCTTCGCCGCTCATCCTGGCGGCGTCTCCGCCGGCTGCCGGCGGGCGGCAGGCGGCGAAATCGGTCACAGCCTAGCCGAGGGTCTGACAGGACGGAAGGGGGATAGCGCGGGGGGTAACCAAAAAAACACTGTCGCATCCGAGGGTTCGGACGTGATTTTTCGATTACTGGGTGCGCCCGCGATCAAAGGTCATGGACTGGTGTGCCATCAGGGCCAGCTTGATTTCATGGTAGCGCTGGCGCAGTTCCTGGCGGGTGCCCCCGGCCAGCTGGAACATCAGCATGATGGCGCCCTCGAGGTCGTCGGCGCAGCGGCCGATGCTGTCGATATCGCCATCCGACATCTCGGTTTCACCGAGCTGGCGCAGATAATCGACGATCCAGAGGGAGTGAACCGCAAGTTGTGACAGCGACAGGCCGTGGAACCGGGTTTCGGTGTTGAAGCGGTCGGCCATGCGCGGGAGGGGGGCGGTCTGTCCCGGTGCATCCTCGCCGATATCCTCGATATCCTCGGCATCGACATCGATCACGGGATCGTCGTGATAGCCGCTGGCGTAACCGGCATCTTCCTGGCCGCTCTCGGCCGCATTGTCGCTGAACAACCCTTGATTAAAGTCCACGGGGTGTTCCTATCCCTCAGGTTTGGGTTCGGATGCCGCGAATCGGCTCTGCCCGAGTCGTGTTAACCTTAGCTTTGGCGAATCGGAGGGTCAAGGAGAACCGCTAGATCGGGTGCCGCGCCTGCTCCCGACCACTAGGCGTTGCGGCCGTCGGCCTTACCCGGCGGCGGTGGCGGCTCAGCCGCGGCCGCCGATCCGTGCGCCGGTCTTCAGGACCACCTTTTCGAGGCCGGCGACCAGCTCCCGGCCGATCACGCCGCCATCGCCACTGATCTTCTGGGTCAGCACCACGTTCAGCGCGTCGATATGGGCGGTGACAATGGTCGGCACCACCCTGGCCTCGGCATGTTCAAGGCAGTGTTCGAGGTAGTTGCTGAGATAATGGGTGATCGTGGTGACCAGCGGATAGCCGAAGGTGCCGCCCAGGCCCTTCATGTCCCAGCAGATCCGCAGCATGGTGCGGATGCCCGAGGGATCGTCGAGGCTGGTTTTCTTCAGCCGGTCGAAGGTCTCGCGCATGCGGTCGAGATCGGTATCCGCCCACTGGGCATACATCTTGTGCCCCAGCACCTGGACGGCGATCTCCGCCTCCTTGATCGCTTCCTTGTCAATGCCGCCGCTGCCGACCTTCATCTTCAGGTAATTCGGCGGCGTCACGAACTGCGCCTTGCCGGGCGTCCGGGGGGACTGATCGGCGGCGGCAGTATCGGCAGGAGCGTTGGCGCGGTCTTTTTCGGCCATTCGTGGACCTCGAAACGACGGTGGCAGCCGTCAGGGAGAATGCCCAACCCTAGTCAACCTGCAGGAGCGCCGCAACAGAAAGCATGGTCCGGCGGCGGAGGGAATGCAGGTCAGAACAATTCCACTTCGCTGGCATTGTCGGGCGTGCGGCGCTGGTGGCGCGGCGGGGTATTATGCGGCGAGCCCATCAGGTAATGATGGAAATGCGTGCGCACCTGCTCCAGCGTCTGGCCGGCAATCAGGCCTTCGCCCCAGCCGGCGGCACGTTCGGTCAGCGACGGTGCCCAGTTGCGGCCGGCCTGCTCGTGGATGATGTTCTCGACATAGCGCAGCGCATTGATGACATGCTGCTGGCGCTGGTTGCGCAGATCATCGCCCTGCATCAGGGCGATGATCTCGCCCATCTCGGGAACCGACGGTACCTGGGCCCCCAGCTCCATCAGCTTGCGGGAAAACGCCTCGGCGGTCTCGGTCTGCATCTGCTGCAGATCCTCAATCTCTTCCTTGATCGCCAGCAGGACCAGGGCAATGAAGTCGATCAGCTCCCGGCTGCTGGCCGAGGCGACGGCTCCCTCGGCCTTGCCGGCATCGCCGGCCGGCGGCGGTGCAGCTTGCATACTCTTGCGATGCGGCATTCAGTCTTCCCCGTTACCGGCATTGTTCCATAAGCGTGACGGAATTGCACCTGCCCCGACTGGTCCGTAGGCGTTCGATCCGGATTGCCGGCCCGGTCATTATCCATGGCTTCGGAGACAGCTGGAAGTCCGACTGCAGGTTGTGTCCAAATTTCAACCTGCCAAAGCATTTGCAGGGGGCGGCCCGGCGGATCAAGATGCATGCCTACTGGGTGGTATGGCGCCCGCCAGAAACATGATAACTAGCCGTTCCGCAACGGGCGACAGGGCATGGATCCGATCGACATCAAGGAGATGCTGCACCACCATCACCTCTGGCTGAAAGGGATGCCGGCGGGGCGGCCGGCCGACTTTTCGGGCCGGGACCTGGCGGGGGTTGATCTCTCGGGGGCTGATCTGCGGCGGGCCAGTTTCCGCTCCGCCAGCCTGCGTGGTGCCAATATGAGCAAGGCCCAGTTGATCCAGAGCGATTTCTTCAAGGCCGACCTGTCCGGCGCCGACCTGTCCGGAGCGGACCTGACCCGGGCCGACCTGCGCGGCGCCGTGCTGGAAAATGTCGGCATGGCCGGCGCCAACCTGACCGGGGTGAATTTCCGCCGCGGCCTCGAGATCGGCGCCAATCCGGCCGCCGCCATCGAAGTGCTGCGCCAGAATGTCACCGGCAGCAATTTCGAGGGCGCGACGATGATCGGCGTCGATGCCCTGGGGGCGGATTTCTCGGGCAGCAACCTGTCCGGCGCCAATCTGCAGGATGCGGCCCTGACCGACTGCCAGCTGGTCAGCACCGACCTGTCGGGTGCGGATCTCGGCGGGGCCACCCTGGCCGGCGCCAACCTGGTGGGGGCGGAACTCAGCGGTGCCAATCTTGCCGGCGCCACCCTGCAGGGTGCCAATCTGACCGATGCCCATCTGCATGGCGTTGATCTCAGCGATGTCGAGATTTTCGGCGCCAATGTCGCCATGGCCAACCTTGCCGCCGCCCCGGTGGCACCGGCCCGGCCGATGACCGAGGCGGAGATTCGCGAAGCCCTGGAGGCCCACCGGCTCTGGGTCGAGGGGGGCAGCGGCAGTCCGGCCGTGCTGCGCGGGGCCGACCTGAGCGGCTTCGATCTCAGCGGCCAGAACCTGTCCGGCATCAAGCTGCGTGGCGCCGTGCTGCGCAATGCCACTCTCGACCGGGTGATTTTCAAATTCGCCGATCTGTCCGGTGCCGACCTGCGGGCGGCCCGGGCGCATGAGGCCCTGTTTTCCGGCTGCAACCTGGCCGGGGTGGATTTCCGTGGCACCGACCTGACCGCCAGCCGGTTTGACAGCACCGAAATCATCAGCGCCAAGGGTGAGCGGACCGGGCGCCGGGTCTATACCGACCTGTCGAATGCGCGGCTGGCCGGCGCGGTCTATGCCGGCGTGGACTGGGCCGACGCCATCCTGCGGGATGTCAGCGGCCTTGAACCCGAGCCGGCCGGCAGTCCATGATGCGGCCGACATGAGCACGACGCCTGGCACCCTGCGCCGACCGTCAACCGGAGATTCCGGCGGTACCGCTGCGTCAGGGGGAGAGCGCCGCCGCTATTTCGACCCCGTGCTCAAGGTCAATGTGGTCCAGGTCTTCCAGGGTGACTTTTTTGTGTCAACCCGCACCGGCGAGATGCTGGCGACGGTTCTGGGCTCCTGCGTGGCATCCTGCATCCGCGATCCGGTTTCCGGTGTCGGGGGCATGAACCACTTCCTGCTGCCGGACAAGGGCGGGGACAACAATCCCGATTTGCCGTTCTCCGCCTCTTTGCGCTACGGTAGCTACTCGATGGAGCAGTTGATCAACGGCATACTCGCGGCAGGCGGCAAACGGGATCGCCTCGAAGTGAAGATTTTCGGTGGCGCGAATGTGCTGGCCGGCCTGCGCGGTATCGGCCACCAGAATGCCGATTTCGTCGAACGCTATCTCAAGGCGGAAGGCTTCAAGGTGGTGGCTGCCGACCTGCGCGGCAACCTGCCCCGCAAGGTGCAGTATTTTCCGTCCACCGGCGTGGTGCGCCTCAAGCATATCGAGGATGCCAGTGCCAAGACCGTCTTCCAGCGCGAGACGGCGAAGAAGATCACCGCCGTCCAGACCCAGTCCGGCAGCGTCGAGCTGTTCGACTGAGGCAAGCCGCGACACAGTTCGACCATGACTTACAAACTCAACAACGTGGCAGTGCTGGCGGTCGACAGCAATCACAACCACATGCAGCTTATCAAAGAGGTTTTGCGACCGCTCGGGGTCAACCGCATCGCCGAGGCGATGAATGCCAAGGATGCGCTTTCGTATCTCGAAAACAACGTCGTCGACATCATCTTTACCGAATGGCACATGGACGGCGAGATGGACGGCATCGGCTTCGTCGAGTGGGTGCGCAAGAATCCCGCTTCGAAGAACGTGTTCGTGCCGATTGTCATGGTCACGGCGCAGTCCGAGGAATGGAAGGTGATGAAGGCGCGCGACTGCGGCATCACCGAGTTCCTGGTCAAGCCGTTTTCGGCCAAGACGATGGCGCGCCGCATCACCATGGTGATCGAGAATCCGCGCCAGTTCGTGCGTTCCGACGACTTCTTCGGTCCTGACCGCCGGCGTCACATCGTGTCCAACTATACTGGCGAGGAGCGCCGCAAGGACCTGATGGCAAAGGGCGACCAGATGATGGACGATACGGCGGTCGAGGAGCTGCTGAAGGAGCTCTGAGCGGCACTGTTCGCTTGACGGCGGCGCCCTGCGGCGCCAAGATTCATACAGAATGATGACAATTCCCGAGGGGAGGTGAGCCGTCTCGGCATGAGCGAGGTGATCGCCTTGCACCAGTTTCGGCGTCCGGCGGCGCGGGATGAAATCCCGGCCATCACGGGCGCCGGGAAACTGACAACCGGCCGGGCGGCGGCAGAGCCCCCAGTATTCTTCAACCGTCGCGAATTCAGCCAGATCCTGAATGTCTATGCCCGCATGGTCGGCATGGGCGAGTGGCGCGACTATGCCATCGGCCATGACCGCGACAGCTGCAGCTTCGCGGTGTTCCGGCGCAGTGCCGACGGCGCGCTGTTCCGCATCGTCAAGACACCGCGGCTGGCCCGCAAGCAGGGCGCCTTTGCCATCATCGGCCAGGGCGGCCGTATCCTGCGCCGCGGCCGCGACCTTGGCGTGATGCTGCGCTTTTTCGAGCCCAAGCGCGACGTCGCAGACTGACGCCGGGCCGCGTAGAGTCCGCACCATGAAAAAAGCCCCCGTCCTGCGACGGGGGCCCGTGATGTCTGGACCGGCTGTTCCGATGCCGGTCCGTCAGGCGGCCTTCTTTGCTTTCTTGGTCTTCGCGACCTTCTTTTCCCCGGTCTTCTTTTTCTTCTGCGCCGTCTGCTTCTTGGCCGGCTTTTTCTTTTCGGCCTTCTGTGCGGCCTTGGCCGCCGGCTTGGCCGTCTGTGCGGTCTGCGCGGCGGCGGCCGGGGCAAGGGCGGGGGCGACAATGCCGGCCAGGAAGCCGGCCATAACGAAGGCGGCAGCGATCGTCTTCACGCGGGTCAACATCGGGATGCATCCCTTTTGCAGTGCTGCATATCCGGCCTGGCGGTACCGGCCGCGAATCGGGAGCCGGATTGCATCGACGCCATTCTCTGCCTGCGGGGAGTCGCCGTCCATCGGCGGCTTCGGCCTGCGACACCCTGTCCGGGGGCGTCCCCGTTCAGCCGAGTGCCGCCAGTTCGCGACGATGCTTGGCCACCGCCGGCCGCTCGGCCGCGCGGCGCTCGAACCACGGCCGCACCGCGGCGGCCTCGCCGGCCCGGGCGCCGGCCTGCAGCCAGAGCTGCCAGAACAGGTCGCGCTGGGCATGGCTGCCGCCGATCTGCTGCAGGCCGTCCAGCGCCGGCCGCAGCCGCGTGAAGGCCGCGGCCCAGTCGCCGCGGCCATAGGCGGCGACACCTTCGGCCAGCGGCCGGCCGACCTGCCGCCAGATCCGCCCGGCCAGCCGGTCGGGCTGGCGGGCGACATGATCACGCAGGCTGTCGAGCAGGGCATCGGCAGCGGCATCGCGGCCGGCCCGGGTCAGGCCCAGCAGGTAATGGGCATCGAGAAAGGGCTCGACATGCTCGTCGGGCCCGCGGGCGGCGATGAAATCCGCCACATCCTGCCAGCGGTCGCCGACATCGAGCCCGGCGAATTCCAGCCGCGCCAGCAGGGCAACGGCATTCACCTGGTCCTGGCTGTATTCCTTCCACACCCCCCAGACATGCCGGTCGTACAGCTGCAGCGCCAGGTCCGGCCGGTCGCCGTCGATGGCGAACAGGCCGGCATGCCACCAGTTATGGGTCAGCATGAAGGAATTGCGGTCGGCCCATGTATCGGCCAGCGCGACCATGAAATCGTAGCCCTCCGCGCAGCGCCCCTGGGTTTCCATCACATGGGCAACGGCATGATGCGCCCAGGGTTCGGCGCGCTGCAGCCCGATGGCATGCCGGCCGGCCCGTTCGGCCTCGTCCAGCCGGTTCATCTCCTCCAGCGCGAAGGCATGCATGCCGTGCATCTCGGCCACGCCCGCATGCACCGGCAGGCCGGCTTCGGCGATATCCAGCATGCCGGCGAGGTCGCCGACATGGAACATGTGAAACTGCGCCATCTTCATGGCGGCCAGGTCCTGCGGCCAGCGTGCGACAATCGCGCGGCACTGCGCGATGGCGGCCTCGGCATCGCCGGCGGCCCAGGCCGCCACCTGGCCGTGCCACAGCCGTTCGCGCTCCGTCGCTGCCGCCAGCTGCGCCGTCACGGCATCCAGCCGCGTTTGTGCTTTCACCGGTCCTGCGCCGGTCTGCAGGAACAGCTCCAGCGCTGCCGCCTTGGCCGCCGCCATCACGCTGTGCGGATCGGCCGCCGATGCCTCCCACACGGCGCCGGCCGTGGTGCCGTAAGTGAGGAAGCTGGTGTCGAAACTGTCCAGCCCGGCCAGCGCGGCGGGATTGTCGGTCGAGACAGGCAGGCCCCAGCGGTCGGTCAGCATCGCCTCAGGCGGTCCAGTCGTTGATGCGGTCGAGCGGATAGATCGGATGCCGCAGATTCCTGTAGGGGATGATGCTGTTATCCGAGGTGGTGACGCCTTCGCCATCCAGCGTGAAGGTCGCTTTCGCCAGCGGCGCAAAGCCGGCGCGATAGTGGATGCGCGATTTCAGCAGCAGGAAGCGCTTGAATTCCGGCTGGATGCCGACTGAGCGGAACACGCCGGTATCCCAGGGTTCATGGTGGTGCGAGACAACCACGATCTGCATGCACCCGTCGACCTCGAACACTGCCGTCGGCCCCATCTTCACCCGGTAGCCGTTATACATCGGACCCTGCACGGTCCATTCGCCGTCGGTGATGGTGCGCACCCGGCCGGTCAGCTTCAGCGGCCTGCCTTTCAGCCCCAGCGCCGGCATGTCGCTCCTGCCGCCCAGTTCCAGCGTGACGGTGGCGCCGATGCCGGCCTTCTGCATCGCCTGCACGGCCTCGGGGTCCCAGACCGCGCCGACGGCGACATCCTCAAGGCCCTGGCGCAGCACCTCGGCAATCACCATCATCACGTCCTGGGTGCCGCCCGAACCGCAATTGTCGGCATGGTCCAGCAGGATCACCGGGCCGCCGAGATTTTTCGCCGCTTCCTGCTTCGCCTTCGCCACCGTCTCGCCGAGATCGCGGTGCTTGTAGACATGCCCGTCGCGGGCATCCCACACCGTGGCCGCGATGCGGTCGGCTGCCGCGTCGGCCTGGGCCTGGTCGTCGCCCACCGTGATCACGCTGGCTCCGGCATGGACGATATCGGCCATGGCGAAACCGCCGAACACGCTGGCGCAGGGCAGGCCGGCGGCCTCTTCCGCATTGCAGGCGGCGATGGCCGATTTCATCGGCTCGTCGTCGGTGCCCTGGCACAGGGTCTGCGACAGCAGGGGCAACTGGCGCAGGGCCATCGCGGGGGCCTCGCGCCGGCCGGCGATGACGTCCATGACCACGCGGCCGACCCGTTCGGCCACCACATCCATGTCCACATGCGGATAGGTCTTGTAGCCGATCAGTGCCGTGCAGTTCCCCACCATCTTCGGCGTCAGGTTGCAATGCAGGTCCAGCGTGACGGCAATCGGCAGATCCGGCGCGATGGCGCGGATCTTCTCCAGCAGGGTGCCCTCGCCATCGTCGGTGCCCGCGGCCACCATGGCGCCATGCAGGTCGAGCAGGCAGCCGTCGCAGCCGGCCTGCACGGCCTCGAGGATCGGATCGGTCAGACGCCTGTAGGCATCGGCGGTGACGATGCCGCTGGGCGGCGCCTCGGCGGCGATCGGCAGCACCACCTCGGCGCCGTATTCCTGCGCCAGCTTCAGGTAGACGCTGAGCGGCATGTTGGTCTTCGCATAGGCCTCGATGGCGGCCTGGTCCCTGTATAGCCCCCAGGCCTCGAACCGTGCCCAGTCGGTGACGATCGGCGAGAAAGTGTTGGTCTCGTGCTTCATCATCGCCAGGACAAGTTTCATGGGGCTGGGCCTTCTTTGCTGGGGTTCATTCGTAGGCAGACGAACAAAAGCTTAAAGCCGCGGCGCCGGGCTTGTCACGGCCAAAAGAAAAGGCCCCGGCGGGTTCTCCGCCGGGGCCTGGTTACGCTTCTCGGGTGTTAAGCGCGGAAGCTCAGTTGTTGCGCTGGCCGAACAGCTGCAGCAGCGCCATGAAGATGTTCAGGAAGTTCACATACAGCGAGGTGGCGCCGAACACCGCCTGCTTGGTCTGGAGGTCGGCCGGGTCGCCCTCGTAGAACTCCGACTTGATCCGCTGGGTGTCGTAGGCGGTCAGGCCGGTGAAGACCAGCACCGTGATCGCCGAAATGGCGAACTGCAGCACGGTCGAGCCGAGGAACATGTTCACCAGGCTGGCGATCACGAGGCCGATCACGCCCATGAACAGGAAGGTGCCCATCCCGGTCAGGTCGCGCTTGGTGGTGTAGCCCCACAGGCTCATGGCGCCGAACATCGCCGCGGTGATGAAGAAAATCCGCAGGATCGATTCGCCGGTGTAGACGATGAAGATCGTCGACAGCGACAGGCCCATGGTGGCGGTGAAGGCCCAGTACAGGCCCTGCACGGCGCCGGCCGACAGCTTGTTGGCGCCGAAGCTCATCACCAGCAGCAGGCCCAGCGGGGCCAGCATGACGACGAAGGCCAGCCCGCTGCCGAACAGGGTCTGCATCAGGGCCGGCGACTGCGACACCAGAACGGCCACGATGGCGCTGAGCGCCAGGCCGGAAGCCATGTAGTTGTAGACCCGCAGCATGTAGGCGCGCAGCGCCTCGTCGACCGTGGCGCGGTCGACCGAAGTGGCGCCGTAGCCATAGCGCGGCTGATTGAACGGCGTCGACATGGATTTGCCTCCTCAGGGAAATTGTTTTTGCGGGTGTTATATTGGCGATACTGTGTAGCTTTTCAAGGCCAGTTATCCGTTTTCGCCTGCCATAAGTCTTTCATCTGGCAGGTTTTCCGCGAACCCTGCCGGCTGCCGCACAACATTCGTGCAACCTGTGACCGGCGGCACTCGTCAGCCTGCGGAGGATGGGATAGAAGGGCCATCTCCCCCATGGCGGAAAACCGCCGAATACCTGTTCCAGGACCGAAGCCGCCATGTCTGCATCTCCCAGTCCCGCCAAGCCGGGCGCCTCCTCGCTCTGGCGCCTGACCCTGGTGCTGGGCGCGCTCAGCGCCTTCACGCCGCTGGCGGTCGACATGTATCTGCCCGGCCTGCCGACCCTGGAGCGGGCCTTCGGAACCGATGCCGGCCGGGTGCAGATGACCCTGTCGGTATTTTTTGTCGGCCTCGCCCTCGGCCAGCTGCTGCTCGGGCCGGTCAGCGACCGTTTCGGCCGGCGCCGGCCGCTGCTGGCGGGCAACCTGCTGTTCATCGCCGCCTCGGCCGGCTGTGCGCTGGCGGCGGATATCGACAGCCTGATCGCCTGGCGCTTCCTCGAGGCGGTCGGCGCCTGTGCCGGCCTGGTGATCGGCCGCGCCATGGTGCGCGACCTGTTCGAGCCGCGCGACATGGCGAAGGTGTTCGCGCTGCTGATGCTGGTGATCGGGGTGGCGCCGATCCTGGCGCCGCTGCTGGGCGGCTATCTGCTGGTCTGGTTCGACTGGCATGCGATTTTCTGGTTCATGGCGGCCTTCGGCGTGGTGGCGATGGCGGCCGGAGCGATCCTGCTGCCGGAAACCCACGACCCGGCCACCGCCCAGTCGCTGCATCTGGGCCGGGTGCTGGCCGGATATGGCAGCCTGCTGGTGAACCGCCGCTTCATGGGCTACACGCTGGCCTCCAGCCTCGGCATGGCCGGCATGTTCGCCTATATCGCCGGCTCGCCCTTCGTGTTCATCGACCTGTATGGCGTGCCGGCCGATGCCTTCGGCTGGATCTTCGGCGCCAATGCCATCGGCATCATCGGCATGGCGCAGGTCAACCGCCTGCTGCTGCGCCGCTTCACCCTCGACGAGGTTCTGATCGCGGCTGTCGCCCTGGTGGCGCTGGCCGGACTGGTCCTGCTGGCAACGGCCGCATCCGGCGTCGGCGGCATGATCGGCATCTGGCTGCCGCTGTTCTTCTATATCGCCAGCCTCGGTGCCGTTTTGCCCAATGCCGGGGCCAGCGCCATGGCCGGCGAGGGAGCGCGGGCGGGGATGGCGGCCGCCCTGATGGGCACGCTGCAATTCGCCGCCGGCGCGGTCAGCAGCGGACTGCTCGGCCTGCTGCAGGACGGCACGGCCCTGCCGCTGGCCGGCATCATCGCCGCCTGCGGCCTCAGCGGCCTGGCCGCACGGCTGATCCTGGTGCGCTAGGGCCGCCCCGGCAGCGCCGGGGCGGGGTGCGCGGGCGGTCAGACCGTCACGACGATCTTGCCGAACTGCTCGTTGGACTCGAGGAAGCGGTGCGCCTCGACGATCTGCTCGAACGGGAATATCCGGGCGATGACAGGCCTGAGGGCACCGGATGCCAGTCCCTTCAGCACGAAGGCCTTGGCGGCTTCCAGCCGCTCGGGATCGGCGGTGATCTCGTGGATCAGGTAGCCACGCAGGGTCAGGCTCTTGCCCAGCACGGTCCCCAGCGGAAAGGGCGTCGGCTCGGCGCTCAGCGCGCCGTATTCCAGCAGGATGCCGCCCCGTGCCATCGCCGCCGTCAGCGGCTCGAAGGCGGGGCCGCCCACGGGGTCGAACACCACCCGTACGCCGTCCGGTCCGGCAATCTCCGGCAGGCGTGACCCGAGATCCTCCTCCGCCGAAGCGACGACATGTGCCGCGCCGGCCTGAAGCAGTGCCTGCCGCTTGGCGCCGGTGCGCGTGACCGCGATCGGGATGGCACCGACCATGTTGGCGATCTGGATGGCGGCGAGCCCGACGCTGCTGGATGCGGCGGTGATGACCACGAACTCGTCCTTGCGCAGGCCGGCAATGTCGATCAGTGCACCATAGGCGGTGACATACTGCATCCACACGGCAGCGGCTTCCTCCCAGTTCAGCGCCGGCGGGTGCCTGACGACCAGCGACGCCGGAAAGGTTGCCAGTTCCCCGTAGGCCGGCCAGTCGGTCATCGATTGCGGTGGTATGACGCTGACGGCATCGCCGGGCGCGAAACCCGCGACATCGCGGCCCACGGCATCGATGATGCCTGCGGCCTCGAAGCCGAGGCCGGAGGGCAGGTCCGGCTGCATGATGTAGGAGCCCGACCGGACCATGGCTTCAGCCCGGTTCAGCCCCAGTGCCTTGACGCGGATGCGGATCTCGCCCGGGCCCGGCGCGGGCATGTCGATGGTTTCGATCTGCAGGACCTCGGGACCGCCGAGCTCATGAAAACGAACAACGCGTGTCATCTGTCACAACTCCGAAATGATTGACCGCGATGAGGCTAGCCAGCCGTGGCGGCGCCGATAAATGGCTGTTCCGGCATGACAGCCGAAACCGGGAGTTTTGAATGATGGATCGCCTGACCAGCATGGCCGTGTTTGTCAGAACCGCGGATGCCGGCTCCTTCGCCGCGGCGGCTGCGGCCCTGGGTCTGTCCGCACCGATGGTGGGCAAGCATGTCCGCTTTCTGGAGGACCGGCTTGGAATGCAGCTGATCAACCGCACGACGCGGCGCCAGGGACTGACCGAGTTCGGCCGGGCCTACTACGAGCGCTGCAAGGCCGTGCTGGCCGAGGCCGAGGCTGCCGACGCGCTGGCGGCCGACCAGCGGTCGCAGCCGCAGGGCAGGCTGCGTGTTGCCCTGCCGGTCCTGTTCGGCCGGCGCTGCGTCGCCCCGGTGCTGCTTGAACTGGCGCGGCAGCATCCCGGGCTCGAACTGCACCTGTCCTTCAACGACCGTCTCGTCGATCTTGCCGAGGAGGGCTTCGATCTCGCGGTGCGCACCGGCCGCCTGGCGGACCAGGCCGGACTGGTGGCACGCCGCGTGGCCCGGCAATCGATGATTGTCTGCGCGGCACCGGGCTATCTTGCCGCCCGCGGAACGCCGCAGCAGACCGGCGACCTGGATGCGCACCAGGCGATTGTCTACAGCCGGTCGGGCCGCGTTCCGCCATGGCTGTTCCCGCGTGAAGACGGGGCCCCGCTGGAGGTCTGGCCGACCAGCCGCCTGCGGTTCGACGATCTCGATGCCATTGCCGACGCGGCGGCGGCAGGAATGGGGCTGGCATGGCTGCCGTCGTGGCTGGTGCGGGACCGGATCCAGGCCGGAGCGCTGGTTCCACTGCTGCCGCAAGGCCGGCGCTATCCTTACGAATGCTATGCCCTGTGGCCGCAGACGCCGCATATGCCGTTGCGGGTGCGGCTGGCCATCGATGCGCTGGCCGCCGCGCTGCCCCGCATGACGGACTAATAAGGGGTCATGCCGTCCGCAGCAGCGGTGCCGGTTTTGCCGCCAGCGCCTGCCAGGCGCCGATCAGGCCGAGCGCCAGCGTCGCCGCCACGCCGCCCAGCGCGGTGGCCGCGGCGATGCCCGGCGACAGCAGGAAGGGCGCGTTCATCATCTGGGTGACCATCGCCCAGGCGGCGGCCCAGCCGAACAGGAAGGCGAGCGCGGCGCCGGCCAGCCCGACGATGCCGTATTCGATCAGATGGGCGGCGAGGATGTCGCGCCTCGTGGCCCCCAGCGCCTTGAGGATGGCGCCCTCGCGCAGGCGCCGGCGATGCTCGGCGGCCAGCGCGCCGGCCAGCACGAACAGGCCGGCCACCAGCGTGACGGCGGCCGCGCCGCGCACGGCGCCGCCCAGTTTCTCGACGATGGCATTCAGCTCGGTCAGCACGTCCTTCATGCGCACCACGGTGATGTTGCTGAAGCGGTCGGTGACGGTGCGGAACAGCGCGGTTTCGGCCGGGCCGTCGGCCTTCACGGTGGCAAGGAAGGTATGCGGCGCACGCTCCAGCAGGCCGGGCGAGAAGACCAGCACGAAGTTGATGCCGAACGAGGTCCAGTCCAGCCGGCGGATATTGGCGATGCGGGCGTCGATCTCGCGGCCCATGATGTTGACGCCCAGCCGGTCGCCGACCGCGAGGCCGAGGCCCTGCGCCGCGCGTTCCTCCAGCGAGATCAGCGGCGGGCCGTCATAGTCCCGCGGCCACCAGTCGCCGGCCACCAGCGTCGAGCCCTCGGGCAGGTCTCGGGCATAGGTCAGGCCGCGGTCGCCCTGCAGCACCCAGCGCTGTTCCGGCGCCGCCTGCACCTCGGCGGCGGGCACGTCCCGCACCCGGGTGATGCGGCCGCGCAGGTTGGGCACGGTCTCGACATCGCGGGCGCCGGGCACGGTGGCGACCAGCGCCCGGAAATCGTCGAGCTGGCCGGGCTGGATGTCGACGAAGAAGAAGGCCGGTGCCTCGTCGGGCAGACGTTCCTCGACCTGGGCATGCAGGTTGCCCTCGACCAGGGCGATGGTGACCAGCAGCGACAGCGACACGCCGAGCGACAGCAGCAGGGCGGCAGTCGACGAGCCCGGCCGGTGCAGGCTGGCCAGCGCCAGCTTCAGCCGCACCCCGCGCGGCGGTGTGACGCCGCGGGCGACGGCGGCGAGCCCCGCGGCCACCACACGGAAGAACAGGAAGGCGGCGATGGCGCCGGCGACGAAGAAGGCCGCGAAGCGCGGTTCCGCGGCGCCGAAGACGGCCAGCGCCGCCAGCAGGCCGAACACGGCCAGCATCGCCGCCAGGTAGGCCGGGCGCGGCAGCCGGCGGCCGGGTGCCACGAGATCGCGGTAGAGCGCGGCGGGACGGATATCGGCGGCGCGGGCCAGCGGCCAGATGGTGAAGGCCAGCGCCACCAGCAGGCCGTAAGCGGCCGCCATGCCGAGCGGTGCGGCATAGATTCCGGGCACCAGCGGCAGCGGCAGCACGGCCGCCAGCGCGCCGGCGGCAAGATTGGGCACGGCCGTGCCGACCGCGATGCCGATCGCGATGCCGACCATTGCCAGCAGCAGGGTCTGCCACAGATAGACGCGGAAGATCAGGCCGGTGGTGGCGCCGAGCGATTTCAGCGTCGCGATGGTCGGCGTCTTGCCGTCGAGATGGGCATGCACGGCATTGGCGACGCCGACGCCGCCGATCAGCAGGGCGGTCAGGCCGATCAGCACCAGGAACAGCGCCGCGCGGTCGAGGAAGCGGCGCACGCCGGGGCTGCCCTCCTTCCAGTCGCGGATGCGCCAGCCGGCATCGGGCAGGGCCTGTTCGGCCGCCGCGGCCACCGCCGTCGACGCCAGACCCGGTGCCAGTTTCAGCCGGTAATGCCAGTAGGCGAGGCTGCCCGGCTGCACCAGCCGGGTTGCCGGCAGGGCATCGAGGCCGATCATCACCCGCGGGCCCAGCGTCAGGCCCTCGGTGGCGCGGTCGGGCTCGCGGGCGATCACGGCGCGGATCTCGAATGCCGCCTCGCCCAGCATCAGCCGGTCGCCGATGGCGGCATCCAGCCGGATCAGGCTCTGCGGATCGACGACGGCGCCGGCAATGCCGTCGCGCGGCGCCAGCAGGGCGGCAAGGTCGCCGGGCTGTTCCAGGGCGAGGCTGCCATAGAGCGGATAGGGGCCGTCGACGGCCTTGAGTTCGACCAGCGCGCGCCGGTCGCTGCGCAGCGCATGGGCCATGACGCGCATATGCGCGGTTTCCGAAACCGTGCCCTGGCGCGCGAGAAAGGCCCGCTGGGCATCGTCGGCCGCGCGGTGAATCAGGCGGAATTCGATATCGCCGCCCAGCAGGCTGCGGCCGTCGCGTGCAAGGCCCTCGACGATCGCGGCCGACAGGGTGCCGATGCCGGCGATGACCGCCACGCCGAGCGCGAGGCAGGCGACGAACAGCCGGAAGCCGCGCAGGCCTCCGCGCAGTTCCCGCAGCGACAGACGCAGCGACAGCATCTACTCGGCCGCCTTGCGGCGGGCCGGCGCGGCCGGCGTGATGACACTGTGGATGCGGCCGTCCTCGATGCGCACCACGCGGTCGCAGAGCGCCGCCAGCGCATCGTCGTGGGTGATCAGGATCAGCGTCGAATTCAGCCGTGCCGCCTCGCCGAACAGCAGGTCGATGATCGCATGGCCGGTGGCACCGTCGAGATTGCCGGTCGGCTCGTCGGCCAGCAGTAGGCGCGGGCCCGGCGCCACCGCGCGGGCCAGGGCCACGCGCTGCTGTTCGCCGCCGGACAGCTGGGCCGGATAATGCGTCTCGCGATGGGCAAGGCCGACCTGGGCCAGCGCGGCACGGGCCCGCGGCAACGCGTCGGCGGCGCCGGCCAGTTCCAGCGGCACGGCCACATTTTCCAGGGCCGTCATGGTCGGGATCAGGTGGAAGCTCTGGAACACGATGCCGATCTGGCTGCGCCGCCACAGGGCCAGCCCGTCCTCGTTCAGGCTGTTCAGCCGCGCCCCGGCCACCGCCACCTCGCCGGCCGTCACCTTCTCCAGCCCGGCCAGCACCGCCAGCAGGGTCGATTTGCCGGAACCGGACGGGCCGACGATGCCGACCCGCTCGCCCGGCTGCACCGCGAGGTCGATGCCGCGCAGGATATTGACCGGCCCCGCCGTGCTGGCGAGGGTAAGGTGCACGTCGCGCAGCTGGACAATCGGCTGGCCGGCATCAGATAGGGTCATGGAACCTTCCAGTTGGAAACGGGGCGGCAGACTTGAGATATCACGCAGAATATGGGGCTTTCCGGCGCGGTCGCAATGCGATGTGGCGGCTGGCGGTGATGCTGGTCACGCTGGCGGCCCTGATCCGGCCGGCAGCCGGCGAGGCGGCGGCGATCCGTCTGCTGGCCTTCGGCGACAGTTTGACGGCGGGCTACAACCTGCCGCCGGACGCGGCCTTCCCGGCCCAGCTGGAACAGGCCCTGAAGGCGAAAGGGCTGGATATATCCGTGATCAATGCCGGCGTATCGGGCGATACCACGGCGGGGGCGCTCTCGCGGCTGGACTGGGCGCTGGCCGACCGGCCGACCCATGCGCTGGTGGCGCTGGGTGCCAACGACATGCTGCGCGGCCTGCCGCCGGAGCAGGCCGCGGCCAATCTGGATGCCATCGTGGTCAGGCTGCAGCAGGCCGGGGTGAAGGTGATGCTGGCCGGGATGCGGGCGGCCCCCAATCTGGGGGCCGATTACGGTCGCCGTTTCGAGGGGCTCTATCCCGAGATCGCAGCCCGGCGTCAGGTCCCGCTTTACCCCTTCTTCCTCGACGGGGTGGCGGCCGTGCCGAAGCTCAATCTCGACGACGGGATGCATCCGAACCGGGCCGGGATCGCGGTGATTGTGAAGCATATGTTACCCCAGATTTTGGGGTTTCTCGGACGCTGACCGCAATTCATTGTTGTAAAATTAACGACCTGCCGACAATATGGGCCTGCTGCGGATTTGGTCGCGGCCATCGTGAGTTGGGAGTTTTGTCATGGAGTTCCGTCGTTTAGGCCGCACCGATATCCAGGTCAGCCTGATCTGCCTCGGGACCATGACATGGGGCGAACAGAATACCGAAGCCGAAGCCCATGCCCAGCTCGATTACGCGCTGGAGCGCGGCATCAATTTCATCGACGCCGCCGAGATGTATCCGGTGCCGCCCAGGGCCGAGACCCAGGGCCGCACCGAAGCCTATATCGGCAGCTGGCTGAAGGCGCGCAAGAACCGCGACAGGGTCGTCCTGGCGACCAAGGTGGCCGGCCGTGGCGGCGGGCCACGCGGCCAGTTCGACTGGCTGCGCGACGACAAGCAGCCGCCGGATCTCAGCCGCCGGCAGATTTTCGAGGCGGTCGACAAGAGCCTGAAGCGGCTGCAGACCGACTATATCGACCTGTACCAGACCCACTGGCCCGACCGCCTGACCGTCAATTTCGGCCGCGCCGAATATCCGTGGAACGAGGAAGCCTCGGTCGCAATTGCCGAGACGCTGGATGCCATGGGCGACCTGGTGAAGGCCGGCAAGATCCGCACCATGGGCGTGTCGAATGAAACCGCCTGGGGCGTGATGAAGCATCTGGGCGATGCGGCAGCCAGCCCGGCGCGGCCGCGTATCGTCTCGATCCAGAATCCCTACAGCCTGCTGAACCGCTGGTACGAGGCCTCGCTGTCGGAAATCGCGAAGCAGGAAGAGGTCGGCCTGCTGGCCTATTCGCCGCTGGCCATGGGCGTGCTGTCGGGCAAGTATCTCGGCGGCGCGCGGCCACCGGGCAGCCGGCTGGCACTGTTCACCCGCTTCACCCGTTACAGCAATCCGCAGGTCGAGCGGGCCACCGAGCGCTATGTGGCGCTGGCGCAGCAGCACGGCCTCGACCCGGCGCAGATGGCGCTGGCCTTCGTCAACAGCCGCCCCTTCATGACGTCCAACATCATCGGCGCGACGTCGCTGGAGCAGCTGAAGACCGACATCGACAGCATCGACGTGAAACTCTCACAGGAGGTACTGGACGGCATCGAGGCGATCCATCGCGATCAACCGAACCCGAGCGCCTGATCCCGCGGCCCGCGGTTGCGGGCGGGGGAGGCGGCGGCTCGATCCTGGGCGTGAAACGCCCGTTCCAGCGGAGGGCCCTGCCATGATCCGCTTGTTCGTCGCCGTAAGCTTCCCCGACGAAGTCCGTCGGTCCCTCGCTACCCTGTGTGCCGGCGTGCCCGGCGCGCGCTGGGTCAATCCCGACCAGTTCCATCTCACCCTGCGTTTCCTCGGCGAGGTCGATGGCCGCATGGCCCGCGCGGTCTGCGACGAACTCGACACCGTCACCATGCCGGCTTTCGACCTGAACCTGTTCGGCGTCGGCACCTTCGGCGACCGCCGCAGGGCGCATACCCTGTGGGCCGGCGTGCGGCCCAATCCCGCCCTGCATCGCCTGCAGGACAAGGTCGACAACGCCATGCTGCGGGTCGGCCTGCCGCCCGACCGGCGCAAATTCGCGCCCCATGTCACGCTGGCCCGGCTGAACAATGCACCCTTCGACCGTATCGGTGCCTTCCTCAGCCATCACGCGCTGTACCAGGCCCCGGCCTTCACCTGCGACCGGTTCACGCTGTATTCCAGCTTCCTGTCCTCCTCGGGCGCCATCTACACGCCCGAGCATGTCTATCGCCTCGATGGCGGCCTCGCCGAATCCGGTGAGCATGACTGGATGGCCGACGAGGCCGAGGCCTGGGCGGAGGAGGACGAGGCGGTGTTCGGTGCCGGGGCGGTCGCCTACGGCACCTGACGGGACGCATGCCACAGCCTTTCCGCTCGCTGGTGATCCTGACCGGTGCCGGCATCTCGGCCGAATCCGGGCTTGGCACCTTCCGTGACAAGGACGGGCTGTGGACGCGCTACAGCCTTGAGGATGTGGCGACCCCGGAAGGTTTCGTCCGCGATCCGGTGCTGGTGCATGATTTCTACAATGCCCGCCGGCGCAACCTGATCGACGCCGCGCCCAATGCCGCCCATGCCGCACTGGCCGAACTGGAGCGGCACTGGGATGGCGATTTCCTGCTGGTGACCCAGAATGTCGACGACCTGCATGAGCGTGCCGGTTCGCAGAAGCTGCTGCACATGCATGGCGAACTGCTGAAGATGCGCTGCGAGAATTGCGGCCAGGTCACGTCGTGGACCGGCGATGCTGCGCCGGACAGCATCTGTCCGGTCTGCCGTGTGCAGGGCTATATGCGGCCGCATGTGGTCTGGTTCGGCGAGATGCCCTTCTACATGGAGATGATCTTCACCGCCCTGCAGCGCTGCGACCTGTTTCTCTCGGTCGGCACCTCCGGCACCGTCTATCCGGCCGCCGGCTTTGTCTCGGAAGTGCGGCAGGCCGGCCGTGCCCACACGGTGGAGCTCAATCTCGATCCCTCCGACGGCCATTCGCTGTTTGCCGAACACCTGCACGGACCGGCCACCGAGGTGGTGCCGCGCTATGTGACGCGGCTACTGCAGGCGGATACGCCGCTGGTCTGAACCACCCTGCATCAATAGAGGAAAATCGCCCCGCATGGATGACGGCGCGGCACGTGTGACCTGCGGCAGCAGGGCGGGTACTTCCGGTGCATGTGGCGGCGCCTTCCGCGTCGCTCCGGTAGAGGGGGCGCGCTGCCGGCGGCCTCCCTGTTGCAGCGACCCTGCCGTCTGCATAGTTTGGCTATGGGGGTAGCCATGCAGGCAGGGTCATCACAGGAGTCCGGGGCGGCGATGCGGGGCCAGGTAGTGCTGCGCTGGATCGACGGAACATTTGCCGATCCGGAGATGGAGGCCGGTTTTCTGCGCAGCGAAGCCGCCGGCACGACGGCCTATTCGCGCACCGCAGTTGGACTGGCTGCCGCACTGTTCGCGTCCTTCGGCGTTTCGGACTGGCTGTTCGCGCAACAGCAGGCGCTGGCCCTGACCCTGATCCGGATTGCCGTTGTCGGGATTCTGCTTGTTTTTTTCATGCTGCTGCGGCCGGCCGCTTTCATACCGAACCGGCAGCCGCTGCTGCTGCAGGTGGCTGCCATTGTGGTCGGTGCCGGCTATGTCGCGGTGGTTGCGCTGACATCGCCGGACCTGCGGCGGATCTATCTCGACTGCGTCATTCTGATCGTGATGGGCGTTTTCGTGATCATGCGGCTGAGCGTTGCCCGCGCGGTTATCTCGGAAATCGTCATCATCGTCCTGTTCGACCTGGCCTATGTGCTGGTGCTGTGGGACAGCATGCAGGAATTTGTCGTTCTTCAGGTGATGATATTCGCGGCCTTCTCTATCGGCCTGTTCTGCAACTACGTGTTCGAGCGGCAGCGCCGCATGGCCTATTTCGGACGCATGGAAGCCGAACACCAGGCGGAGCGGCTGCAGGCGGCCCTGCAGCGAACCGCCGAAGCGCAGATGCGGGCCGAACAGGCCGCCCGGGTCAAGTCCGATTTTGTCGCGCATGTCAGTCATGAACTGCGCACGCCGCTGAATGCGGTGATCGGCTTCGGCCAGGTCATCGAGCAGCAGATATTCGGCGCCATCGGACATGCAAAATATGCGGAATATGCCCGCGACATACGAGAGAGCGGCGAACACCTGCTGGCGCTGATCAATGACGTGCTGGACCTGTCGAAGATCGAAGCCGGGCAGATGACGCTGCATCACGAGACGCTGCAGCCGCAGGAACTGATGCGTGCCAGCCTCGTTCTGGTCTCCGGCCTGTCGCAGGCATATGGCACGCCCGTGCAGATGCAGCTGGCGCCGGAGCTGCCGGCAGTGCGGGCCGATGCCCGGGCGGTGAAACAGATGCTGGTCAACCTGCTCAGCAATGCCATCAAGTTCACGCCGGTCGGCGGCAATGTCACCGTTTCGGCCGAACAGGATGACGGTCAGGTGGTCTTCACGGTGGCGGATGACGGTCCCGGCATGACGCCCGAGCAGGTCAAGATCGCGCTGACGCCTTTCGGCCAGGTCAGCGGCCTGGTTGCAGAGGCCGACCGCGGCACCGGGCTTGGACTGGCACTGGCCAACCGCCTGTCGGAACTGCATGGCGCGCCGCTGCGGATCGACAGTGCATTGGGGCAGGGGACCCGGGTGTCCTTTGCCCTGCCGGCAGTGCTGCATGCGGCAGAGGCCGGCTGAGCGGATTCAGTCCGCCGTCTCGATCCGGTCCATGTCGTCGTCGGACAGGCCGATATGATGGCCGATCTCGTGGATCAGCACATGGCGCACCACCCGGCGCAGGTTCTCGCCGGTCTCGCACCAGAAATCCAGCAGCGGCCGGCGGTACAGGAAGATCATCGCCGGCAGGGTGCCGGTCTCGCCGCGCTGCTCGGCGAGGAAGCTGCCGCCACGGTAGAGGCCGAGCAGGTCGAACGGGCTGTCGCAGCCCATCTCCTCCAGCGTCCCGTCATCGGCGAAATCGGCCACCTGCACCGGCACGCCGTCGATGAAGCGGCCGAGCGCCGGGCGCAGACGCTGCAATTCGGCTTCGGCCAGGGCGGCGAGATCGTCCAGGCTGGGCGGCAGGCGGTCTGCGGTCATGCGGCGGATCGTCCCATCTCGGTCCTGTGATCCCGGGCAAGGTTGATGCAAGGGGTTCTGCGCGCTAGCTTGCGCCGCACCGGCCTGCCGGGCCGTCCGAGGAGCATGACATGGCGATCACGAAACTGGAAGGCGCCGCCCGCGCCGCCGCATTGCAGGCCCTGGCCGGCTGGCGGCCGGTTGAAGGCGGCGGCCGCGATGCAATTGTGAAAAGCTTCCGCTTCGCCGATTTCAACACCGCTTTCGGGTTCATGACGCGGGTGGCGCTGATGGCCGACAAGATCGACCACCATCCGGAATGGTTCAATGTCTATAACCGTGTCGAGATCACGCTGACCACCCATGATGCCGGCGGGCTCAGCGCGCGCGACCTGACGCTCGGGCAGTTCATCGACGCCGCCGCCGTGCAGGCCGGCGGCCGGGCGGAGTAGGGCCATGGGCGCGGCAGGGCGGGGGATGATGCGCGGGCTGCTGATCGTCTGCGTGCTGGTTCTGGCCGGCATTGCCGGCGTTGCGGCGGTGCAGTGGCTGGCGCCGCAGGGCGAGCAGGCCGGCGGCCCGGTGGCGATCGGCGGGCCTTTCGCGTTGACCGACCAGGATGGCCGGGCGGTGACCGAACAGAGCTATGCCGGCGAACTGATGCTGGTCTATTTCGGCTATACCAACTGCCCGGATATCTGTCCGACCGGCTTGCAGACCATCGCCATCGCCATGGACGAACTGGGCGAGGCGGGGAAGGCGGTGCGGCCGATCCTGATCACCGTCGATCCCGAGCGCGACACCCCGGCGGCGCTGAAGGAATACGTGCAGGCCTTTCATCCGCGCCTCGTCGGCCTGACCGGCAGCCCGGAGCAGATCGCCAAGGTCGCCCGGGAATACCGGGTCTATTACCAGAAGGCGGAGCTGAAAGGCTCCAGCCTCGGTTATGCGGTCGACCATTCCGGCTTCATGTATCTGATGGATGGCCGCGGGCGGTATCTGGCGCATTTCCGCCACGACATCAGCCCGGGCGAGCTGGCGCAGCGCATCAGGGCAAAACTCTGAGCCGGTATGCCCATTTATTGGGCTGCCCATGTTTTATGCTGCAGTGCAAAATAAATTGTGCGGGTGCGGAGGAAAGCCGGTAGGATGAGGCTGTCGCCGAGTCGCTACCATCGGACGACCCAGTCTTGACGCTTTCCGTTGCAGTGTGATGACGGCCGCCCTCCGGGGCCTGCCGCTCCGGCTGAAGGGTGGGACCTGATGCTCTACCAGCTCTACGAACTCCAGCATGCGGCGCTCCAGCCGGTCCGGGCCTTCACCGAGGCCCAGGCCCAGGCCCTGAAGCTGCCCTACCTGCCGATGAATTACACGGCGGCGGCGCGCACCATGGCGGCCGGGCTGGAGCTGTTCAACAACATCACCCGCCGTTATCCGAAGCCGGAATTCGGCCTCGCCACCACGAAGGTCGATGGCGAGACCCGCAAGGTCACCGAGCGCATCGTGCTGCGCTATCCCTTCTGCCAGATCATCCGCTTCGAGCGCGAGGGCTGCGAGGAGCGCCGCGATCCGAAGCTGCTGATCGTGGCGCCGCTGTCGGGCCATTACGCCACGCTGCTGCGCGGCACCGTCGAGGCGATGCTGCCCAACCACGATGTCTACATCACCGACTGGATCGATGCGCGCGACGTGCCGCTGAAGGAAGGCGCCTTCGGCCTCGACGACTATATCGACTACGTGCGCGAGTTCCTCGACCATCTGGGGCCGGGCTGCCATGTGATGGGCGTGTGCCAGCCTTCGGTGCCGGTGCTGGCCGCGGTGGCGCTGATGTCGGCCATGAAGGATCCCAACACGCCGCGTTCGATGACCCTGATGGGCGGGCCGATCGACACCCGGCTCAGCCCGACCGTGCCCAACGACCTGGCGCAGGAGCATTCCATCGAGTGGTTCGAGCACAGCGTGATCAACCGCGTGCCGCTGCCCCATGCCGGCTTCATGCGTCCGGTCTACCCGGGCTTCATCCAGCTGACCGGCTTCATGACCATGAATCTCGACCGCCATGTCGGCGCCCATGTGCGGCTGTTCCATCACCTGATCAAGGGCGACGGCGACAGCGCCAAGGCCCATAACGACTTCTACGACGAGTATCTCGCGGTGATGGACCTGCCGGCGGAATACTATCTGCAGACCGTGAAGCGTGTGTTCCAGGATCACGACCTGCCGCTGGGCCGCATGACCTGCCATGGCGACCCGGTCGACCCGAAGGCGATCCGCAGGACGGCGCTGATGACGGTGGAAGGTGAGAAGGACGACATCACCGGCCTGGGCCAGACCATGGCTGCCCATGACCTGTGCACGAATATCCCGGCCCACCGCCGCGCCCATCACATGCAGGCCGGTGTCGGCCATTACGGCGTCTTCAACGGCCGCCGCTGGCGCGAGGAAATCGCCCCGAAGGTGACCGCCTTCATCCGCCAGCACGACCACGACTGACCCGGCGTGACGGACCGGGCCGCGCCGCCGCTATCCGGGACGGCGTTCCTGCTCTAGATTGCCGGCATGCCCCGCACCCTGCCTTTCTGGCGCCGCAAGCGCCTCGAACAGATGACGCCTTCCGAATGGGAGTCGCTGTGCGACGGCTGCGGCAAATGCTGCCTCTACCGGCTGGAAGACGAGGAAGCCGGCACGCTGGAACAGACCAACGTGGCCTGCAAGCTGCTGAACTGCGCCACCGGCCAGTGCAGCAACTATCCGAAGCGCAAGAAGCTGGTGCCCGACTGCATCCAGCTCACGCCCGCCAAAGTGCGCAAGATGAACTGGCTGCCGAAGACCTGCGGCTACCGGCTGGTGGCGCAGGGCCGCGACCTGCCCTGGTGGCATCACCTGAAAAGCGGCAGCCGCGACACCGTCCACCAGGCGGGCATGTCGGCGGCCGGGCGCTGCATCTCGGAAAAGCAGGCCGGCGAACTGGAGGACCATATCGTCTACTGGCTCGATGGCCCGAGCCCGCCGAAACCGAAAAAGCGCTGAGAACCGCCGCCGGCGCCGGGCATAAATTTGCCCGATTCCGCCGCCAGCCTGATGCCATGGTCCTGCGCCACCCCGTCATACCGCTGCTTGCCGCCGCCATCCTCGCGCTGCTGCCCGGGTCCGGCCGCACGCAGGAGGATCCCGGCCTCGAACTGCAGCGCCGCATCCAGCAGGAAACCCGCCGGCTGGAGCAGGAGCGCGAACTGCGCCAGCTGGAATCGCAGCAGCGCCTGCGCGAGGACATGCTGCGCCAGGACGAGGAACGCCAGCGCCGGATGCAGCAGGACCTGCGCCGCGCCGACGAGCTGGGCCGCCAGCAGCGGCAGGACGATGCCGCCGCCCGCCTGCGCCGCATGCAGCAGGATCGCGACGACGAGGCCCGCCGGCTGCAGATCGAGAACGAGCGCCGCCTGCTCGACCGCGAGCGCCGGGATCTCGAAAACCGCCGCCGCCAGCTGGAAAAATGACGGCCCGGCTCCGACAAAGGCCGCATTGACGCGGCGTCACGGCTGGCGCCGGCCGCCGCTTACCCGTTAATCTCCCCGGGCTTTGGGAGATTCGTCCATGCATCTTGACGCCGATCTGGTGGCCCGGTTCCGGGCGGTGAAACTGCTGTCGCTCGATCTCGACGGCACGCTGACCGATGGCGGCCTGTATTACGCCGAGGACGGTTCCGAGCTGCGCAAGTATTTCGTGCAGGACGGCTTCGGCATCCTGCTGGTGAAAGAGGCCGGCATCGAGGTCTGCCTGATCACCATGAGCGACACGCCGGCGATCCAGAAACGCATCGACCGGCTGAAGATCCGTTTCGGCCTGATGGGCGTGCGCGACAAGCTGCCGCGCCTGCAGGCGATCTGCGCCGAGCTTGGCATCGGCCTCGATGCCGTCTGCCATGTCGCCGACGATCTCAACGACCTTGATGTGCTGCAGGCGGTCGGCCTGCCGGTCGCGGTCTCGAATGCCCGGCCGCAGGTGAAGGCGGCCGCGGCCTATGTCACCGATGCGGCCGGCGGCCATGGTGCCGTGCGCGAGGTCTGCGACCTGCTGCTCGAATACAGAATCTGATTTCGCAAAAGAGGAGGAAACAGGATGGCCATCGATTTCAAGGGCCGCGTTGCCATCGTCACCGGCGCCGGCGCCGGGCTGGGCCGCAGCCACGCGCTGCTGCTGGCCGAGCGCGGTGCGAAAGTCGTCGTCAACGACCTGGGCGGCGCGGTGGATGGCAGTGGCGGTTCGTCCAAGGCGGCCGATGCCGTGGTCGCCGAGATCAAGGCGAAAGGCGGCGAGGCGGTGGCCTCCTACGACAGCGTGTCGGAACCGGCGGCAGCGGCCAACATCGTCAAGACCGCCACCGATGCCTGGGGCCGCGTCGACATTCTGGTGAACAACGCCGGCATCCTGCGCGACAAGACCTTCGCCAAGATGGAGCTGGCCGATTTCGACACCGTGGTCGACGTGCATTTCCTCGGTTCCGCCTATGTCACCAAGGCGGCCTGGCCGGTGATGCAGCAGCAGGGTTATGGCCGCATCGTCATGACCTCGTCGAATTCCGGCCTGTACGGCAATTTCGGCCAGTCGAATTATGCCGGTGCCAAGATGGCGGTGGTCGGCCTGATGAATTCGCTGAAGCAGGAAGGCGCCAAATACGGCATCCTCGTCAACACCATCGCGCCGGTGGCTGCCACCCGCATGACCGAGGCCCTGCTGCCGCCGCAGCTGCTGCCGCATCTGAAGCCGGAATACGTATCGCAGGCGGTGGCCTATCTCTGCTCGGAGGCCTGCGCCGCCACCGGCGACATCATCTCGGCCGGCGCCGGCTTCTATGCCAAGATGCAGATCATGGAATCGCAGGGCATGTTCTTCGGCGTCGATGCGAAGGTGACGGTCGAGGATTTCGCCGCCAGCTACGCGAAGATCACCGACATGGCGCAGCCGCAGCATTTCGGCTCGTCGATGGAGGAAGTGGCCCACATCGCCAAGCCCTTCGTCGGGCAGTAGGCGCTTTCCGCCTCAGGCCGGCAGCCGCGCCAGCGCGGCTGCCGCCAGCGTTTCGACGATGCGGCCCGCGCCGGTCGCGCAGGCCTGCCCGGCCGCGCCCGCCGCCTCGGCGCGGCGCGGCTCCGCCAGCAGGATGCCGGCGGCGGCGGCCAGTTCCGCCGCGTCCCGCACCTGCTGGGCGCCGCCGGCAGCCAGCAGGCTGTCGACCGCCTCGCTGAAATTCTCCATCGACGGCCCGAACAGCACGGCGCAGCCCAGCCGCGCCGGTTCCAGCGGATTCTGGCCGCCATGGGCGATCAGCGACCCGCCCATGAAAGCCAGCGGGCAGAGCCGGTACCACAGGCCGAGTTCGCCGAGCGTGTCCGCGACGAAAATGTCGGTGGCCGGGGTGGGCTCCTCGTCGCGCGAGCGCAGGGCGAGGCTGTGCCCCTGCGCCGCCAGCGCCGCCGCGATCTCGGGGCCGCGCTGCGGATGGCGCGGCACGATCAGGGTCAGCAGATCGGGAAAGCGCTGCTTCAGGTCGGCATGCACGCGCGCGACGATCTCTTCCTCGCCCGGATGGGTGCTGGCCGCCAGCCAGCGCGGGCGGTCGCCCAGCCGCATCTGCCAGCCGACCACGGCCTCGGCATCGGCGGGCAGCGGCGGTGCCGCCTGTTTCAGGTTGCCCGCCTCGATCACGTCGCCGGCGCCCAGCCGGCGCAGCCGCACCGCATCCTGTGCGGTCTGCGCATAGATGGCGGCAAAGCCGCCCAGCAGCCAGCCGGCCACGCCCGGCAGCTTTTCCCAGCGCCGGCACGAGCGTTCCGACATCCGCGCGTTGACCAGCAGGGCGGGGATGTGCCGGCGCCGCAATTCGGCCAGCAGGCCCGGCCACAGGTCGGATTCGCTCCACAGCACCAGATCCGGCCGCCAGTGATCGAGGAAGCGGTCGCCCGGCCCCGGCAGGTCGAGCGGCAGATACTGGTGGAGGATGCCGGGCCCGCCGCGCTTCTGCACCAGTTCGGCGGAGGTGACGGTGCCGGTGGTCAGCAGCAGCACAAGGTCCGGGCGCAGGTCATGCAGATGCCGCAGCAGGGGCAGCAGGGCCTGCGCCTCGCCGACGCTGGCGCCATGGCACCAGACCAGCGGACCCTGCGGCCGTGGCAGCGATGCGTGGCCGAAGCGTTCGCCCAGCCGTGCCGGATCTTCCTTGCCGCGCGCCGCGCGCCTCTGTAGCCACAGGCGCAGGGCGGGGCCGAGCAGGCGGCCGGTGCCGCGCCACACATGCCGTCGCCAGTCGCTGTTGGTGCCGGAAGCCTGCATGATCTGAACCCTGCGCGACATTGCCGGAACGGAAAGCAAAGTGAAAGGGCTTGCGGTGCGGCGGCGGCACTGTCAGCCTGTCCGGCATCCGTTACCGAGGGGGAAATGCCATGGCCGTGCATGTCGAGCGCCGGGATACTGTCACCACGATCATTCTCGATCGCCCGCAGGCGCGCAATGCCGTGGACCGTCCGACCGCCGATGCCCTGCGTCAGGCCTTCAAGGATTTCGATGCCGACGATGGCGCCCGCGTCGCCGTGCTGTGGGGCGCCGGCGGCACCTTCTGTGCCGGCGCCGACCTGAAAGCCGTTGCCGACGGCGCCAACCGCAACGATGTCTCGCCGGAAAGCGAAGGCCCGATGGGGCCGACGCGGCTGATGATGTCCAAGCCGGTGATCGCCGCCGTCGCGGGTCATGCGGTGGCCGGCGGTCTGGAACTTGCCCTGTGGTGCGATCTGCGCGTGGCCGAGGAGGATGCGGTGTTCGGCGTCTTCTGCCGCCGCTGGGGCGTGCCGCTGATCGATGGCGGCACCGTGCGGCTGCCGCGCCTGATCGGCCACAGCCGCGCGCTCGACATGGTCCTCACCGGCCGGCCGGTGAAGGCCGACGAGGCGCTGCAGATGGGGCTGGCCAACCGCGTGGTGCCGAACGGCCAGGCGCGCGCGGCCGCCGAGGCACTGGCCGCCGAGATCGCGCGTTTCCCGCAGGCCTGCATGAAGGCCGACCGCGCGTCCAGCTACCGCCAGTGGGACCTGTCGCTGGATGCCGCCCTGCATGACGAGGCGGAAAGCGGCCTGCCGATCATCGAGCAGGAAGCGATCGCCGGTGCCGGGCGCTTCAGGGACGGGCGCGGCCGCGGCGGGGATTTCTCGTCGATCTGACGGCCGGCTTCCCGGCCGGCGCGGTATCCGCAGGCAGCAGGCCGAGCATCTTTTTCATCACCGTCGGCAGCGCGGCCTTGCTGGGCGGCTGCCACAGGCCGTCGATTTCTGCGGCTTCCGCCGCGCCGATGCAGCCATGTAGGGCCGTGATCTTCAGCGCGAAATGCGTGAAGACATGCTCGGCGGCGCCGGCCGCCGGCCGCCAGTCGATGGCGGCAGCCGGGGCATGCGCCTTCCCCTCGCCATCGCTCCACGGCAGGTCGCGCCATGGCGTGCTGGGCACTTCCAGCATGCCGCCCAGCAGGCCCTCGGGCGGCCGCCGGCGCAGCAGCACGGCGCCATCGGGCCGCTGCAGCAGGAAGGCCACCGCATGGCGCACCGGGCGTGGCTTCTTCTCGGTTTTGCGCGGCAGGCTTTCGGCGATGCCCTGCCGGCGCGCCGCGCAGGACTCCTGCAGGGGGCAGAGCAGGCAGTCGGGCCTGCGCGGTGTGCAGACCGTGGCACCGAGATCCATCATCCCTTGCGCGAAATCGCCGGGCCGCTGCTGCGGCGTCGTCAACCCGGCCAGCCGGCGCAGTTCCGGCTTGGCCTGCGGCAGCGGCGTTTCGACGGCGAACAGGCGCGCCAGCACACGCTCGACATTGCCATCCAGCACCGCGGCCGGGCGGTCGAAGGCGATGGCGGCAATCGCCGCCGCCGTATAGGCGCCGATGCCGGGCAGTTCCAGCAGGCCCTCGACGGTGTCGGGGAATCTGCCGTCCAGCCGCGTGCTGACCGCCTGCGCGCATTTGTGCAGGTTGCGCGCCCGCGCGTAATAGCCGAGGCCCGCCCAGGCCTCCATCACATCCTCGACCGATGCGGCGGCAAGGTCATGCACGGTCGGCCAGCGGGCCAGGAATTTCGCGAAATAGGGCATCACCGCCGGCACGGTGGTCTGCTGCAGCATGATCTCGCTGAGCCAGACCCGGTAGGGTTCGGGCGGCGGAGTGCCCGGCGGGCTGCGCCAGGGCAGGCGGCGATGCTGGCGGTCATACCAGGCCAGCAACGGCGGCGCGATTGCCGCTGCGGTCTGCGCTACCGTGGCGACGGTCGGGACGGTCATGTTACGGCGGCGCGACATGCCGCGCGACCTTAGGCGGCGGCTGCCGCCACGGCAAGCCGGCCGGCGGCTTGCCAGCGCCGGTGCAGCCGGTATCCTGTCGCCATACAAACACGGGGGAAGCTTATGCGGCGCATCGCCATCACCGGTGCCGTCATGGCCGTTCTGCTGTCTGCCGGCATGGTTCCGGACCTGCCGTCGGCCAGGGCGGCCGGCCGCGACGCCATCGTCATCGGCACCATCACCGACCTGTCGGGCCCGGCCGCGCCATATGGCCATGCGGTGGTCAACGCCATGCGCATGCGCATCGACGCGCTGAATGCAGAGGGGGGCCTGCATGGCCGCCGGCTGCGGCTGGTGGTCGAGGATCACCAGTTCCAGGTGCCGCGCGCGGTGCAGGCGGCCAACAAGCTGATCAACCGCGACCGCGTCGTCGCCATGGTCGGCAATCTCGGCAATGCGCAGACCGAGGCGGTGCTGCCGCAGCTGCGCCAGGCCGGCATCCCCAATCTGTTTCCGATGGCGGCCAGCCGCGACCTGGTGCAGGGCGCGGATTCGATCAGCTGGATTTCCGGATCGCTGTATTACGACCAGATCCGCACCGGCGTGAAATGGATGGTGACGGAAAAGCGCAAGCAGGCGGTCTGCCTGCTGGCACAGGGCACGGATTTCGGCCGCGAGGTGCAGCAGGCGGTGCAGGACCAGCTGGCCGTGCATGGCCAGGTCCTGAAGGAGGTCGTCACCCACCGGCCGACCGATACGGATTTCACCGCACAGGTCACCAGACTGCGCGCTGCCGGCTGCGACCTGGTGGTGCTGGCCACCCTGCTGCGCGACACCATCCTGCCGATGGCCACGGCCAGGGCGATGGGCTGGAAGGATGTCGATTTTCTCGGTCCCTCCACCACCCACGATTACCTGCTGGCGGCGGCGCCGGGCGGCGCCACCCAGGGCTTGTACAGCGTCTCGTCGCTGGCGCTGCCCCGGTATGAGACGGCACCGGCGGCGGTGGCGGCCTGGATGGAGGCCTACCGGGCGCGCTTCGGCGCCGAGCCCAATGCCGGCGCCATCTACGGTGCAGCCCTGATCGACCTTGCCGTGCTGGCGCTCGACCGGGCCGGCGGCGATTTCCGCCTGCCCAGGATCGCCGCCGCCGTGCAGTCGATCCGCGGCTGGCGCGACGCCTTCGGCGGCACCCTGCAGGATTTCTCCGACGGCAGCCGCCAGGGCACCCGGCAGGCCTATATCTACCGGCTGCAGGGGCCGCATTATGCGCGGCTCGGCGAGGTCGCGGGCTACTGAACCGGGCCGGAGCGGTGTAGGCTGCGGCCATGAGCGACGACGGAAACAAGGCCCGGCGGCCGGAACCGCCGCGGCGCCTCAATGCGCCGAAGGCGCTGGGGGTGACGCTCGGCCGGCTGACCCGGCCGGTGCTGAAAAAGCGCGGCGCGGCGCTGGCCGATATCCTTGCCCGCTGGCCCGAGATGACCGGCCCGCTGCTGGCCGCCGAAACCCAGCCCGAACGGCTGATCTATGCCGCCGGCGCCGGCGCCGATGCCACCCTGGAAGTGGCGGTCAGCCCGGCCTTCGCGCTGGAACTGCAGCATCTGGCGCCGCTGGTGATCGAGCGGATCAACGGCTGGTTCGGGTATCGCGCGGTGGCCGGCCTGCGGCTGAAACAGATGCCGATTCGGCGTGCCGAGTCGCCGGCGGCGCCGAGTCGCACCGCCCGGCCGCTGACGCCCGAGCAGCGCGCCCGGCTCGATGCCATGCTGGCCGGAATCGAGGACCGGGCCCTGCGCCAAGCCCTTGAGACTCTTGGCCGATCACTTCTCGGTGACAGCCGGCGCTGAAGGCCGGGGCGCCTTGAGTGCGCCAGATTCTTGTGGATAACGAGAGAGTCCGGTTGCAGGCCGGATCGGCCCACCTACAATGCCCCCTCAAGATGTTGGGGGTAGGAGCATCCCTATGAAATATATACAGCGTTTTGTCGTTGCTCTGGCCCTGAGTCTGGCGGCGTTTGCAGGGGGCAGCCATGCCGCCCGGGCCGCCGATCCGCGCCTGCAGGACATGGTCCTCGGCAGGGCCGACGCCCCCATCACCATCATCGAATATGCCTCGCTGACCTGCCCGCATTGCGCCGATTTCCACGAGAGCGTCCTGCCCGCGCTGAAGAAGGACTATCTCGATACCGGCAAGGCGAAGCTGATCTTCCGCGACTTCCCGCTGGACAATCTCGCCTTCGCTGGCGCCATTGTCGCCCGCTGCGCCGGGCCGGAGAAGTATTTCACCTATCTCGGCGTCCTCTTCGCCCAGCAGCGCCAGTGGGCCACCGCGCAGGACCCGAAGGCGGCACTGAAGCAGATCGCCCGGCTGGGCGGCATGCCCGGCGACCAGTTCGAGGCCTGCCTCACCGACAAGGCGGTGGGCGATTACATCCTGAATTCGCGCCTCGAGGGCAACCAGAAATTCAACGTCAATTCCACGCCGACCATCATCGTCGACGGCAAGCCGGAATCCGGCGTGCCCTCCTATGAGGATCTGCGCAAGAAGCTCGACGCGCTGGCGAAGAAGTAATCGCCGGCGATTTAGCACCGAAAGGGAGTTCCCGTGCAGTTCACCAAGTTGCGCCTGTCCGGTTTCAAGTCCTTCGTCGAGCCGACGGATTTCGTCATCCATCCGGGTCTTACCGGCGTGGTCGGCCCGAATGGCTGCGGCAAGTCGAACCTGGTGGAAGCCCTGCGCTGGGTGATGGGCGAGAATTCCGCCAAGCGGATGCGCGGTTCCGGCATGGACGACATGATCTTTGCCGGAACCGCGACGCGGCCTGCGCGCAACATCGCCGAAGTGACGCTGACGCTGGACAACAAGACCCGCACGGCGCCGGCGGCATTCAACGAGCAGGAAGTCGTCGAGATCACCCGCAAGATCGAGCGCGAGAAGGGGTCCGACTATTCGATCAACGGCAACGACGTGCGCATGCGCGACGTGCAGCTGCTGTTCGCCGATCTCGCCTCGGGCGCCAATTCGCCGGCGATGGTCAGCCAGGGCCGCGTCGGCGCCCTGATCAATGCCAAGCCGACCGACCGCCGCATGCTGCTGGAAGAGGCGGCCGGCATTTCCGGCCTGCATTCGCGCCGCCACGAGGCCGAGCTGCGGCTGAAGGCGGCGGAGTCCAACCTGGAGCGCGTGGTCGACGTGATCGGCCAGCTCGACAACCAGCTGCAGTCGCTGAAGCGCCAGGCCCGCCAGGCCAGCCGCTACCGCAACATCGCCGGCCAGATCCGCAAGACCGAAGCCATTCTCTATCACCTCAAGCATGCGGCGTTGAAACAGGCGCTGGCCGATGCCGAGCATGCGCTGGAAGCGGCCGACCGCCAGGTCGCCGACCGCACCCTGCAGGTCTCGGAGGCGCATGAGGCCGAGCGCATCGCCGCCGAGGCGCTGCCGCCCTTGCGCCAGCACGAGGCCGAGGCCGGCGCCCGCCTGCACCGGCTGGCCGTGGCCCGCGACGGGCTGGATGCGGACGAGGCCCGCGCCCGCGAGGCCGCCGAGCAGATCCGCCAGCGGCTGGCCCAGATCACCGCCGACAGCGACCGCGAAAGCGCGCTGTCGCAGGATGCCGAGGCCACCGTCGCCCGGCTGGATGCCGAGAACCGGGAGCTGGAAACCCTGAAGGCCGGCGAGGCCGAGGCCGAGGCTGCCGCCGATGCGGCGGTGACCGAGGCGCGCGCCCGCGTCGAGGAGCGCCAGGGCGAACTCGACAGGCTGACCGACCGCGCCGCCCAGGAGCAGGCCAGCCGCGCCCGCCTGCGCCAGGCCATCGAGGATGCCGAACGCCGGCTGGCCCGCTTGCGCGGCCGTATCGAGGAAATCGCTGCCGAGGAAGCCCGGCTCAGCGAGCGTACCGAGGCCGTCGCCGAGGCCGAGGAGGCCAATGCCGAGGTTGCCGCGAAGCAGCAGGCGGTGGAGGAATCGCGCCAGCTGCTGGAGATGACCGAGGCCGAGCAGACCGCCAGGGTCGAGGCGGCGCGCCAGGCCTATGAGGCGATCGAGGCCGAGCAGGCTCGCCTGATCGAGGCCGCCCGCGCCGCGCTGGAGACGGTCGAGGCCGGTCATGCGCAGAAGATCGAGCAGGCCCGTGCCGCGCTGGCCGCCCTGCAGGCCGAGCACGAGCAGAAGATCGACGCCGCCCGCGGCGGCCTGAACAGCGTCGAGGCCGAGCATGCGCAGAGGATCGAGGCGGCGCGCGGCGGGCTGAATGCCGTCGAGGCCGAGCATGCCGAGAAGCTGGCCGCCGCCCGCCGCGGCGTCGAGGCGGCGGAGGCCGCCCGCGCGCAGGTGGCGCAGGCTGAGCAGGCTGCCCGCGATGCCTGGCAGGGCGTGCAGGGCGAGCTGACCCGCCTGAAGGCCGAGGAAGCCGGCCTGACCAAGCTGCTGAAGATCGACGAGAGCAATCTGTTTCCGCCGCTGATCGACCAGGTCAGCGTGGCGCCGGGCTGGGAGAAGGCGCTGGGCGCCGCCCTGGCCGACGAGCTGAATGCCGCCACCGACCGCAACGCGCCGATGCACTGGGACGCGCTGCCGCCGCTGGCGGATGCGCCGGCGCTGCCGGCCGGCGTGACGCCGCTGGCGGCCCATGTCACCGGCCCGGCCGCCCTGCAGCGGCGCCTGTCGCAGATCGGCATCGTCGCCGAGGATGCCGATGGCGCCCGCCTGCGCGAACAGCTGCGGCTGGGCCAGCGGCTGGTGTCGAAATCCGGCGCGCTGTGGCGCTGGGACGGCTTCACGGTGAAGGCCGGCGCGCCCACTTCGGCCTCGATCCGGCTGGAACAGCGCAACCGGCTGGCCGATCTGCGCGAGGAGCTGCGCGATCTGGAAGGCCGGCTGAATGCGGCCCAGGCCGCCTATGCCGAAGCCCGCCAGGCGACCGAAGCCGCGGCCCAGGCCGAGCGGGATGCCCGCCAGGCCGTGCAGGCCGCCGACGAGGCCCGCAGCGAAGCCCGCCAGCAGGCGGCCGGGATCGTGCAGCAGGCCGAGCAGGCCCGCAGCGAAGCCCGCCAGCAGGCCGCCGCCATCGTGCAGCAGGCCGAACGCGCCGCCGCCGAAGCCCGCGACCGTGCCGCCGGCGCGGTGGCCGAGGCCGAGCGCGAGCGCCAGTCCGCCCGCGACCGCGCCAACCAGGGCATTGCCCAGGCCGAGCGCGACCGCCAGCAGGCCCGCGAGCGCGGCAGCCAGGCCATCGCCGCCGCCGAGCGCGACCGCCAGCAGGCCCGCGAACAGGCGAACCAGGACCTCGCCCGCGCCGACCGCGAGCTGAATGCCGCCCGCGACCGCCAGGCCGAACTGGTGCGCAAGGAAGCCGAGCGCCAGTCGCGGCTGGCCGCCCTGGCCGAACAGAAGCAGCAGACCGAGGGCGAGATCGCCGAGACCGAGGCCGCCCGCGAAGCCGAGGCCGCGGCCCTGGCCGCGCTGCCGCCGGAAGAAGAGGTGCGCGAACTGATCGCCATGGTGCGGCAGGAAACCGACGGGCTGCGCCAGGCCCTGGCCGAACGCCGCGCCGCGCTGGAACAGCTGCATCGCGACGCGGAAAGCCGCGGCCGCCGGCTGGAGGCGATCGTCATCGAGCGCCGCAATGCGGCCGCCCGCCATGAAGGCGCCGGCCAGCAGATCGCCCAGCTGACCGCCCGCCGCGCGGAAGCCGAGGCCGAACTGGCCAGGCTGGAGCAGATTCCGCTCGAGATCGAAAGTCGCCGCAGCGGTCTGCTGGACGAGCTGGCGAAGGCGGAAGCCGCGCGCCAGGAAGCCGCCGACCATCTCGCCAATGCCGAGGCCGCGCAGCAGCTGGCCGCCCGCACCGCCCGCGAACTGGAACAGATGCTGGGCAGCATCCGTGAGGAACGCGTGCGTGCCCAGTCCGATCTCGAACACCAGCGGGTCAGCCTCGACGAGCTGGCGATCCGCGTGCGCGAGGCGCTGGACTGCACGCTGGATGCCGTCCTGCAGGCCGGCGAGGTCGGCGACGACGAGGATTTCCCCGAGCTGCCGCAGGTCGAAACCCGGCTGGAACGGCTGCGCAAGGAACGGGACAATATGGGCCCGGTCAACCTGCGCGCCGAGATGGAAGCCAACGAGGTGGAAGAGAAGCTGACCACCCTGCAGACCGAGCAGACCGACCTGGTGGAGGCCATCGACAAGCTGCGGCAGGGCATTTCCAGCCTGAACCGCGAGGGCCGCGAGCGGCTGCTGGAAGCCTTCAAGCAGGTGGACAGCCATTTCCAGAAGCTGTTCGTCGAGGTGTTCGGCGGCGGCAAGGCCTATCTGCAGCTGGTGGAATCCGACGATCCGCTGCAGGCCGGCCTCGAAATCTATGCCTCGCCGCCGGGCAAGCGGCTGCAGGTGATGTCGCTGCTGTCGGGCGGCGAGCAGGCCCTGACCGCCCTGTCGCTGCTGTTCGCGGTGTTCCTCACCAACCCGGCGCCGATCTGCGTGCTGGACGAAGTGGACGCCCCGCTGGACGATGCGAATGTCGAGCGCCTGTGCAACCTGATGGAGGCGATGGCGCGCCAGACCTCGAATCTGGGCGAGGGCACCCGTTTCGTGGTGGTCACCCACCATCCGATCACCATGGCGCGCATGGACCGCCTGTTCGGCGTCACCATGGCCGAACGCGGCGTCTCGCAGCTGGTCTCGGTCGACCTCGCCGGCGCCGAGGCGATGAAGGCGACGGCGTAAGTCATACAGGACGGAAGACAGGCGCTGCGGCGCCTGTTTTTCTGTCCGGGGCTGCTACCTGAGGGAGTCCTGATGCAGGCGTTGCACAGAATGCTAGCAAAGCTGCCGCTGGCGCCGCTGTCTCTCGTACTGCTGCTGGCAGGGTGTGGCGCCAGCAGTCTCGACAAGGATGCGACCTTCAGCCCCGCCGACGATGCCGGCATGGTGGTGATCGGCTACCTGCCGAGCTATGGGATCGATAAGGGTTTCGGGCAGGTGAATTTCGCCAGGTACGATGTCGAGACGAAGAAGGTGACCGGCATTTCCTATATGGGGAAGATGGTGGGCATGCTCAGCGACGATGCCATCGTCCTCACCGACAAATGGCGGAGCGCGCGGTTTCGCGCCTACAAGATGACTCCCGGCGAGTATGTCCTTGCCCATGCCGACCTCGTCTACGGGACCAATGCGATGCGGACCACGTTCTACATCGACACCGACAGCAAGGCCCTGCGGGACAATTCCCCGGTCTTCACGGTCAAGCGGGGCGAGATCGTCTATATCGGCGATGTCGCCATGGATTTTGGCCGGTTCCCGGCCGGACTGGCGATCAAATCCGACGTGGGCAGGGCCGCGCAGTTCGTGAAAACGATGCCCGGGGTCACCAACCAGACCATGACCTTCCGGCCGCTACGCAGCTTCGTGCTGCCGGCTGCCGGCAAACAGTAAGCCGCCCGCCCGCATCACGCCGCCGCCGGTATCGCCGTGCCGCCTTCCGCCTGCGGCAGGCAGCCCAGCCCGCCGAGCGTTTCCGCCACCGCCTGCGCCAGCGGCGTGTGCGGCTCGGCGCCGAGGAAGGCGGTCAGCTTCGCATTGTCGAGCCGCAGGGCGTCGCGCCACAGATGGCGCATCTCGTGCAGTTCGCGGAACAGCGGCATGACCGGCGCCAGCAGCGGCAGGGCGAACCACGGAAACCGCCGCACCCGCAGGTCGGGCCGGGCGCAGGCGGCGCGGATCGCGGCGATCATCGCCGTACCGTCGGCATCGACATGGCCGCCGAAATGGAAGCTGTCGAAGGCTGGCAGCTCCGCCTCGCGCTCGGCCAGCCGCGCCATGGTTTCGGCCAGATCCGGCAGATAGGCCCAGCTATGGCCGGCGCCCCGGCCTTTTCCGTGGCCGGGCCAGGTGATCGCGCGCGGCACCCGGCCCGGCTTCACCAGGCCCTGCGAGAACCAGGTGCTGCCGGCGCGCGGCCCGAAGAAGTCGCCGGCGCGCACCACCAGTGCCCGGATGTTGTCACGCCCGGCCGCCGCGCGCAGGCGGCTTTCCATCTCGACGCGGATGGCGCCCTTGCGGGTCTGCGGCTGCTGTGGCGCGGTTTCGCCGACCAGCGGCAGGGCATCGGGGCCGTAATTGTAGACATTGCCGGGCAGCAGCAGGCGGGCACCGCTGGCCCTGGCCGCCGCGATGCTGCTGTCCAGCATGGGCAGCACCAGTTTGTCCCAGTCGCGGTAGCCCGGCGGGTTCACCGCATGCACGATCAGCCGCGCGCCGGCGGCGGCGGCCACCACGTCCTCCCGCACCATGGCGTCGCCCGGCAGCCATGCGAGGCCATCCCGGCCGGCCATGGCCGCCGCCCGGCGATGCAGGGCCCGCACCTGCCAGCCGCGCCGCAGCAGGGCCGCCGCCATTTCGCCGCCGATGCCGCCGGTGGCGCCCAGAACCAGTGCCGTTGCCATGTCGTCCTCCGTCGCTGTCCGATGCCGGCAGGATGGCCCGGCCGCGACATAAACGGAATTGACTAAAATAATGCCTGATCTATACAGAAATGCATGGATCAGGCCTTGCCCGGCTGGGACCTCTACCGCTCTTTCCTCGCGGTGCTGCGCGAAGGCTCGCTGTCGGCCGCCGCCCGCAGGCTTGGCCTGACCCAGCCGACCCTGGGCCGCCATGTCGCGGCGCTGGAACAGCTGCTCGGCGCGGCTTTGTTCATCCGCTCGCGCAGCGGCCTCAGCCCCACCGAGGCGGCTCTCGACCTGCAGCCCTATGCCGAGGCGCTGGAGGCGACGGCGGCGGCGGCCCTGCGCAGTGCCTCGGGCCGCGGCCGCAGCATCCGCGGCAGCGTGCGGGTCAGCGCCAGCGAGATCGTCGCCATCGAGGTGCTGCCGCCGATCCTGGCCGGCCTGCAGGCGGCGCATCCGGATCTGGTGATCGAACTGGTGCCGTCCAACCGCGTCGAGAACCTGCTGCTGCGCGAGGCCGATATCGCCGTGCGCATGGTGGCGCCGGCGCAGGAGGCGCTGGTGGCGAAGCGCATCGGCGCGATCGAACTGGGCTTTCATGCCCATCGCGACTATCTCGCCCGCCGCGGCACGCCGCGCAGCCTGACTGCGATGGAGGCGCACAGCCTGGTCGGCTACGACCGCGAGACGGCCTTCATCCGCCGTGCCCGCGAATTGCTGCCCCTGCCCGAGCGGATCGCCTTTGCCTTCCGCAGCGACAGCGACGTGGCCCAGCTGGCGGCGATCCGCGCCGGCATCGGCATCGGCGTCTGCCAGGTGCCGCTGGCGCGGCGCGACCCGGCCCTGGTGCGGCTGCTGCCGAAGGCGTTCAGCTTTCCGCTGGAAACCTGGCTGGCCATGCACGAGAACCTGCGCGACACGCCACGCTGCCGCGTGGTGTTCGATGCGCTGGCAAAGGGCCTGGCCGGCTATATCGCCGGCGCGAAAACGGGCTGAAGGCTGCCGGGTCGGGCACTGGCCAGCTACAGACTTCCCGGCTACAGACTTCCCGGCTACAGACTCCCGGATGGCAGGAAGCCGTGGCTGCCGTCCAGCATGGCGCCGCGGAAATCGGCACCGCCGAGCTTGGCGCGGCTGAGATTGGCGCCGCGCAGGTCGGTGCAGATCAGCCGGGCGCCGCCGAGATCGGCGCCGGCAAGGTTGGCGCCCGACAGGTCGGCGCCGGAAAGATCGGCATGGGCGAGGCTGGCATCGATCAGGCAGGCGCCCTGCAGGCCGGCGCGGCTGCCCTTGCGGCCATTGCTGGCGATCCAGTCGGCATGGCTGGCCAGCACGGCATCGACCTCGTCGGCGCTCAGCCGCTTGGGCGGCCGGCCGCCGGCGGCGGTCACCGCCTCGGCCATGCCGGGGCCGAGATCGGCGAGGCCGAAATCCACCCGGCGCAGGTCGGCGGTGCCGAATTCGACATTCTCCAGCCGCGCGAAGGCGAAATCGGCGCCATCGAGATCGGCGCGGTCGAACTGCACGCCGTCCAGCACCGCGCGCGCAAACGACGTGCCCTTGATCACGGCGCCGGTCATGCGGGTGGTGCGGCCGCCGCCTTCGTCATCACCGTCGCGATAGGGGCCGAGGCCGGTGGCGATGAAGCGGGTCTTGGTCAGCACGGCGCGGCTGAGATCGGCACCGCGCAAGTCGGCACCGGAGAAATCGGCGCCGGAGAGGTCGGCGGCGCTGAAATCGCAGGCCGGCAGCGATGCCTCCTGGAAACTGCTGTGGCGCAGGTCGGAACAGGACAGCCGGCAATGGGCCAGCGCCACATGGTCCAGCAGCTTGCGTTGCCAGTTGATGGCGCCGAAATCGACATGTTCGAGTTTCAGCTGGCGGCCCATGCGCACGGCGCCGCCCATCGACTGCAGATACCGGCCGTGGGAGGCCAGCAGGTCGCTCAGATCGGCAGGAGCCTTGGAAAAGGAGGGCGTCGCAGTCATGGGGCCGGATTTGCTGTTGCCGCAGTATGCGGCAGCCGGCGGTCTGCAGGGAACAGGAAAATGCGCGCCGGTGCTAGAGCAGGCCGGCGATCACGCGGTCCGGCGGCGCATGGCCGTCGGCGAAGGTCTTGATGTTGATGATGACCTTCTCGCCCATGTCGATGCGGCCTTCGAGCGTGGCCGAACCCATATGCGGCAGCAGGGTGACATTGTCGAGTTCGAGCAGCTTCGGGTTGACCGCCGGTTCATGCTCGAACACGTCCAGCCCGGCGCCGGCCAGCTCGCCCTTGCGCAGCTTGCGCACCAGCGCGTTCTCGTCGATCACCTCGCCGCGCGCGGTGTTGACGATATAGGCCTGCGGCTGCAGCAGGTCGAGCCGGCGCGCCGACAGCAGGTGGAAGGTGGCCGGCGTGTGCGGGCAGTTCACCGAGATGATGTCCATGCGGGCCAGCATCTGGTCGAGGCTTTCCCAGTAAGTCGCCTCCAGCTCCTGCTCGACGCTGTCATGCACGCGCTTGCGGTTGTGGTAATGGATCGACAGGCCGAAGGCCCGCGCCCGGCGGGCGACCGCCTGGCCGATGCGGCCCATGCCGATGATGCCGAGCCGCTTGCCCCAGATGCGCTTGCCCAGCATCCAGGTCGGCGACCAGCCCTCGAACTTGCCGCCCTGCAGGGCATTGGCGCCTTCGACCAGCCGGCGCGGCACCGCCAGGATCAGGGCCATGGTCATGTCGGCGGTGTCTTCGGTCAGCACGCCCGGGGTGTTGGTGACGGTGATGCCGCGCTGGCGGGCGGCGGCGAGGTCGATATGGTCGACGCCGGTGCCGAAATTGGCGATCAGGCGGAAATTCGGGCCGGCATGGGCGAGGATGGCGCCATCGATGCGGTCGGTGATGGTGGGCACCAGCACGTCGGCGGTCTTCACCGCCTCGATCAGCTCGGCATGGGACAGCGGCTGGTCCGCCACGTTCAGCCGCGTGTCGAACAGCTCCATCATCCGCGTCTCGATCGGATCCGGCAGTTTCCGGGTCACAATCACCAGGGGGCGCTTCTTGGGCGTCGGCATGACAGGCGTTTCCGGCTCCGCGAAAGGATGGGATGGCCCTCTCTAGCAGATCGACCCGACCGAGACAAACCTCGGCCGGGTCGAAATCGGCTGCCCCAGCGGAAGCGGGCAGGGCGTGAGGCGGCGGCTCCGTATGCGTACGAACAGCCGCCTTTTCAAGGCGTTATGCCCTAGCGGACATAGAGCGGCATGTACTGCCGGATGTTCTGCTCCAGCTCGCGGTTGACGTCCATCATGGTCGCCTTCACCAGCTCGTGGATCAGCCGGTCGCGGTCGTTCAGGCTGGCCTTCTCGCTCATGGTGGTGCTGCGCTTGGCCGAGGCGGTGGCCTCGCCGACCTTGAAGCCGCGGGCATCGCGCAGCTCGACCGCCATGGCGACGTCGGTGCTGAAGCGCGCGATCTGGTCCTCGGTGAAGCTGCCGCGCAGGCCCGGGGTCTTCTTCAGATCCTCCTCGGTGACGGCGGCGCGGCGGATCACCACGGTCAGGCGGTAGGGCTGGCTGTTGTCCAGCGCGATGCGGTCGCGGGTCCAGCGCTGGGCCACCAGCACCGGCGATTGCGGGATGCCCAGCTCGATATGGGGCGGCTGGGCGCTGGGCTGGTATTCCTGGATCGTCTCCACCGAGGCGGCGGCGAAGGTCAGCTTCGGCTGGTCGGCAAAGCCGATCTCCGGCAGCATCAGCTTTTCCGGCGCCGTCGTGCAGGCGGCCAGCAGGGCGGTCACGCCCAGCGCGGCAAAGCCCTGCAGCAGGGTCTTGCGGGAGGGACGGAAGGACATGGCGGTTTCTCCTTGTTATCCGCCGCCGACCAGAGCGCCGAATTGGGGCGGATTCAAGGCCCGGGGATGACGGAAGCCGGGCAATTCCGCCGCTTTCCGGCGGAAACCGGCCGCCGCTCAGCCCTGCACGGCCGCGGCCGGGAAATCGTAGGCGGCCGAGCAGAACTGGCAGGTCACCGAGATGACGCCTTCGACCGCCATCGATTCGATCTCCTCGGCCGAGAAGGTCGAGAGGATGCCGCGCACCTTGTCGGCCGAGCAGGTGCAGGCATTGTCCAGCGGCGCGGCATCGAAGACGCGCACGCCATCCTCGTGGAACAGCCGGTAGAGCAGGTCGTTCTGCGGCAGGGCCGGATCGGTCAGCTCGCCGGCCGAGGTGGTCGCCTGCAGGGCGGTGGCCTTTTCCCAGGCCAGCCCGCGTTCCTCGCCGGTCAGGCCGCCCGGCTGCAGCGGCAGCTGCTGCAGCAGCAGGCCGCCGGCCCGCCAGCGCCGCCGCCCGCCGGCGTCGCGGCGGTGCTGCGCCGCCAGCACGATGCGGGCATTGAGCTGTTCGGACTGGGCAAAATACAGATGCGCGGCCTCGGCCAGGGTCGGGCCGCTCAGCTCGACGATGCCCTGGTAGCGCTCCATGTCCGGCCCTTCCGGGTCGATGGTGAAGGCGAGATAGCCCTTGCCCAGCAGCAGCGGCACGATGCTCTCGATGCCGCCGGGGCCGAGTTCGAGGCCGTCCAGCCGGCCGGCATCGAAACTGGCATAGCCGCGCAGATGGCCCGGCGTGCGGCAGTCGGCCACCAGCAGCGAGACCGGGCCGTCGCCCTTGGCCTGCACGGTGAAGGTGCCGTCGAATTTCAGCGCGGTGGCCATGGTGGCGGCCAGCACCACGGCTTCGGCCACCAGCTGCGCCACCGGCTCGGGATAGGCATGGCGGCTCAGCAGGCGGTCGAGGGCGGGGCCCAGCCGCACCAGGCGGCCGCGCGTGTCGCACTGTTCGATCTGGAAGGGCAGGGTGAGGTCGTCGGAAAGCGTCTGGGTCACAGCGGGATTATATAGGCAGGCTCAGGCGCCGAAACACCAGGCGAGGATGGCTTTCTGGGCATGCAGGCGGTTCTCCGCCTCGTCGAACACCACCGAACGCGGCCCGTCGATCACCTCCGGCGTCACTTCCTCGCCGCGATGGGCCGGCAGGCAGTGCATGAAGATGGCATCGCCGGCGGCCCTGCCCATCAGCCCGGCATTGACCTGGTAGGGGGCCAGCACCCTGTGGCGGCGCTCGGCATCCTTCATGCCCATCGACACCCAGGTATCGGTGATCACGCAGGCGGCATCGGCCACCGCCCTGTCCGGGTCCTCGCTGACGAAGACCTGGCCCTGGCGCTCGGCCGCCCAGGCCAGCACCTTCCTGCTGGGGGCCAGTTCGGCCGGGCAGGCGAGGTCGAGGCGGAAGCCGAACTGCACGGCGGCATGGATCAGCGAGGTGGCCATGTTGTTGCCATCGCCGACCCAGGCCAGCTTCTGGCCGCGGATCGGGCCCTTCTTCTCCTCGAAGGTCAGCACATCGGCCATCACCTGGCAGGGATGGCTTTCGTCGGTCAGGCCGTTGATCACCGGCACCGAGGCATTGGCAGCCAGCTCCAGCAGGGTTTTCGCCCGGCCGGTGCGCATCATGATGGCATCGACATTGCCCGACAGGATCCGCGCGGTATCCGCCACCGTCTCGCCGCGGCCGATCTGCATGTCGTCGCTGCGCAGCACGATGGTCTTGCCGCCCAGCTGGCGCATGGCGACGTCGAAGCTCAGCCGCGTGCGGGTCGAGGGCTTCTCGAAGATCATCGCCAGGATGCGGCTGTCGGCCGGCTGGCCGGGTTCGACCGCGCCCTTGGGCTTGCCTTTGCGGCCGGCCTTCATGCGTGCCGCATGGTCGAGGATGCCGCGCAATACCGCCGGCTCGAAATCGCTGAGATCGAGGAAATGGCGGATCGCGGCGGCGGGCGGCGCGGCCGTCATGCCGCGCTCTCCGCCTTCGCGGTGCCGCGCAGCCGCAGGCAGGCCGCCTCGATGCGGTGGATGCCCTCGGCGAGATCCTTTTCCGGAATCGTCAGCGGCGGCATCAGCCGCACGGTGTTGTCGCCGGCCAGCACGCCCAGCACATGCTCCTCGCGCAGGGCCGCCGCCACCGCGGTATTGGCCGGCTGGCATTTCAGCGCCATCAGGAAACCCTGGCCGCGGATTTCGCCGATGATGTCGGGGAAGCGGTCGGCCAGCATGGTCAGCTGCTGCTTGAAATACGAGGCGCGTTTCTGCACGCCGTCGAAGAAGCCCGGCTCCAGCATCACGTCGAGCACGGCATTGGCCGCCGCCATCGCCAGGATGTTGCCGCCGAATGTCGTGCCATGGGTGCCGGGCGCCATGCCGGCGGCCGCCGCGTCGGTAGCGAGCACGGCGCCGACCGGAAAGCCGCCGCCGAGCCCCTTGGCCAGGCTCATGATGTCCGGCGCCACGCCCGCCCATTCATAGGCGAACAGCTTGCCGGTGCGGCCCATGCCGGTCTGGATCTCGTCCAGGATCAGCAGCAGGCCGCGTTCGTCGCAGAGCGCGCGCAGGGCGCGCAGCATCTCGGTCGGCACCGAACGGATGCCGCCCTCGCCCTGGATCGGCTCGATCATGATGGCGGCGGTTTCCGGCGTGATCGCCGCCTTCAGGGCGGCCATGTCGCCGAACGGCACCTGGTCGAAGCCGCCGACCTTTTCGCCGAAGCCGTCCATGTATTTCTGGTTGTTGGTGGCCGCCAGCATGGCCAGGGTGCGGCCGTGGAAGCAGCCCTCGAAGGTGATGATGCGCCACTTTTCCGGCTGGCCTTTCGCCGCGAAATGCTTGCGCGCGATCTTCACCGCACCCTCGTTCGCCTCGGCGCCGGAATTGCAGAAGAAGGCCTTGTCGGCAAACGAATGGGCGACCAGCCGGCCGGCCAGCTTCTCCTGCTCGGGCGACCTGAACAGGTTGGAGACATGCCACAGCCTGCCGGCCTGCTCCTGCACGGCCTTTACCAGATGCGGATGGCTGTGGCCGAGCGCGGTGACCGCGATGCCGGAGCCGAAGTCGAGATAACGTCGACCGTCGGCGGTGTAGAGGTAAGGACCCTCGCCCCGCTCGAACGCGAGGTCGGTCCTCGCGTAAGTCGACATCAATGCTTCGCTCACGACACCTTCTCCCATGGCAGGAAGGCCGGACCCGGACCATCCGGGCCTGAACGGCGATCCCGAAAACGATGACGCCAGCCCCGGCTTTTTTCGGCGGCCGGGCTGGCGGGAAAGGCCGGACTCTAAGGGCCTGCAAACCCTTAGTCAATTCAGCGAATGTCGGCAGACAATCGGGCCCGGCCTGCCCCTGGGAAACGGGCGCCGGGGAAACGGGCCCCGCGGGTCAGGCCGCGGGTGACAGAGGCTTTTATATCGCTAGGCCCGGGCCTAGGACGTGGCATCGTGGCCGGGCCTCCCGTTCTTCGTTGCCGGCCTCTCCCCGGGGAAGGCTGGCCGGGTCTGCGGGGGCGGTGCTAGTGTCTGGAAAATATCGGGAATTGCGGGAGGTGCGACCATGACCGGCTTGAGTTTCGAGACCACGCGGCGGGTCTATTGCGAGCCCGGGGCCAGCGCGAAGCTCGGTACCCTGATGACCGAGCTGGGCGCCGGCCGCGTCCTGCTGGTCACCGATCCGGGCGTGATGAAGCTGGGCCTGCCGCAGGCGGCGCTCGACAGCCTTCAGGCCGCCGGCATCGCCACCGCCATCTACGACCGCACCGAGGCCGATCCGCCCGAGAAACTGGTGCATGCGGCGGTGGCGGCCGCGAAGGAGCACCGGGCGGATGGCATCGTCGGCTTCGGCGGCGGCAGTTCGATGGACATCGCCAAGCTGGTCGCCCTGATGGGCGGCGATGGCGGGCAGCCCCTGGCCGAGATGTACGGCATCGGCAATGCGAAGGGCCGCCGGCTGCCGCTGGTGCAGGTGCCGACCACCGCCGGCACCGGCTCGGAAGTGACCGGCATCTCCATCATCACCACCGGCGAGAGCGAGAAGAAGGGCGTGGTCTCGCCCCTGCTGCTGCCCGACATCGCCCTGCTGGATGCCGATCTCACGCTGGGGCTGCCGCGCGGCGTTACCGCGGCCACCGGGGTGGATGCCATGGTGCATGCCATCGAGGCCTATACGACGAAGCATAAAAAGAACCCGATCTCGGACGCGCTGGCCCGCGAGGCGTTGCGGCTGCTGTCGCGGAACATCCGCACCGTCTGCAGCGAGGCCGGCGCGAAGGACCGTGCCGCCCGCTCCGACATGCTGCTGGGCGCCATGCTGGCCGGCATGGCCTTCGCTAATGCGCCGGTGGCGGCGGTGCATGCGCTGGCCTATCCGGTCGGCGGGCATTTCCATGTGCCGCACGGCCTGTCGAACGCGCTGATGCTGCCGCATGTGCTGCGCTTCAACCTCGAAAGCGCCGCCGCCGCCGCGCAATATGCCGAACTGGCCGGCATTCTTCTGCCCGGCAAAAGCTTTGCCTCCGCCTCGGCGGGCGCCGGCGCGTTGCTGGCGGAGCTTGAGGCGATCATCGACGACGTGAAGCTGGAAAAGCAGCTCCGCCAGGTCGGCATCAGTCACAACCACCTGCCGATGCTGGCGAAGGATGCCATGAACCAGCAGCGCCTGCTGGTCAACAACCCGCGCGAGGTGGCCTACGACGATGCCCTGCGCATCTACGAACAGGCGCTGTGACCCGATGAACGACGTGCCCGAGCCGAAGCTCGATCCGAAGCTGGAAGTCCGCGGCAATTACCGCCACAGCCTGCTGATCCCGACCCGGCTGGCCGATATCGACGTCTACCAGCATGTCAACAACGTGGTCTATTACGCGTATTTCGACACGCTGGTGAACGATTACATGATCCGCTTCGGCGGGCTCGACATGGTGCGCGACCCGGTCATCGGCCTGCTGGTGGAAAGCGGCTGCCGCTTTCACCAGTCGCTGAATTACCCGGAGACCATCGAGGGCTGCCTGCGCACGGTGAAGATCGGCACTTCCTCGGTGCGGCACGAGATCGCGCTGTTCCGCGAGGGCCAGACGCATCCGGCGGCCACCGGCCATTTCGTGCATGTCTTCGTCGAGCGCGGCCCGCAGAAGCCGGCGCCGATCCCGCCCCGCATCCGCGCCGCGCTGGAAAGGCTGCTGGTGTAGGCGGCGGCGATCAGTTTTCGGCCGGGCGAATTGCCCATTTGCGATCGTTATAGAAAAATACCCGCTGCGAATCCTCGCGGACCCAGTGGAGCGCATCGCGGCCGAGCCAGAACAGGGACCCTTTCGGCTGATCGAACATCGGCTTGCGTTCAGGCATGCTGATCTGGATCTGGTTGCGGTTGGTGCAGACTTTGCCGAGCAGCCGGTAGAAATGCCGCGACAGCAGGTCATGCTCGTGATTGCCGGGATCGCGGTAGAAGGTGATGACGCAGTGCTCCATGAACGGCGCCGTCTTCAGCTTCTCAGCCGTATATATTGGCTGGAACATCTGGAACAGGAAAGCAGGATTCTTATCGGCATGATTGGCGATGCCCCAGGAGCCGCGCCCGGGCTCAACCTCGTCAGGCAGCCACTGAACGTCCGGCTGCCAGTTTTCGTCGAACACGCCGACGATGTGACCGCGCCTGAGAATGCCGGGCACATCGAGCAGCTGCCTGAACCGCGGAACCGCCGGCCTCTCCTTGGCCTGGCGCTGCTCCCGGGTCAGGCTTTCATAATACCGGATCGTCGGAAAAGTTTCCGCCAACAGGTCAGCGAAAGCCCGCCAGTCGGCTTCGGTCAGCCAGACGATGCGGGTTTTCATGGAGGAATAAACGGCCATAGCCCTTCGATCTCCCTGATACGGCCAGCTTAAAGCTTGCTCTTGGCTTTTAATACAGCCTCGATCCGCGGGCCGAGCTTGGCGGCAAATTCCCGGGCCTGTTGCCGATAGGCATGCCGCGCCTCCGGGCTGACCACACCGTCCGGCCGGTCGGCCAGCAGCTTCGGAGCCAGCACCATCAGTTCGCCCGGCTTGTTGTACTCTGCATTGGCGATCTGATCGCGCTCACGCTTCACACCAATATCGGGGTTTCTCTTCAGCATCCTGCCGGTGAAAATGCGCAGATATTCGGGTTCGAGGCCTTCGACCAGATATCGGATCGTCGCATCCGGCCAGCTCGCGCCCTTGGTCCCTTTGCTGTCGCGTCCTTCGATGTATTCTTCCGGCACCTCATCGCCGTCAGCCTCTCCATCCTTTCGTGAGCCATATGCATGCTCCCACTTTCCGGGCATATCGGCGCGCTGCTTCTGCAAATACTCCAGAAGCTCCTTCACCATATCGGCGTTGCCGAGCCGCGTGGCCTCGATGCCCTTCCGGCCGCCCTTGTTGATGAAGACCAGCATCAGTTCCTTCGCCAGGTCCTGGTCGAAGGGTTCCAGACCCTCGTACCACTCCTGCATCTCCGGCAGGATCAGCTTCTCGTCGGGGATGTCCGGCGCGGCGGCCGGGCGGCCGGGCAGGCGGTCGTCGAGCACGGGCGGAATCAGCGGCGGCACCTGCATCATCTTTTTCTCGGCCTCGCCGATCGGCTTCGAGGGCGGCAGCGGTTCCCAGTCCTGCGTCACGAAGGCGGCCTGCTGCGCGTCATCCGGGCCGGGCGGCAGGCGCCGGCCCCGTTCATGCAGGTCCTGCGTGGCCTCCAGCAGGCTGCGCAGGTTGTCGCGCGCATAGCCGAGGCGCCGGGTTCCCTCGCGGGCAGCGGCCTTCACCGCCGGGGCCTCATGGGGATACGGGCTGGGCCGCCGCGTCCCGTCATGGCCTGCCTGGCCGGCCGGCGGCGGGACTGGTATTCCGGTCAATGGTGCCGCGATCTGCGCCACCTGCGCGCCGGCACGGAAGGCGGGCCCGGCATCGTCGGGGACATCGCGGATCGCCGGCGGCGGCGCGGCCCTGTCCGGCGCATCGCCGCGCCGGGCTTCCTCGTCATGCTGCCGGTCGATGTCCTCGGGTGTCGGGGCCGGGCCCATTCTGTCGCCCACGGCATCGCGCAGGGCGGCCGCGGTCGCGCTGCAGGCGCTTGATGCCCGGCACCAGGCCGGAGCCGGGCCAGCCGGTGGGCAGGCCCGGTTCGGGCAGGTCGAGGTAGCCGGCCTCGGCCAGCAGCATCTGCGCCTTGATCACATCGGCGCGGGCATTTTCGGCCAGATGGCCGACCGGGCCGGAGAGCGAGAAGGGATTGGGGTCGTCGACGGGACGCAGGGGCATGGGGAGACTCC